>JAVBPY010000003.1:0-606981 GCA_031549345.1 Victivallaceae bacterium
TCATCACCGAAGGCCACATCGTGAAAAGCGATCCGCGCACCGGCTATTTTGCCGAGCGGGTCAGCATGGCCTGACCCCCACGTTCCAGGACGCGGCGCGCCAGCTACGGCGCGCCGCTTTTTTGTTGGGCCGAAACAGTTGCAATTGCCTGCCGATGCATTATAGTAATTTCAAACGACCCGTGAACGCCAAGGAAAACAGCCCATGACGCTCTTTCGCATCGAATCATTGAGCCTTCTGCATGCGCGTCGGAACTTCCCGCCATCGTTTGTACGACGTCGGGCTGAACGCCGGGGAATATTATCTGGCGATCGCCTCCGCCGATTCGGGCAAAGGAAAATACAACACCGAATACGAATTAATATGCATGCATATCGCCTAAAAAAGGAGCATGGGAAATGAGCGAAGCTACCGCGAAGAAGGATTTTACGCCTTCGGACCTTGTCCGTTTCCTTTACAACAGCAACCCGTTTTACCTCATCAGCGCGGCGATCGTCCTTTACGCGCAAACGGTGGTCTTCCGCACGGGGGGGATCGACGGGAGCACGCTTGTTCCCTTGGGCTTGAACGCGGCGTTCACGCTTCTTCTGGCGGCGACGTCGGTCTTCATCGTCCGTTGGGGGCGGGTGTGGGACGACGCGCGTTCGATCTTTATGTGCATCCTTCTTTTGCTGATGGTGCAGTCGGTCAGTGCCGACAGCGAAGCGCTGGACGGCAACCTCGCCGGACGCGCGTATCTTGCGGCGGGATTCTTTTTTTCGCTGGGGGTGCTCGAAAGCATCCGGCGGCAGCTCGCCATCCGCTTTCCGCGCGGCTTTCTTGCCGGCATGTACACCGTTTTCGGCGCGTTTTTTGCCTTCCCCCTCATCCTTGGGGAATTGATTCTCCGTTTTCCCGACAACAAAGCCCCCTCGATGTGGTGCATCCTCGCTTTTCCGCTGGTTATGAGCATCCTTTTCGCGGCGGGGTTCTTCCCGGCGGCGCGACGCGGAAACCAATGCGCGGAAGGGAGCAACACCCCGTGGCGCGCGCCGTTTTTCCCGTGGTCGGCGGCGGTCATGCTGTGGGTGGGCATCGTTTTCCGTACATACCTTGTTACAATTTCGTTCCACACGGCCCACGGAAAACTCGGCAATTTCGGAACATTGGAGAGCGGGTTCGGCATGTACATGCTCCTGCCGCCAATTTGGGCCGCCCTCTTCCTCATTACGGAATACCAGAAGGCGAACCGTGTGGAATGCCCGGCGGTCGTCTACATTCTTCCCCCCGTTCTTCTTCTGGGGGCAATCGTCCGGGATTTTCCGCCCCATGCGTTCTGGCAGTTCCGGCGGATGATCTTCGTGCACGGGCTCACGCCGGCGGCGCTTGCGTTCGCATCCCTTGCGTTGTTCTATCTCTATGCGTGGCTGCGGCGCTTCAAAGGCTGCGACGTCGCCTTGTTCCTGACGCTGCTGACGGCAATTCTTTTTCGCGTCGGCTCTCCATGTTGTCTTCTTGTCGCGGGGAGTGCGGCCATGCTGCTTCTGGTCCGTTTTCTTATTTGCGACAACAACACGTTTACTCGCACCCTCTGCGCGGTGGGCGCGGTGGTGTTCGCGGGGGTGCTCTGCCGTAACGTAATTCCGTGGCTGGTTCCCATCCACACAGGCATGGCAGTCGTCATGGCAATCGCCCTTATCGGGCGCGAAGAGGGGATTCGCGAATTCCGGCGTGTCGTCGGCGTCCTCGCCTTTCTGTTTCTGTTTGTGATGTTGGCCATTTACGTTGCGCCGAAAAAGAACCTGAACATTCCTGTGCCGTATTTCTGGTTTGCCTTGGAATGGGTGATGGGCGTTGCGTTCGCCCTGCTGGCGCGCGACCGCTTTTTCTACTGGCTCCTGGGGGGATACGGCGCACTGGCCGGCGGCGGGCTTTTGTGGCGTTTTTATGCGGAAGTCCGCCATTTTAAAGGTGTTTCGGTGTTGTTCTGGGCGGTGTTTTTCTTTATCGGCGCGTTTTTAATCAGCCTCCGCAAAGGGTGGAGGAAAAAATTTGGAAAAGAAACAAACAAAGAAGAACCCCAAGAGGAGAAGACCGTGTCGACCATTGTTTTGAACGAGGATTTTGAAAATTTCATGGCTTGCTACCCGCCGGAGGCGATGTGCGAGGAAGGCTTGCGCAAACAAATCGACACCTACGCCACAGGCCAGGTCGGCCAGCTGAATTATTGCGTCAACGGGATGCGCGCGCTGTACGCGAGCAAGGTTTGGGAACCTTTGTGGCACGGCATCGAACGGGGTGAAGACGGCCTCCCCCGTTCCCGAGGAAAAGTGGTGGAGGACACGCCGCTGCCGATGCGCAAAAACGCCCTCAATTGCCGCCTGCTCAGCGAAGTCGTCCCCGAACATTTCCAGTACAGGATCGACTATGGACGAAGCCGCGGCCTCCGGATGTTTCTCAGCATGCGGATGAACGACCTCCATTGGATTCCCCTCCCGGACGCCCAGCTTTGCAGCGATTTCTGGCGCGAACACACCCAAAGTTATCGCGCCCCCTACCAAGCCAAATGGCCGGGGAAAGCACTCGACTACGCGGATCCGGAGGTGTACGATCACTTTATGAAGCTGGCGCTGGAGATTCTGGAGCGCTACGCGCCCGATGGCCTGGAGCTCGACTGGATGCGGAGTCCTCCGTGCTTCCGCCCCGGCGCGGAGGAGGCGGGGATGGAGATTCTGACTCGCTTCATGCAGGAGGTTCGCGCGGCGGCCGATGCGGCGGGGCAGCGTCGCGGGCGCCGCATCGAGCTCTCAGTGCGCATGCCGAGCCGCCCGGACGACGCGCGCCGGATGGGGTTCGATGTGGTCGCATGGGCGCGCGCCGGCTGGATCAGCCAGGTTACCGTCGGCTCCTATTGGGGGGTTACCGATTTCGATCCGCAGCTTGAGCTGTGGCGGATGCTTCTTCCAACGCACGTTGTCCTCGCGGCGGGGATCGAGATCGATTGCCGCGCCCATCCCGGGATGGCCTTCGGCTTCACCAATTCGGCGGAGGTGGTGCGCGGGTTCGCCGCCTCGTTCCTGTACCGCGGGGCGGGCCTGATCTATTTGTTCAACCACATGGACGGACGCGCCGGGATGACCGACAAGGCGGCATGGAAACAAATACTGGGCGAAGTCGGCGCGCGCGAAACGGTCGAGCCTCTCCCCCGCCGGCACATCGTAACATTTGCCGACGAAATCTGCCGGGCCGAAGGAATGCGCATTGACGCGGTCCTCCCCCTTGCTCCTTCGGAATCGTATCCGGGAATCCGTCTCAACGTCGGCGGTGGAACGGCGGGGCGCAGGGCGAAACTTGTTCTGGGATTCGCGGAGGAGAAAACACCGGAAATTGCGTTCGACATCCGCCTGAACGGGATACAGGTCGCTCCGTTCCTCGTGGAGGACTCGTTGCCGGAGTGCCCGCCGGACGTGCGCTCCGGCGCGGTCTTCGCCCTCCCGGAAGGAGCGCTGCGCGATGGCGACAATCTCCTTGAGTTCGGCGGGCCCAACTCGGAAAATGTGGAAATCGTCTGGTGCGAGATCATCATTATCTAAAGGAATTCAGTGTATGAATGGGATTCCATTTTATGCCGATTCACGACGCAGCATCTACGTCGCTCCGGAGATTGCGCCTCAAAAACTCCGGAAAGCCGTCCGCGGCTACATTCCGTGGGAAGCCGATCCGGAGGTTATTCTTCTGGTGGATGACACTGTTTGCGGGGGCGGCGGCAACGGGTTGGCCGTTACGCGGAAGGCCGTTTACGGCAAGCCGCTCTGCGGATCGTCGTTCGCGATTCCTTTGGCGGAGATTGAGGTTGCGGAGGAGCGGAACTATTCGATTTTTTTCGGTCCGCACTGTTCGTACCATTTTTCCGGCCTCTCCCGCGCCGACATTCGAATGATCGGGGATGGAATCCTCCGACTTGCGGAAACGGCGCGGCGGGAACCGCATGCTCCGCACAACCCCTTTGCCGCCTGCCGGGCCGATTCGATTTTTCTTGCCCCATTCATTCCCGTGGAAAAACTTAAAAATGCCCTTGGCGCCTATGCGCCCGGAACGCCGGAGAAAGATGTCCTCCTCCTTTTGGACATCAGCGTTTTCGGTTCCGCCAAGGCGGGGCTTCTGCTTACGCAAAACGGACTTTGCGCCCGCGACACCGCGTCCGATTCTTTGCGCATCGCGTTCTCCAACATCCGAAGTTGCCGCCGCAACGAGCGCGATCTTTTTCTGAACGAGCTCCCTTGTCTGAAGCGTATCGCCCTTAAATCCGATGTCCTTCAGACCCTCTGTGACGCTATCGACGCTCACGCCCGTCAATTCCACCCGGAATTTAGTGGAAATCAGGGCACTGTATAACGTGTCAAAAATGAAATGACGGGCAAATGACGGGACTCCTTCCGTCATAATAACGGCAAATGCGATAGAGCGCTGGTGGCGCTGGACCGGGGGTTGCGGTGTTACGGAATCCCTTCGGGGCGGTCCCCATTCCCATGCTAACCCACCCACCCCAAATAATACAACGGGTACAGGGCCATACGGCTCTGTTGCGCCGCAAGGCGCCGAGGGGGTGTGGGGGACAAAGGGCCCACCACTCTCCCAGCGCTCATACTCCGACATGGTTGCGCCGTAAAGGGTCTAGAATATTTCCAGGAAAAATCAGCGGCGGTTGGGCGTCCACTTCCAAACGGAAGTGTCGCTTTTTCCTTCCAAGTCGCTGTTGAGAATGGAGAAAAAATCCAATCCGGTCATGGCTTCGACGGCATCCACCGTAACGGCGAAGTCGGCGAGGGGGCGTTTGGAACCCGCGTTGGGGAGAACAAACCCGAGCATGGCGGGGGGCTTGGCGTTGGGCGCGTAAATCACCTTGTAGTACGCGTGGGGGATGGTTACACGGTTGGCGCCGATTGATTTGGGATCGGGGTCGAACACGGGCCCTGTAACGATGTGAAGCGTTCCATGGTCCACGGCCCAATCCCGCACTTTTTCTTCCAGGAGGCGCCAGATACCGCGATTAAAGTCCGGGTTCTGTGGCGACATATTGGAAAAATAAAAACTTTCGGACATTGTTTTGGAGGACCACGCCATATCGGCCGCAGGGGCGAGGTGTCCGCGGTCGAAGCCGCTTTTCGCGTAATCCTCCTGCCGCGCGGACCCCGTCGAGATGTAGGGATCAACGCGGAAGTCATCGGTGCGGGATGCGGTTTTTTTGCGGACTTCGTCCGCCGTCAGCGTGTAGGCAACCCACAAGGGCTGTTCGTGCTGTTCGCTGTAGCCCAGGGCGTAGCCGCGTCTGTCGAGGACAACGTCGGTCATTTTCGGTACGCCCAAACGGAGATTGTCGTAGGGCGACGCGGCGGCATCCAATGGGGAGGAAACCGTAATGGTACGGTCCTCCACATGGAATAAAATATCCCGCAGGGTATAGGCTTTGCTCCGCAACGACTGATAGAACGGGATGCTGTCGGCGTGTTTCTCCGCCATGCCGATTCCGGCGGCGCCTCCGCCGAAGAAGAGAAATACGGCCGCGCCCAGCAACAGCCCTTTCCGCCTGCGTGGCGGAGGGGCTGCGGCTTTTCGCGGCGCGGATTTCGCGGATCGTCCGCGCTTGTTCGCCGCCATATCTTATGGGGTGAGTTTGCGGTTTTCGACGCGCCGGGAGTACGGCTTTTCTTCCGGGAGCCCGCGCGAGCCGATCATCCAGCGGGCGACCGGGTAGGAATTGATTTCCAACGAATCGCCCCACGGGAAGAAGGGTTTCTGGTGGGCGACGTTGCCGGAGAGGAGCGGCAGCGTGTTGGCGTCGAGCTGGTTTGATTCCAAAATCGGCTTTGCCACGGTACGGCCGTCCACGGCGCGGGTCTGCACGCCGAAGGGAGAGGGGGAGTACACCACATCGAACTCCACATCGTCCCGGCGGTACGACAAGTAACGCATGGAGCCGCAAAACTGATCGCGCAAAAGAGCCCGCGACATCGCAAAGTGAAATTCCTCCAGTGAATCCCATCCGTCTTTGTCGGCGATCGTGAAAACAAAACCGTTGAACACCATTTCCAGCGCGGCGGCGTTGAAGACGAAAGGGCGCTCCGCTTCGAAGTTCACCAACTCCAAAACTTCGTAATTCGGATACTGCGCGAAGCGCACGGCGGCGCGGCGTGGAAGGTTGGTCGGAAGGAGGGGTTGAACATGGATGTACACTTCGCCCGCCTCGACGGACACCGGATCGACGTCCGCGCTCTCCCCCGTCGCGCCGTCCCGGACGGGGCCGGAACCGATGATCGAACGCGTGATTTTCCCGTAATGCGCCGGAAAAATCAGGTTCATGACCAACTTATTGGTGGTAACGGGAGCGTGTTTCAAGTTCGGAATCGAGAGGAGCGCCGCGACGTTGTCTTTCTGGATGGTATAGCACCAGCCGCGATGGGAAACGAAACGTTCTCCCGCGAATTTGCCGTCGCGCGAGGTGTCCATAAGGCCGACGGGCTGGTCGCCGAAGGTGTAGCGGTAGAACACGGTCGCCGCGTCGCGGAAGCTTTTGACTTCCGGCACGCGCTTGTATGTCGCGTAAAGCTGCGCTGTCTGTTCGCCGCCGCACATCGGAATATCCACCGTCCCCAGGGAGAAGGATTCTTCCATGTACGTTGTCGTCGCATATTCTCCGCAATGACCTTCGAAAAAGCCCATCGCCTCGGCCCGCCCCTTCAGGCGGGCGGGGTAGGTGCGCGAACTCGCCAGCAGCGCG
Organism: Victivallaceae bacterium; assembly: GCA_031549345.1. Taxonomy (GTDB): domain Bacteria; phylum Verrucomicrobiota; class Lentisphaeria; order Victivallales; family Victivallaceae; genus CASFRF01. The sequence continues at coordinate 6,758 of JAVBPY010000003.1, forward strand.
AGCGATTCCGGGAGGTGGAAATGTGCGTCGATCATATCGCAGAATTCGCAGATGCTCTGGATGTAGCAGCCTTCAAAATGAATTACTTCCGTCCCGTCCGGGGAGAAGTAGCTTTTCAAAAGATCGCGCCCGGTAACTTCCGGACCGAACATCAGCCAGAAAAGGAGCTGGAGCGAATGGTTGTGCCCCGCGTAATCCACAGCGTAAGCGCGCGACTGCGGCCCCGCCGCGTGGAGGGTGCCGGGATGGTAGTGGAGCAATATTTCCGCCCACATCCGGTGTTCGCAATCGAGCGCGACCTGGCGCACGGCGGGGTCGGTGGCGAGGTCCGCGATCTTCGCCAGGCTCGCAAGCGTAACCGCCGAGTAGGTGGAGGAGTTGAATTCACTCGCCCATCCGGCGCGGGAAAGGAGCCGCCGGAACTGGTTCAAGTTCCAGACTCCGTGGGTATAGGCGTGTTCGTTCTGGAGAATTTCGCCGCCGAGGATTAAGCCCTTGGTCGCCATCATCGGCATGTTGTCATTCGCGCCGTGGAACTGGAAATCGCTTTGGGCGGAGCCTTCGTACGTTTGGAACACCTGGCGCGTCTGCCACTCCATGACTTCCCGCGCCTTGGGCGTCAGGCGGTCGTGGAATTCGAACAAAAGCCCGGCGAAGGTGTTCGACTGGAAGATATTGAACTTTTGCCCGCCGCTTGTTCTGTTGATGCCTTTGTAAAATTGCGCTGGGGCGTCGTGGTAACGGCCCGCCATTTTGTTGGCCAAGGCAATGTCTTCGGCATTCCCCGTATAAAGAGCAGGGAGCACCCAGACCGGTTCGCGGTAGGGGGGGTTGAGCTGGGGGATGTTGCCCACACCCTCCGCATCCACGTATTTTCTGAGTTCTTGACGAGTGCGCGCAAAAAACGCTTCGCGACGGGCGGCTACGGATGCATTTTCCATGATTGACAACTCCTGATTAAATGTCGCCTTCGTACGGCGTAAAACGCAACGAACCGGCGGGGGTGTTTTTTCCCAGCTTGACGCTGCTGCCGGCTGGGATGGTTATGGTTCCATGCCAATCGGCCAGGGGGGCGAACGCGGGGAGACCGTCCAGCTTGACGTCCAGCGGTTTGTCGGTCGGGTTGTGGAGCTCGATCATCACATGGTCGGCCTTGTCCTGGACCGCCGAGGTGATGATCGCCGGATTGCTCACGCGCACAAGTTCGCCGACATAAAGCCGGGTGTCGCCCAACTTGGTGTTGATGGCCGTCCGCACGCCGCCTTCAAACGGAGCAAGGATCAGAAGCTGCTTCCGGTCGAGATCGTACCGTCCGGCGACGGCGTTTGCGGCGATGCCCTGAACACGGAGCGGAAGGTTGTTCGGGAGGTCGTATTTCTTCACCTCCACTGCGGCCCCCGCGTTTTCCGCGTCCAAAACCATTTCAAAGACGGTGGACTGGAGCTTTCCCTGCGTAACGTTGAACGTGTAACCGGGTTTTTCGCCCCCAAGGCCGTAGTCGGCGATGATTTTCTCCAGCGCTTCGGCGGGAGGCTGGGGGAAATCCATGAAGAAATTCATCCAGCGAAAGACCATTTTTTCCCCCGCCTTAACCGCGCGTTTGTTCGCGTTCAGAAAAATGCGCGCGCCGTTCACGTCCGCGGAGTAGTTGATCGGTTGCGCGCCGATGTTGATGAAGCCCACCGCGCCGGCGATTTCCCCCGCCGGGTACAAGTACCCCCCTTGCGGGAGCGTGCCGGAACGGTTCCATTTGGAATCAAGCGGCATGGTTTCGGAAAAACGCCCTGTTGTGTCGCGCAGCGAGAAGACGCAGTCGTGGCTCTTGTCCCAGCGGCGGACATACGAGAGTTGGATATCACGGAGCGTGAGATCCTTTTTGAAGACCACCGTTACCTCGTGTACGTTCAGATTCGCAACGGTTTCCAGCCGGGGCCGAACCGCCCAGGTGCGCGCATTGATCTCGGCCAGTTGAAGCGGCTTGGTTTCCGGATAGACGCACCAGGCCAGCCCCTCCTGTTCCGGGCGTTTGACGAATTGCAGATTGCCGTCGTAATCCATGATCGCCTGGTCGGCGGAGGAAAGCGTGTTCCGGAAACGGTAGGCATTGGCGGAAGGTTCGCGCCCTTCGACCGCGGAAACCGCCGGATCGACGCTGCACCCGGCGGGATACATTTTGCCGCCGTCCACGCCGAGAACCACGTTGCGCCGTTCGCTGGCGCGGATCGTCGGGGCGTAACCCGCCGAGTTGTGATTCTGCTTGATCCACGTGATCCCCTGTCCGAGATTGCCGGAGGTTTGGATAAGCTGTTTGTGTTCCGCGTCCCAGATGTGCGAATGATGCATTCCCATCAAGCGGTCGCTCATCATCCAGAGGCGGTTGGAGTTCTGAAGAACCAGCATCGGCTGGGCGACGGCGGTGCGTCCGTTCATATCGGTGATTTTCGGCGCGATCATCCGTTGCGTCGTAATGGTGTCGTCGATGGTGCAACGGAACTCTTTTGCGCCGTTCGGCAGGAAACGGCGGAAGACTTTTCCGGTGTCGGCTTCGACCAGGAGGACCTCCCGGATTCCCGCCGGACTGCTCGCCGCCAGTTCCGCGCGGAAATTATTCGCGCCGGGGCGGAACACGTTGCCGCCGGAGTTGTGCAGCCCCCAGAAGTCGATGGCCGGCCCGTTGGTAACATACACCCCCGCCGGATGGCGGAGGCTGCGTTCCAGTTCTTTCCGGGCGGCTTCGGCGACTTTCTGGCCGTAGAGGATGGTAACGTGGGCGGTTTTGAGCGTTTCGGCGAGCAGCGCGGGGTCGGCGATTTCGACGACGCTGACGGGAGCGTAGTTATGACCGGTCCCCTCCACGTCGAAGTAGCGTTTCACGCCGTCGTCGACGAGTTTTCCGTTTTCATAGGTGTACGGCGCGGCGATGCTGGTCAGGAAAAAGAATTGCGGATCAAGCGGCATGGAGGAGAGGCGGTAGAGGCCGAAGAAATTCTTCCATGCGTGCTGGTTCACAATGTCGCCGAAGCTGCGGATCCGGCCGTCTTTCATGTTTTTTTCTTCCGGCATTTTGCTCACTTCGGACATGAAAAGCGCGTTGCCCAAGGTGTCGATTCCGCGGAAACCGGGGGAGCAGAGGAAGTCCTCGGTGGAATTTTCCTTGCATTGCTTCACGAGTTCGTCCAGTTTCGCCTGGTCGAGTTTGGTGATGTCCTCGAGGAAGAAGAGGAATTGGAGGTTCTGCTCCTTCGCCGCCTTCACCCAGTCGGCCACCGTCCCTTTGCCGCCGGAGAGGGCGGTCTGTGCGCCGAAGATGCCGCGGAAGGCTTTTTTATGGTAGCTGTAACCGCTCCAGCTCCCTTGCGGGAAGCGGGTGCGCGCCCAGTCGTACGGAGCAAGCATCTCCACCCGTGCCTTGCGGGAGGAAACGAAACCGCCGAGTTTGGCCGCCTGCGCCGGTGCGCCGAGGTAATGGAACGCGTTGACGAGCAAGCGGTAGCCGTCGCTCGGCTTCCCCGGAACGCCGTTTTTCATGAACGCGTCGTTGAAGACCGGGCTGCCGTAGTTCAGGAACGTGTGGGAGGAGTAGAAGGGGAACACCATCATCCGCCCCTTTGCGCCGCCGGTCGGTTCGCGGAGGCCGACAATCTCCGGCGAAGCGGCGTAGGTTCCCGGCTTTTCCGGCGAAAACTTTGCGTTGCCGCTGCCGAACTTTTCCAGGTTGCCGACGGTGGAGGTTGTCTTTGCTCCCCGGACCAAAACTTTCCAGGAGGGGCCGAATTTCATCGGCACCGTCCCCGGCCAGGACCATTCGCCGACACGCGGGAGGAGGAGCCCCCGCACCCCTTCAGTAACCGGGCTCGGAACGATATCGTCGGTGTAAAAATAGTGGATGAAGTTCAACCGCGCCTTGGGGTTGAGAGTGATGTCGTTTTCCGGCTTGTCGTAGAGGTCTTCCTCCAGGCTTTGCGCATCGTAGCGCTTGCCGACCGAGTCGTTCCATGTTTTCCCCCAGTGATGGAAGGACATGGGGATCCAGAGGATGCCGCCGCCCTCGCGGTAGAATGCATCGAGATTGTCGAGGAAAACCTTCGTTTTTTCCGGTTTCTGCGCGATGTTGGTGTCTTTGGCCGGGTCTCCGCCGAAGATCACCACGTGGAATTTGCGGAGGAATTCGGGGGTGTACGTCGTGTAATCGGATCCATATCCTTTTTCGTTGATGTAGAAATTGACGCCGTCCTTCGCGAAATCCGCGCGGAGTTTATCCAAGGGAGCCTCCCCTTCGCGACTGGAAAAGTGCCCGATCATAAGCACATCGACCGTTGGCCGCTCCGCCGCCGAAACGGTCAAGGCCGCGAATGCCGCGAAAACACCAAGAATCCATCCACGCCACTTCATACACGCTTCTCCCTTGAAAATTTTGGTAATATTCCCTATACATACCATATCCACGCAATGTCGGAATTGCAATGGCGCAAGCGGGGAAAATCCGGAGAAAAAGACGGGGCGACCTTGACAAAACGCCCGTTTGGTGCTATATTCCCGGCATTGTGCAAACAGAAGCGTGCGCGCTTTATAAAACCCAAATCAAAGGGAGCAGAAAAATGGTCAAGATCGGTATCAACGGATTCGGACGAATCGGCCGCCTGGTTTTCCGGGCCGCCCAGAAGAACAAGAACGTGGAAGTGGTCGCCATTAACGACCTCCTCGACGTCGACTACGTCGCCTACATGCTGAAGTACGACTCCGTCCACGGCCAGTTCGACGGCACCATCGAAATCATCGACGGCCAGCTCGTCGTCAACGGCAAGAAGATCCGCATCACCCAGGAAAAGGATCCCGCGAACCTGAAGTGGAACGAAGTCGGCGCGGATTACGTCGTCGAATCCACCGGCTTGTTCCTCACCAAGGAAACCGCCGAAGCCCACCTCAAGGCCGGCGCGAAGAAGGTTGTCATGTCCGCCCCGAGCAAAGACGACACCCCGATGTTCGTCATGGGCGTCAACCATAAGACCATGAAGCCGACCGACACCATCGTGTCCAACGCTTCCTGCACCACCAACTGCCTCGCCCCGATCACCAAGGTTTTGAACGACAACTTCGGCATCGTCGAAGGCCTCATGACCACCGTGCACGCGGCGACCGCCACCCAGAAGACCGTTGACGGCCCCTCCAAGAAGGATTGGCGCGGCGGCCGCGGCATCCTCGGCAACATCATTCCGTCCTCCACCGGCGCGGCCAAGGCCGTCGGCAAAGTCATCCCCGAGCTGAACAAGAAGCTCACCGGCATGGCGTTCCGCGTTCCGACCGCCGACGTGTCCGTCGTGGACCTCACCTGCCGCCTTGCCAAGCCGGCGAGCTACGAGCAGATCTGCGCGGCCATGAAGAAAGCCAGCGAAGGCGAACTCAAGGGTATCCTCGGCTACACCGAAGAAGAAGTGGTTTCCACCGACTTCACCAGCGACTCGCGCACGTCGATCTTCGACGCCAAGGCGGGCATCAGCCTGAACGACAACTTCGTCAAGGTTGTCTCCTGGTACGACAACGAGTGGGGCTACTCCAACAAGGTTGTGGACCTCATCTGCTACATGGCCTCCATCTAATCGGTTGAGTCAAGCAGACAGAACCGGAGCTCGAAATTCACCATTTTGAGGCTCCGGTTTTTTCTTTAAATGCTATACTTGGAGAAAAAAATGAACATCAATAAGAAGACCGTCAAAGACGCCGCCCTCCAGGGCAAGCGCGTCGTCATGCGCGTGGATTTCAACGTTCCCTTGAAGAACGGCGTCATCACCGACGATACCCGCATCACCGCCGCGCTGCCGACAATCAAATACATCCTTGAACAAGGCGCGTCCCTCACGCTGCTTTCGCATTTGGGCCGTCCCGACGGCGAAGCCAAGCCGGAATTCAGCCTGAAACCGACCGCCGACCACCTGGCCAAGCTCCTCGGTAAGCCGGTTAAGTTCGTCGGCGACTGCATTGGCGCCGAAGCTGTCGCCGCCTCCAAGGCCCTCAAGGCCGGCGAGATCATGGTCTGCGAAAACACCCGCTTCCACAAGGACGAAGACCGCAAGGCCAAGACCCCGGAAGACAAGGAAAAAGTGCGCGCCTTCGCGGCGGAGCTCGCCAAACTCGGTGATGTATACGTCAACGACGCTTTCGGCACCGCCCATCGCGCCCACGCCTCCACCGCCGTCATCGCCGACGTCCTCGGCCACGCGAACAGCTTCGCCGGTTTCCTGATGGACAAGGAACTCCAATATCTCGGCCGCGCCGTTGCGAATCCGCAGCGCCCGTTCGTCGCGATCATCGGCGGAGCGAAAGTCTCCGGCAAGCTCGAAGTCCTGACCTCGCTCTTGGAGAAGGTCGATTCGATCCTCATCGGCGGCGGCATGGCCTACACCTTCCTCAAGGCGCAGGGGCACGCCATCGGCAACTCTCTCTGCGAAGACGAGTTGCTGGATACCGCCAAGAGCGTCCTCGCCAAAGCGAAGGAGCGCAAGGTCAACTTCCTCCTCCCTGTGGACAATAAGATTGCCGACGCGTTCAGCAACGACGCGAAGACGGACATTGTCGGCAACGACATCCCCGCCGGCATGATGGCGTTGGATATCGGCCCAAAAACCGCCGAAGCCTACGGCAAGGTGATCGCCGGCGCGAAGACCGTCGTTTGGAACGGCCCGATGGGCTGCTTCGAGATGTCGAATTTCGCTTTCGGCACCATGTCGGTCGCCAAGGCCGTGGCCGATTCCGACTCGATCAGCATCATCGGCGGCGGCGACTCCGTCGCGGCGGTGAACCAGAGCGGGCTGGCGCCCAAGATGAGCCATATCTCCACCGGCGGCGGCGCTTCGCTGGAATTCCTTGAAGGCAAGGAACTCCCCGGCGTGGCCGTTCTCGCCGACAAGTAAAAGCGTTATGCGAGATACGCCCCCGCCGCCTCAATCCGGCGAAGGGGGCGTTTTTTATCTTCTATCATGAACATTCAGAAATTTGAAAAAAAATTTGCGTCCCTGAGCGCGCGCCTTCAGGAGAAACTCAAAAAAGCTCCCGGCTGCCACGATTACGATCATACGCGCCGCGTTTTACGCAACGCAATCGCCCTCGTCGATCTTTTGCCGGAGGCCGATCTCGACGTTGTCCGCATGGCCGCATTGCTCCACGACGTTGCACGGCCGGAGGAATTGAGTGAAAAAGGCTCCCGCTGTCACGCCAAACTCGGCGCATCGATGGCCGCGGAATGGCTCCGGGAAGAAGGCGGATTCGAGGAAGAATTCATCGGCGCCGTCGCCGCCGCCATTCGAACGCACCGCTACCGGGGAAACCGTCTTCCCCTTACACTCGAAGCGGAAATCGTGTACGATGCGGATAAACTCGACAGCCTCGGCGCCGTCGGTCTCGGCCGCGCCTTCCTTTTCGCCGGACGCGAAGGGGCACGGTTGCACAATAGTGCCGAAGAAGCGCTCGCCGGATGCGCCTACGGCCCCGAAGACACCGCATACCGCGAATACCTCGTCAAACTCCGCCATCTTCCCGAGGCCATGCGTACCACGCCCGCAAAGGAGATCGCCCGTGAGCGCCTCGCCTACATGAAATCCTTCTTCGAGCGCCTCACGCAAGAAGCAAATTAACCTTTGATCCCATCCGCTTGCGGCGCAACTAAGTCGCTGGGAGAGTGGTGGGTCCTTTGCCCCCCGGTGCCGACGTTCTACCTTGGCGCCTTGCAGCGCAACCATGGCCGGTATCTTGGGATTGGGAACGTGGTGGGCCCTTTGCCCCTCACACCCCCTCGGCGCCTTGCGGCGCAAGAGGGCCGAATGGCTCTGTACCTGTTGTATTATTCGGGCCGGGATGGGTGGACAGGCGTGGTAATGAAGACTGCCCCGAAGGGATTCCGTAACACCGCTCCACACGTCATACTTTTCCAGAGATTGGAATGCTTTTCAATGGCTTGCCGTTGCTGGCGGCTTGCCGCCATTTTCTTTCCCGGCGCTTTTTCCCGTACTCTTCGTTGGCTTCGGGGCGTCGCGTGCGGGACACGCTTGCCCTTGCCGCCTCGATTACGGAAAAAATCCCCAGAAAATAAAAATGGCGGAGAGAGAGGGAATCTCCGATACATTTATCTATATTCCTTGCATATAAACAAGATAGGTTCAAGTTTTCGACCTGTTTTTCGGGTAACACTTCGAGGCTCACTTTTTGTTGATTAAAACGTAACATTAAATATATAATGCACTTACAAGAAAGTCAATAGATGCAAATATAAAAACACGATAACAAGTTTCTGATCTATGGATTTCAATTTGCATATGCCGCCGAAGAATGTAAATTACATTGTCGTCGGGTAGAGAATTTATTAAGGAGAATTTTATGAAGCATAAACTAACAGGAGCGAGTACGCCATTTGGAGGTGTCTCTTGGAGTAGTGAGATTTCCGCAAAGGAACGTTTCCAGTATCTATTGCTGTATTTGGAATCAAAGAGAATATTGACAAATCCTATAGAAATGGAAATCCTTGACCAATGTACGCATTCGGTGCTTGATATCAAGGGAACCTTGGTTGAGGTGACGAAAGACGTTGTTTTTAATGAGGAAGATACGGTTGTCGTGCGATCATTAGTAGACGCATGTAATACATATTTAGATGAAACCAATGGATTGAATGTTGGCCATATTATATACAAACGTAATGGGAAATGGGAAAATCTTTCATTTGATAGCGCCATGAAAAAATTCAGGAATGCTTTCAGAAAAAATATTGCTGTCATTGAGAAAAAGCATAAACTAACGTTTACTAAAGAAATACCAAAAGAGTGGTAGTTAAAATAAAAAGGAGTAGTTACCATGAGCATTGCATTTCCACGTCCTAAGAATTATCCCTATAAAGATGTATTTTACCATGATGGTAATGTTGCTTTGATCTGGGGGTGTTACAAAAAAAGCCCGCACATGTCATTGGGTATGCGTTGGACAGAATCAGAGAGTCCCCTTGGTTATCCCAATATTTTCGGTAATGGCATGTGGATGGTTGTTCCTGATAATATCGCACGTTTCATTCTGAAAGGGATAAGCGACAATTCCAAAGAAACCAACAACATTTTAGAGCCACAGATTTTAGCTGAAGCCCTAGCGGAATTAGAATCACGCAATTAAGATTATTGGCGGCATAGCTCGAAGGCCCGGACACGGGACAGGTTCATTTCCTTGCCTATGGCGGCGAACGATAACCCCGCCGCGCGAAGCTGTTTGGCGCGTTCGATTGTTTCCGGCGCTGTTTTGGGACGTCCTATGGCTTTGCCTGCGGCGGCGGCGCGTGCCATTCCAGCGCGGGTGCGTTCGCTGATTCGTAACCGTTCCTGCCGCGCCAAACACGCCATAAGCGATATAATCGCGTCTGCGAATATTCCAAGGCTGGAAATATATTCTTCGGTGTAGCTATGCCATTTCACGCCGTAATCATCGAGGCGCGTTAAGTATTCCAGCGTTTTGCGACTTCCTCCCCGCAGAAATCGATCCAGGACCCCAAACAAAAACACATCATGCTTTTTCTACAGTGCTGTTGCTGGCGGCTTGCCGCCATTTTCTTTCCCGGGGATTTTTTCCGTAATTGAGGCGGCGAGGGCGAGCATGCTCCCGCACGCGATGCCCCGAAGCCAACGAAGAGTACGGGAAAAAGCGCCAGGAAAGAAAATGGCGGAGAGAGAGGGATTCGAACCCTCGGAGCAGTTACCCGCTCGCAGGTTTAGCAAACCTGTGCTTTCGGCCACTCAGCCATCTCTCCGCATATACGTATACAATAGTGCGGCTACGGAGAAAATCAAGCCGAGAAGAGGAAGATTTTGCGAAAATCAACCCATTTCAGGAGGATGCCCGGAAAGGAGCTCCGGGAACGCGGGCGTCAGTCTTTCGTTTCCGTCTCCGACAATGCGGAAATCAGGACCACGTTGCCGTCCGGATCGGCGCAGCGCAGGAAACGCCCTCCCGGACGTATGACCTCTTCCAATTCAATGCCCGCCTGCTCTATGCGCTGGAACAACGCGGGTGAAACCTCTCCGTCCAGAGTAAGAAGCATCGGCGATGCGGCGGAGGCGACGTATGGGGCGGTGCTTTTTTCCAAACGAAGGCGCGGCGAACCGGCGAATTCCACCGCAAAGGTGCTGTCCATCACAGGCTCCCCCAAGCCGAGAACTTCCCGGTAAAACCAGCGGCAGCCATCCAAATCGTGCACCTTCAGCAGAATGCCAAGTTCAATTTTTTCCATATTCAGCCTTGATAAAAAACATTTCGGCGGTACATTACCCACGATACATTTGTAACATATACCCGCTTTCTTGTGCCGTCAAGTGCGCAAAAGGCCAAATAAGAAAGATTCCCCATGGATTATCGCTCCTACCTGAACCCTTTGACCGACCGCTATGCCGGCGCGGAAATGAGCTTCAACTGGTCCCCGCAAAATAAACACGCCACCTGGCGTCGCCTTTGGCTGGCGTTGGCGGAGTGCGAAAAAGAGCTGGGGCTGGCCATTACCGACGAACAAATCGCCCAGCTCGGCAGTCATCTGGACGACATCGACTTCGAGGCTGTTTCCGCCGTGGAGGCGGAGCTTCGCCACGATGTTATGAGCCACATCCACGTATTCGGCGACCAGTGTCCGGCCGCCCGGCCGATCATCCACCTCGGCGCGACAAGCTGTTTTGTTACCGACAACACCGAATTGATCCAGATGCGCGAGGGAATGAAGATCATCCAGCGGAAACTCCTCCGCCTCATCGAGCTTCTGGCCGACTTTGCCGACAAGAACAAGGCCCTCCCCACGCTGGGTTTCACGCACTACCAGCCGGCGCAGCTGACCACCGTGGGCAAACGCTTCGCCCTTTATCTCCAGGATTTCCTTTTGGACTTCGAGCGGATCGACGATGAAATCGAAACCCTCCCCTTCCGCAGCGTGAAAGGGACGACCGGCACGCAGGCAAGTTTCATGGAGCTTTTCGAGGGGGATCATGAACGGATCAAGACCCTGGAGCGCAATGTTTCCGAACGCATGGGGTTCAAGAACACCATCGCGCTCTCCGGACAGACGTATACGCGGAAGCTCGACTACTTTGTCCTCAGCCACCTGAGCGGCATCGCGCAGTCGGCGGCGAAAATGGCGACCGACATCCGCCTGCTCTCCAACCTCCGGGAGATGGAGGAGCCGTTCGGCAAAAAACAAATCGGTTCCTCCGCCATGGCCTACAAACGTAATCCGATGCGCTCCGAGCGCATCTGCGCCCTTGCCCGGTACATCATCAGCCTCCCCGCCAACCCCGCCAACACCCACGCAGGGCAGTGGTTCGAGCGCACGCTCGACGACTCCGCGAACCGCCGCATCGTGCTCCCGGAAGCGTTCCTTGCGACCGACGTTCTCCTCTCCATTCTCATCAACGTGATGGACGGCATCCAGGTTTGGCCGAAGGTCATCGCCAAGCGCATCGAGGCGGAGCTTCCGTTCATGGCCACGGAGAACCTCCTCATGGCCGCGGTCAAACAAGGCGGCGACCGCCAGACCCTCCACGAAGTGATCCGCACGCACTCCATGGCGGCGGCGCGGCGCATCAAGGAAGAGGGGGCGGACAACGATCTCCTGGAACGGTTGAAGGCGGATCCGGCGTTCGCGTCGATCCGCGACAAATTCGACGACCTCATGGATCCGGCGTCTTTTATCGGCCGTGCGCCGGAACAGGTTGCGGATTTTCTCGGTGAATGCGTCCGGCCGCTTCTTGCGGCGCGGAAGGGGGAAATTTCCGGCGGGGAATCGGTCAACGTCTGATATTCTTTTGCGGGGAGGGCACGGAAATGAAAGGTTGGAGGGAGCGTTTTCGCCGTTCGTTTTTTCATTCCGCCTTTTTGGGAATTTTTTTCAATCCGTTTTATTTTTCCCGCATGGCGCTCCGGAAGGCCGTCGCGCGGAGTGCTCCGGCGATCACCGGGGCCGTCCTCGACCTCGGGTGCGGAATCAAGCCGTACCGTTCATTTTTTCGCTGCGACACCTACACCGGGTTGGAGTATGATACGCAGAAAAACCGGCGGAGCAAAAACGCGGACGCATTCTATACGGGGACGGCGTTTCCGTTTGAATCCGAATCCTTCGACGCGGCGTTGTCCACCCAGGTTCTGGAACATGTTTTCACTCCGGATGCATTTTTAGAGGAAACCCATCGCGTTCTGAAGCCGTCCGGGAAATTGCTCCTTACGGTCCCTTTTTTCTGGGACGAGCACGAAACGCCGTACGACTTCGGGCGCTACACATCGTTCGGGCTGGCGCATCTCTTCGAGAAACATGGATTTCGGATTTTGCGACAGGAGAAGACTTGCGCCGACGCGTCGGTTCTTTTCCAGATGCTCAATGTGTACATTTTCCGGAAAATCAGCTTCCGCTCCACATGGCTCACATTGCTGCTGCGGTCGCCTTTTGTCGCATTTGTGAACATCACAGGGCTGTGCCTCTCCTGGATTCTTCCGCGCAACGGAACACTTTACTTGGACAACGTGATTCTTGCGGAGAAGATACGTTCAGAGGAACTTCTCGTCGCGCAAGCTGAAAAAACCCGCGCCGGAGACAATCAGGTGGTCGTGCAGCGCGATGCCCAGCACCTTGAGCGCATCGCGAATCCGGAAACTCAGTAAAAGATCCTCGTTGGACGGCTCCAGAAACCCGCTCGGATGGTTATGCGCCACAATCACCGCCGATGCGCGGTGCCGCAATGCGCTTTCGGCTATTTCCCGGTGATAAATAGCCGTGCGGTCCACGGTTCCATCAGTAATTTCGTAAGCAAGGAGCTGGTTGCGGATGCTCAGGTACATCGCCATAAAACGTTCTTTGGGGCCGCCGCCGATTTTCATGCGGACAAATTGCGCCACCGCGGACGAATGCTCCATCAGATCCAACGGGCGGAGGTTCTGCTCCAGATAGCGGGCGCACAAACTTTTGACCAGCATCGGCAGAACCGCCGCCGATTCGCCGATTCCGGGAAACTCTTCCAGTTCGTCCGGCGGCGCGTCGATTACCGCCGCCAGCGACCCGTACCGTTGGAGAAGCTGTTTGGCCAGGGGCTTCACGTCCTTCCGCGGAATGCCGAAACAAAGAAGGAGCTCCAGCGCCTCGTGATCGGCCAATCCGATCAGCCCCGTCCGTCGAAAGCGGTTTCGCAGGCGCTGGCGGTGTCCGGCATTGGAGGGGGCTTCATCCATAGATTTTATCCCCGCCGGAAGCGGCTGAACAATTCAAAGTGTCCCGTGCGCGGGAACATATTGATCATCCGGAGCGATTCGAGCTTCCAGGAGGCCATGCCCAACCGGTCCGCGTCGCGTGACCATGTCGCCGGATGGCACGAAATGTAGACGATTTCACGCAGCGCACTCCGGTTGATGGTGCGGATCAGCGCACCGGAAAGACCGGCGCGCGGCGGATCGACCACAAGGAGCGTGTCCTCCGGCATGGAGGATAAAAGTGCCGGAAGTTCTTTTTCCGCATCGGCCGCGACGATTTTCGCCTGCGGCGCGCCGCAGCGGCGCAAATTGGTTTGGGCACAGGCGACGGAGGCCGGTTCCACCTCCACCGCGCGGATTTCCGGCACGCCCGCCTCCGCCCCGACGCAAGCGAAGAGGCCCGCGCCACAGTACAAGTCGACCAATCCCGCGCGCGGGCGTTCCGCGAGAACCTCGCGTAAAAGACGGATCAAAGCCTCCATGCCGCCGGGATTGACCTGGAAAAAACCGCCGGAGGGAACCAGGAGTTCTCCCATCGGCGTATTTTCGTGGAGCATGGGCATTTTGATGGAGGGACAATTTCGCCAGACGACCACGCCTTCGCGTTCCGTGCGCCGGAGCGTGAGCTCCATGTTATCATGGAGCGTGTGGGAAAAGCCCGGATTGGCGCGGAGCTCGCGCAATTTTGCGTTGATTTCCGGGTGGGCGAGAAGACAGCTTTCGATATCGCACACAATGTGGCCGCCATCGTCGGCGACATAGCCGATTTCCGTTTCTTTCCCGACCTTGCGGACGTGCAGCACAAGTTTGTTGCGGTAGCCGAACACGGGTTCCGGCGCAATGACGGGGCGCGGGGCGATTTTGCCTGCGCCGGGGAAGTTATCGAGCTGGGCGAGTTTAAGGCGATTCTCCAAATCGAACGAACAATGCGAATACGCGCAGCCGGGGCAACGCCCGGCGTACGGACATTCCGGCACAACGCGCTCCGGCGAGGTTTGCCCGAAGCGGACAGGGCGCGCCCTCCAGAAACTTTTCCGGATTCCCGTGAGTTCGGCGACCACAAGTTCTCCGGGAAGCGCGCCCGGAACAAAGACCGTCATGCCCTCGTGGCGGGCGATTCCGTCGCCGCCGAAACCGCACGCGGTAATTTCACACTGAAAATGGTCGCCGATATTCACAGTCAAGTCCTTTCACTGAACGAAGAATATACCACAAACTCCACGCTTTACAAGATTGACAATTGCGGAAAAGACGCTACATTATGCAAGTTACGCTATTTCATCATTACACGGGAGAACGGGCACGTGAGGCATATTTTTTTCGTCCTGCTGGCGTTTTTTTTGCTGACGCCGGCCTTCGGGGCGCAAATCGGAGCGGTGAAGTTCGAGCAATCCGGTGCGGAACCGCTGAAGGAGGCGGAACTTTTTTTCAATATTCAACAGCGTTCCGGTCAGGATTTTGACCAGACCCGTTGCGAGGCGGATCTCAAGCGCCTCTTCCAGACCGGCAACTTCGCCGACGCCTCGTACGAAATCCGCCCCCGGGAAGACGGTAAAATCGACGTAACCTTCCGCTTGAAGCTGAAACCCATTGTCCGCAAAGTGCGCCTGAGCGGCAACGCCAAGTTCAAAACCTCCGTTCTCCAGGAACACATCACCATCGCCGAAGACCGCCCCCTGGCCGACGCCCGCTACCGCGAATCGATGGACGCGCTCCGCAAATTCTACCGCGACAAGGGCTACGCCGACACGGTCATCACGCCGGTCATCGAAACGCTCGGTCCCGACGAAATCAACCTTACGTTCCGGATCGAAGAAAAGCTCCGCTATAAAATCGATCTCGTTTCTTTCGAAGGGGCGACGGTGTTCAGCCAATGGACGCTCAAGCACTCCATCGCCAACCGTTACTCCATGTTCAGCTGGCTGATGGACGCCGGACTTCTGAACAAGGCGGAGTTGGAGCTCGACCGGGCGCGGTTGCGGGACATGTACTGGGAGAAGGGGTACCTCGACTTCGCCGTCGAGGACCTCCGCATTCAGCCGAAAGAGGACGACGCGGAGCGCGTCGACCTTCTCTTCAAAATCAACGAAGGGGAACCCTACACGGTGGGCGCCCTGGAAATAACCGGCAACAAGGTGGCCGAAACGCCGACCCTCCTTTCTTGCGTGGCGCTTGCGCAAGGCCAGGTGTTCAGTTACCAGAAGGAAAACGCCACGCGGCAGGCGATCACCAATTACTACGAATCGCTCGGTTACAGCGACGTGGATTGCCGCGCCGTGCGGAACGCGGACTTTGAATCCCACACCGTCGCCATCCGCTTCGAGATCACCGAAGGACGGAAATACACCATTCGCGACGTCATCATCTCCGGCAATACCGGCACAAAAGACAAGGTCATCCGCCGCGAACTTGCCGTACAGCCTTTCGACCCCGTGGACCAAACCCGTATCGATGCGAGCCGCGAGCGTTTGCTGGGCATGGGGTACTTTTCCAAGGTGGAGGCGACAACGGTCAATGCCGACGCGCTCGGCGAGAAAGACGTCCACTTCGCCGTGGAGGAAAAACCCGACCGTTTCGGATTGAAGGTCGGCGCGGGATTCTCCGACGTGAACAGTCTGGTGGGGATGGTGGAGCTTTCCAGCAACAACTTCGACATCGCCAATCCCGGCGACTGGTTTTACGGCGGCGGCCAGCGCTTGCGCGCCCAGGCGCTGTTCGGTATCGACACCATGGGATTCAACGTGGATTTCACGGAGCCGTGGCTGTTCGATATTCCGCTGCGCTTTGACCTTTCCGGCTACGGGAATGAGATTTCGTATGAAAAATGGGACGAACAGCGTTTCGGTTTCCGTACGGCGCTCGCACACCGGGTTTTCGACGATTTCACTTTGCTGAGCGTCGGGTATAAGTTCGAACAAGTCAACGTGCGGAATATGACGCGCCACGCCGATTACGAGCTCCGCCGCGAACAGGGGCGGAGCTTTGTAAGCCAGCCCTCCGTCATGCTCGAGCGCGACACGCGCGACAGCCTCACGGACCCGACGGAAGGGTATTTGATCAACCTTTTTGCGGCGGCAAGCCCCCGCTTCCTCGGTTCGAGCGACAGCTTCTACCGTCTTGAAGCCAAAGGTGTGCTCTACTACAGCTTTTTCGACAAAGCGATCGTCTGGATGGCCGGCGCGAAAATCGGTACCGTGGCCGCGTTCAACCGCAACGACAACGCGCCGTTGTACGAACGGTATTTCCTCGGCGGCGGCGACACGCTGCGCGGGTTCCCCTACCGGGAAGTTTCTCCCACCGACAGCCGCAGCAACAACCTCGGCGGACAATCCATGCTGCTGTTGACCAGCGAAATCAGCCACCCCATCTGGAGTTTCATCCGCGGCGCGGTGTTCGTCGACGCGGGAAACGCATGGCGCAATTCCTTCAGCATGGGATTGGGCGGAATGAACATCGGCGTGGGATACGGGCTGCGAATTAAAGTACCCATGCTGAACGCGCCGATCAAGCTGGATTTGGCCTACCCTGTGTTGAACAACCAGGACGATCTTTCCAGCAAGCTGCGGTTCCACTTCAACATGGGTTTCACATGGTAGAAGAGTTCCCGCCGACGCTGGAATCACTGCTTTTCATCCTTCGCAAGCTCCGCGCTCCGGGCGGCTGCCCCTGGGATAAGGAACAAACACGCCGGACGCTCAGCCGCTGCCTGGCGGAGGAGTGCGCGGAATTTCTGGACGCGGTGGATCGCGACGACAAAGATGAACTCCTCGACGAGCTTGGCGACGTGCTGATGAACGTGGTCTTCCAGGCCGTCGTTGCGGAAGAGGCGGGGGAATTCACGCCGGAGGATGTGTTGCGGAATCTGAACGCCAAGCTCATCCAGCGGCATCCGCACGTCTTCGGCGAAGTGAAGGTGAACAACGCGTCGGAGGTAACCGCCGTATGGGAAAAGGTAAAACGCGAACGTGAAGGGCGGGTCAAGGAATCGCTCATGGACGGTATTCCCGCCTCCCTCTCGGCCCTCAACCGGGCGGAAAAACTGCAGAAAAAGGCGGCAAGCGCCGGTTTCGACTGGCAGGATGTTTCCGGCATCCTGGACAAAGTGCGCGAAGAACTCGATGAACTGGAAGCCGAACTGGCGCGCGGCGATGAAGCCGCCGCCGATGATGAGCTCGGTGATATCTTCTTTGCTCTGAGCAACCTTGCGCGTTTCCGCAAGCGCGGAACCTCCGAAGAGCTCCTGCGGGGGACGAGCGCCCGCTTCGAGGCGCGTTTCCGTTATATGGAAAGCACCCTCCGCCGGGAGGGGCTCGCCGTGGAGGAAGCCACGCCGGAACGCCGGGAAGGGCTCTGGAACGAAGCAAAGCGCTCGCTCGGGCACAAAAAATATTGATTTTCCCCATTCTCCCGGAACAAGAGCTCTTGCAATTGTATAAAAGTAAGATATTGTAATGGGAATGTGTGTGTATCAAAGTTTCCCTATCATAACCCAAACAGAATGCAAGGAGAGAAGATGAGGAAAGTCTGGATGTCAAGCCTGGGGGTTCTCCTGGGCGCGTTCGGAGCGACGGCGGAAGAGTCCATGCTCACCCCCTACAGTTCCGGCGATATGTTCCTGGATATGCCGACGATGTGGTGGCTCGCGCCGATCGCGGCGATCGCGGCGTTGCTGATGGCCCATGTTTTTCATTCGAAGGTCAAGGCGGCCAATCCCGGCAACGAACGGATGCAGGAAATCGCCCGCTATGTGCGCGAAGGAGCCATGGCTTACCTCAAGCGGCAGTATAAGGTCGTCGGAATCGTCTTCGTCGTCCTCTGCGTCATCCTTTCGGTGCTGGCGGTATTGGGCATCCAGAATATTTTCGTTCCGGTGGCGTTCCTGACCGGCGGTCTTTTCTCCGGCCTCTGCGGCTATTTCGGCATGCGTACCGCGACCCTCGCCTCGAACCGGACGGCCCAGGCCGCCAGCGAAGGACTGAACCGCGGCCTCCAGGTGGCGTTCCGTTCCGGCGCGGTCATGGGTATGGTGGTGGTTGGTTTCGGCTTGCTGGACATTTGTTTGTGGTTCCTGCTCCTGGATAAGGCGGTCTATTCCCCGCAGCACATGGTGGACGGCTTCTGGATGCGCGACTTCCTCGGCGCCTGGCTTCCCGAATTCCTCAACATCAACATCGTTCCCAAAGGCTGCCTGCCGACGGAAAAACTCGTTTACATCACCACGACCATGCTGACCTTCGGCCTCGGCGCTTCAACCCAGGCCCTTTTCGCCCGCGTGGGCGGCGGGATCTACACGAAGGCGGCGGACGTCGGTGCGGACCTTGTCGGTAAAGTCGAAGCCGGTATTCCGGAAGACGATCCCCGCAACCCGGCGACCATCGCGGACAACGTCGGCGACAACGTCGGCGACGTCGCGGGCATGGGCGCGGACCTTTATGAGTCGTACTGCGGTGCAATCCTGGCGACTTCGGCGCTGGGCGCTGCCGTCGCGCTCCAGCAGACCACCGCCGCCAAGGCGGTGGACGCCATCAGCAAACTCTTCCCGACGAAACCCAACGTGGACCCCTCGCCGGAACTCCTGGCGCAGTTCAACGCCGCGCAGACTGCGTTTTCCAACGCGAATTCAGGCATGTCGGCCATCCAGCTTGTGCTCGCCCCGATGGTGGTGGCCGGACTGGGTATCCTCCTTTCGCTGGTCGGCATCATGATGGTCCGCTGTAAGGAAGGCGCCACGCAACGCGCGCTTCTCCGCAGCCTGCTCATCGGCACATTGGGCAGTTCGGTGCTGATTGTCGCCGCGCTCGGTTTCCTGTATTGGATGGAATTCATCACGCTCGGTCTTTTGGGCGCGGTGGTGGCGGGGCTGCTTACCGGCGTTGTCATCGGGCAGGCGACCGAATACTACACCTCGGATGAATACGCGCCGACCAAAGGGATCGCCCACCAGGCTAAAATGGGTCCGGCGACCACCATCATCGACGGACTGGCCACAGGGATGTACTCCAGCTGGATTCCGGTTCTGACGATCTGCGTGGGCATTCTTTGCTCGTTCGGTTTCTCGGGCGGATTCACCAACTTCTCCATGGGTCTTTACGGTGTGGGCTTCGCCGCCGTCGGCATGCTCGCGACGCTCGGCATCACCCTTGCGACCGACGCCTACGGCCCCATCGCCGACAACGCCGGCGGCAATGCCGAAATGGCCGGACTTCCGCCGGAAGTGCGCGAGCGCACGGACGCGCTGGACTCTCTGGGCAACACCACCGCCGCGACGGGCAAGGGCTTTGCCATCGGCTCCGCGGCGTTGACGGCATTGGCGCTTTTGGCCAGCTACATCGAAGAAGTCAAAATCTGGATCGCGAAATTCGCCGCCCAGGCGGCCGACGGCACCTACATGGGGTTCACCGCCGCCGAAGCGACCAAGCTTCAGGTGCTCGATTTCGTGCGCCGTTTCGACATGAACATCATGAACCCGATGCTCCTTTGCGGCCTTTTCATCGGCTGCATGGCGGCATTCCTCTTCTGCGCCATGACGATGAAAGCCGTCGGCCGCGCGGCGGGATCGATGGTGGAGGAAGTCCGCCGTCAGTTCAAGGAAATCCCGGGCATCATGGAAGGCAAGGCGACGCCGGATTATGCGCGTTGCGTCGCTATTTCCACCGCCGGTGCGCAGCGTGAAATGCTGCTTCCCTCACTGATGGCCATCGCTCTCCCGGTAGCCACGGGGCTTACGCTCGGCATCGCCGGCGTGATGGGGTTGCTCGCGGGCGGACTTGCGGGCGGGTTTGTCCTCGCCACCATGCTGAACAACGCCGGCGGCGCGTGGGATAACGCCAAGAAGCACATCGAACGCGGCAACCACGGCGGCAAACGCCTTCCCGACGGTTCCAAGAACCCGGTCCACGGCGCGGCGGTCATCGGCGATACCGTCGGCGATCCGTGCAAGGACACCTCCGGTCCCTCGTTGAACATTCTGATTAAGCTCATGAGCATGGTCAGCATCGTCTTCGCGCCGGTGGTCATCAAGATCTCTCCGTGGTTCCACAATCTGATCGGCATGAAAGACCTCATGCAGTAACAGAGAATCTTTTGAGATCCGGAGCCCGCGCGGATTGCGGGCTCCGGGTTTTTTTCAAGGAACAGTTATGAAAAACCCGGTGCTCAAAGGATTTTTTCCCGATCCTTCGGTTTGTCGCGTCGGGACCGACTATTACCTGGTTTGCAGCAGTTTCGAGTTCTTTCCCGGCGTGCCGGTTTTTCACAGCACCGACCTGGAAAACTGGACGCAGATCGGCAATGTCCTCGACCGCGAATCCCAGTTGCCGTTGCATGGCGTCGGCGCATCGTACGGAATATGGGCGCCGACCATCCGGTATTGGAATGGGAAATTCTACATGATCACCACCCGTTTCGGCAACGGGACGCACACCTTTTTTGTTACGGCGGAAAATCCCGCGGGCCCGTGGAGCGATCCGGTGTACATCGATCTCCCGCGCGGCGCCATCGATCCCTCGCTCTTTTTCGACGACGACGGCGCGTGTTATCTCACCGTCAACGACAACCGGCAATGGCGCATCGACCCGGAAAACGGGGCGCTCCTCTCGGAAATGCGGCGCGTCTGGCCGGGAACGGGGGGCGGTTATGCCGAAGCGCCGCACCTGTACCGCATCGGCGAATACTACTATCTTCTTGACGCGGAGGGCGGAACCGCGCATTGCCATTTCGCCGCCATCGCACGGAGCCGCTCCCCCTGGGGGCCTTTCGAACCTTGCCCGCACAACCCCATCCTCACCGCGCGCGGCGTCGACCGGAGCAATGTGCAGTGCTGCGGGCACGGGGATCTTATCGACGACGTCGCGGGGAATTGGTTTATGGTGTTCCTCGGCATCCGCGAAGCCCCGGTCGCGTTTCCGCGCGTGCACCACGCCGGACGGGAAACGTTTCTCGCGCCGGTACGCTGGGAGAACGGCTGGCCAGTGGTCAACAACGGGGAAATTATTCTCCCCGGCGCACCGGAAGCGCTCTGCATCGAAGACGATTTTTCCACCCGGAATCCCGCGTGGCTGCATTTGCGCAACCCGTCGCCGGGGGCGGTTTCTTTTGCGAAAAACAACCTTGTTTTGCAGGGAAACGGCGGCACGCTGGACGACAAAGCGGGCAATCCCACGGTTCTCCTGCACCGCTTTCCGGATACGCGTTTCACGTTCCGTGCCGAAATCAGCGGGCACAGCGACACGGCCGGACTCACGCTTTTTATGAACGAAGGGCACCATTACGACTTTTTTCCCGCCGATGGAGCGGGGATCTGGGTGCTTCGCCGCCGCGTCGGCGATCTCGAGGATTCCTGCTTTATCTCTGTTTCCGGCAAAACCGCCGGGGCGGGGATCGAGGTAACGCCGATTGATTTCACCTTCTTCACTTTCGACGAAGCAAAGACACGCACAGCGGAAATGAAGGTTCTTGCCCGTTATCTTTCGGTGGAGGTCGCCGGCGGCTTCACCGGATTGCTGGCCGGCTTTTTCGCCGATGGCGCCGGCGGCCTTTCCATTCACAGCGCAGAATTTCGCACTCCAAAGGGGGAATGAAAATGGAGGAGATTTCAATGCCGGATCAATCGTGTCGCCCAAACGTGTCCGTTGTGATCGCCGCGTACCGGGGAGAGCGTTTTATCGGACAACAGCTTGAAAGTATTTTGGGGCAGACGCTCCCGCCATCGCAAATTCTTATTCGCGACGATTCGCCGGATGACCTGACGGAGAAAGCCATCGCTCCGTTTGTCGCGGCGCACCCCGGTGTCATAGACTACCGGCGCAATTCGTTCCGCCTGGGTGTTTCCGCCAACTTCGAGAAGGCCATTGCCGATGCGGCGGGCGATTTTATTTTTCTTTCCGACCAGGATGACGTTTGGCTCCCCACAAAAATCGAAACAATGACCCGCCTTATGCTCGAAAGTCCGATTCCGACCGGCATTTGCTGCGACAGTTCCATTGTAAATGGAGAATTACAACGCTGCGATGGTTCGACGCACTGGCAAAATCGCGGTTTCCGGGCGGAAGAGTTGCTTTCTCCGGAGCGCCGCCTCCTCGCTTTCCTGCGGCGTGTTCCGGCAGCCGGGCATGATATGGCGTTCGACGCGCGCCTGAAAACGCTCCTCCTTCCCTTTCCGCAGCTTAGCGCCTGCCACGATACATGGATCGGGCTGGTGCTTGTTTCCGCCGGGGTAATGCATTGCCACCCCGAAGCACTCACGCTGTTTAGACAGCACAGGAACAATCTATCTAAATCCGGAAAACGTCTTTCGCTTCTCGGCCAATGGCATGCGGCGCGCAACTCCATCCGGACGCGGACATTTCGCTGGACGGCCTCCCTTTTTCGCAGCCTTCTTGCCCGTGTTGGAGACGAATGTTCGCCCGAAACGCGGGAACTTCTGGAAGCGCGGCTCCGTTTTTCCTCCGCCCGGGCCCGCATGGATACAGGATTTCTCCGGCGTTTTCCGCTTATCCTCCGTACGATCCTCAACAAAGGCTATTCCCGCTTCGGACGGGGCTGGAAAAATGTTGTTCAAGATCTTTTTCTGCGCTCTCCCGTCGACTGATTCTTCTTCGCTTTTCTCACAGAGCTTTCGATGCCGGTCGGGGGATAAGGGGACTGGTCGTGTAGAGAGCGCCTTGCTCCCCTCCAGAGGGAGCGGCACGTGCCCAACCTTAATCCGCCGGAAAAAGCGCGAGGAAGGCGCGGTGAAAATCCTTATCGCGATAGGGATCCGGCGTGCCGCAAACAAGCTCTGTTTCCGCGTAATTCGAGGTGATTTCCTGGAGCCGCAGTATTTTCCCCTCCAGGGGCGTAAAGAAAAATCGCCAGGTGCGGCAGCCGATGCTCCAACGGCCGTCTTCATGTTGCGTCAAACGTTTGCGCGAAGCGTCGAAAGGAGCATTGGCGAGTTGGATGCTGGTGAAATTTTCCGGGTCGAGCCCGGTGTTTTCGCGCAGCCATGCGGATTGTTCCAGGAAACGCGGCGTGAACATCAGCGAATAGCGTTCCTGTTCCGCTTCCTCCAGCCACTGCACACGCGCGTCCGGGAAGGCATCCGCGGCGGCGATGTAGGGCTTGATATCCAACACGGGGGTAAGGTCGAGAAGGTCGCTGTTCCGGATGCGCAATCGCAGACCGTCCACGCCGAGAAGCTCCACCGCGCTCATCCCGATTCGATTCGGGCGATGCGGAGAACGGGTGGCGAAAAGGCCGATTTTCCGCCCCGGCGGCGCCACGGGCGGCGTGACCAGGGGCCGCCATGTTTCGTTCAAATGAAAACAAAAAAGGACCCAGATCCGCTCCACGCCCGCGAGGTCGCGCAGAGCCTGGTCGAAACCGCGCCCCGGATAAAGCTCGATCTCCGCTATGTTTTCGGCGAAAGCCGCCTGGCGCGGCATCTCGTAACGGTAACGCTGCGCGGCATGAACAAGGCCGATGGGGGTCATTTCAAACGTCATCGTCCCTCCGCGGCGCACCGTCCCGCCAGAGCGCCGGAACTGAAGGCCCATTGAAGATTGTAACCGCCGCACGGGCCGTCCACGTCCAGCACTTCCCCCGCAAAATAAAGATTGTTCTGCAAACGGCTCCGGAGATTTTTGCGATTGACCTCCGCAAGTCCCACGCCGCCGCGCGTAACCATTGCTTTCTCCCATCCTTCGGTCCGGGTGATCGAGAGGGGACAGGCGATGAGAAGTTGGATCAAACGTTTTTCCGCCGCCCCCTCGAGAACAGCGAACATCCGGTCTTCCGGAACGTCCGCCAGGGCGGCGAGCTGGCGGGCAAGTTCGCGCGTAACGTACATGGCAAGAAAGGAGTGCAGCCTTTTTTTCCCGTGATCGCGCCGGAAGTCCTGAAAACGCCGCCGCCACAACGCGGCGTCGGCTTCCGCATCAAAAGAAAACGTCAGATCAAACGCATCCTGCGTCGTCAGACGGAAAGAAATTTCTCCCGAAAGGTCGAGGACGGCGGGGCCCGAAATTCCTTGGTGGGTGAAGAGAAGTTCCCCGCGCCCCTCTCCCAACAGCCCGGCGTTCACACAGGCCTTCGGAAGAACGGTGCCGCAGCATTGCCCGACCCAGGCTTGAGCGGTGCGGAGCCCGACCATGCCGGGAACGGGATTCTCCAGAACATGCCCCGCCTGAAGCGCGATTTCGTACCCGCTCCGTTGGCCGCCAAGCGCAGGGTAGCCCACCCCGCCGGTGGCGAGGATTACGGCATCCGCCGCGTATTCGCCGATGGAGTCAATGGATGCACCCTGGCCCGTAAGGAGGGTAACGCCCCGCAGTTTCGCTTGCTCCAAAAGCGCGTCGCGCACTGTGGCGGCGCGGAGGCTGTCCGGAAAAACATGGAATCCGTCGGGGGCCGATGTGGGAACACCCCAAAGCGCGAATTGTTTCCGCAACGCTTCCGGCGGCAATGCCAGGAGCGCCGGAAGAATAAACTTCCGGTTGCGGGCAAAACGCGCCGCCTGCTGTTCGGCCGAAAGAAGATTGGTCAGGTTGCATTTCCCGGCCCCGGTGGCAAGCAGCTTAACCCCGAAACGCGTCTGCCGCTCCAGGACGGTAACATCCGCCCCCGCGTCCGCCGCCGCGATCGCCGCCGAAAGTCCGGCGGGACCGCCTCCCGCGACCAGGACGCGGCGTTTCACGACCACCTCCGCAGATACGGCGTAAAAAGAACATTAATCGGATATTCGGCGATCAAAAGCAGAATACCCGCCCGCCAATACGCGGTGAAAAAGAGCGCCACAGTCCCCGCCGCAAGAAGGAGCAGCCCCACGGCGGCCAACGCGCATTTCCAGCGGATGCAGAACGCGACGCGTAACGCAAAATAAACAAAGTTCATCCCCGGAATCCAGAGCATCCAGCGAAAAGGCCGGCGGGCCGGGAATTCGATCAGTCCGAGTCCGTACGCCGTCGCAAACGCTGCGGCGGCGGCAGGGCGCCAGTCGGGAAAAAAGGCCAGCACCGCCGCCTCCAAGCCGAGAAACATGCCGAAAATCGCGGTACGCGCCCCCACGAGCGCCCGAAAAAGCAACCGCCCCAAAGCCGCCCACTGCAGAAGAGGAATCCAGTGCCAGGGAAATTCCGGAGCGTCCGGAACGACAGCCGGCTCCGGCGTATTTTCTTCCGGCGTGGACGGTACGACCGGAATTTCCAGCTCCGCGCGTACCGCGCGACAGCTTTCCGCGAAAAACACATCGTCAAACGCCCCGTCGTCGGGCATGCCTTCGTGCGCCACGCGGTTGCGGATGCCGCCGATCCAACGGAGGAGGGTGCGCGCCTCCTCCGTCAGGAGTTCCGGTTTGGACTCGACAAGCTCGCGCAGGCCACTGCCCTCCGCGCCGCGTTCACGCAGGGCGTTTTCGATGGCGCGGCATTCGGTGATGACGAGTCCGGTCAGTTCCGTTTCGTTCATGGCTTGCGCAGGCGTTCCAAATTAAGGAGAAGTATTTCGTCGTTGGGCTCATACTTCAGGGCGATTTTCCACTGCCGTTCGGCTTCCGCGCGGTCTTTGCGGAGAAACGCGACCATGCCGGCGTAGAACGCCTCGAAAAACGGATCTTCGGCACAGTCGGCGCGGAGTTGATCAAAATGAAGAATCGCTCCCTCCGGATCCCCGCGTCGCAACGCATCGTTGCCCAATGCGGTGCCGAGCTGGATGCGGAGATTCAATTTTATCGTAAGTAAAACCTTATGTCCATCGGGGGTATCTATTTTTCGCAAAAGGGCCATGTCCTGATTCCGCATTCCCGTAAAAAATGTACGGAGAATAACCGCCGGTTCATAGTTTGCAACACGCGGATGCGAGATGATTTCGATCGCCTGGTCAACATCGTTGTCCGCGAATTTCATGGCGGCGTATGAAAAGAGCGCCTGCCGGTTCGGGCTCGGCGTATCGCAGGAATAGCTGTACAGGGTATTGCTGTTTTCCCAAACGGGCATGTACCAGAAACTCAAACAAAAAAGCATTCCCGCGTACCCGCAGGCAAGGAGCAAACGCAAACTTCGCCGCCGGATCCAACGGAGGTTCAGCCCGATCAGCAACAGGAAAAAAACATGTGGCAAAAGCGAGTACCGGTCCGCAAACTCGGCATTGCTGAAAAGAAATATACCCATAACCAGCGAAAGCAACGCGTACATCCCCAGCAGCGGCGGAAGCACCCGGTAGAGCATCCGCTTCGGCCAGCGCCGCCAGGCCCAAAGGAGCCCCCCCGCCGTAACAAAAGCCGCCGCCACAAGTCCGGCAATAAAAAGCGGAGTGAACGCCGTGTACGGATAGATCGGCGCAAGATCAAGCGGCAGAAGCATCTTGCCCGGATAGAGAAAACCGTTGCGGAGAAAAATCCCCCACTGGATGCCTCCCTTGGCAAGATTTGTCGCGCCTCCGGCAACAAGCGCCGCCCGCCACAAGAGGAAAAAAATGCTGAGCGCACAATAGGGAACGAGCATAAGGCATTCGCTCCGGCTCCGCTTCCAGCGGCGCAGGCGGATCGTATCGAGAAGATAAAAGATCACCGGAAGAAAAATGCCGATGGGCTTGCAAAGAAGCGTGCCGAACATACAAAGGAATGCTCCGATGCGTCCTTTGGCTCCTCCGGACAGATAAAGAAGCGTGGAACTCCAGAAAAAAATGGCCATCCACATATCCTTCCGTTCCGAAATCCAGACGACCGATTCGATCCGCTGCGGATGAATGGCGTAAAAAAGCGCCAGAAAGAACGCAGCGGCACCAGAAATGCGAAGTTTGCGGAAAAGCGAGAAGACAAGCGCCACTCCCGCCAGGTGCAGAAGAATGCTCTGGAGGTGGAAGAAAAAGGGATTTTTCCCCCCCAATGCATAGTCGAGCATATAGCTTGCCGAGGGAATTGGCGTGTGCAACCCGAGCACCGGCGTCTTCAGCAAGTGGACAAAGTTGGACCAGGAGGGGACAATGAAACGGTTGCTCGTTACGTAAAACCCATCGTCGAGCATGAAAATAAAATCGTAGCGCAACGCCGGATAATAGAGCACCGCCGTGATAAGCAGCAGCAGCGCAAGGGCGCGGCCCGGATGATCTTTACAAAAGCGAGAGAGCGTCGACATCGGCGTAAACCTCCACGGTGTTTGATTTTTCTTTATGCAGCACCAGCTCGCGCAGGCGGCGGCGGAGTTGTCCGAACGCCTGGCCTCGCAGCATGATAAGATAACGGAATTTCCCCTTGATCCGCTCGATCGGGGCGGGTTCCGGCCCCGTCATGCGGATGCGGTCGCAACAGAAGGGACGGAGCTCCTCGGCATAACGGGTCGCCTCCGCGACGACATCCGCTTCGTCCGGTCCCCGAAAATGCACAAGCAAAAGGTGCGAGAACGGAGGGTAATCGAGCATCTCCCGGAATTCCAGATCGAACGCGCTGAATCCCGCGACATCGAGCTCCGCCGCAAGGCGGATGGTGTCGTTTTCCGGGTTGTGGGTCTGGAGGATTACTTCGCCGCGCACATCGCCGCGTCCCGCGCGCCCCGCCACCTGGGTGATGAGCTGGAAGGTGCGCTCCGCCGCGCGGAAATCGGGCATGGAAAGCCCCAGATCGGCGTTGATGAGCCCGACCAGCGTAACGTTGGGAAAGTGCAGCCCTTTGGCGATCATCTGCGTACCGATCAGAATATCCAGTTCGCCGCGCCGGAAACGATCGAGGACGCGTTCGTAATCCGCGGGGTTGCGCATGGTGTCCGAATCCATGCGGCCGACCCGCGCATCGCGGAAAAGGGCAACGGCGGCGGCTTCAATTTTCTCCGTCCCCACGCCCGCGTAACGGATGTCCGGCGCGCCGCACTGCGGACAGCGCGCGGGGGCCGCCAAAACATTGCCGCACAAGTGGCAGGCCAATGTTTCGCGTTGCCGGGAATAGGTGTAGG
The DNA here is from genome assembly GCA_031549345.1 of Victivallaceae bacterium. GTDB lineage: Bacteria > Verrucomicrobiota > Lentisphaeria > Victivallales > Victivallaceae > CASFRF01. The sequence continues at coordinate 34,924 of JAVBPY010000003.1, forward strand.
CGACGGAGCAATCCGCACAGCGCGCTTCGAAAGCGCAATGATCGCAGACCATCACCCGTGCGTAGCCGCGCCGGTTCAAAAAAAGGATGGACTGTTCGCCGCGTGCGAGGCGGTCGCGCACCGCTTCGATGAGGATGCGTGAAAAGTAGTTGGCTTTCCCGGGCTCCGGCGGCCCCGCGAGGCGTTGGTCGACCACGCGGATGACCGGATCAAGCTTTTCCTCCACCTTCTGCTTCATCTCGGCAAGGCGGTATTTTTTGAGCACGACATTGCGCTCGCTCTCCGCCGAAGGAGTGGCCGAACCGAGGATCACCACCGCGCGCTCCAGCTTCCCCCGCATAACCGCCACATCGCGCGCATGGTACCGCGGAGATTCGGATTGCTTGTACGTTGCCTCGTGCTCTTCGTCCACGACAATCAATCCGAGATTTTTGAAGGGGGCGAAAAGCGCCGAACGGGCGCCGATGACGATATTGACTTCGTTACGGCTGATTTTATGCCATTGATCGAAGCGTTCCGCTTCGGTCAGCCGGCTGTGCATGACGCTGAGGCTGTCGCCGAAACGGGCGCGGAAACGCCGCACAGTCTGTGCCGTGAGCGCTATTTCCGGAACAAGCATAATCGCCGATTCTCCGCGCGCGAGAACCGCCGCGATCGCCTGGAGGTACACTTCGGTTTTCCCCGAATTGGTAACGCCGCGCAGAAGAAGCACCCGGCTTTCGTCCGGCGCGTCGAGAAGTAAACGAAACGCATCGAGTGCCGCACGTTGTTCCACCGACGCCTCCATGGGTTCGCTGCGGATCGCAGTGCTTTCCGCGAAGATATCGCGATCCTTTTCCCGTTTCACGACCTCAAGAAACTCATGCTTCAGAAGGGTGGCAAGCATCGACGGCGTCGCATCCGACTCCGCAAGCGCGGTGTCGTACGGCAATTCATCCTCCACCAGCAGGAGTTTCAGGAGGCGCAGGCGTCCGGCGGCGCGCGCATCGTCGGCATGCTCCAACACATGCCGCTCGGCGGAGGCGCGGTCGAGGAGGCGGCAGAAGCGCTCAAAACCCGGTTTGATCCGCCCGTTGCGGACCGCGCCCGGGAGCAATGCGCGTATCGCCTGTTCGCGGCTGCAAATGTAGTAGTCGGCAATCCAGTTGCCCAGTTCGATGAGTTTTTCCGGAATTCGCGTTTTTCCCGGCACGGGACCGAGGAGTTCTTTGAGTGCCCCGAACGCGCTTTGTTCCGCAAGGCTGAGGATGAACCCCGTGCGCGTCGAACGCCCGAACGGGACAAGCACCTGCGAGCCGATGCCGACTTCGCTCAAATGCTCCGCCCGGATGCGGTAATCGAACGCCTTGTCCAGCGAAAGATTGACAATGACGTGTGCAATCAAAGCGTCTCCTTCCCGGGGGATTTGATGCGCTTAACCCTGCTTACGGAGCGTTTCCTGCAATTCCGCATCCGCCCGGAGAACCTCTTCGGTCTGCTCCGCGCGGAAATCGTTCAGCGCGGCAGCCAGGCGTGTGTCGGCAAGGGCCAGGATGGAAACGGCGTACAACGCCGCGTTTTTTCCACCCGCTTTGCCTGCGGTAACCGTTGCCACGGGAATGCCGGGGGGCATCTGCACCGTGCTCAACAAAGCGTCAAGCCCCTTGAACGGCTCCGACGCCACGGGAATCCCGATCACCGGGAGCGTGGTATGCGCCGCGACAACCCCCGCGAGGTGTGCGGCCATACCCGCCGCGCAGATGATGACCCGGAAACCCGCATCCGCCGCGCCGGCGGCAAATTCCACCGCCGCGCCCGGCGTGCGGTGCGCCGAAAGCACCCGCGCCGAGTAGGCGACGCCGAAACGATCCAAAACGGCAAAAGCGCCGGAAACGATTTCCAGATCGCTTTTGCTCCCCATGATGATGGCGACTTGCGGTTTCATTGTGTTCAAAGGGCGGGTGTTTCGGCCGGAATTTCGGCTTCGCCGTCGGCGCCGATCTCGTAGTCGAGAAGGCCTTCGGCGATTTCCAGGAGGGCCACGTCCAGGTGATTTTGTTCGTCGCACTTGATCATGGGACGGGCGCCGAACGCCAGCTGCTTGGCGCGCTTGGCGGCGACCACGGAAAGAATCTGCGGATCGGTGATGATTTTTCTGGCACGGGCCAGAGTCTGGTTGTTCATGGTGTCCCTTTCAGTGGTGGAAAGCGCGGCGTATCCGGGATACCGGATGCGCCGCGCGCCACAATTTTTAGTAATCGATGATATCGCGATGGTTGTCGATCAACGCTAGGTCGTTGGACATCACACGCAGGAAGCGCTGTTCAAAGGCCGTGAGCGAATCGAGCACATAGCGTTCGGCGAGGGCCACGCGCTTTTCGCATTTGGACGCGTCGCGGAGAAGGAGCAAGCTGACGAAGACCATCGTCTCCATCTCGACCAGGCTGCGGGCCATGAGGTCGTGGTAGGCGGGGTCCTTCTTTTCCGCCACAAACGTTACCGCCTGAAGCTGGCGCTGGTGCAGTTTCATCACCTGGTCGCGAAGGCGTTCAAGCTTGCCGGTAAGCGGAATCGCCGCCAGTTCCTTGATGCGCGTGTCGTTGTCACGCTGGATCACGCCGCCGATGGCTGCGACGACCTGAAGCTGCGTGGTGCCTTCGTAAATGTTCGTGATGCGCGCGTCGCGGTAATGGCGTTCGACATTGAAGTCGCGCATGAAACCGGTTCCGCCGTGAATCTGGATTGCGTCGTACGAAACGGAGTTCGCAATTTCCGTCGCAAACGCTTTGCACATCGGGGTCAGGACGGCCGCCACACGGTTGTAATACTTCTGTTTGGCTTTCGCCTCGGCGGAGATGTCCTTGCCCGAATCGACCAGGTGGTTCCAGCCGTTGCGCAGATCCACCGCGCGCGTCGTTTCGTACAGAAGCGCACGCGCCGCCGTGATGCGGATCTTCATGCTCGACAGCATATCGTACACCGCCGGGAACTGATCGATCGATTTCTTAAACTGCTCGCGCTCGGCGGCGTATTTCTTCGCTTCGCGGTACGCGGCTTCGGCGATGCCGAGCGCTTGGGCGCTGATGGCGACGCGCGCGCCGTTCATCAGGCTCATGACGTACTTGATCAGCCCGAAGCGGCGCTTGCCGCAAAGCTGGGCCGGAACGTCGTTGTACTGGAGTTCACACGTCGCGACGCCGTGGATGCCGAGTTTATCCTCGATCCGGCGGACGACCAGCTTCGGCCCCGCTTCGCAGACGAACATCGAAAGACCGCGCCCGTCGGAGGTCCCATCTTCGGAACGGGCGAGCACCAGGTGCACCTTGGCGCAGCCGTTGGTGATGAAGCGCTTCATGCCGTTCAAATACCACTGGCCGGTCTTCTCGTCCTGCCACGCGCGGAGGCGGACGGACTGGAGGTCGGAGCCGAAATCCGGCTCGGTCAAATCCATGGAACCGTCCACTTCGCCGGTGGCGAAGCGGGGAAGGAATTCCTGCCGCTGTTCTTCGTTCCCGAATTCGCAGATCGTTTCAGCAATGTCCTGGAGGCCGAAGAGGTTCTGGAGCGAAGCGTCCGCGCGGGAAACCATTTCGGTCATCATCGTATAGACCGTAACCGGGAAATTCATCCCGCCGTAACGGTGCGGAAGCATCACGCCCATCACGTCCGACTGCTTGAGGTCGCGCAGGTTTTTCTGCGTGAGCGGATGGTAGGTTACGGTGAAGTTCTTGAAATCCGGACCTTCAAGATCCACCTGCCGCGAACGCGGCTCGATGTTGTCGCCGCAGATCTCGCCGATGACTTCAAGGGTGCGGTGGTAGTTATCCAGCGCGTCGGCAAGATCGGTCGGCGCAAGGTCAAACTCCTTGGCAAGGTTGTAATTGTCTTCGCGCAAGGAAACCACTTCATCCAGATCCAGCGATTTCAGCGTAAACAGGAGGTCCTGATTGTCTTTGTAAAAGTTAGCCATGGCTTGTTCTCTTCCTTACGCTTTTGCCTTGAAGGCCTTGATCATTTTGGGAATCACCGCGTTCAGGTCGCCGACGATCGCGTAGTGCGCCGCGGAAAAAATCGGCGCGTTCGGGTCGCTGTTGATTGCAATGATCTTCTTCGATTCCTTCATCCCCGCCGTGTGCTGCACGGAGCCGGAGATGCCGCAGGCGATGTACAACCGCGGACGGACCGTAACGCCCGTCTGGCCAACCTGGTAGTCATGGTCGATCCAGCCGGCGTCCACCGCCGCGCGGGAGGCGGCGATTTCACCGCCGAGCGCATCGGCGAGGTCGCGGATCAGCTTGAAATTTTCTTTGCTGCCGACGCCGTAGCCGCCGGAAACAATGATCTGCGCGCCCTTGAGGTCTACCTCTTTGTCCGCGCGGACACGTTCGAGAACCTGGATGACGGTATCCGCGTCGTCGAGCTTCGGGGCGATTTTGACGAGCTTGCCCTTGCGGGAAGCATCGGGCGCATCCATCTTCATCACGCCTTCGCGCACGGTAACCATCTGCGGATCGTCCCAGGTGTTCACGATGGTGGCGATAATGTTGCCGCCGAAGGCGGGGCGGATCTGCATGAGCTTGTTCTTGTAGAACTTGCCGTTCGCCTTGTCGTCGAAATCGTCGATCTGCAAATCGGTGCAGTCGGCGGTGAGTCCGGCGAGTTTTTCGGAGGCGACGCGCGGCGCGAGTTCCCGGCCCTTCATCGTCGCGCCGAAGAGGAGAATGTTCGGTTTGTGTTCGCGGATCATATCCACGATGATGCGCGCGTACGGAAGAACCGTGAAAGGTTCCAGGCGTTTGTCCTCGACAAGATACACCGTGTCGCAGCCGTAGCTGTACAAAGTATCCACGCAGCCGGAAAGCTTGTCGCCCAGGAGAAGCGCTTCGGTCTTTACGCCGAGCTTCGCGGCAAGATCGCGGCCTTTGCAGACCAATTCCAGGCTGACGTCGGCAATTTTGCCGCCTTCCTGCTCAATGAAAATCCAGACGTTCCCAATTTTTTCGGACATGATCGCTTACCCCAGGGTGTGGTCGGTTATAAGTTCATGGATCAGGAGGCCGATACCTTCATCGGTCGGCATGACCGATTTGGCTTCGCCGGCGGTCAGGACGACGCTTTGAATGTTCTTGACCTTGGTCGGCGAACCCTTGAGTCCGGTGCGTTCCAGGTCGGCATCCACGTCCTTGGCGCTCCATTCGTGGATCAGCAGATTGCGGGCGCGAAGTTTTTCAATTTCGGCGGCGATCTGTTCGGCATCGGTGTAGTTCGCATCGGCGTGGCCCTTGGCGACTTCCGTCGGCGTCTTGGCGCGCTTGTACTTCATGATGCGTTTGCCGGCCATCGGGCGCGGCTCGTTGCCTTCGATCACCGTCAGAAGGCAGGGGAGCGTGGCGGTCAAAACTTCGTGGCCGCCTTCGATCGCGCGTTTGGCGGTAACCTTTTTCGCGGTCAAATCCACCACATCCTCGACGTAACAGATCTGCGGGATGTTCAACTTTTCAGCCAGCTGGGGGCCGACTTGCGCGGTATCGCCGTCGATCGCCTGGCGGCCGCAAAGAATCAAATCGAATTTGCCGAGTTTTTTCGCGCAGCAGCTCAATGCGTAGCTCGTAGCCAGCGTGTCCGCGCCCGCGAACGCCCGGTCCGTCAGAAGAACGCACTCATCCGCGCCGCGGAAAAGGGAGTCGCGGAGAACCGCCGACGCCGTCGGGGGGCCCATGGTGCCGACCACGACGCGGGCGCCGAAACGGTCCTTGAGCTGAAGGGCAAGCTCCAGCGCGTTCAAGTCCTCCGGATTGAAGATCGTGGGGAGGGCCGCTCGATTCACCGTACCCTGCGGCGTCATCGCGTCGCCGCTGATGTTCTGGGTATCGGGAACCTGTTTCACGAACACGAGCACAGTATAACTCACAATATGACTCCCTTGTTCTGTTTAAGGTTGCAAAAATAAAGACATTCGTTACTATAGCATGCCGGACGGAATTATGCAAAAGCGTGTTGCATTTTTTCCTTTTTGTTACATCACCGTGCCGCGGATGCCGAACCGGTGGCATTGCTTGATGTATTCGACGGCTTCTTCGCCCGTATCGACCAGCTTGAACAATTCAAAATCCTCCGCGGCGATCAGGCTGCGGGAAAGCGGCATCTTCTTCATCCATTCGATCAGGCCCGCCCAGAATTTTTTATCCACCAGAACAAGGGGAACACGGTTGATTTTTCCGGTCTGCATCATGGTCATCACTTCAAAAAACTCGTCGAACGTGCCGAAACCGCCGGGAAAAACAATGACCGCCAGCGCGTATTTCAAAAAACAGACTTTACGGGTGAAGAAATAGTGGAACGAAATACCCGCGGTCTGGTACTTGTTCGGGTGCTGCTCGTGCGGAAGCTCGATGTTCAGCCCGATGGAAACGCCCTCCGCGTCGCGCGCCCCCCAATTGGCCGCGCCCATAATCCCGGAGCCGCCTCCGGTGATGACGCCGTAGCCGTTCTTTACAAGCAAAGAGCCCGTTTCTTTGGCTTCTTCGAACGACGGTTCTCCCGGCGGCGTCCGGGCCGAACCGAAGACGGCGACCAGATTTTCCGGCTGTTTGCCCATTACGCCGAAGGAATCGACAAACTCCGCCATGATCCGCAAAATACGCCAGGCGTCCGTGGCGATGAAATCGTGGTTGTTCGGAACGAAGTTCCTGGAAATATTGTTGTTCTCCATCAGGGTTTTTCCTTTCCCGCCGGTTTCACGGCGACCGCGTTGACTTGAATGACCCGGAGCCAGACCAACCAAAGGGAAAACATTCCGGTCTCGCGTTCCGTCTGTTCCGTGAATTCAACCTCTCCCGCCTTCAGGTGGCGCGCCTCCTTCCTGATTTGTGCCTTGATGGGCGAAGGATGCAGCCAATCGGACCCCATGTAGTAATCCCCCGCGTTGGGGCGATTGGGGTTTCCCGTGGCGACGGGGAGCCAGTTGAAGAGAAAAAGACCCCAGTTTTCGGCCTTGAAACGGTACGTGATCGGACGGCCGTCGGGGAGCGTTTCGCCGTCGATCGCCGGCGTCGCCTCCAGCTTCATGGTGCGGCAGCCGGCGAGGACAAGCAGAAGAACCGCCAAAAGGGGCAGGGTACGCGAAAAATACTTCATATATTCATTTCTCCAATCAGTTGTTCGACCGCGTTCCGGTCGTTGAAGGGGTGGAAAACGCCGGAAATCTCCTGCGTCGATTCGTGTCCTTTTCCCGCGATCAGCACGAGGTCGCCCGCCCGGGCGCCTTGCAGTGCGATCCGGAGCGCCCGGCGGCGGTCCGGCTCCAGGATGAAAGGGAACGCGGGCGCGCCGGAAGCGATTTCGCGGAGAATCGTTTCCGGGGTTTCGCTCCGTGGGTTGTCGTTGGTCAAAATCACGCAGTCGGCCAGCGAAGCTGCGACGCGCCCCATGCGCGGACGCTTGCTCCGGTCCCGGTCGCCCCCGCAGCCGAAAACGACGGTCAATTTCCCGGAGCAAAGGGGGCGCAATGCGGCGAGCACGTTGCAAAGCGCGTCGTCGGTGTGGGCATAGTCGATCAGCGCCACCGCGCCGGAGGGGAGGTCGATGCGCTCGAGGCGGCCGGGAACACGCGGATCGGCCACGGCCGATTGCAGCGCGGCGTAGTTGAAGCCGAGCGCCGCTCCTGCGAGAACCGCCCCCGCGAGGTTCAGTACATTGTACCGTCCCGCGAGCGTGGAGCGATAGGGGACGCCGTCCAGAGTGAACGCGCAGCCCGATGCGTCGAGTTTTTCCACGCACAATCCGTATCCTTCGCCGAAAAGGCGGCATTTGCCTTCCGGGACGGGCGCCGCGAGGCGAAGCCCCGCCGGATCCTCGGCGTTGAGAAACGCCTTTCCGTCTTGGGCAAGGTATTCGGTGAAGAGGCGGGCCTTGGCGGCAAAATACGTATCCATATCGCCGTGGTAGTCGAGGTGATCGCCCGTCAGGTTGGTGAAGATCGCCGTACGCATCCGCGCGGCGCCCATGCGGTGTTGGTCGAGGGCGTGGCTGGAGGCCTCCAGAATCACATCTTCACACCCCGCTTCGGCCATGGCGAGGAGGAGCTGGAAGAAGCGCCGCGCGGGGGGGGTCGTGCGGTCGGCATCCAACCGTTCCCTGCCGATCCTGTACTCCACGGTGCTCAATAATCCCGCGTTCGGAAGGAGGCTACCAAGGAGAAACGCGGTGGTCGTCTTCCCGTTTGTCCCCGTAACCGCGTGCAAGCGGAGGCGGCGGTCGGGAAAGTTGTAAAACGCCTGCTGGAGAAGTGCGAGCGCATAATAGGGATCGCTCACGGCAAGGTAGCCCACGCCGGGGCGGCGCTTTGCGGGGAGCTCCCGCGCGACGACAAGCTTGGCCCCGTTGTCCAACGCGTTCTCCACATAATGCATTCCGTCGGCCTTCGCGCCGGGAATGGCGACGAAAATTGCGTTTTCGCACGCCCGGCGCGAATCCTCGGTAACCTCCCAGACGGGAAACGCATCGCCGGAAACCCGGTCGAGCGTCAAAGGTTCCAGGAGGGCAAGAAATTCCGGACTTTGGAGGAACTTTGTCCGTTCCGGAAAAAGGGCGCGTTCCAGACGCGTCCCGCGCGAAGCTTTCAGAAGCACCGTGTCGCCGGGACGGACCAGGTCGGCGAGTTCCGGCGCGGCGAAACGCGATGTGCCGACCGTGCGGACTACGCCCGGAAAGGGGGTTTGCTCCAGCGCCCGGCGCATCCGTTCGCCGACAAGAAGAAGACGCGCACGCGGCGCCCACGCACGGAGGGCGGCGAGGACTCCGGCATGGAGAGAAATTTCGTCCGCACCGAGCTCAAGCATGTCGCCGAGGACGAGAACGAGACGTTCCTGCGGAACCGTGGACGTCATCTGGCGGAGAACCGCCTTCATGCTCTCCGGACTGGCGTTGTACGCATCGTTCCAGTATGTTGCGCCGTTGCGGATTGTCCGCTGCATCCGCATGCCGGGAATTGTTGTTTTTGCAAGCCCGGCGACGATGGTCTCCGGCGCGATGCCGAGGCTGTACGCGGCGGCGGCGGCCGCCGCCGCGTTCCGCGCCTGGTGTTCGCCCGCGAGCGTCCAGCGGATGGGAAATGCGGAGCCATCTGGAAAATGGAGGGTGAATTGCGCCTCCTCCGTCGTTCCATGATAGTCGGTGGCCCGGAAATCGCAATCCGCCACGCCGAAGGTGCGCTGTGTGTGCCCGGTCGCCGCCGCGCGGAGAATTCCCGCCTCCGGCGCGTCGGGCGGAAAGATCGCCGTCCCCCCCGGACGCAATCCGGCGTAAACCATCGCTTTTTCACGCGCAACCCCCGCGAGGGAACCGAGTTTTTCCAGATGGCACGGCGCAACGGTGTTGACCAGCGCCACATCGGGCATGGCCAGGCGCGAAAGGGGTTCGATTTCCCCGGGTGAGCTGGTCCCCATTTCAAGAACAATTAGTTTATGGCGCGCTTCGAGGCGCAAAAGATTCTGCGGAACGCCGACTTGGTTGTTGGTGTTCCCTTCCGTGGCGAGAACCGCGTCCGGGCCGACGGCTTCGGCGGCGATGGCGTGGAGCATTTCCTTGACGCTGGTTTTGCCGACGCTCCCTGTGAGCGCGATCAATTGCACATCGAAGCGTCGCCGGTGGAACATTGCAAGCGCCTGGTACGCCTTCAATGTATCGGCGACGAGGAGGGCCGGGACGTTCCACGCAAGGCTGAAACGCTCCGCCTCGCATTCCTCCATCATCAGCACGGCCGCCCCGGCACCGGCGGCGGCGGCCAGGTGGTCGTGCCCGTCGAAACGCTCCCCGCGCAAGGCGACAAAGAGTCCGCCCCACTCCGGCGCGCGCGTATCCGTGAAGACGCCGCACACGGCGGCGGGCGTTCCGAGGAACCGGCCGCCCGTGGCAAGGTGCAACTCTTCCGGGGTGAACGCCGCAGGCATTTCGGCGTCAGGGCTGGTTGGGATTGAGAATGTCGCGCACCGTATCGCCGGAAAAATTGACTCGGATCGAGGCGTTGGGCGCCAGCCAGTAAATCCACGTGGCGCACGTTTGGAGCGGCGTGCGTATAGCCGGCGGCGGTCCGTAGGCCAGGAGAACCTGCGCGCGCGTCATGCCCGGAGCGACGGTTCCCTCTTGAATCATGCGCCGGGTGTTTTCCGGAATACCTTTGAGGATTTCCCCCGGCGGAACAAGCGTGAAAGTCTGGAGGATGAATTCGCGCATGGACATCATGCGGAGCGAAGGATCGAAAAGGATGCGGAAATGGTTGCCCGAAGCGTCGGTGAATTTAAGCTCCGACTCATCGGCATAAACAGGCGTTACCTCCGTGCCGAGCGGAAGGATGCGGCCGCGCTGGATATTCAGGCAGCTTATTTTGTCGGCATCCTCAAACCAGAGACTATGGCGGGTGTAGACTTTCCCCCCCTGCGGCAGTTGGAGAACTTCGGGGATCACAACTTCATGGGCACAGCCGCCCCCGAGAAACAATACGGCGCAGACAAGCGCGCCCGCAAGACAGCCAAACAATTTCATGGTACACTCCGACTGGTTGATGCAATACGTCCGTGTCGATAATCTAGCGCATTTTTTAAAATTAACAAGCCCCGCGCCGGCGACCGCTTGAAAAAAAACGCACTCGGCAGTATTGTAGTGCCGGTTAACAAAGAAAGGGGGCGCGCATGCCGGGATCCTACAAGGAAAGCCTCATTATGGAGGCGCTCATTCCGCACGGCATGGGGCGCGTCCTCGATCATTTGCGCGATCTTCATGCGCGCGGCGAGCGGAAACACCTGGATGAGGCGCTCGAAATTCTCTATCACCACCATCTCGCCCTCTCCCCGGAAGCGCGCGCCGCGCTGATTCCGGCACCTTGTTCCGCCACGGCGGTATCCGAAGGGAATTGCTCCGTCGGAATCGTCGGCCTTGCGGTCATGGGGGCCAACCTGGCGCTGAATTTCGCCGGACACGGTTTCTCCGTCGCCGTGTACAACAGGACTTGGGCCGCGACAAAGCATTTTATGGACGAAAACGGCGAAAAAGCGGGAATCATCCCCGCCGACACCCCCGCCGCACTCGTCGCCGCGCTTGCCGCGCCCCGCCGGATCATCCTGATGGTCAAGGCCGACGCGGTCGACGCGGTGCTCGATGAATTCGCTCCGTTTCTCGCCCCCGGCGACACCCTCATCGACGGCGGCAACAGCCACTTCCGCGACACCGAACGCCGTTGCAGGAAACTCGCATCCTTCGGCGTCGCGTGGGTGGGCTGCGGCATTTCCGGCGGGGCCGAAGGGGCGCTCCACGGCCCCGCAATCATGGCCGGCGGCGATGCCGTAACTCTTGATGCGCTGCGCGGCCTGCTGCCGCCCATCGCCGCGCGCGCCGCCGACGGTGCGCCGTGCTGCGTCTGGACGGGGCACGGCGGCTCCGGGCACTACGTGAAAATGGTCCACAACGGCATCGAATACGCCGACATGCAATTGATTGCGGAGGCGTATTGGATGTTGCGCCATGCGGGGCGCGGCAACGAAGAATGCGCCCGGTTTTTCGAACAACAAAAAACCGGAAAACTCGCAGGTTACCTTGTAGACATCACAACGCAAATTCTGCGTTACACCGATCCGGCAACAGGGACGTTTCTTGTCGATTCCATCCGGGATACGGCCCAAAGCAAGGGAACCGGGCGCTGGACGGTGGAATCGGCGTTGGAACTCGGCGTTCCCGTGCCGACGCTCGCGGCGGCGCTGATGGCCCGCCAAGCCTCCGACGAAACGGAGCTCCGTTGGAAAATCGCGGAATCGCCGCCGGAGCTCCCGACGCCGGATACGCTGGAAAAAGATATGACGGACGCGTTGTACGCAGGGAAAATCGCCGCGTATGCACAGGGATTCGCCCTGCTGCGCGCCGCGTCGGAAACATACGCCTGGCGACTGGACGGCATGGCCATTGCAAGCGCGTGGCGCGGCGGGTGCATCATCCGCGCGGCGTTGCTGGAACCGATCCGCGCGGCGTTCGCCGCGGACCCGGCGATTGAACATTTGCTGGATGTTCCGTTTTTCCGCGAAGAGCTCGCTTCGGCGCTGCCCGGGTTCCGTCGCCTCGCGGCGTATGCGGCCGCGTCGGGGGCGCCGGTTCCGGCGCTGGGTTCGGCGCTGACGTATCTGGACACCATGCGCTGTTCCGCGCTGCCGACCAATCTGGTGCAGGCCCAGCGCGATTTTTTCGGCGCGCACACCTTTGAACGAATCGATCAGCCGCGCGGAATGTTTTTCCACGCCGACTGGCCCAAATAACAAACAGGAGGGATTGAATATGTCCATGGTCACAAAAAAAGCTCCCGATTTCACCGCCGAGGCGGTTCTCGCCAACGGCGATGTCGCCCCGATCACGCTGTCGCAATTTCAGGGAAAACAGTACGTCCTGCTGTTTTTTTACCCGAAAGATTTCTCTCCGGTCTGTCCGCTGGAACTGATCGCGTTCAACCGCGCGGCGGATGTGTTCGCCAAACTGAACGTCCAGCTCCTGGGTATTTCCGTGGATTCGATCCAGTCGCACAAGGACTGGCGGAACAAGCCCGCCAATGAAGGCGGCATCGGGCCTGTTGCCTATCCGATGATCTCCGACGCGGACAGGGCGATCACCAAAAAATTCGATCTGTTGTATAACAACGAGCTCTCGCTTCGCGGCTGGTTCCTGATCGACAAGGCGGGCGTCGTCCGGCACGAAACGGTCAACGACCTCCCGCTCGTCCGCAGCGTGGACGAAGCGCTGCGCATGGTGGAAACGTTGCAGACGTTCGAAAACCTCGGCGAAATCTGCCCGGTCAACTTCACCCGGAAGTAACCCGTGAAACGCGGGGGGAACGTCTGGCAGGAAACCTTGTGCTCCGAGCAAAACGCCGCCGCCGGCGTGATGGTGATTTTCGGCGCGTCGGGCGACCTCGCGCGCCGTAAACTCTTCCCGGCGCTGTGGGCGCTTTTCCGGCGCGGCCTCCTGGGCGGCGGAACACGGATTCTCGGTTGCGCCCGGCACCCTTACGACACCAACGCCTTCCACCGCGAGCTGGAAAGTGTGTTGGAAGGGGGCGACGGCGCGGAACGGGTACGCTTTCTGGAATGCATTGAATATTGTCCGCTCCAATACGATGCCCCAGCGGATTATCGCCGCCTCGGGGAAATCCTCGACCGTTTCGACAGCGCGTCCTCTCCCCTGCCGCGCACCTTTTACCTGGCGCTCCCGGCAGCGCTGTACGGCGACGTGGTTCCGCGCCTTTCGGAAGCCGGACTCCTGGAGGAACGGCGCGGCGGCCCCTGGCGGCATGTTGTTTTCGAGAAGCCCTTCGGGTACGACACGGAAAGCGCGAGGGTACTGGACGAACGGTTGCACCAGTATTTGCGCGAAGGGCAAATCTACCGGATCGACCACTATCTGGGGAAAGAAACGGTGCAGAACATCCTCCTGCTCCGTTTCGCGAACATCCTTTTCGAGCCGGTCTGGAACTTCCGTTACATCGAACAGGTACAAATCACAGTGGCCGAAGAGCTCGGCGTCGGCTCCCGCGCGGGCTATTTCGACGGCGCGGGACTCTTGCGCGACATGTTCCAAAACCACATGCTTGAAATGCTCTCCATGGTCGCCATGGAATGCCCGTCCGCGTTCGACGCCGCCGCGATCCGCGACGAAAAACTCAAGCTTCTCCGCTCGATCCGCCCCTTCGACACGGAGCATCTCGGCGAAGAGGTCGTCCGCGCCCAATACAAAGGGTACCGCGAAGAAACCGGAATCGCTCCGGCCTCGGAAACGGAAACGTATGTTGCCCTCCGTTTCTGGATCGACAACTGGCGTTGGCACGGCGTGCCGTTCTATTTGCGTTCCGGCAAACGCCTTGCGCGGCGCGAAAGCGAGATCGCCGTCGTCTTCAAGCCGGTGCCGCACTCGATTTTCGCGCCGCTGAAGGCGCACGACCTCCAACGCGATATTCTCCGCCTCCGGGTGCAGCCCGCCGAAGGAATGGGGCTTACGCTGCAAGCCAAACAGCCGGGTCCCAAACTTTGCATGGGGGCTCTGACGCTCAATTACGACTACGCGGAATCGGGCGGAGAACCCCTTCCCGCCTACGCGCGGCTTCTGCTGGATTGCCAGCTTGGCGACCAGACCTTGTTCATCCGCAGCGACGTCATCGCCACGGCCTGGCGGTTGTTTCAGCCCGTCCTCGACACGTGGCGGACAAATCCGAACCTTTCGCCGCTGTGCGCCTACGCCCCCGGGAGCTCCCCGCGCGAAGCGGAGCAACTCCTGGCGCGGAACGGACACGAATGGATCACGGAACTGGACGAATGATGCGGGAATTCTCGTTCCCCACCGCGCACGCCATGATTTGCGCGGCGGCGGCGGCATTCGGCGGCGCGGTGCGCCATGCCGCCGCGATGCGCGGGGTTGTTCATGCGGCGTTTTCCGGCGGACGAACGCCGGTGGATTTGTTCCGCCTCCTGGCGCGCGACACCTCGATTCCGTGGGAGGCGGTGCGCTTTTATCAGGTGGACGAACGCTGCGACCCGGCCGAATCCAACTTCGCCGTACTCCGGAAGGAGCTTCTGGATGTTTTGTCCATCCCCCGGAAGCACACGTATCCGATGCGCGACGCAACGGAGTATGAAGCGCTCCTGCCAGAAAAACTGGACATTGTCCTTTTGGGAATGGGGCTGGACGGGCACATCGCATCGCTCTTTCCCGGCTCCCCGGCGCTGGCGGAAAGTGCGCGGCGCGTACTGCGCGTCCCCGCGCCGGCAACGGCGCTCCCGGCGGTGGAACGGATCACCCTCACGCTCCCGGCGATCCGCAGCGCGCGGGAGGTATTTCTCCTGTTTTCAGGCCACGCGAAATGCGCGGTCTACCGCGACCGGAGCGAACTCCCCGTGGGGCTTCTCCCCGATTGCCAAGTATATTTTTCGGAGGAAGATTAGCCCGATACGCGGGGAAAGGGGTTTTCCCCAAGTCAGTCTTTCTGCTCCAACTTCCCCTGCCAGTGGGCGCGACGGGCGATTTTGTGGAAAACGCATTCGCCCGCGCCGGGGAGTTCGCAGGAACCGTCCGCGCGGATGTTGCCGCAGGGGCCGGTCAGGCGCTTCGCGCACCATTCCGGGCAGATGAATTCGCACTCCGCGAGGCGGCAAGCGCGCTTGCATCCACGGCAGCGTACAAGGAGGCGCTTGAGGAGCGTGCGTTCCGCCGGCTGTTGTTCCGCATTCTTGAAGAAAAAGCGACGGAGGGAGAATGAAAATTTCTCCGTGCCGGAAATCTTCGGCGGCCCCAGTTTCCGCATAACGGGGTGTCCCTCGACATACGACCGGTGCAGCACGCGGTCGTACAAGTAAAAATGTTCCCCCCCGGGGGCCATCTCCGTCTTGGCAAGGTGGGAGTTGTAGGCCGCGAGCCACGCGTCGAACGTGCTGAACTCCGCCAGCGCCGCGCCGATTCGTTCCGCCGCGATTTTGATCTGTGCCGGGCGGTCCACTCCGACGAGCTGAACGCCGCTGAACCCGAGAAGCCGGCAGCCGGCCACCTGCAATTCGATGCGGCGGTATTGCGCGGCCTCGAACTGCGTGCGGGAAAAACGGAGTTCCTCCATCAGAACTTTGCGGAAGTCGGCGGAGATTTCAACACCGGGAAACCCGCCGGAAAGAATGGATTCGACGCGTTCCGGCGTCAGGAGAATCAACCGGGCGACCGTCGGATAAAAAAGTTCGCGGTCGCACATATACCAGCGGAGCGATTGGAGCTTGAGCATATCCCATCCCGCCTGCGCGACGACGAACGACGCGCCCGCTTCGATTTTCCGCACCAAACGCTGGTATTGCGGCAAAAGGCTCCAGGGGGTGTAATAAAATGGATGCGTAACGCAACCGGTGAAAAATCCGTGTCCCGCCGCTTCGGCGATTGTTTCGACGCTGTCGGCGTGGGGGCGGCGGCGGGAAGCTTTCCGGCTTTCCGCCTCGCGAATATTTCCACTGGCGACGACGATATTGGCCAGGGCATTTGCACGGGCGAGCTGGAGAAGCTCGCTGGTCAGTTCCGCATTCAGTCCGGAACCGCTGAAATACACAAGGTGGCGGTCGCGGTTTTCCGGCGCGAGGGCCAACGCGTGCTCCACCGGGCGCCATGCCTCGGCGGAGTACGGGCTGTCGGTGATGGCCAGGGCGCAGTTGAGCGATGTTTCCGCCAGCGCCGCCTCCTCAAACGCGCGGAGACGGTCCCCGGCGGCGAGGGCATCCGTATCGTGCGCCGGGGCGGAATGCTCGAAAAAAAGGACGAATTCTCCCTGGTCCAACGCTTTTTGCAGGCGCTTTTTCCGGGGGTTGAAATTCATCTCCGGCGGCATGCGGTTCCCTTATTCGGTTTTTTCGAGGAGTTCCCGTGTCTGGCGGCGGCCCGGATCGAGGAGAAAGAAGAGCGCTCCGCTCAAATTGAACGCGATAATCAGCGCCGTGTACAAGAGCTGCCCCGCCTTGGCCGGCCCGATTGCCATGCCCGCGGCGGAGAGAATTGTAACACACGTAAGATCGCGCCCGCCGAGGCCCCCGGGAAAGAGCGGAATAAGGCCGATGATATTGGCGATCGTCATCGCCACCACAACCGCGAGGATGCCCGGCGTTTCCACGCCCAGCCCCATAAGGAGACAGCCGAACGACACGGTTACCATCAAATGGACGCCGGGAATGCCCAGGAGCGTCATACCGAGCGTGGTTTTCCACGCGCGGCTGTAGTGATCGGTGGCGGTGGTCATGCGCGTGATCGCGTCGCGGGAAAGACGGTCGCCAAGCTCCATCAGCCAGCGGACCGGCGGAATCTTTTTCAGGGGTTTATGGAAGAAAATCACCATCGAAGCACCCAATCCGGCCGCGCAGAGTCCCATGAGGCCGAGGATCATCATCCAGCGCATCGTATCGGTAAGCTCGATGCCCGGCAACGAAATTTTCAGCAGTGTGGGAATCGCGACGGGAATGAGCACAAGCGCCATGCTGAACAACGCGATCATGCCGACGATGCGGTCCATCAAAATAGTGAACGCCGCTTCGAGCTTGGTTCCCGAGCTGGCGCGTTTGGCGAGGACGCCGATTTTCACCACATCGCCGCCGATGGCGCCGCCGGGGAGTACGAGGGAGAAAAAGTACGCCTGCATGGTCAGCGAGAGCGCTTCGGCGCGGGAAATACTCAAGTTCAGCACCCGCGTAAGCTTCCACCAGCGCCAGGTGCAAATCCAAATATGCAGCGCGTACAGCGCCATGGCGGGAATCAGCCAGAAAAAGTTGAAGCCCCGAAAGCTTTCCAGGATCTCCTTGTGGTTGCGCCCGAAAAGAACCGCGACGATCCCGACGGCAATCCCGAGTTTGACGACAAACCAAAGTGTTTTCTTTATTTTCGCCTTCATCGACGGTGGACTGGACATACATTCCCCTTGTCTTTTTTCATACTATAGCACCGTTGTGCGCGCTTCGCCAATATGGAGCTTGACTTTTAGCGCTTTTCCTGTATAGTGCGTCGAACAGTAATGAGGACGATATGCGCAGAATTGAAGTAATTACAACGGGAACCGAGCTTTTACGCGGATCGACGACGAATGCGGATCTTGCGATCCTCGGGCGGGTGCTGGCGGAAACCGGCGCCGGAATCGCCTGTTCCTACGTTGCAGGGGACAGTGCCGAAGAGCTTTTATGTGCCTTTTCCCGCGCGGCGGAACAAGCGGACGTGATCCTCGTAACCGGCGGACTCGGCTCCACGGGGGACGACGTTACACGCGAAGCGGCCGCCTTGTTTTTCGGGCAAACCCTGGTCGAATCGCCGGAGGTGCGCGGCTGGTTGCACTATTGCTGGAAAAACCGCCACCCGGACGAACGCCCACCCCGGCGTTATTTCCGGCAGGCGCAAGTGTTTGCGGGGGGCGGGACGCTTGCAAACGAAGTCGGTTCCGCCCCCGGCCTGACGTTCCATGCATCTTTCGGCGGGCGGGAAATCGACGTATATCTCCTCCCCGGACCGCCGCGCGAGCTCGAGCCGATGGCGCGACAACATCTGCTGCCGCGCCTGGCCGGGGAAGGCGGGATATTTACATGCGGATTCCTGGCGGCGGGAATTGGCGAACTCGGCGTGGAAGAAGAGGTTTTGGCGCTGGAACTTCCTCCGGAAATCGAAGCGGCGTACTGCGCTTCCCCCGCCGGATGCCGCGTTTTTTTCTCCGGCCCGGACGCCGCGATGCCGGCGCGTGAACTTGCCCGCTTGCGCGAACGCCTGGCACGCCCCCTGCCCGAATGCGGAGAACTGGAACTCGCCCTTGTCCTTTTGCGCGTTCTGCGGGAAAGAAGCCTGACTCTCGGCGTCGCGGAGTCGTGCACCGGCGGATTGCTGGGCGCGGAACTGTGCGCGGTTCCCGGTGCCTCGTCTGTTTTTATGGGCGGCGTTATCGCCTACGACAACCGCATTAAATGTTCTTTACTCGGCGTGCCGGAATCCCTCCTCGCCCAATCCGGCGCGGTGAGCGCCGCGTGTGCCGAAGCGATGGCGCGCGGCGCCCTGTGCGCTTTAGGGGTGCAATGTTCCATCGCCGTTACCGGCATCGCGGGTCCGGACGGGGGAACGCCGGAGAAGCCCGTCGGACTCGTCTACATCGGAACTTGCGTCGGCGACGACTGCCGCGTCCGCGAATGCCGTTTCCGCGGCGACCGCGCCGCCGTGCGCGAACAAGCCGCCGCCAAGGCCCTCCTTTTCCTTTACGAACACATCCATGCGTTACGGGAAATCGAAACGATATAAAAATACCGAACTTTTTTAATGCGGGACTTGCATTTTTCCGGAAACGGCGTATAGTACGCGATGCGATATAAAAATATCGATATAAATGGATCGATTCAACGCCAAAGGAGGTGGGGTATGACAAAAGCAGTCGAAAAGAAAACTCCGGCCGCGCCGGCAAACCCGGAACAGGAACGCGCGGAGCTGGACGCCATCATCGAGCGCGTCCAGCGTGCCCAGGAAAAGTACGCAACGTACTCCCAGGAGAAGGTGGACGCGATTTTTCTCGCCGCGGCCATGGCCGCGAACGAAGCGCGCATCCCCCTGGCGAAAATGGCGGTGGCGGAAACCGGCATGGGCGTGGTGGAAGACAAGGTAATCAAGAACCACTTCGCCTCCGAATACGTCTATCACAAGTACAAAGATGAAAAAACCTGCGGTGAAATCGAGTACGACGAAGCCTACGGCATCATCAAAATCGCCGAACCCCTGGGGATTATCGCCGGAATCGTGCCGACCACGAATCCGACGTCGACGGCGATTTTCAAATCGCTCCTGGCGCTGAAAACGCGGAACGGAATCATCTTCAGTCCCCATCCGCGCGCCCGGAAAAGCACCATCGCCGCGGCGGAGATCGTCTTGAAGGCGGCGGTAAAAGCCGGCGCACCGGAGGACATCATCGCGTGGATCGAGAACCCGACCGTTGCGCAGAGCCAGCATCTTATGGGGCATACGGCCATCAGCATGATTCTGGCCACCGGCGGACCCGGCATGGTCAAGGCGGCGTATTCCAGCGGCGTTCCCGCATTGGGCGTCGGTCCGGGGAACACCCCGGCGATCATGGACGAAACGTGCGATATCGAAATGGCCGTAAGCTCGGTCCTCCAGAGCAAAACCTTCGACAACGGCATGATCTGCGCTTCCGAGCAGTCGGTCGTCGTCGTCGAAGCGATTTATGACGCGGTGAAGGCCGAATTCATCAAACGCGGTGCATACATGCTCAACCCCGCCGAGGCGGCCAAGGTCGCCGCCGTCATTGTTGTGGACGGAAAACTCAATGCCAAAATCGTCGGCCAGAGCGCGGTGAAAATCGCGGAACTCGCCGGGATCAAGGTGCCGGATTACATCAAGGTTCTGATCGGCGAAACCGACGGTGTTGGGGTGGATTTCCCGTTCAGCGTGGAAAAACTCTCCCCGGTTCTGGCGATGTACAAGGTAAAAGACTTCGACGGCGCGCTCGAACAAGCGCAGACGCTGTTGAACTTCGGCGGCCTCGGCCACACCAGCGTGCTGTACACCGACCAGCGCAATGCCGAGAGGATCCGGCGTTTCGGCGAGGAGATGAAAACCTGCCGCACACTGATCAACATGCCTTCCAGCCAGGGAGCGATCGGCGATGTGTTCAATTTCAAACTCGATCCGTCGCTGACGCTCGGCTGCGGATCGTGGGGCGGAAACTCGGTGAGCCAGAACGTCGCGCCCAAACATTTGCTGAATATGAAAACCACCGCCGCACGGAGGGACAACATGCTCTGGTTCCGCGTTCCACCCAAAATCTACTTCAAGTACGGCTGCCTGAACGAAGCCATGCAGGATTTGGCCGACGACGAACGCAAACGCGCCTTCATCGTAACAGACCGTTTCCTGTTCAACTCCGGCCTGCTGGGCGATCTCTTCCGCTGCCTGGAGGATATGCACATTACGTTCGAGGTCTTCTCGGACGTGGAGCCGGACCCGACCATCGGTACCGCCCGCAAGGGGCTCGAGCGGATGATCGCGTTCAAACCCGATACGATCATCGCCATCGGCGGCGGCTCGCCCATGGACGCGGCCAAGATCATGTGGATGCTTTACGAACACCCGGAGGTGCCGTTCGACGACATCGCCATGCGTTTCATGGACATCCGCAAACGGGTGTTCAAATTCCCGAAACTCGGACAGAAGGCCATGATGGTCGCTATTCCGACAACCTCCGGAACCGGCTCGGAAGTAACCCCCTTCGCGGTCATCACCGATGAAAAAACGGGAAATAAGTACCCCCTGGCCGATTACGAACTGACGCCGGACATGGCGATTGTGGACACCAAGCTGGTGATGCAAATGCCCAAGGGCCTGACCGCCCACAGCGGACTCGACACGCTGGTTCACGCCATTGAAGCGCGGGTTTCGATCATGGCCAGCGAATATACGAACGCGCTTTCGTGCGAAGCGGCGCGGCTGATCTTCAAGTATCTGCCGAAAAGCTACGCGAACCCTTCCGACGAACGCGCCAGGGAGAAGGTGCACCATGCGGCCACCATCGCGGGGATGGCGTTCGCCAACGCGTTCCTGGGGTTGTGCCATTCCATGGCGCATAAGCTCGGCGCGGAATTCCATATCGCGCACGGTTTGGCCAACGCGCTCCTCATCGGGCACGTCATCCGCTTCAATGGGACCAACAAGCCGACGCGCCAGGGGACATTCTCGCAGTACAAATGTCCGGAAGCCAAGGAACGCTATGGCATGCTCGCCGAGTTCTTCGGTTTCGCGAAGCCGGGCATGACCCCGGAGCAGAAGGTCGAAGCGCTGATCGACGGCGTGGAAAAACTGAAGAAAGAGCTTCAGATTCCCGCGTCGATCCAGGAGCTCGGCATCCCGGAAAAAGACTTCCTCGCCCGGTTGGATGTTCTCTCGGAAAAAGCCTTCGACGATCAATGCACCGGCGCGAACCCGCGCTACCCCTTGATCTCCGAAATCAAGGATCTCTATTTGAAAGCCTATTACGGCAAGTAATGGCAAAACAATTTCCGGAAAAAGCCGCGGGAAAATGTTCCCAAGGCTTTCCCGGGAATCGTCCGCCGAAAACCGGCAGCCGTTTCCGCATGGAAGGATCGGTTGCCGGCAGGTTTCATAGATCTCAAGCGCTGAAACCTCGTCCTCCTGCTGAATCGCTTCCAAGAAAGATTTTCTTTCGCATACCTCATCCGGCTCCATTCTTAACTATGCGCACCGCCGGAACACCTCTTACACTATCCCTGGGAAACAAGCGCGACAAAGTTTTAGATAAGGGTCGCGAAGTGCTTGAAATTTCGTTTTTTGGCGTTATAATTCCTGAAAACGTTATTATACTTTTTGGAAGGGATGTGCGCGATGAGTGTTTTTCTCGGACTGGATTCCAGCACGCAGGGGCTGAAGGGGGTGCTGATCGACCTTGATAAGGGGAAACTGATCGGCGGCGCGTCGGTCAACTACGGGAAAGATCTCCCGGAATACAACGCGCCGAATGGATTCATCCCGCATGCCGACCCGCTGGTCAAACACGCCGATCCGTTGATGTGGCTCGCGGCGCTCGATCTTTTGCTGGAGCGGATGAAGAAGGACAATCTCCCGTTGGGGGAGGTCGCGGGTATTTCTGGCTCCGGCCAACAGCATGGATCGGTGTATCTGAATGGCCGCTTTCCCGCGATTCTCGGCGCGCTCGATCCGGTGCAAAGCCTTGCGCAGCAGCTCGCGCCCGCCCTCTCCCGCAAGACCTCGCCGATCTGGATGGACCGTTCCACCTGCGCCGAATGCGCCGAACTCCAGAAAAAATTCGGCGAACGCATGCAGCGCGACACCGGTTCCCCCGCAATCGAGCGCTTCACCGGTCCGCAGATCCGCCGCTTCGCCAAAACGGAGCCGGAAGCATACAGGGCGACAACGCACATCCAGCTGGTCAGCTCCTTCATGGCCTCCGTCCTCGCCGGGACGGTCGCGCCGATCGATTTCGGCGACGGCGCGGGGATGAACCTCCTGAACTTGAACACGCTGCAGTGGGATGCGGAAATCGTCGATTTCACCGCGCCGGGACTGGCCGCGAAGCTGCCCCCCGCTGTGGCGGGCAACACAATCGTCGGCGGTCTTGCGTGTTATTTCGAGCGTTACGGCCTCCGCGCGGGGACCCCTGTTACTGCGTGGACGGGCGATAATCCGGCAAGTTTGATCGGCGTGGGGGGTGGCACGCCCGGCGTCGCCGTTATCAGCCTGGGGACCAGCGACACGTTCTTCGGGGGGATGACGCATTTTAAGACCGATCCGGAGGGGTGCGGGCATGTTTTCGGCAACCCCGCCGGCGGATTTATGAGTTTGATCTGCTTCACCAACGGCTCCCTCGCCCGTGAAAAAATGCGCGAAGAATGCCGCGTGGGATGGACGTTTTTCGATGAAACGAGTTTGGAACTGAGCGTCCCCGGCAACCACGGCAAGCTTATGCTCCCCTATTTCGAACCGGAGAGCACGCCGTTGGTTCTCAAACCCCAAGTTCGGTACAACTTCGATGTCAAAGAAGCGCGGCCGGAGGAGATGATCCGGGCCCTCCTCGAATCGCAGGCGCTCTCCATGGAACGCCATTCCCTCTGGATGGGGGAAAACTTCACCCGCCTGCGGGTAACCGGCGGCGCGGCCAACAGCCGGGCGTTGCGGCAGATCCTTGCGGATGTGTTCCAAACGCCGGTGGAGCGTCTTTCGGTGAACGATTCGGCGGCGCTCGGCGCGGCGTTGATGGCGGCGCACACCGTGATCCGCCGCCCGTTGGATGAGCTTTTCGAGGTTTTCTGCGCCCCGCGCGACGTAACGCGTCCCGACTACGACGCCAAAGCCGTGTATGCCGAAGCCCGGCAGCGCTTCGCGGAATTGGAAGCCGCACGATGAAAAAATTTCTGCTGGCAAGTATTTGCACGGTTGCTGCGTTCTGCCTTTCCGCCGAACCGATTCCGGTTTCGGCGGGGATTCCGCCGGTGGGGCACTTGCTGCGCCAGATCGGCGGCGACCGGGTTTCCGTGAGCGTGATCCTCCCGGACGGGCGTTCGCCGCACGACTTTTCCCCCACGCCGGGCGATGTGCGCGCGTTGGCGCGTTCCCGCGCGTTCTTCTACACGGGTATGCCGTTCGAGAAAAACCTCCTCCGCACCCTTGCGTCGAGCAAGGTGGGGACATTTGATGTCTCCAAAGGGATCGCTCGCCAGCCGATGGAAGTTGCGTGCACCCATGACCACGAGCATGGCCATGCGCACAGCCATGCGACCGACGAGCTCGATCCGCACATCTGGCTGGATACGAACAACCTGAAACAGATGGCATCGCAGATCGCCTCCGCCCTCCGCGGCATCGATCCGGCGGGCAAAGACGTTTACACCGCCAACGAAAAGGCGTTGTGTGAAAAGCTCGATGAACTCCACGCGTTTCTCACTGCGGAGCTCGCCCCCTTCAAGGGACGGGCGTTCTACGTGCACCACGGGGCCTTCGGGTACTTCGCGCGGGAAACCGGGTTGCGGCAGATCGCCGTGGAGCTCGGCGGCCGCGAACCGTCGCCCAAGCACCTGGCCGACATCTCCAAACAAGCGCGCGCCGACAAAGTGAAGGTGATTTTCGTACAGCCGCAATTCAATCCGGGAGCTTCGCGCGCGCTGGCGGAGAGCACGGGCGCCAAAGTCGTACCCCTCGACCCCCTCGCGGCCGACGCGCCCGCCAATTTGCGCGACATGGGGCGCGTATTGAAGGACGCTTTGCGGTGAGCACCACTTGCGACTGTCCGCAACACCACGAGCCGGTGATTCAACTGCGCAATGTGGAATTCGCCTACGAGCCGGGGCGTCCGATTCTCCGCGATGTCAATTTCGAGATTTACGAGTGCGAATCCGCCTGCATCATCGGCCCGAACGGAGGGGGGAAGACGACGCTCCTGCGCCTCCTCCTCGGTTTGCTCACGCCCCGCGCGGGGACAATCCGCATATTCGGTCGTTCTCCGGCGGAGGCGCGCCCCTGGATCGGCTATATGCCGCAGTACCACCAGCTCGATGCGGCGTTTCCCGTAACGGTGCTGGAGGTCGCCCTCATGGGGCGGCTCCGTCCCGGGCTTTTCGGGCGTTATTCGCAGGCGGATAAGGCGGCGGCGCTCGCGGCGTTGGATCGGCTCGGCATCGCCGATTTGGCAAACCGGAGCTTTTCGGCCATTTCCGGCGGGCAGCGTCAACGGACGTTGATCGCCCGCACATTGGCCGGCGACCCAAGCCTCCTGCTTTTGGACGAGCCGACCGCCAGCATCGATCCCGGCGCGGAACAGGCGTTTTACCAAATCCTCGGAGAGCTCAAAAAGAAGATGACCGTTCTGACCGTTTCTCACGATCTCGGCTTCGTCAACCGCGATATTTCACGGGTCATTTGCGTGAACCGCGAGGTCGCCGTCCACGATGCCGATAAATTCGACGCCGCCGCCGCCGACGAGGTGTATCACCACAAAGTGAACATGGTGCGGCACGATCATTCCTGCGTCTGCAAGGACTGCGAACACCGCCAACCGGCGGAATCACACACAGGGTGCGACCATGCTTGATTTCTGGCGCGATTTATGGCACCCGGATTCACCCTTCCTCCTCTATGCATTGGTGGCGGGGGTGCTGGCGAGCATTCCCTTCGGTGTGGTCGGGACTTTGGTCGTTACGCGGCGCATCACGGCGATCGCGGGCGCGATTTCCCACGCAATCCTCGGCGGAGTCGGCATGGCGCTGTATTGCAGCCGTGTATTGGGGTGGACGTTTCTTACGCCGATGCTCGGCGCGGCCATTGCGGCGGTGGCGGCGGCGCTTCTTATCGGCCTGGTAAGCTTGTACGCCAGCGAACGGGAGGACACGATTATCGGCGTTGTCTGGGCACTGGGCATGTCGGTGGGGTTGCTTTTTCTCGCGGCAACACCGGGGTATGTGGATTTGCAGGGGTATTTGTTCGGCAACATCCTCCTCCTCTCCAAACCGGAAATTTATTGGACGCTGGGGCTGGACGCGCTGGTTCTTGTTCCGGCGGTTCTTTTTTACAACCAGCTCCTGGCGCTTTCGTTCGATGCCTGCCACGCGGAGCTGCGCGGACTCCGCGTCAAGGGGATGTACCTCCTGCTCCTGGTGTTGATCGCACTGACCATTGTATTGATGGTGAACGTGGTCGGCATTGTCCTGGTGATCGCGCTCCTTTCGCTCCCGGCGGCGACGGCGGGGTGCTTCATGCGCCATTTGTGGTCGATGATGATCGCGGCGGCGCTCTGGTGCATGGTGCTGGTGATCGCCGGACTTGCCGTTAGCTACGCCTGGAACATGCCCACGGGGCCTGTGATGGTGGTTCTTGCGGCGGCGGCCTACGTCCTCGCCCTCGGCGGCGCGGAGCTTCGGGGGAAACGACGTTAAGTTCTTAAAGGAAAGGAATGATACGCATGGGTGTTCTTCTTCCCTTGGTGATTCTTCTGCTCATAGGAGGATTCTGTGCGTTTGTCGGGCTCCTGGTTTCCGTGTTGCGCGCGCTGCGGGAATGCCAGGAGTCCATCCGGATACTCCGGAAGGATCTCGCCGCATTCCATTTTACGCCTCCCTCCAGGGTTATCGCGCCCGAAAAAATCGCGCCGCCGCCGGAACCGGAATTCCGCCCCGCACCGATTCCCTTGCCGGAGGACGATGACTTGACGCTGAAGCCGGCGATTAGCGCCGTTAAACTCGATTCGCTCCTCGCCTCCGTCGCGGAAGAACCGATGTCGCCGCCGCGCGTCATGCACGCCGAACCGGAGCCGGAGGTTCCCTCTTCCGAGTTTGAGCGCCGCGCCAAGGAAGCGTGGAACAAGGGCTGGAGCTGGATTGTCGTCGGCGAAGAGTTCCGCTCGAAGAAAATGTCCGTCGAATATGCGGTGGCGACGACCTGGCTCCTGCGCTGCGCCGTGCTTATCGTGCTGATCGCGCTCGGCTATTTCATCAAATACTCGCACGAAAACGCGCTGCTTTCGCCGGAACTGCGTATTTCCGGCGTGGTCCTCGGCGCACTCGCCCTCCTGGTTTTTGCGCATAAGCTGACGAACAGTGCAAAATACCGTTTGCTGGGGCTTGGCCTCTCCGGCGTCGGGGTGGTGATGCTCTATTTTGCTATTTTCGGCGCGGCTTCCGTCTATAAATTTCTCCCCGCAATGGCGGCCTTTCCGCTGATGATCGGCATCACTCTCTTCGCGGCGCTCCTGGCGCTGCGGAAAAACGCCCTCTTCATCGCCCTGATCGCGGTTACAGGGGGCTATGCCACGCCCATTATGCTCTCCACGGGCGAAAAGAACCTGCCGGGCCTCTTCGCGTATCTTCTCCTCATCGGCGCGGGGGCGCTCTTCCTCGCGTTTTACCGCAACTGGCGGCTCCTCAACGGGATCGCATTTTTCATGCACTACGGTCTTTTTACGCTGGCGGTGAAAAAATTCGCGGATTCCGCCCTCGTTGCGGATTCGTGGACGGTTCTTCTTGCAAGCGGCGCGTTTTTTATCCTCTTCTGCCTGCTCCCGTTGTGCCACAGCCTTGTTCATAAACGACAGATCATCTTGTGGGAGGCGCTCCTCCTCTGGGCGAACACGGGGGTATTTTTCTGGATCGGGATCAACTTCGCCCATAAGGCCTTGCCGGATCACCGTTATGCGGCGGGGGTAACCCTTTTTGCCGCGCTGGTTTTCGCGTTGCAAAATGTCCTGTTTCTGACGAGGAAAGTGCGGGACCGCAACTTGTATCTAAGCTTGCTGACGTTGTGTTTGTTTGCGGTTACGCTGAGCATCGCGCTCCTTCTTTCCTCCGCCTGGCTGGCGGCGGCGTGGTCGATCCAGGCCGCGCTCCTCCTCTATTGCGGAAAACGCGCGGAGAGCCGCTTCCTGACGCTTCTGGCAACGCTCCTGTACGCCGTCGCGGGCTTTCAGTCGCTGCGCTTCTTCGGGCACTCGGGCGGGACGTATTTTGCGGGACTCCTGGACCGTTTTCTCTCGTTGGGAGTCTACGCCGCGGCGTTGGCGACGGGAAGTATGGTACTGAAATCGAATGCGTCAAACGATATCCCGGAAAGCGTTTCCCTCAACGAAGAGGATGCATTCCGCGCTGTCCGTCCGGATATTCTGGCCGAAGTATTTCTTTGGTGCGCGGCGCTCTTCATCACCGCGTTGTTCCGAATGGAAATCGCCAGACTTCCGCTCGCCTCCGACGCGGCGCTGCGCCTGACGCTCGCCGCCGCCCTTTATTGCGGTTTTCTCGCGTTCGTGCTTTGGCGCGACGCTTTTTCCCGAGCGTCCGGCGTGCGGCAGTGGATGCTTTTTTTCGCATTCGCCGCACTGACGGACCTTGTTTATCTTACCGCGTCCGGCAACTGGGGCGCGAACGATTATTTTTTCCATGCGCCGCTTCGTCTGGCCGGGTTCCTCCTTTTCGTCCCGGCTCTGGCGCTTTTCGCCCGGACGCTTTTGCGGCGGCGCACGGAACAAGCAACGGGACAAGCATTTGCATGGCTCGGCGGAATTGTCTGGTTTGCCTACAGCAGCGCGGAGCTTTACCATGCCCTGGAATTGTTCCTGCCGGGTTTTGTCCGGGGCGGCCTTTCGGTGTTGTGGACGCTTTACGCGCTCACGCTCCTTGTATTCGGCATCCGTTACAGGAACAAATCCGTGCGGATCACCGGGTTGACCCTTTTCGGCATTGTGGCGCTGAAATCGCTGCTGTTTGACCTTGCGCACCAGGCGGCGCTGTACCGGATTCTGGCGCTGCTGGCGTTGGGGATTTTGTTTTTCGTCGGCGCGTTCGCGTATATGCGTGTGGAACAAGCGTTCCGCCCGGTTGCAGAGGAAGAAGGGAAAGATGAATAAATTCCTGCCGCTTTTTCTGTTCGCTTTTTCGCTCGGCGCGGCGGAGGAGGATTTCCGTTATTTTCAATTGCTCACTCCACCGGAAAAGACGGATGCGGCCCGTTTGAACGCTATAACGCTTACGCCGGAAGTCATCTTCCTGCTGGGCAACTCCAACGACCTGCGGGTGTATTCTCCCGCGGGCGATGAACTGCCCTTTCAGCGCGAGCCGCGGAACAAAGCGGGAAAATTCACTGCTTTTGTCCGCGTGCCAAGCGTGGCGGAGTCGTTTGACGTTCATTCCGGAACGGCGGTAACGATTCTCGATCTTACCACGGACGCGCCCGTAGGCCGTGTGGTGATTGAAACCCCGGAGCAGAACTTTGAGAAGCGTGTTTCGATCCACGGGTTCGATGGAAAAAGCTGGAAGATCCTCTGCGAAAACAGGATGTTCTTCGACAGGAATCCCCGTTTCCCGATCGCAAACCGCGCCTTCGACTTCCCCGAAGGGCAGTGGAAAAAGTTGAAGGTGGAGATCGCCAACTACGGCGAAAATTACGTTTCGCCGTTGCGAAAAGTGACAGAAGGGAGTGCTTCCGGCGTGATCGAGGAAAAAGAGGTCTTTTTCCGCGAACTCAGAATCAGTGCCATGGAAACATACCGGAAGGAGCAGGGAATCACAACGACGCCCGTTTTGCAAGAGTACGTCCCCTCTTCGGTCGATGTGCGCACCAACGCGGACGCGCGGACGACGGAAGTGCACTTTCCTGCGGGGAAATTGCCTGTTGTCCGTCTGGCTTTGCGTGCCGACGGCGTGAACTTCAGCCGTGAAGCGCGGCTTTTTGCGGAAAACGGCAAGGAGGAGGCGCACGTCTATTTGGAGCGGATTGCGCTGGAGGGATACGCGAACGAGTCCCTCGAATTCTCCCTCCCCGAATTGCAGCTCGGCAAGGCGAAATTGGTGATTTACAACAAGGACAATCCTCCCTTGACCGGTCTTTCGGTGCGTTTGCTCGTCCCGGAATTCCGGCTGCTGACGCTTCCGGGAACCGTGCCGGAAAAACTGCGTTTCGTCAGCGCGGGGCTTCCACCGGGCGAGTACGACCTCTGGCGGACGCTTGCGCGCCTGGAAACGGCGGCGCTCGACTGCAACGAATACAAACCCGGCGCGGTGGAGGAAAATAGCGCGTTCAGCGGCAGGCGGAAAACCGGGGACCTTGACGGCAAAACCGTTTTTACCGTGGTGGCAAGCCTCCTCGCCCTGGTTCTGGGTATTTTTTGCATACGCGGCTTTTCGCGCCTTTCGGCCGGCGAAGAAAAATAGACATTACCGAAAAGGTTAAAAAAAAATGCGAGAGGAAAGATTCTTTCCTCTCGCATTATCTTTACGCTGTCTTAGTTTTTAGCTGCCTTGCGGCGCTTGAACAAAGTGCCGCCACCGATCGCGCCGCCGCCCAGGAGGAGGGCCGCCAACACGCCGGGGAGCGGCTGGCCCGCCGGGGCCGGGTCGGGCGAGCCTGTCATTGTAAGATGGCCGACCTGGATGTTCATGATCGCTTCCGATTTCGACGCCATTTCATCGTAGCTTGTCGAGTGGACGTAGACGCCGTACTGCCCGAATCCGTTGGCATACACCGTATTGTTCTCCAACATGCGTGTGCCGTTGAAGGTACCGTAATGTTCGCCTTCCAGACGCGGAGTATTGTAGACCTTGTTCCCGTTGGAGTCGGTAACCCAGAATCCGACCGAATCACCAGCCTGGAACGCCACTGCGGTGCCGGATGCATCCACCGCGGTGTACACCCCGTTGTCGAGCAACTTGAAGGTGAGATCCGCGCCCTTCTGGTCGCCGTTCACAATGTAGCCGCCCCAGGAACTCGGCGCGGCGGTGGCGAAGGAAACAAATAAGTTCGCGCTGTTCAGAAAATAAAGTGTGTTCTGCGTTCCGCCTTCGGTGTGGTGGAGCCGATCCGCCCACGCGGTAACCTTCGAGGAGTTGTTGTCGTTGTCCACATAACCGATCTTGCCGAAGTCGTACGAATACTGAACGGCGGCGAAGGAAACGGTTGCGACGGCTCCCAGTACGAGGGAAACAAAAAACTTTTTCATACCTATGACCCTTTTCTGTTGCGGTTTCCGCAACTTTTTTTTGCGTTGCGACTTTCGCAACTTTTTCTGGAACCGGCGGCTGCCGCGCGGCCCCTCCGGGAATGAAATCCCCCCTCCGGAACTTTTTCCCACCGCGCATCAACCTCTTCAATGTGTGCTTGGACGCGGCCCCTCCGGGAAGAAAGCCCCCCGGCTTTCATTCCCACCGCGCTTTGGCACGTACGGTTTGCGCCCCCCTGGCGCGGTCCCCTTTCCGGGAAGAAAGCCCCCTCCGACTTTCATTCCCACCGCGCATCCAATCGCAAACTCTGCCTACTATTTAGAAAGAAGCGTGCCAAGTTTATTTTTAGTTGCTATATGTTTGCGTACAATATGTTAGAGTGATTTTCATGAAAAGAGCGTTTTTCATGAAAATCAATGCATTTTTATGCCAAAAAGGGGGTGTCGGAAAGTATGTCATTTGTGCTTATACAAATGGCGCATAATAAAATATATTGACATAATCACAAATATTTTATCTGCAAAAGGGGAGTCGGCAAAATATAAAAGAAAAAACGCCCGGCATCAGGGGGGATACCGGGCGCAAATACGATGCAGGGCATCGGATTATCGCAATACAGACACAAGCGCGGAATTCAGCCTCTGTTCTGCCGCTTCCTCCCGGAGCCCCCCTCCTCGAGAAAACAGCACAACCGTCGGCGGACCCC
The DNA here is from genome assembly GCA_031549345.1 of Victivallaceae bacterium. GTDB lineage: Bacteria > Verrucomicrobiota > Lentisphaeria > Victivallales > Victivallaceae > CASFRF01. The sequence continues at coordinate 66,139 of JAVBPY010000003.1, forward strand.
GATAAGGCCCATCCACGCTACGCATGAATATGGAGAAAGAATCATGCCAATTCCGTTTTGCGATCCAACTCCATGAATACGAGCTTGTTGCGAATTAATTTCATCTGCAGCGAAAAATCACAAAAAGAAATAAAAATGAATATATTTGAAATCATAGAGTCATATCATCTTTATTTGCAAGGCAATATGGATTATAAAAAAAGAATTACAATATCAATAAAAAGATACATTTCGGAATATTGTCGGCAAGAATCAGAGAAACTGCGATTCATCGTCCTCTCGCAAAACGCAATCCACCGCGTCAAACGCGATTCCGGGAGCAAAGCCTCGCGTCAAAAGGAAGCGCAGGAGTTTTTCACGCTTTTTGCGTGGATCCTTCTCGGAACGGAGAAGACGCGCCTTGGCTTTCGCCGCCTGCAAGGCGCGATCCGGCTCCGTAACGGCAAGTTCCGCGCGATCTTCTTCCGGCAACGCCGTTTCCAGGCGGTGCTTCCGCAAATCGAGCTGGATGCGACGCGCGCCGTAATTGCGCTCGCCCAGCGACCGGGCCCGGTCGCTGGCAATCTGGGTGTCGTTCAAGAGGCCGCGCTGTTCCAGCTCCCGGATTGTCTGCCGTATCTCGGAAACCGAAAATCCGGCATCCAGAAGTTTTCGCCGCAAATCCGCCGTCGCATGGGCCCGGCGCGTCAGAAGACGCAGCGCCTTGTCCATGGCGGATGGGGGCTTCAAGGAGCGTCTTCCCAGCTTGTTTCGCCTGTTTCCGCGTGCCTGCGCAGGAGATCGCGCTTGATTTTCCCCGAAAAAGTCTTCGGAAGACTCTTTACGAAATCGATTTCACGCGGGTATTTGTAGGGCGCGGTCAGGTTCTTCACGTAGTGCTGAAGTTCCTTGACAAGCTCCGCCGTGGCGACGAATCCGCTCTTCAGGACAATGTACGCTTTCACAAGCGCCCCGCGCATCGGATCCGGCGCGCCCACCACCGCAACCTCCAGGACCGAAGGGTGCTGCATCAGCACTTCTTCGACTTCGGAGGGACCGATGCGGTACCCGGAGCTTTTGATCATATCGTCCGACCGCCCCGCAAACCAGAAAAAGCCGTCCTTGTCGCAGGAAGCACGGTCGCCGGTGTAGTAAAAGTCGCCCACAAACGCCTTGGCGTTTTCCTCGTCGCCGTACAGGTAGCGGCGCAGAAGCCCGACGGGCCGGTTCGGCGCGATGCGCAATGCAATCCGTCCTTCTTCGCCCGCGGGAAGCGGAGTGCCTTCGTCGTCGTGAATTTCAATGTCCCAGCCGGGCGCGGCTTTGCCCATCGATCCTATGCGTGGCGGCGCATCGGCCGGTTCGGCGATCATGCAGCATGTTTCGGTTTGGCCGTAGCCTTCGCGGAGGGTCAGGCCGGTTCCGTCGCGCCAGAGACGGACGGTTTCCTCGTGCAGCGGTTCCCCCGCCGCGGTGCAGCTGCGCAAATCGCGGAAGTCGAAACGTGAAAGATCGTTCAAAACCAGCATCCGGTACACAGTCGGCGGAGCGCAAAAGCTGCTGACCTCATATTTCTCCAGAAGCGGCAGAAGTTCGTCGGCGTGAAATTTCCCACGGACGTCATAAACAAGAACGCATGCGCCGATAATCCATTGGGGCAGATAGTTGCCCCAGTAATTTTTGGCCCACCCCGTGTCGGAGATTGTCATATGCACATCGTTGGCATTGAGGTTCTGCCAATATTTTCCGGTAACCAGGTGCCCCAGCGGATAATCGTAGGAGTGGAGGGCGATTTTCGGATATTTACTGGTCCCGGAGGTAAAAACGATGATCATCGGCGCATCGGAACGCGTCTGGACGGTGAACGGGGTCTTCACTTCGCGGCGCGACGGCGGCGCGTTGCCCAGGAGGGCTTCCGAATAGCTTTCCCAACCAAGACGGGTACCGTCCACAAGAATACGGGCGGCGAGGGTGGGGCAGTCGTCGGCGATTTCGTCGAATTTTTCCGCGTTTTCCAGGTCGGTAATGGCGATTTTGAAGCGCCCCGCATTCATGCGGTACAGCAAGTCGACCGGCGTGAGAAGCACCGGCGACGGACACTGCACCGCGCCGAGCTTAATCAGCGCCAGCGAGAAAATCCACCATTCCGGGAGGCGCGGCAGCATCAGCATTGCCCGGTCCCCTTTGCCCACGCCAAGCTTGAGGAGAAAGTTCGCCGCCTGGTTGGACAAACGGCTCAGATCGTGAAACGTATAACGCTTCTCCTCCCCCTTCTGGTTCACCCAGAGCATCGCCACTTTGTTGCGATCCCGGCGCGCCCACTCGTCGACGATGTCGTAACCGTAGTTGAAAAACTCCGGGACTTCGAGCGGGAACTCTTTGGCCCGATCCAAAATTTTTATCGTTTCCATACGTCGCGTTCACTCCACGTTTAAAGATGCCCTTCACTCGATGCGCGGAACCTTGGCGCGTCGGCGGCGCCTCGGTTCGGCGGAGGGGGGGAAAAGCTCGTATTCACAATCAAAATCGCTCTGCCGATCGTTCGGGTTTGCACCGAGAATCCCCTCGGCGATCATCCTGTACACCAGCGTTCCTATGTCGTGGGCGTTGCGTATGCCCCAATCCTGCAGGACAAAGTCGGACAATGGACCGAATTCGTTTTTGGCGTACGAGCGCATTCCGTCCAGGAGTTCGCGCGCCGTAATGTGCCGCGCCGCCGCGAGTCCGGCGATCGTGTATTCCACCGCGTCGGCGACAAATCCATACGCGGCGGGACGAAAATCCCCGAACTCGGTGTACAGCCGGAAAATCCGTTCGCTGATGTCAAGTTGCTTTGTCATCCTATTAAAATAGTTCCTGAATCCCTTTTCGTCAACCCGCAATTCTTCTTTTTGCGCGTTTAGAGGTTGCATATTGTTCCGCGTCGGCTACATTACTCTTTGAATCCACTAAAAACGAGGTTTCACACGTGAAAAAGAAGCCGTCCGACCGCCCGGAAGAAGTCGAGGAGCATTCCGAAGAGCCCGAATTCGTAATCACCCACTACCATTGGCGCGCGATGATTCTGCGCCTCCGCGGCCTCCTTTCCCCTCATTGGCGTAAAATTCTTTTTGCTTTCTGTTGTGTGGGAGTGGTCGGCATGGCGTCCGCGTCGGCGCCATTGTTCCCCAAGTACGTCATCGACACGGCCATTCCGGCGGAGAGCTGGAAGCTTGCGGCGGCGGCCGCCGCCGTATTCGTCGTCATTCAATTCAGCCGCATGGGGTTGTGGTACCTTGCCATGCGCAATGTCTACCGGGTGCAGCAGATGGTGGTGTTTCAACTCCGCGCGCAGGCGTTCCGGCATTTGCAGCATTTGTGTTTGCGTTTCCACAGTCAATATCCCTCCGGCTTTTTGTATGAAAGGGTCTTCGGGAGTTCCATCAATTCCCTGGGGACGTTTCTCCAGATTTTCATGCAGCAATTTTCCACGCAGCTGACGGGGCTTTTCTTCAGCTTGTTCGTCTGTCTGTATCTGAGCCCATCGCTGACGCTGGTGATTATTTTCGGCGCGATCGGCTATGTGTTCGCCGCCCGGCGTCTTTCGCCGCGTATTTACCAACGGAACCGCGCTTCCGCGCAGGCGGGGATGCGCGTGACGGAAATTATTATGGACAAACTCCACGGCCAGAAAACCATTCAGGCGCACGCCATGGAGGACCGCGTCCAAAGCGAGTTTGAAGATAAAATCTGGGATGCGCAACGCAAATGGCTCGCGGGCGTCATGGAATCGATGAAGCTCGGCTTTGTTACCGAGGGCATCGGCTATGTCCTCACCGCGATCATCGTAACCGGCGGCGCATTGATCGTCATGCAGTACCACCGGCCGCTGGGGGTTCTGGTGGCGTTCGTTGGTTACCAGGGGGCATTGATCGCCATGATCCAGCAGCTGACCAACGTGTACGGCCAGTTCGTCACGGCCCGCGTGGCCTTCGACCAGCTGTTCACGATTCTGGACACGCCTTCGGATGTGGTCGAAAAAGCGGATGCCCAAATGCCGGAGAACGTCCGCGGCGAACTGGTGTTCGAACACGTCGATTTCGCCTACAATCCGGGACGACCGGTTCTCCGGAATCTGACATTCTCCGTCCCCGCCGGAAAAACAGTGGCCCTTGTGGGGCGCAGCGGATGCGGGAAAACGACGGTAACCAACCTGATTATGCGTTTTTACGATCCGCAGGCGGGACGGATTATGCTTGACGGAACCGATATCCGTGAATTGCCGCTGCACGATTACCGCGCGTTGTTCGGTGTGGTTCTGCAAGACCCGTACCTCTTCGACACAAGCATCTACGAAAACCTTCACTGCGCGAATCCGGAAGCGACGGAGGAGGAGATGTGCAGCGCCCTGGAGCGTGCCCGCGCATGGGAGTTCGTCAAGGATCTTCCCGGGCAGCTCGCCTTCCGCGTGGGCGAAGGGGGGACGCGTTTTTCCGGCGGGCAGCGGCAGCGGCTTGCCATCGCCCGCTGTCTTCTCCTCAAAAGCCGGATCGTCGTCCTCGACGAAGCCACCAGTGCCCTGGATGCCGAAAGCGAAGCGCTCATCCAGCAAAGCTTTGCCGCGCTCCAGCGCGAGAAAACCGTGATTATCATCGCCCACCGCCTCAATACGCTGAAAAAGGCCGATTCCATTGTCGTCATGGATCGCGGAAGCGTTGTGGAACAAGGAAGTTACAATGAACTCCTTGACGCCCGCGGGCTTTTTCATACGCTCAATGAAATTGCCACGGCCGGCGTTGCGCGCGAAGAGCGCCTGGCGGAGGCCGGATTCTCAGGATAGACGAACATTTCGGTGAAATATATTATTCGGGATACAATAATAATTGCGGTCCTGTCGTTGTATAGGGTGAAGGCGCAGGAAAGAGTGCGCGAAACACAACAGACAAAACGACAAGGAGTCCGCCATGAAAAAGAATCTTACACTGATCCTGACCGTCGGCATCGCCCTTTTCGGAACTGCGGCTTTCGCCGGAGGCCCCGGCCCCGGACGCAGTCCGGCCCCCGACCATCGCAACGAACGGCGGAACGACGATCCTTATAAGGGCACGGCCGGCGGCGTGCGGCTGGCGGCGGACATCGTAAGCCTCGTCCGCGCCGTGATTGCCCCGGAAGTGGTGTACTACGCCCCGCCGCCGGTGATTGTTGCGCCCGCGCCTCCTCCGGTGATTGTCGTCCAGCCGCAGCCGGTGATCTACTACTACCCGCAGCCCGTTGTAACGCAGCGGCCCCGACCCGCGCCGAATCGGCACGCATGGCGTTGAGATTATCGGCGCTGTAAAGTCAGGAAATCCAAATCGAAACGTGAAAGGTATTTGCGGAGGCGGTCGGAATCGTTGGACGATTGCTTGCTCTTGCGCGACACGGCGAACAGTTTCTTCCCCGCCTCCGCTTGGTTTTTGGACTTTCGGCAGATTTCGATCACTTTTTTCAGTTGCTCCAGGTCGAAAAGATCGAATCGCTCCGAGTAGTCGGAACCAAGAAGCAACGCAAGCTCCGTATCGGAATCGGAAACCCGGCAAAAGCGTCTCGCCCGTTCGATCTCCTCTCTCACGGTTTCCAAATCGATCCGCCCACCGGAGGAGAGCGTCGCCATCCGTGTTACCATGGCGTTCAAATCCCGGAAGTTCCCGCTCCATAAATTCCACGGCGCAAGCGCGAATTCCAGAAAACACGCCCGGGCTTCTTTGTTGAGCGTGATGCGCTTGCCGCTTTTTTTCATATAGCAATTCAGCTCGTATTCAAGGTTCGGCTCGATGTCCTCCCGCCGGTCGGCAAGTCCCGGGAGCTCAAAGTTCCACAAATGGATGCGTGCCAGCAAATCCGCCCGGAAGCGCCCGGCTGCCGCGTCCGCATTCAAATCGCGGTTTGTGCCGCACATCAGCAGGAAGGAACTCGAGTCTTCGCGGTCGGAACCGAGCGGGAGAAATTTTTTCTCTTCGACGGCGCGCAGGAGCATGGCCTGTTCGTCGGCTCCCAACTCGCCGATTTCATCCAGGAACAAAATACCGTCGTCGGCGCTTTTCAACAACCCGGGGCGGTCGGATACCGCGCCGGTGAACGCGCCTTTTTTGTGCCCGAAGAGCGTACTCATGGCCTGGTCGCCGCGCAATGTGGCGCAATTGACTTCGACAAAGTTTCCCTTCACTTGATTGTTTATCTTTTTGAGTTCATAAATACGTTTGGCCAGTTGCGATTTTCCTGCTCCGGTCGGCCCCGAAAGGAGAATCGGTTCGGAGGAGCGAATGGCCACGCGCTCAATGGTTTCAATCAACGCGTTGAATTGCTTATTGCGCGTGTCGATGCCGGATTTTAAAAAATCCAGGCCATTGCGGCGTTCGACGGCGAATCGCTGCGCCAGAAGATCATATTTGGATAAATCCAGGTCGATCACCGTAAAGGCGCCGCGCGCGCAATTTCGTTTGGTCGGCTGGGTTTGAATCAATTTCCCCGGCAGATGGTTGGATTCATTCAGTAAAAACAGACAAATTTGCGCGACGTGCGTGCCGGTGGTGATGTGGATGTAATAATTGTGCTCGCCGGGCGTGAAATTTTTTGCGCGGCTGAAGTCGTAGAGCTTGGAATAAACCTCTTCGAAATCCCAGGGATCGTTGAAGTCGATCTCTTCGGCAATCACCTCCGTATCCGGAGAGCACGCGCGGATGTCCGCCTCAACGACCTCGCGAAGCGCATTGAAATGCGGCTGGTGCAAAAGGTAATAGCGGTCGAAATGCAAATTTTCCTGCATGGCGAGCGCGACGGAGGGGCGCCATGCGCTCCAGCGCCCATCGGCGCGTCCGTGCCCGTCGAGCGTGCTTCCCAGGAGCGAGATCAGAATGTTCATGCATATCTCCAATAATCTAATTACTATAATTTATTATAGAAATACAATATAGCTTCCTATGCTTTTTTTCAAGAAAAAATCATTTTTATCCTCAAAAAAGATTGCCGGACGAGTTGGCATGCAGCTTGCTTTTCAACGACGGCAGTGTCAACGAAACGGAGAAGAACATGATCGAAATCGATGGAAGTTGCGGCGAAGGCGGGGGACAGATTCTGCGGACTTCGCTTTCTTTGGCGGCATTGACCGGACAACCGGTCCGCGTTACAAAGATTCGCGCCAAGCGCCGCAAACCGGGCTTGATGCGGCAGCATCTTCTGTGCGCCCAGGCTGTTGCGCAAATTTCCGGTGGTCTGCTCGAGGGCGCGGAGCTTAACGCACAGGAGCTGACATTTGTTCCGGGAAATATCCAGTCCGGCGAATACCGTTTCGCGGTTGGGAGCGCGGGAAGCGCGGTCCTGATCGCTCAGGCGGTTTTGCCGCTCCTGCTCCACGCCCAAGGCGTTTCACGTGTGGAGATCGAAGGAGGAACCCATGCGGCGCATGCGCCCGTTTTCGATTATTTTGAACGTGTTTATCTGCCTTGTTTGCGTCGAATGGGGGCCGGGGTGGAGGCGGCGCTCGACCGGATCGGCTTTTATCCGGCCGGAGGAGGAAAAATAACGCTGACTGTTTCGCCTGTTCATGAATGGAAGTATTTGGAGATTATGGAATCGGGATTGTTGAAAAAGGCGCGGCTTGTCGCGCTTGGTTCCGGCATCGACACCCGAATTTGCACGGATGAATTGAGTTTTTGCCGTGCCGCCCTGGGGGAGCCGGGTGTTTTTCAAGAGGAAATTCACACGATGGACGCCCCTTGTTCCGGCAACGTCCTGTTCGCGGAATTGGAATCGGAGTTACTGACGGAGCTTTTCAGCGTTTGCGGCGAGCGGGGTGTTTCGCGCAGGAGCGTCGGCGAACGGGTGGCGGGAATGGTCAATGAATACCGCAATCTGAATGTTCCCGTCGGACAATTTCTCGCCGATCAACTGCTTTTGCCGATGGTCCTCGGCGCGGGGGGAAAGTTCCGAACCTCGTTGCCGAGCAGCCACACAAGGACGAACATCGACGTGATCGGCAAATTTACGGATGCCGGGATTGAAATCGAAAACAGACAAAATGGACAATACATCATCGAGGTAAAGAAATGAAATGGATCAAGCACGAAGATTCGTACCGGATTCCGGTAAAAAGCTGGTGCGCCGAAATCGAACCCGGCGCGCTGCAACAAGCCGCAAACCTTGCCCGGCACCCCGCGTTGGCGCACCACGTGGCGCTGATGCCTGACTGCCATGTGGGGTACGGAATGCCCATCGGCGGCGTCGTCGCCGCCCGGGACGCGGTCATCCCGAGTGCGGTCGGGGTGGATATCGGCTGCGGAATGGTCGCAGTGGAAACCGATATTCCCGCCGAACGGCTTGCCGAGATGCGCTTCCGGCGCGCGATTCAGACGGCGCTCAGAGAGCGCATCCCCGTCGGTGAAGGGGTTTCACATAAAGAGGAACAAAATTGGGACGGCTTCGACGAAAACGACCATGGCGATGGATTCGGCAACGCGCTCGACCGGAAAAATCTCGGAAGCCTCGGGGGAGGAAACCATTTCATTGAAATACAGAAATCCGACGCCGGATTCGTCTGGCTGATGATCCATTCCGGAAGCCGCAATCTCGGTAAACGCGTGGAGGAACTGTACCACGAAAAAGCGAAAAAACGCAATGCGCTCGACCGCGTACAACTCGACGATCCGGACCTTGCATTCCTCCCGGCCCGGGAGCAGGAGGGGCTCGACTACTTTCGCGACATGCATTTCGCGCTGCGTTACGCCCTGGAAAACCGGCGGCGGATGATGGCGGTGTTCAAAGAAACGCTCGCCGAATTTGTGCCGGAAGCAAACTTCCTGCGCGAAGTCAACATTCATCACAACTACGCGGCGTTCGAAGAACATTTCGGCGAAATGCTTTGCATTCACCGCAAAGGGGCAACCAGCGCCAAGCTCGATGAAACCGGAATCATTCCCGGCTCCATGGGCACGGCCAGCTACATCGTGCGCGGTTTGGGCAACCCGGAGTCGTTCATGAGCTGTTCGCACGGGGCGGGGCGTAAAATGAGCCGGATCGCAGCCTGCGCCACCCTCTCGGAAGAGGAGTGCGACACGGCAATGGCCGGTATCGTATGCGACCGCTGGAAACCGAACCGGCGCAAGGGAAAAACCAAAGGCGCCCTCGACCTCTCCGAGGCGCCGCAGGCCTATAAGAAGATCGACGACGTCATCGCGTCCGAACTCGATTTGATCACACCCCTGGTTCGCCTGACGCCCCTGGCCGTCTTAAAAGGCTGAGCCGGGTGTTGCAAATAGAAGATGCGAAGAGGAAACACCTTTTAAGGAAAGGTTATTTCCTCCTCGCGCGCCTCCTTTTCCAGACCTATTTAAGCTCGCATTTGGGCAATTTGTGTGCAAATTGCCCAAATGTTGCCTGAAAAGGTTTGAAGATAAGGAAAAGGGTCTGGGAAAAACCTTAAGAAAATTTCCTTAAAATTTTCTTGTGGTTTTTCCCAGGAAAGATTACTCCAGATAGCGGCGGAAAAATTCCGCGATCAGGGGGGCGCAATCGCTCCCGCCGGATCGTCCCCGCTGCAGGACCATCGCCGCCGCGTAGAGGCGCCCCTTATGGCGGCCATAGCAGATGAACCAGACGTCCTGTGTCCGGTCGGTGATCGAGCCAAGTTCCGCGGAGCCGGTCTTTCCGTAGAGTTCTATGACGCTGTTTTTTGCCGCGCGTCCGGAACCCGTGGGGGCGTTGACCACGCGGTGCATTCCACGGCTCACCACCTCGAGCATTTCCGGCGTTCCGAGAAGGACACTTGTCGTCGCCGCGCCGCGGCGGAAAAGCTCGGTGCCGCTCTGATCCACGATCGCTTTTAAAAGGTGCGGCTGCGGCACTTTTCCTCCGTTCCCCAGCGCCGCGGCAAACAATGCCGCCTGGAGCGGCGTGAGGGTGAGCATCCCTTGCCCGATGGACGCCAGACCCGTATCAAACGAGCTCCAACGCCCCTGTTTGCGGCGGAATTTGAGGTCGGGATCGGGAATTTCTCCCCGCGCATTGGCGAGTTCCAGATCCACGGATTGCCCCAAACCGGCGGCGCGGTATGTTTCGCGCAGAATGTCGACCCCGAAGCGGAGCGTCATTTGAATGAAGTAGCTGTTGCACGAGCGCTCCAGCGCGGTTTCCATATCCACCTCGCCGTGTCCGCCGGAGCGGTACGAGGCGCAGCGGATGCTTTGGTTGCCGATGCGGCTGTACCCGTCGCAGAGGATTTTTTCATCCGGGGAAACGCCCGCTTTCTGCAAGGCGAGCGCCACAAGGGGTTTTACGATCGATCCGGGGGGGAACGTTCCGGAAAGCACCCGGTTGAAGAGGGGTTTTTCCGTATTCTCCAACAACGATTGATAATACGCGTGGAGCAGCTTCGGCGTAAACTCGGCAAGATCGTACCCCGGACTCGAGGCGGCGGCCAGAACATCGCCGGATATTCCATCCAGAAGAACAAATGCGCCGGGACGTTCCGCAAGAATATCTTCCCCTAATTTCTGCGCCTTGGCGTCCAATGTAAGGATCACGTGATTTCCGTTCAGCGGTTCCACCTGTTCGATGAGGGTTTGGCGGATAAATCCAAGGTTATCCACCTGAACCAACGACGAACCGGGCCGTCCGCGCAGCCCGCGGATATTCTCCGGCAGCCACGCGGGGCGGTCGAGAGCCGCTTCCAACCCCGCTTTCCCGCTTTCGTCGCCCACATAGTAGAAACGGGAGTAGTCGTCTTTATCCTCCGCCTCGTCCCGGTGCTCTTTCCGCGTATAGCCGATTAAATGACAGGCCAAACGTCCGCGCGGGTATGCGCGCTCCATCACGAATTCAAGGCTTATCCCCCCGATGCCTCGCGCGCACTCCAATGCCCATGCCTGTTCCTGGGGGGTAAGATGCCGGAAGAGTTCCATCGGCAGCCCCGGGGAAACTTCCAGATGGCGAAGAATCTCTTTTTCGTCGAGTTCCGCCTCGCGACCGATTGCCCTGGCCAGATCGCGCGCAATCGTTTGGATGCGGGCGATCGTTTTTCGCCTTCCGCCGGGAATTCGGAGCTCTTCCGGGTAGAGGAAAAGAGAACAGGAATCAGCGTTTTCCGCCAACGGGAGAAGATCCGCGGTGTAAATCCGGCCGCGCAACGCCGGAATGCGAATCCGGCGAATGGACTGCCGCGAAATGTCCGCATGGTATGTTTCGCCGCGAAAAAACTGTTCCTGAAAAAGTTTGATTCCGAGCGCGAGGAACCCGAGCAGCATCAGCGCCGCCAAAACAAGGAGACGCCCCCGTCCGGCGAAAGGCCGGTTCACGGATTTTCCGCCTCCTCCGTGCGGAATTTCCGCGGAATATCGGTTCCGTTCACGTCCAGCTCCATGTGGCGCTGCAAATAGGGGATCGCCGTCCGCCGGAGTTTGCGCACCCGGAGAATTTCGGCAAGTTCGTGGTCGGCGATTTTCCAGTCGGCCTCTCCCCGTTGCCGGAGGATCAGGTAGTTGCGGAAATCCATGTTTGCCACACCGAGGGGGAAGTTTTTCTGCTCAAGCTCCGCATAATGGAGCGCCTCCGCCGGAAAGCCGAGCAGGAAGAGAATACGCGCCCGCAATCCCTGGTTGTGATCGATATTGACGACACCTGTTTCCGGTTGAATCCGCGATAAATAGTCCAACGCCGATGTGGGGTCCTGAAAATCAAACAACGCGCAACGCGCCGCCGCGTATAAATTCCACGCGGTCGGCCGGGCCTCAATGGATTTATCCAGAGCTTCGCGCCAGGCTTCCAGGCGATTCGCCTGACGGTGAAGGAGCGCTTCGCGGAAATAGTAGCTCGAACAGGCGGATTGCGCCAGCATTACCGTGGAAACAAGCAGAAGCGCCGCCGCCGCGAAAATCGCCACCTTGTTGCGCGGAAACATTTTTACGCGGCGGACGGAAATGGTTCCGCCCCATAAGATACCGAGCGAAAGCCAGAGTATCGGCCCCAGGGGCCACGCACTGGCCGTTACGTCGAGCATCCCATGCCCGGCGATTGTGAGCGCGACAAACAGGATGTAGCCGGGTATGTAGTGCGGACGGCGGCAGAACAAACGCAGCGAGGAATACAACGCCAGTGCGCCCGTCAGTGCGAGGGCCAGCCCCGCGATGCCCCAGGCGTTCCAGAAAAAGAGCACCTCGTTGTGCGGATGGGGATGGTGCGCCGCGGCAAAGGGAAGTAAATAATAGTCCGGCGCAATGTATCCGCCCAATGCACTGCCGACGCCGGCGGGGCCAACCCCCGCGAGGAAGTGATCCAGGCCCAGGCGGATGGACGCCGTCCAGAGGATCGGGCGCACGTCGAAGTGCATTCCGCGGATGGCCAGAATCAGCAGCCCGAAAAGGACCACCGCCGCGATCAGGCAGATTGGGGACAACCAGCCTTTGCGCCGCGCCAGAAGCAGAAGAAGAAAAAGCGCTCCCGCCGCACACAACAAGGCGGCGACGGAAAAATGCATTCCTCCAAGGGCGACCAGAAGAAGCGCCGCGCCGCCGCCAATGAAAAAGCCGATCCGCCTGCGGAGGATCACGCCAAGCGCGGGGAGCCCGATAAGCATAAGCGTATTGCTCCAATTCCAGTTGCCCGAAAGACCGTAGGAAATCTGCCCGGAAGCGACTTCACGGATCGAAATCATGGCCGAAACAACGCCCACGCCGAAGAGCGCCAGCGGCAGCGTCCGCATGAACTCGCGGGCGTACACGGCCGCCAGGAGGAGGAGGAGGAGGCGCGCCGGGCCGAGCATCATCGACTCGAATCCGCCGTTGGCGTGCAAAAGCGAGGTGAACGCAATCAGTCCCAACACCCAGAACGGCCAGCGGTTTATTCCCGAGCAACGCCGGAAAAACGCAAGAGTCCGCTCAAAATCGAGCAAAAGAAAGACCAGCGCCAATCCGCCGGCACTGCCATTGGCCAGGAGCTGAAATTCATTCCAATAAGGAATCGGGGCGAACACACGCCCCCACGCCAAAGGAAATTGCAGCGCAATCGCAAAGTAAAGAAAAAAAGAAACCCACATAATACTTGTTACTATACTCCATATTTCAAAAAAAACAACGCCGCCATCCGCAAAAGAGAGATTCTATTCCGCAAGAATGAGTTTTTCCAGGCGTTCGACCGCATGTTCAAAGTATTTCAGCGCGTCACGGATCGGCGATGGAGAGGCGAGATCCACCCCCGCGTCGCGCATGATTTCCAAAACGTCCTTCGAACCGCCCGCCCGGAGAAAGCCGAGATAGTCTTCACGCAACTTCGCATCGCCGCCGAGCAGGTTTTCCGAAAGTTTAATCGCCGCCGCCATGCCCGTGGCGTATTTGTACACATAAAAATTGTAATGAAAATGGGGAATGCGCGCCCATTCCCCCGCAATGGCCGGATCGGCCTGAACCGCAGACCCGTGGTAGAGGGTGTTCAGCTCCAGGTATTCGGCGTCCAGCAAGTCGGCGGTCAGCGGCGTTTGTGCTTCGGCAAGCCGATGGATGCGCAGTTCGAATTCGGCGAACATCGTCTGCCGGTAAACGGTGCTGCGGATATCGTCCAGCAAATGACAAAGCAGGCGGATCTGAAGCGTACGGTCCGCGGTGGCGCGCAAAAGATGTTCCGAAAGGAGAATTTCGTTCGTCGTGGAGGCGACCTCCGCCACAAAAATGCTGTAGTCCGCGTAATGGTACGCCTGGTGCGTGTTCGATGCGTACGAATGCAGCGAATGCCCCAGTTCGTGCGCCAACGTGAAAACATCGTTCAGGGTCCCGTTGTAGTTCAGCAGAAGGTAGGGAACCGAGTCGTAGCAGCCGCTGGAGTACGCCCCGGAACGTTTTCCTTTTCGTTCCGGCACGTCCACCCAGCGTTCGGAAAAAGCTTTTTCCAGGTTGTGGCAATATTCTTCGCCCAGGGGGGCGCAGGCGGCTTTGACCAGAGCAACGGCCTCTCCCCATTCATAGGTTTCGGCACTCTCCCGCGCAAGGGGAACAAAAAGATCGAACATATCCAGTTTTCTGAGGCCGAGGGCTTTCCGGCGAAGTTCCAGATACCGGTGCAAAGGAGCAAGATTTTCGCGCACCGTTGCGATCAAATTCAAATACACCGATTCCGGGACGCAGTCGTCGAACAACGCGGCGTCCAGGCTTGTTTTGTAGTGCCGCGCACCGGCTTCGACGGCGTGGCGCTTCACCGCGCCGTCCAACGTGGCGGCGAAAGTGTTCCGGAGTTTATGGTACGCGCCGAACATCCCTTTGAACGCCCGGCGGCGAACCGCGCGCTCCGGGGATTCCAGGAACCGGCGGTAGGACCCATGCGTGAGCGGAACGCGGCGTCCGGCGGCGTTGAGGATTTTTCCAAAATCCAAATCCGCGTCGTTCAGGATCGAGAATGTTTTATCCGGCGCGGAAAGGACGTCGGAGAACAAGCCGAGGAGACGCTCTTCCGGTTCACTGAGGATGTGGGCCCTCTCGCGCAGGAGTTCCTCCAAACTCCGGCGGTAAAACGCCAGCTCGGGGGCGGCGAGAAAAGAGGCCATCCGTTCTTCCGGGATCGCCATAAGTTCCGGCTCGAACCAGGCGCTGATTTCAGAGAGGGCGGCGAACAAACTTTCCACGCGATTTTGCGCGGCGCGGTTGGCGTTGTCGGCGGTGTTTTCGTCGGAACGTAAATGGGCGTAAACATAAACTTTTTCGCCCACGCGCTCAAAAGCATCGAGCGTCTCGAGCGCGTCGCGGAGAATCGCGGCGTTTTCCGCAAGGCGGCCGCGAAACGCTCCAAACGCTTCGGCCAAGGGGCGGATGCGTGCGAAATCGGCCTCCCAATCCTTGTGATCGTGGTACATCAACGTCAAATCCCAAGTCAAATCCCGCATGGTATTCTCTCCCTCAAAAGTCAAATTCAAGTTGTTCCACCGTCGCCGTGCCGGGCTCCGGAAAATTCGATACGGTAACACCGAGAAGCCGGACGGGGGTCCGGCCCGCTTCGGTCTTGCTCAGAAGCTCCACGGCGATGTCGCCGATTGCCGCACCGGACGCCTCCGGGAGCGGCAAGGAGCGCGAACGGCTCACCAGACGAAAATCCGCATAACGCACCTTCAGTGTAACGGTGCGCCCGGCGAGTTGTTGGCTTTCCAGCGCATTGCCCACTTTGCGCGCCAGCGTACGCACCCGGATGCGAATGTCGCGCGGCGCGGTCAAATCCGGCGTCAGGGTCGTTTCGCGGCC
Organism: Victivallaceae bacterium; assembly: GCA_031549345.1. Taxonomy (GTDB): domain Bacteria; phylum Verrucomicrobiota; class Lentisphaeria; order Victivallales; family Victivallaceae; genus CASFRF01. Next base: position 81,345 of record JAVBPY010000003.1, read on the forward strand.
GACGGAACGCGTCGGCGCGTCCTTCTCCACCGGGCGCGGATCGATGCCCCGGACAATATCGTAATAATATTTTCCCACTTTACCGAAAAGGGTCTCCAGATGTTCCGCCGAAAGGGCTTTCAACGCGCGTCCCGTGCGGATATTCATGCTGAAAAGCTTCTCCGCGCTGACTTTGCCGATGCCGTGAAAACGTTCGACGGGAAGGGCCTCCAGAAATTTTTCCGCCTCCTCCGGGCGGATGACCGTCAGCCCCGCGGGCTTTTTCATGCCGGAGGCGACCTTGGCGAGGAATTTATTGTACGACACACCCGCCGAGGCGGTGAGCCCGGTTTCCTCAAAAATCTCCCGCTGAATTTCCGACGCAAGGCGCGTCGCCGAAGGCGTTCCGCTCACATCCAGGTACGCTTCGTCCAGAGAAACAGGTTCGACAAGGGGGGTGTGCCGGAGAAAGATCCCCCGGATTTTTTCCGACTCCGCACGGTATTTGCGGAAATTCGTTTCCAGAAAAATACCCTTCGGGCAACGCCGCAGCGCCACTTTCATCGGCAGGGCCGAATGCACGCCGCAGGCGCGCGCTTCGTATGAACACGTCGCAACCACGCCGTGCCGCCGCGGGTCGCCGCCGACAATCACGGGCTTGCCCCGCAGTTCCGGGCGGTCGCGCTGCTCCACCGAAGCGAAAAAGGCATCCATATCCAGGTGGATGATCTTTCGTTTCCCCACAATCACTCCATCCGCGGAGCTTTGCCGCGCAGAAGCGATCCGGGGTCGTCGCGCAAATACTGTGTAAGTTCCGTAATCGAACGCATCACCGTTTCCATCTGGACGACCACGCGTGTTATCTCGCTGCGCGAAGCGGCGATTCCCTCCGCCGCGCGCTGCACCGCCTGGACCGCCGTACGCACGTCGGCGCCGGTTTCCGGGAGGTTGACGGCCTGGAAATCGGTGCTCAACTGTTCCGTCAGCCGGCGGATCGACGCAAGGTTTTCGTCCGCCGCGCTTACGATCTTTTCCAGGCGTTCCTCGGTAAAAACCTGCGAAACGCCGGCGGTGGTGCGGTCAAGGTTGATCGCCATCTCTTCCATGTGGCGGATTGTGGACTTGATTTCCGGGTCGCCGATGATCCGCGCCACTTCGCCGATGGTGCGCGTAAGGCCGTCGGAAATTTCCTCGAAACGGATCCGCGCAATGCGATCCATGGAAAGCGCCAGCGAATTGAGGAGATCTTTGATCAGCGAACGGACCGCCGGAACATACAGTGAATCCGAAGGCTGCGGTTCCGGCGCGGGGAGCAGACGCTCCTGCCGGTTGGGGTCGTAATAATCCAGCTCCACATACCGCAGTCCGGTAATGCCGGTGTATTCGATCCGACAGCGGAGCCCCGATTCGATTTCCCGCCGGATGAACGCCTGGAACGCCGCCTTGCGGGCGCCGCCCCCCCCGCGCTCCCCGCGCCGCGAGAAAACATCGAGCTTGATATTCATATCGATGAGCACAAGCTTATCGTCCAACTGCATCGTAATGCGCTTGACCGTTCCGATGGGAACACCCTTGTATTTGACCGGCGCGCCGACCGAAAGCCCCTGCACCGATTCCGCGACCGCCGTATTCAACGACATTTGCGGCTCAAACCACGAACCGAGCCCCAATACCAGCAACAAACCGATGCCGAGCACCACCGCGCCAAGCAGCAAAAACCCGATACGGAACGTTTTTCCCGGTGATTTCATCCTTCACGCTCCTCCAGGCGCAGCCCGTCCCGCGAAAGGAACGTCCGCACCCATTCGTTGTTCGACTCTCCCAAAAGCGTATGCGGAACGCCTTCCGCTACAATTCCTTGCGTTTCCTTGTCCAGCATAATCACACGGTCGCAGATGGTAAAAACGCTGTCCAGCTCGTGCGTTACAACCACCACGGTCGTACCGAATTCGTTGCGCAGTTTGAGGATCAGGCGATCCAGCCCCGCCGAGGTGATCGGGTCCAACCCCGCCGACGGCTCGTCGAAAAACAGCAGCGTCGGCTCCAGCGCCAACGCGCGGGCGAGCCCCACGCGCTTCTTCATTCCCCCGGAAAGTTCCGAAGGCATGTAGTCGCCGTATCCTGAAAGATCGACCAAGGCAAGTTTTTCCTCCACCTTCGCTTTGCGTTCTTGTTCATCCAGCGCGCTGTACTCCTCCAGCGGGAGGGCCACGTTCTCCGCAACGCTCATGGAGCCGAAAAGCGCCCCCCCCTGGTAGGTTACGCCGAAGCGGCGCATCAGCGCTCTTTTCCTCTCTTCATCGGTCGAAGTCATGGATTCCCCGAATACGCGGATGTCCCCCGCGAACGGGGGATACAATCCGACGATGTGTTTAAGAAGGGTGCTTTTTCCGCACCCGGAACCACCGAGGATGCCGAAAATTTCTCCCTCATGCACCTGGAAATTCAGGTTTTTCAGGATTGTACGTTTCTCATAGCCAATGCTCAGGCCGGAAACTTCGATAATCGGCGTTTTGTTGTTTTGCATCGTTTTAATACCCGAATGGCCAGTAGACTACGGAAATGATCGCATCGGCGATTATCACCAGAAAAATGGAAGAAATCACCGCGTCCGTCGCGCCGCGTCCCACTCCCTGCGCGTCGCGCGTCGCGCGGAACCCGCAAAAACAACCCGCGAGAGCAATCAGCACTGCGAAGACCACGCTCTTGATCGTCCCCAGGAAAAATGTCATGGGGGAAAGTACCTCCACCGTCCGCAGGTAGTACGCCGTAATCGGAATTTCCAGCATCCCCACCCCCACGGTCATCCCCCCCAGAAGACCGGCCACATCGCCGAAAATCGTCAGGAGCGGCATGGCGACGGCCAACGCCAACAACTTGGGCAGCACAAGGAAACGCTCCACATCGATGCCGAGGGTGGCCAGCGCTTCGACCTCTTCATCGACCTTCATCGTCCCGATTTCGGCGGCGAAAGCGGAGCCCGCCCGGCCCGTTTCAACCATGGCGACCATCAGGGGACCGAGTTCCTTCAGAAGCGCGAACCCGACCAAATCCGCAACAAAAATTTCCGTCCCGAACTTTCGCATCTGAATCGCCGCCTGGAAACCGAGAACCACCCCCATGAGGTAGCAGAGCAACAACACGATGCCCAGCGATTTCCCGCCGCACAAATCCAGGTAATACCAGACATCCCGCCAGCGGAAGCGCCTCCAGGAACCAAACAAGGAAAGCGCCACTGCACCCAGGAAGGCAATGGCATCGCGTCCCATATTCGTCAGAACCGCGCCCGCACTCGCTGCGGCTTTGCGGCTTTGGGCTCTTCCAGGAAGAGTCCGTACCACTCGTCGCCCAGTGCGGCATTGGAGAATTGTTTTGTCCGGCCGTTGGCCAAATGGCCGTAATTTTCAACGATGACCGGGTTGTCCGTCTTCTTCTTGGCTTCAACCAAAAGGGCGCGGGCTTCCTCTTCCTTGTTCGCATGGAGGAGAATCCACGCGTAGGCGCTGTAAGGAAGCACCGCGGCCTGTCCCTTGAGTTTGCGGCAGCTTTTATGGAAAAATTTGCCGATATCCGGATGGTTCGTCTGGTGCATCCGCGCAAGTTTCACGGCAATGGAGCGCGGTTCCAGGAACATGCAGTTCGGCAGGAGTTCATCGACCTTGTCGAAGTCACGGAGCTGGAAATGGAGCATCATTTTGGAGGTGTCGATCTGCTTTTTCAGCATGAGGTTCCAGCGGTAGAAAGGTTCCATGGATTTGAACTCCAACAGCATCTTGCGCACGGCTTCGCGCTGCACATCCTCCAACTGCTGCTGCGCCTGCTTCATATTGCCCGAGGGGCGCTGCTGAAATTGCTGCACCATGCGGTTGAGTTTGCGCGTCATCTCTTCCTGAATCAGCGCCATCCGGCGCTGCATTGCGCCGATTTTCCGCCGGACCCAGAGGCCGACGGCCAGCTGGCCGGCAAACATAAACGCCAGCGCAATCACAAACGCCCAAGGCGTCCCCAGCGGCCCGCGAAGAAGCGAAAAGAGGATCGCTCCGCTGGTAACCATGACAACAATCGTCAGCATTCGGAAGGCTCCTTATTTCTTTTTCTTGCGTTGTTTCTGGCGTTCCTTCTTCTGAAGTTTCGCGAGGCGCTTTTTGTGGTCCTGCTCTTTTTTGGACGCCGGCGCGGGAGCGCCGCCGAAAAGACCGCCGCCCATGCCGGGCGCGCCGAGGGAGGGATCGCCCATGCCGCCGCCGGCCATCATGCGGCCGAGGGGTCCGCCGGGCCGCATCATTTTCCGCATCCCTTCAAACTGTTTGACCATGGCGTTCACCTGTTCCAGGGGTACGCCGGAACCGCGCGCGATACGCTTGCGGCGCGAAGGATCGATCAGTTCCGGGCGGGAGCGTTCCATGGGAGTCATGGAAAGGATGATCGCCTCCGTCCGTGCGAACTGACGGGTATCCAGCGAGGACATCGCGTCGGCGATCTGCCGGCCGCCCGGCAGAAACTTGAGGATTGTTTCCAGGCCGCCGAGGCGCTTGATCTGGCGGAGCTGGCCGAGAAAGTCGTTGTAATCGAACTGGTTTTTGCGGAGCTTTTCCTGAAGCTTTTTCGCCTCTTCCTCATCGATATCGCGCGCGGCGCGCTCGACCAGGGAAACGACGTCCCCCATTCCGAGGATGCGTCCGGCCATGCGTTCCGGGAAAAAGGTTTCCAATCCATCGAGCTTTTCCCCCGTGCCGACAAACTTGACCGGGCACCCCGTTACCTTGCGGATAGAGAGCGCCGCGCCGCCGCGGGCGTCGCCGTCGAGCTTGGTCAGGATCAGTCCGGAGAGCTGGAGCGCGCGGTGGAAGTGGTCCGCGACGGACACCGCCTCCTGCCCCAACGCCGCGTCGGCCACGAGGAGAATTTCGTCGGCGCACACCGCCTGGCGGATGCGCACGAGTTCCTGCACCATTGTTTCATCGATCTGGAGGCGTCCTGCGGTGTCGATGATGACCGCATCGAGCTTTTGCGCCGCCGCCTGCGCCACGGCGTTCGCGGCGATGGCCGGGACATTGATGCTGGTGCGTTCGGCATAAACCGGGACGCCGACCTCGCGCCCGAGGACTTCGAGCTGGTCGATCGCGGCGGGGCGGTACACGTCGCCCGCGACGAGGAGCACTTGTTTTTTCTCCGCCTTGAGGAGGCGGGCGAGTTTTCCCGCCGTGGTGGTTTTTCCCGATCCGTGCAAGCCCACCAGCATGATGACGGTGGGTTTGCGTTCGAATTTGATTTCCGCCGCGTCGCCGCCGAGGAACTCCACGAGTTTATCGTGTACGATCTTGATGACCTGCTGCCCGGGCGTTACGCTTTTAAGGACGTCCTGGCCGAGGCAATCGGCCTTGACCGATTCCACAAACGACGTCGCCACTTCAATGTTTACGTCCGCTTCGAGCAACGCGAGGCGGATCTCCCGCATCGCATCGGCCACGTTCGATTCGCTGAGACGGCTCAGGCCGCGCAGATTGCGGAAAACGCCGTGCAGCTTGTCGCTGAGTGATTCAAACATAATTTACCTTATTCATTATATATTCCTTATAAAAATCACCCGGTAATATACACGGCGAATACGCCGACTTCAAGCCGTGAAAAATGGAAATCGGCTCTTTCCTTTTCGATCAAAACGGTGTATAGTACTCACTGTTGATTCGGAGGAGAACTTTATATGGAAAAACAGCAAATCCGCCTGGCCATTGTCGGGCTTGGGCTGCTCGGCGCTTCGCTCGGCATGGCGCTGCGCGGAGGAGCCTTCCGCCGCCTGGGGTGGAGCCGTCGCGCCGAAGTGCGCTCCTGGGCCGTCGCCAACGATGTTGTGGACGAAACGGCGGACGACCTCGCCGCGCTCCTGGGCACGGCGGATATTACGCTCCTGGCTTTGCCGATCCCGCAAATCATCGGGTTCATCGAACGCTATGCGAAGGATTGGAAGCCCGGGAGCATCGTCAGCGACATCGGCAGCGTGAAGGGAGTGATCCTGGATGCGGGCGTGCGGCACCTTTCGCCGCGCGGCGTCCATTTCGTCGGCGCGCATCCCATGGCGGGGACGGAAAAAAGCGGGCACGAATGGGCCTTCCCGGAACTCTACAATCACGCGGAGGTGTTCATCGTCCCCGCGCCCGGCGTGCCGGAGGAAAAAGTACGTATGGCAAGCGAAATCTGGAGCGCGATCGGGGCGAAAATCGTGCCGATCACCGCCTCCGCCCACGACGCGCTTCTGGCCCATACGAGCCATTTGCTGCATGTTGTCGCCTCGGCTCTGACGCTGGGCATCCTCGGCGACGACGATCCGGAAATCCGCGCGCTGCGTTTCTCCGGCTGCGCGACGGGGTTTAAAGATTCGGCGCGGATCGCCGCGAGCAACCCCGCCATGTGGCGGGAGATCGTGGAAAACAACCGCCCGGCCGTCCTCGCGGCGATGGATGAGTTCGAACGCCGCCTCGGCGGTTACCGCTCGATGATTGAAGAGGGGCGTTTCGACGACTTCGAGAACGCCTTCCTGCGCGGCAAAGAATTGCGCGACGAATGGAACGAATACAAAATGAAAATCGGAAAAAATAGAAAATGAAGCCTCCCGTAATCTCGATTGAGGGCGCGACCGTCGTCCTTGGCAGCCGCGAAATTCTGCACAATCTTTCGTTTGAAATGGCGCACGGCGAACGTTGCTTTGTTCTCGGCGCCAACGGCGCGGGAAAAACCACGCTGGTGAAAATGTTGATGGGTTATGTTTGGCCGATTTACGGCGCAAAGGTGGAAGTCCTCGGCTGCCGCTTCGGCCAAACCAACCTGGTGGAGCTCCGCAAACGGATCGCCTGGGTGAGCCCCTTTCTTCAGCAGTGGACCGATCCGGAGTGGAAGGCCATTGACGTGGTGATTTCCGCGCTCGACGGGACGCTGGGGCTTTTCCGCAAGGCGTTGCCGGAAGAAACGGAACGGGCCATGGCCCTCCTCCGAAAAATGCGCGCCGAACACCTCGCCGAACAACAGCTTCAGACGCTGTCGAGCGGTGAACAGGTGAAAATCCTGATCGCGCGGGCACTCCTCACGGACCCGGAACTGGTTATTCTCGACGAGCCGAACGTCTATCTGGACCTTGCCGGGCGGGAATTTTTGCTGGATTCAATTGCCGATCTTGCGCGCTCCCATCCGGAGCTTTCGATTATTTTCGTGACGCAGAGGATCGAGGATATCCTTCCCCTCTTTGACCGGGGGATGATTTTGGGCGAAGGGCGGATTCTCGCCCACGGCCCGCGCGAAGAGGTGCTTACGGAAGAACGCCTGACCAACGCGTTCGGCCTTCCCGTGCGCCTTTCCCGTTCCCGTTCCGGGCGCTTATGGGCCATGCTTGAATAAACCAAGGAGGTTTTCCGTGGAAAATGGTGTGTTGAATGTCGCGGTGATCGCAACCGGCGGACGGGCGGGCGGTGTGGTGGAACATCTTTTGCGCGAATCGGAGGGACGCGTCCGGGTGCTTGCCGCCTACGACCCCGATCCGGCGGAAATGGAACGGGCATTGGCGCGCTGGAAGCAACTTTCCGCACTGCGCTGCGAAACGTACCAGGAGGCAATTGACACGCCGGGCGTGGAGTGGGTCATGGTCTTTTCGCCGAACGCATTCCACCGCGAACAAGTGGAAACCGCTTTCCGCGCCGGAAAAGACGTTTTTACGGAAAAACCGCTGGCGACGAGCATCGAAGACTGCCAGGCGCTGCACAATGCGCACCGCGCAAGCGGACGGCGGTTTGCCACCGGTTTCGTCCTCCGTTATTCCCCGCTTTACCGGAAAGTGAAGGAACTTCTGGATTCCGGCCGCTTCGGCCGCCTCCTTTCCATCGACGCCAACGAAAACATCGCTCCGGCGCACGGCGGTTACATCATGCGGAACTGGCGGCGTTTCAGCGCGCTCTCCGGGCCGCATATCCTGGAAAAATGCTGCCACGACCTCGATTTGCTCAACTGGTTCACCAATTCGCTTCCCCGGCGGGTGGCGGCGTTCGGCAGCCGCGAATTTTTTGTGCCGGAAAACGAATACCTGATGGAAAAATACGGGGAAAACATGTTCAATTCCTGGCGCGACCCCCACGCGGTCCCCTCGGCATTCACCTCGGAAAAAGATTTGATCGATACGCAAGTATGCATTGCCGACTGCCGGAACGGCGTAAAAATCCAATTCCAGGCTACGATGTCCAATGCAATCCCGGAACGGCGCATGTATTTTTCCTGTTCCGAAGGAAACATCGTGGCCGAACTCTACCACGGCGAAATCCGCTGCCGCACGCTTGCCGACGAACACGAACAAATCTATCGCTTCCCCGCCGACGGGCACGGCAACGGCGACGGCGTCCAGATGCGTGAATTTTACCGCGCCGCCTCTTCCGGCGCAACCCTCCCCTGCGGCGCCGAAGAAGGCCTCCTCAGCACCGTTTTTGCCCTCGCCCTGGATCGGGCCATGGTGGAGGAAAAAATCATCGACATGGAACCCATCTGGCGTTCACTCGGCCGATAGTTTCGCCGGGGATGGGCGTTTCGGTGGGGAATTCCAAAGCGATGGAGCGCCGGTGGCGCGGGAATGGGCATTTCGGCGGACAATTCCAATGCGATAGAACGCCAGTGGCGCGGGATGATAGAGCCCGGGGGGAAAACCGCGCTTTTCCCCCCAGGCCCCCCTTTCGAGATGCCCGTCGGGGGGCATGGGGATGGGTTGTTCTGTTCACGGTCGCAGCGGCGGCTTTGCCGCCTTACTTGAAGCCGCGATGCGGCTTCAACCCCCTCACCGCCCCATTCGGGGCTACGCCGGGGGAAGGCTGCGCTACGCGCGGCTTCGTCGCTCATCGCTCCTCGTTGTTTTGCGCTGCTGCGCAAAACAATTCCCTTGCATTCGCTCCGCGACTCCGCATTCATGGCTTCGCGCGGGGCGAAGCATTGAACCCGCCGTAAGGCGGGCGCATCAAGGGCCGCGCCCTTGTGCGGGGTTCCGGAATCCCTTCGGGGCGGGCTCCATTACCATGCCTACCCATTCCACCCATCCCGCCCCGAATAATAACATGGGCACAGGGCCATTCGGCCCTGTTGCGCCGCAAGGCGCCGAGGGGGCGTGGGGGGCAAAGGGCCCACCACATACCCATCGCCAGTTTATTGTTTCAGCCGCAAAATCAGGATTTTTTTTCGCGCAAGGCCTTGAGGCGATCGCGCAGGGTGGCGGCGCGTTCAAATTCGAGTTCGGCCGCGGCGGAGAGCATTTCACGCTCGAGTTCTTCGACCAATTCGCCGAATTCGGCGGCCTCCGCGTTTTTCCATGATGCGGCCTCTTTTTTACGGGACGGAGTTCCCGCGGAAACCGCTTCGTTGATCGTCGGAGCGGGGGGTTTGACGATGGTTTTGGGAATAATGCCGTGTGCGGTGTTGTAGGCCATCTGGAGGGTGCGGCGCGCGGCGCTCTCGTCCATCAAAAGCTTCATGCTCGGCGTAACGCGGTCGCCGTAAAGGAGTACGCGCCCGGCCGCGTTGCGCGCGGCACGGCCGGCAACCTGAATCAGGGAACGGCCGGAACGGAGGAAGCCTTCCTTGTCGGCATCGAGAATCGCCACAAGCGCCACTTCCGGCAGGTCGATCCCTTCGCGCAGAAGGTTGATGCCGATCAGGCAGTCGAAATCGCCGTTCCGCAATTTCCCGAGAACACGGACCCGCTCCAGCGCGTCCAGATCGGAATGCAGATAACTTACTTTGATGCCAAGTTCCGCGAGGTACTCCGCGAGGCGTTCGGAGCTTTTCTTGGTGAGCGTTGTTACAAGAACGCGCTCCCCCTTGGCGGCGGCGGCGCGGATTTCCGCCATGACGTCGTCCACCTGGTGCTCGAGGGGGCGCACTTCGATTTGCGGATCCAGGAGGCCGGTCGGGCGTACGATCTGCTGCACAACGGGGCCTTCGCCAAGCTCTTTTTCACCGGGGGTGGCCGAAACACAAATCGTATCGCCTTTGAGGTGTTCGAATTCGTCGAACGTCAGCGGACGGTTGTCCAGCGCTGAGGGCAGGCGGAAGCCGTGGTCGATCAACACTTGCTTGCGGCTTCGGTCCGCCTTGAACATTCCTCCCAATTGCGGAAGCGTTACATGCGATTCGTCGATCACCGTCAGAAAATCCGGCGGAAAAAAGTCGAACAAACAAAACGGACGGCTCCCGGGCTGCCGGTTGGAAAGGTGTAAAGAGTAATTTTCGATTCCCCCGCAGTAACCGATCTCGCGCATCATCTCCAGATCGTAGGTTACACGCTGGAAGATACGCTGCGCTTCCACAAGGAGATTCCGCGACTCGAAGTCGGCGACGCATTCGCGCATTTCGCGCCGGATTGCCGCCGCCGACTGCTCGATACGGCTTTGCGGCAAAACAAAGTGGCGGCAGGGGAACAGCGTAACTTTTTCCGGGCGGGTCAGGATGTTCCCTGTTGTAACTGCGCGGCGCTCGATCGATTCGACCTCATTTCCCCAAAAACTGATCCGCACAAAATTATCCCGCTGGGGTTCGAAGACGTCCACCGAGTCCCCGCGCACGCGGAACTCACCTTTCTCCGGAGCGACATCGTTGCGTTCGTACTGAATATCGACCAGGCGGCGGAGCACTTCGTCGCGACCGAGCGTGTCGCCGCGCGCAAGGCTTACGCACATTCCCGCGTAATCGTCCGGGGAGCCCAGGCCGTAGATGCATGAAACGCTCGCCACCACAATCACGTCGCGCCGTTCCACCAAACTTGCGGTGGTGGAGAGGCGGAGTTTCTCGATATTCTCGTTGATCGAAGCGTCCTTGGCAATGTAGGTGTCGGTCTGCGGGATGTACGATTCCGGTAAATAGTAGTCGTAGTAGCTGATGAAGTACTCAACCGCGTTGTTTGGAAAAAAGGCTTTGAATTCGCTGTAAAGCTGCGCCGCAAGGGTTTTGTTGTGCGAAAGAACAAGCACCGGGCGATCCAGTTGCGCAATCACATTCGCCAGGGTGAATGTTTTCCCGGAACCGGTAACGCCCTGGAGGGTCTGTGTTCTGGCTCCGCGCCGGATGTTCTCAAGCAGCGCGGCAATCGCCGCCGGCTGGTCGCCCGCCGGAGCGTAGGGGGAGCACAGATCAAAGAGTTTACCCGCCATGCGTTTACCCGCAGAGAAGCTTTAAGAGAAGAACCGGATACTGATTATTCTCCGGCGTGCGGAGAATGAGGATGAACTTGCGGGTTTCGAGCAGTCTTTTCCCCCGGCGCTCGTTGGTCAGGACGTAGTCGCCGCCGTCGCCTTCGCGGTTCACCGAATAAGGACGATCCAAATAGAACATGAGCTCCGTGTTGAAATCGCCGGTGAAGACGACGCATTCTCCGGCGGGGATCGCCTTGCGGAGTTCGAGGGTAAAATCGCGGACCGATTTATTTCGGCTCAAATAGGGGTCCAGCCCGATGTTGTACCCTGCGAAAAGAATGCCGATAAGGGAAGCGAGTAACGCGAACGCCGCGAATGTCCGCCGGGACTCCAAAAGATGAAGTCCGTAACGCAACAGCGCCAGCATTCCGGCAACGGCGAAAAGCCCAAGCCAAATGTGGCGCGAGAACATTTCGCTGTACATCCTCAAAGCGAGGCCGTCCGCTTCCGACATAAAAGAAAGCGTCCTGTCCGCGATCCGGTCGGAGAGGTGAAGGAGTGCCCCCGATTGGTTCAGGAGAATAGCGAGGAGAGCGACGCCGAGGAATGCCGTCCAGAGAATCCGCCAGCGACTCGAAACGCGCGGCCGCGCATCGCAGCACAGCATCGCCACCCGCGCCGTCAGGATCGCCAGCGCCGGGTACAAGGGAAGGAGGTAGTCGATCCGTTTCAGTGCCGAACAACTGAAAAGAATAAACCCCGTAACGGCCCAGGCGAGGAGAAATCCTGTTTCCGGACGAAACGAACGCCTCCAAGCCGTTTTCCAGTAAAAAACTATTCCGAGGATGGCCACCGGCGACCAGGGGAGGGTTCCCGCGAGGAGTGCCGGAACATAGTAGTAAAACGGCATGAACTTCCCATCGCGGTAGGTTGACCCCACGCTGCTGAAACGCCGGAAATTCTGATTCAGGATAAATTCCTGAAAGAATGCCCCCTCGGTACGGATGCTTTCAAATACAAACCACGACGCGCCGACAAGGAGAAACAAAAGGACGCCCGTCCACGGACGGAGCTCCAGCGGAAGCCTCCACCGCCGGTAGAACGCCATCAGCGACAGCACCATAAACGCCGCCAGTGCCGCGACAACCGGTCCCTTGATCATCATGGCAACGCCGAGGAAGAAGTAAAATCCGTAAATGCGTCCATTGGATTTTCCATCGCGCCAATAGCCGTAGTAGAAACAAACCATGCTCCAGGCATACGCCGCCGCCAGGAGCATGTCCAGATGAGCGATGCGTCCGAGTTTGTTGAAGGTCGCCATGCACGCGAGGATCGCCACCGCCGCCAGCGCCGTCCGTTCCCCATACATCCCCCGGGCCAAAAGAAACGCCGCCCAAAGCGCCAGAAGCGCCGCAACGGCCGAGGGCAGGCGCACCGCCCATTCCGAATGCGCCAGATACGGATCGCCCGCCAGTCCGAGCAATGCCCCCGGAGCCGCGACGATCCAGTAGTGAAGAATCGGTTTTTCATAGAGAACGCCGCCGGGAATTTGCATATCCAGATAATTGCCGGTACGGAGCATGTTGCGTACGATGATCGCGGTGCGCCCTTCCTGCGCGGCATAGATGCCATTTTCGCCGAGGGCGCCGAAAAACATAATGAGGACGAACAATCCTGTCAGCACATACCAAAGGGGCGAAATACGCGATTCGCAAGAGGAGGGCATGGAGATGAAAATTCCTGTTTTATTTGTTTTCGTTGGTATAAACGTTTCTGGAACGCCGGTCGAGCTCGCGGCGCATGTAATCGGTCCGGAATCCGTCGGCCTCAAGTTCGTCGATGCGCCGTTCCGCCTCCGCGAACCGGCTTGTCATCAGGAGAATGCGGACCACGGCGACGCGCTCCGACTCCGTGCGGTACATTTTGGCGTCGCGATAAAAACAGAGCAGAATAAGTGTCAGGGCAATCAATGCCGGAACCCCGACGGAGTACGCCCGCCGGCGGATCGCCGCGACAGCACCGCCGATTCCCCCTGCCGCCAACGCGGCCAGCAGCGGCATCACCGGCAGCCGGAACCGGCTATAGACCGGGAACCACGGCAGCGCCGCCGCGAATCCCGCGGCCATGAAGGCAAGGATCCAGATCGAACGCCGCCGGATTCCGAAAAGGAATCCCAGGATTGCCGCGCCCCAGAAAAAGGTGGCCGGAACGAGGAGGACGTTCAGGAAGGGGATGATTTCGCGGTGGGCGTACAACGAAAGGCTGTTGGGGATTTCCGGCGAACCGAACATCTCGAAAAGGCGGGCGGGCAAGGATTCGAAAATGCCCTTCCAGGGGGATTGAGCATTCTCGATGTAGTAGCATTCCATCACATTCGCGTAGTGTCCCGGCACGATATTCCAGCGGCCGAAACGCAGCCCGTTGCAGAGCACAACGGAACCGACAACCAGCAGCAGCCCCGCCGGATACCCCCACATGCGACGCCAACATAGTTTTTGCCGGAAACGCGCGACCAGGAAGACCGCCGCCGGGGCCAGGGCCGCGCCGAGGAGCGTTTCACGCCCGAGTACGCACACTCCCGCCAGCAAGCCCGCGCTCCAATAAAAAATAGCGCGGTTGGTGCGCAGTGCCCGCAGAAGGAGAAGCGCCGTCGCCGTCAACACCAGCGCCAGCGGCGCGGCGCGCAGAAAATCGAGCGTATGCAAGGGGAGGGGGCCATAGAAGAGCATGAGAGCCCCCGCAAGAAAAGCATAATTCCGGTCGCAGCCGATTTCCCGTGCGAGCTGCCGGGTAAAAACCGGAATCAGTGCGCAGAGGGCGACCTGGAAGAGGCGCATTGCAATCAGGTTGCCGCCCCCCAGCCAGGCAAAGACGGTCAGGAGCGCGGTGTACGCCGGACTGTACATGTAGCCCGCCGGGGGGAGCGCTCTCTTTTGCGCCAGATCCAATGCCGCGTGGAGCATCGTGTGCTGGTCGGTCCCCGGCAGCGGCGCGGGGAAAAGCCCCGCCTGCCGCCCCTGCCATAAAATATAGGCGCACATGAGGAAATACAGCGTGTAGAGAACCACGCCGGGATAACGCCCGAGGAAAGCGGTGAGGGGGGCTTGGGAGGACGTGCGCATCAGTTCTCGGGTTTAGGCTGATCCACGCGGAGGCGACGGCCGATGCGGTCCGCCTCGAGGGCGAGTATTGTAATGGAGGTGGCTTTCCCCTCGTTCGAACGCACCGACTGAAGGAAAATCCGCCGTTCCGCGTTGCCGTCGTTCAGAATGGTGATCTCTCCGACGATTGTGGGGTGGCGGCGCACACGCCGAATCGCCTCGGCAAGTCCGACGCCGCGTTCCCCTGTGCGGAGGGCGACGGCCAGAATGTTCATCGCATCGTACCCCTGTACGCCCGCGTCCCCGAGATCGTCGGCGGAAATACGGGCGTGTTTGAGCATTTCAAGTTGCGACGGCGTCGCCGCCGTCGGCGAATACTGCGCAGGGAAAACAACGTCGCCCGGCGCCGTGCCGACACGGTCGAAAAACTCCTTTTCGTTCCAACCGTCGCTGCCGAGGATCAGGCCGCGGAACCCCAGCTCGCGCGCCTGGATGACCAGCCGCGCCGCCGCGTCCGGTCCGGCGGGGGCGATGATCACCTCCGCGTCGGCGGCGATCAATTGCCGCAACGCGGGGCGGAAATCGGCGTCGGAGTTCCGGAATCCCGCCCGTTTGACGACACTCCCGCCATAGGCGGCAAATTCTTGCGCGACTTTGCGGCCGATATCGCGCGAGTAGACCGCGTTTTCGTCGGTATCGATCAGGCACCCCATGCGGGAAAGACGTTTTTCAAAGCGCGCGTAGTAGGCGAGCGCCTTGCTTTGCTGGCTGTCGTTGAACGCGCTCCGCGCGATCATCGCGGTGTGCTCGACCAGATTGTCCTGGCTCGCCGAAGGAAGAAGAATGGGCAATCCGAGCTCGTTCGCCGCCGACTTGATGTGCTGCACATCGCCGGACGTGTAGCCGGCGAGAACCGCCCGCACCGAACGCGAAGAAAGTTCCCGCAATGCCGGATCAAGCTGCTCCGGGCGGCTCCGCATATCGACGACTTCCAGTGTGAGCGGCACCGTTTCGACGCCGCCGCGCGCGTTGAGCGCATCCATCGCCGCGCGGATGCCCAGAAGCATCCGTTTTCCCGAAGGGGCGTTTTCGCCGCTCAAAGGCAGAACAACGCCGATGCGGATTTCATTTTCCGGGGCGGATACGCAACCCGAGAGCAGCGCAAGGAACGCCAGTGCGCTCCCGAAAATCCATTGTTTCACGATGATGCCTCCGTTTCCGTGTTGCGGCTGCCCAGGGAGGCCAATCCCGGGTCGGCGGGCATGATTCCCCGCTCTGTCGCCGCGATGAATTCAACAAAATGACGCGTTTCCGGGGACATGGCTCCCGCGGAAATTTCGGCCAACGCGTTGTGTGTGTTCAAGCTCCGGAAAAAATAGGTCTTGATCGCACGGCGTAATTCGGCCCGCGATTCGTCCGGAAGGCCCGCACGGCGCAGGCCGACGACATTGGGGCCGCAAATGTGCCCATTTTCCGAAAGAAGGCAGAAGGGAGGAATATCCTGTGTTACAATCGCCCGCCCCCCCACCATGGCGAGTTCGCCGATCCGGCAGAATTGATGGATCAGGATGTACCCGGAGAGGACCGCGCGGTCCTCGATCAGGACGTGCCCTGAAACGGCGGTATGGTTGGCGATGGTAACAAAGTTTCCGATTTGCGCATCGTGCCCCACGTGTACGAACGCCATAAGGAGCGTTCCATTGCCGACGCGGGTGGTGCCGTTTTCAAACGGAGAGCGGTGAATGGTTACGTATTCCCGAATGGTCGTATCCGCGCCGATTTCGGTCCAGGCGACGGTACCGGGCTTGAAGCGGTGATCCTGCGGCTCTTCGCCGACCAATGCGCCCATATAAATCCGGCAGCGTGGACCGATGGAAGTGTAACGCGCGATTTTGGCGTGCGCATCGATGAACACCCCGTCGCCGATGCGCGTGTCTCCTTCGATCACGGCGAAGGGGCCGATGGTTACATCGGTCCCCAGTTCCGCGCGCGGATCGATGATCGCTGTCGGGTGGATGGCCATGTTGTGTTGCTCAGTGAATGATTGTGCCGACCGAGGTGTCGCCGAGGAGGATTTTCTCCAGTGCGGCGGGGTTGTCGAAATCGGCCACGATGATGGGCAGTTGGTTGTCGCGGCAAAGCGAAAACGCCGTCTGGTCCATGATCGCCAGGCGGCGGCTTAAAACCTCATCGAAACTCAGTTCGTCGAACCGGACGGCGGTTGGGTCCTTGAACGGATCGGCGGAATAAACGCCGTCCACCTTCGTCGCTTTGATGACCGCGTCGCAGTCGATTTCCAACGCCCGCAACGCCGACGCGGAGTCGGTTGTAAAGTACGGATTTCCCGTCCCGCCGACGAAAATGACCACCTGCCCGGCTTCCAACGCCGCCACGGCGGCGTCGCGGTTGAAGGGCGCCACCCAGCCCGGAATGGAGATGGCGGAAAACACCTGCGCGCCGATTCCTTCCAGCGCGAAAAAGTCACGGAGACACAAACCGTTCATCACCGTGGCGAGCATTCCCATGCGGTCCGCGTTCACCCGGTCCATGCCGTCGGACGCGCCGTTGACGCCGCGCCAGAGGTTCCCCGCGCCGACGACCAGCGCAACCTCGGCCCCGAGGTCAAGAAGTTTTTTGATTTGTCCCACCACATTGCGGATGGCGGAACCTTCGTAGCCCGCGGGCGCGTCGCCTTTGAGGGCTTCGCCGCTGAGCTTGATCAGGATGCGCTTGTATTCGATGTTCCGGGTCATGGCGTCTTCCTCTTTCGGGGTGGATTGTATGTTTTGTTACAATATAACCCGCATTGCGCCGGGCGACAAATTCAAAAGCGTGTATTTTATGCTTTTTCGGAATGAAAAGACTTTCTTTTGCACGATGGCGCTGTATATTACCTCTCTAGAGATAACAAGAAGCGAGGTTTTTTATGGCGGAAACAGTGCCGGTGCGCGTCGGCGTCCTGGGCGTCGGGGTTCTGGGGCGCCACCACGCCCGTTTGTATAACCTAAGTGAGAACGCCCAAATGATGGGAATCTTCGACGTCGACGCCGAAGCGGCCAAGCGGGTGGGCGCGGAATTCAATTTGCCGGTTTTCTCCGATTGGCGTGAACTTGCGGAACAATGCGAGGCGCTGAGCGTCGCGGTTCCGGCGACATACCATATGCAGACCACCGTTCCGCTCCTGGATATGAAAAAACACGTCCTTGTCGAAAAACCCATCGCGGCGAAAATCGAGGAGGCCGAGGCTATGGTCGAAGCCGCCCGCCGCAACAACGTCGTCCTGGCCGTCGGGCATGTGGAGCGCTTCAACTCGGCGATGGATTTTCTGGAAAAAAACGCGAAGAACACCCGCTTTGTCGAGGCGCACCGCCTGGCCGGTTATCCGCCGGCGCGTCCGGGACTGCACCGCCGGGGAACAGAGGTCAGCGTGGTGCTGGATCTCATGATCCATGACATCGATCTTCTGCTTACGATGGTGGACTCCGAAGTGGAGCGTTTCGACGTGGTCGGCATCCCGGTTTTGAGCGAAACGGAAGACATTGTGAACGCCCGCATCAAATTCGTAAACGGCTGCTGCGCAAGCCTGACCGCAAGCCGCGTAAGCCAGGAGCCGATGCGCCGTTTCCGGATTTTCCAGAACGACTGCTACATCTCCATGGATTACGGAAAACATTTCGGGATGGTGCTCAAGCGCAACCGCCTCGGCCTTGCCCGCAAGGATGTGAATCTGGACGAAAAGAATGCGCTGGCCGCGGAGCTGGAGGATTTTCTCCAGGCCGTCCGCCGCTCCACGGAAACTGGAACGGTCGCCCCGGTCAAAGTCCCCGGTTCGCAGGGACTGCGCGCCCTGAAGCTGGCCGTCGCGATCGAGGAGGAGGCGCGGTCGTACAACGCCCACTACAACTTCACCTTCGCGCCGCCCCCGCCCTCCGAACTGGAGTTGGAGGATTGATTGCATGCAAGCGCCGGGAAAAATCAATCTTTTCTTAAAGGTTACAGGACGGCGGAGCGATGGATTTCATGATCTCCTGACCCTCTTCGTCCCCGTCGCCGCTCCCGCGGACACACTGGATGTCGATTGGAACGCCGCGCCGGGCGTCGGGCTGGATTGTTCCGCGCCGGGGGTTCCCGGCGGCGTGGAAAACCTGGCGGGTCTCGCGGCGCTGCGGTATGCGGAACGTTCGGGGATCGCCCCCGCCTGGCACATTCGTCTTGATAAGAAAATTCCTGTTGCCGCCGGCATGGGTGGTGGAAGTTCCGACGCGGGGACGCTCCTGCGGAACTTGGAAAATCGTTTCGGCGCATTGGGCGAAGCCCGGTTGGCGGCGCTCGCGCTGGAACTCGGTTCGGATGTCTCCTTTTTCCTGAATCCGGCCCCCGCGGTGGCGCGGGGACGGGGGGAGGCTCTTGCCATGCTCGATTTCACATTGCCGGAATTGCCGCTCCTTTTGGTGAATCCACGTTTCCCCGTGAGCGCGCGCTGGGCGTACACTCATTTGCTTACGGAGCGTATCGGCGCCGGGGATGAGGCCTTGGAGCGCCTCCTCGCAGTATTGCGGAGCGGGGACCTGGAGGCGATCGGATGTTCTTTTCACAACGATCTTGCCTTTGCTTTGTTCCGAAAATTTCCCTTATTGGCGATGCTGCGCGACGCAATGCGCGAATGCGGCGCATTGGGAGTGGAAATTTCCGGCAGCGGGCCGACGCTCTTCGCCCTTTGCCGCGATGTGGCGCACCGCACGTTGCTCCGCACGGCGTTGGAGCGTGATTTTGCCGTCGATTGCTTCGAGGCCGGGGTGCGGTCATGATGGTGATCCTGGGGCGCGGCCTTTCAGGCGATGCGGCCATGCGTCTGGCGGGTGTTCTCGGCATTCCCGCGCGCCAGGCGGCCGACGCAGATGCGGAGCTCCCAACGTTCACCGCCGGAATGCCGGTGATCCTGAGCCCGGGGATTCGACCGGATTCTCCGCTTCTTCGCAAGGCACTCGCTGCCGGAGCGGAAACGATGGGCGAAATGGAGTTCGCCGCGCGCCATTTCAACGCTCCTTATCTTGCTTTGACGGGCACAAACGGAAAGACCACCACCACCGAGCTTGCGACGCATCTTTTGAACGCGGCGGGGCGCAACGCCGTGGCGGCGGGAAATATCGGGCTCCCGTTCTCCTCCGTGGCGGCGGATGTGCTGGAAGGAAAACTTCCGGCGGATACGCTGATTGTTCTGGAAGTGAGCTCCTTCCAGCTGGAGGCGGTGCGGGATTTCGCGCCCCTCGCGGCGGCGCTTCTAAACCTCGCCTCCGACCACCTGGACCGGTATCCGGGGGGGATGGCAAGGTACGAAGCAATAAAACGGCGCATTTTCGACCATGTCCCTAAGGCGAATCGGATTGCGGGTATTTCCCTCCCGCAGGAAGCGCCGCGCGTGGCGGAATACCGCGCCGGCGTCCTTTTTCTGGAAGACCGGGAACTGCTTCCCTTTTCACGCCTGCATCTGAAAGGGGAACACAACCTCGAAAACGTCCTTGCGGCCTTGGAGCTTGTACACCGGGTGCTTCCTCCGGAAACGATGCATTCAGAAAAATTCCTTGCGGCACTCTGCGCCTTCTCCGCCGGAAGGCACCGGCTGGAAATGCTTCCGGAAAAGCGCGGAGTCCGGGCGGTGAACGACTCCAAAGCGACGAATCCGGCTGCGGTCATCGCCGCGCTGAAGGCGTTGGAGCCACTTCCACGCGGAAACATCCACCTCCTCGCGGGCGGTTTGGACAAAGGGATGAATTTCGATGAACTCCTCGCAGGAGTTCCGTATCTGAAAAAAGTGTATTTGTACGGCGCTTCGCAGGAAACATTGAAACGCGTGTTCGCGGGGCGCGTGCCATTGGACTGCTTCGGACAAGACTTCGCCGAAGCAGTGCGGACGGCGGTAAACGCCGCGTCGCCGGGGGACGTCATTTTGCTTGCGCCCGCCTGCGCAAGCATGGATATGTTCCGGAATTACCAGGAGCGCGGCGATGTGTTTTGCCGCTTGATCGGAGAATTATTATGAAACATCTCCTTTTTTTCCTTTCGCTGTTGCTCCTGCCGGGCTGCTGTTTGTGGCGCTGGAGCCTCCCCGCCGGCGATCCGCCGCCCGGAGTGATCACCCAGCCGGAGTCCGTCGGCGCACCGATGACGGAATCGGGCGCATTCCATTATTGGGTAACAGCCCTGGCAAGCCGCCTGACGCCGGGCGAAACGGTGCGCCCCATCGGCCCAAGAGCGTCGGAGCTCCTTCGGGAACTGGAGCCTCTGCTCGGCTGTCGCGAATCCGGCACCGCCCCAACAGAAATTTTGAGCGAAAAACACCCGGATTCCTGGACACTTTCCCTCCGCCGGAATGGCACGGCCGTATACTGGAAAACCATCCCCTTAAAAAAATAGTTTGAGGGGGGCGATCAGAGAAAAGGAGTGGGGAGTGCTGGGCACACCCCCCTCGGCGCCTTGCGGCGGGTTAACGCAAAGCGCCACACAAAGGTTTGAACACTGACGCATAACGCTCCGCTCCAGGATCGCGGAGCGAATGCAAGGGGATTGTTTTGCGCAGCAGTGCAAAACAACGAGGAACGAATTCGTTCCGACCAGCCCCCCGCCTCCCGACCGGCCGAACGTCGGCACCGGCATCTCGAATGGGGGGCAGGGGGGAAAGCGCGGTTTTTCCTCCGGGGTTCCATAACCCCGCGCCAGCAGCACTCTATCGCATGCCCCATGCTCACCGACCGGTATCCCGAAGGAAAACGCCATTAAGGTGCAAACTTTATGATCCGCGCGGGAAAGCGGGTTGAAAATCGTCCGCCGGAGGAGTACATTGACCATATGATTTTTCGTATTGGGTTTTGTTTGCTTTCGTATCTCCTTTTCGCCGCCTCCCCGGACGCGGCGGAGCTTGTTGTGTACCGGAACACCAGGACGAAACGCGAGGTCCCCTATGCGGGCAACTTCAGCAACGGGCGCGTCGTTCAGATTCCGGCGACCATGGAGGCGCGGAAAGTGGAGATGCGCGGACTTTGGTTCGCCACGGTGGAAAACCTCGATTTTCCCACGCACGGGACGGCGCCGGAATTTCGATTGTCCGTTGCGGAACGATTTGAAAAGGCGCGGAAGGCGAACTTCAACGCGGTATTCTTTCAGGTGCGCCCTTCGGCGGATGCCTTTTATCCCTCGGTGCTGAACCCGTACTCGCGCTTTCTTTCGGGAGTGCCCGGACGCGCGATCCCAGGCCTGGACCCCCTTGCCGAATTGATTTTCGAGGCGCGAAAACAAAATCTGCAATTCCATGCCTGGTTGAACCCCTACCGTGTCGTTGGCAACACCCGCCAGAGCAAAGCCGCCTTCCTGGCCGCGCTTCCCGCCAACTCCTTTGCGCGGAAAAATCCGGGGATGGTTCTGGAAATTCCACTTTCACAGGGGGAACGGATGCTGATTCTCGATCCCGGCGAACCCGCGGTCATGCGGCACATTGTGGATACCATCATCGAACTCGCCTCCAAATACCCCATCGACGGCATTGTTTTCGACGATTATTTTTATCCTTACACTCCCATCGGCGACCTTGATATGGCGACGTACCGCAACAACAACACGAAAAATCTTTCCCGCGACGACTGGCGGCGGGACAACGTGAACCGCGTCATCTATGCCATTTATTACCGCCTCGGCGAGATCAACCGTAAAAAAGTCCGTAAAGTCGAATTCGGCATCAGCCCCTTCGGAATCTGGGCCAATACAAAGACAACTTCGCAAGGCAGTCTTACAGGGGGATCGGAAACCTATACCCAGCAGTATGCCGACGTGCGAAAATGGATCAAAATGGGGTGGCTCGACTACGTGGTTCCCCAGATTTACTGGCCTTTCGAGCACAAAGTTGCCGCCTATGCCGCGTTGACCGACTGGTGGGCGGAGCAAGTGCGCGGAACCCGCGCGCGCCTCTACATCGGGCACACGGTGCAGGAATTCGGCAAAGCCGCCTGGAGCAACCCCGCTGAAGTCATCGACCAAATGCGGTACAACCAGAAGCACCCGGAAATTCAAGGATCCGTCTTCTTTGCCTACCGCGGATTTTTCGCTCCCGCCAATGAGGCGCAGCGGGCGGGGGCGGGGAAAGTGCTCGGCTATTACGCCTTTTCCCCGGCTTCGGCGCCGCGCCCGCGGCCGCCGGGGCTATAGACGAAAAAATTTCCTCTCCCTATTGAATCGGGGGGGAAACCGTGCTATACTCCCTACTGGAGGACTTCGATGCAAAAGTACTATGAAGACAAGGCGGCCGTAGTAACCGGCGCCGCGTCCGGGATCGGGTTGGCCTTGTGCGAGGCGTTGCTGGGGTTCGGCGCGCGAACGGTCGTCATGGCCGATAAGGACGAGGGAAAACTGGAGATGGAGCGCGCCCGCCTCGATGTGGCGTACCCCGGCAAAGTGTTCGCCGTCGCCGCCGATGTTTCCCGGAAAGGCGGCGTGGAGGATATGATCCGCCGTGCCGCCGAGTACGGCGGGGGGCGCATCGACCGGTTGTTCAACAACGCCGGACTCGGCTTGGGCGGCGCCTTCGAAGCAACCTCCGACGACGACTGGGATTTCGCATTCCGCATCAACTTTTTCAGCGCGCTTCATGCGACGCGGGCGGTTCTGCCCATCATGCGCGCCCAGGGGGGCGGACACATCGCCAATACGGCGTCCGGGATCGGCTTTGTGCCGATGGCCTACCAGAGCATGTACAGCGCCACCAAGGCCGCGCTGATCGGAATGACCGGTTCGCTGCGTTATGAGTTCTGGGATGAAAACATCCGTTTTTCAGCGGTGATCCCGGGAACCGTCGCCACGCCGATCTGGCAGGGCAATGCGCCGGCGTGCGCCATCACTCCGGCCGTTTCCGCGCACGGAATCCTCAAAGGAGTGGCCGCCAACGAACGGATCGTGATCGTTACCGAAGACGACCTCTCCGGCGCCTGCAACATTTACCGCCCCGAAGCGGCACCGGTGTTCGACGACATTTTGCTGACGATCGCCCGGAAGCGCCGAGCCGGCGACATCGGCGCCCTCTGACACGGAACAACATGGAAAACATCCACCGGCACTTTTTAAAAATCCAATTCCTCTCTTCCGGCGCCGGGAACGCCGTCTTGAACAGTCTTTTCTTCTGGGCGGGAAACCGCGAACAAAATCCGTTGTCTTTCCCGGCCGCGGCGGTGGATGTTTTCATCACCTGCATCTTCGTAACGCTGCTTGTAACGCTGCCGACCGTCCATTTTACCAGGAAGGCGCTCCAGGCGGGAATGCCGTTGTGGGAACAGAAATGCCGGATCGACCGTCTTCCCGGAAAACGATGGGCGCTCTGCCTGGTGCTCTGGCTTTTTTCCACTGTTGCAATGGAGGCTGTCATCGCCGGGATTTATGCCGCCAACGGCTGGCGCCCCATCGGATTCCACGTTCTTCTTTTATTGAAATTCCTCTGGTGCGGTCTCCTGGGCGGAAGCCTCGGCGCACTGGTCGGAGCAAAATATCTGCGCCCCGGAAAACCGGAGCGCCCAACCCCATTGCATGGAGACGCGTCATGAGCAAATACCACTCGTTTTCCCGTGAAATTCCTGTTGACGATGCTTTCGACATCGTCGTAATCGGCGCCGGGCCCGCCGGGATTGCCGCCGCCCTGGCCGCCGCCCGGCAGGGGATGCGTACGCTCCTTGTGGAGCAGACCGGCGCGCCCGGCGGTATGGCGACGTCGGGGTTGGTTCCTTCCCTTGCGCCCTACAGCGATGGACGGCGCACGCTCTACGGCGGCATCGCGCTCGAAATTCTCGACACGCTCAAGGCGGGGATGCCTCATGTGGAACCGGAGGCGCAAAATTGGGTTCCCATCGATCCGGAGCTTTTGAAGCGGCGGTTCGATGCGCTTCTGGAAGCGGCGGGGGTTACGGTTAAATTCAACGCCACATTGGTCGATGCGGAGTGCGATGGAAATCGAATTGCCCACGCGGTGTTCGCGGACAAAGGCGGCCTCTGGGGTTGTTCGGCAAAAGTCTTCATCGATGCGACGGGCGATGCCGACCTCGCGGCGCGGGCGGGCGTTTCCTTTGTCTGCGGCGACGAAAAGGGCGAACTCATGCCGGTTACGCATTGCTTCGTCCTTGCGAATGTGGACGAGTACGCTTTCGCCTTCCGGGATTACCGTTGGGACTACGCCGCGCCGGGCTCCTGGCGGCATACGATGCTGCATTCGAAGAAGTACAATTTAACCGACGGGCACACCTGCGTGGCGCACTTGGGCCCCGGCGTGTTCGGCTTCAACGCGGGGCACCAGTGGGAGGTCGATCCAACGCGCCCGGACACTGTTTCCGCCGCCCTCCGCGAAGGGCGGAAGATCGCGGCCGAGTTCCGCAACGCCCTGGCCGAGTTCCACCCCGCGTTCAAAGCCGCGTTTCTTGTGGAAACCGCATCGCTGATCGGCGTCCGCGAGTCGCGGCGCATCCGCGGCGAGCACGAGTTGTCGTTCGACGATTACCGTGCGCGGCGCGAATTTCCGGACGCCATCGCCCGGAATTCCTACCCCATCGACCTCCATGCCGCCAAAAACCAGGCCGAACAAGCCCGCACCGGTGAATTCGACGCCATGTCGCAGTTCGAAAATTATAAGGAAGGCGAATCGCACACCATCCCGTACCGTTCGCTGATTCCGCAAGGCATTTCCAATTTGCTGGTCGCCGGTCGCGCCATTGCCTGCGACAGGCTCCTCCAGGCGTCCATTCGCGTTATGCCCAACTGTCTGGCCATGGGGGAAGCGGCGGGCGTCGCGGCCGCGCTGGTTCCCGCCGGCGGCGATGTGCGCGGCGTCGACGCCGCGCGCCTGCGGGAGAAACTCCGCGCAAACGGATGTGTCCTCTGATGAGCCATACCCTCGAAAGCACCCCCTACGAACCGGTCGGCCGGCTCCTCCTTGAGATCGCTTACGATGGAACAAATTACAGTGGCTGGCAGATTCAGCCGCACTGTCCGAGTGTCCAGGAAAAAGTACAGAACACCCTGACGAAGCTCTACAACCGTCAGCCCATCCACCTGATCGGAAGCAGCCGGACGGATGCGGGCGTTCACGCTCTCGGCTTTGCTGCCTCGTTCCTTTTGCCGCCGCGGCCGGTGATCGCGCCGGAGCAACTGCGCCAGGCGCTCAACCGCCTCCTGCCCCCGGACATCCGTATCCGGACGGTCCGCGAGGTGCCGATGTCGTTCCATACGCGTTACGACGCCCTGGGCAAAGCCTACAGTTATGTCTTAAATCTCGGCGAAGAAACCCCTTTTTCCACCCGCTACAGTTACGCGCCGGGGCGGAAAATCGATCCGGCGCGCCTGGCTGAGGCGGCACGGCGGCTGACCGGGACGCACGACTACTCCAGCTTTGTCGTGGAGCGCAATAAAATCGAAGACGCGGTGCGGACGATCTATTCCATCGAAGTGAAGGAATTCGGGCGCTACTGCCTTGTTACCTACACGGGAAACGGCTTCCTCTACAAAATGATCCGCTGTCTTACCGGCACCCTTCTTTTCGCCGGCGACGGGCGCCTCTCCGCCGACGCGGTGGAACGCATTCTGCAGGCGAAAGACCGTACCGTCGCGCGCGACACCGCTCCTCCCCACGGACTTTTCCTCATGAAAGTATTTTTCGATTCCGCCGAGCTGCAGCAAGGATTCCGTCCCACCGCCCTTCCTTTCGCGGAATAGGGGAACACAAACGCGGTTCGGTCTGCCGTATTAGCCCCGGAAAATGAAAAATACGGCCCCCAGGAGGCAGAGGCCCGCGAAGAAGTAGTTCCAGCCGAGTCCTTCCTTCATGTAGAACACCGCGAACGGAACGAAGACGGAGAGGGAAATGACCTCCTGCAATACACGCAGCTGCCCCACGGACATCACCTGGTGGCCCGCCCGGTTGGCGGGAACTTGCAGCATGTATTCGAAAAACGCCACACCCCAGCTCAGGAGCGCCGCAATGTAAAAGGGTTTGGCGGAGAGATTCTTAAGATGCCCGTACCACGCGAACGTCATGAACACATTCGAGAGCGCGAGGAGGCCGATGGTCTGGGCGAAGATGAACCGGTTCATGTTTTTTGCAACTCCTCGATGACCAGCCCTCCCTGGCGGAGGAGGCGCGGCAACCCTTCTCCGGAACAGTCCAGCACGGTGGAGGCCAGTGCTCCTTCCGGAATTTCGCCACCGTCCACGGCCATATCCACATTGCCGTTCAGCGAAGCGAGCGCCGCGGGCAAGGAGAGGGCGTTCGGTTCGCCCGACCGGTTTGCGCTCGTCTGAACCAGGGGTTCG
This sequence comes from Victivallaceae bacterium, assembly GCA_031549345.1. Taxonomy (GTDB): domain Bacteria; phylum Verrucomicrobiota; class Lentisphaeria; order Victivallales; family Victivallaceae; genus CASFRF01. The sequence goes on from JAVBPY010000003.1 coordinate 107,908, forward strand.
CGCATTTTTGCAAGGAGGGCGGCCAGAAAAGGATGATCCGGAACGCGTATGCCCACCGTGCCTTCGCCGCGCCGTACAACGAGGGTGAGCGGGCCGGGGAAATAACGTTCCGCCAACCGTTCGGCCCAGGGGCCGGGGACAATCCCGTAGTCGGAGAGTTTTCGGAAATCGGCGACGAACCAGCCGAGACTTTTTTGTTTTTCGCGCCTCTTCAAGGAAAAAATGCGGGCTTGCGCCGCTTTGTCGGAGGCCCGCGCAACGAGGCCGTACACCGTTTCCGTGGGGACCAATACAACGCCCCCCGGCGAATGCAGGGCCGCCGCCGCTTGCCGCACGGCTTCTTCTAAGGTTCGTGTTTTCATGATGGAACGAAATGTACCTCCATTTTCGTGAAATGCAATCAGCAACGGAAAATGTGTGAAGTTTTTTCCCGGACGCTTGCAAAATTCCTCTTACGGGTGGATAGTAACCGGACTATGGAAATTGTTATCGTACTACTTTTGCTGGCGGTTCTTGTTGCCTTGGTCTTTCTCCTTTTGCGACGTCCGCCCGCGCCCGACTTGAGCGGGTTGGAGCGCCTGGAGCGCCTCCAGCGCGACGAGGCTGGACAGAACCGGCTCGAGATGGGGCAGAGCCTCAAAAGCCTGAGCGATTCGCTGCAAAAAAGCGCCTATTTGCAGACGGAAAACCTTCAGCGCGAGCTTGAATCCGCCCGGCGCGCCTTCCGCGAGGAGGCGGAGGAAAACCGGCGGAAACTCGAGGAAATCCGCCTTCTTCTCGACGCCAAGCTCCGTGAACTCCGCGAGGAAAACACCCGGAAACTCGAGGAAATGCGCGTTACGGTGGATGAAAAACTCCAGAGCACGCTCGACACCCGGTTGCGCGACTCCTTCAAACTTGTTTCCGAACGTTTGGAACAAGTTTACCAGGGCCTCGGCGAAATGCGGACACTCGCCACCGGCGTCGGCGACCTCAAACGCGTCCTGACGAACGTCAAAACACGTGGAACATGGGGGGAAGTTCAGCTCGGCGCCCTCTTGGAGCAGGTTTTGATTCCGGGGCAGTTCGTAACCAATTTTTCCCCGCGCGGCAACCAGGATCATGTGGAGTTCGCCATCCGGCTGCCCGGGCAGCGCGAGCGCGAGGGGGAAGATTTGTATCTGCCCATCGATGCAAAGTTTCCGGCGGAGGAATACCAGCGCCTCCTCGACGCGCGGGACGCCGCCGATTCCGCCGCTGCCGAACAGTCCATCCGCGGGCTTGAACAGAGCCTGAAGGCTTCCGCGCGCCTGATTCGCGACAAATACCTCGCGCCCCCCGTAACGACCGATTTCGCCCTCCTTTTCCTCCCCACGGAGGGACTGTTTGCGGAGGTCGTCCGCCGCCCCGGCCTGGTTGAGTTTCTCCAGAACGAATACCGGATCGTCGTTGCGGGGCCGACCACGCTGTGGTCGATCCTGAACAGCCTTCAGCTCGGCTTCCGGACGCTGGCGATTGAGCGCCGCTCCGGCGAGGTATGGAAACTCCTGGAGGCGGTGAAGGCCGAATGGCTTAAGTACGCGGACGCGCTCGAAAATGTGAACGACCGTCTCCGCAAAGCCTCCGAATCGATCGAAAACACGCAGGTCCGCGTCCGCGCCATCGGGCGCAAACTGCGCGGGGTGCAGGAACTGCCGGAGCCCGAAGCCGCCGCGCTCCTTGATCTGGAGTAAAATAGACGGAAAAACGTCTGGCCCGGAAGTTGCAAAAGCGCCCTTTCGGATGTATCTTATTGTGCGCGTTTATTGAACAATTCCTGAGGAAAGGCACCTATGTCCGAAAATATTCCGAATCCCGTCGACGCCGGCGAATACAGCGCCAGCAAGATCACTGTCCTTGAAGGACTTGAAGCCGTCCGTCTGCGTCCTTCCATGTACATCGGCGACACGGGTTTGCGCGGTCTGCACCACCTTGTGTACGAGGTGGTGGACAACGGCATCGACGAAGCCCTCGCGGGGTACGCACGCAAGATCGAAGTGATCATTCACCGCGACAACTCCATCTCCGTCGAGGACGACGGCCGCGGCATCCCCGTGGACATGCACCCGACCGAGGGCAAGCCCGCCGTCGAAGTGGTGCTCACCGTCCTGCATGCAGGGGGGAAGTTCGACCACAACTCTTACAAGGTTTCCGGCGGTCTCCACGGCGTCGGCGTGTCGTGCGTGAACGCCCTCTCCGCCCGATTGGAGGTGGAAGTCTGGCGCGACAACGCCGCGTATTCGATCGTGTTCGAGCGCGGCATGACCGTGCGCCCCCTCCAGAAGCTCGGCGCCGTTGACCGGCGCGGCACCCGCGTTACCTTTCTCCCGGACCCGGAGATTTTTCCGGAAACAACCTATGTGTGGGATACGCTGGCGAACCGCCTGCGCGAATTGGCGTTTTTGAATTCCGGCATCACGGTCTCCCTCACCGACGAACGCGGCGAAGAAGGGCAGGCTCCCCGGCGTGAAATCTTTTACTACGAGGGCGGCATCCGTGAGTTCGTCCGCCACTTGAACGCCAACAAACAGCTTATGACCCCCGAGGTTACCTATTTTCACCGCGAGCGCGACGGGATCGACGTCGAGGTTGCATTGCAATACAACGACGGCTTCAGTGAAACGATTTTCAGCTACGCCAACAACATCAATACATTCGAAGGCGGAACACACCTGACCGGGTTCCAGACCGCGCTGACACGGACGATCAACGCCTACGCGAAGTCGCAGCTTAAAAACGACAAAGGCATGACCGGTCCGGATACCCGCGAGGGACTCTCCGCGGTCATCAGTGTGAAGGTTCCCGATCCGCAGTTCGAGGGGCAGACGAAAACGAAGCTCGGCAACAGCGAGGTGCGGGGTATTGTCGAATCGGTCATCAACGACGAGCTCGGCGCGTTTCTCGAGCAGAATCCGGCCATCGCCAAGGACGTCGTCCTCAAGGCCATGACCGCCAGCCGCGCGCGGGAAGCGGCCCGCAAAGCGCGTGAGCTCGTGCAGCGCAAGGGCGCGCTGGAAGGATTCGCCCTTCCCGGCAAACTCGCCGACTGCTCGAGCAAGAATCCGGTGGAAAGCGAGCTGTACATCGTCGAAGGCGACTCGGCCGGCGGCTCCGCCAAACAGGGGCGCGACAGCCATTTCCAGGCGATCCTCCCGATCCGGGGCAAACTCCTGAACGTGGAAAAGTCGCGCCTGGATAAAGTGCTGGAGAACAAAGAGATCCAGTCGCTTGTGGCCGCCATCGGCTGCGGAATCGGCAACGAGGATTTCAACATCGAAAAAGCCCGCTACCACCGCATCGTTATTATGACCGACGCCGACGTGGACGGTTCGCACATCCGCACACTGCTTTTGACTTTCTTCTTCCGGCAGATGAAGCCCTTGATCGAGGCGGGGTACGTTTATATCGCCAAGCCCCCCCTCTTCAAGGTGCGGCGGCGCAAAATGGAACGTTACATTGATACCGAGGAACAGCTCGATAAATACCTTGTGGAGCTCGGCCGCGAGGGATTGCGCGTCCAGCGCGGAACCATGGAGCTCGACGGTGTGGGTATCGGCGAGCTGATCCGCCTTTTCACGCGCGTTTCCCAGTCGGCGGCGGCGCTCCGGCGCTGCGGCATCGATCCGATTGAGTATTTCCAGAACGTTCGCGAATTCGCGCCGACGGCCCTCTTCACCGTGCGTGAGCCCGACGGAACCCAGACACGCACATTCGTCTATTCGGCGGAGGAGGGACTCGAACTGCGCCGCCTGGCCGGAGAGCGCATTTTGGCCGCGCAGGGCCCCGAGGCGGAAGCACTCCCGAACGCGCGGCAGGATTTCCTGAACCGCTCGATCCAGGAGATCGAAATTTTCGAAGCGGCGGAAGCAAACCTCCTTGTGCGCGAGCTCGCCGGCCACGGCATCGCTCCGGAGCGCATTTTCTCCGGCGAAACGCCCCTTTTCACGGTCATTGCCGAGGAGAAGAAGAGTGAAGCCGTCCGCAGCCTCGCGGAATTGTTTACGGCGATCCGCCGCAACGGGCAGCAGGGACTTGCGATCAACCGCTACAAAGGTCTTGGCGAAATGAACCCGACCCAGCTTTGGGAAACGACCATGGACCCGATCAGCCGGAAAATGATCAAGGTTACGATGGAAGACGCCGTCGAGGCGGAACAGATATTCTCCCTCCTGATGGGGGACGTTGTCGAGCCGCGTCGCGAATACATTGAAAAACACGCCGCCGGGGTCAAGGACCTCGATATTTAACCCATTTCAACGAGGACAAGCACAATTATGGCATCGGAAAAGAACGCGCCCGCCGGCGATAAAGACAAAAATCTCGACATTGCGATCAGCCAGATCGAAAAGGAATTCGGCAAGGGCTCCATCATGCGCCTCGGCGACACGGCGGCGGCGGTTTCGGACGTTCCGGTTACAAGCACCGGCAGCCTTGCGCTGGATATTGCGCTCGGAGTTGGCGGCGTCCCGGCGGGGCGCATCATCGAAGTTTTCGGCCCCGAATCTTCGGGGAAAACCACGCTTTGCCTCCACATCATCGCCAACGCGCAAGCCAAGGGCGGCAAGTGCGCTATCATCGACGCGGAACACGCGATCGACCCTTCGTACGCCCAGCGCATCGGCGTGAAGACCGAGGACCTTTGGATTGCCCAGCCAGACTGCGGTGAAGACGCGCTGAACATCGCCGATTCGCTGGTGCGGAGCAACGGAATTGATGTGCTTGTCATCGACTCCGTCGCGGCGCTGGTGCCCAAGGCGGAGATCGAAGGACAGATGGGCGACAGCCATGTCGGCCTCCAGGCGCGGCTGATGTCGCAGGCGCTCCGCAAGCTTACCGGCGTGGCCAGCCGGAGCCGCACGTGCATTATTTTCACCAACCAGATCCGCGAAAAGATCGGCGTGATGTTCGGCAACCCGGAAACGACGCCGGGGGGGAACGCGCTCAAGTTCTACGCTTCGATCCGCCTGGATATCCGCAAGACCACCGCCATCAAGGACCCGGCGGGCAATGTAACCGGCAACCGTTGCCGCGTCAAGGTCATCAAAAATAAAATGGCTCCCCCGTTCCGTGTGGCGGAGTTCGACATCAATTACGCCGAAGGTATTTCCCGCGCGGGATCGATCCTCGATGTGGCGACCGATATGGGGTTGCTTGAAAAGCGCGGTTCCTGGTTCAGCTTCGAAGGCGAACAGCTCGGGCAGGGGCGCGACCAGACCAAGGCGCTCCTGGAAAAGGACCCGGCGCTCGCGGCCCGGCTGCTGGAAAAGATTATGGACAAAGTCGGCCGCAAGGGCGCCGCTTCGCCCGCTCCGGCGGCGGAAACAGCGGAGTAATGCGATGAAACGCCGTGTCGGACGCCTCCTCCTCGGGATTTTCGGCGGGCTTGCCGTCGCTGTTTCCGGCACGGATTACCCCGCCGCGCGTTACGGAGAGGCGGCGCTGGGCATGGGCGATTACGCGTCGGCGGCGCGGTTTTTTACCGAATACATCGCCGCGGCGGCGGGGGATGCGGTCGCTTTGCGCGACGCGAACGCCCGCTGGATCGGCCTCAAGCTCCGGACCGGGGATTTGGACGAGGCGGAAAAACGTCTTGCAACACTCCCGTCCGGTGACGCGGACGCATTGATTTTCGACATTCTGCGCGGGGAGCTCCTCCTCTTCCGTGCGAAATACGTCGAGGCGGTTTCCTATTTCGACACGCTCCTGAAGCGCGGCGGGCTTTCCACGCCGCAATTGTGCCGCGTTCTGGCCGGGAAGGGGAGCGCGGAACTGAAAACGAAAAACTACGAGGCGAGCGCCGCGACGTTTGATAAACTTGAGCAAGCCGCCCTGAAAGCGCCGGAGTGGGCGTTCGTCGCCTGGAGCCAGCGCCTGGAAGCGCTTCTGGAGGCGGGAAACACCGTCGAAGCGCGGCGGCTTCTCACCTCCGGCGACCGTTTTCAGACTTTGGAGCAACAGCGCATACGGGAAGTTCTGACCCTGAGTTTGCTTCTGCAGGAAAAAAACCGGGCCGGCTTCGACGCGCTTTGGAGCAAAATCGGCCCTTCGACGGCCCCGGGTGACGGCGGTGTGTTCGCTCCCCTGGCCGCCCGCGCCGCCGAATTGGCGCTGGCGGGTAAAGATCCCGTCCGCGCCGCGGCGTATTTGGGGGACGCCTTCAACCTATCCGGCGACGAATCCGCGCGGCGTTCTTATTTGCGCCGCAAAATCAACATCGAGGCCGAATCCAAGAACCCCGCCCGCGCCGCGGCGAGCTTGGAGCGTTATCTGGAACTTTTCCCCGAAACGCCGGATCGCGGCGGACTCCTGCTGGAATTGGCGCGGCTTTTCAGCGCGGCCGGCGAACCGTCCAAATCGCTTGCCGTCTACCGCAAGGCGATGGATGCGGTTTCCGCCCTCTCTTTGGAAGACCGGCGCAAAGCGGCGCTCGAAGGGGGCCAGGCGGCGGCGGCGGCCAAGGACATTGCGGGGGCGGAGCAATTTTTCCGCGCGCTCACACGGATAGGGAGCCGCCCGAACGAGCAGCAGGAAGGCAACTTCCGTTTGGGTGAACTTTATTACCAGGAGGCGCGTTACGCCGACGCGGCCGCGGCATTCGCCCGCGCGACGTCCGCATCCGCCTGGCACGACAAAGCGCTTTTCCGGCAACTTCAGTCGGAGTTGCGGCAGGAGGATTATCCGGCATTGCTGGCCAGTTCCATCCGCCTCCAGCGCGTGAAGGACAAAGAGCTCGCGGCGGAGGGGGATTACTACCGGGCGCTCGCATCGGAAAAAACAGCCAGCCGCGATGCGGCATTGGAGTTGTATGCCGCTTTCATTCGCGAACACACCGGCAATCACCATGTTCCCGCGGCGCTTCTTGCGTCGGCGGAGCTCTCATTTGCCCTGAAGGATTATCCCGCGGCGCTCCGTTATTTCGCGGATTTCGACCAACTGAGTCCGGAGCACCCGCGCCAGGCGGCGATGCAGTATTTGCGTCTCCGCGCGGCGCTTCTTGCGGGCGATGCGTCGGCGGCGGAACAAGCGCGCACAGCGCTTCAGAAACGTTTCCCCGCCTCGCCGTTCCTGGTGGATGCGTTGCTTTTGCGTTTCGACAATCTGCGGCTCCAGCAGCTGTACCCGGAGGCGCTGGCGATCCTCAAGGAGCTGGCCGCCCTCCCGGCGGCGGAACAGCCGGAATTGGCCGCGCAACTGCGTTACGACCGCGCGACGATCCTTTTCCGTCTCGGCGACGCGAAAGCGGCGATGGCCGAGCTCAAAGAAGTGCGCGAACGCTTTGTCGCAGCGCCCGTTTTCGCCGATGCGGCGCTTCTGGAGGCCAACTACTGGGCGGACTCCGGGGACTACCAGCAGGCGGCCGCGCTCTATGCGCGGGTGCTGGAGCTGCGTCCGGGCGGCCTTTCCGCGGCGGTGGTAACCGGACGCCTGGCCGACTGCTACTTCAGTTTGCATGCCTCGAAGCGCGACGGAAAAAGCCTGGAACAGGCGCGGGAGTTGTACGAACGGTTGACGCGGATGGTTCAGGACGACGCGCTCCTCTTGCAGAGTTATTTCAAGTACGGCAAATGTTGCGAGTTGGAGGAGAAGTTCGACGCCGCCCAGGAGGCGTACAAGCAAGTCCTTTATCTGGCGATCGACCAGAAGAAGAGAGGCGTCGCCCCCGATCCGGTGTGGCCGAGCAAGGCGGCGTACGCCTCGGCGCTCCTCTACCTCAAGCGCGGCACGCCGGGCGCGGCGCGCGAGGCGATGACGGTTCTGCGCGTTTTCGATTCACTGGAGCTTGGAACCGGCGAAAATATGACGGAAATTCTGGAGTCCATCCGGAAAAAATATAAGGTTAACTGAACAGGGAGTTGAGAGCCATGTTTTTTTTGCGTCTTCTGAATGACGGCGGCCCCGTGATGTGGGTGATTTTGTTTTTCGGTATTCTGGCGCTGTTGATTTTTCTCGGCAAAACGTTTCAGTTTCACCGCGAGGAGATCAACGTGCGGGAATTGGTGCAGGGCTTGGTGAACGTTCTTAAACGCAACGGCTATGTGGAGGCGCTGACTTTGTGCGACAGCACCCCCGGCCCCGCCGCGCGGATGCTCGCGGCGGCGATCCTCGCGCGCGAACGGGGAGATGAAGACATCCGCGGCGCGATCGACGATGCGTGTCTGGAGGAAATTCCGCGTCTTGAGCGCCTGCTTCCGGTCCTGGGGACGATCGGGTATGTTTCGCCGCTTCTCGGCCTGCTCGGGACGGTCTTCGGAATGATGCAGATGTTCCAGACACTGCACAGTACGCAGACGGCGTTCCTCTCGGCGCCGCAGCTCTCCGGCTCGGTCAATCTGGCGTTGACGACGACGGCGGCGGGGCTGATTGTGGCGATTCCCTGCTGCATCGGCTACAATTATCTGGTTTCGCGGGTGAACACCATCTCGCTGGGCATGGAAAAAGCCTCGGCGGAACTCCTGGCGTTTTTCGAGCGCCAGAAGCGCCAGGCGGGGAACGAGTAATGAAGACCAGGAACGAACCGGTCGGGAGCCGGCGGTATCGCAGCCGCCTGAAGCCCTTCGGGGGGATGCCGGATATGACCGCGCTGGTAACCGTTTTTTTTCTTGCGCTGATGTTTTTTCTTTTGTCGAGCTCTTTTGTCCAGGTTTCCGGGATTCACGTGGACTTGCCGCAAGTGGAGAACCAGGGGTTTGCGGACATCGAAAAATTCGTCCTCTCCGTAGCCATGGACCCTTCGGGCAAGCCGCGTTTTTATTTCAACGACCAGCCGGTGAACTGGGAACAGATGAAAGAAAAATTCGCGGAGGTCCGCCTGGTGTCCCGTACAGCCACCGTGGTGGTGCGCGCGGAGCGCGAAACACCTTTGGAAGTCTACGCCCAGGTGGCGGCGCTGGCGGAAAAGGCGCAATTGGCCACATTCCTTGTTACCGCCTCGCAGAAAACCCGTCCGGAAACGAGCTTTGGATCGAGATAAAAGCATGTCGCACAATGCGGAAAAATTGCGAAAACGGGGAAACCGCCTGATTTGGACGCAGGCGATTTTCGTTGTCGCTCTTTTGTGTTGTGCCGGATTTTTCCTTTTCGACGTGAGGAAGACGGAAGCACCGGCACGGGAAAGCCGTCCCGCCGGTTCCGTATTGGTGAACCTGGAACGCCGGCGGAACGCGGCGGCGCTGGAACTTTGGCTGGAATGCCACGATGCGCGGCTTTTTGCCCGTTCCGACACGCAACACGGTTATCTGGCGAAGATGCCGAAAATTCCCCGCCCGCTTCCGTCCGGGCTGGAGTTTGAGCGTTACCGCCCCTTCTCGTTGACGCTCCCTTTGCCGGAAGGTTTCGTGCCTTTGCAGGCCACGCGGACGGAAAAAGAAGCGGGGCTTCCGCTGGCGATGTATGCGCCGGTTTTTTCGGGGCCATCCCTTGCTGTTCCGCTTTCGATGCGTCTTGTGGGGCCGATTTTCACGTGGGAGGGAACAGGGACGAGTCCCCGTTGGCTGACGCCGGCGCTCCTGGCGAAGTGGGCGGAGTTGCGGCCGAGCGGCGAGGACATGTATTGCCTGCGCCTCTTCCGCGCGCCGGGGCGGCCGTTGCGTTACGAAGTTCTTTCGGGGGGCGGCACGGAGCTTAACGAGGCGATTTTTCGGTCTTTCGAGGCGGAGTCGGGGGAAATTTTCCCCTCCGGCGGTGCGGCGGAATTGCGCATTCAATGGACCGGAACGGGAGGAGGGCGTTTATGATTCCTGTAACTCTCGGGGGCGGGTTGTTTATTTTGTTGGCGCTGGCACTTTTATTCATTTTGATTTTATGGATACGCGAATTGCGCCGCCAGAAGCGCTACGAGTGGGAGAGCTCCAACCGCAACTTGTTTTTCTGCTCCCGCTGCCACTACTCCTTCCTGACCGGTGAGCCGGTGAACCTGACACGCTGTCCGCGATGCAACCAGATTTGCTTTCGCCGGAAAAGGCGCTGATTTTTTCTTTCTCCTATTGACATTGCACAGAAAATCAGCTATACTATAGGCAGTGTTAACCGTGTTAACGTAAAGCCATGATTGAAACCAAAGACATTCTTGCGACGGATGCGCCGAGTTTACGCCAGGCGATCACGCGCTATTTTGAGGAGGCGATCCGTGGAGGCTCCCTGCCTCCCGGTACGGTATTGCCTTCTTCGCGCGAGCTGGCGCAGCGTTTGAACACGAGCTGCCCGAACGTGCATCAGGCATTGGTCCCCCTGGTGAAGGCGGGGCTGATCGAACGCGACCGGAAGCGCGGCACCACCGTGCTGGAAGTGGAAAAACATCTCAAGTGCGTGGTCATTTATGTCTTCCACTACAGCTTGGACGATCTTCCGCCGTTTCAGCATTGTTTGATCGAGCAGCTCGGCCGCCAACTGGAGGCGGCGGGTATCGAGCCTCGGGTGGTGGTGGACAACGCATCGCAGTACGGACTGCGGCAGATGCAGAAATGGGCGCTTTCCGGGAAAATCCAAGGCATTCTCCCGGTCTTCGGCGGAACGGGGATGAAAATGCTCGCCCCGAAGCTTGCGGAGCTCCCGGTGGTGATGGCGACGCCCGACGACGCGGTGATCGATCTCCCCGGCATGATCCAGGGCGCGCTGGAGCATTTGCGGAGCGAAGGCGTCCGGAAGGTCGGCATGATTACGACGGTGGAGCATTATTCTTTGGACGCGGCGGGAAACCGGCACGAATCGGCGTTTTACCAGGCGTTTGTCGCGGCGGCGGAACGACTCGGGCTGGAGTGGTCGCCGGAACATCTGGAAATGATCGCCACGCCGGAGGAGTATTTGCGTACCGGTTCGGAGTTGGCCGAATTCGGCTTTACCCGGGGGAACCGTCTTTTCGGCCGTCCGGCGGGGGAACGCCCGGAGGGGGTTCTTGTGTTCCCCGACCAGCTGATTACCGGGGTAACGCTCTCGATCTTCCAGCGGCACTTGCGCGTTCCGGAGGATTTGAAGCTTGTGCTGCACCGCAACTGGGAGATCGGGACGACCATCCTCACGCCATGTGCCCAGGTAGGATTCAGCGTCGCGGAGGTCGCGCGCAGCATGGTGGATCATTTACGCCGGCGTTTTTCCGGCGAGCGTCCCGCGCCGGAGCGTGTGGGGCATACTTTGCGTACTTATGTTCCAACAACCATGGAGGAAAAGAAATGAGAACCCGATCGTGTTTTACGTTGATTGAGTTGTTGGTGGTGATTGCGATCATCGCCATCCTCGCCTCGATGCTCCTTCCCGCCCTGAACCAGGCGCGAGCCCGCGCGCAGGCTATTTCCTGTACAAGCAAACTCAAACAAGTCGGCACGGCGGTCATCAGCTACGTAGATACTTGGAACGGAACCCTGCCGTACCCCGCGCCGCACTGGTACAAAGAGTATACGCTCGGTCCCACATTGGGAGCGAGCATTTCGCAGGAACTTGGACTCGTCAGCCGGAACCCCAAGTTCTTCCTTTGTCCTGCGGACACGGTTCCCGAGTCGAGTCGCGTGGACAGTGTAAATAAAATCTGGGGATATGTCAATCCCACCACCTGCCAGTGGCTCCCCATCTCTTACGGCGCAAATGAGCGAATCTTCGGCACCTCGTTGACCAATGACTATTACAAGGCACGTAAAATCAGCAAGTTCCCTCAACCCACCAAAACGGAGATGGTCGCCGACGCCAAACAACGCTCCACCAACACGAAAGCGAACTTCGATTTCCGTCATCCGGGACTTCAGGCGAATTTTCTTTTCGTCGATGGGCACGTAACCGCGCATTTCGAACCGAAGATCCCCGCTTACAACGATTTTCAGATTTTTTACTACGGAACCGGCACTATTTCCTGGTGACTTAAATTAAGGATTTTGATATGATTAAGAAGCAGTATTTTACCCGTGTCGAATTGGTCCTGGTTACGACAATCAGTGCGGCGGCGGTCCTTACGCTCCACGCGGCCGTCGCGCCGACGGATGCCAAGGTCCGCTGTCAGGACAGCCTGAAGAAGTTCGCCGCCGCGACGGCCGCCTACGCTGCCGATGCGGATGGGTATCTCCCGTTCCCCGGCGTCCTCTGGAGTTCGCCGACGGGGATCGGCAAGAAACTGGACGCGTACATCGCCTCCTCCGTACCCTCCAAAAACCCGGAGCTTTTCATGTGCCCGGCGGACGAAAAACCCATGGATAAACGGCAGGAGGGGGGCGATAAATTCTGGTCGCTCCTCCCCGATAAAAAGGGCGGCTACCTCGCCAACTCCTACGGCATCAACCTGGTCGTCGCCGGCGTGCCGAACAACCCCTATTTCCGGCCGACCAAACTCAGCGCGATCGACAACCAGGAAGCGTGCATGATCTTCGCGGACGCCTCCGCGCGGGATATCCCCGGCGACGCGGCGCGCATTGTCGGTCGTCACGACGGAAAAGCTTTGCTCTCGTACGCGGATGGGCACGTGGGGGTCATCGATCCGGCTGACGTCCCGAGATTCAACAGCAACAAGCACCAGGGTTTCTGGTGCGGCGGGGAAGATTGATCGATGAAGCGTTTTGCTTCCCTTGCGTTGTTGCTGACCGCCTTCGCCGTGGCGGCGGATGTTAAAATTGAGGAACTCGCCAACCGGCGTTTCCGCGTCCTCTGGAACGGAAAAGCCGTGATTCTCCCCGGTTCGCCGCGCCTGGCCAACCGGGGCGGCGGCACGGCGGAGTTTTACGACCCGACTGTTCAACAGATGCGAAAAATGGAGATTTCGCCGGAAGAGGCGGCGCTCCGCGTGCTCAACAAACACCGCGACCGCGTGGCGTTGGGTAAGCCTGTATCTTCCTTCGCCCTTAAAGACGGAAAACTTACCTGTCTGGAAAAATATCCGAATGCCGACGCGTTCTGGAAGGTGGAACTCGTCCCCGTCGAAGGCGATGGTTTGGATGTTACGCTGGAAGTCGGCGTGAGTCCGAATTTTTGGATCGAAGGGTTCAACTTCGATTTGTTCCGGCTTGCCATTCCGAACGGCGTCGCCGATTCCGGACAATTGCGTTCGCGCATCGCCAGGCAACCGCGTCCGGAGTTTCCGCCGCCGGTTTCCGGGAATGTAACGATCGTTTATCCGCACGGCCCCGAGTGCTACGTCCCGGCGGCGGTGATCCAGGGGGACGGCGTCGCCTGCGGCGTCGCCCAGCTCGATGTGCACAATGTCTGGCGGCACGACATCAGCCGGCTGGACCTTGTGCCGAACGCCGCGCGCACGACGTACTCCGTATCGTTGGAAGCGGGTTGGGCGAATTACAGTTCGTTCGGCAACTTCTACCGCCATGCGTTCAAGGCGCATTATCGGTTCCGCTTCGGCGAACCCCTTCCGGCGGGACCCGCCGGGTACGTTACAATGGTGGATGGCAAAGCCCTCTGGCGCGACTACATGGCGGAGCTCGATAAAGAGATGCCTGTCCGTTCTCCGCGCCGCGTCAACCCGGACCGGAACAACATTTTGATCTGCCACTATTTTACCAGCGAGGAGATTTACATCACCCCGGAGAACCCGATGGGTTACCTTATGATGTCGCCGAACTGGAAGGACGACCGCTGGGAATGGGGTTACGAAAAGATCAATTCCAAAATGTCCAACGAGGAAATCAAAAAACGCACCGGACTCGGCGATGAAAACGCCGGCCCCCCTGTGAAATGGGTCAAGCCCATGGCGGAACGCCTCGTCCGCGAAGCGCTCGAAACAAAAGCCCAGGCGGTGATTGTGATGAAAAGCGGCACGCACCCGCAGGTGGGGGAACTCAACTACATTCCGGAGAGCCACGTATTCCATCCGTTGCTGGAGGAACGCAACACCATCGAAGGCGCCGTGCGCGAATGGGATTGGGCGCGGGGCTCCTTCCGCTTGTTCGATCCCTCCGGTAAGCTTGTGGCGCAGGGGGATGATCTTGCAATCCACGCCGCCGACAAGGACGATTTGATTCCCTTCAACCGCGGCAACCGCGCCCGGCAGGAGTTTTTCATCCACGAAACGCAGGCCAATGCGGATTTTGAACCGTTTAAAGGCAAATTCTCCATCAGCCCCAAGCACATTTACACGCTCAAAGATGTGGGCGGATTCGAAACGCTCCGCCCTCAGAAGCCGCTTTTAGGCAAAAAGCCCGGCGACAAGGCGGAGATCACCGTGCTCCCCCTCTCATGGAACCCGGGGCTGCGCGACCGCAAATTCAAGCTGGAGCTCACCCTCCGCAGCGTGGAGCGCGCCGCGATCGATATCTGGGCCAAAACCGTAACCGATTCGGACACCGAACTGGGGTTCCTGGTCCGTGAAGACCTCACCGCCGGCCCCCCGTGGTTCCAGTTCAACCTCAGCCTGGACTGGGGCAACGACTGGCAGTACCAGATTATTAAACAGCGCATCCAGTACCACCGCATCCGTTTCGGCGAGAAATGCCGCTGGTTCTACTTCGATGTATTCGGCGACTGGACGCCTTCGTTCGTCTTCGCCATGCTCTCGCGCGATTTCCCCGATTGCTTCTTCTTTGTGGAGCACCCGAACGACGTGGCCGACCGCGTTGTGAACGGTTGGAAATGGTTCGGGGAGAAGACGGAGCTGGAAAAATTCGTCGCGCCGCAAAGCATCGGTACCGTCGTTTTCGACCGCCTCCTTACGTACGACCGCGCCAAAGACCGCGCGCGGATCGGAAAAATGTTCAACCACCCCAACTACATGCTCAACACCCACCGCGGTGCGCGCCAAATCATCAAGCTGATGCAGGAGAAGGAATAATATGAGCCGGAACGAACTCGCGGGAAGTTATTGCAACCCGTTGCCGATCCCCGCGATCCCCGTCGGGCGCAACTCCATGGACCCCGGCTACACGGGGCCGTGGTGGCGCGAATTCGGCGACCCGACCGTCATTCGCTTCAAGGGGAAATACTATCTTTTCCCCTCCTGCGGCATGGTCTGGTCCTCCGACGACCTTCTCTCATGGACGCACCACGACATCAACCTCTACGATGTGGGCTGGGCACCGACAGTAACGGAAAAGGACGGTTTTTTGTACCTCACCGCCTCCTGGGAGGGGAGCCAGATATGGAAGACGGTCGATCCCTTGGGGCACTGGGAGTGTCTCGGCCCCATCCGTGACGAAAAGGGGGAGCCTTTGGCATGGGCCGACCCGGCGTTGTTCACCGATACGGACGGTACGATGTATGCGTATTATTCGCTGGGAGTGAACCGGGGCATTTTCGCCGTCCCGCTGCGGGAAGACGATCCGACGCGTTTTGCGCAAGCGCCCGTCCACTGCTTCGCCTACAACCCGGCGAACGTGTGGGAGCGTTTCGGCGAATTCAACCAGAATGCGTACTTTTCACACCTTGAAGGCGCGTCCATGACGCTGCGCGGCGGAAGATATTACCTTCAGTACAGCGCCGCCGGAGCGGAGTGGCGGAATTATTCCGTGGGGTGTTACGTCGCCGATTCGCCGTTGGGCCCTTTCCAACTCCAGAAACTCAACCCGATTCTGCTTCAGCGCGGCGGGATGGTCAACGGCTGCGGCCACAACTCCATGGTCGAAGACGCGAACGGGCAGTGGTGGTGTTTTTACACCATTTTGTTCCGCCGTTTTCGCGGGCTGGAACGCCGCATCGGCATGGACCCGGTGTATTTTGACGAGGAGGGGGAAATGTGGGTGGACGGGCCCTCGGAAACACCGCGTTTCCTCGACGGTTCCTACCCGGATGTCCTGCCCGTCAGCTCCGGGCAGCCCGTCAAGGCGTCGAGCTTCGCCGCCGGACACGAGCCGCAGCTTGCGCTGGACAACTACATCCGCACCTATTACGAAGCCGAGCCCGGTGATCCGCATCCCACGCTCACCGTCAACCTCCAGGGGTTATTCATTCTCTGCGGTGCGCGGGTGATTTTCCAGCAACATCTTACGCCGCGCGCCGTGGCGCCCGCCGTTTTCTGTTACCGCATCGAGTCCTCGTGCGACGGCGAAAATTGGCAAATCCTCTGCGATCGCTCCAACGACACGTTCGACGGCCACATCCGCTATGAAACATGGTCCGCCGTTTCCGGCGAACATGTGCGGCTGGTCATTCTGGGCGCGCCGAAGGACAGTGTCGCCGGCGTCATGGATTTCTGTGTCTTCGGCCGCTTTCCGGGGTAAAGATGGAGCCGCAAAGAAGAGCGCTTTCTCCTATTTGAGATGGGTGTTTCGTTGGACAATTCCAATGCGATAGAACGCTGGTGGCGCGGGGTTATGGAGCCCGGGGGAAAAACCGCGCTTTCCCCCCGGCCCCCCCATTTGAGATGCCGGTGCCGACGTTCGGCCGGTCGGGAGGCGGGGGGCTGGGTTGTTCTATTCGGGGTCGCGGCGGGCGGTTCCACCGCTTTGCGTTAACCCGCCATAAGGCGGTTCCCATCCCCCCTGCCCATCCTCACACTTCCTTCCGCCACGAATAATACAACGGGTACAGGGCCATCCGGCCCTCTTGCGCCGCAAGGCGCGGAGGCCGCGTCGGCACCGGGGATGTGGGGCGCAAAGGGCCCATCACTCTCCCATCCCCAATATCAATTTCCCTTGAAAAAATTACACGGGAAATAGGGCTTTCCGGTTGCAAAAAGAGTAAGAAAAGGATACATTACTTCGTATGTGGCAACATACACCCAAGGAGAAGATTTAAATGAAAAAAATGATTCTGGCCGCGTTTGCGGCGGTGGCCGTCCTTTCCGGCTGCACAAGCATTGAAACCTCGTCCCGTTTCAGCGCACTTTCGGTGGGCGATGGCGACGCGCGTCCCGTCAAGCACATTTACGGGAAAATGACGGGGTGTTATCTTTTCGGCTTTATTCCGCTTTTGACCGGGAGCGCGGCGGAAGTGGATAAGTCCGCCATTTTCCGGAATACGCTGAAGATCGACAATATGGTTCTGTTTCTGACGGCGGAGGCGCGCAGCGGCGCGCAGGCTGTGCGCGTACAGGATCTCCAGACCTCGACCGGTTCTTTCTTCCTTTTCCCGCTCATTCAGTTCCGCTGGGTGGAGGGTTCCTGCAACTCCGTGGGGCAGTTGAAGGGCGAACTTTGATGACCGCCGCAACCGTTGTACTGAAGCCGGGGCGCGAAAAATCCGCAAAGCGCCGGCATCCATGGATTTTTTCCGGCGCGGTGGCGCGTGTGGATGGTGCTCCGGCGCCGGGCGACACGGTGGAGCTTGTAAGCGCCGGAGGGGAATGGCTTGCGCGCGGCGCGTGGTCCGGGTCCGAGCAGCTTGTTTTCCGGGCGTGGACGTTCTTGAACGATGAACAAGTGGATGAAGCTTTTTTTCGGCGACGTATCGCCGACGCCATTGCCGCGCGGCGGAAGATTTGGACTTTTGATGCGGCGGGGGCGGAACGCCTGATCGCCTCCGAAGGGGATTTCCTCCCCGGTCTTGTGGCGGACCGTTACGGCGAATACGTCGTCGCGCAGTTTCTGGGCGCGGGGGTGGAAAAACACAAAGAGTGTATCGCGTCGCTTCTCGGCGAGCTTTCCGGCGCGAGGGGGGTGTTCGAACGTTCCGATGCGGCGGCGCGCAGCCGCGAAAACCTCCCGGAATCCATCGGTCTTCTCTGGGGCGAAGAACCGCCGGAGAAGATCGCCATTGTCGAAAACGGGGCGCGTTTTCTGGTGGATGTCCGGAACGGGCATAAAACAGGGTTTTATCTCGACCAACGGTGCAACCGTGCCGCAATTGCCCACTATGCGGCGGGGAAACGCGTGCTGAACGCCTTTTGTTTCACGGGCGCCTTCGGCGTAACCGCCGCGCTGGCGGGAGCGGCTGAGGTCTGCAACGTCGATTCCAGCGCGACCGCGCTGGAGGCGGCGCGCGAGCACTTCGCGCTCAACAACCTCGATCCTGCCCGGGCGGAATTTGTGAATGCCGATGTGTTTTCTCTCCTGCGGAAATTCCGTGCGGAGAAGCGGCAGTTCGATCTTATCATCCTTGATCCGCCCAAGCTTGTGGAGTCCCAGAAGGCGATTCCGCGCGGATGCCGCGCGTACAAGGACATGGCGTTGGTCGCCTTCCAGCTCCTTGCTCCCGGTGGAATGTTGGCGAATTTCTCGTGTTCCGGGCTCGTGGAAACTGCGCTTTTCCAGAAGATCACCGCGGACGCGGCCATCGACGCGGGCGTCAATGCCCGGATTCTGCAGGCATTCACCCAGGGCCCCGACCATCCCGTTGCTCTCAGCACACCGGAGGGCGCGTATCTGAAGGGTTTCCTATCTTTGATTTGAAGTTTCTTCCACAATAAAAAACCCGGTTCGCGGCAAAGCGAACCGGGTTTTTTCGTTCCCCGGTCAGGAGAACGGCTGATCGATGGGGGCCTTGAGAAGCTGCCCGATGCGGGCGGATTCGTAGGTTCCCAGAAGAATTTCCAGACCGCGCATGGCCTCTTCTGGCTCGATGCGGGTTTTAGAGCCACTTGTAATGGCCTTGTGGATGTCGGCGGCGGCGCGCTTCATATAAAGGGCGCCGTCTTCGCTGTGGTGGAAGTGCTCGTTGGTGGCCTCGGTCGCGACGCCGGCCTCGTTGGCGAGGCGGGCGCGGAAGACGCTCTTTGCGTCCCCGGCGGGGCTGAGGTGCAGTTCGGCAAAACCAAGCGTTCCGTTAAGGCGCAGGACCGGCAGTTTGCCGGGCAGATCGCGCCCGGCCTCGATGGTGATCCTTGTCCCGTCTTCAAAATGGACGACGCTCAGGAGCTGGTTTTCGTACCGCACATTGTGCCAGTTGTTCGTCTCCTTGCCGGACCAGTCGAGCGCGGCGAAAATCGAGCGCATCTTCCGGTCGGTTCCCAGCGCGTAAAGCGCCGCGTCGATCAGGTGCGGCCCGAAATCCATCAGATTCGGGCACGGCTGGACAATGTCCACGCTGAGGATGTCGCCGATCTTCCCGGCGGCTTCCTTGAACCACTCGAACGGGCGGCCGTAGCGGCGCTGGTGGTTGACGAACAACCGCGCGCCGCATTTCTCCGCCGCCGCCATCATGCGGCGGGCGGCCTTGAAGCTCAGTGCGAAGGGTTTTTCAATCCAGACGGCGCGCGCGCCGTTTTCAAGGGCGGCCATCACCATCTCTTCGCGGTCGCCGACAAAGGCGACCACGCTGACGATGTCCGGACGGACCTCCGCGAGCATGGCGCGGTAATCCTGGAACCCCTTGCAGCCCGGGAATTCGGCGACGAAGTCGGCCACATTCTTCGGGTTGCGGCTGCACGCCGCCGCAAGCTGGAACCCCGGCGTGGCGCTGTACGCCCAGCCGTGGCAATAGGAGAACGAATGCCCGCCGCCTTTTCCCGCGGTATTGGGCCCCAGGCCGATGATGGCCGCTTTGAGTGTTTCCGCCATTTTACTTCACATCCTGCCATTTGAAGGTTACGGAGAGGAATTCGCGGCTGAGGAGCCCCTTGTAGGCTTTTTCCGCATCGGTGTACGGCATGACGGCGTCGACGAAATCGGCGCTGGCGATGCGGCCGGTACGCAGCGCTTCCACGCTGGACTGGCGATCTTCCACACCACGGTCTTTCGGCGCGAGGATGGTTACGCCTTCGCCGAGGACAAAGCCGAAGGGGTTGATGGAGATGTCTTCGATGTAGTTGGCCTGCATTACAAGGCGCGCCCAGTCGCCGTGGTAGAACTTCATGGGCTCCACCTTGTATTCCTTGCTGTACGCCTGCGGTTTTTTGCGGATGAGCTTGTACGCGGTGAGCGCGCCCGCGCTGGTGCCGGAGGATTCCACAACGATGTCCGCGCCGCCGTTGGTGAGCATCTTCAAGCGCTCCACGGCGTCTTCGTCCTTCAGGTTCACCGCGTAGGCCGCGCCGCGGTCGAGGGCGCGCTGGAGGCGGTTGTCGTCGATGTCGCAGACGATGACGCGGCAGCCCGCGTCCATCAGGAATTCGGCGGAGAACGAACCGATGAGCCCCTGGCCGATGACGATGGCCGTTTCGCCCGGCACCGGGCCCGCTGCTTCCACGCCGCGCAAACTGATGGCGGAAACTTCGGCGATCACGTAATCAAACGGATCCGCGCCTTCGGGGAGGATGACCGGGCGGTCTTCGCCGGTGGTCGAGTAGATGTGGCGCGCGCATTGGCCGCCCCACATCGCCTTGATGTTGGGGAGGGCGTTCGGGTTGCGTCCGGAAATCAGGTCGCCGACGCGGTATCCCTTGACCTTGGCGCCGACGGCCGCGACCTTGCCCACCACCGAGTAGCCGGGAACCAGCGGGAAATGTTCCGGCTTCGAGTAGTGGCCGCCGAGCACGCGGAGTTCGGTGCCGGGGGAGACGAACGTGTAAATGGTTTCGACTTCGATGTCCATTTCTCCGCAATCGCCGAGCTCGACCTCGCGGACGTTGACCTGGTTGATCGCCTCGAAGACAATCGCCTTCATTTTCCTGCTCATAACTGCTCCTTGTGTTTGTATTTCGGATGCGGGAATCTATATTTAAGATAGTCGATGGAGCAAAAACGTAAATGCACAAAAAAGCAAAATCTTTTGCACTTTTCAGAGGTTTGAGTTGACCGCCGTTAAATGTTTTTTCGCCGCCGAACTGCGGATCCAGTCGCCGCCCAAGGTTGCGTGGCACCGGCACCCGTGTGCGGAGATCGTCTGTTACCTCCAGGGATTCGGGCGCATCGCCATCGGCGCGAACGAATACGAGTACCATCCGGGGCTTGTCGCGGTAATGCCGCCGGACGGGGAACACTGCGATAAACCCGATTCCGCCGGTATTCAACTCTGCATCGGCGTAACCGGTTGCCGTTCGGAACGCCTTGGAACCCGTCCGATGCAGCCGGATGTGGCCGTCCGAACGGCGATCGAGGCAATCCGTCGCGAAGTGGCTTCGCCGCCGGAGCTTTTCCGTCAGGAAAGGCTTGATTTGCTTGCGGGGCTTCTTGTCCTGGAACTCCGGCGTTGCCGCCGGGCCGCTTCGCCGCAACCGGATGAGGATCCCATCCTTCTTTTGCGCGAAATTCTCGATTCCCGCTTCGACGAAGAGATCGATATTTCCGAACTTGCAACAGGATTTTCCCTCCACGAAGACCACCTGCGCCGCCGTTTCAAGGCGCGTTTCGGCGAACCTCCGGGCGAATATTTGATCCGACGGCGCATCGAGGCCGCCCGGGAACTTTTGAATATGACTGCCTTGCCGATCGGCGAAATCGCCCGGCGCGTCGGCCTCGAAAATGTCTACTACTTCTCACGGATTTTCCGTAAAAAAGTCGGCGCCTCTCCGACAGAATACCGGCGCGGAATCCGCGAAGCTCCGCCGGCTCCGAAAAAAGGCTGACCAAGGCAGGAGTATGAGTGTTGGGTATACAACGTATCTCATTTGGCTTTGCAAAGCAAAAACAATTAAGGATGGGATCCTCATATTGAATACTATCATTGCTTGGGCGCGAAATAGTCAAGTAGGCTTGGAAATTGGGGATCCGAGAGAAGATCCTACTAATGCCTATAATCAGATGGCATGCGACACGAAGCGCCTAAAACGATGAGTGTTTATTATTCTCTTCTCGAACAAAATTGTGTCTGGTGGGCCACTATTATGATTTTTCAAGCAAGCTTAGTATTTCCTAAAGCGGCTTCTTCAGCGATTATGGACTTCAATAGCGGAGGCGGAGCAACTAAGAACGTGATCCAAGGTGGACGTAATGCGACAGACGCTAACAAATTATCAACAATTCCGATCAACTCCAGTCGGGGCGGATTGCATTTTAATCAATTATTAAATCGACAATGAGCCACTGGAATGTTTTAGTCGAAAATAGAGTGTACATAATGCCTCTTTGACGATGGGGTTATGAACATGGTGCACGAGATGAACGTATATAAAAAATAGGTTATAAAATGAAGGTTCATGTAATAGACTTACTTTTTATCCTGCCTTGCATTATGCTGTCCGCGGGATGTGCAACAACTAAAGTCACAACGTCGAAAGAAAACAATTATAGTCTTGATCAAATTTTCATGGAAGCTAATCCTACCCCAAACAATGGAAAAAATATCGTAGAAAAAGCGGAAGCGCATGATCAAAACTTTCGTAACTGGCCTCTTCCTAATTTTGAAGCAGGACCTATGCGCCCTCTCCCTTGTAATGCTAATTTTTACATGATATATGCCCAATATCCTTCTTACTTGCTATGTATATATCGAATAAAAGAAGAAAATTATAGGAGTTCTAAAGAGCCAGAGTGGTTTCAAGAGTCTCTCCGACAAATACGTAAATTAGGTAAAAAAGCATTTCCTCCTGTCAAATGGATTGCGATAATTATTCGCAATATAGATGAGCACAAAAGCGCAAGTACGTTTGAAAAGTCATTTAAAGTGGGTGCTATTTTTAAAGCAAGTGATGTGTTTGATCTCACGCAAGATATATCTGATTTGATCTCCCATGCAAGGTTTGATCATCATCCATTTGTATATGATCCTCAAAAGTATCCCGATACTGATCAACAACAGCGCTGGGTACTGGTGGAGCGACATGTGTTAGTCGATCATTGTAACAGGTGAGGGAAACAAGAGGAAACAGACGCCAGAATGGCAGGCACCAAGAACAACTGGCACATTATCGCATTGGACTTGTCCGGTGAAACACCCAGCCCCTAGCCCCCTCATGCTGGTGGTATGGGCTGACGCCGAAAAAATAACAAATCCGCCACCCCGCTTTTCTGCGGAAATTGTGATTTTTCCGGGAATTTTCCGGCAACGGGTTGAAAAAATTCGATTTTGATGTATCTTTTTTACTCACAAATATTCAACAACAGGGGGATTGAATGATGAAAACGACAACTTTATTTTTCGGCGCGTTTGTCGCCGCAGCGCTGCTTTTGTCCGGCTGCGGTAAGGAGCAGGCGAATCGTCCGCTCGCCGAGGTCAAGGCGGAAGCCGCCGGACTCAACGCCGACCAGCTTAACAAAGCAATCAAAAATTGCGAAGCCGAGGTTGCCAAGCTTAAACCGCGGGTAGAGGAAATTTCCGGCAAGATCGCCGCGCTTAAGTTGGAAGACCAGCTGGGAGAGAAGGCGACACGCCTTAAGGAAGAGCTCGGCACCGTGAACTCCAAGCTCAGCTCCCTCGGCGATCAGATCAAAGTTTATGCCGACGCGCAGAAGAGCGCCAAGTAATCGCTTATCTATTGCGCGGCCGGGTCCTGTACGGATTCGGCCGTTTTTGTTGTGTGGATGGCGCGTTCCAATTGTGCGAGTCCCTCGGTAAAGCGGGGGCCGAGGCGGAAGATTAAACTTGCTTCCACCGTATCGCAGACGCGCCCGTCCCAGGCGTCGGCCATTTTTTCAAGTGCGTTCATGCTCCTTTTTTCGGTATCCGCGCTCCACATGCCGGGAAAAATCAAAACGTCCGGGCGTGTTTTAAGGACCCATTCGGCGGAACACGCGAAAGAGGGAGTGTCGAACGCCTCCGCCGCGTTCCTGCCGCCGACCAGTTCGATCATGTCGTGGAGAACGCTCCGGCGTCCCGCGACCGTCAGCGGCTGATCCCATATCACCAGCAATACCGACGGACGTTGGGAGCCGGCAAGTGCGGCGTAGCGCTTGCGGTATTCCGCCGTGATTTGCCGGATGCGTTCATTTTCCATGTCGGCTTCGCGTTCTTTTCCCAGGAGGGCGCCGAGACTTTTCACGGCGTGGGCATAATCGTCCAGGCTTTCCGTGGGAAGTTTCAGGACGCGGATACGCAATTGGCGGAGCGCGTTTTCCGCCGCTGTTTCGCGGCTTGCTCCGAGGAGGACCACATCGGGCTTAAGGCGCAGGACTGTCTCCAGCGACGGCGCGTTGAAGCGTCCGGCGGAGGGGAGTTCGCGGACGCTTTCGGGCATATCGCAGGCGTCGCTCCGTCCCACGAGCGCGGCGCGCGCATCCAGCCGGCAGACAATTTCCGTCAGCTCCGGAGAAAGCGAGAGCACGCGCGGGAACGCCGCCGCCGGGAGGGACAAGGCCAGGAAAAAAAGGGAAAGAATTTTCACTGGTTCACGCCGATCACAAAGTAGTATTCCGGGCGGATGAAGCCGAGCTTGAGCGTCTCCCACGTGTCGCCGCCGAAAACGAAATCGCGCGGAAGCGCGCCGCTGGAGTGCGTCCGGTAGGTGAATGCTTCCAAATTTTCCACGTGCCCGTCGGCCATCACATGCCCGGCCCGTTCACGATGCCGGAAATGTGTGGTCGGCGATGCGCTGAAGGGGCCCCAGTCGCCGATGCTGTACGGCGTGTACAGCGCGGCCTGTTCGATGACGCCCGTGGAGGCGGCGGCGCTCCAGCTGTTTCCGGCCGCCGCGTCGGCCACCGTTACGGCGCGCGCGGGGCTGAGGACTTTCAGCATGGAAAGGCGGCTGGGGCGCATGGGGTCGTACCCCACGCCGCTGAAGCTCGCGCCGTTGGCGTAGCCGTATCCGCCGGAACCCGCGTCGTAGCCGTCCGTGCCGTAATCGGCCCAGTCGGGGCAACTGGAGAGCTTGCTCGATTTGGCCAGGTACGCGCCGAGCAATCCTTCCGAGCGATCCCATGTTTTATCGGAAGAGCGCCTTGCGCCGCACCAATACAAACGGTCGAAGCCGGACGGGAGGTTGCTGACGCGCTCGTACACAGGAAAGTATTCCCGGTTTTCGTCCACATAAAACTGCAGGATCAGCCCCCATTGTTTGAGGTTGCTGGAGCAAGTTGCCTGGCGCGCCCGGCTCCGTGCGCCGTTCAGCGCGGGGAGGAGCATGGAGGCGAGGATGGCGATGATGGCGATGACGACGAGGAGCTCGATCAACGTAAAGCGGAAACGTTTGTGCATGGCCGGAACCTTTCTGTGTTGCGCGCACATTCTCGAAAGCCTCGAATGCCGCGGGGTCCGACTTTACGGTTGCGCGACAGCCACGGAATTTCACCGCGATTCACCGCACCGCATTCGATAATTCCATTACAATACACTGCGTACGGGAAATGTCAAGGACGCCTTATCCGTAAAAAAAGGCGCTTCGATGCTTGACCCGGCGCGCCGGGCCGGCTATATTACTTCCATTCTGTTTCGTCAAGCAATTTTGGGAGCATACCATCATGGGCGGATTCTTTGGCGTGGCCGCCACGCACGACTGCACGGCCGATGTTTTTTATGGAACCGACTACCACTCCCACCTGGGAACCAAACGCGGCGGGCTCGCGGTGTCAGGAGAAAACCACCGGATCGTCCGGCGGATTCACGACATCAGCAATGCACTCTTCCGCTCCAAATTCGACGATGATCTGGATGATTTTTGCGGCAATACCGGGATCGGCATCATCAGCGATCTGGAAGACCAGCCATTGATTATCGCCTCCCACTTCGGCACCTACGCGATTGTTACGGTCGGGAAGATCAACAACCAGGAAAAGCTTATGCGGCAGGCGTTCGAGGACGGTTGTTCGCATTTTTCCGAAACCGGCGACGGCGAACTTAATTCAACGGAACTGGTCGCCACCTTGATCAATCGGGGGGACACCATTCTGGCGGGTATCGAGTACGCGCAAAAGGTGATCGACGGTTCGTGCTCCATCTTGATTTTGTTCAAGGACTCCCTTTATGCCGCGCGCGACCGCTACGGGCGGACCCCGGTCCTGATCGGCGAGAAGCCCGGCGCGTTTGCCGTTTCCATGGAAAGCACCGCCTTCCCCAATTTGAATTACACGATCAAACAGGAGCTGGGGCCCGGCGAAGTGGCGCACATCACCGCCACGCAGGTTACGCGGCTGAAACCGCCGGGCTGCACCATGAAAATCTGCGCGTTTCTCTGGGTGTATTACGGCTACCCCTCCAGCACCTACGAAGGGGTCAATACCGAGTGCGCCCGTTACCGTAACGGCGCGTCGCTCTCCGATCACGACAAGGGAGAGAGGGAAATCGACCTGGTTTGCGGCATTCCGGATTCCGGCATCGCCCATGCGATCGGTTATTCCAACCGGGCGGGAAAGCCATACCAGCGCGCATTCGTCAAGTATACGCCGACATGGGCGCGGAGCTTCACTCCGCAGAACCAGTCCGCGCGCGACCTCATTGCCCGGATGAAACTGGTGCCGATCCAGGAATTGATCGACGGGAAGAGGCTGTTATTCTGCGACGATTCCATTGTGCGCGGAACCCAGCTCAAGGACACGGTGGTCCGCCTTTATGAGCGCGGGGCGAAGGAAGTGCACATGCGTTCCGCTTCGCCCCCAATCCTCTTTGCGTGTAAATTCCTGAATTTTTCGCGTTCCCGGACGGAGCTGAACCTGGCCGCGCGGCGGGCGATTTGCTTCCTGGAGGGGACCAAGGAGCTGACGCCGGAAATACTGAACCGCTATCTGCAATACGACTCCGCCGACTACCGGGCGATGGTGGAACGAATCCGGACGACGCTGAATTTGTCTTCGCTGAAGTTTCAGAAGCTGGGACGGCTTTTGGAAGCCATTGGGATCGAGAAGAGCAAAATCTGTACCTTCTGCTGGACGGGCGTTGATTTGGAGGCGGAGCCGCCGGTTATTCCGAACGGAACGAACGGCCACTGAGGCACGGAAAGGAATAGGACGATGGATCAGGTCATTTATTTGGACAACAACGCCACCACCCGGGTCGCGCCCGAGGTGTTCGAGGCGATGCGTCCGTTTTTCTGCGAGCGATATGGGAATCCGTCGAGCATTTACCGCTTTGGCGGCGAGGTCGCCGCGGAAATCACGCGGGCGCGCAACAGCCTCGCGGAGTTGCTCGGCGTGGAATTCCGCGATCGCGACGGCGTCGGCAGCGAAATTATTTTCAACAGTTGCGGGACGGAGGGGGCCAATACCGCCCTCAATGCGGCGCTGGTCGCGCGGCCCGACCGGCGTAAAATCGTCGTTTCCGCCGTGGAGCACCCGGCGGTGCTCGCCTGGGCGAAAGAGCAGGTCCGGCGGGGGTACTCTTTGGAACTCATTCCCGTGGACAAGGACGGACGCATCGCGCTGGACGATGTGAAGGAACGGGTGGACGCCGAAACGGCGGTCGTTTCCGTTATGTGGGCGAACAACGAAATCGGCAACGTGTTTCCCATCGAGGAAATTGCCGGAATTGCCCATGCGGCGGGAGCTCTGTGCCACTCCGACGCGGTGCAGGCGGTCGGCAAAGTGCCGATTCGCCTCGCCGATTCCCAACTTGACTTTCTGAGTCTTTCCGGGCATAAGCTTCATGCGCCCAAGGGGGTCGGGGCATTGTACGTGCGTCGCGGCATCCGTTTTCGTCCATTTCTTCTCGGGGGGCACCAGGAGCGCGGGCGTCGCGGAGGGACGGAAAACGTGGCGTCGATCGTCGGCCTTGGGAAAGCCTGTGAACTGGCGAAAGAAAATCTTGAAACCGAGGCGGTCGCGTTGGCGCAACTGCGTGACGCGCTGGAAAACGGCGTGCGCGAGCGGATTCCGCGCGTCCGCCTGAACGGCGACCGGGAAAACCGTTTGCCGAACACGGCGTCGATCAGTTTTGAATACATCGAAGGAGAAGCGATCCTTTTGCTACTCGACCAATACGGTATTTGCGCCTCCAGCGGGAGCGCTTGCACGACGGGCAGTCTGGAGCCGTCGCATGTTCTGCGGGCGATGGATCTGCCGTACACGGCGGCGCACGGGACGGTGCGTTTCAGTCTTTCCAAGTACAATACCCGCGCGGAAATCGACCGTGTTCTCGACGTCCTCCCGGGGATCGTCGAAACCTTGCGGCGCATGTCGCCGTTTTGGACGGAAGGGAAGGGATGATGGAACTTCGTTTCCCGGTAACGCTGGAGTTCCGGATCATCATCGAGTCGGAAAAAAACTGTGTTCCGGAGCTTTGCGCTGTGTTTGCGCGGCACGGATTCCGGACGGAACTTGCGCACGGCGCCCTCTCGAAAAACGGAGCCTATCGGACGTTGGTCGCCTCGCCGGTCGAATTGGCGGACCGGACGGCGCTGGAGACGCTTTCGCGCGATTTGGCGGGTGTTTCGGGGGTTAAGATTGTTTTATAGGTGCTTTTTCGAAAAAAACACGGAAAAAGACCTCTTCAGGATTTGACAATGATTTTTTGGTATGCTACTTTCTTGGACATGTAGATAAAATAAACCTAGTAAAAAGTATAGCGTGCGAGGAATGTCGATGAAAATCGTTAATCTGTTGTTGTGCATATTGATTTTGATTCTGGCGGCGGCGAGCGCCGTTTTTTCGTATCTTTTGTTCGACAAACGGGAGCAGCTCCTTTCCGGTTGGGAAAAAATGGCGGCGGCGATTCAGAAAACCGCCGGTGAAATGGACAAGGGCAGCGGGACGAAAGTGGCGGGCGATCTGACGGCGGAGGCCCTTTCTCACAAAAATGTTGCGACCATCGACGAAAAATTGCCGAAACTTTCGGCCCAGGCAGCGCAATTGATCAAGCAGCGCGATGAATTGGCTGAAACGCTCCGCCGGATCGGCGGCATTGTGGAGCTCTCGCCGCTCGGTTCGGAGGCGGCGTTCCGCGAATTGGCCTCTTTCTCCACAGCGAAGACCGACGTCCTCAACGCGGCGACCGGCTTCAAAAACCGCCGCGACCAGCTCATTACCCAGGTGGAGAACGCGGCGAAAAAAGCCGGAACACCCTTGGACGGCAAGGCATTGCGCAGCGGCGACATCAATCAGGCCTTCAAACCGTTCGCGGATAAGGTGGAATCGGTCATGGCGCAATTCAAGGCGTACCAATCGGCGCTCAGCGCGGTGGCCAGCGCCGTCGGCGCGCCCGCGCCGGACTTCGACGAAGCGAATTTTAAAGACTCCCTCAATAAAATTTCCGCGTCCGCCAACGACCTGAAAAACAAGCTCAACACCGCGAACAACCAGCTTCAGGCGGCGGAGCGTAAAGTCGCCGCGTTGGAAAATACGGTGCGCGGCAAAGACGACGAAATCAAGAAGCGCGATGAAAACACCGCGAAGCTCGCCAAGCAGATCAACGAACTCAAGCTCCTTCTGGGGCTGGATGTGAACGATGAAATTCCGGTGCTCTGGGAGCCGGGTTCGGAGCAGGCGCGCAACGCCGTTTCCGGCAAGGTGATCGAAGTCAACCGCAAGTTCGGGTTCATCGCCGTCGACATCGGTTCCGGCACGGTGGTGGAACAAGTCGTCGGTACGAAAAAGGCTCCGATCGACCCGCAGATCAAGAATGGTCTTCTGCTTCAAATCTGCCGCGGCAAGGACACCTATATCGCCACGGTCAAGTTGACCAACGTCAGCAGCGACTGCTCCATCGGGGAGGCCATCCCCGGCAGTAAGGCCATCGAGGTCGGCGACACGGTTTTCGTCGCTCCCGTGCAAACGCTTCCCGAAGCGCCCCCGGCTCCGAAAGAGGAAGATGTGAAATTTGTTCCCGCGCCCGCACCGGCTCCTGTGGCAACGCCGGCTCCTGCGCCTGCGCCAACGCCCGTGGCGGCTCCTGCTCCCGCGGCGAAACCTGCGGCCAAGCCTGCGGCGAAACCCGCGGCCAAGCCTGCGGCAAAACCCGCCGCGAAGCCCGCCGCCAAACCGGCTCCGAAGACGGAAGATGCTCCGGTGGAAGAATAAGGGGGCGCCATGCTTAACTCCAAACTCTATTTGTTTCTGATCGTCTTGACGATGCTCCTCCTGGGCGCGGCGGTGGCGTTTCAGCTGCTCGAGATGAATGATTATGGTTTTTTTGCCTCGGGCGCACAGTAAGCGTTTTGCCTTCCTGACGCTCCTCGCGCTGTTGGTTCTCGGCGGGTGCACCGAACACGAGAAACGCGGGATTTCACGCCTTCCCCACAACCGCCCCGCCTCTTGGGAGGGGCGTCCCCAGGGAGCCATCGCCCAGTAGCGCCTTTCTCTGCCGCCTCTTTTTGCGAATGCGGGGATTTCCCTGAAAAAACGCGGCGCGTTTCTTGCAATACACGCTGAAAACGTGTATAGTATGAACGTGTCGAAGAACCCGAAAAAAGAGAGAGGGCACCACCCCCATGAGCGAGCTCGAATCCCGCGATGTTCCGGTCAATATTGAAGATATCATGCATACTGCGTACCTGCAGTATTCCCTGAGTGTTAACGTCGGCCGCGCCATCCCCGATGTACGCGACGGCCTGAAGCCGGTCAACCGCCGCATCCTCTATGCGATGAAGCTCGCCGGATACACCAAAAGTCATCAGACCGTCAAGTGTGCGCGCGTCGTCGGCGACGTGATGGGTAAGTATCACCCGCACGGGGACGCGGCGATTTACGATGCCCTCGTCCGCCTTGCCCAAAGTTTTTCGATGCGTTCGCCACTGGTCGAAGGCCAGGGGAACTTCGGGACCATCGACGGCGACCCCGCCGCCGCGAGCCGCTACACCGAATGCCGCCTGGAACGCCTTGCCGAAGAACTTCTTGCGGACATCGAAAAAGACACGGTGGACATGGTTCCGAACTTCGATGAATCGGAAATCGAACCCTCCGTCCTCCCCGCCCGTTTCCCGCATCTCCTTGTCAACGGAACCACCGGAATCGGCGTCGGGCTGGCGACCAACATCCCTCCGCACAACCTCGGTGAAGTGGTGGATGCCACCGTGGCTCTCCTGGACGATCCCCATGCCACGGTGGACGATCTGATGCGGCACATTCCCGCGCCCGATTTCCCCACCGGGGCCATCATCCGCGGCCGCCTCGGCGCGCGGCAGCTTTACCACACCGGGCACGGCAGCATCCGTGTCCGCGCCAAGGCCGACATCCTGGAAAAAGACGGACGCGAAGTCATCATCGTTTCGCAGATTCCCTATATGGTCAATAAAGAACAGCTTGTCAAGAACATCGCCGATCTGGTGAACGACAAGCGGATCACCGGCATCTCCGCGTTGCGCGACGAATCGAGCGACCGCGCCGGCATCCGGATCGTCGTTGAAATCAAGCGCGGCGCGATGGGAAGCGTTGTTCTGAATCAGCTTTACGCGCACACCGCGCTGGAGACGAGCTACGGATGTACCATGCGCGTGGTTGACCACAACCGTCCGCGTGTGATGAATCTGGTGCAGATTCTCCAGGCGTACATCGATCATCGCCTCGAGGTGGTAACACGCCGGACGGAATTCGAACTCAAAAAAGCCATGGCGCGCGCCCATATCCTCGAGGGATTGCTCAAGGCGCTGGACAACCTGGACGAAGTCGTCCGCCGGATTCGCGAGTCGCGGAGCCGCGCGGAGGCGGCCGCATCGCTGATGGCGCGCTTTGAATTCTCCCAGCTCCAGGTCGATGCGATCCTCGATATGCGCTTGCATCAGCTGACGGGCCTTGCCATCGACGATGTGCGTGCCGAGTATGGCGAACTGATGGCGCGGATCGAATATTTGAATTCCCTCCTGGCGAGCCGCGAGCTCCGTTTGGGCGTAATCCGCGCCGAGCTCCTGGAAGTGCGCGAAAAGTACGCCGATCCGCGCCGCACGGAGATTACCACCGACGACGGCGATTTGCTGATCGCCGACCTGATTCCCCGCCACAGCTGCGTGATTACGGTTTCCAACACCGGCTACATCAAACGTGTCCCGGCGGATACATACCGGACGCAGCATCGCGGCGGCAAGGGGATCATCGGCATGGAAACGCGGGATGAGGACCACGTGGAACATTTGTTCAACGCGGACAGCCACGACATCATTTTCTTCTTCACCGACCGCGGGTTCATGTACAATTTGAACGTGTATGAAATCCCGGAAGGGGCGCGCACCGGCAAGGGGAAGGCGATTGTCAACCTGATCAAGATCGAGCCGGGCGAAAAGGTCCGGGCGATGCTGACGGTATCCCCGGCGGACTTCGACGACGCGGGCAAGTTCATTGTGATGGCGTCGCGGCAAGGGTACATCAAAAAGTCGGAACTTGCGTTGTTCAAAAACTTGCGCAAGGTCGGACTCCGCGCGTTGGTGATCGAGGATGACGACGATCTGATCGGCGCGGGCATCAGCGAAAACGGCAACGAAATTCTCCTCTCGACACGCTTGGGCATGGCTTGTCGCTTCGAGCAGTGCGACGAGCAGATCCGGCCCATGGGACGTACCGCGCGCGGCGTAACCGGAATGCGGTTCAAGCTTCCCGGCGACGGTCTTGTGGGTATGGAAGTCATCCGTGAACACCTCGAAGGCGATGTGGCCGAAGAGGCGGAAACCGATGTCGAAGTCGAAGTCGATGTGGAGGAAGCCGTTTCCGGGAGCGGCCCGGAAGTGCTCGTCGTTACCGACGGCGGCATGGGCAAGCGTACATTTGTGGCCAATTACCGCAAGACGAACCGCGGCGCCAAGGGTGTTGTCAACGTCAAGTTGCGCGAGGGCGAAAAGGTGCTCGCCGTGCTGCAGATTGTGGACAGCGACGAAATTCTCCTGACCACCGAACGCGGACAGCTTGTGCGGATTCCGGCTTCGGAAATTCGCGTGGTCGGCCGCGCCGCCTACGGTGTGCGGATCATGAATCTGAATGCGGGGGATCGCCTGACCGGCGTCGCCAAGCTTGTCGAAGTGGATACGCCGGAAAAGCCGGAAACGGAGGATGCCGCGCCGGAAAATACGGAATCTTCCGCAGCGGAAAAACCGCTTGCGGAAACGTCTGTTCCGGAAACGCCGGAGGACTGAGAGTATGGAATTCCCCGCGCTCTTTCGATCGGGGAAACGCCTGCCGCTCCTGATGGGGATCGTGAATGCGACACCCGATTCGTTCAGCGGCGGGTTCTGTAAGTCCGAGGCGGCGGAACGGGGATTTCGCCTCCTGGACGAGGGGGCCGATTGGCTTGACCTCGGGGGCGAATCCACCCGCCCGGGGGCCGGAGAGGTGGATTCCGGGGAGGAGACGGCACGGATTCTTCCGATTTTGGCCGCTTGGCGCGCCCAAAGGCCGGATGCGCTTGTCAGTGTTGACACGCGAAAGGCGGATGTGGCGGAGGCTGCGTTGGCGGCGGGAGCCGGCTGGATCAACGATGTGAGCATGCTTGCCTATTCGCGCGGCGAGCTCGCGCGGGCGGTCGCGCAAGCGGGAGCCGGGCTGATTCTGTGTCATTCGCGCGGAACGCCCGAAACGAAGGAAACCGTTTACGCCGATGTTGTCGCGGAAGTTTGCCGGGAGCTCTCGGGCGCGTTGGAGCTGGCGTTGAAATATGGCGTGAAGCGGGAAAAAATTCTGATCGATCCGGGGATCGGCTTCGGCAAAAGCACGGCGGAAAACTGGCAGCTTCTGGGGGCAATCCCTGCACTGGCCGCCGTCGGGCCGGTTTTGATCGGCCACTCCAGGAAACGTTTTTTGCAGACGGCTTGCGGTGAGGTTCCTCCCCTGGAAAGGGAAGCGGCGGGATTGGGCGTTTCCCTGGCGCTGGCGCGGCGTGGGGGCGTGAGCGTTTTGCGTGTGCATGAAATCAAACCGCTGGCCGATGCGCTGGCGGCGGAGCGGCGCGTTTACGGGGAGTTGCGATGGAATTAAGTACACTCTGGGAATATTATTTGCGGCCGATGCTGGAAATCGGTCTGATTGCGTTTCTTATTTACGAAGCGCTGTATTTTTTGCGCGACTCGCGCGGTTCAAAAGTTCTTGTCGGGCTGGTTGTGCTTCTTTTGTTGCTTTCTTTCGCCTCTTTCCATCTCAAACTCCAGGTGGTGAAGCACCTTTTGGACGGATTCTGGACGATTCTGGCGACGGCGCTTCTGGTTATTTTCCAGCCGGAGCTCCGGCGGGCCTTTGCCCAGCTCGGCAGTTGGCGGTTCCAGCAAGGGAAGCAGAAGCGGGAATTCATCGGTGAACTGGTTCAGGCGGCGGTGGATATGTCCAAACGCAAGTGCGGCGCGCTGATCGTTATCGAGCGGCGGATCGGGATGCGCGTACTGGTGGAGGACGCGGTCAAGCTCGATTCCAAAGTCAGCGCCATGATTCTTGAATCGATCTTTTTTCCGAAATCCCCGTTGCATGACGGCGCAGTGGTCATCAAGCACGAGCGGATCATCGCGGCGCGGGTCATCCTTCCTTTGAGCCGGACCGATGAAATCTCG
The DNA here is from genome assembly GCA_031549345.1 of Victivallaceae bacterium. Classification (GTDB taxonomy): domain Bacteria; phylum Verrucomicrobiota; class Lentisphaeria; order Victivallales; family Victivallaceae; genus CASFRF01. Next base: position 141,917 of record JAVBPY010000003.1, read on the forward strand.
CGCCGCCTGGGAACCCGGCACCGCGCGGCGGTCGGCATTACCGAAGAAACCGACGGCGTCGTCCTCCTTGTCTCCGAAGAAACCGGCACCATCAGCATCGCCTGCCGCGGCGGCCTCTACCGGGAACTCGACCCGGTTACTCTGGAGCAATACCTGGAAAAATTGTTGATCGACGAGGACGACGACGCTCTCCTCCCGGTTTCCGTCTCCCACGGCTCCGGCGGAAAAACGACCGAACCGACGGAGGAAACAAGATGAAACGGCGCATCGCTTCTTTGCCTGGTCGTATATTCAACTCTTTCCGGCGTGATATGCTACGCAAAATGATTGCGCTTTTTTTCGCCGTCCTTCTTTATTTCTACATCAGCAACTTGATTCACTCCGAAACGCGGGAGGTGCACAATGTGCCGCTCCAACTGGAGCTGCCGCTGGGACTTGTTTCACAGACGGAGCTTCCGGATGTTTCGCTCCGCGTCCGCGGCGACGCGCGCGGCATGGGAAGCCTCCGCCCGCGCGACCTTCTGGGGAAAATCCGGATCGAACAGGCCGTTCCGGCGGAGATGCTCACCATCGAACTGCGTCCCGAAATGTTTATGGCTCCCACGGGACTGAACGTGCTCGAGGTGATTGCGCCGCGTAAAATCAACGTGATGCTAGAACGTGTTCATACAGTCAAAGTTCCGATCCGGCCGCGTTACAATTCGCTCAGCAATCTTGCGCGCGACTACGCGGTGGAACGCGTTACTTTCCTCCCGCCGGAGGCGCAGGTACGCGGGCCGGAGAGTGTGGTCAAAGCGCTCAGCGCCATCTATACGGAGCCGATTCCCATCGATGCGCAGGTAACGGAAAGCTTCGAATATACCGTTCGCCTGGATATTCCGCCGGGGCTCGACGGCTGTTCCCCGGAGAAAGTAACCGCCCGCATCGCGGTGGGGCGGAGCCGCACCACGCGGACGTTCGTCGGTGTGCCGGTCCGCCTGACCGTAGCCGCCGGAGCGCCTCCGGTGTGGAACATGGATATCCGCCCCTCTGCCCAGGTGGAGCTCACGCTGAGCGGTCCGCTGGAAAAAGTCAATGCCCTGCGCCTTTCGGACTTGAAGCCGTACCTGGAGTTGCCTTCCGCAACGCGTCCCGGCGACTACACCGTCCCCGTGGGGTGTTACCTCGACGCCCCCGGCGATGTGGAGATAACACGCATCGAACCGGCGACCTTGACCATCAAACTTACCGAGAAACGCTGATTCGCCGCCTTTTTTGTTTTCTTTAGTGGATTTTCAAAAAAAAGCGTCTATATTCAACTGCGTAACACGCAAGGATTTGTTTTCATGAAAAAAGTTTCCGTTGCCATTATAGGATGCGGCGTGATCGCGCCCACCCACGCCGAGTCTTTCAAGGCCATCCCCGGCGTGGAGTTCCTTTACGCCGTGGACGTCATCCGCGACCGCGCGGAACACTTCCAGGAACAATACGGTTTCCGCAAAATCGCAACGGACTACCGGAGCGTCCTGAAAGATCCGGAACTGAACCTTGTCGTCGTTTGCACCGATCACGCGGGACATGCGGAAATTGTTGTCGCCGCCCTCGATGCGAAGAAGCATGTTCTTTGCGAAAAACCGTTGGGTATTTCCAATGTACAGCTCGATGCCATGCTCGCGGCGCACCGGCGCAATCCGGAGCTTGTTTTCTCCGGGATTTTTCAGCACCGCCATGAAGCGTCCAACCGCCTGGTCCGCAAACTTGTGGGCGACGGAATGTTCGGAAAACTCCTGAACGTGAATTTGTTTATGAGCTGTCTGCGGACCGACGCCTATTACCGGGCGGACGCGTGGCGCGGAACCTGGGCACGCGAAGGCGGCGGCGTGCTCATCAACCAGACGATCCACCACCTCGATTTGCTGCGCTTCTTTTTCGGTGAAGTGGAGTCCGTGGCGGCGTTGTGCGTCAACGCGGTGCACAAGGACTCCAGCGAGACCGAGGATAATGCGGTGATGGCGCTTCGTTTCCGCTCCGGACTTCTGGGGTGCGTTTCCGCGAGCAACGGCAGCGCGGAACATTGGCGGAACGGATTCATTCTTATGGGGACCGAGGGATACATGGAATATTTCGACGAAAGTCCCGTGCGCTGTACCTTCAACGATCCGGCGCGCAAAACGGCGGTGGAAGCCATGTTCCGGGGGGCGGAAAGCGATCCTGCGCTTCAGTCCGGCAAAGCCTATTACGGCGGCGGGCATCCGGCGCAGCTGCATGACGTGATCGATGCGATTCGCGAGGCGCGCGCACCGTATGTTTCCGCCGAAGAGGCCGCCGGCACCGTCCGGCTTGTCTGTGCCATTTACGAAGCCAGCCGCAGCGGCCGCTGGGAAACCATACAGGTATGAGGTGAAGCCATGAAAATCCGCATCGACAAGCAAAACATCACCCCCGGCGATTCCGTTCATGTTCCGGCGGGGGCGAAAGTGGAAATCGAGATCGCTTCTCCGCTGTACGGCCACGGCTTCAACCACGATCAGCCGTACCCGCTGAACAAAGGTTGCATCGATGCGCCGCATTTCGCGGTCAACAACATTCAAAGTCCGGTTTGGGTTGTTCCGCCGGGGCTTGTCATCCAGGCGGATACGCGGCATCCCCTCTGCGTTGTCTACAACAAGGATTTCGATAACACCCTGCGCCTCTCCTCCGACGAATCGTTCGAGCTGAAATTCCACCGGGGCGCGACGCCGGAGGCGACGTGGAAGTTGTACACCGAGGCCATCGGCTATGCGCGTCCGACGCTGGAGCCATCCCAATTGGGCGATGTTTGGTTTTGCACCTGGACGCAATTTCCCCGCTGTATCACGCAGGCGCGCATTTTGCAAATGGCGCGGGATATCCGCGACCAGAAATACCCCTGTTCCACGCTGATTATCGACGACCGCTGGGAGTCGTGCTTCGGCGAACTTGAGTTCAGCGCGGATTTTCCGGACCCGGCCGCGATGGTTGCGGAGCTTCACCGCCTCGGTTTCCGCGTGCTTTTGTGGGTGACGCCGTTTGTGAATGAAGAGGCGAAAAATTTCGGCGAACTGGAGAAATCCGGTGTCCTTGTGGCCGACAAAAACGGCGGCGCGGCGCGTCTGCGCTGGTGGGGCGGAACGGCGGGTCTGGTGGATGTAACGGGGGACGCCGGGCGCGAACACCTCCGCAGTCGCCTCGTGTACCTGAAGGATACCATCGGCGTGGATGGCTTCAAGATCGACGGCGGCGACGCCAAGTACCAGCCTCCCGCCGACCGTTGTTCCTGGTGCAACGCGCCGGGGGCATCCGGATACTCCGACTGCCTTCTCGCGCTCTTTGAAGAAATAGCGCCTGGGTGTTGTGAAACGCGCACCGCGTGGCAGTCGCAGAATAGGAACATTATCTGGCGCGAAGGAGGGAAGGATTCCCATTGGGGCGCGAACAACGGTTTGCGGGCGATGCTTTCGCTGGGGCTCCATCTTTCGCTCATGGGGTACGATACGCTGATTCCGGACATGGTTCCGGGGCGGGTGCAGACCATGGAATCGAATATGGCGCTCCCGACGGATGAGTTGATGGTCCGCTGGACGGAGCTTTCGGTCTTCTTCCCGATCGTCCAGTTCAGCTATTACCCGTGGAACTACAAATCGGACGCGGCCAAGGCGGTTCTCGGGTTGGCCCGGGCGCACAAGGCGCTGGAAAAAACGTTGACCGACGCGATGCGCGATCTGTCGCGCCCCCTGATGCGCCCGTTGTGGTTCGACCACCCGGAAATTCCTGAATACCACGATATTTCCGACGAGTTCATGCTCGGTTGCGACCTGGTTCTCGCGCCGGTTCTGGAAGCGGGGCGTGTGCGCCGGCGGGTGATTTTGCCGCCGGGTGATTGGCTGGACGCCTGGACGGGCGACGCGTTGCGCGGCGGAAATTATCCGGATTATCCGTCGCCGTGTCCCGGGATTCCGGTGTTTGTGCGCGCGTCCAATCCGGAATTGTTCGAGGCGCTTCACGCGGAGCTCTGCCGGATCGACCGCCAATCGGTGGAGTCCGGGCGTATTTCGACGACTTACAACTGCGGCCTTGACCGCGATTTAACCGTTACAGGATAAACATGTACCAGATTAACTTCGGGAATTTGCCAAGCGTTGAGCTGAACACGGGTTGGGGGCTTCTTCCGGATCCGATGGGGCGTTGCATGGCCCAAAAATGGTGGAAATCAATCCGCAAGGAAAACTATTGGTTTCCCTCGTACGACGACGACGCGTTCTGGCCGACGCGCGTCCCGGGGGCGTTCAACCGCCTGCACCCGGAGCTGGAATATTACGAAGGCACCGTGGTGTATCTGAACCATTTCGATGCACGCAAGCCGGAAGCGGGTGAAAAGGTTTTTCTCCGTTTTGAAGGTGCGGCGGAGCGTTGCCAGGTTTTTCTCAACGGAAGCTATCTCGGCGAGCAGGACGGGGGCTACGTGCCGTTCCAGTTCGAGGTGTCGCGGGAGCTCGGGGAACACAACCGTCTGCTGCTGATTCTGGACAACCAACGTACCGACTACAGCGTGCCGAGCAACCTCCATGACTGGCAACACGACGGAGGCCTGATCCGCCCGGTGCGTTTGTATTACCGTCCCAGTGTTTTTCTGCGCGATTTCGCGTTCCGTACGGAATTCGAAGGGAACAATGTGCATCTGACGTTCCGGGTTCTCCCGGATGCGCCGGTGCGGGAAAACTTTACCGTGCACGTGGAACTCCGCGAGTCGGAAACGGATGGCGAGGTTATCTGGCGCGGCGCGGTTTCCGGTCGCGCGGGGAGCTGGGCGGAAACGCGCATTACCCTTCCGCGCGGCGGCGTGCGTCTGTGGTCGTGCGAAGACCCGTATCTCCACAAAATCACCGCGCGCTTGGGACGCGATACCTGGATGGATACGGTGGGAATCCGGGAAATCCGGACCTCGGGTCGCGACATTCTGTTGAATGGAGCGCCGGTCATTTTGCGCGGTGTGGCCGCCTGGGCGGAAGACCCGGAGCGCGGATTGTTTTCGCTGGGCGCGGAAGCGGCGGAGCGGACGGTGGCGATCATGCGCGGATTGAACTGCAACTTCGCCCGTGCGGGGCACCGGCCGAACAGCATGGAATTCGTCCGCGCCTGCGATCGCGCGGGAATTCTTCTGTGGATGGAAGTTCCGGCGTACTGGCTGCCGGACATGCAACGTCCGGGGCGGAGCCGGATCGCCCTTCAGGCGCTGGAGGAAACGATCCGGTTTTTCCGCAACAACCCCTCGGTGATAATCTGGAGCGTGGGGAACGAGTGTTTGTACCACGCGCGGACGGAGGCGCAGTCGAATCTCGCGTATTTTGTGGAAGCGGCCGACCTGGCGCACGAGGTGGACCCCTCCCGGCTTGTTGCGTACACCGGCGGCATGGAAGGGCCGGGCAAAGCGGACAAGGTGGCCGAAATCTGCCCGCCGGAAATAGTGGAAAAACTCGATATCGTGGGAATCAACAGCTATTCGGGCATCGACGACGGGGCGGAGCCGGGGCGACCGGACGAGTTCCCCGATCAATACGAAAAGATCGCCTTCGTATCCAGTTGGGGCAAACCCCTGATTCTGGCGGAGGCGGGGATCGACGCGGTATTGGGCGAAGCCTCCTACGATTTCGGCGAAGCGCGCCAGGCGGCATACCATGAAAAGCTGCAAACGTTGTTCGCCGAAACGGTGAAAACCGGACAATTGCAGGGCCTTGCGGTCTTTGTTCTGAACGACTTCCGCACGCCGATCAAGCGCGGGCGTTTTCAGAAAGGCTACAACCGGAAGGGGCTTCTGACGCCCGACGGGCAGGAGAAGAAGGCCTGCGCGATTGTGCGCGAAGGGTTCCGGAAAATCGCCGCAAAATGAGTCTTCTGGAAAAACTCGGTAAGAGCCTGTTGTTTTTTGATGGCCCCCTGGGGAGCATGGTTTCGGTGCGCCATTCGGGGGTGTTACCCGAATTGCTCGTTCTCGATCCGGAAGGAGTCGCCGAGCTGGAAGCCCTTTACCGGACGTATCTTGATTGCGGAGTCGACATTGTAACCGCCGACACATTCGCCGCGAACCGGCAGCACCTCGAGCGCGTGGGGCACCTGCGGAGCGTGGCGGAAATCAACCGCCGTGCGGTGGACATCGCCCGCAATGCGGTCGGCGGCCGCGCTTTCGTCGCCGCCTCGGTCGGCCCCCTGGACGCCCCCGGCTCCATGGCGGAGGCGGAGTTGGAGGCTATTTATGCGGAACAAATGGACTCGCTCGCCGAAGTGCAACCCGATTTGTTGCACCTGGAAACATTTTCCGCGCCGCGCGAAGCGGCGGCGGCGTTACGCGCCGCCGCACGGACGGGCATTCCCTTTTCCTTTTCTTTGAACGGAATGCGCTTCAGCCGCCAGCCCTCGCGTCCGGCGGCGCTGCGCATGGCGAACGTGGCGGCGGAGCAAGGAGCCTGCATGGTGGGGGTAAATTGCGCCGCGCCGTTCCTCGTGGGCGAACTGGCGGCGCTGCTTTTGGAGAATATTCCCCTGCCGATTGTCGCCTCGCCGAACGCGGGCGCGCCGGAGCTGCATCGCGGGAGAATCACCTACCGGTTGAACACGGCGGCGCTCTTGGCCGAGGCGGAGCAATGGCACCGCTCCGGCATCGCCGCCATCGGCGGCTGCTGCGGCATTGTGCCGGAACAACTGCGTGCGTTGAGCACCGCCTTTCGCGGGCGTCCGGTCGCGCCGCGCACGGTGGTTTCCGCGCCGCCTTCGATTGTTTCCGCACCGCCGGAGATTCCGGAAAATGATTTGCGAACCCTGCTTCGTTCCGGCCGCCGCCTTATGGCGCTGGAATTGCGTTTTCCGCCGCAGGGCAACTATGCGGAAACGCTGGCGCTCGCGGGCGAACTCGGGAGCGATCCGGGGGTTCTCTTTACCGTCCCGGATTGCCCGACGGGCAACCCCGGCTGCGATCCGTTGGCGGCGGCGGCGCTTTTGCGGAAGCATTGCGCGAGCCCCATTGTTCTGCACCAGGCGGCGGGGAACGCAAACCTCGGCAAAGTCTACGGACAATTGTTCGGCGCGTGGGAGCTTGGGGCGCGCGGCGTTCTGGCTATCTCCGGCGATTCGCCGACGCTGGGCCCCTTCGGGCGTCTTACCAGCCGTGTGGGGGATTTGGCCAATTCGCTGGAATTGCTCCGCTTGCTGCATCTCCTTGGCTCCGGGTATTTGTTGAATGAGCAACCGCTCAAAAAGGCCCTTCCGTTTGTTTCCGCCTGCGCGTTCAGCCCCGGCGGGAACCCGGAGGGCGCGGCCAATTGGCTCCGCCAGAAGGTCGCGGCGGGGGCGGAAGCGGTGTTCACGCAGCCGATTTTCACCGTCGGTCAATTGAAAGAGCATTGCAAGACGCTCGATTGGCTTCGGGAAGCGCGCGTGGCGCTGTTTGTGGGTGTTTTGCCATTGAGTTCCGCCGCGCAGGCGCGCCGCCTCGGCGACGGGATGATTCCGGGACTGGTCGTCCCGGAGGAGGCGATGGAGCGCATGGCGGCGGAAGATACGCCGGAAGCGGGGCTCAAACTTGCCGCTGAACTTCTGGAAGCCATTGCCGGAGCGGGGCATCACGCCTATCTTGTGCCCCCTTTCTCCCGTGACAAGTCCGAAGCCGTCCGAATCCTCCACCGCGCGTGGAGTGCGTGCGGGCAGCATAAAAATATTTAATCCGGCAACTTGCATTTCATCAAAGAACGAGTATTAGTAAGACAATGTTCTTATTGTTCTCTATTATCTAAGGAGGTCTTATGAAGCCGTTTTGGACAATGGCGTTGGCGCTGGTTGCGTGTGCGACCGTGCTGGCGCAGGGGCAAGTGCGCGAGATTCGGATGAACCCGATCGGGTTTACCGCGTCGCCGCCGGTGATCGACGGGGAAATGAACGAGTGGGGGAGCGCGGACCGGGTTCGCATAGCCCCGATTCCGCCGAGCGAGGACGAGCTTTTGCAGAGTGTGAAGAAGCAAAGCGCGTTCGATTTCCCGGCCAATGTTACGTATACGTCGCTTGCGTTGATGTACGACCGCGACAATTTATACATCGGCATGGATTGGAACGACCCCACGCCGGCGGTCAACGGCAACCCCGCCGACCGTCCGGAAAGCTGGATGCAACACGGCGACGGATTTGAACTGGCGCTTGCGGGCGCGGTCAACACGCGTCTGGCCGGGTGGCCCGTCGACGGCGGCAAAGGACTTGCGTTGTGGGTCAAGCGCGGCGATGCGCCCTGGGAGCGGGCCGCCGGGAGCGCGGGAAAAATCGCCATTCGGTCCGACCGTTCCGGTTGGAGCCTCGAAGCTTCGATTCCCTGGAAAGCGTTGACCGGCAAAGCGGAGGTGCCGACGGGAGAAATTGCCTCGGTCTGGGACCTCGCCTGGAGCGGGCTGGACTTCAACGCCCTCGGAAAACTCGACAACGCGGCACTCCGCAACCATTGCCACGTGAGCACGGCGGCGCTGACCGCCAAGCCGGAATTCAAACTGAACGCCCATCTTCCGCGTCCCGACCAGTGGGGCGAACTCCGCTTCGGCGCGGGCAAAGAAGTAAAAAAAGACCTTCACACGCCGGTCATCACCGACGCGATGGTTCTGGGCTGCCCGCAAACCAAAGGCGCCATGACGATCGACGGCTCGCTTGCCGATTGGAAAGACGCGGACTTTTTTGATTTCGCCCTCCTCGGCGGTCTCCTGGGCGGGCGCTACGGCGGCAAGATTGCCACGGCGTACGATGCGGAGAATTTCTACGCCGTCGCGTTCCTGCGTCATCCGACTGGGAAACCCTACAACTTCGCCCCGGCCGCCACGGCGGCGGGGTATGCGGGGGGGGACGCCCTCCAGATCCGTTTTGCGGATGGGAAGAATTTCAAGGCCAGCGTTTGCATGTGGCTCGATTCCAACACCGGCAAGCCGGCATTCACCGTGGACGGCAGCGAGCACGGCTTCAAGTCGTTCCTGGACAAAGGCGCGGAACTGGCGTTCGCCCCCGCTCCGGGCGGCTACGTAACCGAAGTGAAAATCCCGTGGAAGGCGCTGCTCATCAAAGGCGCGGCCGTTCCGAACGCGGGCGACGCGTGGCGCGTAACCTTCCAGCCCTGGTGGCGTTTCGGCGGGCCGACGTTCAGCTACCTTGCCGACTTTAAATTGAAGGCCTCGCCGCCGCTTGGTGTGGCCTATGCGATGCCGCGCGACGGCTACGTCGCCCTCGGCCTCTTCGATGCGGACGGGAAACTTCTGCGCCAGCTCGTCAAGTCGGAATTCCGCACCGCCGGCGCGCAGACCGAACCGTGGGACGGCCGCGACCAGTTTGGCAACTTCGTTCCCGCCGGGAGCTACCGTGTCAAAGGTATTGTAACCGACCGGATCGAAGGCAAGTACGAATTGACCCTGGGCAACCCCGGCACGCCGCCGTGGCCGACGCCCGACGGGCGCGGCGACTGGCTCAGCGATGAATCCCCGGCGCAGGCCGTCGCCACCGATGGCGAAAACGTCTTCATCGCTGCCCCCGGCTCTGAAAAAGGGTTCGCGGTGATGGCGCTCGATGGAAAAGGCCAACGCATCTGGGGATTGGACGAATCGTTCTATCCGCGCTGTGTTTCCCTCTCGCTCCTGAACGGCAAGCTCTACGCGTTGTATTCGGGGCCGATCCTGACGGACAACACCATGCGTTTCAACGGCAAGAACGCCGTCGAGCGCGGCGTGGTCGTCTGCTACGACGCACGCACCGGCGAACGGATCGAATTCTCGCGGAAGAATCCGCGCTCCGAAATCGGCCGTTGGCCGTACCGTGAAGCGGTTACCCCCCTCTGGGAATTGATGGAACAAGGGTTTACGCCGGAAAAATACATTGGACAACCCCGTTATTTCGACAGCGACATGGGTGAAACGTCCAACGCCGTCGGGTTGGCCGCCACGCCGAACGCGCTGGTCGTTTCCAAGCTCTACGACCAGCGGCTGGAGCTTTACAATCCGCAGACGCTCGAGAAGATCGACGAAATTCCCCTCGAACGCCCCGTCGGACTTTTCCGTACGGCCGATACGGAAATCCTGGCGATCTCCGCCGGGAAAGTCGTCCGCGTTTCGTTGACCGACAAGCGCGTAACGCCGCTTATTTCCGAAGGACTTGAAGCCCCTGTCGCCCTTTCGTGCGACGCCAAGGGAAACATCTTTGTCTCCGACTGGGGCAAATCCCACCAGGTCAAAGTGTTCGATAAGGCGGGCAAATTCCTCCGCGCCATCGGCATCGCCGGAGGCCGCCCCTGGGTGGGCAAATGGAACGCGGCGGGCATGCTCCTCCCCCACGGACTTGCCGTCAATGCCAAGGGTGAACTTTTCGTGGCGGAAGCCGATACGCTCCCCAAACGCGTCAGCGTCTGGAACAGCGCCAAGGGCGACTTCCTCCGCGACTGGATCGGTCCCATGCCCTACGGCGGCGGCACCTTTTTCTGGCTCAACCCGGAAGAGGAGAACATTGTCCACGCCGATGGTTGCAAATTCAAAATCGACTGGAAAACCGGCAAGACGGAAGTCATCGCAACCGAACTCCGGCGCATGTCCCGCGACGAACAATTCATTCCCAACGGCGGGAGCTGCATGGGCACGGCGGTCCGTTTCTTCAAGAAAAACGGCGTCGACTACATCAGCTGCTCCGGCGGACGCTCGGTGATGATCCTTCGGAAGTCGGGCGACCGCTACATTCCGTCGGCGGCCGTCGGCGGCCTCCACCGCTGGACGACCGACGACGGCACCGGCGAAACCACCTGGGACAGCGACATCGGCCGCCATCTCTACCGCAACCGCCGCGCGGAGCCCTTCCGTGGGCATGCGGGCGACAACTACGCGTGGAGCGATCTTAACGGCGACGGCAAGGTCCAGGCCGACGAACTCACATTCACCCCCACGCTGACACGCGGCGAAAAATTTGTCCCCGGCGGGAAACAGGCGGAGTACATCACAAGCTGGGGCGCGACGGCCGGACCGGACGGGACGGTGTATTTCTCCGGCTTCTGTAAAGATAAGGACATTGTCTACAAGGTTGTCCCGGAACGCTGGACCCAGTTCGGACCGGTGTTCGACATCCGCAAAGGACAGGAATTCACCACGTTCGACACGAACGGCGCGGTCGTCGTCTCCGGACTCATGGCCGATTCCACGGGGCAGGTCAATGTGATGACCGACGTTCCGGGACGGCTCTCCTACCCGGAAAATGGCAAGCTTAATTTCGCCGCCGCCGCTTTCGGGCCGGACGGGAAAGAGCGTTGGCGGATCGTCGCGCCCACCGACCTGGGAGAAAAAGCGTTCGCCGGGAGCAATTTTTCCGGGGAATGGAACATCCCCGGCATCGGTCCGGTCCTCTGTTCCTGGAACTGGTGGTGGAATTTGCGTCCTTATTTCACCTCCGCCGACGGATTGTATCTGGGAACGGCGCTGGAAGAAACGAAGCTCGGCCCCCTCGCTCTTTGGAGCGAAAGCGCAAACTTCTACTTCCAGCGCGCCGACGGCACGCCGTACCTTGTGAACGGCGCGAACCAGGCGCACCACTTCATCCGCATCGATGGGCTGAAGAACGCAACGCGTTTTGAAGGCAAAACCACCGTCAGCGCCAAGGATGCGGAAAAGGCCAGGCAAGCCTCCACAATCGTCGCCGTCAAGGCCCTGCCGAAATCCCCCATTGTAATGACCGAATTCGCCGTTGCTCCCAAGGTGGATGGCACGCTGGATGACTGGCGCGATGCGTCTTTCATCGCGCTCGACGGCGGCAAGGGGCGCGCCGCGCGTATGGCCATCGCGCGCCACGGCGATAAACTCTACCTCGCCGCGGATGTAGCCGACCCGACGCCCATGCGTCAGGTCGGGACCGATTACCAGACGTTGTTCACCACCGGCGACGTGGTGGATTTGATGCTGGCGACCAACCCGAAGGCCTCCAAAGACCGCCGCGCGGCGGAAGCGGGGGATTTGCGATTGTCCATCAGCGAACTGCGCGGCAAACCCGTTGTGGTGCTTTCGCAACCGGTTCTTGCGGCCGACCGCCCGGCGCAGCCGATTCAGTTGATGGCGGCGCGGCTCGACCGGATCGTTATGCTGGAAAGCGCCAGGGTTTCCATTGTGCGCGGTGCGCGGAACTATACGGTGGAGGCGGAAATTCCTTTGGCGGAACTCGGCTTGAGCGCAACGGATACACAGACGCTCCGCGGCGACCTCGGCGTGGTGTTCTCCGACGAAACCGGCGGACGTGAACTGCGCCTCTACTACTACAACAAACGCACCCAAATGGTGAGCGACCTTACGACGGAGGCGACCCTCCAGCCCGCCGAATGGGGCGAAATCGTCCAGCCGCTCGGGATCAATCTCCTGAAAAACGGAAGCTTTGAACAGGATTTTGCCCAAGACCCCGCCAGCGGCTGGAAGCTGGAAGTTACCCAGAATGGCGGCGCGGCGGAAATGGTGGAGAATATGGCGTTCGCCGGAAAGCGCTCGCTGCTCATCTCCAATACGGAAGTCGTCTTTGCGCCGGAAGCGCTCAAAACGCCGAAGTGGGAGGATTTTGTGAAAGCGGCCAACTTTGGCAAAGGCGGCGGACACGTTTCGATCTGCCAGTTCATCCCGGTCGTCGGCGGACAAGCCTACCGCACGCGCCTCTTCTTCCGCGCCGAAGAAGTACGCCGCGAAAGCCGCGCCCCCGGCAACAAACGCGGCTACGCGGCGGCGATTCTCTATGTGTTCTACAAAGACGCGACGGGGAAACACCTGGGAACGCAGGTTCTCGCCCGTCTGGACGGCGACGAATGGGAATGGCGCGCCGTCAACAACCTCGCCAGCCGGAGCGAAGCGCAGGTCGGCGGCATGATGACCGCCCCGGTGGGCGCGACAAGCGCCATCGTTTCCTTCAAATTCTCAAGCTGCGCGCCGGACATCAAGCCCCGCCTCTGGATCGACGCCTTCGAGATTTCCCCGGTTAAATAATCGATAGTGTAAGTATCTGATGCGAGAAGGAAAAACCTTTTGAGGAAAGGTTGTTTCCTTCTCGCTCTCTTCCTTTTCCAAACCTATTGGGGTATATTTTTGCAATTCGCATGCAAATTGCAAAACGAAAAGGTTTGAAAATAAGGAAAAGGGTTCGGGAAAAACCTTAAGAAAATTTCCTCAAAATTTTCTTGTGGTTTTTCCTGAAAAGCATTTCATCTATTCACGCGGAGAGAGCATTTTGCGGAGGCCTTCGCCGGTGAAGTTGAAGGCGGCGACCGCGATGAAGAGGGCGAGGCCGGGGAAAAAGGTAAGGTGCCAATAGGAAACGGGGTTTTCCACTGCTTGACGGAGGAGGGCGCCCCAGCTTGCGGTGGGGGCGCGTACGCCGAATCCCAGGAAGCTCAGGCCGCTTTCCGCAAGAATGGCCCCCGCAACGCCGAATGAGGCGGCGATCAGGATGGGGCCGGAGATGTTCGGGAGCAGGTGAAAGAGGAGAATCCGCCAGAGCGGAAGTCCCGCCACCTCGCAGCTTTGCACATACGGGAGCGCGCACTGTTTGAGCACTTCGCCCCGCACAAGGAAGGTGAGCCCGATCCAGCCGGTAAGACCTATCACTCCGATGACGATTAGAATGGACTGCTCGAATTTGTAGTCGTGCAGAATCGACATGATGATCAAGAGGAGGAGGAACGACGGGAAACACATCACCATTTCCACTCCCCGCATGGTCAGGAGGTCGAACCAGCCCCGGAGGTACCCTGCGAGCATCCCGATCAGCGTCCCGATCAGAACGGTGATCAGTGTGGCGCCGATGCCGACGGCGAGCGAAACGCGCGCACCGTAAAGCATCCGGCTGGCGAGGTCGCGCCCGATTTCATCGCATCCCAGCCAATGGCGCGCGTCGGGGGGGGCGTAGGGGCGTGCCACCGCCTCGTAAGGGCTGTAGGGAATAGGAGAAAAAAGCGCGGCACGCGCGGGCAGGGCGCGATAGTCGGTTTTATCGAGTTTGCGCGTCGCGCAGAGGAATGGAATTAAAAGCAGCACGGCGAGAGTCCAGCCGACCCATTTGCGTTTCCGTGGAAAAATCCGGCGGAACAGGAGGAACAAGGGGAGAAAAAGCAGAAGATAGTTGAATGTTTTTTCGATCAGGCTCTCGCTCGTGTCCGGCGCGAAGAAGACGGATACGGCGGGGAAACGCCACGCTCCTTCCTGCGGAATAAGAATCCATGGCCTCCCATTGGCGAGAAGCGGCGCCAGAAGCGCCATGAGCAACAGGAAAAGAACCCCGGCCGCACCCATCCAGGCGAGCTTATCCCCCCGGAACAGGGCGCGTGTGTGTTTCGGCGTATTCATTTCATACTATACAGCCGCGCATCGCAAAACGCAAGGAATGCGTTGTCAGAGGTCCGAACGTTTCTTTGCCCCGGTGCCCATGGATACATTGCTTCCCATCGGAAGCTCGCCGTTGGCGTCGTTTCCCGGGAAAATCGCGTTGTTGGGGACAAGATGCCCGCCGGACGAACCGGTGCCGATGGTGCTTGTGGAGGTGTAGTGCTGGCGGTCCTTGACCGTGTGCGCGTTGTATGCGTACCATTTGGCGGAACCGTCGATCGACCCCACGTTACCGCCTGCCGGGTACAGATCGGCCCCGCCGCGCAGGTGGTTCGTATGTTGAAATTCGGGGAGATACACCGTAACGCGGTCGTGCCAGAGCGCGGGGGAATCCGTCGTTTGCATATATCCCCAGCCAATGGCCTTGCGCTGGAGATCCATCAATGTTTTTATATTCATCGCAAACGGCGAATTGGCGCCGGAGCCTGCGGCGGATCCGCCGGCGAACGCGTAGGTGTGTCCCAGGGAGGTTTTCTGGGTGGAGGGGCAGATGAACGCTTTGATGACGGCGGGCTCGGTGCCGTTGGTGCGCGGCTTTGTACTGTTGGGCATCCGGTCCATTGTTCCGCTGCCGGTCATCAGTTTTCCGCCGAGGTAGTCGCGGTACCAGAAATTAATGGACTTTTTTGTGCTGTTAAGATCGAAATATTGCCACCAAAAGCTCGATCAGGGTAAATCCGTGCCGCCGCTTCATAAATGCCATTCTTGATGCTACAATCTTTTCTTTATTCCATTATTGCCAGGTGAGCCGGCACTTTACAAGGTATAGTAGTTGATGCCGCCCGTACCGTAGACCAACCGCTTGTTCGAGCTGGTAGAGAGAAAGGAAAAACCTCCTGTCTGGAAGTAATACGCGTTGGAAGGAATGGCGACATGTCCACCGACCGCGCCCCCGTTCACGACATATACGTAGGGTGCGTTGGATGTTACACTGCCGATGTTGCCACCCGCGTAAACGTACCAGCGAACGGAGCCGTCCAGGGCGCCGACATTGCCGCCCCTGGGGTAGCCCGATGTCGTATTGATTTCGTTTCCTCCGTGATTGGTTTCCGCGTACCCGCCGTTGTTGCCGGCGTTTTGAACGTTCGCGCGGTCGGCCCAGATAATGGGCGTGCTGGTGATGATCGAGAGCTTTCTACGAAGGACAATTTGCTGTGTCCGTATCCAACGGTCGGCCGTCATGCCGACATCGGCGGCCGATCCGCCGTAGAAGGCGTAGCAAATGCGGTAGAAATCCGTACGGGGGGACGACGGACAAATCATGACCTTTTTCAAGGCGGGAGTATGCGGGGTCGTTGTGGTAATCTTGTAGGGGAAACGTGGAATGTCATTCGACGTCGGAATCAAATCACCCCCGAGATACGATTTGTAAAGCGCGGGCATGGAACCCGACATGTTCGTGAAGAAGCGCAAGTCTCCGGTGGCCGCACAACCGTTGTGTCCCTGGAGCGGAAGGAATTTGTAATCCCCTTCGTAGTTGGTGGTTGCCACGACCAGTTGCTTGACATTGCTCATGCAATTGGCGCGCCTAGCCTGTTCGCGCGCTTTGTTCATTGCCGGGAGCAGCATGGACGCGAGGATGGCGATAATGGCGATGACCACCAGGAGCTCGATTAAAGTAAAGTTGGCCTTTTGCTTCATTGATGATCTCCCTTCTTTAAAGTTCCGACAGTTTTTTCCGTTGCGAGCCGAAGTTGACGTATTGGTTGGTTGTGGTGAGAAGCTTCACTGGATTTGTCGTGGACGGCTCCGTGAAAATCGAGTTGTTCGGCGCTAGGAAACCGCCGGAGGAACTGGCGCCGGAGCCTTGTACGCCGAAATAAATCCGGTCCTCGTATCGCCCGTTCCCATAGGTAAACCAGCGTACCGCACCATCGACCGTGCTGACGTTGCCGCCCGCCGGGTAGGAGGAGTTATCCATTCCTCCGCGGACATGGTTGGTGTTTTCGAATTCCGGCGCGTAGAGTGTAACTCTGTCATGCCAAAGGGCGGGGGCCTCCGATGTGGGGAAAATTCCCATGGTTGCCGCTTTCCTTTTCAACCGCATCAGAATTTCCGCGTTGAGGGGATAGTCGAACGCCGAGTACCCAGCCATGCCGTACGTATGCGAGCTCAACGCCGCGCGGGTGACGGAGGGGCAGATGAAGACGGGAATCGTCGCGGGTTCGGTTCCATTTGTATGCGCCTTGATGTTGTTTGGCATCCGGTCCATCGTAGTGCTGCCGAACATTAGCTTTCCTCCCAGATAATCACGGTACCAGAAAGAGAGCGATTTGCCGTTAATGTTGTGGTCGAAGCCTCCCGTCATCGGCTTGAGCCCGCCACCGGCGATCATGAAGTACTTGTAATCGTCGGCGTAGGAAATGGTTGCGAATGCGATTTGCTTCAAATTGCTCATGCATTTCGTCCTCTTTGCCTGCTCCCGCGCCTTGTTCAATGCGGGGAGAAGCATGGACGCAAGGATGGCAATGATGGCGATGACCACCAGGAGTTCGATCAAGGTAAAGGCATTGCGGTTTTTCATTTTCTCCCTATTTCACTATTGATATATTTCCAAAATATAACGTTCTACATTGGAATTATAGTGGAAAAGAGAGAAAATGTCAAGAGAAACGCGAATAAAATACAAGAAAAGTGTAAAAAAAATGTAAAAAAGTGTTATTCGTAGCGCAATGCTTCGATGGGATCGAGGCGCGAGGCCTTCCATGCGGGGTAAAACCCGAAGACCACGCCGACGCCGACCGAAACGGCGACCGCCGCGAGAACCGCGCCTGGACTCGACGCGATGGGCCATTGCAGGAATTTTTCGACCGCTAGGGCGGCCCCGTGGCCGAGGGCGATGCCGACCACGCCGCCGATCAGGCAAAGCACCATGGATTCGACTAGAAATTGCTGGAGGATGTCGCGCGAGCGCGCGCCCACCGCCATGCGCAATCCGATTTCGCGCGTCCGTTCCGTAACGGAAACAAGCATGATGTTCATGATCCCCACGCCGCCGACGACCAGCGAAATAAGCGCCACGCCGAGGAGGAGGTTGGTCATGATCGACGATGTTCCGGTGAGCATCTTCATGAATTCCGCGGAGTTCCGGATCCAGAAATCGTCGGCGGCCCCCGGTTTGATCCGGTGACGTTCGCGGAGGAGGACGGTTACTTCGTCAACGGCGCTCTCGACGCGTTCCGGCGAGACGGCCGCCAGGAGAATCTGATCCACCTGGGCGAATTTCGGGACAAGCAACGCGTCCGTGGAGATTGAGTCGGACTGCTCCGGGTAGAGTGCGACCCCGGTTCCGGGATACAGCGCCCCCGGGAGGCTCGACGCGGTGCTGGTTGTGCTCGAGGCCGTCCCCGTCTTGAGTCCGGTGATGCGCAGCCGGATGGTGGTCCAGGGCGCAAGGACAACGTCGTCCTCGTCGCTCCCCATCATGTTCGCCCCTTTGGCGGCGAGGACGCCGACGACGGTGAAACTCGAGTTCTTCAGGCGGATTACGCTGTCCACGGGGGATTCGCCGCCGAACACTTCGCGGACGATCGTTTCCCCGACCATGCAGACGGCGGCATGGGTCTCCACCTCGCGTTCCGTGAAGGCGCGCCCTTCTTTGATCTGCCAATTGCGGATTTCCATGTACGACGCGTCGGAACCGACGATCTGCGCAGGAATCCAGTTTTTGTTCCCGTACACAAGCTGTGTATTCCGGGCGTTGACGATCGGCACCGCCGCCTTGACCGAAAGGCAGTCGCGGTTGATGGCGACCACGTCGTCCGGCGTAAGGGACATCGCGTTCCCCGCCCCCTGGGAAACGCCGCCCATGCGCGGCGCGCCGGGAATGACCAACACGGTGTTGGCCCCCATTTTTTCGATGGAAGCGCGGATCGACTGCGAGGAGCCGCTCCCGATTTCCATCATGGTGATGACCGCTGCGATCCCGATGACGATGCCGAGGGTTGTGAGCAACGCGCGGGTGGGGTTGCGGAGGAGGGCCTTGACGGCCATGGCGGTACTTCCTGCCAGTGTCATGCCGCGCCCCCTTTCCCGGCGTACGCGCCGTCGACGATGCAGCCGTCGTGGATATGGATGATGCGTTTCGCGTGCCCGGCAAGTTCGGCGGAGTGTGTAACGAGGATGACGGTGATCCCCTCGTCGCTCAGGGTGCCGAACATTTTCATTACGTCCTCGCTGGTGGAGGAATCGAGGTTTCCCGTCGGCTCGTCGGCGAACAAGATGGGGGGGCGGTTGACCAGTGCGCGGGCGATGGCCACACGCTGCTGCTGCCCGCCGGAAAGCTGGCTGGGGTAGTGGTGCGCCCGGTTGGAAAGGCCCACGCGGTCGAGCATCTGCAAGCCCCGTTCGCGCCGCTCGCGCCGCGAGAGGCCCTCCGCCGTGTACGACAAAGGCATAATCACGTTGTCGAGCGCGCTGGTTCGGGCCAGGAGATTGAAGCTCTGGAAGACGAATCCGATTTTTTTGTTCCGCACCATGGCGCGAAAATCACCGGAGGCGCGGCCGAGCTCTTCGCCATCGAGGAGGAATTCGCCGGAGGTCGGCCGGTCCAGGCAGCCGAGGATGTTCATCAGCGTGCTTTTTCCGGAGCCGGAGGCCCCCATCAGCGCGACGTATTCGCCGCGGTTGACGCGCATGCTTATGCCCCGGAGAACCGGAACGTCGATTTCTCCGAGGAAATACGTTTTCGTCACATTTTTAAGTTCGATGATGCCCATTTTCAGCGTCTCCGCGCGGGAGGACGGGGGACAAAGGGACTCGCGGCGGCGCCCTGTGCAGCCCCTTGCGCGGCACTCTGCGCGGCGGTCAGTTCGCCGGTTACGACTTCATCGCCTTCCCGGAGGTCGCCGGAGAGAATTTCCGTCATACTGCCGCTGTTCAGGCCTGTTTTCACTTCGATGGGGACGATCTTTTCCCCTTGGCGTTTCCAGACGGTACGGGTGTTTCCACGCCCCGGCC
The DNA here is from genome assembly GCA_031549345.1 of Victivallaceae bacterium. Taxonomy (GTDB): domain Bacteria; phylum Verrucomicrobiota; class Lentisphaeria; order Victivallales; family Victivallaceae; genus CASFRF01. The sequence goes on from JAVBPY010000003.1 coordinate 161,272, forward strand.
CGGCGGCGGCGAGGGCACGGTACGCGGGATCGACCCGCTCCGGATCCGGGCGGTAACGAAACGCGGTGTTGGGCAGCTGAAGGGCATCTTTTTTGTGTGCCGTGATGAATTTTACATTGGCGGTCAGGTAGGGGAGGAGACGGCCGTCGGAGTTGTCCGCGCCGATCTCGACCACGTAGGTAACCACGTTCTGCGACATGGTGGCGTTCAGGCGGATTTTCTGCACTTCGCCGACAAATTCCTGCGCCGGGAACGCATCCACACTGAATCGCGCGGCCATCCCCTGTTTGATCTCCCCGATGTCCGCCTCGTTGACCGAAGCCCAGACCTGCATCCGGCGGAGGTCTTTGGCGATCAGGAACAAGCTCGGCGCGTTCATGCTCGAGTTCACCGTCTGCCCGACGTTCACCCGGCGGTCGATGATGATTCCCTCCACCGGCGAGGAGATCACGCAGTATTCCAGGTTGCGCCGTGTCCGGTCCAACGCGGCTTCCGCCGCCGCGAGCTGCGCTTCGGCAAGTTCTCTGGACGCAATGGCCGAGGCGATGGACGCGGTTGCGCTTAAGTGTTCGGCCTGCGCCGCGTCGTATTCGCTCCGGGCAATGGCCTTTTGCGGATTCAGGGCTTCGGCGCGCGTCCAGTTCGCGGCGGCGAGTTCGCGCCGGGCGGTGGCCTGCTGGATGCTCGCTTCCGCGCCGCGGATGGCGGCGACGGCCTGGAGTTTCTGGGCGGCGGCGGCTTTGACTTCGGCACTGTAGAGCGAGTCGTCAATCTTGGCGAGGATGGTTCCGCTTTTGACGACCGACCCGTAATCGACGGTTTTTCCATTCACGTCGACGCCGAAGGTCGTTACCATGCCGCCGACCTGTGCGCCGACGTTGACAAGTTCTTCGGGCTCAACCGTTCCGGTGGCGCTTATAAAGCGCTCCAGCGACCCTTTTTCGACACGTTCGACACGGTAGCGGACGCTTTCCGGCGCGGCGCGGAAATACCAATACGCCCCTCCGGCTCCTCCGATCGCCAGCAGCAACAGCACAACACTCAGGCTCCAACGGAAAAATTTCTTCACGGCATTTCCCTTCTGTTTCTTTATCGCAGTGAACGCCGCGCAAAGATGTTTTATTGTTCGGAAAACCGTTGTTTTGCAAAAACTTTGCCAAAAAAACAGCCCTTGGAAGCGATTGTCGTTTGCATTCCATAGGAATGGGGTAATATTGTCCTGCTAACGGCGGTAACATGCAATGCACAGGTGCTGTAAAAATAAACCAATAAGGACGATGGCGAGATGCGGATTAATATTTTGGATTACTACACCCCGGAGGACTGGGCGTTGATGCGGCAGGAAGCCAGTCGGCACGAAAGTCCCTTCCTGGTGGTCAATTTGAACATTATCCGCCGCAAGTTTGAAGAACTGCGGAAGCATTTCCCGTTCGGCAAGGTGTATTATGCCGTGAAGGCAAACCCGGCGCCGGAAGTCATCACCTTGCTCCGCGACCTCGGCTCCTGTTTCGACCTCGCCTCGATCTACGAACTCGACCGCGTCCTCTCTTTGGGGGTGGATCCCGCCAATGTTTCGTATGGCAACACCATTAAGAAGGCTTCGGAAATCCGTTACTTTTACGAGCGAGGCGTCCGCTTGTTCGCCACGGACAGCGAAACCGACGTCCGCAACATCGCCCGCGAAGCGCCGGGCGCGCGCGTCTTCTTCCGCATCCTGACCGAAGGATCGGAAACCGCCGATTGGCCACTTTCGCGCAAATTCGGCAGCCATCCGGATATGGCCATCGATTTGGTGCTGCTCTCCCGCGAGCTCGGGCTGGACCCGTGCGGCATCAGCTTCCACGTGGGGTCGCAGCAGCGCGACATCGGCGCGTGGGACTCGGCCATCGCCAAAGTCCGTTATATCTTCGATTACCTTGAAGGTGAAGGCGTGAAGCTCAAGCTCATCAACATGGGCGGCGGATTTCCCGCCAACTACATCTCCAAAACAAATTCCATGGATGTGTACGCGGCCGAAATCACCCGCTATCTGGAAGAAGACTTCGGCCACGATTTCCCTGAAATCATTCTGGAACCGGGGCGCTCCCTGGTAGGCGAATCGGGCATCCTGATTACCGAAGTGGTGCTCATTTCGCAGAAGTCCAAAGTCGGCGTGGACCGTTGGCTGTACATCGATGCGGGGAAGTTCAACGGCCTCGTCGAAACCTGGGATGAATGCATCCGCTATCCGCTGTACTGCGAAGCCCGCGGGGAACCCTCCGAAGAGTTCATCATCGCCGGTCCCACATGCGACAGCCAGGACGTGATGTACGAATATGTGCGGAACCCGCTGCCCGCCTACATCAAGGTCGGCGACCGTCTTTACTGGCTGACAACGGGTGCGTATACCTCCAGCTACTGCTCGGTGGAATTCAACGGATTCCCTCCGCTGAAGACGTATTACGTAGAGTAAAGCATGGCCGATTCCATCCGCGTCCGCCTGCCGGAGGATTTTCCGGCCCCGCCCCTTCCCGCGCTTCGGCTTCCCGTGGAGGCGTGGCGGAACGGCGTGGCCGTGCGGGTCCCCAATTGGCTTGGCGACGCGGTGATGACGCTCCCGGCGCTGTATCAGCTTAAAAAAATTCTTCCGAAGCATTGCGGCCTTTTCATTGTCGGTCCCGTGGCGTTTGAACCGTTGTTTCGCGGATTCGGTTTTGTGGACGAGTTTATCGGCCTTACCGCGCTGCACCGGCGCTGGACGCAGCGGGAGTTTCATTTGCTCCGCGTTCTCCGGCCGGGGGTCGGCATTCTGTTCAACAACTCCTTGCGCGACGCGCTGACTTTTCGCCTTGCGATGCCGAATTCTGTGCTGCTTGGCGCCTCCAAGCGGGGGCGGGCGTTGGTTTTAAGTCACGCGTATTCGTTCCCGGACAACCAGCCGCGCAAGCTCGGGCAATTGCACCATGCGAACAAATATCTTTCGTTGGTGCAGACTTTGGGCGCGCCGAACTGGGAAGGGGACTTGCCCCGCTTTGAGCTGCCAATTCCCCTTTGCGAGATGCGTTCCGATGTGTACGCGTGGTGCGATCACGCCAAGCTGCTTGTCCTTGGCGCGGGCGCGGCGTACGGGGCCGCCAAGCGTTGGCCCGGAACCCATTTCCGTGAAATTGCGGCGCGCTGGGTGGAATCCGGGGGGGCGGTCGTAACCCTCGGGAGTGCTTCGGAAAAGAGTGTCTGTGCGGAAACGTTGGTCGGTTTGCCGGAAGAACAGGTTGCCAACCTGGCCGGGAAAACCGATTTTCAGGAAATGCTTGCCCTGGTGCGTTCCGCGCGGGCTGTGGTTGCCAACGATAGCGGCATCATGCATCTTGCGGCGGCCCTCGGCCGGCCCGGCGTCGCCATTTTCGGGCCGACGGACCACACGACGACGTCGCCCATTTCGGCCAAATGGGCCATTTTGCGCGGCGAATGCGACTGCGCCCCTTGTTTTGAACGTGTCTGTCCCAGGGGAGAGGCGCGCTGCATGGCTATGATTACGCCCGACGAAGTCTGGCAGGCCCTTCAAGGCGTATAGAGCATGCTTCGGCTGCACTTCATCGGGATAGGCGGCGCTGGAATGGCGCCCCTGGCTAAGATCGAGCTCGAACGCGGCAACCGCATCACGGGCTCCGACAAAGAGCGGACGGATAAAACCGCCGAGCTTGCCCGGTGCGGTGCGCAAATCGCCGAGGGGCATTGCGCGGAAAACCTGCCTGCCGATACCGATCTTGTGGTCTACACTTCGGCTTGCGCGCGGGACAATCCCGAACTTTTGGCGGCGTCGGCGCGGAACATTCCCCTGCGTCGGCGGGGCGAGCATCTTGCCGCGCTTGCCGGGGAATACGATGTGCTTGCGGCCGTTTCCGGTTCGCACGGGAAGACCTCCATCACCTCGATGCTCGCCCATATTGCGATGGAATGCGGGCGCGATGCGGGTTTTCTAATCGGCGGAGCGGTACCCGGGAAGCCGAGCAGCCGCGCCGGGGATGGAAGATTGTTCATAACGGAGGCCGATGAATCCGATGGAACCCATGTGCTCCTGAACCCTACTTTCGGTATCGTGCCGAATATGGAGGACGATCATGAGTGGAGCCTCGGCGGCCCCGAAGCGCTCCGCGCCAATTTCGTCCGTTTCGCCGCGCAGTCGGCAACCCTTCTTTATTTCGATTCCCCGGCGACGCGCGCCTTGGCGGCGGAGCATCCGTCGGCGGTTTGTGTGGATGCGCCCTTGCCGGAGTTTCCCGGTTTCATTGGCGTCAATGCGGCGCTGGCCCTGAAGGCGGCGGAGCTGCTTGGCCTTGATTCCGCCGCCGCGCGTCGCGCCCTTCAATCGTGGCCCGGCGTTTTGCGGCGGATGACCCTTCACGTCGATACTCCGGAGAAAATCGTGCTGGAGGACTATGCCCACCACCCGACCGAGCTTGCCGCTCTCTTGGGAGTCCTCCGTGTCCGGTATCCGGAACGCCATTTGCGCATTCTTTTCCAGCCCCACCGCTACGCAAGGCTCGCCAAATACCGCGACGCGTTCGCCGAAGTGCTGCGCGACGCCGATTCCGCGTTGATCTTGCCGGTATTCGCCGCCTGGAGCGAAACGGGGGATGTGAGCGCCGCGGATTTGGCGTGCGACATTGGAGAAGCCGCACAGGCGTTTGACAGATTGGAAGACGCGCTTCCGGCGGCCCTCCGGGAAGCGGATCGGCCGCTGCTTATCGCACTGGTCGGCGCGGGCGACCTGGATCGTCTGCTCCCCGCGCTGGTTACACCGGCGCCATAAGTCCCGCGAGTTCCTCCGGCGTTACGCCGGAAAGGTAATCGCCGAGCTCAAGTTCCCGTAGATGGGCGAGGAGGATTTCACGGCGCGGCGCAAGTCCGCACAGGCGATTCGCGAGTTCCTCGAGCGGGCGCGAGCCGAAAAAGTCGCCGGAAAACCGGATCTCCCGGATCTTGTTCCCCTCGATGTTCATGCCGATGCCGACACGCCCACCCGCAAAACGGCGCGTATTTTCAAACGTATACCGGAGCGTGCTGCCGTAATTCCAGTCCCACGTGCGGTATTTTTCGTTCGCAAGACTTTCGGCACGCGCCGAAAGGGTCGGGGAAGGAGCATGGAATTCCTCCCCGAAATGCGCTGCCATTCCCGTGCGGAGCGCATCCAGGAACATTTCCACATCCATCGTCCGCGGCATCCACTCGGAGAGATTCGCCACGCGGGCGCGAATGGACGCGATGCCCTTGGATTTGATTTTTTCCGGGTCCGGGTTCAACGCCTGCGCGAGGACGGAGAGGTCGGCGGAAAAGAGCAGCGTTCCGTGGAACAACGTTTTCCCGTGGCGTACGCTCCGGGCGCAACCGGAGATTTTCGCTCCGTTGGCGAGGATGTCGTTACGCCCCCCCCACGCCGCCTCCACCCCCAACTCCCGGAGGATGCGAATTAATGGGGCGGTATGGCGGATCCCCGAATCCTCTTTCCAGCGTTCCTCCTCCAGGATAAAACTGAAGTTCACGTTTCCCGCATCGTGGTAGACCGCCCCGCCGCCGGTGATGCGCCGCACCACGCGGATATCCGCCGCGCGGACGAACGCGGCATCGATTTCCGCCGCCGTATTCTGGTGCCGCCCGACGATGATCGAGCGGTCGTTCCGCCAAAGCAGGAAGCTTTCACCGGGCTCTTCGAGGAGACATTCCTCCAATGCCAGGTTGAATGTTGGATCGAGCGAAGTAATTTCTAAAAGTTGCATAACATTTGTCCTATTTCAATTTGGGGCTGGGCGTTTGGAGAGTGGTGGGCCCTTTGCCCCCACACCCCTTCGGCGCCTTGCGGCGCAACAGGGCCGCATGGCCCTGTACCCGTGTTATTTTCGGGGCGGGTGAATGTGGCTGGATATGCAATGTTTCGTTGCCCGCCCCGAAGGGATTCCGGAACACCGCTTTGTTCGGCACTCGCTCCCTTTGGAGGGGAGCGAGGCGCTCCCTACGCCTGCTTCCGGCCAAAGGGGCTGTGCGCCCCTTTGGAAACCCGCACAAGGGCGCGGCCCTTGAGGCGCCCGCCTTACGGCGGGTTAAAGCTTCGCCCTCCGCAATGGTACAAAACACCGCTCCGAAGCCGCGGAGCGAATGCAAGGGAATTGTTTTGCGCTGCTGCGCAAAACAACGAGGAGCGATTAGCGACGAAGCCGCGCGTAGCGTAGCGAAGCCTCCCCCCGGCGTAGCCCCGAATGGGGCGGTGAGGGGGTTGAAGCCGCAAGCGGCTTCAAGTAAGGCGCTGGAAGCGCCGCCGCGACCATCTACGGGAACAATCCAGCCCCATGCTCCCCGACGGGCATCTCGAATGGGGGGTCTGGGGGGAAAAGCGCGGTTTTCCCCCCGGGCTCTACCGCCCCACATCCCCGGCGCTCTATCACTCAGCTCCCTCTTAGGAAGGCCTCTATTGGGAAAAGTGTTAAAATTTAACATTTTGACGTTGATTTTTTACATTTTTGTGGTATACTATAGCATTGGAGAAAGGAATTTTCCAGAAGATGCGGAAAATAAACGTCAAGGAACGGCGGGAAGCGATCCGCCGGTTTGTCGAACTTCACGGCGAAGTTTCGATCAGCCGCTTGGCGCAGGAATTCGGCGAATGGTCGGAGATGACGATTCGCCGGGATCTCGATCTCCTCGCTGCCGAGCGGCAGATTCTCCTCACGCGCGGCGGCGCACGCACATTCCCCTCCAGCTATGGGCTGAGCGAGGACATGTACAGCGAACGCGAAAACCGCAATGCCATGGCCAAACAGCAGATCGCCGCCCGCGCGGTTTCGCGTGTGGAGCCGGGGAGCGCGATTTTCATCGACTCCGGCACAACGGCGATGGCGATGGCACGATTGCTCCCGGATGAGCGGATGGTTGTGGTTACCTCCGCGCCGAACATTGCGCTGGAAATCGCGCTGAAAAAGACCAATCCCTCGATTGTCCTTCTGGGCGGAGCCCTTTCGCGGAGCACCATGTCGGTGTCCGCGCCGGACATCGCCGTGCAATTGGAACATTTAAACATCGACACGGCGTTCCTTGTCGCCTCCGGGTTCGACGAAAACGCGGGGTTCTCGGTGGGGACACAGGAGCTCGCTCTTTTAAAAAGGGCGGTCATTGCCCGTGCGCGGCGCGTGGTGATGCTTCTGGACTCCTCCAAGATCGGTGTGCTCCTCCCTTTCCCGTTCGCACGTCTGGAAGAGCTGGATGCGTTGATTGCTGACGACGCGATGCCGGAAGCGATCCGAAAAAAAATTCTTGAAAAAACCAACATACTCTAAAAAACAGAAAGAGAAGAAAACCATGGCCGATCTCGTATTGATGCCCCAGATGGGTATTTCCGAAGAAAGCGCGCTCCTCGCGGGCTGGCTGGTCGCGGAAGGCGATTCGATCAAACTCGAACAGCCGTTGTTCACCCTTGAAACGGGGAAGTCGAGCTTTGAAGAGCTCTCCAAGCACAACGGTGTTCTCCTGAAAATTTTGGTCCCGGCGGGGGAAGAAGTCACCGTCGGCGCACCCGTCGCGGTGATCGGGCAACCCGGTGAAAAATTCGATCTCCCCGCGGGGAGCGCCGATGCGCCTGCGCCCGAAACGAAGCCGGAGACCGCGCCCGCTGCCGCGCCGGTGGCGCAAGTTGCCGCCGTGCCCGCTGCCGCTTCCGGCGACGCGGCCGTTTCGCCCCGCGCCCGGAATCTCGCCCGCGAACTGGGGATCGACGCCTCGGCCGCGCAGGGGAGTGGGCCGGAAGGACGTATTATCGAGCGCGACGTGAAGGCCCTCGCGGCCAATCCCGTTGCGGCTAAGGCCGCTCCGGCTCCGGTCGCCGCCACCGTGGCCGCGCCTTCGGCGGCGTACGAAGACAAGCCGATGACGAAGATCCGCAAGGTGATCGCGGAAAACATGCAGCGCTCGCTCGACAGCACGGCGCAGCTCACGCTCAATACCAGCTTCGACGCGACCCGCATCAATGCCCTGCGTCAGGAGATGAAAAACTCCAGTGGCTACGGTTTGGAGAAGATCACTCTGGGCGACTTTGTGTTGTACGCCGTGGCGCGCACTCTCGTCGAATTCCCCGACATGAACGCGAATCTGATCGACGGGACGACCATGCGCCGTTTCGCCCACGCCCAGCTCGCCGTCGCGGTCGATACCCCTCGCGGACTGATGGTGCCGGTGATCCGCGATGCGGACACCCTTTCGTTGTGCGCACTCTCCGGTGCGTTGAAAAACAAGGCCGCCGCCTGCCGCGAGGGGGCGATCGATCCTTCGGAGCTCTCCGGCGGGAGCTTCACGGTGTCCAACCTCGGTGCGATGGGGATCGAGAGTTTTACGCCGGTTCTGAATCCGCCGCAGACGGGCATTCTCGGCGTGTGCGGCCTCTCGACGCGTCCGCGCATCGGAAAGGACGGCGCGGTCGAGTTCTATTCGGCGATGGGGCTTTCGCTCACCTTCGACCACCGCGCGCTCGACGGGGCCCCGGCGGCGCAGTTCCTCAAAACGCTGGTCGATCGTCTCGAAAACTTTCACCTGCTCCTGGCAAAGTAAGGAATATTTATGTACGACCTTTTGATTATCGGCGGAGGCCCCGCCGGGTACCGCGCGGCGGAACGCGCCGGACACAAAGGCATGAAGACGGTTCTTTTTGAGGAACGCTCCCTCGGCGGCGTTTGCCTCAACGAGGGGTGCATGCCCACCAAGACCCTCCTTTATTCCGCCAAACTCTACGACTACTCCAAGGGCGGCGCCGCAAAATACGGCGTGAAAACCACCGGTGCGGAAATCGACCACGCCGCCGTGGTTGCCCGCAAGGACAAAATCGTGAAAACCCTCGTTGCCGGCGTCGCCGCCCAGATGAAGGGGGCCAAGATCGAAGTTGTCGCATCCGCCGCGAAGATCACCGGTAAAACCGCCGGGGGCTTCACGGTCGAAGCGGGGGGGAAGACCTACGAAGGCAAGCGCCTCATTATCGCCTCCGGCTCCTCGGCGGCGGTGCCGCCCATTCCCGGTTTGAAGGAATCGCTGGCGGCGGATTTGGCCCTTACGAACCGCGAGATTCTCGCGCTCAAGGAAGTGCCGAAGCGTTTGATCGTCCTCGGCGGCGGCGTGATCGGGTTGGAGATGGCCTCCTATTTTAATTCCGTTGGTTCCGAAGTAACGGTGGTGGAGATGCTCGATCGCATCGGCGGCCCCATCGACGCGGAAATGTCGCGCCAGCTTCAGGAAATTTACGAGAAGCGCGGCGTGAAGATTCTCTTGCGCACCAAGGCCGTCGCCCTCGCCGGGAGCGCGCTTGACATCGAAAACGAACAGGGCAAATCGCGGATCGAAGCGGATAAAATCCTCGTCTCCGTGGGCCGCCGCGCGCGGACGGAGAACCTGGGTGCCGAAAGCATCGGCCTCTTTCTGGAACGGGGCGCGATCCCGACCGATGAAGAGATGAAGACCAATGTCCCCGGCGTTTTCGCCGTGGGCGACGTGAACGGCAAATCGATGCTGGCGCACACCGCGTACCGCGAGGCGGAAGTGGCCGTCAACGTGATCGCGGGCGAGCGGGACGCGATGGTCTACAACGCCATTCCGGCTGTGATTTACACCAACCCGGAACTCGCCTCCGTGGGCGAAACGGAAGAAACCGCCGCCGCCAAAGGCATTCCCGTTACCGCGTTGAAGCTTCCGCTCCGTTTCGCGGGGCGTTACATCGCCGAGAACGAAGGGGGGAATGGCTTTGTGAAGCTCCTCCTCGACCGCGACGGCGCGGTGATCGGCGCGGGGATGATCGGAAATCCCGCGTCGGAAATTATCTTTGGCCTCGCGATCGCTGTTACCCGTAAAATGACCTGCCGCGATCTTGCGAAAGTGGTTTTCCCGCACCCGACCGTGGGGGAAATCTTCCGTGAAGCGGCCATTGCTCAACTGTAACAATAAACCATACAAAATAAGGATTTTTCAGTATGCCCAAGAGTCAATTCGTCGATCCGGCCAAAGTACGCAAACCGGGGTTCCTGGAGTTCGGCACCATTCCGCTGAACCAGTACAAGGCCACGCTCCGCGAAGAGCGCAAGCTCTACAGCGATGCTGATTTGATGGGGATCTACCGCGACATGCAGTACATCCGCGAGTTTGAAACCATGCTTTTCCAGGTCCGCACCGCCAAACATTACAACGGCGTGGATTATTTGTACACGGGCCCGGCGCACTTGTACATCGGGCAGGAATCGGCGGCCGTCGGCATGGCGTACAGCCTGACGATGGACGACCAGATTTTCGGTTCGCACCGCAGCCATGGCGAAGTACTCGCCAAGGGGATGAATGCAATCAAGCACCTGCCGGAGGCGGAGCTTGAAGCGGTCATGCGGAAGTTTTTTGACGGCGCGCTCCTGAAGGTCGTCGAAAAAGAGAACAAGACCGGCGACATCCGCGACATCGCCGTGGACTTCCTCCTCTACGGATTCATGGCGGAACTTTTCGGCCGCGAAAACGGCTTTACGCGCGGGCTCGGCAACTCGATGCACGTCTTCTTCACGCCGTTCGGTATTTATCCGAACAACGCGATTGTCGGCGGCTCGGCGGGGATCACCGTCGGCGCGGCGCTCTATAAGAAGGTGAACAAGAAGCCGGGTATCGTGGTCTGCAACGTCGGCGACGGTTCGCTGGCGCGCGGTCCGGTCTGGGAGGCGCTGAACTTCTCCTCCATGGACCAGTTCTACCAACTTTGGGAAGGGGCGTACCGCGGCGGGCTCAAGCTCATTTTCAATTGCTTCAACAACTCCTACGGCATGGGCGGCCAGACGGCGGGCGAAACGATGGCCTACGGCATCGCCGCGCGCCTCGGCGCCGGTGTGAACGCCGACATGCTCCACTCCGAACGCGTGGACGGCTACAACCCGTTGGCGGTGATCGACGCGTTCCGCCGCAAGCGCGCCCTCCTGGACGCGGCGCGCGGCCCGGTGTTTCTGGATACGGTTACCTACCGTTTCGTCGGCCACTCGGCGACGGACAGCTCCACGTACCGTACCAAGGAGGAGATCGAAGCGTGGCAGAATTGCGACGCGATCCAGGCCTTCCGCGAAAAGATGGTCAAAGGCAAAGTCGCTTCCGACGAAGCGTTTGAAGCGTCGAACGCCGACATCAAGGCGCGGATCACCCGCATCATGAAGCTTGCGATCGACGAAAAAGTGTCGCCGCGGATCAACCCCGCCGCCGACCCGGATGCGATCCGCAAGTACATGTTCTCCAACCAGGTCCTGCCGAAGTGCGACGACCGCAAGCCGGATGTGAACATGCCTCTTGAAGAAAACCCCCGCGTCCAGAAGCTGAAGGAAAAGATCCGCTTCGGCCTCGACGAAAAGGGCAAGGAAGTTTCCAAGCTGAAGGTTTTCTCGATGCGCGACGCGCTCTTCGAATCGATGATCAACAAGTTCTATGCCGACCCAACCCTCATCGCTTTCGGTGAAGACAACCGCGACTGGGGCGGGGCGTTCGGCGTGTACGGCGGCGTTACCGAGTCGATTCCCTACCACCGCTTCTTCAATGCGCCGATCTCCGAGAGCGCGATTGTTGCGGTGGCCGTCGGCTACGCCCTCTGCGGCGGCCGTGCGATTCCGGAGCTTATGTACTGCGACTTCCTCGGCTGCGCCGGTGACGAAGTGTTCAACCAGCTCGCCAAGTGGCAGAGCATGTCGGCGGGTGCGCTCCAGATGCCGGTGGTGCTCCGCGTTTCCGTCGGCGCGAAATACGGCGCGCAGCACGCGCAGGATTGGACGAGCCTCTGCGCCCACATTCCGGGACTGAAGGTCGTTTTCCCGGCTTCTCCCTACGATGCGAAAGGGCTGATGAACGCCGCGTTGAACGGCAGCGATCCTGTGGTGTTCTTCGAGAGCCAGAAGCTCTACGACATCGGCGAACTCTTCCACGAAGGCGGCGTCCCCGAAGCGTACTACGAAGTGGTCATCGGCGAACCGGACGTCAAGCGCAAGGGTTCCGATGTGACGATCCTTTCCGTCGGTGCGGCGCTGTACCCGGCATTGAGTGCGGCGAAGCGTCTTTCGGAAGAGTATAAACTCGAAGCCGAGGTCATCGACGCTCGTTCGCTCGTTCCGTTCAACTACGAACCGGTGATCGAATCGGTCAAGAAGACCGGTCGCCTGGTGCTGATTTCCGATGCCTGCGAGCGCGGGTCGCACCTCAATGACTTCGCCGCCAACCTGACGCGTTTCTGCTTTGACCACCTCGACGCGCCGCCGATGGTGGTGGGCGCGCCGAACAGCATCTCCCCGTGTCCGGAGCTGGAGAACTTCTACTACCCGCAGGGGACGTGGATTCTCGACGCCATTCACGAAGGCATCCTGCCGCTGCCGGGCTATGTCCCGCAGATGAATTTCACCCGGATGGAAAAGATCCGTCGCGAAAAGAAAGGGATTTAATCAATGAAAACCACAGCGGTACGCTTGTACGGCAAAGAAGATTTGCGCCTCGAAACATTTGAACTCCCGGCGCTGAAGGAGTGCGAAATCCTCGCGCGGGTCGTTTCCGACAGCTTGTGCATGTCCAGCTTCAAGGCCGCCGAACAGGGGCCCGCGCACAAGCGCGTCCCCGACGACGTGGCGGAGAACCCGATCATCATCGGCCACGAATTCTGCGGCGAAATCGTCGAAGTCGGCGCGAAATGGGCGGGAAAATTCAAGGCGGGCGACCGCTTCTCCATCCAGCCCGCGCTCAATTACAAGGGCTCGCTCGAAGCGCCGGGGTACTCCTTCCGGCACATCGGCGGCGACGCGACCTACGTCATCATCCCGAACGAAGTCATGGAAATGGGGTGCCTCCTTCCCTACAAGGGCGAGGCGTACTTCTTCGGCTCCCTGGCCGAGCCCATGAGCTGCATCGTCGGCGCCTTCCATGCGAACTACCACACCGTCAACGGCAGCTACGAGCACAAGATGGGCATCGTCGAAGGCGGCAAGATGGCGATTCTCGCCGGCGTGGGGCCGATGGGGCTGGGCGCGATCGACTACGCGCTTCACTGCCCGCGACGCCCCGGTTTGTTGGTGGTAACCGACATCGACGACGCCCGTCTGGCGCGCGCCGCGAGCTTGTATTCGGAAGCGGAAGCCGCCCGTTGCGGCGTGAAACTGGTGTACGTCAACACCGGTAAATCCGCCGATCCGGTCGCGGAGTTGTTGAACCTCTCCGGCGGAACAGGGTACGACGACGTGATGGTTTTCGCCCCGGTGCGTCCGGTGGTGGAAATGGGCGATAAAATCCTCGGCCGCGACGGCTGCTTGAATTTCTTCGCCGGTCCCATCGACCCGAATTTCCGCGCGGAATTCAACTTCTACAATGTCCACTATGCGTCGACCCACGTGGTGGGCACCTCCGGCGGCAATACCGATGACATGATCGAGTCGCTTCAGATGATGGAAAAGGGGCTGATCAATCCCTCGGCGATGGTAACGCACATCGGCGGGCTCGATGCGGTGATCCCTGCCACGCTGAACCTTCCTAAAATTCCGGGCGGCAAGAAGCTGGTGTACACCGGGATAACCATGCCGCTCACGGCCATCGCCGATTTCGCGGAAAAGGGGAAGGCTGATCCTTTGTACGCCGCGCTCGCAAGCATCACGGCGAAGCACAACGGCCTATGGAGCGCCGAAGCGGAAAAAGCGCTCCTGGCCCACTTCAACGTCAAGTAAGGAAGTCCGTCATGTCGCTCGAAAAACTTGTCGAACTCTCGCGCCGTTACGGCGCGGATTTGGCCTACACGGTGGCGGAAAGCGGAAACACTTCGTTCAAGGACAAAGAGTTCCTTTACATCAAGCCGACCGGCATGGAGCTGGCGAACATCACCGAAGCGGATTTCGTCCGCCTCGACTGTTCCATCCTCCGTGAATGGCAGGACTGGGGAGAAAACGCCGAAAACGAAGCCCGGAGCTGTCGCCTTATGCGCTATGCCGCCGTGGATGGGGGCGTCCCCTCCATCGAAGCGCCGCTCCATGCGATGCTTCCCTACCGCTATGTGGCGCACCTCCACCCCGCATTGGTCAATGGCATGGTCTGTGGGAAAGACGGCGAAGCCATTGCGCAAAAGCTGTTTCCCGGCGCACCCTACGTCGCCTACCGCGCCCCCGGCGTCACGCTGGCGCAATGCATGCGCCGCGCCATCGCCGCGTGTCCGGAAGCGCCCAAGGTGGTGTTCTTGAAGAACCACGGCGTGGTTGTGGCCGCCGACGATCCGTCGGAGATCGATGCGATGTACTCCGACATGCTCGCCAAGCTCGAAGCCCACTGTGCCGGGCTCGGCGTTCCAACCGCCCTTGTCAAGGCCGCGGAGCCCGATGCGGCGACGGTGGCGGAATACGCGCCGCTCCTCCGTTCGTGGCTTGGCGACGCCGAATGTTCGCGCGTCGTTTGCGCCACGGGCGCGTTCCACGTGGCCTCCGGGGCACTGACCCCGGAACACAACGGCGCCACGGGCGCGTTCGGCCTTCTTGCGGAAACGCCGTCGCCGGAAGCGATCGCCTCGTTCGCGGAGCGCTTCGGCGGAAAACCCGCGATCGTCTCCATCCCCGGCAAAGTTGTTTTCTGCGCAGGGTCGAACCGTGCCGAGGCGGAAAACATCCGCCGCCGCGCCGAGAATTATGCCCTCACCGAGCAGATCGCCGCCGCCTTCGGCGGCGTCCGCCTCCTTACGGACGCGGAGCTTGCGTTGGTGAAACAGGGGACTTCGTGCGCGTGCCGCCGCCTTCCGCTTGCGGGTAAGGTCGCCGTCGTTACCGGAGGCGCGCAGGGATTCGGCTACGGCATTGCGCGGGAGCTCGCCGGATTCGGCGCGGACATCGTCATCGCCGATATGAACGTCGCCGGCGCGGCCAAGGCCGCCGCCGAGATCGGCCCCGGCGCGCTCGGCGTCGCGGTCAACATCGCCGACGAAGCGTCGGTGGAAGCGATGTTCACCGAGGTGGTCAGAGCGTTCGGGGGCGTGGATCTTTTCGTCGCCAACGCGGGCGTACTGAAGGCCGGTTCGGTCAAGGACTTCAATTTGAAGGACTGGGAGTTTGTTACCGACGTGAACTACAACGGTTACTTCCTCTGCGCCAAGCATTGCGCGCGGTTGATGAGCCGCCAGAACAAGGCTTCCGGACGTTGGACGGACATCGTCCAGGTCAACTCCAAGAGCGGGCTCGTGGGCTCCAAAAACAACGGCGCGTACGCCGGAAGCAAATTCGGCTCCATCGGCCTTACGCAGAGTTTCGCGCTGGAGTTGATCGCGGACAAGATCAAGGTCAACAGCGTCTGCCCGGGCAACTTTTTCGACGGTCCTTTGTGGAGCGATCCGGTCAAGGGGCTCTTCGTCCAGTACCTCAACACCGGGAAGGTCCCCGGTGCGAAGACGGTCGAAGACGTTAAAGCGTATTATGAAAACCTCATCCCGATGCGCCGCGGCTGTTTTCCCGAAGACGTCGCGCGGGCCATCGCCTATTCCGTGCTCCAGCAGTACGAAACCGGGCAGGCCATCCCGGTTACGGGCGGTCAGGTCATGTTGAGCTGAGTAAGAAAAAAGGGGAAGAATACTTTTTCTTCCCCTTTTTCGCGCTTTTTTGCGCGAAAAATGCTTTTCGGCACTTGTCGAAAGGCATTTTTCGAGTAAAGTAAGGGTAATATTAGAATAAAAATAAGGAGCCTTTATGAACCCGGACAGTTTCAATCGCGAAGAACGCGACGCGGCGCTTTGCGACGCGCAAAAACGCCTGATTACTTTCAACATGCATTGCCACAGCTTCTTTTCCTACAACGGGTACGGCTACTCCCCCACCCGCCTTGCGATGCTTGCGCGGGAAAAGAACTGGTTCGCGGCGGGGCTGGTCGATTTCGACGTGCTCGACGGTGTGGATGAGTTTTTGAGCGCCGCCAAAGCCCTCGGCATCCGCGCCGCCGCGGGCATGGAAACGCGGGCCTTCATTCCGGAACTTGCCGATGTGGAGATCAACTCCCCCGGCGAACCGGGGGTTGCCTACCACCTGGGTTGCGGCTTTGTTTCCTCGAACGTCCCGGCCGAAGCGCGGGCGTTCGCCGGCCACCTCCGCGCCAACGCGGCGGGACGCACCCGCAAACTTGTCGAACTTGTAAACGCCTACATGCCGGAAATCGCGCTGGATTTCGACCAAGTTGCCCGGGAATTCACCCCTGCGGGGAACGTGACGGAACGCCACGTTTGTTTGGCCTACCGCCGCGCGGCGGAAACGCGGATGGCGGATGCGGGAGAACGCGAGGCTTTCTGGATTGCCAAGCTCGGCAAGTGCGAGAGCGACCCGGTTAAACTCGAAGCGCTCATCCGCGCCAAGACCATGAAAAAGGGCGGCGCGGGGTACGTGGAGCCGCGTCCGGAGAGCTTTCCGCCGCTGGCGGAGATGAACAAATTCATCCGCCAGTGCGGCGCAATACCCACCGTCGCATGGCTGAACGGACTCTCCGCGGGCGAAAGCGATCCGGGAAAACTGTTGGATTTGCACATGCGTTACGGCGCGGGCGCGGTTACGATCATCCCCGATCGCAACTGGAACGTGGCCGATGCGGCCATGCGGGCCAAGCTCGCGCATGAACTGGACCGCTTTGTCGCGGCGGCGACGGAACGGAAACTCCCGATTCTCGCGGGGACGGAGATGAACGCGCCGGGGCAGAAGCTCGCGGATGATTTCACCGTCCCCGAACTCGCCAAACACCTGAAACTTTTCATCCACGGAGCGGAGGCGTTTGCACGATGAGTACATTCTTAGGACTTGGACTGGGGCCGATCCAGACGGGAATTTTCCTGGCCGGCGCGGTACGCGGAGGCTTCGACCGGATTGTCATCGCCGAAGTCAATGACATGCTCAAACGCGCGGTGAACGCCGCGCACGGGGTAACCATCCATATCGCCGCGGCGGACGGGGTGTACTCGGAAAATTACACAGGCATCGAAGTACTGAATCCGATGATTCCGGCGGAAAAAGAACTTCTGGTCGCCGCCGCCGCCGAAGCGACCGAAGTGGCGACGGCTCTGCCCGGCGTCCGTTTCTATGACGCATGCTCCGATTGGCTGAACGAAGGGTTTTCGCGCAACCCGGGCCTACACCGTTTGGTGTACACGGCGGAAAACCATAACCATGCGGCGGAAGCCCTCGCGGCGGCCGTCGGCGGAAATTTCCCGAATACGCATTATCTGAACACTGTCATCGGGAAAATGAGCGGTACCTTCCTGGCCGGCGGTGCGTATGCCCCCCTGGCGCCGGGTGCGGCGACGGGGCATTTGGTGGAGGAGTTCAACCGGATTTATATTTCCGATTGTCCGGGCGTGGAAAAACGGCGCGTGGCCAATTTGGTGGTGAAGCCGGATCTCGCCCCTTTTGAAGATGCGAAACTTTACGGACACAACGCCGTGCATTTCCTCCTGGGCCTCATGGCGCGGGAACGCGGCTGCATCCGTATGGACGAAGTCGCCGCTTACCCGGAGCTCTTGGACTTCGCCCGCGCCGCATTTCTGGAAGAAGCCGGTGCGGCTCTTCTGAAAAAATACGCCCATGTGCGGGATGATTTGTTCACCGTTCCCGGCTTCGCCGCCCACGTGGACGATTTGTTGAAGCGAATGGTGAATCCTTTCCTGCGCGACGCCGTGGAACGGATCGTCCGCGACCCGGAACGCAAACTCGGCTGGGACGACCGCGTCGTCGGCACCATGCGCATGGCGCTGGAAGCGGGAATTGAACCCTGGCGTTTTTCCTACGCGGGCAAACTCGCGTTGGTCGAAATGGCCGGAATGAACGCGCGGGCCGTCTTGCATTCACTCTGGCCGCGCCCCTGGAGCGATCTCCACGAAAAGCTTGCGCTTCTCATCGAGAAAGAGTAACACCAATAAACAATCATAGAGCCGGTAACCGCCGCAGGTATTGTGGGGCGGAAATTCGACTCTATGATTGCAAGTTGATATTGGAGGAGAAAAGGGGAAGAACGTTGGGATTTCGCTCGCTTTCGCGAGCGACCGGCGTTTTGCCGCCGGACCGCGACCGGCAACGCGCCGGTGCGGAATCCATGCTTTATCAAAAATGCGTTTTGGCCTTTTTGCCGATACCGTAAACGTTGAATCCAATCGCGTAAAGCGCGTCGACGTCAAGAAGATTTCTTCCGTCGAAGATAAACGCCGGTTTTTCCATGGATTCATAAATTTTGCGGTAGTCGAGCGTCTTGAATTCCCGCCAGTCGGTCATCAGCGCGATCGCGTGCGTCCCTTTGGCCGCTTCATAAGGATCGGTGCAATAGGCGATATCGCCGCGTTCATCGGCAAGATCGACCTTCGCTTCGGCAAGCGCTTTGGGGTCGTAAATGCGAATCCTTGCGTGTTCTTCCAACAGTTGACGGCAAACCGCAATTGCCGGGGATTCCCGCGTGTCGCCGGTGTCCGCCTTGAACGCAAAACCGAGAATGGCGATCTTTTTATCCGCCACGGTATTGAACATGGCGCTCAACATTTTCCCGACAAAACGGCGCGCTTGGAAATCGTTGATTTTGACGACCTGTTCCCAATATTCGGCAACTTCCGGCAAACCGTAATGTTCGCACAGATACACCAGGTTCAGAATATCTTTCTTGAAGCAGGAACCCCCGAAGCCGATTCCCGCCTTGAGGAATTTTGCCCCGATCCGGCTGTCCCGCCCGGCGGCGGAGGTTACTTCGTCGATGTTCGCCTCGGTCTTTTCACACAACGCGGAGATTGCGTTGACCGACGAAACGCGCTGTGCCAGCAATGCGTTTGAAACCAGTTTGGTCAACTCGCTCGACCACAGATTTGTTGTGATGATCTTTTCGCGGGGGACCCAGTGGGCGTAAATTTTCACCACCTCTTCGATCGCTTCGGCCTCCAGACCGCCGACAAGGACGCGGTCGGGCAAATTCAGGTCGTTGATCGCGGTTCCTTCCGCCAGGAATTCGGGATTGGATACAATCTGGAATTTCAAGTTGCGGTCGTTGGAGTGCAGTACCCGGCTCAGCGCTTGCGCGGTGCGGACCGGCAGCGTGCTCTTTTCAACCACGATTTTGTCGGAATCGGCGTGTTCAAGGATGCTGCGGGCTGTTTTTTCCAAGTACTGCAAGTCGGCGGCTTTGCCCGCCCCTGCTCCGAATGTCTTTGTGGGGGTGTTGACGCTGACAAAAATAATGTCCGCCGCCTTGATCGCTTTGGGAATGTCCGTGGAGTAGAAAAGGTTGCGCCCGCGGCAACGCTTGACGACCTCATCCAGTCCCGGTTCATAAATCGGCAGATTTTCCGAATTCCAGGCGGCAATCCGTTTTTCGTTGATGTCCACCACGGTAACGGTATAATCCGGGCACTTATCCGCGATCACCGCCATCGTCGGCCCGCCGACATAACCGGCGCCGATGCAAAGAATGTTTTTCATTGGGTTGGAAACTCCTTATTGGGAAATGCAAAAATCAGGATCGTTTTTCAGTAACTCGTCAAAGTAGGCGATGGTCTGGGTGAGACCTTCCCGCAGTTGCGTCGTCGGCTGCCAGCCGAGGAGCTCTTTCGCCTTTGTAATGTCCGGCTTGCGCTGCTTCGGATCGTCCGAAGGCAACGGCATGGAAATGATTTTTGATCTCGATCCGGTGAGTTCGATCACATTTTCCGCGAGCTGCAAAATGGTGAATTCGCCCGGATTGCCGACGTTGACCGGTCCCGTGACATCGTCGGGGGTTGCCATCAAACGCATCATGCCGTCGATCAAGTCGTCGCGGAAACAGAAGCTGCGCGTCTGCGACCCGTCGCCGTAAATGGTGATGTCCTGGTTCTGCAGCGCCTGCAAAATGAAATTGCTGACCACACGGCCGTCGTTCGGGTGCATGCGCGGCCCGTAGGTGTTGAAGATGCGGATCAGCTTGATCCGCAAATTGCACTGCATGCGGTAGCAGTTGAACAGCGTTTCAGCGCAACGCTTTCCCTCGTCGTAGCACGAACGGACGCCGATCGGGTTGACGTTGCCCCAATAGCTTTCCACCTGCGGATGAACGACCGGGTCGCCGTACACTTCGCTGGTGGAAGCCTGGAGAATCTTTGCGTTCAGCCGTTTGGCAAGACCGAGCATATTGATTGCGCCGTGGACGCAGGTTTTGACGGTCTGGACCGGGTCGCGCTGATAGTGGATGGGGGAGGCGGGGCAGGCAAGATTGTAGATTTCGTCGCACTCCGCATACAGCGGAAAGGTTACGTCGTGCCGTATGAGTTCGAATTTCGGGTTGTCCAAAAGGTGGTAGATGTTCCGTTTGGCGCCGGTGTAAAAGTTGTCGATACAGATGACTTCATTGCCCTGTTCGAGCAATTTTTCGCAGAGCCAACTTCCCAGGAAGCCGCTTCCGCCGGTAACTAAAATTCGTTTCATTGTTTTATTTTTCTCCTGTTTTGTAAGAATTAAGCAGCAGTCCGGTCATATCGTTTATGATTGCGGTTCGGTCGAATTGCGATTGCGACAATGCCAGGGCGTTTTTCCGCCAGCGGACAAATGTTTCCGTGGGCGTTTGGCTCAGCGTGATGAACGCCTGCGCAATCGCTCCTTCATCGCCGGGATCCGCGGTCAGGCCCAGATCGTGTTCCTCGATCAATTTCGCCGTATCGCCGCGGATCAACCCCAGGACGGGACGGCCCGCCGCGAGATACGCTTGGAATTTGGCCGGCACCGTAAGGTCGAATTCCGGTTTGAGGGAAATGATCAGGACGTCCGAGTCGGCAAAATAGTCCGGCATTTCCGCTTGCGGTTTGCGTCCCGGCAACTCAACGTTCCGGTAATCTCCGGTTTTGACCAGCTCCCGGAGGCGTTCCAGGTAGATTCCTCCGCCGAGGATGCGCAACCGAACATCCTCCAGGCGCAACTCCCCGAACGCGTGCACCACATGTTCGAGATTTTGCACCGACCCGACGTTGCCGGCAAAGGTGAATACGAGTTTACCGGTTTGCTTGCGCGGCGGAAGCGGGTTGTTTTGTGTCGTCCATTGCGGAAAGAAAAAGACCTTTTTCCGCGTATAGGGCTCCAGCTTTTTCACGAATCCGGGGCAGGAAACCGTGATGACCGGATACGCTTTGTAAATCACCCGAACCAACAGGTTCAGAAACGTTTTCATCAGGAAGGTCGGCTTTACTCCGTAGCTGTATACCGTATCCGGCCAGAGGTCCTGCGTCCAGATCATACATTTGCGCCACCAGATAAAACGCAGGATAATTCCGGCCGCGCCGACGGTCAGCGGCCCGGAATGAAAGGTGAACACCCGGTCATAACGCCAGCCGTTGAACAATGCCCAGAGCGAAGTCCAGAACGCAAAACTTATGTAGTTGAGGATCTTGCGCCGCATTCCGGTGTTGTAGCCCAATACCGTGCGCACACGGTGGACGGGAATACCGTGGTACTCCCGGGTGGTTTGGTACGCACGATTTTTGTACCCCTCGTAAATTTGGTCGTGCGGATAACTCGGCGCCTGGGTCAAAACCTCGACCTGGTAACCGCGTTGTTTCCATTCCGCCGCGAGATCGTTGATCAAAAATTCTTCCGGGTAGAACCGTTCCGCCAGAATCAGAATTTTCATGGCATCTAGTTTTTCCGCTCGATCCCTTCCCAGCGGTTCGCCAGGCGGGTTGTACCGAGAATCAGTTTCAGGACACGCCACGATGTGTTGGATACCTGGTATTCCGGGCAGATGCGCTCGTATTTTCCGCCGTTTTCCGCAAATTCAGCGACGACCAGTTCGATGGCGTCGAGTACGATTTGCGGGTCCAGTCCGGTCAGGACAATGGTTCCGGCGTCCATCGCCTCGGGGCGTTCCAGCGCCTGGCGTATGGTGATGGCCGGAAAATTCATCATACTGGATTCTTCGCTGATGGTTCCGGAATCGGAAATAGCACACATTGCGTTGATTTGCAACGCATTGTAGTCAAAGAAGCCGAACGGTTTCAGCCACTGGATCCTGTGATCGATCGCCACGTTTCCGAGTGCTTCGATGCGTTTGCGGGTCCGCGGATGCGTCGAAACGACAACGGGGAAGTCGTATTTCTCCGCAATGGCGTTCAGAAACAGAATGATCTTCCGGAGATTTTCCGAATAATCCACGTTTTCTTCGCGGTGGCAGCTGACGATAAAGTATTGCTTTTTCTTAAGGTTCAGCGTTTCGAGGATTTTCGAGCTTCTGATCTGCTCCATGTATTTGTTCAGCACTTCGTACATCGGCGAACCGGTAACGTAGATTTGCCGGTGCGGCAGCCCCTCCGCCAACAAGTGGCGGCGCGAATTTTCCGTATAAACCAAATTAAAGTCCGCGACGTGGTCGATAATCCGCCGGTTGATCTCTTCCGGGACGTTGAAATCGAAGGAACGGTTGCCCGCTTCCATATGATAGATCGGAATTTTCATCCGCTTTGCCATAATGCCGGAAATGGCGGCGTTCGTATCCCCCAGAATCAGAACCGCGTCGGGCTTTTCCTGCACAAAAATTTCTTCAACCTTGATAAGGGTCTCGCCCAGCACGCGGCCGAGGCTGGAGGTATCCACCCCCAAATAATAATCCGGCTTGCGCAAGCCGAGATCGTCGAAAAACACCTGGTTGAGTTCGTAATCGTAGTTCTGTCCCGTGTGAATCATTTTATGATCCACATGGGCTTCCAACCGTTGGACGACCGCGGCCAGCCGGATGATTTCCGGACGGGTGCCGACGATCGACATTACCTTCAATTTTGATTTTTCCATCGCTCAGACCTCCTCAAAAAATGTGTCCGGATCGGCGGGGTCGTAAAACTCGTTGATCCAAAAAACAGTATAAAGCTCTTCCGTGCCGACATTGGTGATGTTGTGCGTATACCACACGGGCATGTCCACAAACGCCGGGTATTCGCCGTCCAATTCAAAAACGAACTTCTCCTTGGAGCCGATCTTGCGCAACTCGATTTTCGCCTTGCCCCGGATGACGGCGAAGCGCTCCATCTTACGCGTGTGGTAGTGGTTCCCGCGCGTTACGCCGGGCGCCGTGGTCGAAAAGGAAACCTGGCCGCCGATGCGGTCGAGTTTGATCGTTTCCACGAACGTTCCCCGCGCATCGGTGTTCTTTTTAAGCATAAAAGGGTAAAATGCCCGGAGCTCCAAATAGCCGCGAAACGTGTTGAACAACTGAATTTCAAAGGTGTCTTTCAGTTCGGGAATCACCCCTTGTTCGTAGTAGCATTGCCGGAAACGCTCCAGTGTCGCCAGGAGTTCCGAAACCTTTTTTTCCGCACCCCACGGGATTGCGCAGGGATCTTCGCCGCGGCCGCAACGGATACGGTCGATGAAGGCCTGGCACAAATCGCCGACATAGATTAGTTTGAGCGCGCCGTCGACCTGGATCTCCGGCGTTTCCCCGTGCGTCAATTTATGGCAGAACGTCGCGATCACGGAGTTGTAGTTCGGCTGCCCGAAGGGGCCGAAGACATTGGGAACGACGCATCCGGTGAATTGCGCTCCGCTCCGCTCCGACCATTCCCGCAACAGCCTGCGCCCTTCCTTTTTGCTGTTCCCATACG
The DNA here is from genome assembly GCA_031549345.1 of Victivallaceae bacterium. Taxonomy (GTDB): domain Bacteria; phylum Verrucomicrobiota; class Lentisphaeria; order Victivallales; family Victivallaceae; genus CASFRF01. The sequence continues at coordinate 184,859 of JAVBPY010000003.1, forward strand.
GGTTCCCGCGTTCTTCCTGGGTCGAGCTGGAGAACAACACATGGGGCGTTGCGTGCTCGTGTTCCATCGCCGCAATGAGCTGTTCGACCAAACGGACATTGGTGTCGTAGATGACTTGCGGATCCGGATGGCGGTTCAATGCCGCCAGGTGCACAATCGCGTCGCAGCGGCCGACGAACTTCCTCAGCTTCTCCGGGTCTTCGAAAAACGCATCTTCGCAGGGAATGCGCTCGAATTCCTCCGGCAACGTCCCCAGAAGATTGTACAAATGCGTACCGACGAAGCCGGGCTGGCCGGTGATTCCAACGCGTATCATATTACGGCGCTCCAATCAATGCAATGGTTTTTTTCATCGTGATCACTTCTCTTGGCGGAGCTTCAGCAGCCGCCGTTGTCGAGGCCGAGATCCTGCCGTATCATCTTCAGTTTCAGGAGCAAATCCTTCATTCCTTCGAGGTCCAGGCGGTGGGTGTTGTGGCTGTTGTAGGTATCGACCCGGTGGATTTTTTCGGAGCCTTCGCTGAAATATTTGTTGTAGTTCAAATCGCGGGTGTCGCAGGGGATGCGGAAATAATCCCCCATGTCCTCGGCCTTGGCCATTTCTTCGCGGGTTACAAGCGTTTCGTAAAGTTTTTCCCCGTGCCGTGTGCCGATGACTTTGGTTTCGGCGCCGGAATGATACAGTGCATTGAGCGCCATGGACAAAGTCGTCAGTGTGGCGGCGGGGGCTTTCTGGACGAAAAGATCGCCGTTCTGTCCGTGTTGCCAGGCATAAATGACCAAATCGACGGCGTCGTCCAGGGTCATCATAAAGCGGGTCATCTCCGGGTCGGTGATCGTAATCGGCCGGCCCGCCTTGATTTGCTCGACCCAGAGGGGAATAACCGAACCGCGCGAGGCCATCACATTCCCGTACCGGGTACAGCAGATCGTTGTTTTCGCGTTGCCGCCGAGGCTGCGGCCGCGGGCAATGGCGACTTTTTCCATCATGGCCTTGGAAATCCCCATGGCATTGATCGGATAGGCCGCTTTGTCGGTGGAGAGGACGACGACGTTTTTAACCTCGTGCGCAATGGCGGACTCGATCACATTGCCGGTGCCGATGACATTGGTCTGGACGGCCTGGAGGGGGAAAAATTCGCAGCTCGGCACCTGCTTGAGCGCCGCCGCCGAGAATACATAATCGACCCCTTCCATGGCTTGATCGACGCTTTGACGGTCGCGGATGTCGCCGATGTAGAATTTGACCTTGGAGTTCTGGAGCTCGTGGCGCATGTCGTCCTGTTTTTTCTCGTCCCGGCTGAAAATCCGGATCTCCCGGATGTCGGAATCCAGAAAGCGGCGCAACACCGCGTTGCCGAAGCTTCCGGTTCCGCCGGTAATCAACAGCGTCTTGTCATGAAACATATTCACACCTTATTGTTGTTATGAATTAATTGGCGTCATTTCGCGGTTCGTTTCAACTCTTCCAATTTGAACTTGATCGTTTGGAAGTAGTGCATCTTCAAGGTGCAGAAAACCAGTCCGGGGATTCCGTCCAAAAAACCGAGACGAACGATGTACGCGTACAGAAAGTAGAGAATTCCGAGGCTGTAGCTGTTCAGCAAACGGTATTTGATTCTCTGGCGCAATCGCAGCTTTCCGGGGGTGAGCGATTGCTCCGCATGGAGTTTCCGGTAACGTTCCGCCTCCCAGGAAGAGTATTCATTGTGGCGGCTGATGTAGGCCTTGAGCCCTTTGAAGTCCTCATGGCGGATGGGCGTTTTGAGCGAACCGATGGAACCGAGCAGCACCGGATGCTCGTGCACTTCCATGTCCAACGCGCTCCAATGATCCTCGTCGATCCTCTCGTATTCCCCTGCGGAACGCCGGAATAATGCGAGTTTGCGGCTTTCCGCCCTGTGTAACATTTTGCCCATAAAGAAAATGGTGTAGGACAAAATGAAGCCGCTGTGCGGTGTTTCCGGCAATGCGCAACGCAGCTCGTCTTTGAATTTTTCGTCCATGAACTCGTCCGCGTCCAGGCATAACACCCAGTCGGTTTCAAAGGACAAATTGCGCAATGCCCAATTGCGTTTCTTGGGAAATTCCCCGTTCCAGCGGAAGTCGACAACTTCGATACCGAATTCTTCCGCAATCGTTCTTGTCGCGTCGGTGCTTCCGGAATCGACAATGTAGATTTTTTGAAAGCCGTCCAGACATTTCAGGCATGCTGCGAGGTTTTTTTCCTCGTTTTTGACCGGAATGATTACCGTAACCGGAATGATTTCTTTCATGACGTTTCTTCCCATGCCAGGCGCTTTAATCTTGTATGATCCAATCAAGTCCACGGCGGTCGTTGTTGCGAAGCCACGCGTAGGCCGCTTGCATCTTCCGGCCGATGTTGCTCCAGCCGAACTCCTCTTCCATCCAGGCTTTGCCGCAAGCGCCCATGCTTTGCAACTCCCCGCGCGTTTTCGCCATGGCGGTTTTCATGGCGGCGCCGAATTCGGAGAGGGGAGGCCACCACCCGGCATGACGTTCTTCGAGTTTTTCCCATGGCGCTCCCTGGCTGCAAACGACAGGGACTCCGCAGGCCAACGCTTCCGCGACGACCATGCCGAAATTCTCCGAATGCGTCGGAAGCACAAATAAATCCGCTTCGGACAACAGTCGATCCCGTTCCGGACGCGAATACTCGCCCGTAAAAATCAGGCGCTCCAAACGGTATTCCCAGGCGCGTTTTTTCAGCATCCTCGGGTATTCGTCGCCGTCGGGGCCGACGATATACAAAGTCCATTCGGGGAAGAGCGGCTCCAGCTTTCTCCATTCTTCAAGAAGAATATCCAAACCTTTTTTGGGATGAAGCCTGGAAATGAACACCATCTTGCGTTGCCCTCCCGCGGCGCGCGCCGAATTTTGCGGCGGAATGTCGACGCCGTTCGGCAAGAGAATGATCGGTTGGCGGTAACCCAGGCGGCGAATATCCTCCACCTCCATCCGGCTGGTGGCATGAAATGCGTCGCAGCGGGCCAGGACACGGTTTTGCCCCAACAAGCCCAAGACTTTTTTGCGGTACTTGGAATGGTTCAGCGCCCATTCCGACAACGTTCCCCTGGGGGCGACAATCAGTTTGCTGTATTTTCCGGAGGCCGCGCCGACATAGAGGTTCGGCGCCATCCACAAGCTGTGGTTATGGATGATTTCCACTTGTTCGCACTTCTTTTGCAGGGCTTGTTTCATTTTCGATGAAACACCCAGCCGGAACAGCAACGGTTGCCTGGAGGAGGGGAAAACCGTTACGCGGAAACGCGTCTCCGAGGGCGGCAGGATGGAGGGCGAGAGCAAGTAAAGCTCGACATTGTTTTGGGGAATCTCCCCCAATGCGCCGCACAGTCGCGGAATGCTGTACGCGACTCCGCTGGAAATCGTATCGATTCTGGGTAAAACATGCAGAATATTCATGACGCCCGCTCCCGTATTTCGGTCGAATTCATGGAACTTATACCTCTCCGGCAAGCTGTTCAAAGGCATGGATGACGGAAGAAAAATTCCATTCGTTTGCTTTTTGAAGTGAAACTTCTTTCCAGGCCGGTCCTTTTTCGCGGTTTTCATACGCCCGCCGCATTGCATCCAGAACCGCGTCGGAGGAAAGTTCCTTCAACGCATAGCCATTCCGTTCGTCTTCAAGGAGATCGATCGCCGCGCCACAGGTGCCGCCGGTGGAGGCGATGATTCCTTTTCCGCATTGCAGCGCTTCGTTCAAGGTCAACCCCCAGGGTTCATCCCGGTACGGAGCCACAAAAACATCCGACGCATGATAGACCGTCGGCAGGTCCTTGTAGGAAACTTGGCCCAGATAAACAATGGAATTTTTTTCTTCTTCCTCTCTCGTTTCCATGGGAGGGAACAAGTCCCCGTCGCCGGCGATGAGCAATGCGATATCGGGGTATTCGCGCCGGAGCTCCCGGTAGGCGGTCAGCAATAATTCGATCCCCTTCCGGCGAACCAGCCGCCCGGAATAAAGGAAAACAAATTTACCTTCCAGGTTGTATTTTTGGCGGAAATCGCGGAGTGCAACTTCCGGAATCCGTGGATTGAACATCGCCGGATCGACCGCGTAACGGGCTTCGAGCAACTGCTTGGGTTCCGCGCCGAATTTCTTCCAGAAGTCGCGGTTCGCGCTGCCGATGAATAAGAGAACACGGCTTCTCCGGACTAAAAACGAGAGAAACCGGCGCTTCAGTTTTCCCTTCAGTCCGTGTTCTTTCAGGATGTGTACATTTGTATCGGAGCGCAATCCATACGGCGTACGGTGCCGGAAGCACCACAGCAATGCAACCCACGACAAGGCGAAATAATAACCGTGAACAACAACCAGGTCCGGCGCCTCCGCGGAGAGAGTGCGCCAAAGGAGTTTCCCGGCGTTCCAGAATTCTTTTGCCGTCAATTTTTTGACGGTTTGCGGACATACGACCTGGCGCTTATAGGTATACGCAAGCGCACCCTGGTTTACATCGTCGAGATTCCAGGCATTGTTCGAGGCCCCCGGTATCTGGTAAAAAACCCGAAAGTCGAGACCCTTTACTTGTTCGTGAATCTGCTGAAACAAGGGCTCGCGGTAGGGCGCCGGCAGGCGTGATATGAAAAAAATCTTTTTCATTTTTTGTTTTTTTCCGGCTTGGGCGCATTCATCTCCGCCCAGGAAATATTCGGCGGACCGAACGCGGAAGAATCGTAATGCCCCTTCCAGGCCGCCCACATCGAACGGGTCAGCAGTTTGAAAAAGCGGCGGTATTTCTCTCGCTCGCGCGTCGGAAAGTGCAAAACCATCCGCCACCACGACACCAGAAGAGCCGTCGCCATGTGATAGAAGGCGTCGCCGCGTTGTCCGTGTTTGAGCCGCACGTAAAACGCGTTGCGTTTCAGCAGGAAATTGACCATGCTGCAGTAGTCGTACCCGCTCGCTTTCTGGAGGTGGACAATGCTTTCGACGGGGCAATAAAAACTTTTCCAGCCGGCGCGGTTCATCCGCCATGTGTAGTCCCAGTCATCGCCGTACATGAAAACGGGGACATCGTACAGCCCCACTTCCTCGATTGTTTTCCGGCGCAACAAAATGCATACCCCATTGAGAAGGGGGGCATACCGGGCTGTGTCGTCCGCCAGCAATTTCCGGCCGAAAAGCTTGCAGCGGATGTACTGCAGAATATGGCGGACACCGCTGTATTGCGGGCAAATCGTGTTTTGGACGACGCCGTGTTTTTGAAAGTACACCTTGGGCCCGGCGATGCCGACGGCCGGGTCGCGCTCCATGCAGTCGATCAATGCGCAGACGAAGCGCGGGTTGATTACGATCGTATCCGGGTTGACGACCAGGACATAGTCCGCGCCCAAATCCAGCGCTTTTTCTATGCCCTTGTTGTTGCCGCCGGTGTAACCGGAGTTGCTCTCCTGACGCAGCAAATGGATCGAAGGAAACGCTCTTTTACACCGGAAGCCGGAGTCGTCCACGGAGGCGTTGTCCACGATAATAATCTCGTATTCTCCGCCCTGTAAAGTAAGGAAGGATTGAACGCATTCGAGCAACAAATCTCCCCCGTTGTAATTCAAAATCACAATGCCGACTTTGCGGCCCGGCGCTTGTTCCTCGGTAATCACTTATGCGGCTCCATGGGAATCCGGCGCAAATCCTGTTTTCGCGAGCGCAGGAGCCACAGCGGCAGCTTCACGGCGGCGATGCACCCTTGTGTGAGGCTGATGGCAATGTAACGCCCGGCCCGGCTCCCTGGTTTGCCCAGCGACTTCAGCCCCTTCAGGGCCCTGCCCAGGGGCAGCGCCACAACGGCGGACCAATAAATCCTCAGACGCGGCCAGCGCGTCGGCGAATCGGGCCAGCCAAGGCAGCCGTGCCGTAATGTGAAGCGGAGCAAAGATTTATAAAAATTGATTTCCCAGATGGCGCGTTTCAGCGACCAGCAGCGGCAGGGGTGTTCGGCGCGGGCATCCGGAACGAATAGAATTTTTCCATATTTCAACACCTCCATGGCCAGGTCGGTATCCTCGAATGCGGCGAAGGCGAATCCCTGGTCGAAGGCGCCGATTTTTTCGAGGACATCCCGGCGAAAGGCGATGTTGCAGGTCAAGTAAACGCCTCCCTCGAAATTGCTTGGGCTCATCCCCAGAAGGCCGAACTCGTTTTTGCATGGTATGACCGCCCCTTCCACGCCGACAACATCGGGGCTTCCAGCAAAGGGCGCGGTAAGCGCGGCCAACCAGCCTTTGCACGGATAGGCGTCGTCGTCAAACAAGCAGATGATTTCCCCTTTTGCGGCGGCGATTCCCGTATTGCGCGCGGTCGCCGGCCCGCAGCCCGGCAAGACGAAAAAGCGGAATGGAATTCCTTGCGGATCAAAATTTTTCAGAACTTCAACCGTGTTGTCCCGGCAGCCGTCGGCGACGACAATGATTTCAAAATCGCCGGAAACTTGTTCGGCGATGATTTGCTTCAGGCAAATTTGTATTTCTTCGCATTTGTTGTGGGTGGGGATGACGACACTGTACTTCATAGGTATTCCTTACATTGAATGATGATTTATATGGATTGTTTTGTTGCCCCGAGGGATTCAAAAAGCTTTTTCCACTCGAGTTCGATTTTTTCCGGCGCAAAATCACGGCTCCGCTGAAGCGCATTTATGCTCATTTCCCGCAGCGCGTCGGGGTCTTTGGCCAGAGAAACAATCGCCTGCGCCAAAGCATCGACATCGCCCGCCTTTACGACCAGCCCGTTATGGCCGGGCTGGACCACATCGCCGGTGTGATCGGAGCTTATTACCGGCAAGCCGTAGCTCATCGCCTCCAGCTGCACGATGCCGAACCCTTCCGAAATCGAAGGCAAAGCCAGGACATCGTGCCGCGCCAGGAAGGATGGTACATCCTGCCGGGGAATTTTTCCCAGGAACGTTGCGATGTCCTTGTACTCCTCCAGCCGCGCCGGATTGATCTGAATCAGCCCCGCGACGGACAACGTCGCGTCGACCTCTTCCCGCGCTTTGCGGAGGGCGGGGAGCAGAATATGCAGCCCTTTGGCCATTGTTGCGTTGCCCAAAAACGCGAGCCTGATTTTATTTTTTGTCGCCGGCCCCCGTGCCGCGGGAGAGGCCGGGGGCTTATAGGCCAAGGGGATAATTTTACATTTGCCGACATTGATTCCGGATTGCTGCAAACAGAATTTTGTCCACTGCGAGTTGCACACGATTACGTCCGCAATGTTTTGTTCTTCCAGTAAGCGCGGTCTTTCCAGATCCAGCCAATACGGCGTGTTGTTCTCCTGGCATGTTTCCCAATCCGGTTTGCCCCACACCCAGTCCGGATGCGCTTTTTGATTCCGGATGACTTCCTCCGTGCCGAACACCCCCCCGTCGATTTGATCGAGCACACAAATGCTCCGTCCGCGGAAATGCTTGAAAAGATCGCCGGAACCCCGGAATCCGACGATGGCGTCGGGCATTTCCCGGGTTGAGGCGGCGACTTTGTGCGCCATCTGCTTAAAAAACCAATGGTACAACATTGTTCGCTCCGTCGAGTCGGCAACACGGCGCATCCGCCGGCGGAATTCCAGTTCCAAAAGGTTGTGCGCGCATACGTGGGAGGCAGCCAGCGAGGAGGAACGTCCCAGCAGCTTCCGCACCCCGGCGTGTCCGGAAAAGGCTTGCAGGAACGGCTTGAGGCAATGCATGGAGCTGCCGCGCCCCAAATAAAGGCCGGCATGATAGGTGCGCAAAAGACCCAGGCGCTCCAGCATCAGCGGAACCGCATAATGCTCCCTCGGGCCGAATTCAACCACGTCAACTCTCATCGCATCTCCTCATGTGTTGTGAACCAGGCGGATCGCCGTCGGCGTCGGCCTCCCGATTTTTCGCAGGCTGTCCGTCCTCTTCGCGGAGAGTCGGCTTCTGCTGAAAATGATATCCGATAATCAGGGCGTTGCTCGTAAGCCAAAACCATGGCATGTAAATATTGCCAACGCTCAAATGCCAGTCGTGGGAAAACGAGTCGATGAAAAAGCCCAGCCAGATCGCCGCGAAGACCAGCAGTTGTTTATGCAGAATGCCGGGACACGGATTGAAAAATATTTTTCGGCAGATATTCAAAACATAAAGCCAGTATCCCCATAAAATAAGCAAGGCGAAAATCCCCAGGTCGTGCCAGACCATCAGGTGCAAATTGTGCGCCATCGCCTGATTTTCCATGGAATTATCCCAGGAAAAAAAATAATTGTTTGCAATAAAATACGCGTAGCGGTTTGTGCCGAGCCCATAGCCGAAAAGAGGGCTTCCCTTGATGTTGAACCACAAACTTTCGTAACGCAGGAATCGTCCCGAAGAGATGTCGTCGGTATCCAAACGCAGAAGATCGCGGCCGGCTTCCGTGTGAAACGCCAGGTAATATCCCGTGAGGATAAGCAACATTCCCAGTACGACATGCCGTATTTTCAACTTTATCCCCAGGAACGTGAGGATAAAAAGCGGACAGACCAGAAACGCGGTCAGAATTCCCGTGCGCCCCTTGCTGGCGATCAGGGCGAGGACCCAATATCCTCCCAAAATGGCGCTCGGCAATCTGAAGAAAGGCCTGCCGCACAACGTGTAATAAAAACACAACGGAATCAGGACGACGGCGAATGCCGCAATCCCGGTCGCCTTCATAATATCGATGTTTTGAAAGCGCTCCATGCCAAGCTGCGGAATGCCCAACTGGACGGCAAGACCGAGTCCGATAAGAAAATAACTTACCGAAAGAACATGAAAAACTTTTCCGATTCCCGAAACATTTTCCACCGCTTTCCGAAGGCCGGTGAATGAAAATAAATAATAGCAAAAGAGCCCGATGGCGAGATAGAGCGAATACTGGAAAAGCATGGAATGAAGCACTGAAATGACGCCCAGCCCCAAGAACAGCGCGGCCCATGCTGATTTTTTTTTCTTTTCGGGGGACGCCTTGTTCTGGAACAACATTACACAGCAGAGCACGCCGATCACGGTTGTGAGAATCGTCCGGTAGTTCAAGAGCCATGCAAACCCCGGAACCCCCAATTGCAACCCGCAATAAAGGCCCCAGGCAAGCAAAATGTAGTAGTAGAATTTATTCATGTTGCACCGTTGCGGCAAGAGCGGATGGCGGAGCGGGGTAAATGACGATATCGCGGATTCCGATGATTCCTTTTTTTACAATAATCTGCGGCTTCACATCAAGCATTGTCTCCGGAATTGTCCATTCAAAAAAACGTTTGGCCGGATCGTTGAAAACAAAACCGCACTGCAGAACGTCGAGATGTCCTTTTTTCACACTTAGAAAAAATGTGCTTCCACGGACACTTTCGTCCGGGGCAATTTCGATCCGCACTATCCCCCCCCGGGGCAAATCCATATTTTTCCCGTAGAGGACGCCCGACACCGCATCCGGCGCTTTTATGGTGAACACACCGGCGCGGTCAAAGGAAAATTGGGTGGGATTGATTCCCGCCAGCCAAAACATGGGTGTCCATTGCCGCGGAAACGTCGCTCCGTCAGGGAGGGGGTGTCCGCTTTTTGTGGCCCATTGGGCGTACATGGGCGTGTGTCCTATTTCTTCGCGCAGGGCAAAGGAGCCTTTCGGCAAAAGGGGCGTCGAAGGAGGAGTGACTTTTTCCGTTGTTTCCCCGGATATGCCGTCCAGACGATAAAGGAGGATTCCATCTTTGCGTCCGTGGGGGGCGCGGTATATGAATGTATTGCCATAGGACAACAAAAGCTCCTTGATTTTCGGATGCGAACTCTCCCGCAAAACGAGATAAAAAGTGTCCTTCCCCGGCAAGGAATCGCCGATTTGCCGCCAGAAAAACGACATGTCCAACGGCGTCTTGCGGTCAAACTCAAGAACATCCGCCGTGCTGTAAAAGGCCAGGCGCTTGTCGCCGATCGAGGCAAAATCAAAGATAAGGGCGGATTGCCGCGCCGGAATATCCTTTTGCAGCACCGTGCCGATTTCATTCAAATAGGATTTGTCCCCCGGGCGGCGGCAGATCAACACCGCGGAGAGGACAAGGTAGCCCGCTCCCAGCAGAAGAAAGGCGATGCGGATTTGCCGCATGTTGATTTGTTTATAGAGTTTGATGCAGCACACCGTCCCTAAAATCAGCAGCATCGAGGCCAAGAAGTAGTAATACCGCGTGGAAGAATACCCCATGGCTTGCCGCCACAAAAACATGCCTCCCAACCATGCGAACAAAAAGAGGAGCAAGGGAGCATCCTCAATGGTCCGCCAGGGCTTTCGGGCGATTTGGCGAAGAAGCAGGGCGATTGTGTCTTTCATCCGCATTGGGTCAGAGTCCATTCCAATAACGCAAAAAATATGTGTGGAAATAATAATTTCCGGATAGTCCGAAACCGGCGACGACCGCGCCGGCGGTGATCCCAAACCCGGTTGCGAACACGAGGAGGTTCAGTAGAATTTCTTTTATTTTCCCCCTGAGGTTCCGGTAAAATACTGCGTAATAAAAGAGCGGAAGGGTGAATAATTCCATCATTTCAACTCGAAATCCCATGCCGAGGGCGATGCTGATTCCCGCGCCGAACCAGAAGCGTTTCCGGTTGCTCTGCAGCGCCTGCAATAAAAAAACAAGGGAGAGGAGATAGAAAAAAAGCCCCCCCGATTCGCGGAGAATTTCGATCGAAAGTTTGGCGGCCATCGGAAAAAAGGCAAAAACAAGGGCGACGACCAGGCCGCCGCGGGCCGTCCCGGTAAGGATTTTCCCCAGTTTCCAGGCCAAGGCAATCGCCCCGGCCGATAAACACAGATTAAGGCAATCCGCCGTGTATATGTAGTCTTCGATTCCTGCCCCCTCCGGCGTCAAATACTTCAGGATGACGGGCAGGAAAAACGGCTGCGTGTATTGCCCCTGTAAACTCGAAGTCGAATCGCCGAGGCGCATGGCGGCCTCGAGATAATAAAGTTCATCCCGTCCCATATATTCCCGGTAGCCGAGTCGCACGACGCGCCAGACGATGCCGAGCGCGATGATGCCGGGCAGTGCAAGATATCCGGAGATTTTTTTCAGATTTCGCATGGGTGGACGCTATTGGATCTTTCGCTGAAAATAATTGGGAGCCAGTGTTTTTGCGATTTTTACGCATTCCAGGACGACATGCCGCTGAAAGAGCAAGGACAGGAGAAGATAGGAGATTCCGAAGGCGGCCGATGCGGCGGTGAATATTAAAAATACGTTTTGCGCTTCGCCGTAACGGACGACCGCGAACGCCAGCGCGCCGCTGCATCCGGAAAGGAGGAGCGGCGCGGCAAATTCCCGCAATTGCAGCAAAAGGGAACAGCGAAACAGCTTTTGCACTCCCATTGCGTTGAGGAAAAAGCCGAAAAACATCATAATAGCTCCGCCCCACGCCATGTAGATTACTCCGAAATGACAGGCGACGACGATGACCAGTATCAGCAATATTTTTTTTGCGATTTCAAGGCCGAGGAATACATCGCTTCGTCCCACCGCATTGGTCGCCTGGATGTTCATAATCGTGCCGGGAATGAAGATCATGCCAAGGCAGAATATGCGCATGAAGGGGATGGACGGCAACCATTGGTCCGTCAGAAGAATCCGGACGAAAATCTCGGCGATCACCATCAGCCAGGCCGCCACCGGACACACGACAAAAAGGATGAACCGGTGGGCGCGCAGAATCAATTTGCCGCAATGCTCCAGATCGTCCTGAATCGATGCGAGGACCGGGAACATGACATAGCTGATCAGCGATTTGCATACGCCCAGAAATATATTCGGGTAATGACTCCCCTGGTTGTAGAAGCTCAACGCCTTTAGACTGAACATTTTGCCGATTAGTAACGGGGAAATGGCGTTGAAGGCGGTTTCCATGAGGTTCGCGGTAAAAATTTTCCATCCGAATCCGACCATTTCCCGCAATCCGTTCCAATTTACACGCAGCGAGGGCTTCCAGCGGGAGTAATACCAAATCAGGAGGAGGAAAATCATTTCGCCGCACAACTGCCGGAAAACAAGCGCCCAGACGCCGAATCCGCCATAAGCCATCGAAATCCCCACAACCGCGGAAATGCACAACCCCGGCCACATGATCTTAAAGCGGACATTGAACTTCATTTCGCGAAAAATCAATGCGCGCGGAACAATGTGAATGGCGAGCAGCAAAATGCTGAGCGACAGCACGCGCAGGACCGAAGTCATTTGCGGGGAATTATAAAAATCGGCAATGAACGGGGCCGCGACGAAGATTCCGCAATAACAGACTCCGGCGACCAGCAAATTGAGAAAAAAGGTCGCATTGCAGTCTTCCGGCTTGAGGTTTTTACGTTGAATCAGCGCGCTTTCCAGGCCGCCTTCCACGAAAACGGACAAAAATGCGTTGAATGTTAAAACAATGGCGACAAGCCCGAATTCGGCCGGGACCAGCAAGCGGGCCAACATGATGGTTACAACAAATTGAATGAGTTGCGAGCCGATGTTTTCCATAAATATCCAGCCGAGGCCGGACATGATTTTTTTATTCAGAGTAGCGGACATACTTCAATGTTCAATTTGTTTGTTCCATACGCCGGTAAAAACCTTCCCATTTTTCAATGTAGGTTTCCAGGGAAGTCAGCCGGCGGAAGAGCCGGATGTTATGCATCCGCTCCTCTTCGTCCAGGGGATGCGTAAAGTCTTTGTCGGCGGCGCTGAAAAAATCGAAAACGTGAAATCCCGATTTTCGCATCTCCTCCAACAGCAGCCCGGTCAGAAAAAGTTTTTTCCCCATGCCCAAGCCGTTAAGCACCAAAGAAAGACCGGCGTTCCCCTCGCGCAGGAGGACGATAACGTCATACTGCAGAACACGTTCAAAATAGGCCTCGAGCGGCAGCATTTCATCCCACAAGGAAACCCGTTCGCCGTATTCGTCGAGCAAGGCTTGAAACTCGGCTTTTTTTTCATCCGGTGGCTCCGCGCCATAGGTTGTCATACAGGTAAATTGCACATCTTGGTCCAGCGAACGAAAACGCCGCAACGCTGTTATGTAGTTCTCCAGGGCGTAACGGTTGTTGCCCAGTAGAATTTTATCGCATACCGGCCGGGCCGGACCCACATTGCGACACGCGGCGGGAAGTTCCGAGAGCCAATAATAGGCGTTGACGCCGTTGTCTTTGCCGGAAATACGTTCCGAGGCTTCTTTGTCCGTGGTCATGCAGCTGACAATCAGCCGGGAACGGCGGAACGAGGCCTTTTTAAGCCAATGCAACACCGCATTGTGCGACAGCCTGGGCGTTTCCCAGTTTACGAACGAAATGGAACGGAAACCCGCCGGGAAATAACAAAAGTGAACCTGCGGCAAGAGTTCGTGCGTTGAGTGAAAGAGCAAGTGCTCTTTGCGGAAAGGCAGAAGCTTCCGCAGGAGGCCGAATCCGGCGGGCGGAAACACTTTTTTCAGAAACGTATCCAGTTTGGGTACGCGGACATAACGCGGGGAACGAGGCAGGAGGATCAGCCGGAAATGCGCATGGTTTTTCCTTTTGAAGAACGCAAAATATTTTTTCAGCAGCGACAAAGAATATCCCTCGAAATAAACAAGGAAAAAGTGCCGGTGCTCCGAATGGTTTATAATACAATCCATCATGGGAAGGACATGGTAATCCATGTTGCCTTTGAACACGTGATAGATCATAATGCGCGCAACGCCGTTGTTTTTTTCAAAGTTCCACCGCGGGATTTCCAAACATCGTCGTATTGGCTTTCACATGGCGCATGACCACCGTTCCCGCGGCAATCTGGGCGTTGTCCGCGATTTTTTTCTTGGGCGTCAACACGCTTTGGGTCCCCATAAAAACATTTTCGCCGAGTTGCGACCACCCACCCAGATCGACATGCGCCATCAGGCTGGAAAAATTTCCGATTTGGACATCGTGTCCGATAAAGGTTCCGGCATTGACCGTGCAAAAGTCCCCGATCCGAACATTTGTACTGATAAAGGCGCCGGGATAAATTACACAACCTTTCCCGATGCGGGCAAACTTCCCGATGGATACGCCCGGGTGTACGAATGTCAGGAATTCCACCCGCTCTTTCAAGGCTTCGGCAATCTTTTTTTTCCAGACGGCATCGCTGGTCCCCATCAGCACAAGATCCCGGGATTGAAAATCGAACGTGTTCCAATCACCGACAATCGTGTAATCGCTCGGGTATGCGGAAAGGGTATCCGGGCCGCTGTGCAGATACCCGGCAAGTTCCCAGTCCGTGTCTTTCCGGGGGATGGCGTCCAGAATCGACTCCAGTTCCCGACCCATTCCGCCGGCGCCGATAATGAAAAGGCGGCGCTTCACAGGCAATATCCTCCATCGACGACAAGGGAGGTTCCCGTAACCCACCATGAACTTTCCGAGAGGAAATAAACAGCGGCGCCGGTAAGCGCGCTGGAATTTCCCAACCCCAAAGGATGTTGAGTTTTCAAATGTTCCACCGAGTCCGCGGGCAAGGTGCTCAGAGTTTCAGCTCCCATTTGCGTGTCAACAATGTGTCCGGGAAGCAACACGTTCACACGGATGCCCTTGTGCCACAATTCCGCAGCCATGCTCTGCATACCGGCGATAACGGCTCCTTTGCTGGAACTGTACGCAATCAGCCCGGCGATCCCTTTCTTCGCGCTTATCGATGCGATGAAGAGGAAGGAGGCCGGCGCCGCCAGGTTCCGTTTCCCGCTCAAGGCTTTGGCGAACTCAAAGCCCGCAACGACATTGACGTCGTAGACTTTTTTGTACGTCTCCGGATTTGTTACGCGCAACGGACAGGTCGGTGCGATGCCGGCGGCATGCACGAACCCACTGACGGCGCCACATTGTGCGACAATCTCGGCCACCGTTCCGGGAATCTTCTCGAACTCCGTAATGTCCACGCTCTTGACTACATGGTTTTTATCGTTGATTTTTCGCAAATCAACCAGCAAATCCTCCAGACGCGCCGCGTCGCGGGCGACGGCGGCGACCGTTGCGCCGGCTTCGGCGCAGGCCACGGCGATGGCTCTTCCGATGCCGGAACTTGCCCCGGTTACGAGAACCACCTTCCCTTTAAGGGAGAATGTATCCAGCACACTCATTTTTTGTAATCCTCCACTTTGCCGATGTAGCAGTTGTCGATGTTTAGAATACAGCTCCCCCAGGACAATCCGCCGCCGAAAGCGCTCAGCAATGTTTTGCCGAATGAAAACACCGCGTCGTGCCCGTAATCGGCGGAGATACCAAGCGGGATCGAAACCGTGCTGGTATTGCCGTAACGGTCCAACGAGATCGGAATTTCCGCGCCGGCAATGTCCAGCTCCATGGCGAACATATCGATAATCATTTTGTTGGCCTGATGGAAGAAAAAATAACGGATGTCGTTTGTGGCGGCACGGGCATAGTCGAGAACCCGTCGTATGTCGGGGAGTACCTCGCGCTGCGTAAAGTCGTAGACAGCCATTCCATCCATCGTGCCTGTATGCAAATTATGATAGCTTCCGTCCTCGTAGGTCCGCACTTTCAGCGTTTCTTCCGAAGCCGGGAGCCTGTAGCCGCCGGCTTCAAGCATAATTGCACGGTAAAGACTGCCGTCCGTGTTCAACGAAAAGAAACTCGGGCCGAATTTCTCGTTCTTTTCAATCAGCAAAGCTGCCCCGGCATCTCCGAAGAGGAGCCCGGCGGCTTTATTGGTGTCGCAATTGGTCCGAGAGAGTGTTTCCCCGACCAAAAGGAGCACCCGCATTCCTGTCATAGCGTGTGAAAAGGCGGCATTCAATGCATAAATAAAACCGGAACAATTCATGTTCATGTCATACGCCCCGGTGGAATGCGGCAGCCCCAGTCGATCCTGGAGAATGCAGGAGGTCGGGGGGATCATCATGTAATCCGGGGTTTGCGTCAGATAGATCAGCAAATCAATGCTTGCCGGATCGATCTGCATGTCGGCAAGAAGTTTTTTCCCGGCTTGTACACAGAAATCCGAACCGCAAACCCCCTCATCCGCGAAGCGGCGTTCTTTGATGCCGGTTGCGCGGATCAATTTTTTCGCCTCTTTTTCCGTATGCACTTTGGAGAAGGTGGCGTTGTCGATCACCTTCGGCGGAACGCAGGCGCAAATGCCGGAGATTCCGACGTTATTGAGTGTAACCAGTGCCATAGGGCCCCGTCTCTTTCTTAGCAGGCGAAATGGTCTTTACCGATCAAATCGATCAGCGCGTTCGCATTCGCCGCGTTTTTGACGTCTTTGCCGGAAAGTTTGATTTTAAAGTTGGAAAAACTCAGCGCGACGATGCTCATGATCGCCAGGGAGTCGAATTCGTCGAGTTCCGCCAGATTTTGCTCCGCCGTCAATTCTTCGACTTCCAGAATTTCCTTCAACTCGTCGATAAATTCTTCTTCGGTCATTTTGATCCCTCTTCTGCTTTTTTACAGTGTGATAATGGTTGCGGCGTACGAATAACCGACCCCAAAGCCGGCCAGTAAAATGGTGTCGCCTTTTTTGATTTTTCCGGATGTTTCCGCGCGCTTCAGCGCCAAGGGAATGGTGGACGATACGGTGTTGCCCGTGTCGTGCAGATCCATATGAAATTTCTCCGCCGGAATTTTCATCAGCTTCCGGAGCGTTTCGAGCATGTAAAGGTTGGCCTGATGAAAAACGATGTAGTCGACCTTCTCCAGCGTGGTGTTGTTGCGTGCCAGCACATCCTCGATCAACGGAGGCAGGGACTCCAGCGTAAAATTGAAAATTTCCGGACCGTCCATATACAGAAAATCGCCGTCCCCGCCGTCTTTCGGCGCGCGCAATCCGCCGTTGGCGACGATCAGATTGCGGTAACCGCTTCCATCGGTGCCAAGGCTGAACGCATGGATGGATTCTTCCGCATCTGCTTCGATCACGGTCGCGGCTGCGGCATCGCCGAAGATCGACATATTGCCTTTGTCTTGCGGGGCGATGAACTTTGTGTAGGTTTCCGATGTAACCAGGAGAACCCGGCTCGCAATCTTTCCCGCGATCAAGCCCTTCGCCAGCGACAGTCCATACACAAACCCGGAGCAGCCCAGGTTGAAATCCAGCGCCCCGGCATCCTTCCGGAGGCCCAGGCGATCTTGCAGAATGCAGGCGGAAGTCGGGAGCAAATACTCCGGACTTTGCGTACAGAGCAACACATAGTCGATTTTCGCGCGATCGTAATAGGCGAAGAGCTTCAGGCAGGCCTGTTCGGCCATATCCAGCGCGGTTTCATGGGTGCCGGCGATGTGGCGGGAGGCGATCCCGAGTTTTTTCTCGATTTTAGCCGCGTGGAAATCCGGGCATATTTTCTCTATATCCTGGTTGTTCCGCAACAAATCGGGGAGGAAGTATTCAATTGCGCTGATTCGGCTGCCCATATTTTATTTTTCCTCAAAGCTGTGAACCGACAATATCCGCAATCTTTGCCACCGCGTCTTCCGGAAGCGTATAGTAGAGCGGGAGGCACAATATTCGGTCCGCCAACGCCTCCGATTTCGGCATTGCAACGTACGCCACGGCCGTTTTGTACGCGTTCAAGGACGGATAGAAGTAACGCCGCGCCACGATCCCCTGTGCCTGCAACGCGGCGTCCGCCCGGAGCAGGGTTGTTTCGTCGGGGAATACGACCGGGAAATAACTGCAATTGCATTCGCCCGTGATTTTCTGGAAGCGCAGACTTTTGTTTTTCTGCAGAATGGATTGGTACAACGCATATTTCCGTTTCCGGTCCGCAAGGGCGGCATCGAGGTATTTCAGGTTGGCCAGTCCCAGCGCGGCGTGCACTTCCGTCATTTTTCCGTTGAAGCCGTCGATCTCCACGTCTTTGGCTTCGTTGTAGCCGAAGAAGCGGATCATTTGAAGCCTCCGGTGCAACTCTTCGTCTTTGGCCACGCAGCCGCCGCCCTCGGCGGTGTTCAGCATTTTCGTCGCATGAAAACTGGTTGCGGATATATCGCCGTAGGAAAGCAGCGGTTTCCCTTTGTACGTGCTGCCGACCGCGTGGGCCGCGTCGTAGATGACTTTCAGGTTGCGCTTCCGGGCGATGGCGTCGATTTGTTCGATATCGCAGGGGTTGCCGAATACGTGAACCGGCATGATCGCCACGGTGCGCGGCGTGATGGCGGCTTCGATTCCGGCGGGGTCGAGGTTGAATGTTTCCGGATCGATGTCGGCGAAGACCGGCGTGCATCCTTCCCAGAGTATGGAACTGATCGTGGCGACGAAGGAGAAGGGCGTGGTGATGATTTCCCCTTGCAGCTGCAATGCGCGAACCGCCATTTGCAGGGCCAGGGTTCCGTTGCATACCGCCACCATGCGGTCGAGTTTTTCGTGGCTGCAGAAGTCCCGTTCAAATTGTTGGACCAATGGGCCGTTGTGGGTCATGATGCCGCTTTGCCATACGCCTTTGAGCAATTCGGTGTATTCTTCCAACGGAGCCAGGGTTGGCTGTGTAACGAAAATCTTATCCATTATGCTTCCTTTATTCCGGCAAGGTGTTTAAATGTATCGATCAGTCCGGCCTGCTGCAGGATGCGCCGGTAGCTTTCTTCCCGGGTCTTGCCATTTTGAATGCAGTCGGCAAAATAGAGCAGCGACTTTCGGAATGTGTCGTCTGCAGGCAACTCCCGAATCTTTTCCTGATTGTCCCGGCAAATCACTGCCGTCGGGGTAAAATTGGCCGGCGCGGTGAGAATTCTTCCACTACTCAGAGTGCCGAGGCTGCCCCATAATTCCAGGTCGCACTTATAATAATTGTCCATGCCGAAAGCAAGTTGCGCGGTAACCCCGGCCCCATTGACCATTGTCGCCGATCCGTAAAGATCCACCTCAAAGCCTTCAACCGTATTGGAAACCGCCGCAACGATTCGCGCGCTTTCTCCAAGGAGCATGGAGGCATACCGGATTGTGTAGCCGCCGCAGTCAAGAAGCGCACCGCCGCCCAGTGCGCGGTTATAACGAAAGTCATCCATCGCCCGCCGCGGAAAACCGAATGAAATCCGAATCAATCGCAGGTCGCCGATCTCCCCATCCGCAACGATCCGGTTGACGGCGGAAAGCTGATCGTGAAATGCAAACATGTAATTTTCGTGAAGGGCAAGCTGCTTTGCCCGCGCCGTTTCCACCAGATCGCGGGCAGCGGCAAGCGAAGTCGCCGCGGGTTTTTCGATTATAAGATGCTTGCCATGCCGGAGCGCGGCAAGTCCCCACTCCGCGTGCAACCCGGGCGGAAGCGGCAAATAAACGCTTTGGAGCTCCGGAGAAGAGATCAGCGCCGTATAAGAATCGAACAACCTGCCTTGGTTTACGAGAAAAGCTTCCGCCTTGCTGCGCTCCGCAGCCCTTCTCGCCTCCCGGATTTCCGTCGGAATTTCAGACAATTTTTCGCCGTACCATTCTTCATCCGAGGCGCATCCAACTCCGGCAAAATGGAAGCCGGAACACCCCGCAAGCGCCGGCATAAAACGGCGCAGCGCGATTTCGGAGGGGCAAATAACTCCGATGTTCATCGTATTGCTTTCCTTACAACTTGAAAATATCGATCGCCGCAAGCAGGCTGCGGAGCTGGATATTCAGATAATTATTGAACCGCAGAAATTCCCGTAATTCCTGCAGGGTAAACCAATGGAAATGATCCGGGATGTCGCTTTCGGAAAAATTTTCTCCGGCTTCCAGCAGCAGATTCCGATTCTGTTCGTGGTAAAACCGTCCCCCCTCTTCCGATTGGTTGACGTCAAAAACAATCTGCTCCGGAGCGGCATTCAGCACATAGTCCAGGAATGTCGGCGAACCGCTGCGGTAACTGCCCGTCAAGCACTGCACCGTCGGAGCAAGTTCAACCACATCAAAGTTTCCGCACTCCAACTTGGCTTGAATCAAAAAATATATAACCCCGTCGATTTTTTTCATGATCAAGGCGCAAAGACCCGCCTGCATCGGCTGAATCAAAGGCTGGCACCAACTGGCCACTTCGCGGTTTTCAATCGTCACCCGAGCCCCGATGACTCGAAAGTAAAGACCGTCGACGCGTGCGATTTCGGCCTCCCGAATCTCCCACTCTTTCACAGCTTTCAGTGAAATCATCCTGGTGTTGAGCGAATAACGCGATTTCAGCTCCGACAGCCAGAAGAGAGCGTGGTCGATATTACGGCTTTTCATGCCTGTTGCGAGAGAATTCAGCATCGCCAGTCCGCGCTCCGAAGCGATGTGTGCCCGAAGTAAGGCCCGATCCCCATTGCGCCAGCCCAACCCGGACAATACGGTGCGCGTATCCATATTGACCACATTATCGTGGCACATCAATGCCTTCAACTGTCCGAGCGTCACCCAAATGAAATCCGGATGCGGTGCAACTTCTTCATCGACTTCGAGAATGATATTGCGGTTGCGTTTCCGGAGAAAACGCCCGCCTTGTTCCGACTGAAGCTGGTCAAGCCAAATTTTGTACTGCCCGGCATTACGGAAATATTCCAGATAACACGGCGCTTTACCCCGGTGGATTTGTGTGTAATTGCTTCGCGTAGCCTGCAAAGTCGGCGACAACTGTACGCAATTGAGGTTGCCCGGTTCGATTTTAGCCTGCAGAAGGAAACACAGGACGCCGTCAATCACCCGGGTGATAATCCCAAGGAAGCCAACTTCCGGCTGGTCAATGATCGGCTGGCTCCAATGGGAACGAAGTCCCGGAAAGCCTTCGGTGCAGACTTCCACGCCGCGAATGGCGAAGAATTTTCCACTGCTATGCTCCAAATCGCCGCTGTCCGGGTGAAAATGCCAATTGACAAGGTACTTGAAGGGAACCAGATCGATCTCCACACGCACCTGCCGATTGCGCTCCGCAACCCAGTCGAGTATGTCCGCGATGGAACCCGCCGGCCCCTTTTGGGCGGCAAGGGACGCAATTAATTTTGTATTATCGGTTGAGTATGGCATAGCTTTGGGGAGTGGTCGATGCGCTTTGTATTGAAGGAGCTGGCGCGGCGGATGATGCCATGCACCTCGTACCCTTTTTCCAGCAGCAATTCGGTTAAATAGGACCCATCCTGGCCCGTGATCCCGGTGATCAATGCTTTTTTCATTTATTTTAGTTCTTCATGATGCGTGGGAGCTTCAGAGCCTGCCGTCGGCAAGATTGCGCGGAACGATGTTCTTCAGGTCGAAGATCACCGCGTTGGGGCAGAGGTGCTTGCAAAAATCCATTCCCATAAAATCGCGGTGTCCTACGGCGACAACCAATGCGTCGTAGTTTGATGAAAGCGCTTGTATATCGTTGAAGCTCCGCAGATTGTATTCGTTTTTCACGTCTTCCGGGTTCGCTTGCGGATCGTAAATATCCACCCGGCAACCGAATTCCTCCAATCCACGCGCGACGTCCACGGCGCGGGAATTACGGATGTCGGGGCAGTTTTCCTTGAAAGTGACACCAAGCTGCAAAACTTTGGCGTTGGCGATCTTATGCTCTTTCCGGATCATCAGTTTGACGACCTCGGCGGCGATGTATTTGCCCATGCCGTCGTTGATCCGGCGGCCGGCGAGAATGACCTCCGGCAGGTAGCCCAGACTCTGTGCTTTGTGGGTCAGATAATACGGGTCCACGCCGATGCAGTGGCCGCCGACCAGGCCGGGTTTGAACTTGAGGAAATTCCACTTGGTGGCGGCGGCATCGAGAACATCGTTGGTGTCGATGCCGATTAAATGGCATATTTTCGCCAGCTCGTTGACAAAGGCGATGTTCAAATCGCGCTGCGCGTTTTCGATCACCTTGGCCGCCTCGGCGACTTTCATCGAAGCGGCTTTGTGGGTGCCGTTCAGGAGGATTGCATTGTAGAGGGCGTCGATCGCCTCGGCGGCTTCGGGGGTGGAACCGGAGGTGATTTTCAGAATCTTGGTCAGTGAATGTTCCTTGTCGCCCGGATTGATCCGCTCTGGGCTGTACCCGCAGAAAAAGTCTTTATTGAACACGAGATTGGAAAATTTTTCCAGCACCGGGACGCATTCTTCTTCGGTACAGCCCGGGTAGACGGTGCTTTCGTAGACGACGATCGCGCCTTTCCGGAGGGCTTTGCCGACGGTTTCGCTGGCCTTGTACAAAGGCGTGAGGTCGGGACGGTTGTATTTGTCCACGGGCGTCGGCACGGTTACGATGAAGACGTCGCAGCCCTTCAGGTCTTCCGGATCGCCGGTGTATTTCAAGCGGTGCGCGGCTTTCAAGTCTTCGGAGGATGTTTCCAGCGTTTCGTCCACATGGTTCCGCAAGGAGTCAAGGCGCGTCTTTTTTGTATCGAACCCAATGGTATCGAACTTTTTGCCGAATTCAACCGCCAGCGGAAGCCCGACATAGCCCAAGCCGGTGATGGCGATTTTTACGTCGCCCGATTTGATTTTATTCAACATTCGTTTATTCAATCCCGGGTACTGGATGTGGTTATTTTTTGCAGTGTTTCCGCGGAAACCGGGTACTCCACATGCTTGTTGAGGATGGTCAGATTGACAATAATGGTGTTGTGCTCGTTATCCCGCGCGCAAACCGTTGTCCGCAGCCCTTGCAAATGCCCCGCGGTGATCAAAACTTCATCGCCCGCGACAATATCCGGATTCACCAGGATGGGTTCTTCGCGGGCGAGTATTTCGCAGCGGCGCAAGGCGTTCAATTCTTCGATGAACACATCCTCCAGGCAAGGATCCCGTAACAATTCGATATGGACGAAACGCTTTTCCCGGCGCCGCAGATCCGCGCGCTCGTTGTCGTCGGCGCATAAGAAAATATACCCCGGAATCATCGGAATTTCCGAGATGATTTTTGTGGAGTGGTGCATTCGGGCTTTCGGCAGGGTCGGCAGATAGTGGGGAATACCCATCGCGTCCAGGAATGTCCGCACTTTTTTCTCCGTATGGACACGTACGTGGGCGAATCCCCAATGGCGTCCGGGTGTCCTCGAAATAAGTTCAATCATTGCCTGAATTTTTCCATGCCGCAGCCCCATCGCGGGATTCTTGCAAACCACGCAATGCAAGCAAAACAATGTGTGTGGATTTTGGCTTCGTGCTGAAATCCGCGGCTTCTGAAGCCAGGGCATGACTGCTCCGGCAGTTACACCGTTCCCCCCCCTAATCCGCAACCTTATGCGGAACAACTTTCGTTAATATAACACTGTTTGGTATTTTTTCAAGAAAAATTAAGGGGATTGGCCTTCATTCGATTTCAAAAAACGTGTGATCGACCGCGATCGTTTTCAGCGGACGGTACATAGCCTCGATTTGAAGAGCCGGAACGGTGAATTTTCCCCGCGTGACGGCGCGTGCCTGGTAACGGATTTCCGCCACGGCACTGTTGTTGATGTCGCCGAAAAGGAGGAAACGGTCGAAACGTTTTTCCAGGCGGCGGGTGAAAAATCCGGGGCGTTCGCGCGGAGGCTCGAAGCGGGCGGCGCGGGTGGCGAGGCGTTCGTCCTCGATCTCCAGCCCTCCCGGCAGGAGATCGGTCAGGACGATTTGCTCCACCGGCGCATCGGCGGAAAGGCGGATGCGCACCTGGATGAGTTCGCCCGCGCGGCAGCGGGAAACGGGCTGGCCGGCGGAATTCAGGTACTCGCGCGAAAGGGTAAACCCGTCGCGGAGGGATTGTGCTTTGTGCGGAACGCCACGGATACGGAGCTGAAGGAGGAGAGGTGTTTGGCCGTCGTTGGCGACACGGAATTTCGACGCGGGAACGAGTTCGGCGCGCCGGGTTCCGGCGAAGGCGGTTTCGGCGGAATCTTCGATGCGGAGGCGTCCGCGTACATCGCCTTTGCAGTGGCGCGCGGCGTAGCGCGAAAGACCGAGCGCCGCCCATGCGTTGTTTTGGGTGGAACCCCAGTCGCCGGACGCGTTCCGGTGCGCTTCGAGTTCTTTTACCAGGCGCGGATGCGCCGGATCGCCGGGGAACACATCGTCGAGGATCCAAAGGGCGAAACCGAGGCGGCGCACATCGCTGTCGAGCACCGACGTTCTTTCCATCCGCCAGAAACTCCGCTCCAGGAGGGGGCGGAGGACGGCGCTCCCCTGCGCCGCGCGGTTTGCCCGGACAAGGGCCGCGCCGCAGAGAAAGCGGGAGAAATCGTCCGTTGCGCCGAGGGCCAACAACTGCTCGATGTGCGGTCCGGCGGAAGCGGGTGCGGCCAGTGCCAACAAGTACGCGGCGTAAGCGCGTTGTTCCGAAGGAATTTCCGCATTCGTGCAGTGTCGGCGGAGGCTTCGTGCGATGGCGGGGCGATCGCCCTTGGCGGGGGCGATGCCGCTTGCTTCCGCCTCCAGGAGGAAATGCCAGGCGAAAAGTGAGCCTTCCTGCCATTCGGCGCGTTCGGCGGGCCACATGGAGAAGCCGCCGCCGGGGCGCTCCATCGTCCGCAGCCGTGCGATGGCGGCGTGTATTCTGGTTTCGGCGGTTTCAGCGAATTCCGCGGGAATCAGCCCCGCCGCCGCAAGGGGTTTGACGGAAAGGAAGGGAAATGCGGCCGCCACTGTTTGCTCCAAACATCCGTAGGGATAAAGGTTCAGCCATTCCAACGCACCCGTCAGCGAAGGGATCGGCGGAGATATTTCCAGGCGTACCGGCCCCGTGGCGGCGGCGACGGCCGGATTTGCCGCGAAGCGCTCCAACGTTTCACCGGGTTGGAGGGCAATGGTTTCCAGGAAATCGTGCGCGGGAAAGGCCGGACGCACAATCCATTCCGCCGTCTGGCGCGTTTCGTTCTTTCCCATTTTCAGTGTGGCGGCAATGCAGGTTGCGCCGGGTTGGGGCTGGGCGGTCAACTCAACAGGAATCGGGACGCTTTTGCCGGGCTCGAGGCGGATTTCCCCCTCTGAATGAAGCTGTCCGTTGACTTCAAGCGTCCAGACGGCCGACCCCTCCGGGAGGTCGTGGTTAAACGCCTCCAGGGAAAGTTGGAATCGGTCGCCGGGGGCGACGGCGCGGGGGGCGTTCAGTGTCAGCGTGAGCGGATGGCGCAGCGTGAGGGTTTGATCGGCCGCGCCCGTGCGCGTTGCGTTTGCGCCGAGGGCCATCAACCGGAGCGCGCCGACATGTTCCGGCATAATGATTTTATGTTCCAGCACTCCGGATGCGGGGACATCCAGGATTTCCGGAGGAAGCACCGCGGCTTTTTCCATGGCGGCGTTCCACGGCGAAAGGAAACCGCCGGCGTCGCCGCCGCCGATCCGGTCGCTCCCGATGCGGATCAAAGGAAAGAAGAGGCCGTACGTGTCGCCGAAAGCGAAGGGCGAAGCTGTCGGGCCGAAGAAGTAAGCAAAAGGGTCCGGGGTTGCAAAAGAAGTCAGCGCGAGGATCCCTTCGTCCTCCCCCCAAAGGAGGACGCGGCCGCCGATGGCTTTCTCCGCCGCGTCGGTGAGCGAAACGCGGACGGTTGCGCTTTCCCCGGGGCGGGCCTGTGCCGGCGCCATCAACGCGATGTTGAGTTTGTGTACTGCCTGGTCCAAATCAAAACGCGCTGTGCCGAAAAGGCGCAAGGGGAGGCGTTCCAGTTTTGTTTCCGGCGCGGCGATTACCGTGAGGCCGGCATGGTAAGAGCCTTCGAGGATGGTTTCCGGAAGCGGCACGGGGATTTCGTTCTGTCCGGCGCGGACAATGAAGCGGCGCATCTCGGAGAGCTCGGAGCTGCCGCCGAAGAGGATTCCCTCTCCCGCGAAGGGGGCTGTGAAGCGAAGCAATGCCTGTTCCCCCGGACGGTACTTTATGCGGTCGCTTTCCAGCGCAAGAACCGCCGGGTTTGTCGAATGTTCCCCGGGTGCGCCGGAGTCGTGCGTGAAATCCAAACGCGCCAGGGGCGCCTCATCGGAAACGGTCAGGCGGTAGCTCCCGCCGCGCGGGAGGTCGAGCCCGAAACGGTATACGCCGGTTCCCGAAGAAACAAGTGCGAGTTCACCTTTCGAGATTGGAATCTGCTGCTCTTGCCAGTGGTGTTGCAAACGTCCGTCCGGGCTTTCGCGGAGGACATATTCCCAATGGGAGCGGGTCAGTTCGTAACGCAATTTCATATGCAGAGCATGGGGCTTTTCCTGCGGCGTCAGCGCCATGAGGGAAAAGAGGCGGCGCGTTCCGTTTTCCGGCTCCGCCTTCAGACCAAGGTAAAAGGCGCGGTGATGCGCCCGCGTAAGCAGCGTCGCCGAAACCGCGCGGCCGCCCCCCGCCGGACGGGCGGAAGCAGTAAGGACAATATTCTCCGGGAGGGAGGGGGCGACGGCCGGCGGCTCGTTCTCCAGACGTATGTCGAAGGACCCGTCCGCCCGGGTATTCACTCTTGTTTCCCGGACAGGCCCGGCGGGTGTTGTTCCGGGAATGCCGAAGCGGAATCCTTTGGCGGCGTTGGGGGCGAATGTTCCCTCGCGCGATTGTGTTGTAATATTTACCGTTCCGGAGGCGAGCGGTGTGCCGAAATAATAACGTACGGAACCGCTGAGCGCGATCGGCGCACCGGAGGCAACCTCCGCCGTAGCGGTGCGCAGTTCCATTTTCATTTGATCCGGGACGTAATCGGCGACGAGGATCGCGGTGGTTCCGTAGGGCTTTCCCGTTTCGCTTTTCGGGCAAAGTTCCGCCTGGTAGCGCCCGGTCCGGGCTTCGGAGGGCAGCGTGAAGCGGGCGCGGCAGAACCCGGTTTTTTCCGTGGAGAGCGTCTGGCGGGCGACGATTTTCCCCATGTCGTCGCGGAGGATGAAGTCCAGCGGAACGTTCTCGGCCGTGAGGAGGGAACCCGCCGTGCGGAGCATGCCGAAACACTCGATGCTCTCGCCGGGGCGGCACGCGCCGCGTTCCGCGAAAACAAACGCGTTGTATCCGCCATGCATCCCCACCGGAAGGGCGTACCGGAACGACGGTGCGCGTTGGTAAAGCCAGGAAAGGCGCAGAAAGCTGGTGTCTTTTTCATGGCGGACCAGCAGGAGCTCCGGCTCGTCGCCGGCGTCGGCAAGATCCGGGAGTGCCAGGCGGCCGAATCCGTTCGCGTCGGAGCGCGTTGTGCCGAGGAGCTGGAATTTCGTACTGTAAAGTTCGACGGTTGCGCCTTCCACCGGATTCCCGGAGGAGATGGAGTGGACGGAAAAAACCGTTTCATTTTCGGACCGGGCGCCGACAACGGCGAAATCGGTCAACACCACAAGGCGCGCCGCGTTTTCCCAGTAATTCGCGCCGCGCAAACACAGCTGAAACAAGCCGGGTTCGCTGCCGAGTCCAGCTTGGTCGAGGGGAATGGGAAAGCGTGTTTTCGTATTGGGCGCGCTGTCGGGGGCGAGGGTGAATTGGGCGATTTCGCGGGCGTTCGCAGGATCGGGATTGCGGAGGAAGTCGAGGATGCGGTTGGGGTATGCCCGATAACTTTGGACGGAAACCTTTCCCGTGTTCAGCAGGACGGCGGGGAGTTCGCGCACCGCGGAGTGCAGCGGGAAAAACGTCCCTGAACTGATGAACTCGAGTTCCGGGTTCTTATCGGGGGCGATGAAGCCGAGCTTCACATCCTTTTTGAATGCGCCGCCGCGGAGGGTTACGGCGTAGAATGTCCCCGCTTCAAAGTCCGCTTCGATGCAGATGCTCGAATCCGACTCCCGGAGAATCTGAAAGGGGAGCGCCGGATTCAACACAATGTGTTTGGCCAGTATTTTACTGTCTATCGGGGCGTTGAAGGAAAGGTCGTAGGTCCGGGAATAGCGGTTGAACCCCGCGAATGTTACTTCCAATGCGCTGCCTGGCGCAGCGGCCTTGGATGCGGGGTGGGAGTTCGCGGAACGCATCCAAAAGGGGATTCCCAAGAAAAGAAGGGTGTTTAAAAGGACGAAAAAAAGCACGACTTTCCAATTTTTCACGACGCCTCCTTGGGGGTTGTTTTTGCCGGGGGCCATACAGTATTATGCATTTGAAAGAATGCAAGGTGTTGTTCAATAAAAATGGATTTATTTTTAATCCGTCCTGTTTGACAAAGGCGGTATGCTGTTGTATACTCTTAGCAATGCGTCAAAACCAGGAAGAACAGGGCGAATTTTATCGCCGGTTGTCTTTGCTTCTGCAGTCGGAACTGCCGTTGCCGGAATCGCTTTTGCAGCTTTCGCTGACACTCCGAAAGAAGCGTTTCCGCCGGGCCGCGCTGGATGTTGCGGCGGCGGTCGCTGCGGGTGAAACGTTGAGCCGCGCCATGCGGCATTTTCCCTCCCTTTTTCCGGAAAATCATTGCGCGGCGGTCGCGGCGGGCGAGGCGTCCGACAATCTTCCGGCGGCGCTTTACGAACTTTCGCTCCTTGTCGAAGGCGAAGTCCGCACGGTTGCGATGGCGCGCCGTGTTCTCCTGTATCCGTCGCTTGTGTTGGCGCTTGGCGTGCTCCTGATGGCGCCGTTGTTGCATTTTTTATTCAAGTCGCTCTTCTCTGTTTACGCGGTAATTTTGTCGGACAACTTTTGGTCGAGGCCGCACGGCTTGTTGCTTTTTTTGCGGCTATTGGGGCATATGGATATGATCGGCCTGTTTCTCCTGGTATTGGGAGCGGTGTGGTTTGGCTTGCTTTTCGCGCCTGGCGCGGGGGCGCGGGCGTTGCTGTTTTTGTTGCGCATGGCGCCGGGGTTCTCCGGCGTTTTCTCGATGCTCGAGCACGCCCGTCTTTGCCGCCTATGGAGTATGGTGCCGGAACCGGAGTTTTTGCGGCGGTTGTCTTGCGGCGTAGGAGACTCGAAGCTGCGCCGTCAGCTGATTGCTTTCGCGGCGGAGGTCGGCGATGGCGTGTCGATTCCCGACGCGTTGCGGCGCGTGGACCGTCTGGAAGTTATTGTGGAGCAAACATGCCGGCACGTGCCGGAGGCGGAGTTGCCGCGTGAAATGGCGAAACTGGCCGATTTTTTCGACGAACAGTTCCAGCGGCGGTTGACCCGGCTGGAGAGAATCGTGGAGACAACCGCCACGTTGCTCCTGGCTTTGTTGATCGGCGGCCTGATTGTGGTGATATTTTTATACTTGCGCGTGTTGGTGTACTACTGATGGAACGACATGTTGAAACTCCCATCGGGGAAATGAACGGAAGCGGCTGGAAACAGTGGATTCTGGCGCTGCTGTGCTGCGGGCTGCGGAGCGGAATTCCGCCGCTCGATGTGCTGGAGGGGGTTCTGCGGCGCACGCCGCCGCCGTGTTTGAGCTGGTCGCGCCGGCATTCCCGGCTGTGTCGCGCGGTTCAGTGTCTGCGTGAAGGCCGCCCGCTGAGCCAGGCGCTGCGGGCGCTCGATTTTTCAAAACCGTTCTGCAGGGCGTTGGAAGTGGGCGAACGGCAGGGTGAGGTCGAGCGTCTTCTCGATGTGCTCCGCGAAGATACGCAGTGGCGTTGGAAGTGGGTGGACGGTTGGTTGCTGGTTCCATTTGTTGTCACCTGGGGGATGCTCGCCGTTATCCTTATTTACATCGCCCCCAATTTCGGGCGAATAAGCGAAGAGCTTCTTGGGCGGTATGGATTGCCGGAAATAGCGCGGTTTGGTTACACCGCATGGGACGGGATGTTGTGGATGTTCGGCGGATTGCTTCTGGCGGTGTTGCTCTGCAATCTCGAATGGATCGGGTTGGGATTTTTGTATTGGAAACTGCCGTTTGTCGGGCGTGGGTTCCGTCTTGCCGCCGCGCGCCGGGTGTTTGGAATCATGCACTGTCAACTCGCTGCCGGGCATGACTTGCCCGAAGCGTTGGAAGCGGCGGCCGCGGCGGAGCCGTGTTGGTATCTGCAACGTAAATTGCGCCTTGCCGCCGAACGCATTGCCGGCGGGGCGGAAGGCATGGGTGTTTTGCGTAATTTGAATCTTATTCCGGACGGAGGATTTTGGATTCTAGGTTCCGGGGCGGCGCGCGACCGGTTGCCGGAGGCGTTTGGGACGGTGCGGGAGCTGCTTAAGGAGGCGTTCTGTTCCTTTGTCGGGCGCACGTCGCTTTGGCTGAACATCGGCTTGATCTTACTGAACGCTGTACTGGTTTTTCTGGTCGCCGCGACGGTATTCGGTCTTTTGAGCGAAATTCTGGAGCGCTTGCAATGAAAAAGGAGAGCGTATGGCGGATCAACCCAAGGCGTTGATTGAGTTTTACCGACAGCTTGCGTTGCTGCTGGAATCGGAACTGCCGTTGCCGGCGAGTGTCCGCAGCCTGGCGCCGGAGTGCGGCTCGCGCCCGTTCCGGGAGGCGTTGCGGGAGGTTGCCGCCGCGGTCGATTCCGGCGTAACGCTGGGGGAGGCGATGAAGCGTTATCCACGCTACTTCCCGGAACGTTACCGGACGTTGATCGCCGCCGGGGAAGCGGATGGAACGTTGCACGAAACGCTGCATGAAATCGGCATGGCGGCGCAGGCCGACCACCGGATCACGGTTCTTTTCCGCGATCTTCTGTTATACCCGTCGATCGTTCTTCTGTTTCTTTTGGCGGTGGTGATCGGTTTGTTTTACATTGCCGTTTTCCCGATCCGTGAATCCGTCCTCAGCTTGTTTGGCGAGCATGAACGACTTCCCATGCTGACCGAGTGTGTTTTCAACATCGCCGCCGTAATCCATACTAATATCGATTTTTTTCTTGTGGCGTATGCGGTTCTGGCGGTGTTCCTTGCCTGGCTTTTGAGCCGGTGCTTGAGCTCCACGCGTTTTTTGTTGTGGCTTCTGAAGCGTCTTCCCGGCTTCGGGAGCTTGTTTCGCGAGCTGGAGGATGCGCGGATCTGTCTGCTCTGGAGCTTGCTTCTCAAACACCGCCGTCCGGCCCCGGAGATCTTTGACGTACTGGAAGCGAGCTCCGAAAGCGCCGCCGGGCGCGCCATGTGGCGTTCCATCGGGGAACGGACGGCCGCGGGCGAGGCGGTGGCGTCGGTTCTGAAACAGGAACCGGGCCTCTCGCCGGTCCTGGGCATTTCGTTCGAATTTTTGCCGGAGGACCGTTTGGGAGGGGAGCTCGGGCGGCTGGCCGGTTTCTTCCTGGATCGCGCCGGCGACCGGATGCGCGCACTCAGCACGGTTTCCGAGGTGTTGTTGACGCTTTTTCTGTCGCTGTTGGTGTTGTTGACCATTCTTTCGTTGTTCCTGCCGTTTGTAAGGGGGATTTGTGTTTTGGGATAGGGGGGGCGAAGCGCCGCTGTACGCGCGCCGCCAGACGGTGGTCGGGCTCAAGCGCCGGTTGCGCCATCTGCGCGTGCTCCGGGCGCTGGCGCTCGCGTGCGACGCCGGCTTGCCTCCGGCGGATGTGATCGCTTCGCTGGAGCTCCCGCTTTTAACACGTGATCACCAAGATCCGATGCGGCGGAAGATAGCGCAGAAACTGCTTGGCGGAGCATCGGTGGCTGAAGCGCTTCGCGGGGAGAATCTGCCGAAATTCATCCAACGGACGCTCGAAGAGGCGGAAAAACGCGGCAAACTCAAAGAAGTCCTGCCGCTCCTGGGCGATATGCTCCAATGCGAACACGGCATACTTGCGCAAGGCTGTCCGCAAGGAAAAACTTTTTTTGTAACTGCGCTCTTGCTGGTGGGACTCGGAACATTTATCGTGCCGCATATGGAGAAGCTGTTTGTGGAATTGCTCGGCTATCCTTACGGATCGTTGTGGTTTTCTTTTGCAACGCTTGGCGAAATTCTTTTCGGCATACTGATGATGTTCCTGGCCCTGACGCCCTTCTTTCGTTCACACGTTCTGGATGGTGTGTTCCGTTGGGTTCCGGGGGTGCGTACGCTGGTGCGGCGCCAGGAGCAGTTTGAACTGACGGCCATGATGCATTGCCTGCTTGCCGCCGGGCTGGATGTGAGCGAAAGTGCGAAAATCCTGGCCGTTGCCGCGCCGCGTTGGTATTTGAAGAAACCTCTGCGGCAATTCGCCGAAACGGTTTCCGGCGGCGGCGATTGGCTCGAGGCATGGGGGCGCGTGATGCCGGACCCGCCGTTCGCGCGCTTGCTTCTCTCCGGCGGCTACAGGGCCGACCGGGTGATCGAGGCGTTTGCCGCGTTGCGGAATCTTTTGAATGGAGAACTGCAAAGCCTTTCTCTGCGTTGGGGGACGTTGCTGGAGGTCGGCATGGTTCTCCTGAACGGTGCGATCGTGGCTTCGGTGTGGTTTTGGATGTTCGCTGGATTTACCCGTCTTATCGAGGCGTTTGCATCATGAAATACGACGAAAAACTTCCGGTTCCGGCGTTCTGCGATGCCCTTTTGGACGAAGCGGTTTCCCGCGGCGCAAGCGATCTGTATTTGTTGCCCGGCGCGTCGGAAACACGCTTCCGCTGCCGGATCAACGGCGTGCGGCGCGATCTGGGCGCTGTTCCGGCCGTTTACGGAATTCAGTGCGCAGCGCGCTTCAAGGTTATGGCAGGGATGTTGACCTACCGCAGCCGCATCGCCCAGGATGGCGCGATACGCAAAGAAAAGGAGGGGCGCAACGTCGAGTTCCGCGTCGCTTCGATGCCGACGCTGAACGGCGAGCGGCTGACCATCCGTCTTTTCGACGGCGACCGGCGGCGCTATGAACTCGATGACCTCGGCTTTCCGCCGGATACCGTGGCGCAATTGCGCGCCATGCTCGCGCGGAAATCCGGGCTGATCATACTGACCGGGCCGACCGGATGCGGCAAGACGACCACCATTTACGCCATGGTCCGCGAACTGCTGCGCACGGAAAACGATCCCGCCTCCATCATCACCATCGAGGACCCTGTGGAATGCGAAATTCCGGAAATTTCACAGCTTAGTCTGCCGCGTGGCGATGAGGAGTGGAACTACCAAACCGCTTTGCGCGCCGCCCTGCGCCACGATGTGAAAACCCTCGTGATCGGCGAAATGCGCGATCGCGAGGTGGTCAAAGTCGCCCTCGACGCCGCGTTGACCGGGCACCGGGTTATCACAACCTACCACGCCGGCGACGTGCCCTCGGTGTTTTTACGGCTGTTGCACCAGGGGTTCGAGCCGTTTTTGATCGCCGCGGCGGTCGCCGGTGTGGCGGCGCAGCGGCTTGCCCCCGCCTTCGACGGCACGCGGCAGATTCCGTTGGCGGCGGTGCTCTCCCTCGACGACGCGTGGCGCGATTTCCTCGCCGGAGCTCCTTCCGGCGCCGCGTTGCGCGAGCGGATTGCCGCCACGCCCGGGGCCGACCTTGAAGCCGTGGCCGCCGAATTGGTCCGTCAAAAAATCCTTTCACCCGCCGGAGGCGCGTTGTTATGAAAAAAAGACCCTTTACCATGTTGGAGCTGACGTGCGCGCTGGCGCTTCTCGCTCTCCTCATCGTCATGTTCAGTGCGTTGCGCCACCAGACCCGCCGAAGCGGCGAAGCATTCGCCGAGGAAACAATCGGAATTCTTGTCATGCAGAACACCGTGCAGCAACTGCGTCTTGAGAACGCCCCCGACCGGGCGCGGGCGGCGGCGTTGTTCCGTGCCGAAGCGGCGTTTGCGCCGTCGCTCACGCCGTTGGTCGAAGAAACGCCGCAAGGCCTGACTTTGGCGTTGCTGAACAAGAAAAACGCCCGAACCGTGGAGGTGAAATTCTCATGCGACAGATAAAACCATACTCGTTGATCGAGGTGCTTACCGTGCTCGCGATTCTCACGTTCGCCGGAAGCTCCGTCTTCGTTTTCTTCAACAAACAAAACCGTCATTGGCACGACGAAATCCGTTACCACGTCGGCAGCCCCGAGCTGTTTTTGCTGCATCGAAATTTGACGGCCGCCGCCAACGCCGCCCCCGGTCCGTTCGAGTTGCGCGACGGCGCGGTTTTTCGCGGCGGCCAACCCGTCGCCCGGATCGAAAACGATGTTCTGTATTGCCAAAAAGGAGACCAGGTCCGCACCCAGCGAATCCCGGCGCGTTCCCGTGGCGAACTTTCTTTGGAGCGCGACGGTAAATTGCTCGTTCTGACAGTGTCCGCCGGCAACGGACGGCAATTCAGGTTCGTCGGAGCAACAAAAGAGGTGAACCCATGAAACAGAAAAGAAATCAACAAGGTTCGGCACTGATCGTTGTGCTGGCGGTAACCGCTGTCCTGATGTTGCTTTCCGCCGCGGCCATCCAGCTTACGCTGCGCTCCCGTCAGGGAAATTCCGAGGCGAAAAAAGAGTTGGCGCGCGACGCGGCGGCCATCCGACTCCGCCCCTGATTCGCAGAGAAAAATCCGCATGGCCACTTGAAAAAGCCCCCTCCGGGCGCTATTTTATACAACACGGAAGGATGGTCGAGTGGTTTAAGGCAGCGGTCTTGAAAACCGCCGATCCGCAAGGATCCGAGGGTTCGAATCCCTCTCCTTCCGCCATTTTCTTTTCTGGCGCTTATTCCCGTACTCTTCGTTGGCTTCGGGTCGTCGCGTGCGTTAGCACGCTCGCCCTTGCCGCCTCGATTACAGAAACAATCGCCGAAAAAGAAAATGGCGGCGAGCCGCCGTGGGAGGGGAGAGCCGGGGAGGGGAGAGGGGAGAGGGGAGAGCCGGGGAGAGAAGGGAGAGCAGGAGAGGGAGAAAAGAGAGGGAAACCTTTTGAGGAAAGGTTCCCCGATCGGATTGGTTTTTGGGGGTGAGTTATTCGATTTGGCGCGGTGCGAGGCTTAGGTTGATGAGGGCGGTTCGGGGTGCGGCGGGGGCAAGGGTCAGCGCGGCGCCGTCTTTGGCGAGGTGGCGGTTGGCCCAGCAGTAGAATTCCAGGTAGTCGTCCATGTCTGTGTGTTGGAGGAGGACTTTATTGGGGCGTTCCAGGTG
Source organism: Victivallaceae bacterium (assembly GCA_031549345.1). Taxonomy (GTDB): domain Bacteria; phylum Verrucomicrobiota; class Lentisphaeria; order Victivallales; family Victivallaceae; genus CASFRF01. Next base: position 219,605 of record JAVBPY010000003.1, read on the forward strand.
CGCCGCGTCGAAGCAGACGCCGGGTTCGCCGAGGGCGAGGCAGAGGCTGCCTTTGGTGCGGCGAACGATGTTTCGCAGATGACGCCGCCCGCCCGCCGATTTCCAGCAGACTTCCGGGAGCGTTTCCCCGGCGGCGTTGCGGCGGAAGACGTCCTCTCCTTCCGGGGCGCCGGGAAGCGCTGCGGCGGAAGAGGTGATTTTTTCCGCGCCGCGCCAGGCAAGGTAGTAGCGAAAACGTTTCGGGCGGCGATCCGGTTCCGCCCCTTCCGCGGCGACCCAGGGGACGCGCCGGAGGGAAATTCCCTCCGCATTTCCTTCGATGGCAAATTCACCCCGTTCTCCCGAGGCTGTGTGCCGCCATAAATCCCCCGCGATGCCGATTTCCACATGACGGCCTTCGCCCTCCAGCTCCAGGTAGAGGATGGGGGATGCGCCGGAATAGAGGGTTTGTTTATCCGCGCCCAGACTCATTTCCTGCTCGTTTTGTCCGAAAACTTTGAAGCGCGCCCGTGTCCACGGCCCCGGAAAGTGTGCCGGATCCAATTCGATGCGCCGCGCGTCTCCGCCCGGAAAAAAGTCCGCCGTTACGAGCGCGAAGCGGTCGAAGCAGCTGATGCTCCGTTTGATTTTGCATTCCGCGCCGAAGGGAACGGTTGTTTCCACATTCAGTTCCCCGGAGAGGCGGTCGTCCGTGATGTGTTTGCGGAATTTATTGACCAGCGCCGATTTTTCATCCAAATTGTCGCAGCGCGAAGGCTCGAGGCGGGCTACGGGCGCTCTCTTAACTTCCACCTCCAGAAAATGCGCTGTCGCGGGACGGCAGAGAAAGCGGAAATCTTCTCCGCAAAAGGATAACAAAGATGGTTTTTTCATAGCTTTAAGCTCCTTGGCCGTTGGAATCGGCTCTTTTTTATGAATATTGCGTATTTTTCAGGCCGGGCCCCTTGACTTTTGCCGCGGTCCGGATATACTAATGGATAGAAAGCAGGTCAATCTCTGAACATGTTTTGCATCGGAGCCTGAATTGGCTACACTGTACACTGTGAGTCGAGAGTTATAAAGCCTGCTTTCTTTTTTTGTGCCCTCATTCAAAGCTCCGTGCGCGCGGAAAACGCCATGCCGATGGTCGCCGCGTCCGCAAATGTCAGGCTCGATCCGGCCGGGAGTCCGATCGCCGGACGCGAAATTTTTACCGGGTACGGACGCAGAATTTCCGAGAGATACACCGCCGTTGCGCGTCCTTCCACATCCGCGCCCAGTGCGAGAATCACTTCCTGTACTTCGCCGCGCTCCACCCGCGCGACAAGGCGGGGGATGTTCAATGTTTCCGCCGTCCGGTTCTCCAGCGGCGAAAGGCGTCCGCCGAGAACATGGTAGAGGCCGCGGAATTGTCCGCTCCGTTCGATCGCGAACAATTGAGGTGATTCTTCAATCACGCAGAGAACGCCGCGGTCGCGGTTCGGCTGAAGGCAGACCGCGCAAAGTTCATTCGCGCGCGCAATCGCGCCGCACTCCGGGCAGGGCCCGACCGTGGCGGGAAGCTCCCGCAGAAGCATCCCGAGCCCTTCGAGCTTGTCCGGCTCCCATTTGTACAATGCCAGCGCCAGGCGTTCCGCCCCGCGCCGCCCCACGCCGGGAAGCAGCCGGAGAAGTTCCGTGAGTTCCAGCAACGGCTCGGGGTATTCGATCCGGGACATTCTTAGAACAACCCCGGGAGGTTCAGTCCGCCGGTCAACTCGCTCATGCGTTCCTGCATGGCGTTCCGCGCGCCTTCCAGCGCCTGATTAGTTGCGACCATGCAGAGATCGGCCAAAAGTTCGTGATCCGCTTTCAGTTCCGGCGAAACAATCACGCGTTTGACGCGGAAATCGCCGGAAACCACCACCTGAACCGACTGGTTCGGGGCGCTTCCCATAAACTCCGCCTCCGCCATGTCGGCCTTGAGCTGCGCCATATTTTTCTGAATATCCTTGGCCTTTTGCATGAGCTTGGCCATCTCACCTAAATTTCCAAACATTGTCTATCCTTATGTTTTTTTTATCGATGTACATCCACGACGTCGGCATCGAAAAAGGCGGCCAGTTTTTGCAGGGCCGGGTTTTGCAGCACTTTTTCCACAATCGTCGGATCGTCGTGAACAATGCTTCCGCGACGCGGCGGCGGAGGATCCTCCGGCTCGGGCGCGAACGCCTGAACAGGCTCGGGAATCTGAACAGGCTCGGGAACCGGCTCCGGTTCGGGAGTGGGTTCGGGCGCGGCCCCCTGGACGGGCTCGGGAATCTGAGCAGGTTCAGGTTCGGGAACCGGCTCCGGCGGCGCGGGTGTTTCCACGCGGCGCGGCGGCGGCGCGGCCAGGGGCGCGGGCGGCGGGAGCTGATCGAGAAACGTCAATTCTCCCGCCTGGCGAAGCTGGTTCAACCGCGCAAGAACATCCTCCAGGCGGACGGAGTGGGCTTCGCGCATCGCCTTGAGGAAAATAGTTTCAAGGAAAATCTGCTTATTCAGCGCATCGTGCAGCAATCGCCCCACGGGTGCGAGATTTTCCAGGAGGACCTGGAGGACCGATTCCCGCGTGGAGGCTGCGACTTCGCGGTAGTAGGCGAGGGTTTCCGCTCCCTCATCCAGCACGCTTTCCGGATCGCGCAATGCCGCGCAGAGGCGCACGCCGCGCAGAGCGCCGAGGAGGTCCTCAAAAAGCGTTTCAAGGTTTTTCCCTTTCCTGGAAAGACGGTGAACCACGTCCACCATCTTTCCAGGGTCGTTGGCCAAAAGGGCCGCAAGCAGTGCATCGAGATCTCCCCGATCGGTCAGGCCGAAAAGCGAGAGCACCTGTCCGCCGGTGATCGGCGCACCGTCGTCCTGGGCGAAGAACGCGATCATTTGGTCGAGAAGCGACTGCGCATCGCGCATGCCCCCCTCCGCCGCGCGCGCCACGGCTTCCAGCGCGGCCGGCTCGATCTTCACATTTTCCGCCGATGCGATGCGCTGAAGGCGGTCGGCGATCAACCGCGTCGGAATCGGGAGGAGGTCGAAGCGCTGGCAACGGGAAATAATCGTCGGCAGGACCTGATGGACTTCGGTGGTGGCAAAGATGAATTTGACATGTTCCGGCGGCTCTTCCACCGTTTTCAGGAGGGCGTTCCACGCGGGCTTGGAGAGCATGTGCACTTCGTCGATGATATAAATTTTATACCGTCCGCCGGCGGGGAGATGGAGGACCTCTTCGCTCAATTCCCGCATGTCGGAGGCGGAGTTGCGGCTCGCAGCGTCGATCTCCATTACATCCAGGCTGCTTTCGGAAACAACGGAAACGCAGGAAACACATTTTCCGCAGGGGTTTCCGTCTTCCGGTGCCTCGCAGTTCAGCGCGCGCGCGAAAATGCGCGCCAGGGTGGTTTTCCCGACGCCGCGCGGGCCGACGAACAAATACGCGTGCGCTGTCCGGCGGTTGCGTATGGCGTTGCGGAGCGTCCGCACCACGTGCTCCTGGCCGACCACATCGGAGAACGTTTGCGGGCGCCACTTCCGGGCAATGACTTGGTATTCGCTCATGATTCTAGCGACCGCACGCGGCGCGTTGGAGTTCAAAAATCCGGCGCAGCCCGTGTTCGGCAAGCTGAAGGAGCGCATCCAGCTCGCGGCGGGAAAAAGGTGTTTCCTCCGCCGTTCCCTGAATTTCGATGAATTTGCCCGATTCGGTCATCACCACGTTCATATCGACCTCCGCGCGAACGTCTTCCTCGTAGCATAAATCCAGAAGCGGCACGCCGTCGACAATTCCCACGCTCACCGCCGCCACGCGTTCGCGCAAAGGAAGCGGTGGAAGAATTTTTCCCGCGGCAATCATGCGGGCCATCGCAAGTTCCAATGCAACCGCCGCGCCGGTGATGGAGGCGCACCGCGTCCCCCCGTCGGCATCGAGCACGTCGCAATCCAGATGAAGGGTGTTTTCGCCGAGGGCGCCGAGATCCGCCACCGCGCGGAGCGAGCGGCCGATCAGACGCTGGATTTCCATCGTCCTTCCCCCGGGCTTCCCGGAGGAAACTTCGCGCCGCGACCGCTCCGCCGTTGCGCCGGGGAGCATGGAGTACTCCGCGGTGACCCAACCGCCGGACTGCTGTTGCGCTTTCATCCAGGGGGGAACTTTGCCTTCGAGGCTTGCGGCGCAGAGGACGCGTGTGTTGCCGAAGCGTATCAATGTCGAAGCCAGCGGATGCTTCAGGAAGTCTGTTTCGATTGCAATCGGGCGCAGTTCATCCGCCGCCCGGCCGTCCATGCGTGCCATTTTTGCCTCCATATCCACAAAAAAGTCAAAAAAAGAGTCGCCGGACTGCCCGTTCGTGCGCTTGCCGAAAGTAACTTAGAGCTGCTTGGTTCCCCATCTGACCCGGTTCGCCCTTCCAACAACGCCCGGGGTGCAGCCCGGCGACAAAAGATAAAATAGCACTAGAATCCGAAGAAATCAAGCAACAAACTCAATTCGCGCCGCAAATTCTTCCGTTCCGTTACCCGGTCGATCAATCCTTTGCCCAGAAGAAACTCCGCCGTTTGGAATCCTTACGGCAATTTCGAGTTCGTCGTTTCCTGGATGACGCGGGGACCGGCGAAGCCGATCATAGCCCCCGGCTCGGCAATCATGACATCGGCCACGGTGGCGAAACTCGCGGTTACGCCGCCGTAGGTCGGGTTGGTCAGGATGGCAAAGTAGGGAAGTCCTTCTTCCGCATGGCGTTCCAGCGCGCCGCATGTTTTGGGCATCTGCATCAAGCTGAGGATCCCCTCCTGCATCCGAGCGCCGCCGGAGGCGGTTACCAAAACGACGGGAATTTTATGCGCGGTGGCGTATTCCACCAGGCGGGCGATTTTTTCGCCCACAACCGAGCCCATGCTCGCGCCCATGAAACGGAAGTCCATTACGCCGAGGGCGAACGCAGAATCGTTCAATGTCGCATGGCCGCAACGGATCGCATCGGCCAATCCGGTTTTTTTCTCCGATTCGTCCAGGCGGGAACGGTAGCTTTTCAGATCGGTAAAGCCGAGGGCATCCACGGAACGCAAATCGGCATCCAGCTCCACAAACGAATCGTCGTCGATCAGCGAGGCGATCCGCGCCGGGGCCGTCATCGGCAGGTGATAGCCGCAATACCAGCAAACGGAGAGGTTGTCCTCCAGGCGGTCGGAATAGAGCGTCTGGCCGCAATTCTTGCACTTGATCCAGGAGCCGTCCGGAATCACCATGCGGCGCTCGCCGCTGGGGGCGGGGACGCGCAGAGTCGAGTATTTTCCGCTGCTGAACAAGGGCATATTTCTCCAGAAAAATTGTTTTATCACGCCAAATTTCAATTAATATACGTCCGATCCGGGAAAAATTCAAGTACCGCAAGCAACCAATTTTGATGGAAGTTCGTCCGTAACGGTGCTTGACATTCCTTTGTGAGCGTGCTATAAATAGTGTGGCATGTGTTAAAACGCAAACACGATTAAACGATTAAGGAATTGCGGCTATGAAACTTTTCCACATCACAATGCTGGGTATGACCCTCGCGTTCGCGCTGAACGTGGCGGGGGAAAGCGAAGATTTTCGCGAACGGAACCTGCGCGGTTTCGGGCGCGTCTCCGCGGAATTCTTCGAAGGGAATGGCGAAAGTACGTTGACCGTCCGGCTGGGAAACACGGATTCGGCCAATCTTCTACAGGCGAAATTCGCCTCCGATTTGACTGCGACGGTCGGCAAGGTGATTCCGAAAATCGTGGGCGGATTCCACGCCTATGAGCTGCCGGATGGAAGCCTTGTCGCGAGCCTGGTGCATAAGGCGACGCTGCAGGTTTTTTGCGCGAGGACCGAGGCCGAGCTCGTCAAAAAAATGGCGCATTGGAAGCCCACGACGGCCAATACGCGTTCCTCGGCGAAGATTCCGATGTATCTGGACGGATACGATCAATACGCGTTCCGCTTCTATTACCGCCCCGGAGAACTGCCCCCCGGCGGCAAGGCGGATTCCTACGATCCCGCGCAGGAATTCGATTTTGCCGCCAAGCTGGGAAATCTTGGTTTCATCTTCTGGGCGGAAACCCACAACGCCGATTTCGCGGCGGGGCTCTTCAATGAAAACACGTGGAACTGGGCCTACCGCTTGGCCAAAGCCAGGAACTTGCCGATTATCCTGAACACGAGTTTCAGCAGCAATCCTTCCGTAAGCAACGCTTTCCGCGGCGAAACATCGCAGAAGGCCCCCCATTTTTCCGGCTCCTACCACTCGGTCGGCGAGCCGTACCAGGGGGGGACGGGGAGCGTAAGCTGGGGGTCGGAGAATGCCCGCCGCGCCGAATTGCAGCAGCTTCAGAAAATCATGCGCAAATACGCCCTTGAAGACCAGGTTATCGAAATTCTCGAACCGCACGGCGAACTCAATCACGGAAATTACACGGTGTTTCTGGAATACGGCCCCGTGGCGGACCGGAGTTTCCGCGCGTTTCTGAAGGAGCGCTACGGAACGTGTGACGCTGTTTCCAAACGCTACTTCGGCGCGCCGGGAAAAATCAAAAATTGGAACGAAGTGCGCTTGCCGGAAGTCGCCGAATTCTCCGGGTGGAACGACCGCGCGCTGGATCTTTCCGGCCCCTGGCGCCTTGCGTACCTTACGCTGAAACCCGGACAGCGAACCCCCGGCGCGGCCGGGGTCAACGGCGACTGGAAGTTCGAGGCGGAACCCGCTCCGGCGGAGTTCTACGCCCCCGGATTCGATGATTCCAAATTGCCGCTCATCCGGCAGATGCCCGGCTCCGACCAATCCATGCTGCTCCCCAAGCAGCCCGCGGTGGCGCGGCGCAAGTTCACGCTCCCTTCCAAACCCGAGGGACGTTTTTGGCTCTACCTCTGGGATTTGAACCAGGGGACGGGCGATACCCTTGAGGTGCACCTGAACGGCAAAAAAATCGCCGCCGACACCATTCGCCACAATCAGCCCCATTGGGGTGTTTATGAAGTTTCCGACGCATTGGCGGCGGGTGAAAATTTGCTGGCCGTCCGCCTCCCCAAAGGCGCGATCTGCTACCGCGTTTACCTGAGTCGTGAGGCCCCGAAGGCATACCCCTATCTCGCCGACGGCTGGAACGCCCGCTGGGTCGATTTCTCCGATTGGCAGGGGTGGAGCCGCAACCGCGCCGTGGAAATGGGGATTTCCACCATCCGCGAGGTGGAGCCGAACAAACCCATTGTGAGCATGGCCCCCGATCAATACGTCAACCAGCTCCGGGAAATCGCCCGGAAGTACGGGGCGCGCTTTCACAACACCGGTTACATGTCCGGCTTCTACGCGGAATATCTGCCCATGCTCATGCGCGGCGCGGGACTTCCATTTTCGCTGGAACCCGGCGGTCCGGCCAAAACGCTGGATGAATTCAAGCACCAGACCGGTTTGTACATGATCAGCGGCCTGAACGCGGTGCATTATTTCATCCACGTCGGCAGCATCTATTGGAACGAGCCGATCCGCGGGTATTTTGAGCAGATTCTTCCCGCGCTGCGCCTTCTGGGGCGCCAACATCAGCAGCGTTCGGACGTGGCCGAATTGTTCGACTCGGACATCAGCGCCCTTCTGGGCTACCCGTGGATGGCCGATGGCAACGTGGCGTACCCCTCCGGGTATTGGTCGTGGCGTTTCAGCGAAACACTTGTGCGGGATTACCCGCTGGACGGATTGATTCCGGCGGACTTCGGCAACCATCTCGCCGATCGTTACCGCGTGATTATCGATGCGAACAACACGGTGATGCGCCCGGAAACCATCGCGGGAATTACCGCGTGGGTTAAAAACGGAGGCGTTTTCATCGCCATGCCGCAGACGGGGCGCCATACGCCCGAAGCGGCCGATTCCTGGCCCGCGCGGGAACTGACCGGCTTTACCGTCAAGTCCATCAGCCGCTACGGCGAGGGCAATAAGCCGGAAAAGCAGGAATCCTACAGCTTGGTCAAAGAACAGAACATTTTCGACCCTGTTGCGTTCCAGCGCGAAATGCGCGGCGACGGCGTAAAGCTGGAGGGCGGCGCGGATACGGAAACATTGTGGCGCTGGCAGGACGGGACAACGGCCATCGGGATGCGGAAGTTGGGCAAGGGCGCGGTCATCACAGTCGGCGCGCGCCTGCCGTATTACGAGGAATCCACGCGGCGGATTCTGGTGGAGCTCCTGAAATGGACGAAGGCGGAACCTCTGGCGCTCGTCGCCGAGCGTCCGCTGCATCCGCGTCATTACGTGAGCAACAACGGCTTGTACGACGTATGGGTTCTCTGGAACACCGATGCGAAGAAGAGCGTTCCGTACAAGTTTGTCTTCCGCGACGGCAAGGCGCGTGCGCTGACGGATATTCTGACCGGCAAACCCGGCGCCGCCACAGGAGAACTCCCGCCGAAGGAGTTCAAAATCATGACATCGCTCCGGGAGAATCCGGCCCAGGCGCCGGGGGAATGGTTCCGCGTGCAGTACAATTACTGGCAGGGGACGGACCGTCCGCCGGTGAAAGTGGAACATGTTGCGCTGGATGGGGCCGATTTCATGGCCCATACATTGCCGCTGGATGGAGTGTGGGAGGTGCGCGACCTCAGCGCCACCGCGTCCGTGGCAACGGAATTTGCGGAACGGCGCAATTGGCGCAAGATCGAACTGGGCGCATGGCTGAAGGACACGGAAGTGAAGGGCGACCGTTTCCTTCTGCGTAAAGAAGTGGTGATTCCCAAGAGCTGGACGCACGGCGCCATTCATTTCTGGGCGACGTCGCAGTATTTAAGCGGATTTGTCGGTGGAAGCGTCCGGGTATACCTGAACGGCGAGGAGATCGCCGCGCCGCCCGCCGGGCAGGGGCTGCCCCATCTGCCGCTGAAGGTTAAAGCGGGCGACCGGGTGGTTTTCGGGTTGTTGATCGAGAACCGCCATCCGCGTGTGTACGGCCTGCGCGGCGTCTGCTTCCTCTCGTATATCCCGACGCCGACGCGCGCCTTGGATCTGGCGGGCGATTGGGAGGTTTGGCGCGGCATCAACGCGCCGTCGGCGCTGGTTCGCGCCCAGCCCGGCCTGGCGGATGGAAACATCCGGCGGCGCGAAGTGAAGCTGCCCGTGCTGGGAGCGGAGAGCCGCGTGTTCCTCTATGTGGAAGGAGAGCCCGACATCCTCGGCGCGATGATCAACGGGCATTATGTGCGGCGCCACCACCACCGGATCGGCGGAATCACATACCTCGACATTACGCCGTGGGTAAAATCGGGCACGGACAACGAGATCATGATCGTGAACTGGGACACAAATCCGACGGCGCGGTCGCGCACAAAGATAATCAATCTGTACATTTACGATAAAAAGTAAGAGGCTTCTCTTTAATCCGGCGCTTGACCAAAAGCGCCGGATTTTATTTTCCTTGGATTTGGATTTTTGCGGCGCGCATGCTATAGTATTACGATAACTCGTAATCTTATAGTCAGGAAAAAACGAAAATGGGCAAATTCAGAACACATACTTGCGGCGAACTGCGCAAGGACGCGGTGGGGAAACAAGTTCGGGTCGCCGGCTGGATTCACAGCGTCCGCGACCATGGCGGGGTTATTTTCATCGACTTGCGCGATCATTACGGCATTACCCAGGTCGTCATCGACCCGGAACGGGATTTCTACCAGTCGCTGGATCGCTGGCGGGTGGAAACCGTGGTCGGCTTCGACGGCAAAGTCGTGGCGCGCGCCGAAGGCACCGTGAACCCCAAGCTCGCCACGGGAGAAATTGAAATCGTCGCCGAGGCGATGGAAGTCCACGGCCCGGCCGATGTGATCCCCTTTCAAATTGCCAAGGATGACGCGGCTCCGGAGGCGATGCGCCTGAAGTACCGCTTTTTGGATTTGCGCCGCGAAAAACTGCACAGCAACATCCTTTTGCGGAGCGAAGTGATCGCCGAAATCCGCCGTTACATGACCGGGCTTGGCTTTCATGAATTCCAAACGCCGATCCTGACGGCGAGCTCGCCGGAAGGCGCGCGCGACTATCTGGTTCCGAGCCGCCTGCATCCCGGAAAATTTTATGCGCTTCCGCAGGCGCCGCAGCAGTTCAAGCAGCTCCTGATGGTGGCGGGTTTTGACCGTTATTTCCAAATTGCTCCGTGCTTCCGCGACGAAGACGCCCGCGCGGACCGCAGTCCGGGCGAGTTTTACCAGATGGATATGGAGATGAGTTTCGTCGAGCAGGACGATATTTTTGCGGTGATCGAAGGGTTGCTTGACGATGTCTTCGGCAAGTTCGGCAAAAAGAAATTCGCCCCGTCCCCCTTCCCGCGCATTCCGTACCGTGAATCGATGCGCCGTTTCGGGAGCGATAAGCCGGATTTGCGCAACCCCTTGGAAATGATCGATGTTACAGAGCATTTTGTGGGCAGCGAGTTCAAGGCGTTCGCCTCCATCGCATCTTCCGGCGGCGTGATCCGCGCCATCCGCGCCCCCCAGGTGGGCGCGAAGCCGCGTAAGTTTTTCGACGATATGATCGAGCACGCCAAAACATTCGGCGCCAAAGGGATGGCCTACATTATCTGGAATGCCGGCGAGGTCAAGAGCCCGATCGTCAAGTTCCTGACCCCGGAAGTGGTCGAAGCGCTCAAAACTGTTGGCGGCGTCGCCGACGGCGATGCGCTCTTTTTTATTGCCGACCAGGAAAAAATGGCGCAGAAAATCGGCGGCGGCGTGATTCCGGAGCTGGGGCGCCAGCTCAATTTGATCGATCCGAACGAATTCAAGTTCTGCTGGATCGTCGACTTCCCCATGTTCGAGCTCGACGAGGAAACCGGCGCGGTTGTTTTCAGCCACAATCCGTTCTCCATGCCGCAGGGGGGGATGGACGCGCTGGAACACAAAGATCCGCTGGATATTCTGGCGTACCAGTACGACATCGTCTGCAACGGCATCGAACTTTCCAGCGGGGCGATCCGCAACCACCGGCCGGACATCATGTACAAGGCGTTCACCATCGCCGGGTACGACGCGTCGGTGGTGGACGATAAGTTCGGCGGCATGATCAACGCGTTCAAACTCGGCGCGCCCCCGCACGGCGGCATCGCTCCGGGGGTGGACCGCATGGTCATGCTCCTTGCCGACGAGCCGAACATCCGCGAGGTGATCGCGTTCCCGTTCAACCAGCAGGCGCAGGACTTAATGATGAACGCCCCCGCCGAGGTTACGCCCCGGCAGTTGCGCGAACTGCATTTGCTGGTGAATATGCCGAAGCGCGAACGCGCCGAGGAAGGCAAGTGATTTTCCCGCAGGGCAGGTAAACGCATGGCGGTCCGAAGGAAAAGCCGGAAAACTACCGGCCGGTTCCGCTTGATTGTTATGGTTCTTGCTTTGCTGAGTATGCTTATCGCCGCCTACGTTTGCCGCGAACCGTTGCGCGACTGGGCGGTGGATGATACGCTTTTCAATGCGGAAATCCGCGCGGCGGCGGTTAAACATAAACTCGATCCCGAGCTGGTTCGCGCGGTGGTTTTTCAGGAGAGCCGGTTCAATCCCTCCTGCCGCGGTGGACAAGGGGAGATCGGGTTGATGCAGCTTTTGCCGCGTGGCGCGGTGGCCGAATACGCCCGGCGGAACGCAGTTCCGTTGCCGAGTGAAACGCAGCTGTTCGCCCCGGCGCTGAATCTGGAGATCGGCTGCTGGTATCTCGGGCAGGCCATGCGTCGCTGGGAGGGGTACCGTGATCAGGTTTCTTTGGCTTTGGCGCAGTACAACGCGGGGGAAAGCCGGGTTGTGCGCTGGAAACCGGAGCGGCCGGAGGATCCGTTCGCCGGACGTATCGGCATCGGCAGCACGCGGATTTATGTGGAACGGATCACAAAACGTTACGCCCGTTATCGGACGCAAAAGGAGAAGGGAAAATGAGAACTTGCAGAGAGTGGATTCGGTTGCTCTGTCTTCTCTTCGCATTTTCCGCCGCCGGGGAAGAAGCGCAGAAGCCCGACCATTGGCGACTCGACTTCAACGCAATGGAACCCGACCGGAAGCTGCCGGATGAAACCTGGGAATTCCAGGGGGGCAAGATGTTTGTCCCCAAAACGCAATTCATCGTTCGTAAACATTCGGAGGATCCGGCGAAGCAAGTCCTGAGTGTCGAGATCGACAAATCGACCGGGGCGATGCTTTTTATGCTGAGCGATCACGTGGATCTGCAAAAGACGCCGATCCTGCGCTGGCGCTGGCGGGTGCACAATTTGCCGAAGGGCGCCGATGGGCGCGACCCGGCAAAGGATGACCAACCCATTGCTGTGTACTTCGGTGCGGGTGGCGCGTTGGCGCGCAGGAGCGTCGGCTACCGCTGGGAGACGGAAACGCCCCTGGATTCACTTATGCGCTATTCGTACGGCGGCGGCATTGTGAAGATTCTCACGCGGAGTGTGCGCAATAAAAGCGACGCCGTGGGGGAATGGCACACGGAAGAACGCGACGTCGCGGCGGATTTTGAGCGTGAATTCGGCTATTTGCCGAAGGAATTTATTTTAAGCATTGGCGGAAACGGGCAATACACAAACAGTGTTACGCGTGCTGAAATCGAGTTTTTTGAAATGGTTCCGCGCGACGCGGTGAAATTGGCCAATGGCTGCCGGTGAAGGGCTAAATATTAAGGAGTGAAGATGTATCTTGGTCGTATTGTTGCAATCGGACGCACCCGCGACAACCGGGCGGCGGCAATGTATCGCGTATCGTCCCGTTCGTTCCCGAACCGCGAGGCGGTGCTGAACGGGAATCAGGTTTCCATCCTCCCTCGGCCGGGTTTTGAGGCCGATTTGCGGAAAAATCCGTATATTTCATACAATTGCGTCCGGCTCGCGCGGCATTTCGCCGTTGCGACCAACGGATCGCAGACCGATCCTATTGCGGAAAAAATCGCCTCCGGGATGTCGCCGCGCGACGCGATCGCGTTGGGGTTGCTCGCGCTCGATTACGAACACGATTCGCTGGATACGCCGCGTATTGTCGCGGTGGCGGATTTGATGAATCCGGTTGGCTACCTCGGAATCATCCGCAAGGATGCGATTCTCATCCGCGAATTCCAACTGGAGGCAGGGCAGGCGTACTATTTGTCCACCTATGAAAAATGCCGTCCCTGCGACTGCAATCTGGAAAAGGAATTCCATGCGCGCACCGCCGACGAAGCGGCCGCGCACGTCGTGAACGGTGGCGTTTTCGCCACGTTTGAGAATCCTGTTACCAGCGCCGCCGTTATCGGCACGGTGGACAAAGTCGAGTTCGCGGTCCGGGTGTTATGACCCCGGAGGAAATTCTCGGTTCATTGAATCCGGAGCAGGCCGAAGCCGCGGGGACGATTGAAGGCCCCGTGCTCGTTTTGGCGGGTGCGGGGACGGGGAAAACCCGTGTGATCACCTGCCGCATCGCGTATATGCTTGCCAAAGGGATCGATCCGGGGACGATTCTCGGTCTCACGTTCACGAACAAGGCGGCGCGGGAGATGCGCGAACGCCTCAAGACATTGGTCGCTCCGGAGATGGCGGCGAAGGTTACGCTTGGCACCTTTCACGCTTTTTGCGTCCGGGTGCTTCGGCGCGACATCACCCGTTTGGGGTACCTGCAGAATTTCACCATTGCCGACGATTCGGACCAGCAAGGCCTTCTGCGGCAAGCTTCGGCAAATTTGGGCTACGATGCGGAATCGTACGCCTTGCCGGAGCTCGGCGCGGCGATCGGACGCTGGAAAAACCGTCTGGTCGGTCCGGCGGCGGCGTCGCGCACCGCCGATACGCCGCTCGAGACGATCGCTTCACAGCTTTACAGGAACTACCAGGAGCTGCTTGAGCTTCAAAATATGATCGACTTCGACGACATGCTGCTGCTCGTGCATCGGCTGTTCGACGAATTTCCGGAGGTTCTCGCGCGTTACCGCGAAACGTACCGCTATTTGTTGATCGACGAATACCAGGATACGAACGACGCGCAGTTCAAATTGGTGGAAATGCTTGCCGCCCCCCGGAATAATCTGTGTGTCGTCGGCGACGACGACCAGAGCATCTACTCGTGGCGCGGCGCGAACATCAGCAACATCCTCTCGTTTCCCGATTTTTTTCCGGGGACGAAGGTCGCCAAGTTGGAACAGAACTACCGTTCGACCGGAAAAATTCTCGACGCCGCCAACGCCGTTATCGGCGGGAACGCGCGCCGGCACGGAAAGAATTTGTGGTCCGCCCTCGGCGAAGGAGAAAAAGTAACGCTGAGTGTTCTGGAAGACGGCCCCGCCGAAGCGCGTTTCATCGCCGATATGGTTATGCAGATGATGGCCGACGATCCTTCGCTCGGCTACGCCGATTTCGCGGTTCTTTACCGTTCGAATCACTTATCGCGCGAACTGGAGACCGCATTCCGTCAGGCTCACGTCCCCTACCGCCTGGTCGGAGGGCAGGAGTTTTACCAGCGCAAAGAGATCAAAGACGCGGTCGCTTACCTGAAATTGCTGGTCAACCCGCGCGAGAACCAGAGCTTGCTCCGCATTCTCGGAATTCCGCCGCGCGGTTTGGGCGAAACGGCGGTGAAGGTGTTGAAGCGTCTTCACCTGGAACGGCATTGCTCCATGGTGCAACTGCTCGACAACGCCGATTTCCTTTCGGCGCTTACGCCGAAGGCGGCCGAAGCCGCCCGGCATCTCGCGGGCATTTTTCGGGAATATTCCACACACTTCGCCCTCCCGGGCGGGCTTGCGGGACGGGTGCGGGAGTTTTTGCTGGCCGTTGGGTATCTCGATGGGCTCCAGCGCATCTACAAAGACATCAAAGATGCGGAGAAACGGCGTGAAAATGTCGAGGAATTCATCAGCGCCATTGCACAGTACGAGCAGCGCGCTCCCGCGCCGCCCACCCTGGAAACCTACCTTGAAAGTTTTGCCCTCCTGGAGGAAAACGATCGCACGCGCGAAGAGGATGCCGAGCACAGCGCCACATTGTGCACGGTTCACGCCGCCAAGGGATTGGAGTTTCCCATTGTGTTCGTCGTTGCTTTGGAGCAAGGGATTTTTCCGCATGAGCGCGCCATTGCGGAGGGTTCTTCCGACGAAGAGCTTCGCCTCTTCTACGTGGCGATCACGCGTGCGCGGAAGCGGTTGTTTCTGTTGCGTGCCCGCCAGCGCCTTCAGCGCGGCTTCCAGCATCCGCAAAAGCGCTCGCAATTCCTCGGTCTTTTGCCGGAGGAAGCCGCGACCCAGGTGGAGAGCGCCGAACTTTTCCGCGCCGCAACAAGCGACGAGCTCTACGCCGCCTTCTCCCGTTTTTTCAATCCCCCTAAAAAATAAAAGAAAATGTGAGATGGAAAAAACTTTTGAGGAAAGTTTTTTCCATCTCACTCACTCTCTTTTTCAAACCTTTTCAAGTGGTATTTATCCAATTGACAAGCCAATTGGATAAATAGAGACTTTTGGCGGCAGCGGCCGAAGCTTTTACTTCGATTCCTCCCACCAGCGGGTGGTCTGCGAAACGCCGGGGGTGACTTTTTCCCCCATCACGGGTGTTACGAGTGAAAGCTTGGCCTCGTCGGCATCTTTAACCAGTTCGCGGATCGAGGCATCCCAGGGGTGCATGGCCAGGTCGAAAACGCCCCAGTGAACGGGCATGAGGCGCGCGCCGCGGAGTTCGCGCATGGCTTTGATCGCTTCGGCGGGGAAGAGGTGGTTGTAAGGCCAGTTTTCATTCCAGGCGTCGATCTCCATGCAGACAAGATCGAAGGGGCCATACTGGTCGCCGATCTCTTTGAAGTGTTTGCCGTAGCCGCCGTCGGCCGCGAGATAAATTTTATGTTCCGGGCCGGAGATGACAAAGGAGGACCACAAGGTTTTGTTGCGTCCCGCAAACGTCCGTCCTGAAAAATGTCTCGCCGTAAAGGCCTGGATTTGCAATTTCCCGAGGGTAACGGCGTCGCCCCACCCGAGCTCATGAATCCGTTCCGCCCCGATCCCCCAACCGCGCAGACGCGCGCCGACGCCGAGGGAGGTTACAAAGGGGACGGTGCTATCACGCAGCGCGCGGATGGTTTCGTATTCCAAATGATCGTAGTGATCGTGGGTGATGAGGACGAAATCGAGCTCCGGAAGTTCCGTGCGCGGCAAGGGACTCGGCGTATAGCGCGATACGATTCCTGGGATGGGCGCCGCGTTTCCGAAGACGGGATCGGTGATAAAACGGACGCCGTCAAGTTCAAAAATCATGTTCGCATGCCCAAGCCACCGTACCGAAAAAGGATCGCGCTCCGCGGAAAACGACGCGCGGGTAAGCGGAACAAGGGGGAGCGGCTTTTGAGGCGCATTGGGCGCGCTCAGTAACATTTTCGCGAGCCGCAGCCAGGGAGACGGACGCGTACTGGCCGGACGGACGAGTGTAACCGGTTCGTAATTCACAAAAAAGCCATTTTGGTAATAATCAAGCGCGGCATAACGTTTTTCCTCTTCCGCATTGGGAAGTTCCCCCATGCGCCGCGAAGCGTAAACCCAGAGAATCACCACGCCGAGGGCGATCAAAAGAACCAGGGCCCCGAAGAGACGCAGGGTCCATTTCAAACGGGGGTGGCGGGCAAAAAACTTCATTCTTCCTCCCGGATAAAATTGGTTCTGAGCCGTTCTTCTGTTTCCGGACGCGGAATTCCGGCGGTGTGGATGCACTTTAGCAACCAGGCGAGGTTGTGCCCCAGGGTGCGCATAATTTGCAGCCCTTCCATATCCTTTTTTACTTCCTCCGGCGTATTCCCGTGGACGCTGTTCCAATATTGCGAAGAAACCACGGGCATCTGCGCGATGGTGAAGTATTTGTTGAGGCGGTCGAACGCGGCGCTTGCGCCGCCGCGCCGGCAGCTTACCACCGCCGCCGCAGGCTTGAGCGCGTAGGGATCACTTTTCAGGAAAAACATGCGGTCGAGGAATGCGCAGAGGGCGCCGTTCGGCCCGGCATAATACACGGGGGAACCGACGACCAGCGCGTCGGCGTTGCGCAAGCGTTCGCACGCTGTGTTGACGGGATCGTCGTTAAAAATACAACGACCGGTTTCGGCGCATTTCCCACAGGCGATGCACCCATGGATGGGACGGTTGCCGATGTGCAGAATTTCCGTTTCGATGTTGTTTTGGTTCAGTGTGGCTGCCACCTCCGAGAGGGCGGTGAAGGTGCACCCGGCCGCGTGCGGGCTTCCGTTGATAAGCAAAACATTCATAACGTTTCTCCTTGTTGTTGCGGACGCGAACCGAAAATGGCGCTTCCGACCCGCAGTATTGTGCTCCCGTTGCGGATGGCGGCGCGGTAATCGCCGCTCATTCCCATGGAAAGTTCGGGGAGGGGAAGGCGGTACGTCTTCCGGGCTTCCGCGCATAGGGCGCGGAGGGTGCCGAAAATATGGTCCAGCTCCTCTCCGGCCGCGCCTTCCGGCGCCATCGTCATGAGGCCCTGCCACTCCAGATTTTGCGCGCGCGCCGCGGATTCCGCGAGCGCTGCGAAATCCGCAAGGGCGACGCCCCCTTTGCTCGCTTCCCCGGAAACGTTGACTTCCAGCAGAATACCCGGACGAACGCGTTCCTCGGCCGCGATCCGGTCCAGCCGTTCCAAAAGCTCCGGACGGTCCACGGAATGAATCAACGCTGCAAGTTTGGCGACGCGCCGCACCTTATTGGCCTGGAGGGTGCCGATGAAGTGCCATGTAACTCCCGGGAGGGTGGCTTCCTTTGTTTCCAATTCCGGCACGCGGCTTTCGGCAAAGGCGCGAACGCCCGCATCCCAAAGAGGGCGCATCCGCTCGGCGGGGACGAATTTGCTTACGCACAAAAGTTGAATCTCCCCCGGATCGCGGCCGCACAGACGCGCTTCGCAGTCGATCTGCATCCGCAATGCGCGGTATTTGTCGAGCGCTTCGTCCATTTACGTTGTTCCCCGTGGAATGTAGCGCGAATACACCATGCGTCCGCGCGAGGCGGTGAGCGATGCCGCCGGATCGCGCAGAAATTCGGCGTACAGATCCACCAGCGCATCGGTCAATTGCTCCATATCGGTTTCGAAAGTCGAAAAATTCAGCTCACGCCGGTGCGGGTTGTTGTCGTAACCGAGAATTTTGAATTCCCCCGGGATATCGATTCCGAGCGCATTGAATTGTACAAGGAGCCGCGCGGCGATGGCGTCGTTCGCACAAAAACAGACCGCTTTTTTCCCGCGTCGCAGACAAGTAAGAACCTGCTGTGCAAACGCGGCCTCTTCTTCCCGGGTCCTTGTTTTGCCCATTGCCTCGTCTTGTTCAATGGCCCGTTCGACGGGGATGCCGAGTTCGGCCGCCGTTTTTTCAAGGATACGGAAACGGGAGTCGGCCCAGTAGAGATTCTTCTTGTTTACGGCGCACACGATCAGGTCGCGGTCCGTAAAATGGCTGCGCAACGTATTGTCGAGCTTTGGGGCGTGATTGACGAGGAGGTGGTCGCTTCCGGGGATAAAATCGGTAAAATCTTCCATCTTCTGGGGCATGTCGCGCTGGAAAAGAACGGGCTTGATTCCGGCGGCGAGAAGGTCGCGCGTCAGCGAGGGGATAAGAATGGGAACATTGTCCACCAACACGGCGAAGCGAATGCCTTTTTCATGCAGCGACGCGATCAATTTTGCCGAATCCCGCCATTTCTGAAAGTGGTTTTCACGGATGTTGTACAAAACGACCGCGCTGCCGCGCGGGAGAAGACGGTTTTCCAGTTCCGCAACCATCTGCCACCGCAGGTCTTTACCCACCACGCGGTCATCCTCCTTGTCGGAGGCGAGAATCACCGCAACGGAGGCGAGCCCTTTTCCGGGGAGTTCAACGGGCTTTGCTGCGAGCGGTCCCCGGAGGATACGGCTTCCGCTTTTGCGGGCTGTTTGCACCAAGCCCGCTTTGCGGAGTTCCTCCATGGCGCGGCGGACTGTGCGGCGGCTTACGCCGAGAAGGACGGAAATCTCGTCTTCAAAAGGGAGAAATTCCACACTTGGCGGTACCGAGGCGAGATAATCCGTCAGGATTCGCTGCACCTGCAAATACTTCGGAATTTTTGTCCCAGGCGAAATTCGATCCGGAGTCAGGGGTTTGACCTGCGCCTTAATCGAGTTCGGCATAGACTTATTTCACCTTTTCCATTACATTGAAGTCGTCCACAAGGAACGCGCCGGAGGTTCCCGCCGGGATGTGGAGGCGGAGCATCCCGGCTTTCTGGTCGGCGGTGGTGGTGTATTCCCCGGAAAATTCAGTCCACTCCGCGCTTTCAAAGGAAATGTTCTGGCTCACGCCTTTTTTGTCGTTCCAGAACCCTTTTTCCGTTCCGGCGAGGAACGCCGCCCACGGACGGCGGCTTTGCGTGCGGAAACTTTCATTTTTTACCCAGATGGTGAAGCGGTACGTCTTTTGGGGTTCGAGCGCAAGCATGTAATACTGGAGCTCGATTGCGCTTTCGACGTCGATCTTGTTGATGCGCAGCGCGCAGTCCCCCGACTTCGCGCCGGTACGGACGGCGGAGAATTCGACTTTGGCTTGTTCCGGGATGGCGAATTTCCACTGGGTCGGCGCCTGATTGTTTTCAAAAACTGCATTTTTCGGCGTGTTGGCGGGGACGGGCGCCCAGGATTCAAAGCCGGCGTTTTCGATAAGACTCACCTCGGCGGCGCCGAGGGAGATCACAGCGAGAAGAAAGAAACAAATCATTGATGTGCGCATGGATAGACTCCTTATTTAACGGAAATATGCGGATAGTTGAACTTCAGGTCGCGTCGCCCTATTTTCCGGGAAACGTCAAGGGCGTCGGCGACGGTTTTCAGGTCGTTTGCGTCAAAACGGTTGGGGATAAAGTTGCGGAGCTTCCCCCCTGCGATGTTCTCCACAAGGATCAGCCGCGCGGAGGGCGCAAGGGAGAAGACCGGGTCGCGGTCCCAGAACATGTTGCCGAGAAAAATCAGCGAAACGGGGTTCTCCCCCTTCTGCTTTACATCGGGCGATGTGTAGCAGAATTGCGCATTGCCGAAATAGAGCATTCCCTTGTAATTGTCGATGTGGAAACTGTCCGCCTGGTCGCTTCCGGCTTTGGCGGCCTGGATAAAAACGGTTCCGGGTTCGTCGTCGGGGGAGCCGGTCATGTGGAGGAAGCGCTGGGTCTGCTCGGTGTAGTAGTCGCTCATCACCACGCTCTGGGAGTCCTTCACCACGATATCGAAGGGATTCCCCGCGTTGGCACGCGAGAGGAAGCCGATGAAGCCGTCGCCTTTTTTCTCTTTCCCCGAAACTTCGATCACCCCGTCGTAGGAGGTGGAAAAAAGATTGTTCGATGTGCTGGAACGGACGAACTTCGCCGAGCCGTCGAAATGAGGGGCGAAAATCGTGTCCTTCGGCGTCAGGTCGTAGCACTCCAAGCCGCGCAGCGGAACATCGCCCTTGACGAACGAACCGCCGACGTAGACCGAATCGTACCCGATCCAGCTCGGTTTCCCGGTCCCCCGGTGTTCGATTTTGCAGACTGCAAGGGGGGCGCCGATCTGGAATTGTTCCAGCATCACGTTCTTTGTCTCCTTGACGCGGATCACCGGCCCGCCGTTCTCCGGTCCCTTCCACGCGAGGATCGAGCAATAACCGCCGCCGCCGAAAAAGTAGTCGCTCCCTGTTAATTCCAGCGTACGCGTGACGACGAATGTTCCCGCGGGAAGGTAGGCCATGGCCCCTTTTCCGTGGGCGCGCGCGGCGGCGAGGGCTTTTTCAATGGCGTCGGTGTCGTCGGTTTTCCCGTTGCCCTTCGCGCCGAACGAGCGGACGTCGAAAATCTTCCCCGGAATGGACCAAGTGTCCCGTAAAAAGGTTTGCCGTGCATCGGTGATGGCTCCGCCGAGTTTACCCGGCGGAACTTCCGTTATTTTGTTGTCCGGACGGGGCGTTACAAGTGTCATGCCCGCCGGAATGGTTACATTGGAGTACACAAGGTGTTGGAGGAGGTCCCGCGCCGGCGCCATCAGCATGATGTGGGACGCGCCCGCAGGCGGTTTGGTGAAGACGGTGTCCATCACAAGGAGCGGCCCGCGCAAGCGCGTTACGATCGCGCCGGTTTTATTTTTCCACCCTTCCACGCGGCAGTCTTCAATAACGATCTCCTGGGTTCCTCCCCCCTGCGGGGACGTTACGAACGCGTTGGAATTGAGCGACGTGCTCCGCCGTACCGAGTGCGAATGCGTGCAGAACGCGAAGTCCGCCACCGTGCTGTTTTCAAAATGGCATTCGCGAACGTAGACGTTCCCTTTTTCCACGTTGACGGCCGTCCCGCAATCGTAGAAGCCGCAGCCGGAAACGGTGTTGTCGTAGTCGTTCCAGGCGAGGTACTCCATTCCCGCTTTTTTGCAGTTTTCAAAAAGACAATTTTCGATCCAGATTTCCGCGCTGGCCATTTTCTGTTCGTAGCCGACGCGGAGACCGGTGCCGGTTACATTGCGGAACGCCTCGTGCTGGTGGCGGATGCGCGTTTCGTACCGCCCCTGGCTGCGGTGGTCGAAGGCGACGTGCGCTTTGTTGTTCCCGTCCCAGATGATGCCGATGAAACGGCTCCGGTGGATGCCGTTGCTGTGAAACATCACACCGCCCGCTTCGCCGTCCCAGAGGACGGTGGTGCTCCGTCCGTGGCCGATAAGCGAAAAGCCGGAGAGGTCGTTTTTACCTTCGTTGGAGAGCGTCCGGGTGATGCGGTATGTCCCCGGGGGAAGGTAGACGGTTTTCTTCCCGTCGCGGCGCATGTCCATTTTTTCGATGGCCGCGAGGATGGCGTTGGTGTCGTCGGCGACGCCGTCGCCTTTTGCCGCGGGGGTTACGTCGGTTTTGACGTTGATCCAGTCGGAGCGCCCCGGCTGCCAGTTGAGTTCCGGGAGTTCGCGCCCCGGAGCAGCGGCACAGAGAAAACACAAGGAGAGAAGGAATGCGCAGAATGTACTCTTTTTCATATTTACTCCCTTTTATTGAACGGTTTGAAATGCTTTTTTCAGTGCTTCGGGCGCGTCTTTCAGGCGTTTTTCGATTTCAGATTTAAGGATGGCCGCCTCCGGCGGCAACTTGAACTCCCCCTTGTTGCGCTTCAGCGCGTCGGCCAGGAGTTCGCCGGATTTCGCATACTCCCGGGCGTCGAGCGCGGCGACGGCGGCGATCAGGCCCCCTTCCGGCGCTTCCGGCAACGCGCTCCACAACGCGGCGGCGGCTCCCGCCTGGTTCTGACGGAGTTGGTAGCCGTTCAGGCGGAGGAGGGGGACCGGATTGCCCGGCTCCAGCTCGGTGAGTTGCCGCGCGTACCAGAGGACGGCATCTTGATCGCCGGATTTTTCCGCCTCCGTTGCGGCGGAGCGGAGAAATTCCTGGAGTTCGCTTTGTTCGCTGAGTTTCCCCCCAAGCTTTCTTTCCAGTTCCGGATCCGCTTTTGCGCCGAGTTTGCGGGCGCGGCCGTAATACCGTGCCGCTTCATCCGTCGCGGTGGCGCGGGTGCAAAGGAAACGCGCCAACGCGACGTTCGCCTCCGCTGATTGCGGTGAAAGTTGCGCGGCGCGGCGGAGCGCCTGTTCCGCGCGGCGGTCGCCCGTGGCGGCCAAAGCACGGCTCCATATTTGCATCCAGCCGGGGTTGGTCGCGGCTTTTTCCAGCGAAGGCTCCAGAAGCGCCACGGCGGCGGCGTTCTGTCCGTCGCCCAGAAGGGCGGCGGCGTAATCGTGTTGTACGGCGATGTCCTGCGGACGGAGAAGGTGCGCCCGCCCGAGCGGCGGAATCGCCTGGCGGTATTCTTCGCGGCGAATATGCAGCGCGCCAAGAGCCGCGTTGGCTTCGAAATTCCCCGGATCGGCTTCCAGGACAGCGCGGAAATTCCAGCGGGCGACGGCGAAATCCTCGGCGCGTTCGGCGCGGCGGCCTTCGTCGAGAAGTTTCGGGATGTCCGCGGCGGTGATCGCCACCGGATCTTCCGTGCGGGGTACGGAGGCAACGGCGACGGCGGTGGTTTTCGCTTCGGCTATGGCTTGGGCTGCCTTAGCCTCGGCGGCAGCGGCTTTGGCGTTGGCGGTCCGGGCTTCGGCTTCGGCCTTGGCGG
Organism: Victivallaceae bacterium; assembly: GCA_031549345.1. Lineage (GTDB taxonomy): Bacteria > Verrucomicrobiota > Lentisphaeria > Victivallales > Victivallaceae > CASFRF01. The sequence continues at coordinate 242,710 of JAVBPY010000003.1, forward strand.
CAGCGGCCTTTGCTTCTGCGATGGCTTTTTCGGCGGCCTTGGCGACTTCGACGGCTTGATTTTTTGCCGCTTTTTCGGCTTCCGCGGACTTTATCCGCGCGGCTTTTGCTTCGGCGACGGCTTTGGCGGCGGCTTCCGCGTCGCCGGCGGATTTTTGCGCGGCGGCCTTTGCTTCTGCGATGGCTTTTTCGGCGGCGGCTTTGGCTTCACGCGTGGACTTTTGCGCAAGGGTACGGGCCTCTTCGGCGGATTTCTGCGCGGCGGTTTTGGCTTCTTCGGCGGATTGCGCGGCGGCGGATTGTGCTTCTGCGGCTTTGGCTTCTGCGGCCTTAGCTTCGAGGGTGGATTTTTGCGCAAGGGCCTTGGCTTCTTCTGCGGCCTTGGCGGCCTTTGCTTCGGCGATTTGAGCCTCTTCTGCGGCCTTGGCGGCCTTTGCTTCCGCCGCTTTTGCTTCGGCGGTGGAACGTTTGGCGGCGGCTTTGGCCTCTTCTGCGGCCCGTGCGGCCTTGGCCTCGGCGGCGGAGGATTGGACGGCTTGGGCCTCGGCGGTTTTCGCGCTCTTCTTTGTCTGCTGGAGCGCGAGCTCCAGACGGGCGACTTCGTCGGCCAATTCTTTGTTTTTACGGGCGACGGTCAGGAGTTCATTGCGGGCGCCGTCGAGTGTGGTTTGAAGTTTTGCGAGCTCAGCCAACTCCGTGTGCGCCTTTTCCAGCTTGGATTCGGTTTCACGGGCGCGCGCCAATTCTTCGCGTGTTTTTTCCAGAAGGCGATTTTCACGTTCGCGTTCATCCTTCAGCGTTTGCAATTGCGGCGCAAGAGTTCCCATTTCAGCAATTTTTACATCGCGCCCGGCCAGGTCACGGCGGAGCACGGCCAGTTGCTCTGTCTGTTTTTCTTTTTCCGTCTTCAGCGCGTCGTTTTCCCCGGCAGCGCGCCTGATGGAGGCGTTGAGGCGGACGTTTTCATCCTCCAGTTCGCGCCGGAGCTCGTCGTTGCGTGTCTGCGCGCGCGCGCTGACCGCGCGCTCGGTCTTGAGTTGTTCATCCATGCGCGCCAAACGGTCCTGGTAGGCTTTGAGGACATTTCCCTGTTCCCGGCGTTCGGTGCGTTCTGCTGCGCGTTCTTTTTCCGCTTTTTCGCGAGCATCGTGGGCGGTTTTTGCTTCAGCGGCGCGCTCGGCGGCGATTTGTTCGGCGCGCTTTAACGCGGTGTCGGACGAGGCGATGGATTTTTTGAGGTCGGCCACTTCCAGTTGCATGCTTCTTTGGCGTGCCTGGATGTCCTGACGGTCCAGGACGACGGCATCGTAACGCTTCTGGAGGGCTTCGAGTTCGGCGCGGCTTTTACGGTTTTCTCCGGCCAATTCGGCATTGAGCGCTCCGGCGTCGCCCCCTTTACGCATCGCTTCCTCCAACCGGAGATTCAGTTTTTCAATCTCTTCGGTCCGGCGTTTTTCCTGCGCGCGCGCCTGTTCTATTTGCCCGTCCAAATCGCGGATTCTAAGGAGCTCCTCGTTTTTTCCCGCGAGGGTGTTCCGGCGGAATTCACGCAGAATCGTTAGTTCTTTTTCCGCCGCGGCAAGGCTCTCCGCAGTTGTTTTCTGTGCCGCGAGTTCACCGACGCGCCGCTGGGTCAGGGCGAGAAATTCCCGGTCGAGGCGGGTGATCTTTTCCTGTGCTTGCTCAAGGCGGTTTTCGGAAGAGCGGAGCTCCGTCCGGGCCTCGTCCAATTGCGCCTGCATTTTTTTGCGCTCTTCATCCGGCGCGTCGAGCTTAAGCTGGAGGTCGCGGTAACGCTTTTCCTGCACTTTGAGATTCTGCTGGAGCTCCCGGTTTTCACGTAACAAAGCTTCGGCTTCGTTGGCGGCCCCTTTGCGGGTGGCTTCCTTTTTGCGGAGCTCGTCAAGCTCGACCAACGCCGCGAGGAGTTTGGCTTTGTATTGTTCCAACTCGGCATTGATGGCGGTTGCGGGGCGCTCTTCGTACACTGTTTTCGGGGGCGGCACGCCGGCGCGGCCCGGTGCGGCGGACACGGGTTCGGCCACGTCGCCGAGCGCGCGCCGCGCCTTGGCCAACTCCGCCTCGCAAAGTTGAAGCCGGGCGTCGATCACCTGCTGGTTCCAATCCGGGCGGATTTTTTTGAGTTCCCGGTAGTGGGCGGCCGCCTCTCCGAAGAAGCGGATCGCCTGTTTGTGATCCCCCCGGTCGCGGGCGTTGTCCCCTTTGACGGTCAGCTCCTGCCCCAGGCGCCACTTCACCCAGGGGGATTCTTCGGCGGGGACGCTCCAGGCGAACAAGACCAACGCGAAACATATTCCGAGAATTTTCCGGTTCATTGCACAGCCTCCTGCAAAAACGGTTCAAAAGGGCCGATGCGGCCCGCGTCGAGCGAAAATACAAGCTCAAGATTGCCGTTGTCGTCGTATTGTTCCTCCAGCACGCTCCCCGCCTTGAACGCCAGCGCCCGCAAATCGTGGCGGGAGGGGGGCAGAATGGCACGGTGAATCCGGCGGCAGGCGCCGGCAAATTCGGTAAGTTTATCGCGGAGCGCGTCGATTCCCTCGCCGGAACGGCACGAAATGTACAACGAATTTTCCGGGAAAAGGCCCCGCAGGCGCGCCAGGAGTACCGCGTCGTTCACCGGATCGAGGCGGTCTATCTTGTTGAAGACGGTCAGAATATTTTTATCTTCGGCCCCCAATTCGCGGAGAACTTCGCGCGTGGTTTCCCACTGCTCCTCGAGCATGGGGCTGGAGGCGTCCAGAACGAGCAAAAGAAAGTCGGCGAGAAGCGCCTCTTCCAATGTGGATTTGAACGCTTCCACCAAGGAATGCGGCAGTTTCCGTACGAATCCGACCGTGTCCGTCAAAAGGAGCTCGGTGTGGTTTCCAAGCTCAATCCGACGGGTCGTCGGATCGAGTGTGGCGAAGAGTTTATCCTCTACGAGAATGTCCGCGCCGGAGAGCGCATGGAGGAGCGAGGATTTTCCCACGTTCGTGTACCCCACGATCGCCCCCTGGGCGATTCCGTGGCGCTGGCGTCCCTTGCGGCCGGTGGCGCGCTGACGGCGGACGGCGCCAAGCTCGTCCTCCAACATGGATATCCTCTTTTTCAGAAGACGGCGGTCGTTTTCAATCTGCGTTTCCCCTTCGCCGCGGTTGGTCGCCCCGCCGCCGCGCTGGCGCGAGAGGTGGGTCCAGGCGCGCGTCAGGCGCGGGAGGCTGTAGTGCAGCCGCGCAAGCTCCACCTGAAGCGCGGCTTCGCGGGTGGAGGCGCGGTCGGCGAAAATGTCCAGAATCACCTCTTCACGGTCGATGACGCACATTTTGGCAAAGCGTTCCCAGTTGCGCTGGTGCGAAGGCGAAAGCGGTTCGTCGAAAACCAGGCAGTCCGCTTCCAACGCCTTGACGCGCTCCAAAATTTCCTCGGCTTTTCCGGGGCCGATAAGGAAGCGGGCATTGACTTCCCGGAGTTTCACCGCAATTTTTTCCACCGGCTCGATCCCGAGATTACGGACCAGCTCCGCAAGTTCGTCGAGGTGTTCGCGGGCCGTTTCCGGCGACATTTCGGGGTCCTGAACGCCGACCAGTATGGCCCGCTCCACCCGTTTCCTGTTGTCTCTTTCGGTGTCGATCACGTTTTTATCGCTCTCTGGCTATTGCGTTGACTTCAAAAGTTCTTTCGGTTGATCGAAATGTTTGTTTTTTCGCAGCGTTCCGAAGAAACTTTTGAAATCAACTCTGGTATTTTCCCGATTCTGTACTATGTTATCTAGACTTTGCGCGGGTGGCGAAATTGGCATACGCGCCGGATTTAGGTTCCGGTCCTTCGGGGTAGGGGTTCAAATCCCCTCCCGCGCACCATATTCCCACAAAACGGCCGTTTCGTCGCAGCAATCGAATTTCGGGCAGTCGCGGCAGTCGCTCCAGATTTTTTCCGGGAACAACTCACGTTCCACAACTTTAAACCCGAGGCTGGTGAAAAATTGTACCTGGTACGTCAGTGCGAACAATCGAACCTTCGGGCGGTTGATGCGAAGTCCCGACTTCACCGCCTCCAGCATCGCCTTGCCCACGCCGCGCCCCTGAAATTCGGGCACAACAACCAGACTGCGCACCTCCAGCAAATCGTGGCCGAAATCGCGCACCGCCACACATCCGGCGAATCCGGGGAGCGATTCCGCCACGACGAAATTGCCCAGATAACTGCGGATATCCTCTTCCGTGCGCGGCAGGACGATCTGGCGCGCCGCATACACGGCCAGGAGATCGTGAATCGACTTCACGTCGCTCTCCCGTGCCGGGCGGACGGTCAGCAGTTGTCTCATTCCGCGCTTCCTTGTTCCGGATTGTCCAGCGGCGCGGCCGTTTCCATTGTGAATTGTCCCATGGCCCGGAATTTGGCGTAACGCTGCTCTTTCAAGCGTGTCGGTGAAAGCTTGCGGAGTTCCGAGAGCTGGCGGTGAAGAACTTCATCGAGCAGGTTTGCCGCGTCGTCGCAATTCCGGTGGGCGCCGCCGAAAGGCTCCGGGACGATCTCATCAGCAATGCCCAGTTCAAGAAGCTTTTCCGCCGTCAACTGCAGCGCGTCGGCCGCCTTGGCCGCAAATTTACGGTCCTTCCAGAGGATCGCCGCACACCCCTCCGGCGTAATGACCGAGTAGTAGGCGTTTTCCATAATCAGAATGCGGTTTCCCACACCGATGCCGATCGCACCGCCGGAACCGCCTTCGCCGATGACCACCGCGATGACCGGTACGCGCAACGAAAACATTTCGCGTAAGTTAAGTCCGATCGCCTCGGCAATATGGCGCTCTTCGGAAGCGATGCCCGGGAACGCTCCCGGCGTGTCGATGAAAGTGATAATCGGTGTGCCGGCTGTTTCCGCAAGCTTCATCAACCGCAGGGCTTTCCGGTACCCTTCCGGGCTCGGCCAGCCGAAATTCCGGTACACGTTCGACTTCATATCGCGCCCCTTCTGGGTGCCGAGCACCATCACAGGCTTGCCGTGGAATTTGGCAAAGCCGCCGACAATCGCCTTGTCGTCGCTGAAGCGCCGGTCGCCATGCAGCTCCACAAAGTGCGTGAAAAGGCGACCGATGTAGTCGAGGGTGTACGGGCGCTCCGGATGACGCGCGAGTTGCACCCGCTGCCAGGGGGTCAGCGAACTGTAGATGCGGCGCATCATGTCGTTGAGCTGTACGGTGAGCGCGGTGATGCCTTCGGAGACATCGATGTTGCTGTTCGCGCTCATGTCGGTCATTTCCTGCAATTTTTTGCGCAGTTCAATGATCGGTTTTTCAAAATCCAGAAAAAATTCAGCCATTTTTATCCTCCTGCCTATTCGATCCTCACCGGCGTTCCGGCCGGGATGATCAGGAACAATTTCTCCACCTCGGCGTTGCGCATGCGCAAACACCCGTAACTGATCGCCGCCGGAACGGTTTCCGGATGCGGTGTTCCATGAATTCCATACCCCGTCCGCGCGTGCGGCGCATCGGGCCGCGCAAGCTGGAGCCAGCGCGAACCAAGCTCGTTGGCCGGGTCGCCGCCGGGAATTTGCGTGCCGTCGGCGCGTCGCCAGGGGGGATTGACCTGGCGGAAGGAAACGAGAAAATCGCCCGCGGGGGTCGCCTTTTCCTCGCGTCCGATCCCCGTGTCGAATGCGGCGAAAAGCATGTCGCCTTCGAAAAGCGAGAGGAGGCGCGCTTCCTTGTTCACCAACACCTTCCAGGCCGCGCTCCGGTACAAAACCAGCGGCGTGCCGAAAAGAATTTTGTTCGGGTCGGCGGCGGTGCGCGGGTTACGGAAGGCCAGGGCTTCGAGCGTCGTCTTATTCCTGTGCGCAATGTCGCCGAGGGTATCGCCCTTTTGAATCGTGTATTTGACCAGTTCCGGGACCTGCCCGGCGCGGCCGGATAAGAAGAGCTCCAGATTCGCCTCGGTCAAGCGCCGTGCCAGTGCGCGGTAGGGCGCGGAATACAAAGGGTATTCCGAAAGTTTAGGGGCCAGCGCGCGACGGACGGCTTCCGGCGCGGCGGAACCCAATTCGACCAGGAGCGCCTGGTCGGACGCGGAAAGCGTTACGGACGCGTCGACCGGCGCTTCACGCGTGTCGCCGGGGACGGTTTTCCCCTTGGGGGGAACGACTTTTTCCGTCGTTGTCTTTTCCGTTGTTTCCTTCTGTTCCGTCACGTTTTCGGGGATTTTTTCCGTCGTCTTATCGGGCTCTTTCTCCGAGCCTTTTCCCGTTTCTTTTTCCAGCTCCTCGATTTTATGCGGAGGCAATTCTGTTTTTTTCTCCGTCATTCCATTTTTTGGAGCAGTATGTTCCATTGCTTTCTCTGCGGTGTTTTCGACGGCAACGGGGTCTTGGGGCGGCTCCTCCTCCGTGACGGGCGTGGAGCGATTGGCCCGGATCAGCCAGAAAATCAGCGCGCCAGTCAGAATGGCAACCAACGTGAAAATCAGGATCGGCCTTCCCGGACCGCCTGTTTTTCTGCGCACCGAACGACTGCGCACGGGTTCCATTTCGTAACGGGGTTTCATTTTTTCCGCGCGGCTTCCCGACCGAGCTGGAATGCCCGGTCGTTGATCTCGTGAAGTTTCGGCGGCAGCGACGCGTGAATGATGTCCAGAAAAACTTCTTTCAATACAGGGAGGTGGACGCTCAGCGCTCCCAAAAGCATGATGTTCGCCGCTTTGGCGTTTTCCAGCTTCTCCAAAGGAACATCCTCCGGAACAAGCAGGAAACCGTTGGGTTTGAGCTTGGAACGGTTGACTTCCGTTTGCGTGGATTCAAGAATCACCAGGAAATCGCTCTCCCCTTCCGGCACCATCGGACTGGCTACACTTTTGCCGTAGCGTACTTCGCTCGAAACCGAACCACCACGCTGGCTCATGCCATGGACTTCACTCTTTTTTACGTCGAACCCGGAGCGGAAAAGCGCTTCGGCCAGAATATCGGTTACTTTCAGGACGCCTTGGCCGCCAAGCCCGGCGACTGTGAGATTGATGGTATCGCTCATTTCTTTTCCCCTTTCAGCGCATGGACCTTGGCCACGCCCAGGATGCAGGGACGGCGCAGCACAAGCACCGTCGTTTCATTCCCTGCAAGTTGGCGTTTCAACACTTCCTGCAAACGATCGAATTCCAGCACCGGATCGATCACCTCCACATGTTCCACGCCCATGCCGCGCACCGTGTTCTCGATGGAGAGCGCCGGGGCGGGGTCGTGATTCAATTTTCGTCCCGTGGAAGGATTTTCCTGGCAGCCGGTCATGGCGGTGATCGAATTGTCCAGGACCAGTACGACATGACCCGTGGCGGGACGGTTGTAGAGCATCTCCACAATACCGTTGATCCCCGTGTGCCAGAACGTGCTGTCGCCGATGACGCTCACCACTTTCCGCGCTTCCGCCTCAGGAAGAACCTGCCGCAGGCCCAGGCCCGTCGTGATCGACGCCCCCATGCAGACACACGAATGCACCGCCTCGAACGGCGGCAAAACGCCCAGCGTGTAACAACCGATGTCGCCGGCCACCGTGCAATCGAGCGCACGGAGGGCCTCGTAGCTTTTCCGGTGCGGGCACCCCGCGCACAATTGCGGCGGCTTCCCCGGAACGGGCGCTGGTTCCGGCGTTGTGTCGTTCGCCAGCAAACGGCGGACGCGTCCCACGGAGAGCTCGCCGAAACGGTACATTTCCGCCTTGCCTTCCACCGGAATGCCGGCGGCGCGCGCCGCGTCCACAAGCACCGGGTCGCCTTCTTCCACAACCACGCAGCGGCGCACGGAGGCGGCGAATCGCCGCATCCGCTCCAGCGGCAACGGGTATGTCATGCCGATGTCCAAAAACGACGCTCCGGGCGCCGCATCACGCGCGTGCATCACTGAAATGCCGGAACTGATGATGCCGAGCTCATTCCCGCCGCGCGTTTCGCGTACGAATTCGCCTTGTTCATCGTTCAAACGGGCCATCTCCGCCAGGCGCGCGCGCAGTTTGCGGTGGGCGATCCGGGCATAGGCGGGGATCATCACGTTCGATTTCGGGTCGCGCACGTACTCGACCGGGGGCGGAGTCGCCGCGGCGCGGCGGCGGAAAATACACTTGGAATGGCAGATGCGCGTTGTAACGCGGAGCAACACCGGACAGCGGTACTGTTCGGCGATTTCAAACGCCCGCCGGGTGAAGTCGTACGCCTGCTGCGAGTCGGCCGGTTCCAGCATCGGAACGCCGGCGGCGACGGCATAACGGCGGTTGTCCTGTTCATTCTGGCTCGAGGCCATCCCCGGGTCGTCGGCCGTTACAATCACCAGGCCGCCCGGCGTGCCGGAGTATGCCACAGTGAACAGCGGATCGGCGGCGACGTTCAGTCCGACGTGTTTCATCGTTACCAGCGCGCGCGCCCTGGCCAGTGCCGCGCCGATCCCCACTTCCAGCGCCGCTTTTTCGTTCGGCGCCCACTCGGCCTTGCCGCCGTAAACAGCGAACTCCTCCAGAATTTCCGAGGATGGCGTTCCGGGATAGCCGACGCCCAGACGGACGCCCGCGTCAACAGCGGCCCAGGCGATTGCCTCGTTGCCGCTGGCCAGCATGGGTTCAGTATTGTTTTTCATGAGTGGTTCCTCCGTGGCTTGCGCGGCTTGCGGTTTCCCGCTGCGCGTGCCGGTGTTTGTTCTTTCATTCCGGCGTGGTCCATGCCGAGTTCAAGGGCTTCCAGCGCCTCTTCCTGGCGCGCGGCGAGATCCGCGACGGCTTCGGCCGCGTTCTCGATATCCTCCGGAGAAGACTCCCGGCGCGGATCGTTGAGCATCCGCAGGAGTTCGTTGAGTCCCAATGTTACCGAAGCGAGTTCGGCAAGCGGTTTTTCCGGCGGTGTTTCCGTGGTTTGCCGGAGGAAGGTATTTTTCAGATCCAACAATTCGAGAATGGCGGCACGAAGCTCCGAAACCGGCTCGTCCGCCACCCGGTCGTATACGCCGGTGAGTTCTTCGTAGCGCGCTTCCAGAAAGTTCAGGAAAACCGCCTCCTGGGCGGCGTCCGCGTAGGAAAGGGGCTCGGCGAAGCAGCGGCGGAAAAAGGCGCCGAAGCCGTCTTCACGTTGGTATGCGCTGTCGAGCATCATACTGTCCAGTTCCGTTTCCGTGAGCGTAAGCCCCAATTCGGTAAACATTTTTTGCAAATCGTCGGTGCTTCCGCTGGAAATGCCCATTCCCTCCGGTACGGAAAAATCCATGGACTCATCCTGTTCCTGTACGCGGGGCGCAAGCGCGGTGTGCCCCCCCTCCAACGCGATTTCAAAACGGGTTGAGAGGCGGAGAAAATCGTCCAGCGACGCCATGGGACGGTGCAGCAACGCTTTCCCGCCGAAATAGTAGCTCCAGGCGAGTTGTTCGGGGATTTCCTGGTAATTTTCAAACCGCTCGATGGTACGCTCCAATGCGTTGCCCAGACTTTCGCACCAGGCATCGATCGCGCTCGAATTCCGGCGGGCCCCCGGCATTTTCTGCAGTTGCACAACGCCTTTTTCCACATCCATCACCGTGGCCAGGAGGGTATCCCCAGCGGTGAAGTCAAGCATTTCATAGAGCGCGGAAGCGTCGAAGACGCGAATTTTCACCAATTCCGTTCCGCGCGCCGCGTGGCGGAGCTTCACGTTCTCCGGATGATCGGCGACAAGGTAATCAAAAATTTGTTCCGAACCAAGCAGCAGTGCGTAGGGAAAAAGCTCCAGCAAAGGGGCGGTGTATTCACGCATCGGCACGAGTTTGCCTGCCATATCCAGGAGTGTTACCTCCGAGGGAAAGACGTCATCGGAAAAAAACGGCGCAAAACGGTGCCCCGGAATCAGGATTTTTTCCGTTTTCTCCAACTCCGTAGGCGTGAGGAGAAATTCACCCCCCCGGAACAAAGCTGCGCGGCGGAGATAACGCCCCGCGCCGTCATCGAAAAAACGTCCGTCCGTTTCCAGTTCACGCACAAGGCGCTCGGCAAGTTCGGCCTTGGGGAGGAGCGCCTCCGCCTGGGCCAGCGAAAACTCCGCGGGGAGGGCGTCCAGGAGCGTGTCGAACACGCGCGAGTAGTCGTCTTGTTCCGTCACGGTCAGCCTCCGGCAATTTTGGAGAGCTTGTGGAAGAGAAATTCGCGCAGATGAATTTCCAGATCCGGCTGCTCCATAGTTTTGAGTTGATCCACCGTAATGGCGTCCGCCAGGAGGAATTGGCCGCTCCGCGTCCGCCGCAGGCGCGCAAGCGTGCCGCCGCAGCCGAGTCGGCGGCCGACATCGAAACAAAGGGTGCGTACATAGGTCCCCTTGCTGCAGTGGAGCGTGAAGTCGCACTCCGGGAGTTCCATACGCGTGATGTCCAATGCGTGGAGGGTGATTTCTTTGGCTTCGCGCTCCACTTCGATTCCCTTGCGGGCGAGATCGCAGAGCTTCTGTCCGTCGATTTTGGCGGCGGAAACCATCGGCGGTGTCTGCATGATGGTTCCTCGCATTGCTTCGAGGGCGTTCCGGAGCGCTTCGGGGGTGATGGAGGAGGTATCGAATTCGGCGGTAACCTCGCCTTCCATGTCCTGTGTGTTTGTTTCCAGGCCGATCCGCATGGTCGCTTCGTACACCTTGTCTTCGCCGCTGAATTTTCCGCTCAGCTGCGTGAATTTCCCCAAAACAAGAACCAGAAGGCCCGTCGCCGCCGGGTCGAGTGTGCCGCAATGCCCGACTTTGGGGATGTTGAAACGCGCCCGGACGAAATTGACGACGTCGAAGCTTGTCCAGCCGGCGGGCTTGTCCACCAGAAGAACGCCGCTCGAATTGAATGGCGCGAGGCGATGTTTATCGGCGCGGTATCTCATTGATTCTCACATTTCCGTCCGGCGAACATCCGGACAACTTCATTTTCAAGCTGTTTCGCGGCTTCGGCCAGCGGCAGATCAAGCGTGATGCCCGCCGCCATTTCGTGCCCGCCGCCGCCCCACTTCCGCGCCAGAGGTCCCACGGGATAGGCGGTGTCTTTGCTCCGTAATGAAACCTTTGTTTTGCCGTCCCGGCGGTAAAGCAATGCGGCGATTGTTACGCCTTGCACTTCGCGCAGAAGCTCGATGAGCGTGTCGCCGTCGCGCATGTCGAAGTTGTGGCGCGCGAACATTTCGTCGGGGAGTGCGGCATACAAGTAACGGCCGTCCGCCGCTTCATGAAGGGCACAAGAGAGCATATCCGCCTCGAAAGCCTGTCGGTTCCTGGACTTGCTGAAGAATGCCGCGTTCACAACCGCCTCCAGGTTTCCTCCGCATTCCAGCAGCGTAGCCGCCGTCCGCAACGCTTCCGGCGTGGTGTTGCCGAAACGGAACGAACCCGTGTCCGTAATAAGCCCCAGGAGGAGAAGCGTCGCGGCTTCCGGGGAGATTTTCCAATTTTTCCGCAGTCCGAGCTCGCAGGCCATCGCCGCCGCCGCCGCAAAAGGGGCCACCCAACGGAAGGGTGTTTCCACCGTGCTGTCCATGTGGTGATCCACGTTGACGAGATCCAATTTCAGCGTGCCGAGTTCCAAATCCGGCCCCAGCGCGGCGCGGTCCGGCCGCGCGCAGTCGAAGAGGACGAGACAGTCAAACGTTTCCGCCTCCGCGCGTTCCATGCGCGTCCGGACATCCAGCCCGGCGAGGAAGGGAAGGTAGTGTTCCGAAGGGGGATCCGGCAGGAGAAGCACCGCCTCCAGCCCATTGTCGCGGCACATCCGCGCGAAACCGGCGGACGCTCCCACGGCGTCGCCGTCCGGCTTGATGTGGGCGGCCACCAGCATCCGGCGCACACCGGAGAGGCGTTGCAGTACGCTGGATTCGTCGCTTGGATTCATCACTCGGGGTCGTCCTTGGTCAGCAGTCCCAACACTTTGTCGCCCGCGGCAAGACGTTCGTCCTGCTCAAAAACGAGCACGGGTGTATTTTTGAAGGCCAGCGAACGGGCCATGCGGCTTTGCCAAGCCACCCGCTTCGCCTCGACGGCCGCCATGGTTTTCCGGCGCGCCGCCGCATCTCCGCCGAACAAACTTATGTAGACCTTTGCATTGCGCAAGTCTACGCTTGTTTCCACGCCGGTGATGGAAATGAGCATATTCGGAGCGGCCGCAAGATACTCCCGTTCCCGCTCCAGAAGTCCGGCGAGCTCGCGCTTGATGAGCTCATTCACCCGTGTCAGTCGATCGACTTCTTTCATGATTCCTCCGCGTTACAGCGTGGCTTTCTTCAGTTCGATTTCATAGACATCGATCACGTCGCCGACGAGGAAATCCGCGAAGTTGTCCAGCCGGATGCCGCATTCCTGCCCGGCCTTCATCTCCTTGACGTCGTTCTGGTAATGACGCAGATTCTGCACCTCGCCGTTGTAAATGAGCTCTTTCTTGCGGTAAACGCGCGCCTTGGCGCCGAGCCGGACGGTGCCGGTTTCCACAATGCTCCCGCAGACTTTCGGTCCCTTGTTGAGCTCGAAAATCTGAAGAATCTTCGCTTGGCCGAGGGGTTTTTCGCGCTTTTCCGGTTCCAGTTTTCCCGTCAGCGCGTCGGTGATGTCTTCCAGCAGTTCATAGATGACGCTGTAAAGGCGGATCTCCACCTTTTCGCGTTTTGCAAGCTCGTTCACGCCGGGATTGACCCGTACGTGGAAACCCGCGATGATCGCGCCGGAAGTGGCGGCAAGCATCACGTCGTTCTCTGTGATCGACCCGACATTGTTCAGGATGATGTTCGCTTTCACTTTTTCCGAGGGCAGCTTGGCCAGGGATTGCGCAATTGCTTCGCCGGAGCCCTTCACGTCGGATTTAATCACCAGATTGAGCGTGGTACGCGCTTCCGACTGGAGCTTGCTGAAAAGGTCCTCCGCCGTTGCGATCGTGCTTGTCGCCACCTGGGAAGTGCGTCTTTCCGCAACCCGGCGTTCCGCCTCCAGGCGCGCCGCCTTCTCGTTCGGGAAAACTTCCAGTTGCGCGCCCGCTTCGGGGATGCCCGAAAGGCCGACCACTTTAACCGGCGTACTCGGGCCCGCCTGTTTGAGGCGCGTGCCGTGATCGGAAATCAATGTACGGACTTTTCCGAAAAAATCGCCGCAGACCACCGCGTCGCCTGGACGCAATGTCCCCTTCTGAATGAGGACGCTCGCGGCCGGACCGAGCCCCGCTTCCATCTCCGCTTCCAGGACGATCCCCTCGGCCGGGCGTTTGGGGTTGGCCTTCAGGTCGAGCATATCCGCTTCCAGAAGAATACGCTCAAGAAGCTCATTCAAACCCGCGCCGGTTTTGGCCGAAACGCGCACCGTGCCCACGGTTCCGCCCCAGTCTTCACTGAAAAGATTGTTCTGCTGCATGTGGCGCAAAACAAGATCCGGGTCCGCATCCGGGAGGTCGATTTTATTGATGGCCACGATAATCGGCACTTTCGCCGCCAGCGCATGGTTCAGGGCTTCCACGGTTTGCACCTTGAAGCCTTCCGTCGCGGAAACAACCAGGATGGCGATGTCCGTCGCGTTCGCTCCGCGAGCCCGCATGCTGGTGAAAGCTTCATGGCCCGGGGTGTCGATAAAAGTGATGGTGCGATTGTTGTGCGTTACCGTCGAGGCGCCGATGTGCTGGGTGATCGCTCCGGCTTCTCCGGCGACGACGCGGGTGTGGCGGACCGCGTCCTGCAGCGACGTTTTTCCGTGGTCCACGTGCCCGAGGAACGTTACCACCGGCGGACGCGGCACAAAATCGGCCGGGTCTTCCACCACTTCGGGCACGACGGGTTTTTCCGGCGCGGCCGCGGCGGCGAGCGTGAGCGTGAAACCCCAATGGCGGCAGACCTTGCGTGCGTTGCCTTCGCTGACCGGTTGATTCATTCCGGCAAGCTCGCCGAGCTTGATGAGTTCCGTAATTACTTCGGGCGGCTTGCGGCCGAGCGCTTCGGCCAGATTTTTGACAATGATCGGCGCGCCGAGTGTGATTTCACGCTCCTCGGCGGTGGCGCTTTTCGCCTTTTTTCCGGCGCGGAAAAGCTCGGCGAAGTGTTCCTCCACCAAATCGGCCATATCCGGCGCGATCGTATCGTGTTCAACAGCGATGCCCTGCGCGGCCAACTCTTTTTCGATGTCCTTGGGCGAAACGCCGTACTGGCGCGCCAAGTCTTTGACTTTCAATTTTTTCATTTTTTATCCCTCTCAAGCTTCTTCTTCCAGGCGATCGAAGGCCCGGTTGATTTCCGCCTGGTTGATCGCTTCGATTTCCAGCAGGGCGTCGCGCCCGGCGGCGCGAATGCCGTCGAGCGTTACATAACCGTGGCGAACCAGCGATTGGGCGGTGCCGTTGGAAATTTCAAGCGTTTCCGCCAGCGTCGCGGCTGCTTTTGCAATTTGTTCTTCAATCGGCGAAACACGCGGTGTGTCGCCTTCCTGGCGGATGTTGATGTTCCAGCCGACTAATTTAGAGCTCAGACGCACATTCTGCGCGTTCTTCCCAAACGCGATTTTCGACTGCTCGCCGGAAACATGCACGATCAGCTCCCGGCGGTCGGCGTGCACCTCCACGGACTGCACTTTGGCCGGCTGGAGGGCGTTCATGGCGTACCGGGCGATGTCCGCATCGTACGGAATGATATCGATCCGTTCGCTGCCGAGTTCGTCGGTGATGTTCCGCACGCGGTGGCCGCGCAAGCCAACGCAGGCCCCCACGGGGTCCACGCGCGGATCGTTGCTGCGGACGGCGATTTTCGTCCTTTTTCCCGCTTCGCGGGCGATGCCCATGATGCTGACGACGCCATCGTGAATTTCCGCGACTTCACGCTCGAAAAGACGGGCGATGAAATCGGCGTGGGCGCGCGATACCACCAGACTCGGCCCCGCGCTCTGGGTATCCACACCCAGAAGGAGCGCGTTGATCCGGTCACCGGGCATATATTGCTCGCCGTGCACTTTGTCGCGGTTATTCATAATGCCTTCGGCGCGCTGAAAGTCAATGATGATGTTGCCGCCGTCGAAGCGCCGGACCACGCCGTTGAGGATTTGTCCCACGCGGCTGGCGAATTCTTCGGAAACGGTTTCCTTTTCCGCCTTGCGGAGCTGCTGCATGATCGCTTGTTTG
This sequence comes from Victivallaceae bacterium, assembly GCA_031549345.1. GTDB lineage: Bacteria > Verrucomicrobiota > Lentisphaeria > Victivallales > Victivallaceae > CASFRF01. The sequence continues at coordinate 257,811 of JAVBPY010000003.1, forward strand.
GCGGTTTGCGCGGCGATGCGCCCGAAATTGCTGGGAGTTACTTCCCAATCAAGGACATCGCCGACTTTGGCGTCGGGGAATTTTTCCTGCGCTCGCGCCAGAATGAGCTGGTCGTTGTTGGGCATCTGGTCGACGACCGTCAAACGCGCCCAGGCTTGTATTTTGCCGGTTGTCGGATCGATTTTAACCTGGAGATCGCTCGCCGGATGGATGCTCTTGCGCGAAGCGGTCAGGATGGCCGATTCGAGCGCGCGGACGAGAAGCTCGCGGCTGATGCCGCGCTCGCGCTCAATGTATTCAAGAATCGTCAACAGTTCGTTACTCATTGTGACCCCCTTTGGTCCGCGGTCCCAAGAGTATTCGGAACCGTCGTCAATTATGTTTTTCGCGCATATTCCATCGTGTCCGTTCTCCGCCGCCCCGTGCCGCGGAGATAAAAAAAAGCGGGTTCAAACAGCACCCACTTCCTTTCCCGAGTATTACCCAATGTTATTTTGTCCCTATTACTATAGCTTGCTATCGGCAAGTATCAAGTCCTTGGGGCACTTTATTTCCGGAAAAATGCGCATGGCGGCGTTTCACCGGCGGTAACGGAGCGAACGCCCGGCCCGGTATTGCGCCTGGAAGGTGAAAGGAGGAGGGTTGGCGCCGATTTTGAGCCGTCCGAGCCCCGCGCCGATGGCGCCGAGCGTTCGGAGCGCCACATCTTCGACGTCGACGGCCATCGCATCCAGCGCCACCAGCGAAAACGGCTCGTCGCCGCTGCAGACGTGCGTGAGCAGTCCGATGTCGTCGGGCATTTTTAGCCCCAGTTCCGTCAGGGCGAAGAGGACGCCGCGCGTTACGATGTCGTGCAAGCAGTAGATCGCGTCCGGGCGCCCGTCCGGATGCAGACAGCAGCGGCGGGTCGCTTCGTAGGCGCCGCTTTCGGTGTGCCCGCACCAGATGAGTTCCGGAGGCGGTCCCTTCATTCCATGTTGGGACCAGGCCCGCGCGAGTCCGCGTTCCTCGGCGTGAAAAACGGGGTTTCCCGGCGCGACGGCCATGGAGAGGACTTTGATGTTCCGGTAACCGCGCCGCAGAAGGACGCTTAATCCTTCCGCACTTAAATGTTCCAGGTCCAGGCGCGGAGAAGGGATGAAGGGGATGCGGCACGAGTGATCGAGCCATCGGCGCGCGTCTTCGCTTACGCAAACGACGAACAGACATTTCAGCCGGTTGTCGGCGATATCCTGTTCGAGTTGGCGGAGCGGGCCGAATCCGGCATCCGGATGGAACACATAGGTGTTGGCGTTAAGCGCGTATTCATGCGCGCGGTAGAGGAGATTGCTGTGGAGCGAACGGTGAAACCAGTGCCGGTAATCGATGGGGTCTTCGCCGAGGAGGATGCCGAAACTGCGGCTCGCCACTCCCGGCGCAACCAGGGTTCCCCGGCGCGGCGCGCGTTCCACCAAGCCCCGTTCCGCCAGGCGGGAGAGGCTTCTTTGTATCGTTACCCGTGAGGTTTGGAATATCTCCACCATACGTTCCGTGTTGGGGAGCTTCGAATTCGGGAGGAGATCTCCGGCAAGGATCCCCGCCTCGATCGCATCGGCGATTTCAAGGTAGCCGCGGCGGAGAATGCCCGCCGCGATCGCTTCGATTTTTTCCACGCTGACTCCTTAAAAATGTCGTGCGGTTCTGTACAGTAAAAATTAATATATCACCCGTCGCACGGAAAATCAAGGCGCCGAAGCGGTTGCATTTCGAATGAAAATGGTGTATAGTATCAGCATGATACTTACGGGCAAAATTTTGAATCGCGTGCGGGAAACGCTGGACAGGCTGATTGCCGCCCCGCGCCGCGGCGGATCACAGCTTGATTTTCTGGTCAAAATGAATCTATCACCGCTGATGGGACGGCGGGACGCGGCGATTCTCCGGCTGGAGGCGCTTTGGCTGACGGAGGAAATATTTTCCCTGGACTTGCCGACGCGGACGAGGCTTTACTCGAATTCGGCGGCCCTTCTGGCGATGGCACAGGCCGATACGGCGGCGATTCTCGCCACGCTTTCCAGCGCGGACATGGTGGCGCGCGAAGAACAGTTATTAGCCTTTCTCTCTCTCCTGCGTCAGCTTGTCGGCACGCTCCTTCAGGCGAAAGACACGTGGAAGTCTCTTTCCGCGCAAGAAAACTCCAAAGCCGCGGAATTTATTCTGGGGAGGAGCGACGGGAATCCGCGTGCGGCGCTCGCGTTGAACGAAAATATCTTCAGCGACGGAGAAGTTGTGCTTGTCGGGCGCATCTGTGAATTTTTAGGCCGTACCCGGGACAGGATCAAACGCTACCGGGAATATACCGAGAAAAATTTCAGTCCGTCGAACGCCGAACGGTACCGGAAGGCGTTGCGGGAATACTCCACTTTGTATAAATAAACCAGTAAACCAGGACTTGCTTCATGCAGACAAATTATCCGGGGGATTTCTCCGGCTGGGAGAATTTTCCCCGCCTCGATTTTGTTCTCGACGGTGTGAAGTGCACCGTCGTCAAACCCCTTGTGCCGGAGGCGCCGGGGCGTCCCTGGTTGTGGCGCGCGCGCTTTTTCGGCGCATTCCCTTTTGCCGATCTCGCGTTGCTCCGCAAGGGATGGCATATCGCATGTACCGATGTGGCGGATCTTTACGGTTCGCCGGAAGCGGTTCGGCGTTTTGAAAAATTTCATGCCTTCATGGTTTCCCGGAAGTTTTCGCCTTTTCCGGCGCTGGTAGGGTACAGCCGCGGCGGCTTGGCGGCGATGAATTTTGCGCTGGCGCATCCGGAGGCGGTTTGTTGCCTTTATCTCGACAACGCGGTGCTCGATTTCAAGAGTTGGCCGGGAGGCAAAGGCAAGGGGCCTGGCAGCCCGGAGGACTGGAAAAAATGCCTCAAGGCCTATGGTCTTACCGAAGAAGGCGCGATGCATTATCCCGGGAATCCCCTGGATCGGCTTACGCGCTCTTTTGCGGAAAGAACGGCGATCCTTCTTGTAACAGGGGAGAGCGACACGGTGGTTCCCGCGGGAGAAAACGCAGCTGTTTTCGTGGATCGATTCCAGGCACTGGGGGGAGATGTCACATACATTGGAAAGCCCGGCGCGGATCATCATCCGCATTCGCTTTCCGACCCGACGCCGATTGTCGAATTCATCGAAACGAATTTCAGGAAGACCGTGCGCGCACACGGCGGTGTATAAATTCCGTAAGTAACAACAAGGGGGTAGTTATGGTTACGGCAAACAGTGAAAAAACGAAGTATCTTACAACCATTTCCGATGGCGTCCATACGATGCATTCGGATGTCGGCGTGGAGTTTGGAGGCGGGCGTGGTTTTCAGCCCTTCGATCTCCTGTGCGCGGCGTATGCCGCGTGCCTGAACATCACGGCGCGGATGGTTTTTGAGCGGGCGGAACTGCCTTATCGCGACATTCATGCCGCGGTAACCTACGAACAGAGCGCCTCGGGCGCGATCACCTTCCGCAGCCGGGTGGAAATCGACAGCGATGTAGACGAGGCCACGCGCGAACGGATGCTCGCTTTAATTGCCAAATGTCCCATCCACAAAGCGCTTTCGCAGGCGTCAAGCTTCGCGGAAATTCAGTGATCCGACTTTCTTTCCTTTTTGCCTTATCTCGCGATTTTGCAAATTGCAAAATCGAACCTGAAAAGGTTTGAAAAAATGAGAGTGCGAGAGGGGAAAACTTTCCTTAAAAGTTTTTCCCTCTCGCATTTTTCTTCTTCTCCCCTCCCTCTTTTTTTACTCTTCCTGTAAGAGCAGATGGTCGATGAAGTCGTCTTCGAAGCCGGGGAGGAGGTTGAGGGAAATTTCTTCCGGGCGCTTTCTGTTTTTTTCCATTTTGACGGCGAAGGCGGGGTCAAGGGCGAGGAGGGCCGCTCCTGCCAGCGAGGTGTTGCCGAGGAGATGGAAATGTTCGGGCGGTCCCGGCGGAAGCAGGCCGATCGCCTGGGCGTTGGGGAGGTGCAAGTGGCGCGCGAAGCCTCCGGCAAGATAGAGCGGCGGTGTTCCCTTTACGTTGCAATGGCGCAGCAAGGCGGCGATTCCGGCGGCGACGGCGGCCTTGGCTTTCAGGAGTTGCTCGATGTCCGGTTCCGTCATGACGAGGTCGCCGAAAATCCGGCAGGCGCGAATGGATCCGTTTTCAACAAGCATCCCGCGTGCGCGGAGCATGTCGCAGTCGAGGCGTCCGAATTCGCTCAGGAATCCTGCTTTGCGCGCGAGGGCCAGAAAGTCGACCATGGCCGAACCGCACAGACTCGCGGGTTGGGCGAGTCCCCCCAGGACCGAGCCGCGGAACCGTCCCAGACGATCCAGCTTCAGGTGATCGGCGGCGCCCGGGGCGGCGCGTCCGCCGCAGCTTAGGTTTGCACCTTCGAAGGCCGGTCCGGCGGCGGCGGCGGTCGCGTAAAATTTTCCTTCTTTGCGCAAGACAATTTCGCAATTCGTCCCGAGGTCGACAAAGAGGGCTGTTTCTTCGCCGTTAAAAAAGTTCGCCGCCTCCAGGCCGGCCGTGAGGTCGCCGCCCACATAACCGGAAATGGCCGGGGCGGCGGAGAGGGTCGCGTTCGGGAGGCGCGTGAAGCCGAATTCGGCGGCAGGGCGGTCGGGGAAGGTGTAATGGGCCGGAATGAATGGCGATGTTCCGATGCTTTCCGGCGAATACCCGTACAGAAGGTGGGTCATCACGGTGTTTCCCGCCACGGCGATGCGGGTGATTTTTTCGGGTTCACCGGTCAATTCCATCAATAGCGGTTCCAGCGTTTCGAGGACGACGGCGCGGCGCATTTCGTCGGCCGCCGCCGGGTCGGCCGCCGCGGAGATACGGCTCGCCACATTGTCGCCGAAGCGGAACTGCCGGTTCGGCCTCCCCGCTCCGCCGATGATTTGTCCGTCTTGGATCAACATCGCCGCAACGGTGGTCGTCCCAAGGTCGATGGCCGCGCGGAGTCCGGGTGCGGCGGGGAGGCGCAAGGGGAGATTGTATTCGGTAACAACATGTCCGGCGGCGGCGTGCAACGCTCCGGCATGGATGGCGATTTCGCCGTCTTCCGACTCCAGGAAGGCAACACAGGCGTTGACTTCAACCGGACCGGTTTGCGTGGCGTCGACTATGCGCCCGGCAACGCGGAAAATCCCTTTCCGAAGCTCGATCCTGCAGCGGTTGCAGAGGTTTTTTCCGCCGCAGCGGACATCCAGCTCGATGCGATGAAAGCCAAGTTCACGCGCCAAGTTCTTATCCGGCGCAATGGCCAGCGTTTTTTGAGCTCCAGGCACCTGAACCGTCAGTTGTCGCGTCATATTCCTCCGGAGGTTGACAAATCGTATCGTTTGAAAAAGAATGGAGAGCTTAAAGTATGGCTTTTGTGAAAACCGCCGATCAGGAACGCGCGCTCGCGTTGCTGGCCAGTTCCGCCCGGCATATTCTCCTTTTCGGCGGTTCCCGTTCCGGCAAAACATTTCTGTTGACCTATGCCCTCCTTGTGCGGGCTTTGCGCGAACCGGGGAGCCGCCACGTGATCCTGCGGTACCGCTTCAACGCGGTGCGCCAATCGGTATGGCTCGATACACTGCCCAAGGTGATCCGCCTCGCGTTTCCCGGTCTTCGCTGCACCCCGGATCGGAGCGATGGGCGGGTTGTTTTGCCCAATGAATCGGAAATTTGGTTCGGGGGACTCGAAGACGCGGAGCGCGCGGATAAAATTCTCGGCAAAGAATTCGCCACCATGTATTTCAATGAATGTTCGGAGATCGATTACACGTCGGTTACCACCGCGCTCACGCGTCTTGCCCAGCGCACACGGCTCCCGAACCGCGCCTGGTTCGACTGCAACCCTGCGGGAAAATCGCACTGGACGTACCGGCTCTTCGTCGAGAAGATCGATCCGGAAACACGGCAGGCACTGCTTTTTCCCGGCAACTACGCTTCGATGCTGATGAATCCCGGCGGAAACCGCGCCAATCTTCCCCCGGAATATTTGGAGCAGACCCTTGCCGCTCTCCCCGACCGTCAACGCCGGAGATTCCTGGACGGACAGTTCGGAGAGGACAGCGAAGACGCTCTCTGGAAGCATGTCTGGATCGACCGCAATCGCGTCCGGAGCGCACCGGAGAGCTTTTCGCGCATCGTCATCGGCGTAGATCCGGCGGTCGCCGGAACACCGGGCGCGGACGAAACAGGCATTGTCGGCGCGGGAAGAACGACCGACGGTCATTACTACGTCCTCGCGGATCGTTCTTTGCGCGGGCATCCCTCCACCTGGGCGGCGGCGGCGGCCCGGCTGTGCGGGGAGCTTCATGCCGACCGTGTCATCGGCGAGTGCAACAACGGCGGAGAATTGATCGAGGGGATGCTGCGCGCCGTCGCCCCGGATCTTCCCTACCGCGCCGTACGCGCCAGTCAGGGGAAGCTGGTTCGCGCCGAACCCGTCGCTGCGTTGTATGAACGAAATCTTGTGCATCATGTGGGGCATTTCCCGGAACTCGAGGCGCAACTTTGCAATTACCGCGCGGGCACATCCGGCAGCCCGGACCGGCTCGATGCCCTTGTCTGGGCATTGACCGAACTTGCCGGGCGCGGCGCGTCCGGACGGTTCTACCTTGCGTAACCGATTGGTTGCGAAAGAAGTACTTTGTAATGCTCCGGCAGTTTGAGTCGGAGGGCAAGCTCTTCGCGTTCCAAGCTTGCGCAGACCACCGTCGCGAGTCCCCGATCGGCCGCAATGAGGTATACATTCTGGAACACAGCCCCCACGTGCGCTCCGGCATAGAAATCTTTTTGATCCGCCGGAACTCCCTTGAACTTGCTCTGGTCGGAAATATAAACGAGCACCAGAGGCGCAATGAGGTGCGCCTGCAGTTCTCCGGTCGCTTCCCTATGATCCCCGGCGAGCAGGAGTTTGAGCGAATGGGTGGCGGGGACGTATTCGTACGCCGCCGCCGGCATTATCGCAAGCACCGTGGTGTCCATGACGTTGCGCGCGCTCGGAGTGGTCCGTTTTCCATCGCTTCTTGTAACCCCCGCGGCGGCGAAAAGAATGTCGGAAATCTGCTGCTGTGAAAGGGGTTTTCCTGTGATTTCACGCAGGCTTTGCCGGTCGACGATGTCGCGCATCAAAGGACGCCCCCCATTTTTATCGGGCGGCGGCAGTTTGATGTCGGCCGGGGTTGCCGCGAGGGCCAGGGAAATACTTGCGATACAACAGAAAAAAAGACGCTTCATCCGTTTCCTCCCGGGTAGAGTTTGGAGCCGAGGCCGAACATGGCGCGCTTCAGATCCAAATAATAAAGATAATCGTCGGTCGTTACATTGGGCGGGCAGCGGTGATCGCAGAAGGGGATGAAGCCGCCGCGTTCCACATACGGGACAAGGCTTTCCATGTAACGGCGGATGGCTTCTTTACCGGCGCCGAGCTGGATTTTATCGAACCCGCCCATAATGCGCAATTCACCGGGGTAGGCGTCCAGGAGCTCGCCGGGGTGCGCGCAGCCCATGACTTCAAAGGGAAAGAGGCAATTCACGCCGTTTTCCAGAAAGTAGGGGAGGATCGGCCGGACATCGCCGTCGCAATCCATGTACCAGATGGTTACGCCGTGTTCCTTGAGCTTTTTATTGATTCGCCCATACCGGGGGGCGACCACGTTGGCAAAAAAGTCCAGCGGGACGATCGGGCCGTTCTTAAAGCAGATATCTTCCCAGCCAGAGGCGAAATCGAAATCGAAGTGCGGAAGGAGCTGGTCGAGCGATTCCTCCACCAGCAAACAGCATTGCTCGACCATATCCTCCACCATCTCCGGGTAGTCGTAAATGGCGTAACAAATGCCTTCGAAAGTCAGCATGTCGCGGATTTTCCCGATCATCGATCCGCAATGGACGCCGAGCGGGTAGTCGCGTTCTTTTTTATGGCGGGCCAGAAGCGGCGCGAGGTCGATTTTGCGTCCGGGGCGGAAACGTTCTTCCTTGCATTTTTTCCAGTCTTCCGGTGTGACGATGCTCGATTGGAGGTAATGCGGAATGGTGTCGTGTCCGTCGTGCGGAATTTCCGCGAGGAGGCCGTCGTGGTTGCGGATCACGTCCAATTCCCCGCGCCGCTCGATTACTTCCGTGGTAAAGGGGGGCGACATCCAGGTTTTGCCCCCGATAATCGGCAGGGGGTCGAAACTGAAGAAGCGATCCGCCTCCTCGTTGTTCGTAATTCCGTTGTCGCGGAAAAGCTTCCACTCGGTGAAATTCTCTTCCCAATACCCGAACTCCATGTTGTAACAACGATCCACCGACTGAAAATTCAACTGGCGGCGGAAGCGTTCCCGGGCGGTCATTGTCCCGGTCCATGGGGCTCGAATCGGCGTCATACTCATTTCGGCGTTCCTCCTGGCAAGGATTGTGGTGAAGACGGACGGCGTCGTCCGCTAATGTACCATGCCTTCGGCGACAATGCAAGGAAGGAAAAGCAAAAACAAGCCGCCTAAATGCTATGAATGTTTTATTGCGCTAATTGATATGTATAAAGTGCAGTAAAATGGGGGAAAACAGGATTTTTCGTAAAAAAGGGGGAAAATTGTTTTCACCGGCTTGCTTTTTATGAGAAAGTTTGCTAGAATATAATCAGGTTTTCCAAGAAAACACGGAAACTGCAAACAAGGCGCTGCTTGTAAAGCGGCAAAACAAAACCAAGGAGAAGAAAAATGAAGAAAAGTCGTGGGTTCACCCTTATCGAACTCCTCGTCGTGATCGCGATCATCGCGATTCTCGCCGGCATGTTGCTGCCGGCCCTGAACGCCGCCCGTGAGAAGGCCCGCCGTATTTCCTGCGTCAGCAACCTGAAGCAGATCGGCCTGTCCCTCAAGCAGTACACGATCGACTACTCCGATCGTTTCCCGGCTGCCGCCGGCGCGCTCGGCCTGGAACTCCTCCGCAAGAACAACTACCTGACCGACTACGGCGTGTACGCCTGTCCGTCCACCACCACCACCCGCGGGACGGGCACTGTTCCCCTGGCCGCCCCCAACTACAACGGCGATGCCACCCCGGCCACGTTGTTTTCGGACTACGCCTTCGCCGGTATGATGATGGAAGGCGACAGCAACGCTTGGGGTCGTGCCGACTCCGGTCTCGCGGCTGACTTCGACAACGCGGCCAAGACCCAGACTGGTGCAATCAACCACAATGAATACGGCAACATCCTGTTCCATGATGGTCACGTTGCCGGTTTCGCCGGTGCCCAGTGGTACACCTCCGCGAATCGCGGCGCGTCCAACATTTTCCCGAATACACCGTAATCACGACCTCGGTTGAGGATTACACAAAAGGAGGCTTCGGCCTCCTTTTTTTGTGCTCTTTTTCCATTCGAGATGCCCGGTGGCGACGTTCGGCCGGTTGAGAGGCGGGGGGCTGGGGTGTTCTGTTTGCGGTTGCGGTGGCGGCTTTGCCGCCTTACTTGAAGCCGCGATGCGGCTTCAACCCCATTCAACCCTTTATGTGGCGCTTTGCGTTAACCCGCTGAAAGGCGGGCGCATCAAGGGCTGCGCCTTTGTGCGGTGTTCCGGAATCCCTTCGGGTCGGTCCCCATTGCCATGCCAATCCATCCCCCTCGGCCCGCACCGAATAATAATGGGGACAGGGCTCTTCGGCCCTGTTGCGCCGCAAGGCACTGAGGACGAACGTCGGCAGTGGGGGACCGTTGTGTCCGTTTGGGTTTATTGTTTTGGAGAGAGATTCACTTCGAGTAAGAGGGAGCCGCCGGTCAACACTTGACTGTGGAAACGGATCATTGTAACGCCGGGGTTTTTCGATTCGGCGGAAGCGATGAGGGTATCCGCGGAGAAGATATCCCAGGGATCCGGCGTGTTTTTTGTCAGACGCATGGAAGTTTTTCCGTGGGAGAGGAGGAGTGAACCGTCCTCCTGCGGATGGATTTCGGCGTCCGTACACATTTGCCAGCGGACATGCGCCCCCGGATGGAGGCCTTCGAAAGTGTCGACGATGCGTAGACCGCGTTCCGGGAGGAGGGTGAATTTTCGTGTCGCCCCGGTCAGCGCGGGCGTGTAGAGGGTTGTTAAATCCAAGGTTCCGCCCAAGGGACCGAAATGGCGAAAAACGGCTTTCCCCTTCACATTTTGAGGCGCACCGTCGATGACCGGAATATTGTGACTTTCCGAATTCAGGCGGAAGAGGGTCCAACGGCCGCCGTTCTGCGCGCCGTCCCAGAGGCGTATGCCCGCAAGTTCGATCGCCGTATAGTTTTCCATTCCAAGATCGAGCGCCCAGCGGTGGCCGAGGCTCTCGAAAACAAAGGACCCGCCGTCCATGTGGCCGTGCGGTCCGCTCGGCGAACCGCCCTTGATGCCGAGGTAGGCCGCCTGGGGGGTGGCGTCGCTGCGGCAAATGCCGATCGGCACGAGGGCGCGTCCTCCGCTGTAATACGAAAGGGGGGCCGCTTCCGGCGTTGCTTCCGGAATGTCCATGAAAAGGAGCGAGAGGGGGAGGAGGCGATTTCCCTCCGAATGAATGGCTTTCGGACGTTTTTTTGCGTATTCCAATAGCAAGGAACGTTCTTCTTTGCCGAACCAATCGGGGCGGTTGAATTTTTGGGCAAGATAGATCATCGCGATGGAACTCTCGCGTTTCCGGGCGCAGTCCGCGTAGTTGAAGAACAACCCGGACGGCCCGGAGGACGCCTGGTAAAAATCGCCCGTTTTATCGAATCCTGTTTGGGTGGCAAGGCCGAAGTCGTGCCCGAATGCCCCTTCCAGGAGCGCAAGGAGCATGACGGTGAATTCCGTGCCGTACGTCCAATACATCGGCCCTTCCGGGTAGGCGCCGTTCGGCGAATAGCTCGCTTTCATCGAAACGGGAACGCCGTTGACGGCGCGTTCCACGGTTTTTCGGGCGAGTTCCGGTTCGCGTTCCATTACCGTCAACGCGCCGGCCACCATGCCCGCGTGGCAGACGGGATTCCAGTTGTTGGTTCCTCTCACCCACCACTGCTTGCTTGCAAACGAGGGGCGGAGGCCTTTCTCGACAATCGCCCGCGCCACAAGTTCCCGTTCCGCCTCCGTCATCTTGTCGTACAGCCAGTCGTAGCCGATGGAGAGGGCAAGTGTCATTTCGCCCACATCCAAAAAGTGGGAGGGGTTCCAGTCGGGAAACGCCGCCGCGTTCGTCATTTCGCGGATTGCCCGTTCGGCGAACGCCGCCTCCTCCGTCAGGTGGTATGCCACGGCAAGGGTGTTGATCCGGTAAAGGATGAAACGGCATGTTTGCAGCAAGCGCCGTCCTTCCATGGTTCGCGGTTGGGGGGGCGCGCCGAGCATTTTGCGCGCATCGTACACGATGCGTTCGGCGAACACCGAGCCTACGGGGGATTCCGCATTGCGGCGGAGCGATGCAAACCCATCGTCCGCAACCAGCAGGCGCGGATGATTCGAGCGGATTTCAGACATGAGAACCTCCTGTGCCAATAGGGAAGAACAAAGAGCAGCCCAAAAGAAAAGGAAAAAAACTTTCATTTCGTATCATACTTCTTCTTCCGGTTTTTTCAAGATTGGTTTGACGAGCGCGGCAACGATTTTTCCCGCCAAAGTCATGCCGATTCCGGGGACCTTTTGCACAATCTCCTCCGGGGTGGCGCGGCGGAGCGCGCGTACGGAGCCGAATGCCCGGAGAAGTTGCGTTTTGCGCACTTTTCCCACATTCTCCAGATCGTCGAGGATCGATTCGGTCAGCCGTTTTTGACGCAATGCGCGGTGGTAGGTGATGGCAAAGCGGTGCGCTTCGTCGCGAAGGGCCTGAAGCATCCGCAGCGCCGGATCGTGGCGATCCAGAATAAGAGGATCGTGGGCTCCGGGGAGGAAAATTTCCTCTTTTTTTTCCGCCAGGCCGATGACCGGCAGAGGAGGAGCCTTGAGCTCGAGCAATGCATCGAGCGCGCTGGAGAGCTGCCCCTTGCCGCCATCGACCATGACAAGATCCGGGAACGGGCGTTTCTCGCGCATAAGGCGGCTGAAATAACGGGTTATCGCCTCTTTCATCATGGCGAAATCATCGCTTCCTTCCACCGTTCGTATGCGGAAAAGGCGGTAGTTTTCGCGGTCCGGTCGGCCGTCCTGGAAAAAGACAAGACTTGCCACCGCCAGTGTTCCCATGATATTGGAAATGTCGAACCCAACCACGCGGCGGGGGGGATGCGGTAAACCCAAATTTTGCTGCAACGCGGCCGTCGCCGCCTCGCCGCCCGGACTTCCCGGGAGTTCGGCGCGGGCAAAAATCCGGTTCCTGCGACCGAAAACGGTTTCGAGATTGCCGAGGATGTCGCGCCATTTTGCCGCGTCTTCGTAACGCGCGGTTTCCGCGGCGACGCTCATGCGGCTTTTCAGTTCGGCGGAGAGTTCGCCGATATCGCCCTGGAGGACGGCGATGACTTGCGCTACTTTTTCACGGTATTCCGCCGGGGAAACCGCGCCGACGCAGGGCGCGGAACAATCCCGGACAACTCGTTTGAGGCAACGTTTCCTGGTGTCCGCGTCCGGATTGTCGCTGGCGCAGCCGCGCAGTCCGAAGCGGCTGAGGAGGAATTCCATGGTTCCACGCAGCGCGGTTCCGTTCGGAAACGGACCGAAGTAGCGCGCGCCGTCGTCTTTACGGACGCGGGCGAGGCGGAGGGTGGGAAATTTTTCGCGTTCATCCAACTTCAGGAGCGGGTAACGCTTGTCGTCGCGCATCAGGATGTTGTAATAAGGGGCGAAATCCTTGATGAGGCGCGATTCGAGCAGGAGCGCCTCCGCCTCCGTGCGTACCGTTTGGATCGAAACATCCTCGATGGAGTGGATGAGCGAACGGAGCTTCGCATCGGCACGTCCAAGGCGCGCGGGCTGGAAATAGTTCCCCAGCCTCCGGCGCAGATTCACCGCTTTCCCCACGTAGATCACCTGGCCGAAACGGTCGCGGAAAACGTACACCCCGGGCGAACTGGGCAGTTCGGAAGGATGGTATTCGTACGGCATTGTTATTGGCCGATGTCCAGGGAAATGCGCCGGCGCTGGTATGTTGGAATGTCCAGATCTTCGTTGTTGTGCATCACCGGCAGCGTTTGTTCCATGATTCCCTTGGTGAAGGTTTCCAGCGGAAGATCGTCCATCATATCATTCACCGGATCCGACCGGCGGCGGCCGGGACGGGGACGGACAACGGCGTTTTCGGCCGTCTTTTGCTGTTCCGGCGCGTCCAGCGGATCGTAGTAAATGGCGAGCGCCACAAGTTGAACCGCGCCGTTCAGCTCCGCCGTTGTTCCGGCGGAAACAAGGAGCTTTGCGTCGGGGCGTGTAAAGCGACCCAGCGCCGCCAGCGCCTCGCGTGTTTCGCCGATCGAAAGATCCGCGCCGCCCAGGAGCGAAACGACCACCGCGTCGGCCGAAGCCAATTTCTCGCGTCCGCCCAGAAGAGGAGATTCCAGCAATTGCTCCAGCGCCGCGGAGCACCGCGCTTCGCCGTGCTCCATTGTTGTCGCGAAACCGCTTCCCAGGGAGCAGACGCTCTTTTTCTGTTTCAGGAGGGCGCTGAAGTCGGCCATTTGTACGGAAAGAAGTCCGCCGTAGCGCAGAATGCCGGTCAGCGCCAGTGCCGTCCGGGCGTTCTCCGTGTCGGAAAAACGAAACGCATCCTCAAGCGACGTCGTGCTCGGAAGGGTGGAGAACAGCAAATCGTTGGGGATGCACCAAACCGCGTCGGCCACCGGGAGGAGTTCCTGGCGCAGCGTTTCCTCGGCGATGTGCCGGGGGGTGTAACCCTCGATGGAGAACGGGAGTGTAAGCTGGAACGCAATCGGAATGTCCAATTTCCGCGCAATGCTCTGAAGGACCCCCGCTCCGCCGGAGGCCGTCCCTTTCCCGAGGCCGCCTACGACCAGAACGAAGGCGATTCCGCGCAGCCACTCGGTGAGGGCCGCCCGGGCGTTCCCCATCGCCCGTTGTCCGTTGGTAACGTCGCCGCCGCATCCGGCGCCCTTGTACCAATCGGCCCCCAGGAGAAAACGGTCCGTTTCCGGCAAGCCCGTGGCTTCCAGGGCGCGTCGGTCGGTATCGAGCGCAAGGAGGCGCAGGCTCTTGGCCGCTTCCATTTGCGCGAGGCGGGCGACGATCCGTCCCCCGGCGCCGCCCAGGCCGATGACGGCGAAAGGCGCGGTTGTATTCATAGTTTGATCGACTCCTTGATGTCGCGTCCCGCCTTGCAAATGCCGGCCAGGAAGCCGCCGAGATGATTGAAAAGTCCGCCGAGCGCCCCGGATGAGGGCAATTCCCCCTCGCGGGCGAAGGACTCGGCGATTTTCAGCGCGCCCCAGACGGTACTGAACCGTGCGTTGTCGATGCCTCCGGCGCTTCCGCCGACGTCGATGGGGCGGCCCACGCGGACGGTCATGTTGTTGAAGACGTTCTGGAATGCGCCCACGCTCCGCTCGAAAAGCGCGCCGCCGCCCGTGAGGACGCCGCCGGCGGCCAGGTTATTGAGCGCATTTTGCCGGGAAAGGGCCCGGTGGATGATTTCAAAAAGCTCGCGCAAGCGCAGGTCTACAACCGTTTCAATGGAGGCAACCGGGATTTTGCGCACTTTTCCCGTGCTGCTGGCGATTTCAAGATGCGAAGATTGCTCGTTGAAAAGGCGTGTCAAAGAACCGTCTTCGCAGAGTTTTCTCCAATGTTCCCGGGGAATTTTGAACGCTTCTCCCAAGTCGTTGATTACGTGATCAAAGCCGATCTGGAGCTGACCGCTGGCGAGGATGCCGGAGTCGAGCTCGGCCAGATACTCGGTTACGCCCGCGCCGAAATCGATCAGCAGCACGCCTTTGTCGCGCTCTTCGCGCGAGAGGATCCCCTGGGCGGAGGCGATCGGGGCGAATACGAGGTCCAATCGCTCCGCGAATTCTGTTTCCTGAAGGACATTCCGGAAATTTTCCAGCCGGGTTGTGTTTCCGTGTACAATGTGGATGTGCGCATCGACCTTTCGCGCGGCCTGGTTCAGCGGATGGCGGATTTTGCGCTGGTCGTCAAGCATGAAGTACGACTCCGAGCTGCCGATGATGACCCGCCCCATGGAAGAAAAGGGGATGCGCGCGTTCCGGTGCGCCTCGTCGAGATCGGGCTGTGTAATGCGGCAGTCCTCGTTGCGGATGAAGACGTTGCCGACGCCGTCCACGCTGTCGATGGCGCATCCGGTAACCGTCATGACCCCCGCGCGGCTTGCGCTGAAGCGCCCGCCGGAGGAACGGTCCGCTTCGATGATCGCCTGCGACACCGCGCCGATCACATCGTCCATCCGGACGATTTCGCCCTTCACCACGGCCCCGGCCGAGGGGACGATGCCTTTTCCGATCAAATTGAGCCGCCCGTCCTCCGTCGATTCACCGATGAGGACGGAAATCTTGGAGGTTCCCAGTTCAAGGGCGCTGACGATGAGCTGTTTTTTGAACATAAAAAAAGACCTTGCGCTTTCCGTGCTGATGTGGGTGAACTATATCCCCATATCGACTGTTTTGCAAGGCGGAAAATATTATCCCGCCCGCATTTTTCGCCGCCAGAGAAACGCCCAGAGGAGGAGAAGCGCTCCCGTTGCCGTCGCCGTTGTGCGGAAACAATCCAGCAATGGGTTGCGTTGTACTGCGTTCAAAGTGAAATTGCGTACCTTCACCCCGCTTTCCACAGGGTAGAAGGAGCTGTGCATCACATACAGCGCTTCTTGGGGATCGAAGGCGAATTGACTCTCCGCCCCCTCCCAACGCACACCGTTACAAACGACCGCGGCGCCTTCTTTTGTCTGGAAAATGCTCGCGCGAAACGTTGTTCCCGGCGGCAGAGGATCGAACGGGAGGCGGGTAAAGGGATCTTCGCAGGGGGTGAATCTGTACTCCGGCGGCTCCGCGCGGCTTCGCGCGAGAACCAGGCGTCCGGCGTCGTCCACGCCCAGATCCAGCGCCCGGCTGTGCTGGCGCAACGAGAGGAGGGGCAGAGGCCAGCGGAACGCATCGGCACGTCTTTCCGGGAGGGTGAAATCCGCCGCGATATCCAGTGTTACAAGGCGGGCGTCCGGGGTGTGATTCAATACAATTTCGGCCGCAAGCGGAGATTCCGGCGAATGAAAGTCGGGGATTTCCGCGTTTCTTCGGGGTGCCGGAAGCAGGAAAAGGAGGATGCCGCCGAAGAGGAGGAGGCCTCCCGCCGCATTCAGTAAGCGCAGCTTGCGCGCAATCGACATCCAGCCGAACGGCGCGTCGAGGACGTCCACGATTTTTTCCAGAAAAGACATGCGTTTAGTATAGCGCCGGATTTTTATAAATCAATCGTCCGTTTTCTGAAAACAGGACTTGTTTTTAGCAAAAAAAACAGTATAGTACAAAACACAACCAATAGAATAAAGGAGGTCTGCAATGGCGCTTTCCGGATTGATCATTCTTGGCATCGTCATCGTCGCGGTGATCGTGGTCATCACCATGTACAACAACCTTGTCCGCGCAAAGAAGCAGGTGGACAACTCCTGGGCGCAGATCGACGTGCAGCTCAAGCGCCGCTACGACCTGATTCCGAACCTGGTCGAAACCGTCAAAGGGTACGTCGCGCACGAATCCGGCGTCCTTGAACGCGTGACCCAGGCCCGTTCCGGCGCCATGGCGGTGCGTTCCGGCGATACAAGCGCGAAGATCGAGGCGGAAACCCAGCTCACCGGCGCCATCCGCAACCTGATGGTGCAAGTGGAAGCCTATCCGCAGCTCAAGGCCAACGAGAACTTCATGCAGCTCCAGGAAGAATTGACCTCCACGGAGAACAAGATCTCCTTCGCGCGCCAGAACTACAACGATACGGCCACGCATTTCAATACCGCGATCGCGGTGTTCCCGGCCAACATCATCGCGGGAATGTTCAATTTCCGCGACGCCGACTTGTGGCAGATCACCGATTCGGCCGAGCGTGAAGCTCCCAAAGTGAAGTTCTGAAAATGAAGCCGCGCAAAACCTATCAGCAGATGATCGCTTCCAACAAGCGCAACAGCGTAATTCTTATGGCGCTTATGTGCGTCCTGCTTGTGGGCTTGGGCGCGCTTTTCGGGGGGGCCTACGGGAATTTCCGTTTCGGCCTCCTGATCGCCGGCATTACCTCCGCGCTGGTCCTCCTTTTCGCCTGGTTCGCCGGCTCGGGCACGCTGTTGGCCCTCAGCGGCGCGCAGGAGATCAAGAAGGCCGATCACCCGCAGCTTTTCAACGTGGTGGAGGAAATGTCCATCGCGGCGGGCATTCCCATGCCGCGCGTGTTCATCATTCACACCGATGCGCCCAATGCGTTCGCCACCGGTGCGACGCCGTCGCATTCCGCCGTCGCCATTACCACCGGACTCCTGGACAAACTGAGCCGCGAAGAGCTTCAGGGGGTTATGGCGCACGAGATCGGGCACATCCGCAATTTCGACATCCGGTACACCATGCTTATGGCCATCATGGCCGGCGCGATCGTTCTATTGAGCGATGTTTTCCTCCGCACCACCTTCTGGACGGGCGGCGGGCGGCGGCGGAGCAGCAACAAAGACAGCGGTGGAATCCAAGCTGCCCTCATGATTATCGGCATTATCCTCGCCATTCTCGCCCCTTTGCTTACCGCGCTCATCAAACTTGCTTTGAGCCGTGAGCGGGAATACCTTGCCGATGCTTCCGCCGTGGAATTCACCCGCAATCCGAACGGACTTGCCTCGGCGTTGGACAAACTCGCCGCGGACAAGACGCCCATGGAGGCAAGCCAGGCTGTCGCTCCTTTGTACATCGTCAATCCGAAGCTCGGCCTGCGCGGCGGCGGCGACAATCTCTTGAGCACACACCCTCCCATCGCCAAACGCATCCAGCGTTTGCGCGAGCTCCAGGGCGCCTGAGTTATGGATATGCGGGAATTTCCTCCGGCGCTTTGCAACGGCTGTACGGCTTGCGTCATGGCCTGCCCCCGGCAGTGCATGCGCATGGCTCCGAATGAAGAGGGCTTTCTCTTTCCCGAAATTGACGGTGCGCGGTGCGTCGGTTGCGGCATGTGCGAGCGTCTTTGCCCTGTGTTGCATCCGCCGGAAATTCCCGCCGGGGAACCTTTGTTCTTTGCGGCGGTCGGCGCCGACGACGCGGTCCGGCATAAAAGTTCCTCCGGCGGTATTTTCTCTTTGCTCGCCGACGAAATTCTCGCGCACGGCGGTGTTGTTTTCGGCGCGGCGTTCGACGAAGAGTGGATGATTGTCCACCGCGCGGCGGAAACACCGGAAGAGCTCAAGGCGCTTCGCGGCTCCAAATACGTCCAAAGTCGGCTGGAGGATGCGTTTCCCCGGGTGAAAGCGTTTTTGGAGGCCGGGCGGACGGTTCTTTTTTCCGGCACGCCCTGCCAGATAGGAGGACTCAACGCCTATTTGGGGAAGGCGTACGATAATCTTTTCCGGGTGGACTTAATCTGCCACGGCGTGCCTTCGCCGAAAACCTGGCGGACGTACCTGGACTTTCAGCGGAAACGGTTCGGCGCGGCGATCACCGATGTGTTTTTCCGCGATAAAACCGAGGGATGGCGCGGTTTTTCCATGCGAATGCATTTCGAAGGAAAAGCGCCCTACCGGGTCCACCGCTGGGGCGATCCGTACATGTCCGCGTTCCTGCGGAGCCTCTGTATGCGTAATTCCTGTTACGACTGCCGTTTTAAAACCATGCGCCGGAACAGTGAAATTTCGTTGGCCGACTTCTGGGGCGCCCCCAAAGACGACAAAGAGCTTGACGGAATGGGCACTTCCCTCCTTCTTGTCCATTCTTTGCGCGGAGAGTCCTTATTGGAAGCGGTGCGCGGTAAAATCCGCCTTCTGCGGACATTGGGGGCGGAAGAAGCGCTGACCTCCAACATGGGAGCGCTCCTTTCGGAGAAGCGGCATCCGCGCCGCGATCGTTTTATGCGGAAACTCGGAAAAGTCCCTTTCGATCGTTTGGTTGAAAGGGAAATCAAAGCCCCTTTCTGGCAACGGCTTCTCACACTCCCCTTCCGGGCGTTGCGCAAACTGTACCGGGTCGCGGTTTCCCGCTAGGCCGAAGACACTCCTGTTCTTGCGGATAAAGACAGCTGCCGCCAAGCGGAAGTCACTCCGCGTTCTGGATGCTCTCGGAGGAAGATGACTGCGTTGCCAATCATTTTTCTGCGTTGAGCTCCAGGCACCAGATTTCCGTGCAATTCTCCATTTGCATTCAACGATTCGAGAAAAAGTAGACGCATTTGCCTTCGGCGTGGGCAATCGGGAAACAGTCGCCACTGCCATTGACGGTCAATTGCGTTTGGCCGCCCCCATTAAGATTGATGATCCAAATATCATAATTGGCCTTTCTATTCACCACACCCTCATTGGAAGCACAGACATGGAGTGCGCCCCAAAGGTTGGACACAACTTTTGGGGCGCACTTCACTTTGAAAATTGGTTTTGCATCGCTACTCTTCGTCAAAAAGCCAGGTGGACAAATAGCGTTCGCCGCTGTCCGCCAGGAGGACGACGATGCGTTTGCCGGCCCATTCCGGGCGGCGGCTCATGTCCAAGGCGACCGAAAGGGCGGCTCCGCCGGAAATGCCGATCAGCATGCCTTCCTGCCGCGCGGCGGCGCGGGCGACATTTCCTGCGTTTCGGGCGGAAACCGGAACGACGCGGTCGATCACGGAACGGTCTAAAATCGACGGGATGAATCCCGCGCCGATTCCCTGGATTTTATGCGGGCCGGGGTTTCCGCCGGAAAGAACCGGCGACGCGTCGGGCTCGACGGCAATAATTTGCAACGCGGGATTGCGTTCCTTGAGCACCTTGCCGACGCCGGTGATGGTTCCGCCTGTGCCGACGCCGGCGACGAACGCGTCGATGCGTCCGGCGGCGTCGCGCCAGATTTCTTCCGCCGTCCCGGTCCGGTGGCAGGCGGGATTGGCGGGATTTTCGAACTGTTGGGGCATAAAGGCGCCGGGTGTGGATGCGCAAAGCGCTTCGGCGCGCGTGATTGCGCCGGTCATTCCCTCTTCGCCGGGTGTGAGGATTAATTCAGCGCCATAGGCGCGGAGGAGTTTGCGGCGTTCAAGGCTCATGGTTTCCGGCATGGTCAGAATCAGCTTGTAGCCTTTGACGGCGGCGGCCACCGCAAGACCGATTCCGGTATTTCCGCTTGTCGGCTCCACGATCACCCCGCCTGGCCGCAGGCGTCCGCGGCGTTCGGCATCTTCCAGCATCGCGACGGCCACGCGGTCTTTGACGCTGCCTCCCGGATTGAACGCTTCGAGTTTTACAACGATTTCCGCGCGTCCCGCATTGAGCCTGGAAAGGCGAACCAATGGTGTATTCCCGACAATATCGGTGATGTGTTCGGCGATTTTTTGCATGGCATTTCCCGCATTCGCTTCATCCGAAATCCACGAAGCACACCCCCCCGATGCGTCCGCGACTTCATGATCTTGATAAGGAATATACGTCGAAAAAGCCGTTCTTGCAAGTCGATACTCTTAAAAAGATAGCAATTCTTGCGCCGGATCTTTGCAAAACAGGAAAATAAATCCATAAATCATTCCGTGCTGCTGTTGGTAGAGGGTCAAACGCTTTCCGTCGCGCCGGCAAATGCCGAGGAGAATTTTCAGATGAAACGACTCCGGGACGGGGATTTCGTCCGCGAGGCGGTACTCCGCTTCGATGCCGCCTGTTTCTGGATCCATGGAAAAGTCGCAATACACATAACCAAATCCCTCCGGCGGCGAAAACCATGCGGCGGGCAATGAAAGGGCATGTCCATTGATGACGGCGTGTCCGGCCGGAGATTCCGCCGCGTCGTCCAGCGCGGCGAAGCGTCCGTCGGTAACGGCAATACGCGGCGTATCGGACTCCGGATCGGAGCGGAGCAAAAAATACCCTCGATAGGTGCAAGAGGTCTCCAGGGGACCGGTGTAATGAATCCGGTGTCCGTTTCCGGTGTCTTCCACGGCGATTCCCCGTCCGGCGGAGATGAAATGACGATTCATGAAAATTCTCCTTTTGATGTTTCGATTTTTTGTCAACCCGGGGACTGGATTTTTGCGCCGGTTGGGATATAGTAACCCAATATGGAAGAACGGGAGAAACCGTGAATCGTGTTCGACACAACCGTAGGACGATGCGCGGCGCGAGCATACTCGAGTCGCTGCTTTGCATTTGCCTGCTCATGTTCGTTCTGGCGGGATTTTTCCAGGTGTTCCTCTGGTGCGTGCAGCAGATTTACGCGGAATATTCCAGTTACATCGCCGCGCGTTCGCGGAACCTCGGCTTTGCCCCGTTCGCCATACTGCGGAGTGCCCGGCTCGCCGCGCTGGGCATGTCCGGCAAAGACCAGTCCGTCTACACGTTTCCGCCGCGTTCCATGAACCGGAACAACTGGTACCAGTGGGGGCGCGACTATCTGCAGTACGGACGTGTCGGCATGTACGGCATACACTTTGAATACTGGGACAGCCGGGGCGGCGATACGCCGTATCTTGACATCGAACTCTTTGCCCCCGGCACGGAAGGACAGCCCTCTTCCGGGGCGAAGGTCGCCCTTCTCCGGGCTTCGGCGATGTTTCCCTCCATCGGGCGGCTTTTGCACCGGAGCGAGGGGTTCGACCTCAAGGCGGAGGGTCGCGGCTTCGATCATTCGCGGCTTTTTCTCGAATCGGGCGCGGGGGGAGCGGAAGAATGAACGCAATTCGCCGGAAGCGGGGGCAGGTTCTTCTGATTGCGGTCATGGTTACGCTGATTCTGCTGATCTGCGTAATGGTCGTCTTCAACTTATTCCTGATCGTCCGCGGGCGTATAAAAACCGAAACCGCCGAACAATCCGCCGCTCTCACCGCCGCGGAATGGCAGCGCGAGTCGCTGAACCTGATCGGGGAAATCAATTTGATCAAGGCGAGCCGCAGCCTCCTGGAGCTCGATGCGCCGCCCGCTCCCGAACCCATTCCGGATGGGAAAACCGAACTCGATTTCACAATCACGCCGCGCGTGCGGGCATTGACGGAGATGCAGTCGCGCCTCGCTTTCGTCGCCCCGCTGATCGCCTTCGGCGCGGCGCAACAGGCGGCCAAACAAAACGGCGTGCCGGCAAGCAGCGGAAATTGGAACATCAATTTGGATATGGATTCCTATATGGAGCGCCTGGAAACATCCGGACGGTATCTGGACCAGCCGGAAATCATTCACTACTACCGCTGGCGCGAACCGTACAAAAATATGATTCGCGCCCTCGCCAACGGATTCCTCGCCGTCCGCCCCAACGGACGGACGCCGGGGCTGGATCGCGTAAATCCATCCTGGCTTGCCGATGAAGGCCTTTACCAGGCGATTCATGCGGAATGGTGGTGCCATGCCACGCTCAATTACCTGGTTAAATCCACCAGTTTTCCGGAAGGCGCGTGGTGGAAAGACATCGACTACAGCCCGAACTCTTTCCCGCGTCAGAGTGAAATCATGCCCCTGAATGTAACGTTTTCCGGGGATTCCTCTTCTGTGGAGGATGGCACGTTCCAGTCCTACGCCGCCTCTTTCGGCGGAGCCCGCGCCTATTTCGGAGGCAGCGACCCGGAAATACCTTATCTGCGGTGGTGTTTCTACGACAGTTTTTGGAACGACATCGATGTGGAGGGCGGTCTCTGGCATGGCGAAGGCCGCCTGCGGGCCGATTTGAAAGAGAGTTTTCATTACAACGGCGCCGTTGCGTACGCCGAAACATTCGTCGATACCGAACACCTCCGCTTCCGCCCGGTGAATGATCCGAACCGGCCGCTGCAGAGCATGAAATCGGAAAACGCCTTCACCTCCCGCTCCGTGCGGTTGGGGAGCAATTATCCACAGAACTTCGACAACCGCAATGGTTCCACCGCGCAGGCGGTCGGCGCTTTTCCGAGCGGCGAGTCGCCGACGGCTCTTCCGATCGTCCTCCCGGTTTTCGGCCAGACGGCCCGCATTCCGACGTACTTGAAAAACTTCACGGTTTTCCAGATCAACTTCACGGCGCTCGCCCGCTTCCTGATCGCCCTTTCGCAGATTCAGGACATCAACGACACGGAAGAAACCGAAGGCATGACGGGGCAATATTACCTGGAGGCCCTGCGCCTTCTCAGCGACGCCGATTGGCGGAAGCGGGGATACAATCCCGATTTCACCGGTTCGCTCTCCGACTTCCCGCCGGCGATGCTTTTCGGCACCACGTACCGGTACCCCGCGTCGGCCGATGGCCCCGGATGGCTCCAGGCCGCCTACATCGGCAACGACGACAATCCGCCGCGCGAGGCGACAAACGGCACACTGTACCACGACAAGGAAAGGCGCCGCTATTATATGGGCGGCCAGTATGTCGAATACAACGCCGCGGGTGAATTCAAAACCAACGAAAGCGTCCGCTGCCAAACACGGACCGGCTACACGCCGAGCGGTTCCTCGCCGGTCGGTCCTCCGGGAGTCAACTGAGCGATGAAACGGCGCGAACAGGGGCAGGCGATCATGGAGCTCGTCGTGGGGCTGATCGGGATTCTGGCCGTGATTCTCGGGTTGTTGTTTGTCGCCGGAATGGGGATCAACAGCCTGAGGATTTACAAAAACGCCCGCCTCAACGCGGAATTGGCCATGCATCAGTCCGCAACGGAAGAGGAATCGACGTCCGAAGAAGGCGTGGGCGACGGGTACGACATTGCCACGTGGTCTTCGCCCGTCCGCGACGTGGGTATCGCCACAAGGATCCCTTACGATCCCAAGGCCACGGCATCGGCCACAGGGGGCAGTTTGGATGGAACGGGGTATTCGGCGGCCTCTTTCTCCGCGTCGGACGAGTACGAGTATACGTTTACCCCGCTGTCGGGCATCGGCCTTGTGCCTCTTGCGGACCGCGCGCGTTTCCTGCGTACGCAGCAAGTCGGCAACTCCGCGCGTATTGCCGCAAAGTTGATTTCACGCGCGGGCAACTTCGATGGACACGCCGTTCTTCTGATCGATCCCAACGCGGTCGGCGGTTCCGGCGGAATCGCCGAAACGGAAGCGTTGGAAAACTTCTTTTTCCGCCTGACCGGCGTCCGCGTCAAGAGCCGTGATCTTGTGAACCAGCCCACCAACCGCGTCTATCTCCCCGCCCTCGGTCTTTGAGGCTTGGATCGGAGTATTCGGCGCGGCTTTATATTCCTGTTTATCTTCTTTGTGAATCCTGTGTGAAAGTTGTTTTTCCTCCTTGACAGAGAGAAACGGAAACATGGAAATCGCATTCATATACGACTTTGTCGCGGCTTGTTGTGCCGAATATTTTTCCGTCGCGAAATCCTTCCGGCAAGTAAAGCAAGGTTTTATATAATATCCGGGGGGTAATCTTTTTACAGGATGCATTCTGAAAAAAGAAGATTTTTATTGGAAGGGGCTTGACATTTGTTTCTGTGTTTGTTATAATATCATCAGATGCTACACAGGAGAAGCGATGATAAACACAGAAATACCGAAATGGAAGAATGTCGATCTGGCGATCCGCCGCCAGATTGTGGAGAAGCGCTGGGAACCCGGTTCCCGGCTTCCCACGTATGATGCGTTGGAAGAACAGTTTTCGGTCAGCCGGATTACGTTGCAGCAGGTGATGCGCCAGCTCAAGCAGGACGGTTTTGTAAGCAGCCTGGAGCGGCAGGGATTGTTTGTGAGCGCGTTCCCGCCGCACCTTACACGTGTGGGAATCGCCGTTCCGCGGGACGAGCACGAGAACCGTTTCTGGATGGAATATGTCCAGACGGCGCGGGTGGTTGCCGACGCGATGGGAAAAGAGCTGGTGGTTTACCGGCAGTTCGAGAAATCGAAGGAAACGGCGGAACAGCTCCTTAAGGACATTCAGGATCATTTGCTTTGCGGGGTGATTTTTCTTTTTGACGTTTCACCATCGGCGCTCGGTTATTCGGCGTACACGGCGCCGGGGATTCCCAAATCGGTTCCGACGCTGGTCGAAGGCGCGCAACAAATGCAGCTCCGGGCGTTCCATGATCCCGACGTGGTGATCCGCGCGTTGGATTATCTGGAGTCGGAGGGATGCCGCCGCATCGCCGTGTTCCACAACAACGGCGATTCCGATATGACGCGGACGTACGAAAAAGAGGTTGCGCGCCGGGGCCTTTACGCGCCGGAAGAGTGGAGTTTCCGTATCTCCCTTACGTGCAGGGATGTCGCAGGACAGATTGCGCGGCTCCTGCTGGGGTATCCCAAAGAGGAGCGCCCGGACGGCATTTTCATCAGCGACGACAACTACACGATTCCGGTGGTCCGCGGCGTGGCTTCCACCCGGATCTGCCTGCCGGAGGAGCTGAAGATTGTTTCGCACTACAACTGGTCGGTAACACCCCCGGATCCGCTGCCGGTGAAGTACATCGGATTTGACCTCCGTGAAACCGTCCGGGAAATTTTCGCATCCTTTCAGGAATACCAGGAAACCGGCGTGCTGCGTCCCCGTTTGGACGTGGAGGCGCTTTTTGAAAACGAACTCAAAAACCCCATCGCAAAGGCTTAAGGAGGAGATATGAGAAAAGCATCGCTTTTTACGTTGATCGAACTTCTGGTGGTGATCGCCATCATCGCCATCCTCGCCTCCATGCTCCTCCCGGCGCTCAATTCGGCGCGGGAGAGGGCGAAACAGGCGAAATGCCTCTCGAATCTTAAGCAAATCGGCGTCGCCTGGGCGATGTACATGGACGACAATGCCGGATTTCTGGCCACGCCGGAACAAGTAAAAGCATTGCCCTTCCTGTTGAAAGAAGCGGAAACAACCGGGGGGGCAACGAACAAGAGCGTCATCATGCTGCTGGTTTACAACAAGTACATCCCCGGCGTGACGTACGAGGTCTGGCAGAACAAAAAAGGCACCGCCGCGACGGTTTGCCCGAGTTTGTGGGGCGGCGGAAGCTGGGAGTTGCCTACGCTGCACGGATTCAGCAACGCCCTCTGGCGCAGCGGAACGACATATGGAACCAACGCGCTTTTCTTCCGTTCCATGTCGGCGGACGGCAGCGGGGACCCGAAGAAAATTCATAAAATTGAAAAACTGAAGGAACCCAGCCGGCGGTTTATTCATGCGGACACAAAGGGGGGAGCCTCCATTTTTCGTGAAGTGGATCTCTTGTGGCTCCACAACTTGAACAACAACTTTCAGTTTGCCGACGGGCATGTCGAGGCGTTCAAAGCCGGAGGCATCCTCCCGATTCACAATCCCACCGGTTTCCCGAGCACGAGTGCGACCTGCTGCCCCATAGGGACGGGCACAATCGGCCACCCCAACGCAAAACCCTGGTAAAAATTTATGTTGAAAAAATGTTTTTTGTTGTTCGCGGCGTTCAGCGCCTTTGGCGGCGAAACGGCGTTGCCGGAGCTCGGTACGCCGGAGGGATGGCAGGCGCAGGCAAATGTCCCCATGACGGTGAAAGAGGGGCGGCTTGCGCTCACGCTCGATGCATTGACCAAGGCTACGCCGGTGCGGCTGATGCTGAAGACGCCCCTGGCCGTTCCGGAGGGGAACGAGCTTTCCTTTCGCGCCGCGATGGACAATGTGTACGAGCTTGATTTGAACCCGATCGTGCGCGACGCGAACGGAACGGAGTTCCGGATGCTCACAACCTCCAACGCGACGCTCAAGGGCGGCATGCTCCTTGGGGCGCGTTTTCGCGGCGGGCTCAAGCGCCTCGGCGAAGTGCGCGTCCGGGTGAAAGGATTGCGCGATCCGTTGCGCGAGAGCTTTGTCCGCCTGGGATCCCCCGGTCCGCAGCCGCTCAAGTTCCCCGTAACGCTTGTGGCCCTGGAGCTTGCGCCGCGCACTGAAAAGCCCCGGAAGAACACGTTGTATTTGCGGGATTTCCAATTTACGGACACCGACCGGAAGTCGAGCGCGTATTACTATGCGTTCGACGACGCGGAGCGCTTCGGCGAAGTGGATGGGCTGCCTTCGATCTCCTTTGCCGACCTGGGCCTTCACCGGGGGAAACGCTTCGAGGTTGATTGGGAAATTCGGCGCGACTACGCCGGACAACCATTCATGACCGGGAGCGAGGAATTGGATCTTGATCCCAAATCCTCCGTTCCCGTGGTGCTTCAACTGGAAAAACGCATTCAATTCCCCCTCAAGACACCGGGGACGTATTGGGTGCGTGTCAACACCCGCTGGACGGATACGCGCGAAAAGCCGCGTTTTCTGGAACACGAATACCGTTTGTTCATTGTAAAAGGCGAAGCGGGGGTGCCCGCGGCCGCGATCAAGGCGGAAGCTCGCGTCGGCAGGGGGATGATCCGCATTGCGCCGGAACGCGCCGCGCTTGTCTGGAGCGAAAAGGAACCGTGGAAGGTTGCCGTCCGCTTCTTCGACGCGGCGGGAAAAAACGTCCATGCGGAAGCGCGGGATGCGGGGAAAAACCTCCTTTTCAGCGAAAAAGCCACAATTCCCGCTTCGGGAACGATGGTCTTCGATCTCTCCAAACTTGCGCCGGGCGCTTACGATTTTTGTGTTACGGTTCTGGACAAAGGAGCTGAAATCGATTCCCTGACGCGCCTGATCGGCAAAAAGTCCGATCCGGAAAAAACAGCGTTCAAACTCCCGCCGGGAACCCCTTCAGCGCGGCAGTTGATCGACGGCCCCAAGCCGATGTTCCATTTGATGCCGCACATGGGCAACCGCGTGGATGAGCTGGTGAAAATCCGGGGCATGATGGATTTGGTCGGTTCCGTTTCCAAGGATTTTGAATATCAGGTATCCTGGGCCAAGGCGGAGCCGCTGCCGGGGATTTATGATTTCAGCGAGCTGGACGCGGTGTTGGATTACGCCGCGCAAAAAGGGTTCAAAGTGCTTGTTTGGCCGACGTTTGATCCGCCGGAATGGGTTCCTTCGGACTACACTATGAACGCCGACGGGGATATTTTCGGCCACAAAATGTACTTGTTCCACGGGGCGCGGCTGAACCAGTTCCACTCCCCGGCCATCCGCGACGGACGCGTCGAATTCGTGCGCCGCACGGTGTTGCAGACCCGCAACCACGCGGCGACGCAGGGATACTATTATTTGGTCGAGCATCCCGGCGAAGCGCCGTATGTCGGGTGGTACGAGGGGTTCGATCCCCTTACGCTGACCGATTACCGCAAAACGATGGCGAAAAAATACGCCGACATCGGCGCGGCCAACAAAGCGTGGGGGACGAAATTCGCCTCGTTCGACGCAATCGTTCCCCCGCGGTATGACGATGATTCGGCCTCGCCGAAGTTCCGTCTCGACTGGCTCCGGTTCCGTGTGGAGGCGATCCGCTCGTTCTTCCTCGACTGCGCCAAAGCGGCCCGCGCCGCCGACCCGCACCGGCTGCTGATGCTCTACGGAAACGGCGTGATTTTTGAAGACGCCGCCGAATTCGCCAAACTCAATATGATGAGCGCCAACGGCGGTTGCGAGCGCCCGGATCTCTTCGGCGAAGGGATGACCCGCGTGGCCGACGCCGGGCTCCCGCAGCGTGCGGAGGAAGTGAGCGTAACCCGTTGGGCCGCCGACTACCCGACACGGCTGGATACGAGCCTTTTTTCCATGCTCCTGGGCGGCGGCGTGAACACAAGCTGCAAGATGTTTTTCCCGATCGAACGGGTTCTGCCGACGAAGGACCTCAATGTCATCCGCAAACCGGAGTGGGCGCTTGACCGTTACGAGCGCTTCCAGTCGATCTGGACGGAGTTGAAGCCCACGGAGGTTCTCGCGGGAGATGTCCGCTATTTCGCGAACACCAACGCGCAGATTCTGCGGGCGCGCTCGACGGCGTTCTCCGGCGGCGATCCGTGGGCGACGATGCTGTTCCTCGATTCCCAGGTTCCGTTCTGGTGCGCGCCGGGGAAGGATTGGAAAAAGGCGAAATTGGTCGTCCTGCCCCAGAGCCGTCTGGAAAATCTGGAGCAAGCGGTGATCGACGACATTCTGGATTACGTCCGCAACGGCGGCAACATCCTGATGAACGCCGGAACCGGGCGCGTCTGTGTGGAGAATCTGCGGAACGACTGGGCGCTCCTCCGCGCGTTCGGCTTCAACCCTCCCGGTGAAATCCGCGAATCGCAGTATGCGGAGCTTTGCACGGCTTCCGACGACTCCATGACCGGCCAGGTGCGGCACTTCTGGAACGCGGGAAAACAGCCCGGCGAAACCGTGGCGGTCTTGAAAGGGAAAAATTTGCCGGGGATCACCATGCTCCCCTTCGGCAAGGGGAAAGTGTTCGTGGTCTGGGCGCGGGAAATTCAACCGCCGGGACGCATTCCACACCACGAAAAGCCGTTCCTCCGCGCTATTGCGGAGCAGTGCGGGGCCAACCTCCCCGTTTCGGCGAGCGCCCGCGTGTTCTGGACAAATTTGTTGAAACACAAGGAGAACGGTAATTTCTACCTCCTTGTCATGCGGAGTACCCAGGGGGACGCCAAGGTGGTTGATGGCGTTGTCCGGCCATCGGTTCCGGCGGGGACGTACCGGGTTTCGGAGATGATCCAACCTGGAAATAACGTGGAAATGTCGTCGGACGCCTTGAATAGCGAAGGAATTAAAGTACATTTGAAGAACCGTGAAGTTGCCATCTATAAATTGGAAAGAATGCGGAAATGACCCACGATGAAATGATGCAGGCCGCCTGGAATTATTGCTGGGATAAGCTGTTCCATCCCGGCATGAATCTCTTTTACGACGGCCTGACCGACCACCCGACCGATCCTTTGTGCGGCTATCTGCCGACTCCGGAGGAGATCGCGCTCCATTTCCCGAATTGCTGTTCGTGGAATACGGGCATGGAGGACAGCATGCTCAACGGCGGCCCCGCCCTTCTGATGCTCATCGAGCGGTGGGAGGCGACCAACGATGTGTCGCTCCGTGAGTACGCCGCAAAGGTGTTCGAAGGAATGCGGCGCTGCGCCACCATCTCCGGCAAGCCGGGTTTTCTTGCGCGGAGCATCTCCCCGGTTGATAAGAAATCATTCTTTATCAACAGTTCGCGCGACCAGTACACCTTGTTCATTTATGCATGGTGGAAATTCTTTCGCTCCAGTCTATCGACGGACGCGCAGAAACAGGAGATCCGAACGATTCTTTGCGACATCGCCCGGCGCTGCGAAAAATTCGTTACTCCGGAAACCAACTACGAGCTCCCGCGTGTGGACGACCGTTCCGGCATGGTCTGCCAGATGTGGGGCCACGGCACCGAGGAGCACGAAATTCTGCGCCTTCCGATGTTCTACGCCGCCGCGTGGAGCGTTTCCGGCGACAAACATTGGCGGGATTTGTACCTTCCCTTCCTCCGCGAAGGGCTCCCCTTTGCGGCAAAAATCACCCGCCACCCGTGGTTCCCGGCGTTCGCTTTGCTGCAAATGCAGTATTCACAGCGCCTCCTCTGGGAGGTGGAGGAAGAGGGGGCGTTGAAGGACGCGCTTTGCGACGTTCTCCATACAACAGCGCAAATTTCCATGCGGAGTTTGGACGAATTCGACCGATTGTACCGCAAGCTCCACGGATTCCTGGGCCACCGCAACGGCGATTGGCGGAAACGTCCGTTCGCGTATTTGGATGAAAAGCCGTGCCACGGCATCGTGTACGTGAAGCCGCTGCCGACCGATGAATTCCGCGAAACCCTTTGCGCCGTGCGCGAAATCGGCGAAGGGATGCTCATCAAACTCCTCGCCCCCGGTTTCGCGATTTCGCCCGCCGAAAAACTCCGCTTCTCCGCCGCTGCGCGGAAAATCGATTACGAATTTCACCACACATACGCGCCGATTCATATCCTGGCTGCCTGCTGGGGCCTTAAGAACGCAGAAAAGGAGAATGCTTAATGATTAAATACGTTGGTTCGTTACTGGGGGCGCTCGCCCTCGCCATCGGGACGCAGGGGGCGTCGCCGCTGCCAGTGTCGCAGTGGAACGTTGCCACGGCGCCGGGAAACCGGGCGGAACTTACGGAAAAAGGGGGCGCGGCCTTCCTTGACTTCGAGATCAAGCTCGGTGAGATGTCCCGCAGTGGACACCGTTCGTTCCACTACGGTTATGCGGATATTTTCCTGAAAACGCCGCAGAAACTCGCGCCGTCGACCGAGCGCATCGTCTACGAGCAGCTCAATTTAAGCAAGAACAACCAGAAATCCACCGAAATTTTCCTCCGCCCCGTCGTCCGCGACGCGGAGGGCGAGCTCTTTGTGTTTGAGCCCAAGGAGTTCCCGCACATCCAATCCGGCGGCCCCGGATGGGGCAAGTGGATGACGACGAGTTTCTACGCGGGCGAAGCTGGAGCCGCCGCCAACGAAGTGTATGTGGTGGAGGGAAAACCCGGCAACGCCCGCCCCGACGGCGCGCTGGAATTGATCGGCTTCAAGCTCACCATCCGCCAATACATCAACAGCAACCTTCCCTTGCCGAAAGATCCGCCGAAACCGGTCGCCGGACGCGTCGCGCTGGGCGAATTCGGTGTCATCGGGCGGCTGATTCCCTACGAAACGCCGTTCGCCTACCTCGACGGCCTCCTCAAAGAGAAGGGTTCGTACAATGTGGCGATCCAGGTGCTGAACGAATTCCAGAGTGTTCCCGTGGGTGAATTCAGCCGCGCCGTTTCGTTCGATCCGGACGATGTGGCCAGCCGCCGCCAGAAGCTCGAAATCCCCCTCGGTCCCGACGACAATTACTGGATTCAATACCAGATCACCAATAAAGACGGTTCCGTCGTTTCCGCCGATTATTTCCGCCGCCAGGTTCTCGGCAACCCGGATACGAAAAAGCCTGTTTCCGTATCCATCGACACGGCCCCCGCCTTGGGCTACATGCGCATCAATGCAATGCATCCGGGACGCGGCGTGTACGAACAGGGAAGGCCGCTTTCCGTGGCGCTCCGCGTGTTCCCGAAAGGCAAGGCCAAGCTGGACATGGAGTGGACGCTTTTCGGTTACCGCTACGACGAAGCGCTCGACAGCGGGACGCGCGCCGTCGAATTCGGCAACGCCCCCTTCGCCGCGTTCGATATCGTCGCGAAACCCCAGGCGGGACGCGATGCGTACCGTTTACGGATCGATCTCAAGGACAACGGCAAAGTCGTGGATTCGCAGACCTATTTCCTGGGATACAAGACCGATTTCTCCAAAACTCTCGACCGCGCGGGCGCAAAGGTGGACCGGCGTGAAATCAAGCGTTTCCCCTACCAGAGGACCACGTACCTGGAACCGGCCAAAAACATCAAGGCCACAGCGCTTAAGAGCGAGGCGCAGGCGGAAGCGCATTTCCGTGAGTTCCTGCTGAACTCGCGCGAAATGGCATCCAGCCTCACCTATATGATCGACCTGGTTGATTTTGAAGTGCTCCCCGGCGTGTTCGATTTCGCGATGCTCGACCGCATCATGGAGAGCGCCGCCGACTACGGGTGCCGCGTAACCGTCCGCCTTGCCCATGCCGACGAGCACGGGAAAAACCTCTACCGCTGGCTCAAGTACTCGCGCCAGTTCAATTACGACGGCACCATCGCCGCCGGACACGGCTACTACGGCGCGTACGCGGTAACCGATCCGAACACCCAGAAACTCTGGCTTGCATCCTACCGCGCTCTTTTCGACCGTTATAAAAAACACGCCGCGTTCGAAGGCTACTATATTATGCAGCCCGGCGGCGAGTGGACGGTGGTGGACCAGCCCTGGATGGGAACCATTGTCGGCTACTCCCCCGCGAGCATCGCCGGGTTCCGCATATTCCTCAAGGAGAGCGACAAACACACCATCGAAAGTTTGAACAAACGCTGGGGAACAACCTACGCCTCGTGGGCGGACGTTACCGTCCCCATGCCCGATTTCCGCGGCGGCCCGGATCCGGACCGCCGGTTGCAATGGATCGACTTCTGCCGGTTCAAAGCAGCGCTCTCCACGAAGATCTGGATCCCGACGGCCGTCAACCACATCCGTTCGTTTGACGACGACCGCGTAACCATCGTCTATGGCGCGCCCTCCGCGTACCGCGATCTGGACAACAAGCTTGATTACGGGCACAACGGCGGCAACCATTATGGCGAACGCCTCGGCGAATTCATCGACGCGTGGGAAAAAGGCAATATCGGCTGGATTACCGAGCCGCACCATCCCCACCGCTGGGCCGCTTACGGCGATCCCGCCGAGCGCGGCTGGGTGCTGGATTGGTCGGTCTGGGTGATGCTCGCGCAGGCGGCGGGCGGCGGGGCGAATTTGCACGTCTATTACATCCCGAACCCGACGCTGGAAAAGATCGCCCACTACGGCGGCGCGTTCGCCTACGACTCGTTCGAGAAATACAAGACGATTTTGTCAGAAATGCACAAGATCAATGTCGTCGCGCCACCCCGCCAGGCCGCTGTCCTCCAGGATCCCTACACACTCTACACCAAGCACCGGACGGTTTTCCGCGCCCGCAGCGACGATCTCAAACGTTGGTTCGAGCTCCTGAAGGCCGACTCGGTTCCCTACGAGGAGCTTGTGCCCGCCAAGCTTGGGACCTACAAGCTCATCGTCCCGAATCTTCTTGACGAAGTCATCTCCGCGGAAACGCTCGACCTCTACGTTCGCGCCGCGCAGAACGGCGCCCGGTTGGTTATTGGCGCGAACACCGGAAAATACGCGCCGGAAGCGGGGCCGGAAACGTTTATGCTTCTCCGCAAGCTGGGCATCCGTCCGCCGGAAAAAGCGTACTGCCCCAAAGGATTGGCCGTGGACGCCATCGTCCTGGAAGGCGCTCCGTTCCTGAAGGCCGGGAGCACGATCCGCTTCCAGACCTTCGAATCCTTCCGCGCCCAACTGAACAGCGAAGAGGTGCGCGCCACGTTCTGGCAGTACCCGTACCGCTGGATTCCGGAAACCGATTACTTCGGCTACTACCCGGGGCACGAAGCCTCCGACGGGAAGGTCCTCGCCCGCTTTGCCGACGGCGGCGCGGCCGTTTCGCTGCACCGCGTCGACAAGGGTGAAGTCGTCGTCTTCTGGGGCACGCCGGACATCGGCGAAAAGCGTCTTGCCGGAATGATGGGCAAAATCGCCGACTGGGCCGGGGTGGAGAATCCCCTCAAAGACGCCCCGCTCCAGTATTTCTTCGAGGCGAAGAACGACAGCCTCAAACGCCATTATCTGTTGGCCTACCAGGAGAAGCCCGGAACGTACACGGTTCCCGTGTTCGCCGTTCCGCAGGGCGAATGGTTCCTCGACGAAATGGTCGGTTCGCAGCGCCTTGGCCTGTACTCCGGTGCGGAGCTCCGCAAAAACGGACTGAGCCTGACGTGGACGGAAGGCTATTCCCCCCTCAAAATCATTCGCATGATCTCCTCCAAAACAATTGGCGCCCCCTGGAAGGACAAGTACAGGACGCCGTAAGTGCCCGGTTCCCGGGAAAAACCTTGAGGAATTTTTCTTGAGGTTCGATTCGCACCCCCAAAGTTGGTTCCAACTTTAAGGGGTGCGTTTTTTATGCGGAAAACAGTCAAGTGGAAAAATGGTGAAAAAAGTTTCTTTTTTATTTGCATTTATTCCGGGACGTGGTATTTTAATGGCATATATTCTAATATATGGAATTAAATGAATATGAATAATACATTGCAGAATGGATTTGCGGTACTCGAGCACCTTGCATCGGAAGCCGATGAATGTTCGGTAAAGGAGTTGGCGGAACATTTTTCGTTGCCGCCGAGTCATATTTGCCGATTGCTGAAAACGTTGGTGGACACAGGCTATGTGGAGCAGACGATCCGGCGGAAATACCGGATCAGCCTGAAGATTCTGAACTTATCGAACGCCCGCCTGAAAAAACTCGCTTTGCGCAACGTGGCGCGCCCATACATGCAGAAGTTGGTTGAAGTATTGGGTTCCCCGGTTTTTTTGACGGCGAACCACCATGGTTTTTCATTGATTATCGGCACGGAATACCCGCAGGCTTTCCACGGCGACGGCGGGATGGTGATCGGGCAAGTGCATCCGGTGCGGCATTCGGCCTGCGGAAAAATTTGCGCGGCGTATGCCGCCGAAGAGGAGTTGCAGGTGCTGCTTGCGCAGAGTGCCGGAAATAATGAGGAGGATCTCCAGTTTTTGGAAGAGCTTGCGCGCGTTCGCCGGCAGGGCTATTCCCAATTTGTGCGCGGTACGGAGATCGCCGCGGCGGGGGCCCCGGTATTCAATCGCGAAGGGGAACTTGCGGGGGCGTTGGGCGCAATTCTGCCGGGCGACTCCGGAGCTTGGGATGAGGCGTTGTGGCAAAAATACATTCAGGGGGTCAAAGCTTCGGCGGAATCGATCTCCTTTGCGTTGGGTTTCCCTTTGAACCAATAGCCAGAATTCAGAAAGGAAAACGGTTATGGTCAGCAGTCAGAAGGTCAAAGAGGCCGCGCGCGCTTTCGGCGCGGACCTGGTGGGCGTCGCTCCGGTGAAACGCCTGGAAAACCTGGCGGAAATTCACCGGCCAAGCACTCTTGCGCCGGCCACGCGCTCGGTGATTGTCGTGGGGCACCGCATTCTGCGCGGGGCGTTCCGTGGCGTTGAGGAGGGGACCAACTTCGGCTCCACCTACAACTGCTACGGGGCGGACTGGTCGGAAGACCAGTTTTTGTCGCGGACGGTATTCCATCTTGCCGCGTTTCTTGAGGAGGCGGGGTTCGAGGCGGTACCCCTTTTGTCGCACCGGATTGCGGGGGAGGCGTTTCTCCCGGACTACCAGGCCGCGGCGGTCGCCGCCGGACTCGGCGAAATCGGCCGGGGCGGTTTCCTCCTGACGCCGCGGTACGGCCACCGACAGCGCCTGGCGATGATTTTTACCGATGCGGAGTTGGAAGGGGATCCCGAAACGGCCCCCGGTCTTTGTGCGGGCTGCCGCGCCTGCCTCGAAGCGTGTCCTTTAAACGCCATGCGCGAGGAGCGGGGGGAAACGATTTTTTCTCTTGATCTTTCCAGTTGCAAAATCTGCCGCAACGGCGCGCGCGACACAGCAAACCGTTCCGATGCGGTCGACCGTTATGCCGCGAGTTGCGGCCGTGCCTGTCTTGTCGCTCTCGAAGGGAAGATCGGCAATAAATTTGAGGAGAAGTTCCGCAAACGCGCCGTCTGGACCCGCGGTCCGGTCGGCATCGGGGAGGTGAAAAAGTGAACACGTTTGAAATGAAAGAGCGTGCTCGCGCCTTCGGGGCGGATCTGGTGGGCGTCGCTTCACTCGATTGCTTTAAGGATATTCCGGCGGAAAACAATCCGCGCAGTGTTTTCCCGCAGGCGAAAAGCCTGATTGTGATCGCCCGGCGGATCCTCCGGGGGACGGTGCGCGGGCTGGAGACGAGCCCGGCGATGGGCGCCTCGTTCCGCCACTTCGGGTTTTCCTCGCTGGAGGATAATTACCTTGCCAGGAGTACGTACGATCTTACTGTCTGGATCGAATCGCAGGGGTTCGAGGCGGTGCCGATGTTCGGTTATGACACGGAGATGACCGCAAAGCAGGAGATGGCGATCCCGGTCGCCCCTGGTAAAGCCGCTCCGAATGTGTATGTGGACTGGAAATTCGCCGCCCATGCCGCCGGACTCGGTGAAATCGGAAAAAACGGACTTTTTCTCTCTCCCGAATTCGGCCCTATGCAGCGTTGTGCCATGTTGCTCAGCGATTTCGCTTTTGAGGCGGATGAGGTCATCTCTCCCGGATTCTGCGAGGATTGCAGCGCCTGCCTCGACGAGTGTCCCGCGAAGGCGTTGCAGAATGGAAAACGCGACAACAAATGGTGCCTACTTTGCACAACAGGGGCGGTCCAGACAAATATGGGACGCTTTTACACGGTCGAGCGGACGGGGGCCGCCTGCGGGCGCGCCTGCCTGGCCAGCCTCGAGAAACGAAGATTGCTGACACGAAAATACAACCGGAAGTTCCGTGAAGAGGTAGCCCAATGAAAAAGAAACTCACTTCCGCGATGATCAAAGAGATGGCCCGCAGACTCGGCGCGGGGGGCGGTGGCGTCGAAGTCGTCGGCATCGCCAACATCGAACGCTTCGACGAAGCGCCCGAACGGATGCATCCCCGGAACATTTTTCCGGACTGCCGTTCGGTGATTTCGATCGTCCAGCCGATTCCGCGCAGCACCTACCGGGGAATCACCGAAGGGACGTACTGGGCGAACTACACGTATTACTCCTACAACCGGCTGAACACCCTTTTTCGGCCGATGGTAACCTATGAGCTTGCGCGGATGATCGAAGACCACGGACATGAAGCCGTGCCGGTCTATCCGGGGGTCCCTGAAATGTACACCGACGATCCGGTCGCCCCGGGGCGTCCGGCGCCGGATGTGCAACTGAACATCCGCATTGCCGCCATGGCCTGCGGCCTGGGCGAAATCGGCTGGTCGAAAGTTTTCATCCACCCGGTGTTCGGCCCCCGCGTGCGGATCGGCAACATCCTCACCGACGCGGAGCTTGAGCCGGATGCGATCCTCGAGCCCAAGACGCTTTGCAAGCGGTGCATGAAGTGCGCCAAAGACTGCCCCGGCAACGCCATTCCACGCCAGGGAGAGAAGCCCCCGATCAAGATACACATCGAAGGCCGCGAATACGAGTGGGGTGATGTCCACATGGGGCGCTGTACCGCAACCCACCACGGAATCAACTACAAAGCGTCGCCGTTCCTGAAACGTTCGCTGCCCGGATTCAACCTCGACATCACCAAAACCGA
Organism: Victivallaceae bacterium; assembly: GCA_031549345.1. Taxonomy (GTDB): domain Bacteria; phylum Verrucomicrobiota; class Lentisphaeria; order Victivallales; family Victivallaceae; genus CASFRF01. Next base: position 295,547 of record JAVBPY010000003.1, read on the forward strand.
GATGTCCGAGGAAGTCGCCTACCGGATCGGCTACACCCTCGCCGGCGCGCGCTGGTCGCGGCATACGCCGGAAATGCCCCCCGGCAACCAGGTGATCCCCTATTACGGGCAGATTATGGCGCACACCGGATACTACGCGGTATGCGGCGCCAGAGGCTGCATCCGCAGCTGTATGGAATTCCAGGAGAAAACAGCGAACATCGGGCAAAAGACTTTTGAAACCCCTGTTTTTCCCGGTCCCAAATGGGAGCTTCCAGCGCCCGAAACCGATGAAACAGGCGGCATCGCCGAAAAGAAAGTCCTGAAAGAACTCTTCCAAGACCCCGACCTCGACGCCGGGCGCTGGTAAGAAGAAATATCTGCGCGAGGGAAAACTTTTTGAGGAAAAGTTTTCCCTCGCTCTCTCCCCTTTCCAAGCCTTTTCAGGTTCGGTTTCAACAGTATTTGCGGAGCAACCCGGACCATACAAAATATTTATTCAAGAAAAGAAATATTGCCCTTGACATTCTGCTGCTGTTTTGTTATAATATATATGCAGCAGAAAAGAGAGGTGTGGATATGGCGTTGGGGAGCAGGGGACGGGATCCGGTCAAACGGGATGAAATCATGGTGTTCGTTCGCGGACAGATTTTCGGCGGCGCGTGGGCCCCCGGCGAAAAACTTCCGCCGCGCACCTGGTTTGAAACGCGTTTCGGCGCGGCGAACCACACGGTGCAAAACGCGTTCGCCCTCCTTGCCGAAGACGGTTTCCTGGTTGCCGAAGAGCGGATCGGCACGCGTGTTCATCCGGAACTTCCGCCGCTGCGGCGTTACGCGCTGTTATTGTACGGCACGCCGGAGCTCCGGAGCTACCACCCGCGCGCCCTTTTCGCGGCGGCGGAAGCGCTGCGCGCGCAAGGGCGCGATATTCGCATCCATTTCGATCTGGAACGGGAATTCGACGATCCGGAGCATTTGCGGCTTCTCGCCGACATCCGCCGCCATTATTACGCGGGTGTTTTTTACGAAACGCCCCCGCCGGGGAAACAGCGCAACGGCATTCTTTCCTCCTTGGACGACGTGCCCTTCACGGGCTTCATCGACACCGTATTCGCACGGGAGCCGAACGTCGTTCCCCTCTCCGCCGAGCCTGGAAAACCGAACCTCGCATCGCAGGATATCGATACCCGCCAGATCCGTTATCTTGCGGAGTGCGGCGCGCGCCGCATCGCCTGCCTCAGCCTCGCCTTTTTCCATGAGGAGGGGCTTGAGCACGAGTTCCGGCTTCTCGCGGAACAGCATGGAATGCGCTGTCCTCCGGGGTATTACCTGGAATTTCGTCCGGAGGCGCTTATGCAGGCGCGGAACGTCCTCCGTATCCTCCTTGCCCCGGACAATCCGAACCGTCCGGACGGGCTTTTGGTCGCCAATGACAACTTTCTTCCGCACGTCGCCGACATTCTGAAAGAATTTTACGGCGATTCCACCCTCGCGGCGATCCGCATCACCTCGCGCGGAAACTACCCCGCGCTCCCGGAAACAGGGCTTGACGTCCGGTTTTTCGGAATCGACATGGTCAAAACTCTTGAAGGCGCCCTCTGCTTTATCGACGATTTCCGGGCGAAGCGCCCGGCCCATATTCCAAAAATCGAACTCTTTGAATCCTGAAAGGAATTGCGGCATGAAAAGGCGTTTTACATTGATCGAGCTCCTCGTCGTAATCGCGATCATCGCGATTCTCGCCTCGATGCTGCTCCCGGCGCTGAGCAAGGCGCGGGAGAGGGGGCGGCGCGCGGCGTGTTCCGCAAACGTGAAGCAGTTCGCCGTGGGGATGATCCTTTACGAGGAGGACTTCAAGTCCTACTACGTCAAGGGGTACGTGACCAAGACCTATGCCCAGGGCGTGACCACGGACGCCAAGGAAAGCTACTACAGTACCACCTATTTTGCGAATAAATACCTCGGTGTGAAGCTCAAGGCGGATGGCGCCATCAATACCCACCCGCCGGATATGGCCAAAGTCCTCAAATGTCCGTCCCAGACTTTTCCTTTAACGTCCTCCCATTACTCCATCTGGGCCGCCGCGGCGGTGAATGGCCCCAACGAAACGACGCCGGCGAACGTGAAGTTCAATTCCGCCATTCAGCTCCGCCTGGCGCAGGCGTACATGAAGAAAACAGGGAAAAACATCGGTTCCCCCGCGCTGGTCTCCGACCGCCTTGGCCGCGACGTCAGCGTGGCAAACCAGACCAACCACGAGCCGTCCTCCTTTGGCGAAGGGGGCAATATCGGCTTCCTGGATGGCTCGGTCCGTTGGAATATGCAGTCGCTTTTTCTCCCCACGGTCAGCAAATACTTCGCTCCGGCCAGCGCTGTTTTTTTGCAGGACGACGGGTTTTCCGCCAAAGGGTATTTCATTGGCGGAACCAATTACACTTTAACAGGGATTTAAAGCATGTTCCGATTTCCCCTCTTTTGCCTCCTCTTTCTCCCCGTATTGCTTGCGGCGGCCCCGGATGAATCGCGTTACATCCGGCTTTCCGGCGAGCTTTCCCCGGCAGTAGAACTTGCTGTTGAGCGTAAGGAGAACGATCTGGAGTTGACGCTCCGGGCGGTGAATCCTTACGCGGGCCTTTCCGGCAGGCTCCTGGCCGCGCGGAGTACAAGCAAGCTCTTTCGGCTCGAAAAATTCCCTGCGACGCTTATGCTGAAAGAGTCGGAGCTTGGTTCGGGGCCGCTCCGTCTTGGCATCGAGCTGGAGTGGTCGAACGCGAATGGTTCATTGCGCCAGCGCGAAATTTTCCTCGCCGACGCTGTCGGGGGGAAGCTTTCCAGCGATCCGGCTTTCGCGCACATATTCGATTTTGAGGAGTACGAACGCGCCGCCGCCGACCGGAAACAGCGGATATTGCTCGATGTGAAGCTCGACAAGCCCGGAAAAATCACGCTGGTGCTTGAGGATGCGAAAGGAAATCGCATCCGCAACCTTGTATCCGGCATCTCTTATCCCGCGGGAACGCATAAAATCGAATGGGACGGGCGCGACGAGTCGGGGAACCGCGTTGCGCCGGGGCGTTACAAAGTGCATACGCTTACGCATCCCGGCCTTGCGTACGATTTTTTGATGCAGTTCAACAACGGTAACGAGAGCTTTTTCACTCCCTGGGGAACAAACCACGGGACGATGACCGCCTTTGCCGACAACGGCCAACTCGTGTTCGCCCTTTCTCCCCTGACGGAAGGAGGGCACTCGATGGTCGCCCTCACGCCGGAGGGGAAATTCGTGCGCGCTTATCGGCAAATCCACGGCACCGGTATCGCGACCGTTTTCGGCGCGGCCGATGAAAAAATATTGTACACGTTCCACGACGGCCCCGCCTTCGCCAGCAGCGCAAAACCACGCCTTTCGCTGACCCGTTACGAGGTTGCGACCGGGCGCGTGCTCCCGACGGACGGCCGCAATTTTGTCACATTGCATGAGCGCGCCGAAAAAGCCTCCGGCCTCGCCGGAGCGGCACTTTTTGACGGACTGCTCTACGTATCCTACAAAACGACCAACGAAATCTTTGTCGTTCAACCCGAAGACGGGAAAATCGTGCGGAAAATTTCCTGTCCAGATCCCGGCTTGCTCGCCGTGGACAGCAACAAGCTTTACATCGTAACGGGAACGGCGGTGAACGAGCTTGCCGGCGACGCGCTGCGTAAAATTTTCACCCTCGACTATGCCCCGCGCGGCTTTGCGGCGCGGAATGGCATGTTCTATTTCTCCGGCGCGTCGGATTCGACGCTGCGGATTCACGATATTTCCGGACGCGCCGCGGGATCGCTCGGCGAACCGGGGGGCGATTATGTCGGGAAATGGGAGCCGGAACGGCTGGTCCATCCCCTCGGACTGATCGTCCGCGGCGACGGCTCGCTCTGGAGTACCGAAAAACGGCGCAATCCCAAACGGATCACCCGCTGGGACCTCGCGCAAAAAAAGGTTGTGTACGAAAAGTTCGGCACCCCCTCCTACGGAAGCCCCGCCGCGGGATTCGACCCGGAGAACCCAGGGCTCTGGATCGGCGACGGCTGCTTATGGCGGATCGATGAAAAGACACATAACGCCGAAATCCTGCGTGTCCTTTTGCCTCCCGGCGGGCACATGGGGATCGGCGGATTTGCACGTACCTACCAGGTTGTCCGCCGTGCCGGACGGACTTTTGTAATCGGCCAGGATATGATGACCACCTTCTCGGAGCTCTTGCCGGATGGGACATTGAAGGATCTCGCGGGGGTCGGCACGCCGGGAATTTTCGGGCACAGCATCGGCCGCAAACAAATTCCCGCGCTCGAAGAGGCGCTGGGCAAAGCATTTCCGGAGCTTTCGCCGGAAAAACGGAGACGCGAGGAGTCGTTCCTGATGCTCTGGGTCGATAAAAACGGCAACGGAACCTTCGACGCGGACGAGTTCGAATTCTCCCCCAACGGGAGCTTCGGCGAAGTCGGTTACTGGGGCTTCCAGCCCGCCGATTTGGATTTCACTATCTTCTACCAGGATGAGAAAAAGAAGAACCGTATTTTGAACTTCCGTGCCGACAGTTTCAACGGTTGCGGTGCTCCTGCCTATTCTTTGAAGGAGGCGATCGCTTCTTCCGTTCCCATCCAGAGTGAATTTCCGCCGGGAACCGGGGGGCTGCGCTCGAACAGCTACAGCGACCCGTGGGGGAACACCTTCATCAACACTTCGCCGAACATGTTCGCTTTCGGCGCGGATGGGCAAATGAAGTGGTTTTTCCGCAATATGTGGAGCAATGTCCACGGTTCGCAAAAGGCGCCGATGCCGAGGCCCGGTGAAATTCAAGGCCAACTCTTCACTCTCGGCATTGCGCCGCTGGATGCGCGCCACGGCGTGATGGCGCTGATGGGGAACCACGGGCGGATCTTCTTCATAACCACCGACGGGTTTTACATCGATGAACTTTTCAGCGACTGCCGTGTTTCCGAGCTCATCGGGCCGGGCTTGATCGGCGGGGAACCCTTCGGCGGCATGTTTCAGTTCGACCGGAAGAACAAACGCTATCTTCTTCAGGGTGGCAACAGCGGTTATCGGATTTACCGGATTGAAAACCTTGACAAATTGCACCGTTCGGAATGGATGATTACGCTCGACGCTCCGGCGATCGAGGCGGCGACACGTTTGAACCCTGTCGAAGTTCCCGGAGCACGCCAGATCCGCACGGCGGTGATTCCCTTCGAGGAAAAGGTCGAAATTCGCAAGATATGGCAGACGCCGGAGGTCGCCGCGTGGGCGCGTGCCGACTGGAAAATTTCGTTGCGCGCCCGCTATGATCGCAACAATCTTTATTTGCTCTACCAGGTGCGCGACACATCGCCATGGGTGAACAACGGTTCCGTCTGGTCGAGTTTGTTCAAGACCGGCGATGCGGTGGACTTTCAGTTTGCACTGGAGCCGGTGTCGGATCGGCGCAACGCCGCGCCGGGCGATCTGCGGATTCTCGCCGCGCCGATGGAGGGGGGGGCGAATGTGGCGGTATTGTACCGCTACAAGGTTGCCGGAGACAAAGCCGGCCTCGCGCCGATGGAATTCAACAGCCCCTGGCGCAGCATGACGTGCGACGATGTGCGGCGCTCCTCCGCAAAGGTGGAAACGCGGGTTCAATCCGAACATTACGACGTAACGCTGACGATCCCCCTCGCGGAACTCGGCCTTAGTTATGAAACAGCGCGCGGAAGAAGTTTTTGCGGCGACTTCGGCGTAATCTACGGCGACCGCGCCGGAACCGTGAACCTCGCGCGGATCTATTGGTCGAACCAGGAGACCGGGTTGGTCAACGATGTTCCCGGTGAAATGATTCCGCAGCCCCGGAATTGGGGCAACATTCAATTCGGGGAGTAGGACGCATGAAAAAAATACTTTCTCTCTTTTTTGCCGCGGCCATCGCCTGCGGCGCCGCGGAGCTCCACTTTGCCGGATACCTGGGGAACTCCGGGACGGCGGAAAAGCCTGTCCTTTTCGGGAAAACCGTTAAAAACAACTTCCAGGTCGGTCCGGTTTTCGATCCGTCGAGCGGACGGCTCTACGCGGCGGCGGGTTCCGGCCGGGTGAACGCCTACACCGTCGATGGCCGGATGGTCGCAAGTTATAAGATTCCGGAGGGGGCGTTCACCCGCTTCGATACGATGACTCGTTGCGGGGACGATCTTGTTTTCCTGCTGGGAGGGAAGCTCTACAAACTCCCCCTGAACGCGCCGGAGGGGAGCGCTGCGATGGAGATCAAGCACGACGCGGGCCTGCTCGATTCTCTTTCGAGCTCTTCCCGGAGCGGAAAGGTCGCCGTCCACGCGCGAAGCAACGGACTTTTCCTCCTCGATCCCGCGACGGGGAAGACGGAAAAACTTGGCGACCTCCCCGCCCCCTATTTGTGCATGATGGATTGGAATTCCAAGGGGGAGCTCTTCATGATCATCCAGCATCAAACGGCCTATAAAGTCGAAAATGGCGCGTTCGTACAGAATGAAGAATGGCCGCGCCGGATCAGTGGAAACCGTGAACCTTCGACGACGCGCGGGCGCTTCCTCGACGGTTATTTTTACTCCTTCTGCGGCGGCGACACGATCAAGCGGATGCGCGACACCGATTTTGAGCCGCAGCCGGGGGTGATTTTCGGCGGGGCTTCCGGACATTTCCTCGGTTATGTGTTCACAAACCATGAAGTGGACTTGCCCGGCTCCATCGAAGAGCTTACACCGGGCGTATTCGCCGCCGGCGGCGGCAGGAGCGGCATTATCCATATTGTAAAATGGGATGAAACGACGCAAAGACTCGTCCCGCTGCGGCGCATCGGCGCTCTCCCGGAGATTCCCGGACTTGCCATGGATGCGCAGGGCCGGATTCTGGCCGGACGCGCCGTCTGGAGTTGGAACGACGACCCGCGAACGCCTCTTGCAACCAATGTGCCGGGCGATATCGAAAGCGTGGGACAACTTTCACAGGATGCCGCCGTCCTCTTCGGCGAGCACTTCGGCATGGCCGCCGTCGGAGGCGGGGCGTTGCTCGAGCGCCGGTTGGGCTTCCTGCGTCAAAGCAAAAAATGGAGCGGCGCAATCCGCTCCGTCGGTGCGTGCGGCTACTTCCGCCCCGGAAAAGGGAATGTTGTGTTTCAATTGGACGAAACAGGAAAAACACGCGCCGGCCTCCTGGCGATTTCCTCCGCAAAAATGGAATTCCAGGAAACACCCCCCGTGGAAATCCGCCCAGCCGAAGGGATAAAAAAATACAGCTCCGTCGCCGCCCTCGACGACCGGACACTCCTGGTCGCCGCCGATGGACGTCTGCTCGTCTGCACCCCCGACGGCGATCATTGGAAGGAGTCGCGCCGATGGCAAACATCTTTCGAATCCGGGTTTAAAATCGCCGTTTCCCAAGGGAAGGTATGTATAAGTGAAAAAGAAAAAAACCGCCTCGCTCTTTACGACTTTTCCAGGGAAATTCTCTTGGCGGAAACCGAAGTTGCCGCGCCGACCCACGTGGCGATCAACGGCGGCCGCATTGCGGTTTACGAGTCGGGCAACCAACGTGTTGTGAAATTCAACTTGCACTAATGGCAAACGAAGAAGCAACTCCATTGAAGCGGGGCGGGTGGCATCACGCGATAGCGTCCGGGATTTCATCCACAGAGAGGCCGGCGGCGCGGGGGCATAGAGCCTGTGGGGAAAACCGCGCTTTCCCCCCCGGCCCCATTCGAGATCCCGGACGATCGGCGGGGAGCCGGGTTGCTCTGTCCGGTGTCGAGTGCCGAACGAAGCGGTGTTCCGGAGTCCCTTCGGAGCGGTCCGCATTACCCAACCTGCCCACCCACCACGTGCCCACGCCGCATCGCCGGATTTTATTGCGGAAAGCGCGGGCTAAAGGGAAATGCCTTTGAGTCTTTTGTAGAGTTTCACCGCGTAGCTGTCCGTCATTCCCGCGATGTAGTCGAGCACGCACAGCATCCGAAGATAGGCGCTCCCGCGCCATTCCGCGCATTCCTGTGCCACATAGTGCGCCGGGATCACCCTCGAAAGGCGGCGGCTCCGGTAGGATGCTTTGGCGCCGCCGTTGCTTTCTTCCGCCAGCTCTTCCACCGCCGGAATCAGCAAATCGAGCATGCCCGAAATCAGCTCAAAGCCCGCCGCGATCACTTCCGCGACGCGGACATGGTTGTAGATTTCGTCGCCGCTGATTTCTTCGATCTTCCGCAACGCGTCCTGTCCCGGAACTGCTTCGATGAGCGGACGTTCCCAACGGCCCGCCAGAATCGCCGCCTGGTTTTCACGGAAGACGCCGCTCACGCCTTTTACGAGCGCTCCGATGGCCTGCGCCCGCAGAAATTCCACTTTCCGCACATCCTGTTTGATCTTCACCAGGTAGCCGGCAACCCATTCTTCGCCGATGATTTGCAGGAACAACCGTTCCAGCGTCGGGTAATCGACAATGCCCACCATGTGGCCGTCTTCAAAATCCACAATCCGGTAGGCGATGTCGTCGGCCGCTTCCAGAAGAAAGGCCAAGGGATGGCGGCAGTAGCTCTCCGGGCCGTAGGATAGGAGGCCGAGTTCCTCCGCGATTTCCAGAAAATATTCGCGTTCCGATTGGAAAAAGTTGTACTTCTTTCCCGCCACCCCCGGGGGACGCGGCGCAGCCATAGAGCCGCACGGGTATTTGGCGAAGGCCCCCAGGGTCGCGCATGTCAGTTGCAGTCCGCCGCGCTGGTCCGGCATCTGCAAACGCGTAATCACGCGGAATCCGTGTGCATTCCCTTCGTAGCGTTCAAAATCGGTCTGTTCCGCCCGGGTCATCTTCCGCCGCGCTTCGGCGGCGACCGGCGAATGGGTGAACCAGTGGCGTATCGACTCCTCCCCGCCATGCCCCAGGGGCGGATTCCCGATGTCGTGCGCCAAGGCCGCCGCCGCCACAATTGCGCCGATGTCCGAAGGCTGTGCACCGCCAAGATCAAAATTTTCGGCGAGGAAGACCCCCGAAACCGTCCCCAGCGAGCGGGCGATGGAGCTTGTTTCCATGCTGTGCGTCAGCCGTGTCCGCACGTAGTCGCTCTCCGCCAGTGGGAAAACCTGCGTTTTATCCTGAAGGCGGCGGAAGGCGGAGGAAAAAATGATCCGGTCGAAGTCGCGCTGGAACGGCGAGCGTTCGGCCGAAATGATTCCCGGGTCCTTCGAACGCCCGAGTCGCCGGGCGGAAACAAGGCGACTCCATTCCATGCTCATAAGTATTTTTCTCCGTCCGGGCGGTTCCGGATGGCCTCCGCGAGTTTGCGGACTTCCTGCACACGGTCGCGCGGGCAGACAAGAGTTGCATTGCCCGCTTTCACAATCACAAGATTTTCCACGCCGATGACGCCGATGAGGTGATCGGATTCGCCCAGGACGGTGCAATTCCGGCAATCGATCAGTTCCGTATTGCCCCGCCGCGCGTTGCCCGTTTCGTCCGGGACGATGCGATCCGCCACGGAGTTCCAGCTGCCTACGTCGTCCCATTGAAAGGTTGCTTCCAGTGCCAGGATGTTCGTTGCTTTTTCCAGCACGGCGTAGTCGATGGAGATTTTCCGGCATGTGCCGAAGCGTTCCGTCAGACGCCCGTCGAAGTCCGCTCCCGGTTCCGTCAAATAGGAAATAAGCTCCGTCAAATCCGGGGCGAAACGCCGGAATGCTTCGACAATCGTATCCACCCGCCAGACGAACATCCCGCTGTTCCAGCGAAAATTGCCCGCGGCAAGGAATTGCTTTGCCGTCTCCAAATCCGGCTTTTCCCGGAATTTCCGCACACGGCGGAAGGGGTTGCCGCCATCAATTGAATCGCCGAGCTCGATGTACCCGAAGCCCGTCGAGGGCTCCGATGGGGGAATGCCGATAACGACAAGCTCCTCCTTGCGCGTCGCCGCCATCCGGAGGATCTTTTGGAGCTCCGCTTCCGGCACAATGTCGTGGTCGCTCGAAAGGAGGATCATCGTCGCGTCCGGCGAGGAATCGCGGCGGCGGATGAGCGCGGCCGCCAGCGCCACACAGGGCGCGGTGTCGCGCCCCATAGGCTCGCCCACCACGTTTTCCGACGGAATCGGCAACAAAGCGCGGATCGGTGCGACATAGTCGCAGTTGGTGATGACGAGAATTTGCTCCGGCGGGACAAGCCCGCGCAAACGCGCCACCGTGCTTTCGATCATCGTCTCTTCGCCGAGGAGGGGGAGGAGCTGTTTCGGGCGCGCTTTCCGCCCCATCGGCCAGAAACGCTCTCCGCGCCCCCCTGCCATCACCACCGCGTAAAGATGTTTCATGTTGCTTCTTCCGTTTTATCCGTCAGAGTTCGGCGCGGAGGACGTCGTAGTCCTCTTTTTTCATGGGCTCGAAGGGGCTGAACACGTCGTCCTGGGCGACCATGATTTGTCCGATGTGAATGGAGGCGTCCATCGTCCGCGCGCTCCGCAGGAACTCCAGGCGGTTGTCGCGGGGGATGTGCATATCCATCACGACTGGCGTTCCCGGCGTCGTCGCCTGAAGCATCGCCGCGCGGTTGACATGCTCCATGTAGTTGGAGTTGGCCACATCGTAGGTGCGGTTGATGTCGATGTATTCGGCGAGGAAGTAATTTCCGGCGCACCCGATGTGCACCGCGTCCGGCTTCGCCTTCCGCATGGCCGTCATGAAAAGTTCATATACATGGCGGAAATAATTTTCCTCGCCGCGCCAGGCGGGGTTTTCCACAGGGAGCTGGGGATGGACTTTGTCGGCCTGGAAGTCGGTTTTGATGCCGTCGAGGTCGCAGCAGCCCGGCTCGCTGGAGAACAAATAGTGGAACAACGGCTTGAGGTACTCCTCCTGCGTTGAGACTTTGGAATAGTCGCGCATCAGGCTGCCGTGGGGATTGCGTTCGCCGTTGGCGATTAAATGATGTTTGGGTATCGTGGGCTCCGCGCCGGGGTAAATTTCCACCCAGTTCCACCAGACGACCACGCGGAAACCGCGGGCGTGGAGCGCATCGACCATTTTACGCATGTTCGGAAAACGCCCCGGGTGCGGTTCCCAATTGCCGCGCGTAACGCTCCAGCCCTCGTCCAGAAGAATGGTGGGGAGCGGGAGTTTTTCGCGTTCGATGATCTCCACCGCGCGCCAGACCATCGCTTCGTCGAGCATACGCAGATACAAGGGCTCTTCCCCGGCGGAAACGGTTTGTTCCTGAAGGTTCTCGGAGAGGGCGGCCTTCGCCATCGCGCACTGATCGTTCCACGTACAATAGACGTTGTCGCGGTGCCAGTCGAAGCGGAGTTTTTCCGCCGGGTCGGCGATGGCCCCCTCTTTGACCAGGAGGCGGCCGAAAGCGGCATAGGCGCGGAACGGATCGTCGCCCCGTCGGAACATCAGCCGGAAACGAGGGACGCTGTACGCTTTGCCCGCCGGAAGCTTGAGCCCGAAACCCTCCGGCCCGAAGTTGATGCGCCAGTATTCCACATTGTATTTTTTGCAAGCGAATTCCATGCCGTACCCGCCGACGATCAGCTCTTCCGCGCCGAAAAGAACCATGCTTTCGTTGCGCGTAAGAAGCAGCGCGGTCGGGTGCGGCGCGAACTGCCAGTCCGTGGAGTACGTATCGGTAACGGTGGTTCCGCCGAGGCGCAACTCCGGCCAGACGCGGTCGGTATGGTGGCGGTTGCGGAAATTGATAAGCTGGTACATTCCGATCTTCGTTTCCGCCGGGAGCAGGTCGAGTTTGCACATTTCCGCATCTTTCACGGGGGTGAAAGAGCCGTCGAGGACGAATCCGTCTTCCGCCGGGGCGATGCGCGCCCACCCTTCGGAAAGGGCAGGGGATCGGTAGCGCAGGACGAGCGCGTTTCCCTCGATTGCCGCCGATTCCAGGACGGCGTCGGCGGCAAATTCCGGCAGGAGCGCTTTGCCGCCGGGGATGATCCACAAGCGTTCGTTTCGTACGCAGTCGACAAGTTCAAGACGATTCTCTTCGGCCAGGTAGCGGAACAGGAGTTCTCCGCTTTGCACAAGAATATTTTGCATTCTCATTCCTTATATTTTTATTATTATGTCTTTTGCTATTAAGATAGCATAAAAACGGCATGAAACAACTTTTTTTCCTTCAAAGTCTTGCATTTATCGCACTTTGGCGTATGTTACATCAACTGCGGAGGAGGAACGGGCATGGTCAAAATTTTTGTTCTGGACACCAATGTGCTGCTGTACAGCGCCGGAAGCATCGAATCGTTTGCCGACAACGACGTGGTCATTCCCATGACCGTGGTCGAGGAGCTCGACAAATTCAAGAAGAACGGCGACGAGATCGGCCGCAACGCCCGGCAGGTCATACGCAAACTCGATAAGTTGCGCGAAAGCGGGAACTTACGCGAAGGCGCTCCGCTCGCGAGCGTGAGCGGAGCGGCGACGGGGAAACTGCGCGTCATCTCCTCCACGGCGTTGCGCCGCCAGCTCGGCGACGCGGAATTGGCGGAGGTCTTCCAGTCCGACCTGGAAAACCATTCGCCGGACAACCACATCCTGGAAGTGGCATTCCTCCTCAAACTTCTGCATAAGAACGTCAAAGTCATTTTCATCAGCAAGGACATCAATTTGCGGCTGAAGGCCGATGCGCTCGGGCTTCACGTGATGGATTATGAACGGGAGAAAATCAAGACGGACGCCCCCTACACTGGATTCCGTTCGGTCGACCTGCCGGAAAAGGAGTTCCGGGAACTCTCCCGCGCCGGGTTTTGTCAGGAAGCGCCCAAAGGCATGATGCCCAATGAATTCGTTGTCTTCAAGAACACTGCAACGCCGGGGCAAAACCTTATTGCGCGGATGTTTCCCAACGGAAAACTTTCGTTGATTCACCACGACCCGGCCCCGTTGTGGAACGTTTCTCCGCGCAACCGCGAACAACGCATGGCATTGGATTTGTTGTGCGATCCGGCGATTTCACTTGTAACGATGACCGGCGGGGCGGGAACGGGGAAAACGCTGCTCGCGCTGGCGGCGGCCTTGGAAGCGGTCCTCAAAAAGAACGATTTCGAGAAAATTCTCGTTTCGCGTCCGATCGTCCCTTTGGGGAACGACATCGGTTTCCTCCCCGGCGATAAAGGCTCCAAGCTCCACAGTTGGATGCAGCCGATTTACGACAATCTCGAGTACCTTCTCCGCGCGGAAACCGCTGAAAACGGCGCGAAGGGACGGACCCGTTACCAGGGGGGATATTCGCCGGAGAGCCTCGTCGCCTCGCAGCGTCTGGAACTTGAGGCGATCACCTACATTCGCGGACGCAGCCTTCCGCGCCAGTTCGTCATCATCGACGAAGCGCAAAATCTGACCGCGCACGAAGTCAAAACCATCATCAGCCGCGCCGGGGAAAAAACGAAAATCGTCCTTACCGGCGACCCGCACCAGATCGACAACCCCTACATCGACTCCTCCAGCAACGGACTGACCTATCTGGTGGAACGTTTCAAGGGGCAGGCCATTTTTGGACACGTAACACTGGCCCGCAGCGAACGGAGCGCTCTGTCGGCGCTTGCCGCCGGGCTTTTATAAAGGAGTATCGATGAGGAAGATTCAGCTTTCGGCCGCCGCGCCGGGAAAAACGTTCGAGCCGTTCTGGCGGAACTGCGTGGGCGCGGGGCGCGCCGGAGAAGGGCTCCGTGTGAATTGGCAGGACCACTTGAAAACGTCGCAGGAGGAGTGCGGGTTCCGCTATTGCCGTTTTCACGGCCTTTTGCACGATGACATGTTTGTCTACCGTGAAACCGACGGCAAGGCGGAGTACAACTTCCAGTACGTCGACGAAGTGTTCGACATGATGCTTGCACGCCATGTCCGCCCCTTCGTGGAATTCGGCTTCATGCCCAAGGAAATGACCGCCAACGACGGCACCGTTTTCTGGTGGAAGGGGCGTACCGCGCCGCCGAAGGATTTTGCGAAATGGGGCGCATTGGTTGAAGCGCTTGTCCGTCATTGGACAAGCCGCTACGGGCGAGAAGAGGTTCTGCAGTGGTACTTTGAAGCGTGGAACGAACCGAACTTGAACGGCTTCTGGCACGGCACCAAGAGCGAATATTTCGAACTTTACCGCTGGACTGCCAATGCGGTGAAGGCGGTCGATCCGGCCTACCGCGTCGGTGGCCCCGCCACCAGCAACTTCGTCCCGGACGAGCGTTTCGACGGCGAGACGGAGGACACAAGCAAGCAGAAGACATTCACCGTGGAGAATCTGAACGATCTCCAGTGGCACGGCGTATGGATCGAGGATTTCCTGGCGTTCTGTGCGCGGGAAAAACTCCCGGTGGACTTTGTTTCCACCCACCCGTACCCGACCGATTTCGCGCTGGACGGGCACGGAAAATTCGGCGGGCGTTCCCGCTACCGCGACTCCACGGTGGATGACATGCGCTGGTTGCGCGATGTCGTCCGCGCGAGCGCCTACCCCAAGGCGGAACTCCACTTGACCGAGTGGAATTCCAGCCCCACGCCGCGCGACCATATGCACGACCAGCTCCCGCTGGGGACCTACATCGTGCGTACCAACCTTAAGGGAATCGGGTTGGTGGATTCGCTCTCGTTCTGGGTGTTCACCGACTGTTTCGAGGAAGCGGGCGGCGCGACGTCGATTTTCCACGGCGGTTTCGGGTTGATCAACTTCCAGGGGATCAAAAAACCCGCGTTCCACGCCTACCGGATGCTCAACGCACTGGGGACCGAGATGCTCGCCCAGTCCGACGACGGCGTGGTAACGCGCGATCCGGCCACCGGAAAACTCCGCGCCCTCTATTGCCACTACCCCGACGCCATGCCGGATACCCCTGCCATGTGCCGCCAGCGCGAACTCCTGAAACCGACCATCGAACACAAGGCGGACATGACCTTTTCGTTTGCATTTTCCGGCTTGCGTCCCGGCGCAACATTCACGGCGGAATTCATCGACCGCGATTCCGGCTTCGCATTCCCGTTGTGGGAAAAGCAGGGCTGTCCCGAGCCGCCGACGCGTGAAGAAACCGCCCTGCTCCGTTCCGCCGCCGATACCACGCGAAAAATCGTCCTCAAGGCGGACGCGTCCGGAGCTTTGCGGTACGATGTTACTTTGTCCGCCTGGGCTCTTCTGCTCCTGACGGAGGACTAAGGACGATGACGCCGCGATTCGAGCTCCGAATCGCTTGTTGCGCCGCCGAGATCGAGGCGGCGCAACATCTGCGCCACCGGATTTTCCGGGGGATGGAGGGGCTCGATTGCGATGCGTTCGATGCGCGTTCCACGCACTTGATTGTGCTGGAATGCGCCACCGGGAAAACCGTCGGAACCTACCGGCTCCTCCACGGCACACACGCGCCGGAGGGGCTGTATACGGAACAGGAGTTCATCTTCGACGGCCTCGATTCCATCCGGAACAACCTCTGTGAAACGGGGCGCGCATGCGTGGATCCGGCCTTCCGCGACGGCGCGGCCATCGCGCTCCTGTGGCGCGGCTTCGTCCTTCTGCGCGAACACCCCGGCTTTCCGCCGTTCCGTTACCTTTTAGGATGCGCGAGCCTTGCGGCCGATGCTCCGTGGGAAGATATTTTTCAGCGGTTCGACCGCGAAGGCCGTTTGTCTTCACAACTTTGCGCCGTTCCGCGCCAGGCTCCCGCGCCGTCGACCGGCGGTGATTTTGCGCTCTCGCCGCTTTTGAAGGGTTACCTCCGGCTGGGAGCGGAAATTTGCGGCCCTCCCGCCTTCGACGCCGATTTCAACACCATCGATTTTCCGATCCTCCTGGACTGGGAAAAAATTACCCCCCGTTACGCGCGTCATTTTTTCTGACGATTACGGTAACGCAGGGCGCCCCTTACCATTCGCCGTCGGCAAGGCGGACCGGAACTCCCGCCGCGAGTGAAGCGGGGACATCCAGGACGCGTTGGTTGTCGCTTCCGCGAAAGCGCAGGAGAATGTCGCGCCGGGCGAGAATAAAGCGGCCGTCCACGAGAACGTCCAGTTGGCGGAGGAATTCCAGCACCGCCGGATCTTCGTGACGGATCAATTCTTCGAACGTAAAGCCGGAGTAGGCCGCAAGATCGTGCTTGCCGGCGTTGCGCAGCTGCTCCGCCAGGCGTGCGAATGCCGCGGCCTGGCAGAACGGCTCGCCGCCGGTAAAGGTTACGCCGGTTTGGAGGGGATTGCGGCGTATCCGGCGGAGCAACTCCTCCACCGTCCGCCGGACGCCCCCCGTGAACGGTTGCGTTTCCGGGTTGTGGCAGCCGATGCAGCCATGCGGACACCCCTGGGCGAACAGGACGAAACGGAGTCCGGGGCCGTTGGTGATGGAGTCCTCTTCGACCCCCGCGACATTAATTGCCGCCGAATCCGGAGGAACCATGTTTCACCCGTTCGCGCTCTTCCGCCTTCTTCGCGTCGTTGAAGCGGCTTGTGGATCCGACAAGGTAACCGGTGATCCGGCGGATGCGGTCGAAAGGCTCGTGGGCGCTTTCGCGGCGTCCGCAGCGCGGGCATACGTCGCCTATGATGCCGTTGTAGCCGCACGAGGGATCGCGGTCCACCGGGTGGTTGATGGAGCCATAGCCGACGCCCGCGTCGTGCATGGCGCGGATGATTGTTTCGAAGGCGCGGGTGTTTGTGGCGGTGTCGCCGTCAAGCTCCACATAGGTGATGTGTCCGGCGTTCGTCAGCGCGTGGTAAGGCGCCTCCAGATTGATCTTGTCGTAGGCCGAGATACGGAAATTGACCGGGATATGGAAGCTGTTGGTATAGTATTCCTTGTCCGTAACACCGGGAATCATTCCGTAGCGGGCGCGGTCGATGCGGACGAAACGGCCGGAGAGGCCTTCGGCGGGAGTCGCCAGCAAAGAGTAATTCATGCCGGTTTGGCGGGCGATATCGTCGGTGAACGCCCGCATTTTACCGATGATTTCCAACCCTTTTTTCTGCATTTCCGGACTTTCCCCATGGTGTTTTCCGTAAAGCGCGGTGAGCGTTTCCGCCAGGCCGATGAAGCCGATGGAGAGGGTTCCATGCTTGAAAACCTCCCGCAATTCGCTGTCGGGCTGGAGTTTTTCGGAGTCGATCCATACCCCTTGTCCCATCAGGAAGGGGTAGTTGCGCACCAGTTTTTTGGCCTGGAGCTCGAAGCGGCTCGAAAGCTGCGCCACGACAAGGCGCATGGTTTCGTGGAGCGAGCGGAAGAATTTTTCTTCATCTCCTTTCGCTTCGATGGCCAGGCGCGGCAAATTGATCGAAGTAAAGGACAAATTGCCCCGTCCCGGCGCGACTTCGCGCGATGGATCGTGAACGTTTCCCATAACGCGCGTCCGGCAGCCCATATAGGCGATCTCCGTTTCCGGACGGCCGGGACGGTAATACGGAAGATTGAACGGCGCGTCGATGAAGGAGAAGTTCGGAAACAAGCGCTTGGCGCTCACACGGCAGGCAAGTTTGAACAAATCGTAGTTGGGCTCGCCGGGGTTGTAGTTGATTCCTTCTTTAATCCGGAAAATCTGGATCGGGAAAATCGGCGTTTCGCCGCGGCCGAGTCCTGCCTCGGTGGCGAGGAGGACGTTTTTTATGACCATGCGCCCCTCCGAAGAGGTGTCCATGCCGTAGTTGATGGAACTGAACGGCGTTTGCGCTCCGGCGCGCGAGTGCATGGTGTTGAGGTTGTGAACAAGCGCCTCCATGGCCTGGTAGGTCGATTTTTCCGTTTCCTTCGTACTGTTTTCGATGGCGAAACGCTGGACCCGCGCGGCGGTTTCGGGGGGCATTTTTTGCGCAAGTTCGGCGAGCTCGGCCGCTTCGTAGGCCGCGTTTCCGCCGAGTTGCGGGGCGCGGTGTGTATTTTCGGCGATGCGTTCAACCATGGCCTTCAGGAGTTCGCGAGTCAGGCCTGCTTCGGGAATGAGGAGGGTTGCGGCGCGCTCCAGATTCAAAATATAGTGTTTTTTATATGTTTTCGCCACGCCCGGGGCCAAGCCGTAGTCGAAGTTGACGATGGATTGGCCGCCGTGCTGATCGTTCTGGTTCGACTGGATGGCGATGCAGGTCAACGCGGAATAACTCTGGATGTCGTTGGGTTCGCGCAAATAACCGTGCCCCGTCGAAAATCCCCCCTTGAAAAGTTTGGAAATGTCGATCTGGCAGCAGGTTGTGGTCAGCGCATAGAAATCGAAATCGTGGATGTGGATGTCCCCTTCGCGGTGCGCCTGCGCCTGCTCGGGGGCGATCAGGTATTTTTCGTAGTAATCCTTGGCGCCTTCGCAGCCGTATTTGAGCATGATGCCCATGGCGGTGTCGCCGTCCACATTGGCGTTGTCGCGCTTCAGGTCGCTCTCGCTTGCCGAAGAGCACGTGAGTTCGTTGAAAATCTGCATCAAATTGGTCTTCATTTCGCGGGTGCGCGTACGCGCGGCGCGGTAGAGAATGTAGTTTTTGGCCACATCCTCAAACCCGGCGCGCATGAGGGCGACTTCGACCGCGTTCTGGATTTCCTCCACCTGCGGCGTCGATTCCGGCGTCCTGCGTTCCACATCCGTGGCGGCGGCGGCGGAAACCATCGCGGCATCCTCCAAAGTCCCGTGTCTCGTGGCCATCATGGCTTTATGAATCGCGTCGATGATTTTTTTCTCGTCGTGCGGGACGATTCGTCCGTCGCGCTTGATGATTTTAGTAAGCATAAAAAGAGTCCTCCCTGTTCCGCGTGTACATGATATTGTGATTATAGTCACTACTGTACACCATATGTTGTGCTTTTCAATCGTCGCGAATGGAATTTTTCATGAAAATATTTCTGCAATTTCCTGGCTTGACTTTTTAGGTATGTTATGATATAATGTTAATAATAGCGTATTCAACCGCAAAGGAGGTCGTATGCTGAAAAGGATTCTTGTGGGGATTTTCGGGTTGCTGGCCCTGGGGTTGGCGGCGGCGCCCAAGCCGCAGATCGATGTGTTGTTCCTGGGGCACCAGCGCCCCGTCTGGCAGGATATGTACTGGCAGGCGTTTGTTAAAGACTGCAAGGCGGAAGGGATCAACGCGTGTATCTATACCGAAGACGGCACCGGGCACTCTTTTGCCAAATACACGCCGGAAGTGCTTAAGAAATTCCACGTCGTTGTCCTGCAGCACGAGCCTTTTGAAGATCCGCGCTCGACCGACACGCCGGAACAAAAGAAGCAGTTCCTCAAGAATCTCGATGATTTCTATCGCGCCGGGGGCTCCATCCTCTGGAACATCTACACCGCCAACCGCGGACCGGGGCAGTGGACGCGCGCCGTGGGGAAAAACTACGACGTCGCCGCGCTGGACGAGGATTTTTACGATCCCTCCCGCGAAGTGTTTGTTTCTCCGAACGCCCGCGCCCGCTTCGGCCTTTTCGGTTACATCTGGACGACCAATGTGAAACCGCACCCGGTTACCGCCGGCGTCAAGGGCTTGTTCCTCCCCCGTTGGGCCTGCTACAAGTGGCCCGGGACCGCGCCCATGGCCTACGGAAAGACCTGGACCACCGTCCTCTCCGGTATGCCGGAAACCATTTCCATCGGCAACATCAATACGTATGAGACAGGGAAAGATG
The DNA here is from genome assembly GCA_031549345.1 of Victivallaceae bacterium. GTDB lineage: Bacteria > Verrucomicrobiota > Lentisphaeria > Victivallales > Victivallaceae > CASFRF01. The sequence goes on from JAVBPY010000003.1 coordinate 315,129, forward strand.
TTCCCAACTTCAAACCCTCTGTGAAAGGGACGTACGATTCCGCCCCGCCGGTGATCGGCGTGCGCGAACCCATCGACGGCTCCGGGCGCATGATGGTGCTGCCGATCGACGCGACCCACACGTGGCTCAACCACCGCAGTCCGGTTACGGCGGAAGCGTTCACCTTCAAGGGGGACGGCATCCACCAGAGCCAGGGTTTCAAACTTATTGCCAACGGTCTCCGTTACCTCGGCGAAGCAGCCGTCAGCAAAGGCGGTTTCGGCGGCTATCGCGAACCGGCGTTCCCGGAAGCGGAACTCCCCAAGCTCGACTGGACGAAGCTCGATTTCCCGAACGACAACTGGAGCGGACTGACCGAGTGGTTCAATGTGCGTACCCAGAAGTTCAACCCGGTTAAAGAACAGGGGAATAAGGAATTCCGCGGCGTATTCGGCCCCCGCACCGCCAACGGCGGCGGCACGGGCACTGTGGCGGAGTACGTTGCCGAGGCGAAAAAGCTCGGTCTTTCCTTCATCATCTTCGGCGACGATCCCCGGAAGCATACGGAGGAAACGTTCGCCCGTTACGTCGCCGACTGCAAAGCCGCGTCCGACGAAAATTTCGCCGCGATTCCCGGCTTCGTTTACCGTACGACCGGCGATTATCTGATGTTCTCCACGGGGGTGACCCGTCTGCCTGTGAACGACAATTTCGACGCCGAAGGCCGCATCCTGCGCCCGGTTGAAATTGCCGACATGAACAACTGGGGACGGATCGGACAGGGGATTTCCATGCTGAAGGCCATGCCGGTCAAGCCGTACTGGCACCACATCATCTGGAACGCGGCGCCGTTTGTGTATGAAGGCGGCAAATTGGTGGACGACGGTTTCGACCGCTTCCTCGAACTCGAAGGGATGGGGCACAACCTTTTCCCGTACGCCATGCTGCGCATCGACAAGCCCGCCGACCTGGCGCCGTCGCTGAAAACGGCGATGGTGAACGTGTACTGCGGATACAACCCCTCCGGCGTGGTTTCCCCCATCGGCAATGAAGAATTTCCACACCGCGCGTACATGACCAACGGCCCTTCCATCAAACGCTGGGGCGTCATCAACCCCTTCGGACAGCCGTACCGCGTGGGCGGCAACCAGTTCCGCCTCAAGCTCGAAGCGGAGAGCGCGAAGGGCATCGCTTCCATCAAAATCTACAACGCGAACGACGGAACGTTGTACCGCAACTTCGATGCGAAAGGCGCGAAGACCTTCACCGTTGTAATCGACGAATCGCATAAGAAACAGTTCTATCTGGTCCCTGTTGTGGAAGACGTCGACGGACGCCGCGCCGTCGGTTCGACCATGCGCACCTACCAGGACGGCCAGCGCCTGAGCACCATGGGCGACCGCTTCATGGACACCTCCGCCGTCATGCGGCCGGATGCCTCCGGCAAGCGCCTGGAGCAGTTCGGCGCCTGGGTGGACGGCTTCCACAAGGACATTCCCATCGCGGGCGGCAGCCCGAGCAATCCGTGGTGGTGGTCGCTGAAGATCCGCGGCATCGACGGCGGGAGCGTCCATGCGGCGCGCGTCCTCATCAGCCCGGTGGTGCACACCGCGGCCGGTTCGGAACCGCAGGAGCCCGCGTACCGTTACAATCCGCGTCTTGCCGCGACCGACTACGCGGTGATCGATCTGCCGTTGGACGGCGTCCAGTTCAAAGCGAACTCGCGGCAATTTGAAAAGTTCCCCGAACCGCCGCGGCACATGATTCCGCTGGAAATCGCCGACATCACCGTGCGGAACTGGGCCGTCGGCGCCCGGAATCTCGCACTGGTTTCCGCGAACGTCCACGAAGTGAAAGTTACAATCAAGAAGGCGACGACGCTCGATCGCATTGAGCTCGCGCTCCTCTCCAAGAACCAGCCGCAGGCCCCCGGGGAATACGACTTGTTGTTCCTCAAGGATCGCGAAGGCGAATTCGCATGGCAGTTCGACGTGGGCGAGAGCTTGAATCGCAAAGGAACCCTCGGGCGCGGCGATTACATCTATCCCTCGAACAGCCTTGGCGGCGCGCCGGGACTGGTGAATCTGGACGAACAGCCGATGTCTTATGAAATCGGTTCCCGGAATTGCCGTGTTTTCCTCGACGGCGGCAAGCGTGAAGTGCGCCCCGGCGATGTGTTCACAGCCCGTTTCCTGATCTTCACGCACCCGTACCAGGGGCAGAAGAACAACGTCTGGCTGCGCGATTTCATCGATGGTTTCGGCATCAATCACGCCCCCGCGTACAGCTTCCTGGTGAAACCCGGAACCGTGCGCGAGATCAACTACGCGCTCGATGTCCGTCCCGACCAGGGCGGTGCGATCGTGCGCATGGGGAAGGCCGATCTTCCGCACGACGTTCCGGTGCGCATCTTCGAAATGCCGGAGAACGCGCTTGCCGGACGTTATGATCTGGAGACGCAGGAGCTGACGATTCTCCCGGTGCTGGACGGCATTACCGCGACGAGCGTGGACACAACCCGCGGCGCAAGCGCGTTCTACCTTGGCGAAGTGATCCGCTGCCCGAACCGCGCGCTGGTGTTCTCGCTTGCGCCGATCGGCGACAAGCTCCGGCTTGAGATTCACAACCCGACCGACCGGTTGATTGCGACATCGCTCTCCGGTTCCCCGCACCTGCCCCCCTTCGCCGCGCTGAAGGCGGAAGTGAAGGTGCCGGCCAGGAGCAGCATCAAGCTTGACCTGAGCGTTGGGCCCCTTAAGCTGACCCGTTAATTTCCGTAACGCCAAAGGGCGGAACCAAAAGGTTCCGCCCTTTTTTCATGGGGATGAAGATGCGAAAGTTCAGTTTGTTTGCCGGGTTATTGCTTCTGATTTTGTGTGGTTGCGCGGAGAAATTGGAACTGGAGAAGAAATTTATTTCCAATTTATCCGTTTCCGAGGCGATTGTCGAAGGGGAATTGGTCGTTACATTTTCCGGATTGTGCGGCCACAGCGCGTGGGGCGTCGATACACTGACTAATGTGCGGAAGCAGGATGAAATGATTCTTACCTTGAACCTTGCGCGCGGAAAACGCGGGGATTTCGAATACAAGATAAAAGTTCCCCCTTCTGTTTCCAAAATCTACCTTGGCAGCGATATTCTTTGGAAGAGGGACGATACGGTGTCCGTAAAGTAGAGAGGATGCTGGGCGTTTCGGCGGCGCAGGGCGATGGAGCCCGATCGGTCGGCTTGGGGCTGGGTTGTTCTGTTCGTGATTGCATCCGCAGAGAGGCAGGTGGCGCGGAGGTATAGAACCCGGGGGGGGGGAAAACCGCGCTTTTCCCCCCGGGCCCCTATTCGAGATGCCGGTCGGCGGGGGAATGGGTTGTTCTGTTCATGGTTGCGGCGGCGGTTCAACCGCCTTACTTGAAGCCGCGATGCGGCTTCGGAACGAATTCGGTCCTCGTTCTGCTGAGCGAAACAATTTCCTTGCATTTGCTCCGCGATCCTGGAGCGGAGCGCTGTGCCTCCGTGTTTAACCCTGTGCGGACGCTTTGCGTTAACCCGCCGAAAGGTGGGCGCATAGCCCCCTGGACCGGAAGCAGGCGCTTAAGAGTGCCGCGCCCCCTCCAAAAGGGATGAGTACCGAACGTCGGCACCGGGGGTATGGGGGCAAAGGGCCCAGCACTTTCCCATTCCCACCCCGCCGATTGTTCTTATGCCAATGCGAAAAATCAAGGCCGTGTCCGGAGGGGAGAATTTTGCTCGAGTTCTCGCGGATTGATCCCTTCGTTGCCGACTGGCGCTCCTACACCCAGCTTGGCGGCCAGATCGCGGTAGTGTTTCGCCAGGGTTGAATTGATTGCCACGCCGATACCGAGTTCCAGGCAGACGCTGTAATCCCATGCGGCGACACCCAGCTCATTGTCGGCGGCGATGCGCAGCAAGTGTGCGGCGCCTGCCGGGTTGCGATAGCCTGCGGAGCCATCCAGCATCATTTTGGCAAGGTTGTATTGTGCCTGTGCATGTCCCTGCCGGGCCGCCAGCCGGAAATACGATTCCGCCTCGGAGGGCGACGATTTACAGCCCAAACCCTTGAGCAAACAGAATCCGGCATAAAATTGCCCCTCCGCATCCAGCTTCTCCGCCGCGGCCCGGAACCAAAGCAAAGCCAGTGTGCGGTTTGTGGGTGTCCCCCATCCATTGAAATGACTGAGTCCGAGCGCCCTCATGGCTTCCGGCATTTTCAAATCGGCCGCGCGCTGAAAATACGTGAATGCCAGGGCATAGTCCGGTTCGACGCCGGTTCCGCGCTGGTAACAGCATCCGAGGTTGAATAGGCCGACGGCGTCCCCCGTCGCGGCGGCGCGCTGAAAGGATTCGAACGCCCGTTTGGGCGAGCGTTCGCAGCCGATTCCTTGATCATAAAGGTTGCCGAGATTGTTCAATGCGGCCAAATTCCCTTGCTCCGCCGCCCGCTTCGTCCATATGAAACCTTGTTCGTAATTCAGCGGAAGCTTTTCGCCGGCCAGGTAATGGAAGCCCACCTCCCATTGTGCCGCCGCATCGCCGCGCTCCGCTTGCCGCAGCAACGTTGTCAGTTCCGCATCCGGTGCGGAATCCGCCTTGGGCTCCGCATCTTCGCAGCCGAGTGCCAGCAATAACAACACGGCCAGAATACCATTCCATACCATTTGCATTTCCGTGCCCCTCGATCTTGTGCCTCTTTTGGGTAAAAAAGAGGCGCATTTCATACTCCATGCCCACCCCTGCGTCTAGCACAACGCTACGAGAAGACATAATACGAAATGCGCCGGTATCCATAAGAGAAATGGAAACAGGCCAATTCATTTTCGTGCGGTTCTCGTATACGTCGTTGTCTAAAGTGCTAGTTCAGGGGTGACGTCGAAAATCAATTAAGTCGATTTATTTTTAAGAGATGATTCCTGCTGTGGTTCTGCCTGGCGGCCTCCTTTGGTCCGTTTCGGAATACTCACGGAGCGTCATACAATACAACCTTCCTGTTGTAATATACTTGATTTTCCGCAAAATACAATTTCGATCAGCGGCGGCCGAAGCGGCGGAGAATTTCCGTATAGGGGATGGTGAGCATGGTCGGGCGGCCGTGGGGGCAGAGGGTTCCCTGGCGGCACTCGCCGAGGCGGCGCAGGAGATGCCGCGCTTCTTCGAAAGAAAGTTCGTCGTGGGCCTTGACCGCCGCGCGGCATGCCGCGCGGGCGACGAATTCGAGGGCGATGGGTAATTTTTCCTCCTGGTTTTCCACCAACTCGGCGAGGGCGTCCAAAAGGATGGACGCGAGGTCGCCCTCCGGCAATTTCAGGGGAATCGCGTTGACCATTACGGTGTTGCCGCCCAATGATTCGAGGTCGAAGCCGAGTTTTTCAAAAAAGTCTTTTGTGCGCAGCAAAAGCGCGGCGGCGGGGCGCGGCAGCTCGATGGTGCGCGGCAGAAGGAGTTTTTGCATCGGCCGATTCGTTTCGGCGGCGGCGAGCAAATCTTCGAAAAGGACGCGCTCGTGCGCGGCGTGTTGGTCGATCAGCACCAGCCCGTTCGCGGCGGAAGCAAGAATGTAGGTGGAATCCAGCACGCCGAGCACTTCACGCGGCCAATCGCCGCCGAAAACCAGCGGCGAAGGCGCCTCCTCCTCCGCTGCATCCTCTTTTTCCCGGGAGGGGATATCGACCCACTCCGTGAGGACGGAGCCGGGAGGCGCGGGGTATGCGGCGCCCTTTTCCGGCGCGGCCGTCAGGTCCGGCTGGGTGAATCGCGCGGGATGGTAGTTTATGCTGGAGTGTTCCAGGATGGCGCTCATGGGGATCTGGTAGCCAAGGCCCTCGGCCGCGGCGATCTCCTCCGGATGAACCGTGGCGGCGGGCGGATCGTCCGGCTTCCGGAGGGCGAGCGAAACGGCTGTGGCAACAGCACGTGAAACGACGAATTCGTGCTTGAACCGGACTTCGCGCTTGGCGGGGTGCACATTCACATCCACCTCTTCCGGCGGCATGGAGATAAAAAGGATGCAGGGGAAATAGCGCCCGTGTTCCGTCAGCGTGGCGTACCCTTCGCGGATGCCCCGGTAAACGGCGGGGGATTCGATGGCGCGTCGGTTGATAAAAACCCGCTGCTCCCGGCGGGAGTTCCGCGTGAAACCCGGCGCGCCGATGTACCCGGATATTTCCATTCCGTTTTCGCAATGGCGCACCGGACGGAGGTTGGCGGTGTAATTTTTCCCGAACAAGACATGCAATCGCGGCAGGATGTCCGCGCTTCCCGGCGAACGGATGGCGAAACGCCCATCCAGCAGAAGCTCAAAGCCGACCTCCGGACGCGGCAGCATGAGCGATGTAACCATTTCGGTGATGTGTCCTTCTTCCGTTGGCGGCGATTTGAGGAACTTTCGGCGCGCGGGGACGTTGAAGAATAAATCCCGCACCTGAATGCTTGTCCCCGGCGCAAGGCCGCAGGGCTCGTTCGCAAGCAATGCGCCGCCCTCGACGGAAAGGAGGCAGCCCTCTTGGGCGTTCGCCTGCCGTGTTTTCAGCGTGAAACGGGAAATGGACGCGATGGAGGGGATTGCTTCTCCCCGGAAACCGAGGGTGATGATCCGGTCGATGTCGTCTTCGTTCTCGATTTTGCTGGTGCCGTGCGGCTCGAAGGCGAGGAGGGCGTCGGCGGGGTCCATGCCGCTGCCGTCGTCGGTTACGGCGATCAGACGCGTTCCGGCGCGCTCGATTTCGATGCGGATATGCCCGGCCCCCGCGTCGATGGCGTTCTCCACGAGCTCTTTGACGACCGAAGCGGGGCGTTCGATGACTTCGCCCGCGGCGATCCGATTGCTCAGATGTTCCGAAAGGATATGGATTTTGCTCATTTTTTTTCTCCGCGCGAAAGTTCGCTGGAGGAGGACAACCGGCGATTGATTTCGTCCTGGGCTTTTTGACGGAGCGCGCGCGCCTCCTCTTCATGCCCGAGTACGCGGAGGACGTCCGAAAGGTTCAGCAAAATATACGGGGACGTCGCGTCCTGCTCCAACGCTCGTTCGAGGAACACGCGCGCCTCCGGATTGCGGTGTTGTTTGAAGAGCGTCTGCCCCAGATTGTTCAGCGCGGACGCATCCAGTTCGTTGCGTTCCACCAGTTGACGGAAGACCTCTTCCGCTTCCGTATAACGTTGTTCCGCATAATACGATTTTCCGAGAAGGCGGAGGATTTCCGGGTCCCGGTAATTCCGGCGCAGGAGACCGCGAAGCAGTTTTTGCGTTTCGGCGAATCGCCCGGCGTTCAAAAGTTCGTAGGCTTTGGAAAGATGCACTTCCTGCACTTCTTTGTCGGTCGGCGCCTGCGCACCGGTCTTCGGTGGGGCGTGGGGAAATTTTTGAGCGAGGAACCCGGTCAGGCTTGCCACTAAAAGGAGGATGGCCACCAGAATGCCGAAGCGCCGGTTCGGGAGAAGTTCGCTCATTCTTTTTTCCCCTCCGGAAAAAAGCACCGGAAAAAGTGTTCCGGCGACGCCGTGGACATTTCCGGACATTCATTCATGCAGCGCGCCTGTTCGGCGGGGCTTCGCGTCGCAATGCGTTCACAGCGGCTGAAAAAGCGGCACCCGGCGGGGTATTCGTTCGGCGGCGGAACGCTTCCCCGGATCGTTTCGAGTTCCGCAACCGCCGTGCCGAGGCGCGGAACCGCGCGGAGCAATGCGGCGGTGTAAGGGTGTTTCGGGGTGCGGAAGAGCTCTTGGACCGGCGCGGATTCCACCAGCATTCCCGCGTACATAACCGCCACGCGGTCGGCGGTTTCGGCCACAACGCCGAGGTTGTGCGTTACCAGGATCACCGTCATCTTTTTTTGTTCGCGCACGGCGGAAATCAGGGAGAGAATCTGTGCCTGGATGGTTACATCCAGCGCGGTGGTCGGTTCGTCGGCAACCAGGAGTTCCGGCGCTCCCGCGAGCGCCATGGCGATCATGACGCGCTGCTGCATGCCGCCGGAAAGTTCGTGCGGATAAGCGCGGATTCGTGTTTCCGGGTCGGGGATGCCGACTTCGCGCAGGAGGCGGATTACTTCCTCTTTCACATCGGCAACATCCGGACGGTGGAGGAGGATGCTTTCGGCGATCTGGTCGCCGATGCGGAAGACCGGGTTCAGCGACATGGCCGGTTCCTGGAAGATGTAGCCGATGCCCCCGCCGCGAATTCGCCGGAGCTCCCGCGCCGGAACGGAAGCAAGGTCCACAACCGTGCCGCGCAGTTGGAACGCGATCGAATCGGCGCGCGCGGAAAGCCCCGGCGGCAGGAGGCGCGTCAGCGCCAGGCAGCTCAGGCTTTTGCCGCAGCCGGATTCGCCGACGAGCGCAAGGATTTCGCCGCGCTCCAGATGGAACGAAAGACGGCTTACAATTTCGACGTTCTTTCCGGGGGCGGCAAGTTCGACAGTCAGGTTTTTTACTTCCAGCAGGCTCATAATGCTTGGAATATAGCATCATCACGGTAAAATATCCACACGGAGAAGTGAAAAAATTGATTTCCGCGCATCCTGTGATTGGCAATGCGGAATTTCACGGTTATATTAAACGCGTGAAAACAGGTTTTACTGAAGAATCGGAGGCGACGCTTTTATGAGTCAGGCGCAGAAAGTTTATATTACGGGCAGGGGGTTGATCACCCCGTTGGGCAATGGTCTTGCGGCCAACGAGGCGGGGTTGCGGAGTGGAAAATCCGGAATCGTGCATATTCCGGATTTTGCGGCGCACGATCTGGGCTGCCAGGTCGGCGGCGTGGCCGATGAAGCGGTGGAATCGCCGCTTTTGGACCGCAAAAAACTTCGCTATTGCCCCCCGACGGCGATCATGTCCATCGTTGCGGTCGCCGAAGCGTTGGCCGAAGCGGGAATTAACATGGAAGACATCCCCGGCATGAACATCGCGGTTCTCGGCGGTGTGGCCAGCGGAAACTATGTCGAAGCGTGGAAAAGCACGCAGGGCTATGTGGATCATGGACACAGTCTGCGGCATGTGTCGCCGTATATTGTTCCGCGCGTAATGCCTTCTTCGGCGGTGTCCAACCTTTCGCTGACCTTCGGGTTCACGGGCGAGGTGTACGATCTTTCCGTCGCCTGCGCGTCCTCGGCGGCGGCCATTTTGATGGGAATGCGCTGGATTCGCTCCGGGCTGTACGATGTGGTCGTCGCCGGCGGCGCGGAAACGCTCGATTGGGTGCAGGCGCTCGGATTCTGCGCCATCCGCGCGCTGTCGCACAAATACAACGATATGCCGGAGCGGGCGAGTCGTCCCTTTGACCGCGACCGCGACGGATTCGTCCTCGCCGGCGGCGCGGGCTATGTGATTCTGGAGTCGGAACGCAGCTGCCGGGCGCGCGGCGCGCGGCCGATCGTCGAAGTTTCCGGCGGCGCGGGGAACAGCAATGCCCGCGATATGGTTGTTCCCGACCAGGCCGCCAGCGCGGGGGCCATGCGCGGCACACTGCGCGACGCGGGGCTTGCCGCTTCCTCCGTCGGTTACATCAACACACACGGCACGGCCACCCCTGTCGGCGACCCGGTTGAGCTGGCGGCGATTCATGAGGTTTTCGGCAACCACCCTGTGGCCATCAACAGCACCAAATCGCAGACAGGGCACATGGTGGGCGCAACCGGCGCGGCGGAAGTGATTTTCACCTCTATGATGATGGAAAAAAACTTCATTTCGCCGACAATCAATCTGGATAATCCGGAAGACGCCTTCGCCTGGGCCGATCTTGTGCGCGAGTGCCGCACCGGAACACGGCTCGAACACGCACTCTCCAACAGCTTCGCTTTCGGCGGGTCCAACGTTTGCATCGCACTCTCGCAGCCCAAATAAAGGTCCTGCGGGCGATTCCGGCGGCGGCCTGGCTCCTCTCCGGCGTTGTGGCCGGGAGCTTGCCCGCGGTGTTGGACGCATCGCCGTTGTGGATTTTTCTGTTTGCATTTTTGCCGCTCGCCACGGCATTTTTTCTGCCTCTTTCGCGCCCGATGTTCACGGTCCTGGCTGCGGGCGTTGCCGCCGGGAGCTGCGGCGCTTTTTTGCAGGTATGGGACCCTCCCTGGAGCGTTGGGCGTGAAATCGGGGAACGCGGCGCATCCGGGAGCGCCGTTTTCCGGGTTATCGACCGCACATTGCCCCGTTCGGTTCCCATTCCCGCGCCAGGGATGATTCTTGCGGAGCTGGAAATGCTCGGTCTTTCCGGCGAAATGGAGCGCCCCGTTTCCGGACGGATTCTCCTGCGCATTCCCGACGGCGCTCCAACGCCCGGCTACGGCGACCGCCTTCATGCGGAGGGGATCTTCGAGCGTTCCTCCGAAACATCCGGGTTTTTCCGTTTCGAGAATATTCGGAAGCGCGAGGGGGCATGCGCCGTTTTTCGGGCGGAAAATATTTCGTTGCTCGGCACTGTCCGGTTCTGGGATTCCGGACTGCTCGCTTTCCGGGACCGTCTCCTTGCGTTCGCTTGCGCGGGGGTGGACGTCCCGGAACGGCGCGCGATGATCAGCCAACTTTTTTTCGGTTGCCGCCCCGGGCTCGACGGGGAAACGCGGCGCGATTTGATCCGCGCCGGAACCATTCATCTATTTTGCGTCAGCGGCCTGCATGTGGCGGTTCTTGCCGGTATTGTACTTCTGGCCCTCCGACCGCTGCCTTTGCACGTGCGCTATAGTGCTCTTACGGCATTTACTTTGGCGTATGTTCTTTCCACCGGGGCGGGGGCGCCGGCGATGCGGGCGTTTTTATTGATCGCGCTCCTGTCGGGATTGCGGATTTTCCGCTACAGCGAGCCGCCGTTCCGGTTGCTGATGCTGGTGGCGGCCGGACTGATTGTGTTCCGTCCGTTTTATCTGGTTGATCTCGGGTTCCTCTACTCGTTCATCATCACGGCGGCTCTGGTGCTTCTTCTCTCCCATGCCAGGCGGTGGCGGAAATGCGTGGAGGAGATCGATGTGTGGCGCGGCGGCGCTTCGCCGCCCTGGATGGAGCGGTTTGCGCGCCGGGCCGGATTCTATTTTACAGGGGCATTGGCGAGCTGCGTAGCGGCATTTCTGGGCGGTGCGGCGCTGTCGATGTATTTCCAGGGGTTGCTGCTTCCCGGATCGATTCTTGCGAATCTGCTTGTTCTGCCGATTGTCGGACTTCTTTTCCCGCTCCTCGGATTGAAAATCGCGGCGGCGGTTCTCTGGAGCGCCGCCGTTCCCGTGTGCAATTTGCTTTTGCTTGGCGCGCTCGGTTGGCTCGACGCGGTTTCCGGAGTGTGCGCGACGTTTTTCGGCGCGGCGGGGGCCATTCGGCCTTCTCCTGTATGGGCGGTGATCTTCTACACGGCGTTGGCGTTGCTCCTGGCCGGCGGCCGCGTCCGGCGTTTGGCGGGCACGGCGGGACTTTGTGTGTGTTTCGCATGGTGGCTGGGGGCTTCGTATTTTCGACCGTCGTCGCTTTTGCTCGGTTCAAGCGGGGAGGGGCCGCCGTTCATGATCTTCCGCGACGCGGGCGCGGACTTCACTGCGGTGGTGAATGTTCCCGATTTCGCCGCGGCCGGGGCCATCGAAAAATACCTGGCGGAATCGGGCATTCCCCGCATCGATCTTCTGGCATTCTCCGGCGGCAAATCGGGGCATATGAACGGCGCTCCGGCTTTGGCGCGACGTATTCCGGTGCTTCGCGTGGAACCGCCCGGGGAGGGGCTCCGGAGTCCGGCGGCGAAAAAACGTTTTGAATCATTGCTGGAAATGTCCCGCCTTGCTCCGGGAGTCGGTATTTTTCGCGTGGAGTCCCTTGAAGGAACGTCGAGTGTGTGCTATCGTAATTTTGCCACGAAGAATACGCTGCTTTTGCGCTTTCCGGAGGCGACGCCCGGCGTGTCGGAGGTGCGTTTCAATGGCGTGGAGCACCGCCATATTCTGGGCCGAACCAATACAATGGAGTTGTTTTATTATGAATGAACGTCCTATGAAGATTTGCCACGTCATTACCCGCATGATCGTCGGCGGGGCGCAGGAGAATACGTTGTTCACGATCATCGGACACTGCCGCAAGGGGCACGAAGTAACGCTTGTTACGGGAAAATCGCCGGGTCCGGAAGGAGAACTGCTGAAAAATGCCGACTATCCGCCGTTTGAAATCGTGGAAATCCCCGAACTTGTCCGTGAACTCGATCTATGGAACGATTGGAGCGCCTGCCGGAAGCTGACAAAGTTTTTCAGGGAACGGAAATTTGATGTGGTTCACACCCACAGTTCCAAAGCCGGGATTGTCGGCCGTGCGGCCGCCTGGAAGGCGCATGTTCCCGTGGTGGTGCACACCGTGCACGGACAGGCGTTCCATCCCTATGAGAAGTGGTACAAAAATTTGATTTACAAATACTCGGAACGTTTTGCCGCGCGCCGCTGCCATAAGATCTATGCGGTGGCCCAGGCGATGATCGACCAATGCGTCGCCTGTAAGGTGGCTCCGCGCGAGAAATACAAGGTAGTTTACAGCGGGATGGACATCGGCAAATTTCTGGAGGCTGTGCCGGAAGAGGCGCTGGCGTCTTCGCTTGGGATTCCTTCCGGCGTTCCGGTTATCGGCACGGTGGCGCGTCTTTTTCCGCTGAAAGGGTATGAGTTTGTCCTCCCGGCCGCGCTCCGACTGGCCGCGGAATACCCGGATTTGCACTTCCTCCTCGTGGGGGACGGCCCCATGACAGAGGATTTGAAGAAAGAGATTGCGGCGGCGAATTTGACGGAACGTTTTCATTTTGCCGGCCTGGTCCCTCCGGCGGAGGTGCATCGCTACATCGCGTTGATGACGCTTTTGTGGCATCTCTCGTTGCGCGAAGGGCTGCCGCGTTCGGTGGTTCAGGCGTTGGCGGGGGGGAAACCCGCGGTCGGGTTCCGGCTGGACGGAACGCCGGAGGTTCTTCTGGACGCGGAAACCGGCTACTGCGTGGAGCCGGAGTCCGTGGAGGAGGTTTGCCGCGCTACGCGCCTTCTGTTGGACAATCCGGAATTTGCGCGCGGCCTCGGGCGCAACGGGCGCGAGCGGGTCCGCGTACAGTTCAGTTATCAGCGCATGGCGGACATTCTGGAATGCGAGTACCGCGAATTGCTCGACAAAAATGCTCCAAAAACTTGAATTTCTGAAAAATGTGTGGTACATTGTAGCCAAGGACACGGGACTTTTTGTTTTTTTACCCTAAGGAGGAAGCAATGGTTAATTTCAAAGATCTGGGGCTGGTCAACAGCCGTGAGATGTTCGCCAAGGCGATCAAGGGCGGCTACGCTGTTCCCGCCTACAACTTCAACAACATGGAACAGCTTCAGGCGATCATCCAGGCCTGTACGGAAACGGAATCCCCGCTGATTCTCCAGGTTTCCAAGGGTGCGCGCGAGTACGCCAACGGAACGCTTCTCCGCTATATGGCGCAGGGTGCGGTCCAGTTCGCCAAGGAAATCGGCAAAGGCAAGGCGATTCCGATCGTCCTTCACCTCGACCACGGCCCCGATTTCGAAACCTGCAAGGACTGCATCGACAACGGTTTCTCCTCGGTCATGATCGACGGTTCCCACCTCTCGTACGAAGAGAACATCCGTGAAACCCGCCGCGTCGTTGAATACGCGCACAAGTTCGACGTAACGGTTGAAGGCGAACTCGGCGTTCTCGCCGGCGTTGAGGACGACGTGAAGGCGGAAACGCACACGTATACCCGGCCGGAAGAAGTGGAAGATTTCGTGAAGCGCACGGGCGTGGACAGCCTGGCCATCGCGATCGGCACCTCGCACGGCGCGTTCAAATTCAAGCCCGGCGACGATCCGAAAATCCGTCTCGACATTCTCCATGAAATCGAGAAGCGCATCCCCGGTTTCCCGATCGTTCTCCACGGTTCCTCCAGCGTTCCGCAGGATCTGGTCAAATCGATCAACGAGAACGGCGGAAAGCTCAAGGACGCGATCGGCATCGGCGAAGACCAGCTCCGCCTGGCGGCCCGCTCCGCGGTCTGCAAGATCAATATCGACTCCGACGGACGTTTGGCGATGACCGCCGCGATCCGCAAGGTCTTCAACAGCAAGCCGGAAGAGTTCGATCCGCGTAAGTACCTTGGTCCGGCGCGTACCGCGCTGAAGGAACTGTACATTCGCAAGAATAAGGAAGTTCTCGGTTCGGCCGGGCACGCCTTCGACAAGTAATCGGGTTTCGGCCCGAAGCAAGGGCTCCCGCGCGGAGCCCTTTGTTGTTTATGTTAAGCAAAGAACTTCAGCAAATCGACGGGCAGCTTGTTCAGTTGCTCCGTAACGATCCCTGGCCCGATTCGATCGAGCCGGGGTATCTGCGCGATGCCGTGCGCGACTACCCGTTGCGCGGCGGCAAGCGCCTGCGTCCGGCGTTGCTTTTGTGGTGTTGCGAACTTTTGGGCGGCGATGCGGCCCGGGCGTTTCCGGCCGCGGCGGCGATCGAAGTCGGGCACAACTGGACGCTGGTGCACGACGATATCATCGATCAGGATGCCCTCAGGCGGGGAAAACCGAGTTGCCATACACTTTTGGAAGCGCGTTTTCTTCCGCATCCCCTCGCCGCGCGTTACGGGCACGACCTGGCGCTTCTTTGCGGCGATTTGCAGCAAGGCTGGGCGAACGCTCTGCTCCTTTCAAGTGCGGAAAAGGGGGTGCCTCCCGCGTTGGTGATTGAACTTTCCCGGCGATTCCAACGCAGCGCCAACGCGGGCGTTATTTCCGGAGAGGCGCTCGACACCGTGCTCCCTTTGCGTGCGCCGGATTCGGTGGAGCCTGCGGAAATACGGCGTGTTTTTGCGTTGAAGACCGGGGCCTTGCTGCAGTTTGCGGCGGAGGCGGGCGCGATCCTGGCGCTCGGCGCATGGGACGATCCGCGCATTGACCGATTGAGTGAGTTTGCGCTCCACGCCGGAATTGCGTTTCAGTTGCGCGACGATTATCTGGGGATCTTCGGCGAAACCGCCAAACTCGGCAAGCCCATCGGCGGCGATCTTCGCGAACGCAAGGCGACGCTTCTTTTGGTCGAAGCATTGCGCCGCTCCACGCCGGAACAGCGCCTGGCTTTGGAGTCGCTTCTGGGCCGCGCGGAATATGCCGATTCGGATATGAAAACGGCGCGGCGGCTCTTTCGCGAGTGCGGCGCGGCCGACGCGGTATTAAGCGAGGCCGAAATGCATTGGGATCATGCCCGTGCGATTTTGTACGAATTTCCTGAAAACGCCGCCCGGAAAAAACTTTTGGCGTTTGTTGAACTCCTTGCCGGACGGGAGTCCTGATTTTTTCATAAGGAGGAAACTTTGATTATGCAACACCCCATACGCGTGGTGATCGTCGGCTACGGCAACGTCGGGCGCGGCGTTCGGGCCGCCATCGCAAGGAACCCGGATCTTGAGCTTGTCGGCATTCTGAGCCGCTCCCCAGAGCGCGTTCGGAGCGAGGTCGCCGATCTCCCCGTCCTCTCTGTGGACAATCCGGACGTTTGGCTGAAAGAACTTTCCCCAGAAGTGGCGATTCTCTGCGGCGGATCCAAAAACGACTTGCCTCTTCAGGGGCCGGAGTTTGCGCGCCGCATCTGCACCGTCGATAGTTTCGACAACCACAGCCAGGTGCCGGAATACTTCCGATCAATGGACGACGCCGCGCGCGAAGGAAAAAACTGCGCCGTCATCTCCATCGGCTGGGATCCGGGCATCTTTTCTTTGGAGCGCGTTTTGGCCGGAGCGTTTCTCCCCGGCAGCCGCGCTTACGGATTTTATGGTCTTTCCGCTTCGGGGGGGTTGAGCATGGGCCATTCCGATGCGCTGCGCACCATTCCGGGCGTGGCCGATGCCCGGCAGTACACCCACGCCGTTCCGGAGGCAATGGAGCGTCTCCGCAACGGAGAAAACCCCTCGTTCGCCCCCGGCGACATGCATTGGCGGGAGTGCTTCGTTGCGCTGGAAGCCGGCGCGGATGCTGCGCGGATCGAAGCGGAAATCAAGGGAATGCCCGGCTATTTCGCTCCGTATCATACGGAAGTTCACTTTATTGCTCTGGAGGAATTGCACGAACGTTTCGACGGGTTTCCGCACGACGGCTGCGTCCTTGCCACCGGAACTACAGGCGAGGGGAGCGGTGCGCGCATTGAATACCGGTGTGTCTGGGAGAGCAACCCGGAGGCGACCGGGAGTGTTCTTGTCGCATACGCCCGCGCGGCGGCGCGGCTCCGGCGCGAGGGCCGCTCGGGAGCGTTCACCATTCTGGATGTTCCGCCGGCGTACGCAAGTCCTCTTTCACGCGAAGAATTGCTTCGGCGGCACGTCTGATGCGATTTGTAAATTGTAAAAAATCACTTATAGTATAACGGAGCGTTTTTTCGTCTCCGTAAAAACAAAGAAGGAATGACTATGAAGAAGCTCGGATTGTTCGGTGTTCTGGCGCTCGCGGCCTTCGGGATGCAGGCGGAAGTTAAGTTGGCGGAAGTCGCTCCGGCGGGTGTTACGCTCGATGCGGCGGTGATTGCCGCCGTGGAGCCGGACTTGGCCGCGGCCAATCTGGTGTATGTCTACGACTTGAAGAGCGGCGTTTCCGGTGCAAAGGGCGCGACCGCCGCCACCTATGCTGTCGATAAGAGCGCGGATGTGAAATCCTTCAAGACCGTCGGTTACCTGGTGTACCTTGTGGACAAAGAAGGCAAGGCCAGCTATGTCCTGACCACGATGGACGCGTTCACCGACGACGCGAAAAAAATTGGTGTGCCGACGTACGCCTCCGGCGCCGCGTTTCAGGACATGGTCAAGAACCTGACCGTGAAGTCCAACGTCGACGGCGTCAAGAACGGCGCATTCCCGGAAGGCAACATCGAGTTCTGGCCGAACAATTACCAGGGGCACAACGAAAAGCAGGTCCCGGGCGCGAGCGATAAGGCTTTCGATTTCGGCGACAAGCGTTCCGGCGACGGCGACTACGGCTCGATGCAGGTGCACAACACCGCGGAAGCGCAGACCGTGTTCGCCTTCAACGCCTGGCGCAACGTCGCCAATGCCGATATCGGCATCGGCAACGCCAAGGGGAGCAACACCGACTGGACATTCAGCCAGTCCGGCAAAAATCTGACGAGCGCGACGCTGTTTGTGTTCGTGAAGTAATCCAAAGTAGATATAAGGAAAATGACTATGAAGAAGCTCGGCTTTGTCGCTGTTTTGGCGCTCGCGTCCCTTGGGATGCAGGCGGAAGTTAAGTTGGCGGAAGTCGCTCCGGCGGGCGTTACGCTCGACGCGGCGATGGTTGCCGCCGTGCAGGCGGATCTGGCCGCGGCCAATCTGGCGTACGTGTTGGATATGAAAAGCGGCCTCACCGGCGAAGCGAACGCCACCGGTGTTACGTACGCGACCGATAAGAGCGCGGACGTGAAATCCTTCAAGACCGTCGGTTACCTGGTGTACCTTGTGGACAAAGAAGGCAAGGCCAGCTATGTCCTGACCACGATGGACGCGTTCACCGACGATGCGAAGAAGATCGGCGTGCCGACCTTCGCTTCCGGCGCGGTCTTCCAGCAGATGGTCAAGAATCTGACCGTGAAGTCCAATGTCGAAGGCGTCAAAAACGGTGAATTTGCCGAAGGCAACATCGAATTCTGGCCGACCAACTACGGCGGGCAGAATGCGGCTCAGGTTCCGGGCGCGAGCGATAAGGCCTTCGACTTCGGCGACGCGCGGAACGGCGCCGGCGATTACGGCTCGATGCAGGTGCACAACACCGCGGAAAAACAGACCGTGTTCGGTTACAACTGCTGGAAGAACAGAGCCAATGCCGATCTCGGCATCGGCAACGCCAAGAGCGACAACACCGACTGGACCTTCAGCAATGCCGCCAAGAATTGGGCGACCGCAACGTTGTTTGTGTTTGTGAAGTAACAGTACAACATAACAGGGAACAACAATGAAAAAAGTCGGTCTTTTTGCTGTTTTGACGCTTGCGGCCTTCGCAATGCAGGCGGAAGTGAAGTTGGCGGAAGTTGCTCCGGCGGGCGTTACGCTCGACGCGGCGATGGTTGCCGCCGTGCAGCCGGATCTGGCCGCGGCCAATCTGGTGTATGTCTACGACATCAGCACGGGGCTTTCGGGTTCCCCCACCGGCGTTACCTACGCGACCGATAAGAGCGCGGACGTGAAATCCTTCAAAACCGTCGGCTACTTGATGTACCTTGCGGACAAAGAAGGCAAGGTTTCCTATGTTCTTACCACCATGGATGCGTTCACCGACGATGCGAAGAAGATCGGCGTGCCGACCTTCGCCTCCGGCGCGGTCTTCCAGCAGATGGTCAAGAACCTGACGGTGAAGTCCAACGTAGACGGCGTCAAAAACGGCGAATTTGCCGAAGGCAATATCGAATTCTGGCCGACCAACTACCAGCAGGGCAACGAAGCCCAGGTTCCGGGCGCGAGCGACAAGGACTTCGATTTCGGCGACAAGCGTTCGGCGGACGGGAACTACGGTTCGATGCAGGTGCACAACACCGCGGAAAAAGCGACCGTGTTTGCGTACAACCGCTGGTTCGACAAAGCCAAATTCGATATCGGCATCGGCATGCCCAGAGGCGGACAGCCCGACTGGACATTCACGCGGCAGGGCGATTCCTATGCGACGGCGCTGTTGTTCGTTTTCGTCAAGTAACACCCGAAAGAGAGTACGAATATGAAGAAGATGATGCTGGCGGCTTTTGCCGCCGTGGCTGTGAGCGGCGCGGTTTGCGCGGAGAGCCTTGAAGCTGTGTTTCCCGCCGATGTGAAGCCGGACGCCGCAATGGTGACCGCGCTTGCGAACGATGTGAAGGATGCGAAGCTCGCCTACGTGTTTGATTTTGCCCACAGCAAGAGGATTCATCAGGGTGATCGCGTTGCCGAGTACAAGGTGGACAAGAGCGCGGACATCAAAGATTTCAAGACGGTCTGCTACCTGGTCTATCTTGTGAAAAAGGACGACACCGTGCAGTATGTGTACACCACGATGGATGCTTTCACCAACGATGCGAAGAAGATCGGCGTGCCGACCGCCGATGTGTTCCAGCAGAAGGTTTCCAAGCTGACGGTGAAATCGAATGTCGACGGCGTCAAAAACGGTGAGTTTGCCGAAGGCAACATCGAGTTCTGGCCGTACAACTACGGACAGGCCGCCAAACTGGGGCTGGAAGGCGCGAGCTCCAAAGACTTCGATTTCGACGATACGCCGCAAACCGCCGGCGACCATGGCTCCATGCAGGTTCATAACTTCATGGAAAAGGCCACGGTTTTCGGTTTCAGCGACTGGAAAAATGCGCCGAACTGCGATCTCGGCATCGGCACGCCCGCAAAGGGGCAGCCGGACTGGACGTTCGCCCGCAACGCGAACAACGACTACAACACCACGTTGTTGTTCGTGTTTGTGAAGTAATCCTGTTTTATTGCGATTTTCCGGGAATGCGCGAGCATCCCGGAGTGAAGGACCCCGGATTTTCCGGGGTTCTTTTTTGCGTATGGAAATAAATTCAGCATGCGCTGAAATACTTGACTTTTCCAGCGGAGGAGATATGGTACTGAAGAACGCAAAATCACCAGGAGGACACGTATGGAAAAGATTAAAATCGCCGTTGTCTATTGCACCCGTTACGGACACACGAAAATTCTTGCCGAGGCCGTTGTGCGCGGTGCTTCGGAACCCGATGCTGAAGTAACGCTCTACAGTACCGTGGAAGCGGCGGAGCGCATGAAGGAACTCGACGGAGCCGATGCGATTGTATTCGGCTGCCCCACCTTCATGGGCGGCATGGCTTCCGAGATGAAGCTCTTCATCGAGAAAGGCGTAACCCGTTGGGGAAAGCAAGTCTGGGCCGATAAAATCGCCGGAGGCTTCACCAATTCCAGCAACTTTTCCGGTGACAAACTCAATACTATGGTTGGACTGATGATCAGCGCCATGCAACAAGGGATGATCTGGGTCGGCGTGGGGACGTTGGTCGGCGAAGCGCACTCCGTGGATGGGCCGGGGGCGGAAGCGATCAACCGCAACTCGGCTTCCGTGGGCCCCATGGCGTCAAGTTTCTCGGTGAACGCGCCCGATGCGCCCCCCGCCGGCGATGTTGAAACCGCCGCGGCGTACGGTCAACGCATCGCCTCTGTTACCCGGCGCTTTAAACGCGGCCGGGTGTAAAAGACGAATGCCGCCAATCCGCTTTTCATTGCGAAAAGCGGATTGGTTTCAGAATCCTATTTCTTCCGGACGAATTTCCCCGGCGAGGCGTATCGCTTCCGCCGGGTCGAAGTGTCCGCACAGCTCCGAAAGACAATTCGCGCTCGCCGCGCCCAGCGCCCGGCGGAACGCTTCCGGGAGCGCCACGCCGGAGAGGATCCCCGCCGCCAGAATTGCCGAGGCCGTATCGCCGCTCCCAAGGGGATTGATGACCTCTTTCAAACGCGGAATCATGTAGCGGAACAAGCGCCCTTCAAACGCGAGATACGCTTGCCCGGGGCCGTCGGTGATGGCGACGGCGGCCAATTTGTAGTGGCCGAAAAGCGCCCGCAGCGCTTGCGGCGTCGAGGTTGCGCCGGTCAGAAGAAGGAGTTCTTCGACATTGATCTTCAGGTACATGTCGCCGCCGAGCTCCAGCACCGGTTCGATGTCGCGGAAACAGTCCACGAGAAGCGGAATCCCCGCGGCGTGTACCCTTTTTGCCACCTCCACATAAAGGGACGGTGGAGTTCCTGTCGGCAATGTTCCGCACAAGGCGGCGAAGCGTGCACCCGGAAGCTCCGCGTCCAATGCATCGAGGATCTGGCGCATTTCGGCGAGGGTCGTCGGGTAAGAAGGCTCAATGAGTTCGGTCATCGAACCGCTTTCTTTGCAAAGGCAAGTGATGCAGCAGCGTGTGGGGTTCCGTGTTCGGACGGTGCGGTGCGTCAGGGCTTCCGCCGCGAGGTCGCGTTCGATGTGCGCACCGTTTTCCCCTCCCGCAAATTGGAGGAGGCGCGCCGGGAAGCGTCCGTCGCAACGGGCCGCGCGGCAAAAATTGATCCCTTTGCCGGAGGCGAATGCGCGTATATCCCGCGCCCGGTTCACCTGGCCGGGACGAAAATGGTCGAAGAACAATGTTTTCTGCCACGCCGGATTGGCGCCGAATGCGATCAAATGCCCGTTCGGCATAATTCCTCCACGATCGTGCGCACCTCGTCGTCGGCGAGGTCGCGCGGATTGCATTTCATGCTGCCCGAGCGGCAGTTTTTTACGATAAAATCCACATCGGCGCACTTTGGCGCCCGCGCGAATCCGGCCGGAAGGCCGAGGTCGGCACGCAGGAGCTCCAGCTCCGCGATCCATTCGGTTGCGCCGTTGAAGGCGAGTTCGCGGCCAAGGTATTCCAATTTCGTCGCATCCGCCGCCTGGTTGTAACGCAGAACCAGAGGAAGAAGAATCGCACAGCAAACGCCGTGCGGAATATGCCACACCGCCCCCGCCGGGTGCGCGATGCCGTGCACCGCCCCCAGGCCGGATTGGGCGAACGCCAGCGCCGCGAGCATGCTCCCTTCCGCAACATGGTTGCGCGCGGCGCGGTCGCCCCGGACGGCGGCGCGCAGTGCGGGGAATATTTTCCGGACCGCCTCCGCCGCAAGGGGGGAACTCGCCGCGTTGGCCCGGCGTGAAAGAAAGGATTCGATCGCCTGCGTGAGCGCGTCGAAACCGCTTGCCGCCGCGATGGAAGCGGGGCAGTCGTAGGTAAGTTCCGGATCGATCAACGCCACGTCGGCGCGCATCCCAAGGGTTCGAAGCGATTGCTTCACACCGGTTTTTTCATCCGTCAGCACCGCGTTGCCGGTGATTTCCGCGCCGGTTCCCGCTGTGGTCGGCAGGAGCGCGAGGAAAACGCAGCGCGGCTTGGCCGTGGCGGCGCCATAGAAAAAGTCCGCAGTCGGGCGTGTTTCATCCAAAAGCGCCGCCGTGGCTTTGGCCGTGTCGAGGACGGAACCGCCGCCGATGCCGATGATGGCGGTCGCTCCGTAGCGGGCGGCGGCGCGGCGGACACGCTCGACATCATCCAGCGTGGGTTCCGCGCGGACGCCGGTGATGAGTTCAAATTTTTTGTCCGGGAACGCGGTGCGGAATGCATCCGCGCAATGGCTTCCGGCGACGACGAGGACACGGCTCGGGGGAAGATGTTCAAAAACACTCCCGAGTGTTCCGGGGCCGAAAATGACCCGTCCGGGAAATTCCAATTGGTAGTTCATTGGAACGTTCCTTCCGTGCGCAGATGGCGCAGGAGCGCCTCCGCCGCCGCCGATTCCGCCGCGCGGCGGCCTTCGCCGCGACCGAAGGCAATGTACTCGCCCATATGAACTTCCACCTCGTACGACAATGCGTGATCGGGACCGGATGTGCGCAAAATCCGGTACGCGGGCGGCGTGCCGCCGTGCCGCTGGGCGAATTCTTGGAGTGTTCCCTTGGGATTCATATCCGGTAAAAGGGCGGCGGGATCGGGATAATGGGTGTAGAGAACTTTTTCCATAACCTGGCGCGCGGCGTCGAATCCGGCGTCCAGGTGGATTGCGCCGAGGAGGGCTTCGAACACATCGGCCAGGAGTGCGTTTCGCGCCGCTCCCCCCGTTTCACGCGCGCCTTTGCCCAGGCGCACCATTGAATCGAGTTCCCAACTCCGCGCGAAGCGGGCGAGTGATTCTTCGCGGACGACCGCCGCGCGAAGCTGCGAAAGAAGTCCTTCGTTCGCGGCGGGATAACGCGCAAAGAGGAGCTCGCTCAGGATAAGGTCGATGACCGCGTCGCCGAGGAATTCCAGACGCTGGTAGTGGAAAGAAAGCTGGTTTTCCGCAGCATAAGAGCGGTGTGTCAGCGCCTCTTCCAGGTGCGGCAACGGCACACCCAGCGCTAGGAACCGCTGCAATTTTTCCATTTCATTTTTCATCTACCACAAACTACACCCAAGACGATGAATTTCAAGCCCCCGATGCGCGGAGTTTCGTAAAAATCAACGGCGCGGATGCGCCAGAAGGTGTTCCGCACGGCGTAAAAGAGCCTCCCGCGTGAAGAGCACACCGCCGGCTTTCTGGTAGGTTGTTTGCGCTTCGCGCGTCCAGATTGAAAGAAACGATGCGGCGTCCTCCTCGTTCAGGACACGGACGGCGCTGGAAATAACCCGTGCAAGCTCGTGCCGCCGCCATGTCGTGCGGTTCCCTGTGTGAAGAATGCAGGAATCCAGGTCAATCAACCCGAATGCGCCGTTCGGGAGGCGGTAGATGTTGCGTAAGCTCAGATCGCCATGCTCGATATTCGCCGTGTGCAAGCGGGCGACAAATGCGGCGAGTTCGTGCAGGAGTCCGGTGCGCGCAGTCTGGGAGAGCGTTGGAAAGAGCAAATCCAGATACACCGCGTCATCCGGGAGCATGTCGGTCAGCAAATATTGATTGCCGCACAAGAATCCGTACCGATGGTCCACCGCGGCGAGTTGAACGCGCGGCGTTTCGATCCCGAGTTCCTCCAGGCACAACGCCGCCGAAAGACAACGAAATGCGCGGGGGAACTGGAAACGCCGGCGGAGCGAATGCCAGAAACCGCGCACGTTGTAACGTTTGACGAAGAATCCCTCCGCCGTCGGCCCCGCCGTGGTGGAGCGGGAATTTTTGCGGAACGCAACCGGGTCGAGCATTCGACCGGCTGCGCCTTCCAGCGCGTAGCCGTACCGGGAGCCGTGCCGAAAACGCTTGTAGGCGCAATCGGCGGCGGCCATCCGTCCGGCAAGGACGCTCTGGAGGCGGTCGGACATCCCTGTTACTTCAGGTTGGAAACGATGAGATCGCCGACTTCGGATGTCGAATATCCCATTTTCCCGGCGCTCATCGACTTGAGCTTGTTGCCGGTAACAAAGGCGATCGCATCTTCGATCGACTGCGCGGCGGTTTTTTCACCGAGGAAATCGAGCATCATCGACACCGCGCCGACGGCCGCCAACGGGTTGATCACGCCGAGTCCGGTGTATTTGGGCGCGGAGCCGCCGATCGGCTCGAACATGCTCACGCCGGTCGGGTTGATGTTGCCGCCCGCCGCGACGCCCATGCCGCCGGAGGTGATGGCCGCAAGGTCGGTGATGATGTCGCCGAACATATTGCCGGTTACGATCACGTCGAAGGCTTCCGGGTTCTTCACCATCCACATGCATGTGGCGTCCACATGGCAGTAATCAAGCTTCACATCCGGGTATTCCGCCCCGACTTCGTGGAACACACGGTCCCAGAGGCCGAAGACGTATGTGAGAACGTTGGTTTTGCCGCACATCGTGAGCTGGCCGATTTTGCCCGCCTTGATGTCTTCCGCCTTAAGCCCGCGCCAGGGGTTGGCTTTGGAGTGGCGCTGGCGCACAAGCTCGAACGCGTAACGGATGCAGCGTTCGACCTGGAAGTAGGTGTAGACCATGTCCTGCATGGCCACTTCCTGCTTGGTGCCGGGCATGGAAACGCCGCCGAGGCCGCAGTAAACGTCGCCGACGTTTTCGCGGACGACCACGTAATCAATGTCCTCCGGACCCTTGCCCGCCAGCGGGGTTTCCACGCCGGGGTACAGTTTGACCGGGCGGAGGTTGATGTATTGATCCAGCTCGAAACGGAGCTTCAGCAAAATGCCTTTTTCCAGGATGCCCGGCTTGACGCCCGGGTGGCCGATCGCGCCGAGGAACGCCGCGTCGTGCTTCTCCAGCTCGGACTTGAAGTTCTCCGGGAGGGTAACGCCGGTGGCAAGAAAGTTTTCCCCGCCCCAGTTGTAGGTGGTTGTTTCGTACGTGAAGCCGAACTTCGCGCCCGCCGCTTTCAGTACTTTCAGTCCTTCGGCGACGACTTCCGGTCCGGTCCCGTCGCCGGGGAGCACCGCGATCTTGTAATGTTTAGCCATGATTCTTTCTTTCCGTTGATGAGTGAGTTATACTATATCACAAAATGTCTTTTTTTCAAGATTTCCGGATGCGGAGCGTCCGGATTTCAAACGGTTTGAGTTCCAACTCGAACGCTGAATCCGTCCCCTCTTTGCGGAGAACGTTCCACTCGAGCATGTCGGTTTCTTCGACGGCGGCCGCGCGCGGAAGCGTCAGCGTCGCTTTGGAGGTAAGCCCGCGGAGCTCGACCAAACGGAGGACGAGGTCGTCCGTCTTTTCCGCCTTTTTCGCCACATCCAACGAAACACCCGCGCCCGCCAGGGCGAAGGGGGGCGTCCAGTTTCCGCCGAGACTTTCGGCCTGGTACGGCGGGAGGTTAAGCTGGGCCGCCTCGGCCATTACGTTCGAATCGATCAGGTTCCCCGTGTGCGGGAAAAGGGCGTAGACGAATTCATGCCGTCCCTGGTCGGCTTCCGGATCCGGCGCGGTGGGAGAGCGCAGGAGGTTCAAGTCCAGCACGCCGTCGAGAACCTTGTAGGCGTATTTGCAATCGTTCAAAAGCGCCACGCCGTAACCGTCGGCGGAAAGATCCGCATAGCGGTGTGCGGGCATTTCAAAACGGGCCATGTCCCAGCTTGTGTTGCGGAACGTCGGACGGCGGGTGTAGCCGTACTGGATGTCGAACGAACCCTCTTGCGCACGGATCGAAGTCGGGAAACCGACGCGGAGCATCCGGTGCCGCTCGCGCCAATCGGCCGCAACGCGGAATTCGAGGCGTTTGCTGTTCGCATCCAGATACGCGCGGAGCGTCAGGCGGGAGTTTTCACCCACGGTCATTTTAAACTCCAGCCCCTGCCGGACGGCGCCTTCGGCAATGCGGCGCCAGGAAGAGGCGCGCGCTTCGCCGGCTTTTTCGTCTTCATAGAAGAAATCCACGTCCCACGCGTCCCACATGTTCGGACGGTCCACGTAGAGCGAGAGGACGTTCCCCGCGCCGGAGAGAATTTCACGCTCCGCTTCGCGGTCGAACGCTTTGACGATTCTGCCGTCGGCGTCGAATTCATAATAGACCAGTGCGTTTTCCAGCACCAGCGAGGGCGAGGGCGCCGCCGGGGCCGCCAGAGGCGCGCCGCGCCGGAGTTCCACCGAACCCCAGGCGGGAATTTCCGTGGCGACGACCGCGCGACCGTTCTCCTGCTGAACGCGGAGAATCCCCCCGTCCGCGCGGCGGATTTCGCGTCCGGCCCAATCGACGGGGAGTTCGACGCTCATGCGGTAGGGGACGCTCAGGACGTTGAGGAGCGTCAAACTCGCGGGAGCAGGCGTGAGCTGTTTTTCCGCGCCGCGCCGGAGGAGCGTACCGCACTCTTTAATGATTTCCGCGTGTTCGCGTTCGGTACGTTCGTAGACAAGCCCGATGGAGCTGCCCGGGAGGATGTCGTGAAATTGGTTGATCAGGAGCTTTTTCCAGAGCGCATCCAGCTCCTTCGCCGGGTACTCCGCTCCGGGCAGGGAACAGCACACCCCTTCGGTCTGGCGGAGAATCTGCTCGCCCTTGCGGTTGCCGCGCTTGGTACGTGCCTGGGTGGTGAGCGTGCCGCGGTGCAATTCCAGATACAGTTCGCCGCTCCAGCGATCCAGCTGGTCGCGGAACCGTTCGATGCGGTTGAAGAAATCGCAGGCGCGCCCCATTTTTACGCGGGGGAGGCCGTCGATGTCGGCCGCGCGCAGGGCGTTTTCGATCAGATCCGCCTTCGGGCCGCCGCCGCCGTCGCCGACACCGAAAAGAGTGATGAATTCATCGATGAAATCGTTTTCGGTAAAGCTTTTTTCCGCGTGGGTGAACCCCTTGGGGTTGCATTCGGAGTTGTAGGTATCTTCCGGCGGGAAGTGGGTCAGAACTTCGGAACCGTCGATTCCGCGCCAGAGGAAGGTGTGGTGCGGGAAGCGGTTGAATTGGTTCCAGGAGATTTTTTGGGTCAGGAAATAGTCGCAGTTCGACTTCCGGATGATTTGCGGCATTGCCGCCGAGTAGCCGAATACGTCCGGAATCCAAAGGTTCCGCACGTCGATCTCGAATTCATCCATAAAGAAATTTTTGCCGTGAACGAACTGGCGGATCATCGCTTCGCCGCCGGTTACATTGCAGTCGGCCTCCACCCACATGCCGCCCTGGACTTCGATGGAGCCGTCCTTCACCGCCTGCTTGACCTCTTCGTAGAGCTCCGGGTAGGAGTCCTTGAGGAACTGGAAGTGCTGCGGGGCGCTTGCGCCGAACACGTAGCCGGGGTAGGCGCGGATCAGCTCGAGCTGGCTTGCGAACGTCCGCGCGGTCTTTCGCACCGATTCGGCCACGGGCCAAAGCCAGCCGGTGTCGATGTGCGCATGGCCGGTGGCCGTCGTCTTAAGGCTCGACGCGGTGGCGGGACGCGCGAAAATCGGCTTCAGGATTGCCCGCGCGGCGGCGGCGTTGGCCGGGCAATCGAGGTAAGCATTGATGGCGTCGGAGAGGGCGCGGACAATCTGGCGGCTGCGCGGATCGGGATTATCCTTCTGGATTTCCGCCAATTCCACAAGGAACTTGATATCGCGGAAAAATCCCCGCATTTCGCTGTTCCCCGCACCGAATTCCATCTTGGCGATGTCCGCATGGTAATAATTGCGGTTTTCGCTTTGTCCGGCCGTAACGACGCCGTCCCGCGGCCCGATGCCGCCGAGGTGGTTGGCCGCCGCTTCCGCCCAGAGCGAGAAGGTGCCGTCGGGCTGGACAAGGTCGGTGATTTCGTGGTATTCTTTGTTGTACCACTGGGCGAACGCCGATTGGTTGGTCAGTCCGGCGCGCACCTTGCCGCGTTCGTCGAAAAGGAGGATTTCGCAGCCGAAATTCAGGCGGATGAAAATGGGTTTGCCGCGCTGCGCGGCCGGAACCGTTCCGGCGAGGCGGAACCAGCCGGAAATCCAGGCGACGCCCGCGTTCCAGAGGTCGCCGGTTTCCGCCGCGGCGTAGGTCAGGGAAAGGCGGTCGGAAAAGTGAATGCGATCCGGCGTTGTGGCGTATTCCGCCTGCAGGGGAACGACGTTTTCCAGCCAGGCGTGTTCCAAACGCTCGGCCAGCTTCTTCGCGCGAACCAACAAGATGTCAAATTCTTTTTTCTGCATTTCTCCGCCTTCGCTTTGGGGATTCTAAAAAGGAAATTTTATTACTATAATACCGCTTCATGGGATTGCAAGACATTTCGTGGTTTGATTTCGACGGATTCCGGTGGTATAGTACATGAAATGGATGCAATATTCGATACAGGAGTTTTTCATGCCTAAAATTCACCCAACAAGCGTTGTAGCCGACGGCGCGATCCTCTCCGACCATGTCGAGATCGGCCCGCTGTGCTACGTGGGCCCGAACGTGAAGCTCGGGGCCGGGACGCGCCTTGTCGCGCAATGCCACATCGACGGGTACACCACCCTCGGCGAAGGGAATACGGTATATCCTTTTGCGTCGCTCGGGCAGAATGCGCAGGACCACGGCGTCGTCCCCGGGGAAGCCACATACCTTGAAATCGGCGACCGCAATATTTTCCGCGAAGGGTGCACCATCCACACCGGAACGCAACCGGGGACCAAAACCACCATCGGCTCCGGCTGCATGTTCATGAACGCAAGCCACGTGGCGCACAACTGCAAGATCGGAAACCATGTGATCATCGTCGGCTTCGGAGGCGTCGCGGGATATTGCGAGGTGGGGGACCGGGCGTTGATTTCCGCGCTGTCGGGGATGCACCAGTTCTGCCGCGTGGGGCGCTTGGCGATCATCTCCGGCGGTTCTGTTTTTTCGCAGGATATTCCGCCGTTTATGATGGCCGAAGGGCGCAACGGCGGCGTGAAAATGGTCAACCTGATCGGCATGAAGCGCGCCGGATTTTCCGAAGAAACAATCCGCGCCATCCGCAATGTCTACAAGATTGTTTACCGCGGCAGCCTTATTCTTCCCAACGCATTGGCGAAGGTGGAGGCCGAAGTGCCGCTCTTTCCGGAAGTCCGGGAGTTCCTCGATTTCTGCCGCTCGAGCAAACGCGGCGTCCTGGTCAATCACACCGAAGGCCACCGTTCCTGACAACAAATTCAATGGGAGAAACTCACTTATGTTGCAAGCCTTGAAGAAAAATACGAAATTCAGCCCGCGCCGGGGCCCGGTGGCGCTGATCATCCTCGACGGCGTCGGCTTCGGAAAATTCGCCGACGGCGACGCTGTGGCGCAGGCGTACATGCCCACCTTTCACGGTCTCCTCAAAAACGTGCCGAACACCCGCCTCAAGGCCCACGGTACCGCCGTGGGGATGCCCTCGGACGACGACATGGGCAACAGCGAAGTCGGCCACAATGCCATCGGCTCCGGGCGCGTTTTCGCCCAGGGGGCGAAGTTGGTCGAAGGGGCGATCGAAAGCGGAAAACTCTTCGCCGGGGAGACATGGAAAGATCTTGTCGGCAATGTGCTGAACAAGAAAAGCACGCTCCACTTCATCGGCCTTTTTTCCGACGGCAACGTCCACAGCAACATCAACCACCTCCGCGCAATGATCGAAAAGGCCGATGCGGCGGGTGTGGCGAAAATCCGCATCCACGCGCTCCTCGACGGCCGCGACGTGCCGGAAACGTCGGCCTTGGAGTACATCGATCCCTTCGAGGCCTTTTTAAAGGAATTCAACGCGAAAGGACGCGACTACCGCATCGCCTCCGGCGGCGGGCGCATGGTTATCACGATGGACCGCTACAACGCGAACTGGGACATGGTGCGCCGCGGCTGGGAAACGCACGTGCAGGGCAAAGGGCCGATGTTCCCCTCCGCGCGCGAAGCGGTCGTCGCGCTCCGCAAGCAGACCGGCGCCATTGACCAGGACCTCGGCGCGTTTGTGATCTCCGAAGACGGGAAGACCCCCCTCGGCCCGATTTGCGACGGCGATTCGGTGGTGTTCTACAACTACCGGGGCGACCGCGCGCAGGAGATCACCGCCGCGTTCGAACAGGATGATTTTCCGCACTTCGACCGCGGCGTCCGTCCGAACGTTTTTTACGCGGGAATGATGGAGTACGACGGGGATTTGCACGTGCCGAAACGCTTCCTCGTCAACCCGCCGGAGATCGACCGGACGATGGACGAATACCTTTGCGCGACAGGGATCCGGCAACTCGCCATCTCCGAAACGCAGAAATTCGGACACGTTACATACTTCTTCAACGGAAACCGTTCGGGGAAGTTCAACGAAAAGCTCGACGATTACCAGGAGGTTCCCTCCGACATCGTCCCCTTCGAACAGCGTCCGTGGATGAAGTCGGCGGAGATCACTGATCGTGTGGTGGAAGCCATCGCCTCCGGCAAGTACGACATGATCCGCGTGAA
Source organism: Victivallaceae bacterium (assembly GCA_031549345.1). Taxonomy (GTDB): domain Bacteria; phylum Verrucomicrobiota; class Lentisphaeria; order Victivallales; family Victivallaceae; genus CASFRF01. The sequence goes on from JAVBPY010000003.1 coordinate 345,403, forward strand.
CTACGCCAACGGCGACATGGTGGGGCACACGGGTAATTTCCAGGCGGTTCTCTGCGCTTTGGGCGCGGTGGATATCGCCTTGTCCCGCATTATCCGCGCCCTGGAGGCGACGGGAGGCGTTCTGGTTGTTTCCGCCGACCATGGCAATGCCGACGATATGCTTGAACACAACAAAAAGGGCGATCTTCTGCGCGACGAAAACGGCGATCCCGCCCGCAAAACCGCGCATTCGCTGAATCCCGTGCCGTGCATCATCTACGACCCGGCGGGCAAAGGCGAGTACGCGAAGGAACTCCGGAGCGGACTGGGCATCAGCTCGCTGGCGGCGACGTGCATCGATCTTTTGGGCTATGTGCCTCCGGCGGAATACGATCCGTCGGTGCTGAATTTCAAGTAAGATCATGCCGTCCGACTTTGTCCATCTGCATACGCACACGCACTACAGCCTCCTTGACGGCGCATGCACCGTCAAGGGGATTGTGGGGCTGATGCGCGAATACGATATGCCGTCGGCGGCGATTACCGACCACGGTTTTCTCGGCGGCGCGCAGGAGTTTTACAAAGGGTTGCGCGCGGCGAACCTCAACCCCATCATCGGGGTGGAGGCGTATGTTCCGCCGTTTTCGCGGAAGATCATGGAACCGCACCGTGAAGGGGTGCGCGGTTTCCACCTTGTCCTTCTGGCGGAAAACAACACTGGCTACCATAATTTGTGCAAGCTTCTTTCGGAGGCGAGCCGGACGGGGTTCTACTACAAGCCGCGTATCGATAAGGAACTTCTGAAAGAATACAGCGCAGGCCTGATTGGCCTGAGCGCCTGCATCGGCGGCGAGATTCCGAACGCCCTTTTGAACCATGACCGCGCGAAGGCGGAGCGGGTGCTCAAAGAATACGTGGATATTTTCGGGAAAGACAATTTCTTCATCGAGCTCATGGATCACAAGCTTGTGGAGGAGGCGGAATCGAACCGCGGCCTTGTCGAGCTTGCGCGCAAATTCGATCTCCCGCTGGTCGCGACCAACGACGTGCACTATCTACGCAAGGAACATGCCAAGGCGCACGACGTGATGCTTTGCATCCAGACCAACGCCCTCCTGAAGGAGGAGAAGCGGATGCGTTTCGATACCGAGGAGTTTTACTTCAAAAGCCCGGAGGAGATGAAGCATCTTTTCGCCGAAATTCCGGAAGCTGTTACCAACACCCGTCTTGTCGCCGAACGCTGCAATGTGGAATTCGAGTACGTTCCGAAGGTGAACCACTATCCGGTATACACCCTTTCGGACGGTACGGTGCCGGGGCGGGAATATCTGCGCGAAATTTGCATGGGGAATATTTTTGACCGCTACGGCTTCGATCCCGGCGCGGCGGAGCTGAACGATTTCCAGAAGGGCGTGATCGGGCGGATGGATTACGAGCTCAGTGTAATCGACAAATCCAAATACTGTTCCTATTTTCTCGTGGTCAGCGACTTTATCCGTTACGCGAAAGCGCAGGGAATTCCCGTGGGGCCGGGGCGCGGTTCCGGCGCGGGGAGCCTTGTCGCGTACCTCACGCTGATTACCGACATCGACCCGCTGAAATACAATTTGCTTTTCGAACGCTTCCTGAACCCGGAGCGGGTGAGCCCCCCGGACTTCGACATCGACTTTTGCGAAAAACGGCGTATCGAGGTGATCGAGTACGTCCGCAACAAATACGGCGCGGACAGCGTTGCGCAGATCTGCACCTACGGACAGCTCAAGCCCAAGGCGGTCATCAAAGACGTCGCCCGGGTGCTGGAGCGGACGTTTGAAGAAAGCAACCAGCTCAGTAAACTGATCCCGGAAGACCCGAAAATCACTTTGGCCGCGGCGTTGGAATCCAAAGACCTCGCCGCAATGCTGGAGCAGGAGGAGTGGGTGCGCACCGTCTGGGGCTACGCCACGGTTCTCGAAGGGCTGAACCGCCAGCTCGGCATTCATGCGGCGGGGGTGATCATCGGCGACCAGCCGCTGGATAACCTTGTGCCGCTTACGCGCGGCGCGCAGGGAGAAATCATCACGCAGTTCCCGGCGGGGCCGTGCGAAGAACTCGGGCTCCTGAAGATGGACTTTCTCGGACTCCGTACGCTCACAATCATCGACAACGCGCTGCGGATGATCCGCCGGAACCACGGCATTGCCATCCAGTTGGATAAACTGCCGCTGAACGATGCGAAGACGTTCGAACTTCTGCGGCGCGGCGACACGATCGCCGTGTTCCAATTGGAATCGGAGGGAATGCAAAACCTCTGCCGCTCCTTCGGGGTGGACACCATCGAGCACATCATCGCTTTGCTGGCCATCTACCGCCCCGGGCCGATGGACAGCATCCCGGAATTCATCGCCCGTAAAAAGGGACTGAGCCCGATCCGCTACGAGCACCCGAAAATGGAACCGATTCTGCGCGAAACCTACGGATTCATGCTTTACCAGGAGCAGATCATGCAGGTAGTGCAGGAGCTTGCCGGGTTCAGTCTCGGCGGCGCGGACATCCTCCGCCGCGCCATCGGCAAAAAAAAGGCCGATGTCCTGGCGGAACAAAAATCGAAGTTCGTCGAGGGATGCCGCGAACACAACGGTATCCCCGAAGACGTGGCCTCGGCCATCTGGACGGGCATCGAAACCTTCGCCGGCTACGGTTTCAATAAATCGCACAGCGCGGCCTATGCATTCGTTTCGTTCCAGACGGCCTATTTGAAGGCGAACTATCCGCTGGAATTCATGGCCGCCGTGCTCACCAGCGAATTGGCCAACGCCGATCAGATTTCTTTTCTGACCCGCGCCTGCAAGGCGATGGGGATCGCAGTCCTTCCGCCGAACGTCAACTCCAGTCTGCTGGAGTTCGGTACCGACGGCACAAGCATCCGTTTCGGCCTGGGGGCGATCAAGGGCATGGGGGAAATGGCGGCGACGAAAATCATTGAAGCGCGTGAAAGCGGCGGTCTCTTCCGCAACTTCAACGACTTTTGCGAGCGTTGCGGCACCGCGCTGAACACGCGGATGATCGAGCACCTGATCCGGGCGGGAGCGTTCGACGGACTGGGGTTGTGCCGCTCTCAACTCCTGGCCGTGGCGGAGCCGATGATGAGCCACGCCGCCCGTACCGCGCGCGACCGCGCGATGGGGCAGGGGTCGTTGTTCGACATGCTCGGCGGCGACGAGGTTGCCGGTTGTTCGATTCCCATTCCGGACTTGCCGGAATTCGAGCGCGACGAAATTCTCAAGAGCGAGAAGGAGCTTCTCGGTTTTTATGTTACCGGCCACCCTCTGGATCCGTGGAACGAGGCGATGCGCGCGCTTTCAACGTGTTCATTGAATGAACTGGAGTCGCAGCCGAACGACAAAGCCGTCCGCTTTTGCGGTATGATCGAGAGCTGCGCGTTCAAAGTCAACAAAAAAGGCATTTCATTTGCGGTTCTTTCGCTGGAAGGAATTGATTCCTCGCTGGAGTGCTCCTTGTACAGCAAAGAGCTGGAGGAAACGCAGAAGGCCGGTGTTTCGCTTCTCCCCGGCGCGTTTCTTTTGGTGGAGGCGACCGTTTCGCGCCGCGAGGAAACGGAGAAACCGCGTATCTTGATCGACCGTGTGCGCAATCTGGATGCGGAGCTCCCCGGGCTTGTTACGGAGCTTATTTTGCATTTGTACGAAGAATCGCTGGATTATGCGCTTTTGGAAACGTTTCGCCGCCGCTGTGCCGAAAGTCCCGGCGCGTCCCGCTTGATCTTGAGCGTGGCACAGAAGGATGGACTCACCACCTTCATGGAATCGAAAAAGCACTCTGTCCATGTGGACTGGGCGTTTTTACGCTTTGTGGATGAGTTGTTCGGCGCGGGACACTACCGGCTGAAAGGGAAACCTCATACCGCCGCTCCGCGCCGTCAATGGAAACCGCGCCCGCAGGATGAGGAAAATAAGGAAAAAAAGGGATGAAAAAAATCAACGACGATATTGCCCGCGCATTGGAGCGTTGTTCCGAGGCGTTGTCCATCACCGAGCTTTCGCGCCGCACGGGCGTGGGGATCTGGCAGTTGCGCAAATTTGTAACCCGGCAAAGCAACTCCATTCGCGAGGAAACCTGGGAATTGATTTATCCGGTGATCAAGCCTTACCTTTCCGGAGCGGAAAGCCAGGAGAGCGAGCGTCCTGTGCGATTGGGGGACACCGCGCGCAAACACCACGATCTGGAGATGCTTGTCAGCGATGAAAAGGTTCTTGTGGATGTTTTTGTTGTGTTAAACGAAGTCGAGCGCGCCGATTTGTTTTCACGCTGGGAGGTGCTGGCCGGCTGCTCCGGCACGCCGACGGAACTGCGTTGTCTGAGCGTGTCAGAGAATCGTCTTATCGGCCTCTTCCGCGCTTTGCCGGAAACAATGCGTGAGGATGAGCTGATGATTTACGTCGATAAAGGGACGGAGAATCTGCGCAGACAGCGGCGGGAAATGTTTTGATGGGCCGCTATTTATTCATCCAGACGCTGTTCGAGGACCCGCGTTTGTTTTTCGCCCTTTCGACGCTGGTTATCTTCTCCATTTGCGTGCACGAATTTTTCCATGCCTACGTTGCGTTGAAAGTCGGCGACTCCACCGCCGCGGATCGTGGACATCTTACACTGAATCCGTTGCGGCAAATGGGTGTTTTCTCGCTGATCATGCTGGCAATGGTCGGCATCGCCTGGGGGCAGGTTCCGGTGAATCCCTCGCGGATGCGCGGCCGTTACGCGCCGGCCCTGGTTGCGGCGGCCGGACCTTTGGTGAATCTTGTTTTATGGCTGATTTTCCTGGGGCTTGCCCTCGCTGTGGCGCATTGGATGCCGCCCGAACACGCTTTTGCTGTGAACATTCTTCTGAGCGCGGGAATTTTGAATCTCGTCCTCTGCGTACTCAATCTTCTGCCGATTCCCGGGTTGGATGGTTGGGCGGTCCTGAACACATTTTTTCCCCGTCTTGGGCAGGTGAACTCCGAATCGACAAAGATTGTTTACTTTGTGGCCATCCTGCTTCTTCTGACCAATGCCCGTTATCTTTTCATCGGTGCGGAACATGCTTCTTTATGGGTAATCCGCGGGATTCTCCTTCTTTTCGGGAAGGGGGCGTAATGGCCGATGCGGCGCCGATCTGGAGCGTAACGGAAGTCAATCGCGCGGTGCGCGACATGCTTGAAGGGGGAATGTATCCCTTCTGGATGCGCGGAGAAATCAGTAATTTTGTTCCGCATCGCTCCGGGCACGTCTACCTTACGTTGAAAGACGCCGAAAGCCAGATTCGCGGCGTGTTTTTTAACGGTGCGGAAATCTGCCGTCAATTGGAGCTCCGCAACGGTTCGCTGATCGAAGCGCACGGTCGGCTGACCGTTTACGAGCCGCGCGGCGAATACCAGTTCGCCATTCGCACCCTCCGTCCCGCGGGCCTGGGGACGCTGCAGCAACAATTTGAGGCATTGAAACGTAAACTGGAGGCCGAAGGGTTGTTCGACCCGGCGCGTAAACGCCCCATTCCGCGCCTTCCGCGCCGGATCGGTGTCGTAACCTCCCCCTCCGGGGCGGCGATCCGCGATTTTCTCCAGATCATCCGCCGCCGTTTTCCGAACGTTCACATTCAGATATACCCGTGCGCGGTGCAAGGGGAAAACGCGGCGCGGGAAGTCGCCCGGGGAATCTCCTTCTTCAACCGCGTGGGCGAAGCGGATGTGCTGGTTATCGCCCGTGGGGGCGGGAGCATGGAGGACCTGTGGCCGTTCAACGACGAAACGCTGGCGCGGACAATCGCCGCCAGCCGCATCCCGACGATCAGCGCGGTGGGGCACGAAATCGACTTCACCATCGCCGATTTTGTCGCCGATTTGCGTGTCCCGACGCCGTCCGCGGCGGCGGAGCTCGTAATCGGGCACCAGGAGGAACTTCGCGAAACGCTCCGGCGCTCCGGGCGTGATTTGCGCCGCCTGGTGGAACTTGCCGTTGTTCGGCGTCGCGGAGCGCTCCAGGTCTTGGAAAAACGGTTGCTGCACCATGAGCCGCGTACGGTTCTTGCCCGGCATGCGCGCTCTCTGGACGAACTCGACTCCCGCCTGCGGCAGCACGGGGAGCGCATGCTTGCGCAACATCGTGCGCGCTTGGATACCATGACGGCACAGCTTGCGGTCTTCGACCCCACGGCGCAGATTCGGCGCGGTTACACGATTTTGCGCGATGCGGAAACGGGCGATCTGGTTCGCAGCGTATCCCAGCCCGTGGGACGGCGTCTTCTGGCGCGTCTTGCCGACGGAGATCTTGCTCTGCGGACGGAGGGAGAGGCGGGCGAATGCTCCTGAACCTTCTAAACGGCGATTGCGCCCTGGCCGGATTCCGTGTGTCCGGCTTACCGGGGGACGTTCTGGTCTGGCGGGAAAATTATTTACATGGGGTTCTTCCGGCGACGGAGGACCGCCGGATGTTTTGTCAAATTCGCGCACACGCGCTTCACACGATGGCGCAAGAGAAGTCGGAAGCGTCGATTCTATCGGAACTATGGACGCAGGAGGATCGCCTTTCCGCTTTGATGGAACAAGACACGCTGCTTTTGTGGTTCGACGTTTGTCCGTTCGATTGCTCCATGCTGGCGCGCATTTTGTATTTGCTGAACAAGCGTGATCGTCTGCCCGCGTTGTTTCTGGTCCGCAAAGATGTGGTTTGGGACGCGGATTCTTTTGTCCGCCATGCCCTCGGGCGCATCCCTCTTACGTGCGCACAGCTTTCGGCGGGTGCGCGCCAATGGGAGTTTTTCCGTGAAAGCGAAGGCAAGATCATCCCCTCCTTTGATTTTCTTCCATGAAAACCTCAAAAAAAGCGAAATTCCGCTTGCAATTTTCCACAAAAGTGGTATATTCCACTTATCACAAACGTTGCGGGGTGGAGCAGTGGTAGCTCGTCAGGCTCATAACCTGAAGGCCCTAGGTTCGATTCCTAGCCCCGCTACCATCATTTTTCCGCTGCTCAAACGAGCGGCGTTTTTCTTTTCCGAAACCCCTTGCACACAAAAGCTTTGCGACATCGTCAAAATCTCCGTAAGACGTCAATCTCTCGGAAAATAAGGAAAATCTCTCTCAAAATCTCTGTTTCCCTCCGGGACGAGAGCCGAGTCCTTATCGCCTTTTTGAGATATAACTCTCTGATTACAAACAAAGTCAACTCCGAGGTGGTTCAAATGGTTTTTTCTCTATAGTTGAAGATGCAATCATAACACAAACCACTCAGCTTTAGCCAAACCTGGTTTTGCAAACCGCGCTCCAGCTCCCCCAAAGCTATCCTTCCATCTAATAAATCTGCCCAAATTAAACAATATTCTGGTTGCAAATCTCTACTTTTGATCTAATTTAAGTATAATGTAATAATTGTTCCATGGGAGGTAAAAAAATGACAAAACATTTTAATGCAACCGGCTTATGAAACAAAAAGGTCAAACTAAAATGATTTTATTTGGTAAATAAGATGCAGCAATATTGTGAAGAATGATAATAACGTCTATAAATCAGCTTTGTGGTCAAATTACGAGCAACAGGAGAACTTTCGTTCATACTGCTTTTCCTCCGACCATTTCTCTTCCTGCTTCTGATCGGGCACGGCACTCTGCAGGATAACAGTGAAATGTAAATTATAGTTTGCAAATACAATGAGGTAATTTAATTATGGAATTTATAGCAGAAATTGCTCGTGGTGGTTTTGGTGTTGTTTCAAAAGTCAGATACAACAATGAAATTTGCGCTTGTAAAACTTTTGCACCTTCAGTACCGTTGACTTTTGATCAAATGAATAAATTCAGGAAGAGATTTATCCAGGAAGTGAATTATCAGAATTCTTTACCTCCACAGTTTGTTATGCAAATTATTCATTCTGAATTATATATCGATCCTCCATATTTCATAATGCCATTGTCTGAAATGAATTTTTGTCAGAGAATAATTGAAGCTAGAAATAATGATGAAGATCTTTTGGACGAGTTATCTGATATACTGAATGCTTTAGAGGTATTGCATGGTTATGGCCTTGTTCATCGGGATCTAAAGCCAGAGAATATTCTACGACATGATGGACATTGGAAAATTTCAGACTTTGGCTTAATATTGAATATAGACACAGATGACTATAGGCTTACTTCTACACTCTCAGCTTGGGGGTCTTCGAGATATGCAGCACCTGAGCAATGCTATAGTTTTCACTGTCTTGATCACCGAGCAGATATTTATGCTTTTGGATGTATTTTGCATGATATTTATGTGAATACATCCCGTATCCCATATAAGACTTATACTTATTCAGGAGCGATCGGAAGAGTGATAGAAATATGTACGGAAGAGGCGCCGGAAAAGCGTTTTCAAGATATTTCAAAGTTACGTGAAGCATTGACATTGGCCCTTAGGGAAGATATTAATATTCCCAAAACCAAATTAGCAAAACCTTGGATAGTGGAATTAGAACATCTAAAAGAATGGCCCAATGAACAACTACATGAATTTTGTCACTTTATATACGATGAGGCAAATAATGGTCAGGTCGTATCTGAAATTTTTTATAGTTTGACCGAAAAAGAGTTCGACATCATATATAACTGGCATAATTGCAATATGTGGAAATCTATAGTAATTCGTTATTGCGACTGGGTGTCCAGTGACGGATTTGAATTTTCATATTGCGATATTCTAATAGATAGGCTATATAACATATACAACAATTACTGTTTTGATGATTTGGATATGAAGTCGAGAATTTGTATTGCGACTTCTATTTTAGGCTCCCAACACAACAGATGGTATGTAATGACTCATCTCATAAAAATGTGTGGTGTAAATATTGAATATAATTTGGCATCTAGAATTGCGATAGATATTTGCGCTTTTGGTCTTCATAGATATTTCATGAATTCAGCGAAAGCTATTCAGACGAGCATAGTGAATTATCACAGTTGTATATATCAAGTCCTTAATGAATATGAAAATAGATGCATGAAATAAAATTTTCTTTTTTCTGCTGATCAAGCATTTGTGCTATTTTGTCATGGTGTGAATATTTTAATTGCATTATCGGATCGAGGTAAGTAAGTGTGTTATACGCTATAGAAGCAAAACAGGCATCTTCATGCCGGGGGGAGTGCCGATTTTAAAAATTATCAAACAATTCTGGATAGTTTTCTACCTTTGTTCTTTGAAAACGAATCCCCAAAGAACAACTCCACCCGAATTGAGAGTGCGTTGAGCGCGATTTTGTGCAACATTTCTGAAACGGTGGTGCAGCAGTCGGCCAGGATTGCGGGGTGGTATTTTTCCGCCGTTTTCGACAAGGCGGTGAAGGTTACGCAGTTTTGGGTCATCATTCCGCAGAGCAAGAACTTGGTCACGCCGAGCTTCTGCAAGGTTGATTCCAGTTCGGTTTCGTGGAAGCTGTCGGCGAAATGCTTGACCACTACCGGCGCGTCGGGGGCGGCGGTACGTACTTCGGGAACGATTTCCGCACCCGGCGTACCGGCGACAAAAAACGGCGCGAGGTTGCCTTCGGCGACGTGTTGGATCAGAATCACCGGCATTCCGGCTTTTTGCGTGGCGGTGATGGCCCGAATGACATTGTCGCGGCAGCCTTCGGCGTTCCAGAGCGGAAACTTCCCACCGGGGAAATAATCGTTTTGGAGATCGATCACCAGCAATGCGGTTTGCTCTTTCATGGCACAAAATCCTCCGATTTGAAATTGCTGTAATAACGTCCGGAGACGGCGGTGAACTTCAGGACACAATAATCCGGGTCGGTTACGCCTTCCGGGTAGTACATGGTGTCGCCGTCGCGCCAGATACGTTGCTTGGATGCTGTGTCGGTCAATACTTCAATTGTACCCCGGAGCATCACACCGCGAAAGAAGCGGGTATCGGAAAAGTAGATGCATGCCTTGGGAGCGGCACGGAATTGCGCCACCCGGAGCGACGGGGTGTTGGTGGTGAAGTAAAAAATCTTGACTCCCTCACGCTCGCGCGGGGCGAGCATCGCTTTGGTGTTGGGGAATCCATCGGCATCCACCGAGGAGAGGTAAGCCGTTTTCTGTTTGTCGATCAGGTTCCCGATCGTATTAGGCGCATTTCTCATCATGATTGTATTCTCTCTTTACTGCTTGGGAAATTCCAATTGGCTGGCATCGAATCCCCAGCCGGTGATTCGGTCGAGATATTCTTGGCGTTTCTCCGGCGGCAATTGCGGAGTCCGGGCGAGGATCCAGAGATACTTTTTCGTGCTCCCGATTACGATGGCCCCGGAGTAGTCGTCTTCCAGCCAGACGATCCGGTAGGCGCTGCGGAACGGCCAAAAGAACATGACGCTCAGCTCGCCCGGCTTTTCCAATCGGGCGGTTCCTTCGATTGATTTTTCATCCCCGTTGCGGCGTCCGGAGTTGCGCACCCGGATCACGCCGTTTTCCGCTAGTGTATATTCCGCTTTGACGAAGTCCAGGCCTTGCTCGAACGGGTGAGGCAGCCGGGCGATCTCGTACCACGTTCCCATATAGCGGGTTGCGTCGAAATCCGCGGCCGCTGCGATCCGGCCGGTCGATTCCCCGGTGGCGCATCCGGTTAACGCCATGAGTGCAATGATTGCCGGAAGCAGAAATAATCTTCGCATAGCTCCACCCTTTTCCTTGGAACGATATTCGTACACAGTTGCCGGATATGATCATAATAATATCATTCATTTTAAAATAATCAAGAAAAAGTTAAAAAGTCTTGCGCTGTAGAGCATTCGTTGCAGACTGCCAAGGGGAAGGCAATGGATACAATTGGCAATATTGAAAAATTATGATATGTTGATACCGGAGCCGGACGTGCTATGGCTTTGGATGGGGAGGGAAGAATCATGAAGGTTGTGATTGTTGGCGGAGTTGCGGCGGGCGCGAGTGCGGCGGCGCGGTTGCGGCGGCTGGACGAAAAGGCGCAAATCGTGCTTTTGGAGCGTGGCCCTTATATTTCGTACGCGAATTGCGGGCTGCCGTATCATTTGGGCGGGGTGATTCCGGAACGCGCAAGTCTTCTGGTGATGTCCGCCGAGGCGTTCGCAACCCGTTTCGAGGTCGATGTCCGAACCGGTAGCGAAGTGATCGCCGTCGATCCGGCGGCGAAGCATGTAACCGTCCGGCGCAACGGCGAAACGTATACGGAATCCTACGATAAACTCCTGGTCGCCACGGGGTCCAGCCCGGTGATGATGGATCTGCCCGGCCTTGATCCGGCGAAGGTGCGGCAATTTTGGACAATTCCGGATATGGATCAGGTAATCGGGGCGCTTGATGCCGGGGCAAAAAAAGCCGTGGTGATCGGCGCGGGCTTCATTGGCCTCGAAGTTGCCGAAAATCTGCGCGAACGCGGGCTTGAAGTAACAGTGGTGGAGCTGGCTCCGCAGGTGCTTCCGACGATTGACGCGGAGATGAGCTCCTATCTCGCGCAGGAACTGCTGAACTCCGGCATCGGGCTTCAATTGGGGCGCAAAGTGGTCGGATTCGAGCATTCCGGTCCTTACCGTGTCGTACTGGATAACAACGAAACATTGCCCGCCGACTTGGTGGTGATGTGCGTTGGAGTCAAGCCGAACAGCGAACTTGCGAAAAATGCCGGGCTTGCGCTCGGCACGCGCGGACATATCGTCGTCAACGAAAAATTACAGACCTCCGCCCCGGATATCTATGCGGCGGGCGATGTTATCGAAGTTCCCGATCTTGTGCCCGGACAGCCCGTTGCGATTCCTCTGGCAGGGCCGGCGAACAAACAAGGACGCATTGCCGCCGATAACATCGCGGGAGGGGACTCGGTCTACGCGGGCTCGCTCGGTGCGGCGGTGATCAAGGTTGGCAAGCTCACCGCCGCTTCCGTCGGTTTGACCGAGCGGCGGATCCGGCAGCTCGGGTTGCCTTATCACAAGATCTACGCGCATCCGGGGAGCAACGCCTCCTATTATCCGGGCGGTGCGATACTGCATTTGAAGCTTCTGTTTGCGCCGGATGGTAAAATTCTGGGCGCTCAGGCGGTGGGCGCCAAAGGGGCGGACAAACGCATCGACGTGATTGCAGCTGCGATGAAATGCAATCAAAGCGCCCCGGATCTGGCCGATCTGGAATTATCCTATGCGCCGCCTTACAACTCGGCCAAGGATCCGGTCAACTTCCTCGGCATGACGGCGCAGAATATCCTGCGGAAATTGACCGAGCCGGTCTATGCGGACGCTTTGCCGGAAGGTATTTTGCTCGACGTGCGCGAATCGGCGGAGTTTGGTGCCGGAACGGTTCCGGGAGCGGTGAATATTCCGCTCGGGCAACTGCGCTCCCGGCTCGGCGAGTTGGATAAAAGCAAAACGTATATCGCGTTTTGCCGGGTTGGGATGCGCGGCTATGTGGCGGAGCGAATTTTAAAACAGAACGGTTTTGGATGCCGGAATCTCTCCGGCGGATTCCTGACCTGGCAGGCGTTTCATGTTCAACCGGAAGCGCCGCCGGTGTGCTCTGTTCCGGCGCGTCCGATTCAGGCAATCGGAAAAACCGTTGATGTTCGCGCCCTTTCCTGTCCGGGGCCGGTGGTGAGGCTGAAAAGCGAAATGGATTCTTTGCAAGACGGCGAAGAGCTGAAACTGTTGGCGCAGGGCTCTTTCGCGCCGGATCTGGCCAACTGGATCAAGGCGACCGGTCATGAATTATTGAGCATGGAGATGAAGGAAGACGATATGGAAGCGGTGATCCGCAAACATTCCGGCGCGACAGGGGGCGCTGCTCCGGCGGCACCCAAAAACAACGATGCGGCGATGATTTTGTTCAGCAACGACCTCGACAAAGCGCTGGCGGCGCTGATCGTTGCCTGCGGCATGGCGGCGGCGGGGAGCAAGGTTACGATCTTCTTTACCTTCTGGGGCTTATCCGTACTGCGCAAAAATCCGGCTCCGGCGGTCAAGAAGTCGTTGCTCTCCAAAATGTTCGGATTGATGCTGCCGAAGGGTGCGAAAAAACTCGCCCTTTCCAAGATGAATATGGCCGGCATGGGGACGATGATGATGAAACAGATCATGGCGCGCGAAAAGGTGCCGACGCTGCCGGAGCTCCTGGAGCAGGCGCGCGGCCTCGGCGTGAAATTCATCGCCTGCGAAATGGCGATGAACGTGATGGGGTTGCAGCGCGGGGAATTGATCGAGGTCGATGAGGTCGCCGGAGTCGCCAGCTTTGCAGTCATCGCCCGCGAAGCGGGAACCTCGCTCTTTATTTAGAAGAAACTTCCAATAAGGCTTGACAATTTCATTCTTTGGTGTGGCAACAGTGCGGAAAAACTGCTCCTGAAAATTTTCTTATAGATTCTGCCACGGCGACATGTCGGACAGTTTGGGCAGTATATCCGCTGTGTCGGAGAGTCTGCAAGGATAAACTTGAGCCGCTTTATTGCATTCTTCGTCAACGTGAAGTATTTTATCGGAAAATACGGACTGCGTCATGATTCAAAAATATTTTTCTCCTTCCCGCCTTGCCGTTGCATGCGTTGTTTGCGCCGCCCTCTGGTTCCTGCTTATTTATCCGTTGTTTATCCTGGCCGCACCGGAAAAATTGCCCGCGCAACTCGCACCGCTTACATTTCCGGATTTGCCGGTCGATGCTCCGCAATGGTATCTCGGTGCCTCCACGGTACTGGCCGGCGATTGGAAAAATCTTTACCCCGAACTCAACACCGATGTGTTCGGCCGCCCCAACACTTTCCGGCCGCTGATTGAAACTGCGTTGTTCGATCCGGTGAGCGCGTCAACGAACCCCGCGTTTGAGCCGATATTCGCCATTCGCACCCCTCTGTTCCTGCAGAATTTTTACCAAATCCCCTGGTTGAGCCGCTATCCGGCGGAATTCTGGGGCAATCAACACCCCCGCATGCAGAACTCCTGTTTCAACTATTTCTATCCTCCGCCGACGGCCTTGGTTATGGCCCCTCTGGCTCTCCTCTCGTTGGAAAATATGACGCTGAAGCTTTGGCCGATCGCAGCCTCCGTCGCCATGTTCGGCCTGGTCGTGTTTTCAGGAAAAATTTTCCGCCATGTCGCCGGCAAAGCAACGTATGCGGAATGTTTGTTGATGGCTGTTCTGCTCTTTACCCCTTGGGCCGATGAGTTCAACTGCGGCAACGTTTCTCCGTTGCTCGCCTTCTGCCTGGCCTGGGGCGTTTGGGCCTGGCTGCGGGCAGGGGCGATCGGGACGGGAACCGCGTTGATTCTCCCATTGCTGACCAAAGGGCTCCCGCTCTTCTGGCTGCCGGTGTTTTTTCTGGAGCGCCGTATACGCTGGAAGCCGATCTTTGTCCTTGCCGTGTGGACTCTGCTCCTGAACGCGGCTGTGTTTGCCGTTGCCGGATGGAGCGACGCCCTTTATGTGTACCGGTATTTTTTCTCCACGCTCCTTCCGCGTTTTTCGTCGGTCGTCGGCTACGACTACATCACGCGTATTGCCGGATATTACGGAATCTATCCCGGATGGTTCTATTCGTTCCTCCAATATCTCCTGCTGACGGCGCTTTACTACGGATTCTGGCGGGGATGCCGCAAGGCGGATGAAAAAGAGCCGGAGCAGGAGCAAAATTTGCGTCTTCTCGCCGTCCTTGGCGGAACCATGTGCGTATTTTTGTTTTTTACGCGGCTCCATTGGCACCATTATTTCCCATTTCTCTTCTATCTCCCATTCCTCGCCTGGATCTTTCTGGAAATGCGGAGCGGGAGAAAAACCGCTTATGCTGCACTTCTGCTCGGACTTCCCGCACTGTTCACGACGCGGCTGGATGGGGGTGGATGGAATATCCTCGAAGAGATTCTCGGCGCTCCGCTTCTGGCGTTGGAGCCCGATATCGCAACCTGGCAATATTTCCTCCCGCGCATCCGGACGCTGGCCATTCTCGCCGGACTCCTGCTCGCGTTTCTGCGGTTGTATCCGGTTGTTACAGCTAAGAAACGCGATCTCCGGATTCCCCTTGCCGCCCTGGGCATTTTCTGTGTGGCCTACTTTGGTACCGGATTCGCAATCCGCCAGTATGCGATCCATCTCGCCGGAACTCCGGAAACCATGCCGAGGGCGGCTCGGCTCGGCAACCTCGGCGCAATCCGGGAGACGGCAATTGCCTGTGAGTCGTCCGATCCCGAAAATGCGGCGGTCTACTTTCGTCGTGCCGCCATCCGGGGGGATGCGGAATCTTCCTACCGATTGGGGAAATTGTACGAAGCAGGGCGCGGTGTCCCCCGGGACGAGGCGATTGCCTGGCGCAGTTACCTTCAAGCCGCATTCGGCGGCAAGAATGAAGCGTGGCCGGAGGCTCTCCGGTTGTTCCCGCACCTGGAAGGTTTGACGCGCCGCTGAAGGGAAGAATCGATGGATCGGGCCTTTACGACGCTACGCTTTTCCGGAAGCGGCTCCAGGAAAAAAGGAACAGGACCAGGCCGATTATCGAGAGGAAGAGGAAGGGACGCCACACCACATCCAAACCGGCGCCGCGGTACAAAATCGCCTGGCTGAATTCCACGAAATGGGTTGTCGGCGCAAGCTGCATGACCAGCTGTACGCCGTGCGGCATGCTCTCCATCGGGGTCATGCCGCCGGAAAGCATCTGCATCGGCATCAGCACCAACAAGAGCAGCATCCCCAGCTGCGGCATATTCTGCGCGACCGTGGCCAGGAAAATTCCCATCGAAGTTACGGCAAAAAGGTGCAGGGCCATCCCGAACATAAACAGCATCATAGACCCTTCCACCGGGACACCCAGCGCTCCGCGGATCACGAAGAGGAGCGACAAACCCGCCACCGTCATCACCACCAGCGCCATCGCCCAGACCTTGGATACCATAATCTCGAACGCAGTTACCGGCATCACCAGCAAGTGTTCCAGCGTGCCGTGTTCCCGTTCGCGGATCAGCGCCGCTCCGGTCAGGATAATCGCCAGCATGGTGATGTTGTTGATCAGCTCCACCACCGAACCGAACCATGCCTGCGTCAGGTTCGGATTGAAGCGGTTTCGCGTTACGACTTCGACCGGCGAGAGGGGGGAAACATCTTCCCGATTCAGGAACGCATTGATTTCATCCATCGCCATTTGCTGGATGTAGCCGCTGCCGGTAAAGGCCTGCGACATGCGCGTCGCGTCGACGTTCAACTGGATTTCCGGTTTTTTTCCCGCCAGCACGTCGCTCTGGAAGCTGTGCGGAATAACCAGCACGAAGGTGTAACGTCCCTGGTCCAAGCCCGGATCGATCTCCGGCCGGGAAATATGGACGGGGTGCAGGAAGCGCGGCGGGAAGAACGCGTCGGCGATACGCCGCGACAGCGGCGAATCGTCTTCGTCGACAATGGCGATGGCCGCATTGGTAATGGAATCCGGCGTGGCCGTGGCCGCGACGTAAACCCCCAAAGTAAAGGTATAGATGATTACGCCGAGCATCAGCGGATCGCGCCAGAGTCCGCGCAGTTCCTTAATGCCGAGGTTGAGGATATTTTTGATTTTCTGCAACATCTTATTTTCCGTTGTTTTTTCAGGACGCCTGTTTTTTCTGCAACAAAATGCCCGTGCCGAGGATCACCGGGACCATCAGAAGCATGAAAAAGAACGGGAATTTCAAATCGGAGAAATAGAGGACTTTATTGAAAATGCCCCGGCTGATCAACAGCATGTAGGTTGTAGGATACAACGAACCGATGACCCGGCCCGCCCCCTCCAGCGTGCTCACAGGATTGAGCAAGCCGCAGAACGAAACCGCCGGCAGCAAGGTCCCGATCATGGTCAGGAACATCACCGCGATCTGACTGCGTGTTACCGATGAGGCCAGCAGCCCCATTCCGGTGGAGAGGATGCAGTATACCAAAAGCGAGAGCACCAGCGTCGGCAGACTTCCCTTGATCGGCACGTCGAAAACGGTTACCGCCATCACCAGAAGCATCACGAAGCTGAGCGTGGAAAAGAGTACGTAAGGGAGCTGTTTCCCTAAAAGAAACTCCGCCCGGGTCAATGGCGTTACATACAAATTGATGATCGACCCCATCTCTTTTTCTCGCACGACGGCCAGAGCGGCGAGGATCGCGGGGATCAGCATTAAGAGAATGGGGATCACCGCGGGCACCATGGCCGGCAGGCTCTTCACCTCCGGGTTATAGCGGTAGCGAAGCGCAACCGAGGAGGGAGCGTCCAGTCCCTGGCCGGTATGTTTCAGCGCCATCGAGGAGAGCCATTCCGAGTGGATGCCGGAGATATACCCCTGAATGGTTTCCGCGCGCATGGGCATGGCCCCGTCGACCCAGAAGGCGACCTCCGGCGAATACCCCTGTTCCACCATCCGCCCGAAACCCGGCGGAAATTCAACAACCAAACTGAGCTTGCCGCTCCGCATCCTGTGGTCGAGGTCGTCGTAGTCGAGAACCGGCGGATTTTCCACGAAATAGCGGGAGCCGGCGATATTCAGGGCATAGTTTTGGCTCAGTTGGCTCTGGTCGCGGTCCAGAACGGCAAAAGAGAGATTCTCCACGTCCAGGCTGATGCCGAAACCCATCACCAGCATCAGCAACATGGCGCCGAAGAGCGCCAGCGTGGCCCGAATGGGGTCGCGGAGGAGTTCGAGGTTCTCCCGCCAGAAGCAACTGTACCAGCGGCGGATGCTGAAAATGGAATCCCAGCGGCGGGCGACTGTCGGCGATTCTTTTTCCTCCGCGGGCGCGAGGGAGATCTTCTCTTCCGGAGCCGCGTTGGACGACGCGTCCGCCTCCTCGAGGTAGCTGATGAAGGCCGCTTCGAGCGTTTCCGTTCCGCGCGCCTCGACCAATGCCGCCGGGGTGTCGCACGCCAGGGCTTTTCCCGCGTGCATCATGGAGATGCGGTCGCAACGCTCCGCTTCGTTCATAAAGTGTGTGGTGATGAAGATGGTTACTTTGTCGTGGCGCGACAATTCGATAATCAGCTCCCAGAAGCCGTCCCGCGCCACCGGATCCACGCCGGACGTCGGTTCGTCCAGGATCAAAATCTGCGGGCGGTGCACCACCGCCGCCGCCAGCGACATGCGCTGCCGGACGCCAAGCGGCAACGCGTCGGGGAATTGATCCGCCACCGACTGAAGCTGGAAACGATCGAGCATCTCCTCCACGCGTTCCTCCACCGCCTCCGGCGGAATGCGGAAGAGCCGGGCGTACAAGAGCAGGTTCTGCCGGACGCTCAATTCGTTGTACAAGGAAAACGCCTGCGTCATGTAGCCGAGTTGCTGGCGCACCGTCATGTCGTTGGCGTCGATCGGATGGCCGAAAAGAGAGGCTTCACCCTCGGTCGCCGACAAAAGCCCGGTCAGCATCCGCATGGTGGTCGTCTTGCCGCAGCCGTTGGAACCGAGAAATCCGAAAATTTCGCCGCGCCGGATGCGGAAACTCACGTGATCGACCGCGGTGAAAGAGCCCCACTTTTTGGTCAAACCCTTCGCTTCGATGGCGATATCGTCTTTTCCTTCTTCAGGCAAGGGGGGAACGACCAACTCGTGGTGGGTCGAGCGTTTGCTTTCCGGCAAAAGGCGGATAAAGGCGCTGTCGAGCGAATCGCTGCCGGTTTTGCGCAGCAACTCTTCCGGCGTGCCGGTGTCGAGGACTTTTCCATCGTCCATGGCAATCAGCCAGTCGAAACGCTGGGCTTCGTCCATGTAGGCGGTGGCCACAATGACACCCATTTGCGGCTGTTCTTCACGAACGTTGTCGATCAAGTCCCAGAATTGGCGGCGGGCCAGCGGGTCTACGCCGGTCGTCGGTTCGTCGAGCACAAGCAGATCCGGATCGTGGATCAATGCGCAGCACAACCCGAGTTTCTGTTTCATGCCGCCGGAGAGTTTGCCCGCCGGGCGGTTCAGGAAAGGGTACAACCCCGTGCTTCGGGTCAACCGGTCGATGCGGCGGCGGCGCTCCGGGCCGTCATGTCCGAAAAGGCGGGCGAAAAATTGCAGATTTTCCTCTACCGTCAGCGTGAAATAGAGGTTTTTCCCCAAGCCTTGCGGCATGTAGGCGATACGGGGGCAGACGTTTTTGCGGTGCGCCTTGCTCCGCATGTCGCCGCCGAGGACGCTCAGTTCTCCGGTCTGCATGGCGTGCGCGCCGGTAACCAACGAAAGCAGCGTGGACTTGCCGACGCCGTCGGGACCGATCAAACCGACCATGCGGCGCGGCGGAATTGTCAGTGAAATCCGGTCAAGGGCCTGTGTTTTCCCATAGAACAAACTGACATCGGAAACGCGGACAATCGGTTCTTTTTCGGAGAACGCTCCGGTCATGGCATCCTCTTGTTCTGGAGGAACGCGGGCCATTCTTTCGATGGGTCGATCTTCACCCAGGCCACACCGGGAATCCCGGTCTTCACTATTTCCACATATTTTTTCAGCAGCGCCGGGTCGATGCGCGCCTTGACGCGGAACATCAGCTTCTGGCGCTCGCTCTGTGTTTCAACCGTTTTGGGGGTGAATTGCGCGACGCTGGCGACGTAGGAAACGTGCGCCGGGATGAGCACATCCGGCAGCGCATCGATTTCCAGCCGGACTTCCGCACCGATGGAAACCTTGCCGGCGACCTCTTCCGGAACGAAAAAGGTCATGTACACGTCGGTCAAATCCACCAGATTGAGCACTCGTCCGCCGGCGGAGAGGACCTCTCCGGGCTGAGCGATCCGGTATTGGATCCGCCCTTCGCGGGGGGCCGTCAGCAAACTGTCGTCGATATCGGCCTGAATCCGAACGATGTCGGCGGCGGCGGCGCGAATGGCGGCGTTCGCTTTGATGGATTCCGCGCGGGCCACGGCAATCGCCGCCTCGGCCTGCTTCTGTTGGGCTTGCGCGGCGGCAACTTCGGCCTTCGCGCTCAGGAAAGAGGTTTCCGAGTCCTCGAGCTGTTGCTTGGAGGTGGCGTCCACTTCGCTCAGATTCTTGTAGCGGAGATAGCGCTTCTGGGCGCCGTCAAGCTGGCTTTGTTTTTGCAGAACCACGGCCCTGGCGGCTTCGTTTTCGCTGATGGAAACATCGATCTGGGCCTTGGCGCTCTCCGCCGCTGCGATCTCCTTGGCGTGCTCGGCCTTGGCTTGCTCCAGCTCGGCCTCGAGGACGTTGGTCTGCATAATCGCCAGCTTTTGGCCTTGTTTGACGTAATCCCCCTCATTGACCATGATGTCGCCGATGCGGCCGGCGAGCTTGGCCGCAATGCTTACGTCCGTGGCTTCCAGGCGGCCGTTCCCGGAGGCGAAATGCGCGTTCGCGGCCCGTTGCGCGGCCTGGTACTGCCCATAGAAATAATACCCGATCCCGGCTACGGCCACAATTCCCAGCAATACAATAATTTTTTTCATTTCTTCCCCTCCGCTATCTTTAAAAAATATAAAAATTCCCATTTGTTTTTCACAATATATTCCAACTTCGTCAATAAAGCAAGAAGGATTCACCATTTTCGCCTTGAAGATCTTCGGCTTCAGCGGTATGGTACTTTGGAGGAGGAAGCCGGCCGATGTTCGATCAGAAAAATTATTGGAACCGCGTCGCCGAAACAAAAATTTTCACCACGCCGCTGGCGGCGGAGGCCTTTGAACGGCACGTCCGCCAAGACGCGGCGATTCTCGACGTCGGCTGCGGTTACGGCCGTATTCTCGACGAGCTAAACCGCCGCGGCTACGAAAAACTCCGGGGCGTCGACTTCTCCGAGCAGCTCATTGCCCGGGGAAAAAAACTTTTCCCGCAACTTTCCTTCGATGTCCAAAAGAGCAATACGCTGGATTTTCCCGATGGATCGTTTGACGCGGTACTGCTCTGTGCAGTGCTGACTTGCATCGCCGACGACCGGGGGCAAGCCTTCCTGCGCGACGAAATCCGCCGGGTCCTGCGCCCCGGCGGAATACTGTACGTCAACGATTTTTTGCTGAACAACGACGACCGCAACCGCGAACGTTACGCGGCCGCACTGGCCAAACACAAAACCTACGGTGTCTTCGAACTCCCGGAGGGAGCGATTCTCCGGCACCACGATCCCGGCCATATGAAGAATTTTCTGAAGCCTTTCCGTGAAATTGAATTCCGCGAAGTCGCCTACAGCACCATGAACGGCCACACCTCCAACGGTTTCTACTTCTTTGGGAAAAAAGAATAAAAAGCGCGCCTAAAACCTCATGAGAGCAGAGCTTTGCACTCGGCGGGAATGTCTTCCTTTTTCTCGATTCTGCGGATGACCTTGCAGGGAACGCCCACAGCCAGGGAATTCGGGGGGATGTCTTTGGTGACCACGCTCCCCGCGCCGATGACGCTGCCGGAGCCGATCTTGACGCCCGGCAGGATGATCGCGCCGGTGCAAATCCAGACGTTGTCGCCGATACTAACCGGGTGCGTGTATTCGTAGCCCGCCGCCCGTTCTTCCACGTCCATGGAATGCTCTTCGGTTACAATGCAGACGTTCGGCGCGATGAATACGTTGTCGCCGATGGTGATTTTCCCGCTGTCCATAAGCTTGCAATTGACGTTGAGAAAGAAATTTTTGCCGACGGTCGTGTTGGTTCCATAGGTGCAGAACAAGGGCTGTTCCACGCAGAAGCCGTCGCCGACTTTGCCGAGAATGCTGCGGATGGCAAGTTGCCGGGCTTCGCGGTCGAGCGGATGGATGTGGTTGTATTCGTAGAGTTTCCGTTGGGTGATTTCGCGCTCGGCGACCAGTTCGGCGTCGTTGGGCCAGTACAACAATCCCGCGTGTGATTTTTCTTTTTCCGTCATGGCGAGTACTCCTCCGGAAGGGGTTTTCTGTGGTTTTGCGAAAATACGTGTTCGCGGAATATAGCCTCGGTTCCTGCGGGATGCAAGCGGAAACGCTATTTGACAAGCGCGCTTTGTACGTGTATAGTATATGCAATATCAATATCCAAAGGAGGCCGCGCTATGATTAAAATTACTTACATCGAAGGATTTGCCCGACTGGGCTGAGCCGGCACGCCTCTTTCCGCCTTTCTTCCCCCTGTATTCTCTCCGGGAACGAATGCGCTTCGCGTGTTCGGTCCGACATACTGTATTTATGTTTATTCGGAGAATTTTATTTTGGAATCATTGAAATTTTATCACTCCGCCGCCACCTGGATGGAAGGGAAGGCGGAGGAACAGTTGAAACAAACCGCCGCTCTTCCCGGAATGCGGAAGACGGTGGGGATGCCCGATCTTCATCCGGGGTTGTCCACCCCGGTCGGAGCGGTGTTCGGTACGGAAGGGATTATTTATCCTGAGTTGATCGGCGGCGATGTCGGCTGCGGGATGATGCTTTTGCGCACCTCCATTGCCCTCCCGAAGTTCAATGCCGGCCGCATGGAGCGCCGGCTTCTGGAACTGGGACTGCCGTGCCCGGATGTTGAATTTCCCGTTGGCTGGCCCGATTGCCTGCATCGGGATCTCGGAACGATCGGGGGCGGGAACCACTTCGTCGAACTCCAGGAGCTCGTTGAGCTCGGGGAAACGACACTCGATGTCGATCGGAAGTCGCTCTTTTTGTTGGTTCATTCCGGCAGCCGCGGACATGGGCAGGCGCTCGGGGAGCGCACCCCGCACGGCGGACTCGATCCTCTTTCCGACGCCGGGAAAGAGTATCTTGCATGGCACAATCGCCTGCTCGAGTGGGCGGCATTGAACCGCCGCCTCGCCGGAGAAGGATTTCTGCGTTTGTCCGGGGAGGCGGGGACGGTGGTTTGCGACAATTGTCATAATTTGCTGGCCCCCGATCCGGAACGCCCGGGGCACTGGATTCACCGCAAAGGCGCCGCCTCCACCGACGGCGGAACGCCTTTTGTGATCGCGGGATCGCGGGGCACGTTGAGTTATCTTGTCGAACCGCTCGGAGAACAGCGGGAGAATCTCTGGTCCGCCGCCCATGGGGCGGGACGCAAGTGGAACCGTCATTCCGCCAGGACCAGGCTGGAGAAACGTTTTTCCGCGGAAAATCTTCGCCGTACCAAGTTGGGAGGGCTTGTTGTCTGCAACGACAAAGAGCTCCTTTACGAAGAAGCTCCCGAAGCCTACAAGAACATCGATACGGTCGTCGGCGATCTGGTGAACGCCGGAATCATCCGGGTGATTGGAGTGTTGAAGCCACGGCTCACCTACAAAACCCCCACGGAAGAAAGGAGGAAACGATGAGCGACAAGCGTTATTTTCTTGAAGTTACTTCGGGAGAAGGGCCCAGGGAGTGTCAGTTCCTCGCATCTTGCGTGGCCCGGATCCTCGTGCGGGAACTCGCGGAGGAGGGGATTCAGCTCCTCCCGCTCCTGATCCATGGGGATTGGGAGAAGGAGTCGATCCGCTCCATCCTCTTTGAATTGTCGGGAGAGGGGATCGAGGCGGCGACCGCGTCCATTTCCGGGACGGTCCAATGGATCGGTTCCAGTCCGTTCCGGTTGCACCACAAGCGGCGGAACTGGTTCGTCGGAGTTCGCCGTTTCCAGGCCGATTTGGATTTGGTTTTCCGCATGGAGGATGTCGAGTTTTCCGTCTGCCGTTCCGGCGGGCCGGGCGGGCAGCATGTCAATACTTCCGACAGTTGCGTCCAGGCTTTGCACCGGCCTACCGGAATCCGGGTTGAGGCGTCGGAGGAACGGTCCCAACACCGGAACCGCCGCCTTGCCGTCGCCCGGCTCGCAGCGAAACTTGCAACGGAGAACCTGGCTTCTTCCGCCCGGCTCGACGCGGCGTTGTGGCGCAGCCATCACGAACTCGAACGGGGGAACCCCATTCGGGTGATTCGTGGCGAAGAAATCCGCAACTTCGATTGATTTGCGGAAGAATACGCCATCACCACAATCCGATGCCGCAACAACGAAGGGCGCCTGCCGCGAAAATTCGCTTCAGGCACCTTCGGGCGGCTTATACCAATTCGCTTTCAAACATAGATGACATTCTGGAGGGGTGCCATACCTTCACCTTCCTTTGATGTTGTAGAATGGGCGGATGAGGTCATTGACCTCGACCGCCGGTTCGACGCAGCCGAGGATGAGATCTTTGCTTTTATACGCGCCGGCCGCCTCGTCGATGGCGTAATCCAACGAAGTGGTGAAGACCAGGCGGTCCGCCATCTCCTTTTTGACCGCCTCGATGTCAAGCAAATTCTTTGCTTCAGAACGGCTCAGGATGCGCCCGGCTCCGTGCGGGGCGCTGAAATTCCATTCTTCGTTGCCCCGTCCGGTGCACAATGCGATGCCGTCGCGCATATTGAACGGCAAAAGCAATTTCTCCCCGGCTCGCGCCCGGATCGCGCCTTTGCGGACGATTCCTTCCGCCATGTCGATGTAGTTGTGCATGGTGCTCACCGTTTCCAGCGGCTTGCGGGCGAAGAATCCGTCGGAGATCGTCTGGAGGATCATCGCGTGATTGATCCGGCTGAAGCGCTGGCATGCTTTGACCGTCAGGAGATAGCGTTCGAAATAAGTGGTGGAGCGATCCAGGTATTTCAGGTCCTTCTCGCAGCGGTCATCGCAGGTTTCCACCGCTTTACGCTGGTAGATGTTGCAGACGACCAGCCCGAAATTGCGCGAACCGCTGTGTACGGTCAGCCAGATTTCCCCGGCCGAATCGCGGCCGGCTTCGATAAAGTGATTGCCGCTGCCGACCGATTTAAGTTGGTTCAGCAACGGAACCTTCGGCTCGGTGCCGTCTTCGGCGATTATGGCTTCGGCTTCGGCAAAAAGGGCGTAATCATCCTTGGAGATGTGTTTTGCTTCCAGCTTGCGGTCGCGCTCCGGCAGATAGCCGCCGGCTCCGAGCGGAATGTTGGCGCGGATAAAGCGGTCCAGCTCCGCCGGGTCGCAGTCAACGCTTCCGAGCCGGACGGAGGTTACGGCGCAGCCGATGTCCACGCCGAGCAGGTTCGGGCAGAGGCGGGGATCGGCGCTGTTCAACTTTTGGGTGAAGCCGACCACGCAGCCTTTACCCTGATGGCAGTCGGGCATGACGGCGACAGCGGTATTTTCGCTGAGCCGGGCATTGATGATGGCATAGAGTTGGCGCATCGCTTCGGAATCGACGGCGTCGATCATAATTCGGCAGCAGGTATAGCGGCCTTGCAGATTCAACATAATAAATCCTTGGGATAAAAAGTCCGATTTAAACAACGACAAAGTCTATCATTCCGGGTTGTGAACATCACGCCGGAACGTTGCTTTGTATCAGATTTTAATGCCCGCAGCCATAGTATGTTGTCCTTGGTTTAAGAATGGATGGCGCATAGTATACAACATCGCGGGGCATGATGCAAGCGGTGAATGAAAAATATTGCATCATTCGACTTCTGGATTATATTATCCTGAAGGCAAAGAGCGAAAGGGGATTCGACGGAAATGCGCCTGTGGTCGCTGCATCCGAAATATCTTGACGCAAAGGGGCTGGTCGCGCTCTGGCGGGAAGCGTTGCTGGCGAAGCGTGTGTTGGAGGGCAAGACAAGCGGGTACCGGAACCATCCGCAGCTCCGGCGTTTCCGGAATGCCGCCGATCCCCTTGCGGCGATGGATTTTTATTTGTCGGAAGTTTTTTTCGAAGCGGAAAAGCGGGGGTATTCGTTTGCCCGGGATAAAGTCGGTTGGAACTTTGGATTTGTTGAAATTCCAGTTCATACCGGACAAATTGAATACGAACGGCTGCATCTTTTGCGGAAGTTGGCGCGGCGCGATCCGGCGGCATGCGCCCGTTTTGCGACCGCGTGTGAAATTGCCCTCCATCCGATTTTTATACAGGTGGCAGGCGGTATCGAAGCATGGGAAAAGCCCCATGCATGACGCATTGTTTTGAGTTCAACAAGGGAGATGCCGAATGAATTTTAGAGTGTTTCTTGTGCTCGCCGTGCTGTTGCTCGCCGGTTGCCAAGGCGGACAATGGCGGGAGTACCGGATCTTTTGCGGACAAGCCATGGAGAATGGCGCGAGAGAAGTTTCGCCGCAGGAGTGGGAGCGTTTCTGCGATGAAGTGGTTGCGCCGGAGTTTCCGGATGGTTTTACTGTTTGCGACGCCTCCGGGCGCTGGCTTCAGGAAGGGAAAATTCCGGTTCGTGAGAAAACGAAGATTCTCTTGATTCTTGCGCCCGGCGACAACCGGACCCGGGAAGCAATCGACCGTATCGCGGCGCGCTATCGCGAACGCTTCCGGCAGGAGTCGGTTCTGATTGTACGGCAAGACGCGGATGTTGCATTCAATTTTTAGCGGCGCCTTTTAAACGCTCACTTTATTCCATGTGATTTGGGGCGCCCGCGCCAAACGCTCCATGACGAGTTGCGGGTCGGCGATAAAGATCGTGTTGCTTTCTTCATTGCCCTCCGCAGGGGTCAGTGTTCGCGAAAACGGCTCGTAAAGATAAGGCAGGTAACCATATTCGTCGCAAAGCTGCTTTACCGCGGAAAATTGATTGTTTTCGCAGATGATCGCCAGGATCCGCGAAGAGGCCAGAAGTTCTCTCCCGCCTTTCAGAACTTGTTCTTCCACTCCCTCGGTGTCGATCTTCAGGAGCACTTTTCCATCGGCCGGCACGATTGCGTCCAGTGTTTGAATTTCAACCATGGAAATTGCGCCGGAGTAGTCCTCGCTATCGTCAAGAATGCGGTTGCATGTGTCCTGGTCGGCGGTAAAGCGAAGTGTTCCTGCTTGTTCCGCCAAGCCCAAATTCAGGCAAACGGTCCGCTCCGTATTATCGTTCAGTCCGATGTTTTTCTTGAGCATCGAAAAGGTAAGCGGAATGGGTTCCACGGCGATTACGCGCGCTTTTCGTGTGCCCGCCAGAATGCTGTAACTGCCGACGTTGGCGCCCACATCGACAAAGCAGTCCTCCTGCTCCAGGGAATGAAGAAGGAATGCCATCTGGGGAAATTCATGGAGTCCGCAATAAATGTTTCCCGTAATTCCCGTCAAGGATTTTTTTGCAATGAAACAGCTGCCTTCAATCCATGGCACGACAAAAAAGAATTTGCGACAAAGACTCGAGATCATCTGCCAATGCAAAAATCGGAACAGCGCGGATAATTTGTGCCCTTTGTTCATAGGATGCTTAAGAATGAACGACAATACTCGTCGAAGTGTGCACATGGATCCCCCCTCCTTATTTTACCATAACAAGTGTAAACTATACCGCATCTTTTTTGTAAGTCAATGGAGAAATGCATGAAATGTTATTAAAAATAAATTTCATACTTCATTTTTTATCGAAGCGGAGGGACGGGATGCGGTTCGAATTCTTACACGTTGGAGTTGGAGCGGTCGTAATTCCGGTAGCTGATGGCCTCGAAGAGGTGGTTGTCGCCGATCTCCGTCGCACCCGCGAGGTCGGCGATGGTTCTGGCGACTTTCAGGATGCGGTCGTAGGCGCGCGGGCTCAGCTTGAGGCGGGTGATCGCCTGACGCAAAAGCGCCTGGCTGGAGGCCGAAAGGCGGCAGTGCTGCTGCAAATCGCGCCCCGTCATATGCGCGTTGGCGTGGAAGGGACGCGCCCTGAAGCGCTCCTGCTGAATCTTCCGCGCCGTAATCACCCGTTCGCGGATCACCGCCGAGGATTCGCCATCGGGCGCTTTCAGGAGCTCGTCATGCGTAAGCTGCCGGACCTCCACATGCAGATCGATGCGGTCCAGCAACGGCCCGGAAATCTTCTTCTGATACCGCTGTTTTTCCACGGCCTTGCAGGTGCAGCCAAGGTCGTATTCCCCCCGGCCGCAGGGACAGGGGTTCATCGCCGCAATCAGAATGAACTTCGCCGGGAATACGCAATTTCCATTTGCGCGGGAAATCGAAATGTTTCCCGATTCCAACGGCTGGCGCAACACCTCCAGCACATGGCGTTTGAATTCGGGGAACTCGTCGAGGAACAATACCCCGTTGTGCGCCTTGCTGATATCCCCGGGGGCCGGATTTTTGCCGCCGCCGATCAAGCCCACGTCGCTCGCCGTATGGTGCGGCGCAACAAAGGGGCGGCGGTTCACCAAAGGCCGCCCCGGCTCCAACAACCCCAGCACGCTGTGAATACGGCTGGTTTCCAAGGTTTCTTCCAGCGTCATAGGCGGAAGAATGCCCGGCAAACAGCTCGCCGTTAGGGATTTTCCTGTCCCCGGCGGACCGGCCAACAAAGAATTATGGCTCCCCGCCGCAACAATCTCCATCGCGCGTTTGGCCTGGGCCTGGCCCTTGATTTCGCCGAAATCGGGCTGGCGCAAATCATAGGATTCGTCGGTGTCGATGACGGCTTGATAAGGAAGCGGGGGCTTGCCCTGAAAATAATCCACCGCATCCTGCAGCGTATTCAACGGAAAAACAGGAATATCCCCCGCCGCCAGCGCGGCCTCCGGGGCGTTGGCCGCAGGAACCAGCAGCGCTTCGATCTGTTTTTCCTCCCGCATCCGCAACGCAATCGGCAGCACGCCGCGCACGGGGCGAATGGCGCTGTCGAGTGCAAGTTCACCCACCGAGGCCGTGATTGCGAGTTTCTGCCGGTCGATGGCGCCGGAGGCCGCCAGCATCACAAGCGCAATGGGTAAATCGAACGCCGCACCCTCCTTTTTCAGATCGGCCGGGGCGAGGTTGATGACGGTGTTGCCCTGCGGGTGCGGATATCCGGCGCTTTGGAGCGCCGAGCGGACACGGTCGCGGCTCTCTTTCACCGCCGCGTCGGGGAGGCCGACGATGGAAACCAGTGATTGCGCGCCGCCCTTGGAAACGTTGACCTCCACCTCCACGGGGAATGCATCGATCCCGACCACCGCGGCGGAATAGGTCTTTGCCAGCATGATTCAGTCCTTTCCGGGGAGGGGGATCACCCCTTCGCGTCCACGGATATCGCGGATGAAACGCACCGTTTCACGCGCGATCCCCCACGCGGAAAGCGTAGCCGCAAGTTCGGCGGAGGGGCTCTCCAACACGGTGTATTTTTCGCGGTACAATTTTTTGCCCGCAGGGTCGGCGGCGGCGATGCGCGGATGGGGAATCTGAAGGAGATCGAGGCGGAAATGGGCGACAAGCATCTGTTCGAGTTCGGCGGATTCGCCGGTCAGGATATCGAATCCCACAAAATTTCCGGGTTCCGTCCGCGATTTGCCGTCCGCGTCCAGAAAATACCGGATTCCATCTTCACCTCGGTAGGAAAATTTTGCGTAACCGCTCAGGAATTGGCGGCGGCGGCGCGGCCACTCGGCGTGGCAGTGTTTGCGCATCCGTGTTTCCGCCTCGGCGAATTCCGCGTCGGCGATGCCGCAGTCGGCGGCGAAAGCGCGGAGCTCCGCCCCGGAAAGCATCTCGCGCAAATCGAACAAACCGCGGCACAACGATGCGCGTTCTTTAAAACCCGCCGCCTTTCCGCGCCGGACCCCATACACATCCACCAGGGCGAACGTCCCCTCCGCCGGGCGGTACAGGAGGTTGCCCAAGTGAAAATCGGGGTGGGAAAATCCCGCGTCCAAAAAAATCCGCACCGTCGCCGCCACGCCGGGGAGGAAGTCGGTCCGCGCCTTCCCTTCTTTGCGCCAAAGGTGCGAAACCGCGTAATCCCACGCCGAAACCGAGTCGGTCCATTCGCGGGTAATGAGCATATTGATCCCCCCCGCGCGGCCGAAGCCGACGTGTTCGACCACAGGGATGCCCGCGTCTTCCAGGACAATGCCGGAACAAAATTCCCGCCGCGCCTTGGGGAGGAGCGCTTCGCGCATGCTCTTCCAGAGATTGTTGGGGGGAGGGAGATTCAGTTTGATATAATACCCGTTGCGCCGGAAGACCGCGCGGAGCGCATTGCGTTTAACGCAGACGGCGTCCGCCGTCAAGCTCTCCGGATGGCGGCCGAGCTCTGCAAACGGTTCTTCCGATCGAAAATACCATGTCCAAACACCGGAGCGGATGCGAATCATGCCTCCTCCTCCGGTAAAACAACGGCGGACAAAAAGAGCGTTCCGCCGAACGGACGGAACTCCACGGATTGAAACGGTGGATTTTCCAGCATGAATCGCCCCGCTTCCCCCGCTTCGCCGGGGATTTCCCAGAGGAGACGCGCGTTGGCGGCGCGGCGACGGAACGCCGGATTCCGGACGATTTGCTGGAAATAGTCCGCGGATGCGTCGTAAGGGGGGTCCGCCAGGATGAGATCGCACCCGGCGGGCCAGCGGAAAAAGTCGGCGGCGTCCCCCTTTTCCACGCGAAGGGCGGCGGGGCAGCCCGCGCGGCGGACACGTTCGATATTCTCCGCGAGGACTGTGGCATGGCGCGGATTCTTTTCGATGAGGACGACGTTTTCCGCACCCCGGCTCGCCGCCTCCAGGCCCAGCGCACCCGAACCGGCAAAAAGGTCGACCACCCGTTTCCCCGCGAGGTTCCCGAGGTGGCTGAACAACGCCTCGCGTGTGCGGTCGGCGGTGGGACGCACCGCGTCCCCGTCCGGAACTTCCAATTGCGTCCGGCGGGCACTCCCCGCGATAATCCGAATCATTCCCATTCCGCATTCCTTTCACGTCATGGAACGTAAAATAGCACACCTTTCCCGATTTTAAAAGCACGCCACCCTTTTAAAAACAAAAAAGAGGTGTACTGTATTCGAAAACTGAAGGAAATGCATGAAAATCAACGAACTTTTGCATTGCTGCAAGCTCCTGGATCACTCGGGGGATTTCGAAGCGGTCGCCGAATACCTGGAGGCGCTCGGCTTGGACTTCAGCAGTTACTGGAACCGTGAAAGCGACGAAATTTATCATACTGTTTATGCCGAAACGCCGGAGCAGGGGCGCGAAAATTTCGAGCGCATTACCGCTCTTCTTCCGGAATGGGAGGCGTGCGGCTTCCGCCTCTCCCCTCCGGAGATGTTCACCTTGGCGAAAGAGGATTGGGCGGAAGTGTGGAAACGTTACTTTCATGTGATTTCCGTTACGGAACGCCTGGTGATAAAACCGAGCTGGCTGGAACATGACCGTCTTCCCGGACAGGTGGTTTTGGAACTTGACCCGGGGATGAGCTTCGGAACCGGACAGCACGCGACCACCGATTTTTGCCTGAAAAAGATCGACCAACTCTCCGAACTTCCGGAAGTGCGAACGCTGCTGGACGCCGGGTGCGGCTCCGGCATCCTCGCCATTGCCGGAGCATTGCTCGGCTACGAAAAAATCGATGCGTTCGATTTCGACCCCGACGCAGTGCGCATCGCACTGGAGAATGCGGAAAAAAATCACGTCGAAAATAAAATCCGCCTCTTCGAAGCCGACGCCGCCAATTACCGCGCCGAAACGCCGTATGATTTTGCCGCCGTGAACATCCTCGGCCATCTTCTGATAAAATTCCGACATAACATCGTTCGCTGGGTGCGCCCCGGGGGCTACCTCGCCCTCGCGGGGATTCTGGCGACGGAATTCGACGCGGTGAGCAAGGCGTTCACCGAGCTCGGCTTTATTGAATTGGAGCGTTCCACGCGCAACGAATGGACAGGCGGATTGTTTCGTAAAAAATAACAAAGTGAGGCACCTGCAATGATTTCCATGGAGTCGTGCTACCGCGCATTGCGTTACAATGTTCCCGCGCCTCCGCACTGGGGAGAAATCGAAACATGCATGGAGGAATTCCTCCGGGAAAATCCGGAGAGCACCGGATTGGAGCGTCGCTCCGCGCTCTACGGCTTCCTCGCCGAGCACGCCAAGCCAACTCTTTTTGCCGACAACGCGTTCTTTTTTGAAACACAGCTCCGCCGCGCGGAATCGTGGGGCGTTCCCGGCGGCGACGCGCCGGGGAGCTATCTCCACAACCGCCGTCCGGAGCCGACGGCGGCCGAGCTCGAGGCCCGCAAAGCCTTGTACGATTTCGCCCTCTACAACCAAGAGCGGGAGACGCTCTTCTGGTGCTGCTACGGCGGGAACGGATTCGACAGCGACCACCATTCCCCCGGTTACGGACGCCTTCTCCCGCGCGGACTGAACGCATTCCGTGCGGAAATCGCGGAACGTTTGAAGCAAAGGGAGTGCGCCGAATGGCGCGCCATGCTCGCCGGGATCGACGCAATGCTCCGCATCGCAGCACGCTTCGCCACGGCAATCGGGGCGGCGCTTTCCACGGCCGCGCCGGAGGACCGTTTCCGCTTGGAACGAATGCTCCAGGCGGCCCGCCGGGTTCCGGCGGAAGCACCGCAGACGTTTTACGAAGGGCTCCAGTTCCTCCTCTTCGTGCGCGAAGTGATGGCTTCGTTGGAGTGCATCGGCTTATCGGTTCTCGGCAGGCCGGATCTTCTTTTGATCGACTTGTACAACCACGATTTGCAAACCGGCCGCTTGACGGAAGAGGAAGCGCGGACGCTTATCGGCGACTGGATGGCCCCCCATGACATCAAGTGTTTTGTGCGCGAACGCGATTGGCCGGAGACGAGCACCTGCGTGGAGCTCGGCGGGTGCGATGCGGAAGGCAACGCAATTTACAACGACCTCACGCGCCTTTTCATCGACGTTCATGTGGAGAAAAACTTTTTCAATCCCAAGTTGAACTGTCGTTACTCCGCTGCATCGCCTGCGGCGTACCTGGAGCAAGCGTCCCGCCATGTTCTCGCCGGGCACAACCACTTCGCGTTCTTGAACGACGACGTGCTGATTCCGGCCCTTATGCGCCACGGGAAAAGTTTGGAGGACGCGCGCAACTACGTCAACGGCGGCTGCCAGGAAACCATCGCCGAAGGGACGGAACATTCGGCGGGAGCGTTCTTCTACCTCGGCCTCCCGGAGGTGTTCCACTGTTTCCTGACCCGCGGAAAGACGCTCACGGACGGCGGCCGCGCCAAACTTGCTTGCTTCATGCCGGACTACGCGCCGGATGCGGCCACGTTCGAGGATCTGTACAATGCGACCCTCCGCATGTTCGGAACACTCATGCAACGCGCTACGGCGCTGAGCGGTGTGCTGGGGGCGAATTTCCACGCCTACCACCCGTGCCCTCTCTTCTCCGTCTCGCTCGCCGGATGCGTAGAAAACGGGAAAGATTACACGGCGGGCGGGGCACGCTACAATCCTTCCGGGATGTCGTTGTTGGGACTGGCGGATCTGGTCAATTCTTTGTATGCTCTGAAGCAATCGGTGTATGTGGAAAAATTCATCACCTTGAGCTCCCTCCGCGATGCGCTGGCCTGTAATTTTGAAGGCCTCGAATCCTTGCGCCAACGGCTGGAGGCCATGCCGCGTTACGGATGGAATCTGCCGGAGGTGGATGCGCTCGCGGGCCGCCTCGCGGCGGATCTGACCGCCCTGACACGCGCCCTCCCGAACGAACGCGGCGGCTATTTCCAGCCCGGGTTCTTTGTATACTGGATGTTCAAGCACTTCGGCGACGCAACCCATGCCACACCGGACGGGCGGCGGAGCAAAATGATTCTCTCGCAGGGAATCGCACCTTCGCGGGTGCGTGCGCCGCAGAGCCTCACGGAAGTGTTCGGTTCGCTCCAGTCCATCGATTTCCGGGACGTTCCAGGGAACGCGGTGTTGGATGTGGCGCTCCCTCTGGGGGGCGGGATTACGCCGGAAATGCTTACGGAGGTCCTGCGTTGCGCGGGATCAAGCGGCATCCCCACCCTCCAGCCGGATTGCGTGGACGCCGCCCTCCTGAAGGCGGCGCACGAAGCGCCGGGCGAAGAATACGCGCACATCGCGGTGCGAATTTCCGGCTTGTCCGCCGTGTTCATCCGGCTCCGCCCGGAGGTGCGCAAGGAGATCATCGAACGCGCCGGAATCGCCCCCTGACGCACGGGGAAAACGTTTTTTGCGCGGCATTTTTTCAATTGGAAAAATGTGCGATTGCATAATGCGCATTTTCGCTGTATAGTATAGGGAATAGAAAGTGTTCTTAGTGCAGAAAGGGGCCGTTTTGAAGCTGATTATCCAAATTCCCTGCTACAACGAAGCCGGGACGCTGGCCATCACCCTTGCCGACCTTCCGCGTTCCGTTCCGGGTGTGGACAAAGTGGAGTGGCTGGTGATCGACGATGGTTCCGCCGACGAAACCATCAAGGTTGCCCGGGAGTGCGGCGTCGATTACATCATCCCCCACAACCGGAACCGGGGGCTCGCCGCCGGATTCATGACCGGACTCAACGCCTGCCTGGAGCGCGGGGCGGACATCATCGTCAACACCGACGCGGACAATCAATATTGCGCGGCGGATATTCCCGCGCTGATCCGCCCGATCCTGGAGCATAAGGCCGAATACGTCATCGGCACGCGCCCCATCGGGAGCATCGAGCACTTTTCGCTC
This sequence comes from Victivallaceae bacterium, assembly GCA_031549345.1. Taxonomy (GTDB): domain Bacteria; phylum Verrucomicrobiota; class Lentisphaeria; order Victivallales; family Victivallaceae; genus CASFRF01. The sequence goes on from JAVBPY010000003.1 coordinate 379,660, forward strand.
GCCAAAAAACTCCTCCAGAAGTTCGGGAGCTTTATGGTACGCGCCATCAGCGGCACGCATGTGGAAGACGCGCCGAGCGGCTTCCGCGCCCTTTCGCGCGACGCGGCGATGAAAATCAATGTTTTCAGCAGCTACACCTATACGCTCGAAACAATCATTCAGGCGGGCAAAAAGGACATTCCCCTCGCTTGTGTGCCGATCCGGGTGAATGGCGAATTGCGTCCCTCGCGTCTTTTCCGGAGCATCCCCGCCTACATCCGGCGCTCGATCTTCACGATGGTCCGTATTTTCGTGATCTACAGCCCGGCGCGGTTTTTCTTCTCCTTGGGAGCATTTTTGATTTTCTTCGGCGTCCTCCTGGGCGGCCGATTCCTTTACTACTACCTTGCCGGCAACGGGCAGGGGATGATGCAGTCGCTGATTTTGACGGCCATCCTGATTCTGATGGGGGGGACCTCTATGAGTTTGGGTATAATCGGCGATATCCTCGGCATTAACCGCCGCCTCCTGGAGGACATTCAGTACCACCAGCGCCGTGAACGCTACGACCGCGGACGCACGCAAGACACGGCGGAATGAAAAAGATCGGCCGCGAAAATTTCTGGGAACTCTTCCGTTACGGCGTCGGCTGCGGCTGCAATGTCCTGCTGAAAATCCTTTTTACAGCGATTTTTGCGTTTTTATCCGCCCCGGTTTGGGTCGCGTACCTTGGCGCTCAGATTTTGATCCTCTTTCCCGCGTATTTTTACCACACATACTTTACGTTTCACTCACACCCCCCGCGTGGCTTTTATGCGTTGGCGAAGAATTTCGGCACATACACCGCGTCGGTGGCCGTTTTTAAGGCAATCGACTATGTTTCCGTAATCGTCATCGAAAAACATGTGACGACCTATTTGGAGCAACAGGAAGTGCTCGGCGAATGGACGCGGCAGGCGATCCTCTCCTCGACGATTTTCGCGGTCAGCTTCGTCTTGTTTTTTTCGCGTTATTTTATTTATCGTTTTCTCTTCAAACAAAAGTCCGCCACGAAAGGAAATCCGCTTGAATAAAGAACGTCTCGATTACTACACCGGAAAGGTGAAATCGGTGATGAGCGGCTATGCCGTTGATCCGGAAATTTCCGCCAATGCCGCCTCCGGCGGTGTCGTCAGCGGCTTGCTCGCCGGAATGCTGGCACGTGGAGAAATCGATGGCGCGTTGGTATACCGTTCCTCGGTGGTCGGCGGAAAACTTCATACGGAATCTTTGATTGCACGCACCCGCGAAGAGCTTCTTTCCGCGCAGGGGAGCATCTATTCCTTTTCGCCTCCGCTCGGGCGGGAGACGATGGAGCAGCTTCGCTCATTTCCCGGAAAACTTGCGGTGGTGGGGCTCCCGTGCGCCATTACCGCCTTGAATAAAATTCTGGAATCGGACCGGGCGCTCCGGGAGAAAATCGTACTGCGGATCGGGCTTTTTTGCGGGAGTTCCTCCCGTCCGGAACTTTTGCACCGGGTTTTGGAATGTAAAGGGATTCGCATGGACGATCTTAAGGAATTCCGCTTCCGCCGCGGGTTATGGCGCGGCCATTCGGAAGCGGTCTTTCACGACGGTTCCCGCCGCACCTGGCCCACGGGATACTACAACTTGTACAAAAATCTGTTTATTTTGTGCCATTCGCACTGCATGAGTTGTTCCGATCATTTTGCCGAAGAGGCGGATCTCTCCTGCGGCGACGTATGGTTGATGAAACACCGGAACGACAAAATCAAACATTCCATTGTGGCCGCCCGATCGGACGGCGGGCATGCCGCGTTGGAGAATGCGCGCGGTTGCGGCGACTTGTTCCTTCAGGGGGGGACGCAACAACTTCTGCTTGACTCCAACAAGCGTGCGGCGGTGTTTCATAAGGCGCTCCGTGCGCGCTCGGGTGTGGGCCGACTATGCCGTATCCCGGTTCGTGTCCCCGACTGAACGCCCCGGGCGCGGTGGAACGAGTGGCTGGCCGCGCTGCTGATTATGCCTCTCTATAAGGTGTCCATCGGGAAGAACCGGGGGAGGATTTTCCGCATTCCGCGCCGCGCATTGAAAATAATCCTCTACTTATTCAAGGGGCTGACTCAGTTTTGAGAGAAAGGGTTCGGTATGATTTACCTGATCAGCGGCGCGGCGTTGTCCGGCAACAAGGGGGCCTCGGGCATGGCCGAAAGCCTGGTGCGCAATCTGCAAAAAAGGGAGCCGAAGAGCCACTTTTACCTTTTCAGCTATTACCCTGCGAGCGACCGGAAACTTCCGATTCCGGAGGGGGTGGAGATCCTGGACGGAAGCCCTAAAAAAGTGGTGCTCCTCTTTTTCTTTTCGCTTTGGGCGTTTTTCGGGCGCGTGCTTCATCTCCCCCGTGCGTTCTACGCGTGGGGGGAGATGCGGAAAATCGCCGGTTGCGATTTGTGGCTGGACGCCTCCGGCATCTCCTTTGTGGACGGGCGCGAGAAGTTTTTGATTTTCAACATCCTTTCGATTCTGCCCGCACTGGCGCTTGGCGTGCCCGTCGTCAAAGTGGCGCAGGCCATGGGGCCCTTCGAGCATTTCATCAACCGTACCGCCGCACGGATTTTTTTGCCGAAACTCCGCCTGATCGCCGCCCGGGGCGCGATGACCCGGAGTTATCTCGACGGGCTCAACCTTCCCAACGTCGTCAACGCCCCCGACGCGGCGTTTTCGTTGCCGAGGAACGAACAGGATCGCGCGCAATCGCTCGCGCTCCTTCCGCCGGATGGAACGAAGATCATCGGCGTCTCGCCGAGTCAGGTTGTATGGAAACTCTGTGAAGCGCGCGGCATTCCGTACCTTGAAGTTCTGAAAGCGTGCGTCGAAAAATGGGTGGCCGAAGGGCATTGCTGCATTCTTTTCCCGCACTCGGCGCGCATGGGGACGGAGAAAACGCACAACAACGACCTGCCGCTCCTCCGCCGTTTCGCCGCGATGCTCCCGGAAAACCTGAATATCCGGGTGGTGGAGGAAGAATGGAGCGCGGGCGAGCTGCGCGAGCTCATCGCTTGTTGCGATCTTCTGGTCGCCTCGCGCTTCCACGCCATCATTTCGGCGATGGCGACGGGGGTGCCCTCTGTGGTGATCGGCTGGAGCCACAAGTACGCGGAGGTGCTGGAACCCTTTGCGCTGGAAAATTTCGTTATTCCCTACGATCAACTGAACGAAGAGGCGGTGGAGGATCGTGTCCGCCGCATCCTTGCGGAACGCAACGCAATTTCGAAGCGCATCCTCGAAGCGGGGGAGCCGCTTCTGGCCGAAAACGAGGCTTTCTTCGACCGCCTTACTGTTCTTTAGACTTCGTTTCCAGCTCCTCCCAGCGGGAGTAGAGGGCGTTGATGAGAACCTTCAATGCATCGAGGCGCGCTTGCAGCTCCGCCGTGCGGCTTCCGTGGCGGGCGTAGTAATCCGGGTCGGCGAAGAGGGCTTCGATCTCCGATTGTTCCGCTTCGGCCGTGGCGATGGCTTGTTCCATGCCGTCGAATTCGCGCTGCTCCTTGAACGTGAGGCCCCGGGAGGGCTTGCGCGGTGGCGGCGGCGCAACTTTGGACGGCGCTTTCCGCGCTTCCACTGCCGCGGTGGCGGCCGCGCGGCGTTCGTCCCGTTTTTTCGCATAGTAATCGTAGTCGCCGGGTTCGTAATACAGCTTTCCTTCGCCTTCAAATGCGAGGATTCCGTCGCAAACGCGGTTCAGGAAATAGCGGTCGTGGCTGACCACAAGGACGCAACCCGGGAAGTTGGCCAGGGCCTCCTCGAGAAGACGCAGACTGGAAAGATCCAAGTCGTTGGTCGGTTCGTCCAAAATCAGGAAATTACCCCCTGTCTTGAGGACTTTGGCCAAAGCGAGGCGCGCGCGTTCGCCACCGGAGAGGAGGCGGATGCGGGTATTGATCCGTTCGTCCTCGAAAAGGAAGCGCCGCAAATAGCCCCAGATTCCCACTTTTTCGCCGCCGAGGCGGATTTCTTCGCACCCTTCGCCGATTTCCTCCAGAACGGTTTTTTCCGGGTCGAGGATCAACCGGGATTGGTCGATGCAATTGAATTCCACGGTGGAGGCAAGGCGGACTTCGCCCGTCGTCGGCGCAAGATCGCCCGTAATCAGGCGGACAAGGCTGGTTTTCCCCGCGCCGTTCACCCCCACAACGCCGATGCGCGAACCGGGGCGGAATTCAAAGGAAAGGGGCCCGAAAAGGGGTCCGTTGCCGAAATCCAGTGTAACATCCAAAAGCTCGAGCACCCGGTCGCCCAGGCGCGGCGGATCGGGGATCAGGAGCTCCATGTCGCCGGCGCGCACCGGCCCCGATTCGGCGGCGATCTCCTGGAATTGCCGGAGGCGGCCGAGGTTGCGGCGCAAGCGCGCCTTCGGGGAGCGCCGTACCCATTCGATTTCCGAACGCAGGAATTTTCTCCGCCGGGATTCCTGCAGATCCTCCGCGAATTCCCGGTCGGCTTTTTCCGCGATGAAGTCGGCGTAGCTGCCCAGGTAGGAGTAAAATTTTCCGTTGTCCAACTCTACAATCCGTGTCGCAAGGCGGTCCAGGAAAAAACGGTCGTGGGTGACGAAAAGACAACTTCCGCGCCAGGAGGAAAGAAAATCCTCGATCCATTCGATCGTCTGCACATCAAGATGGTTGGTCGGTTCGTCCAGGAGCAGCAAATCCGGCTCGGCCACGACGGCGCGCGCCAGGGCGACACGACGCTTTTCCCCGCCGGAAAGGGTGCCGCAAAGACGGTCGAAGGCGGGGAGGCGCAGCGTTCCGCGCAAGGCTTCGAGCTTCCGCTCCGGCTCCCATCCGTCATGGAGGGTCAGGAAGTGCTCCGCCGCCTCGTGCGCGGCGGAGCCGGGGACGGAGTTTTCGTACAAACGTAAATTCTCCGTAAAGCAATCGAGGCCGGGGCGGAGGTAATCACCTACACTTATTTCTGGCGCGCCGTCGAATTCCTGCGGCAGAAAACCGCAACGCAAATCGCGCGCCGCGCTGATTGTCCCGGCGGAAGCGAGATCTTCGCCGCCGACCATCCGCAGGAGGGTCGATTTCCCGCAGCCGTTGCGGCCGACGAGCGCAAGACGCTCGCCTTCGTTCACCGCAAACGCCGTGTCGTCGAACAGGGTTTGGCGGCCGATGGCGAGGCACAGCCCTTCCGCCGCCCAGAGAACCCGGTCGGCCATGAATTACCGCGCGATCGCGTCTTCGAGGAAGTCGCGGAGCTGGGTGACGCCGATGCGTGTTTGTTCCATCGTGTCGCGGTTGCGGACGGTAACGGCGTTGTCCGTGTCGGACTCGAAGTCGTACGTTACGCAGAACGGCGTCCCGATCTCATCCTGCCGGCGGTAGCGCTTGCCGATGCTGCCGGTAACGTCCTGTTCGCAGCGGAAGTGGCGGTTGAGGTCGCGAAAGAGCGTGTCCGCGCTTTCGTTGAGCTTTTTGGAGAGCGGCAGCACCGCGACCTGGATCGGCGCCACCAACGGGGGCAAATGCAGGACGATGCGGACATCTTCCTCCATCCCCTCCTTCTGCGTTGCGGCGGTGTCCTCGTCGTAGGCATTCGCGAGAATCGCCAGCATGGTGCGGTCCAGCCCGACGGAAGTTTCGATCACCGTGGGCATGATCTTGCGCCCGGTGTCGTGGTCCATGTAGCGGAGGTCTTCGCCGGAGAACGTGCTGTGCTGGCTTAGGTCCCACTCGCCGCGGTGGTGGACGCCTTCGAGTTCGCCCCAACCGAAGGGGAACTTCACTTCGATATCGATCGCCGCCTTGGCGTAGTGCGCGAGTTTTTCGTGCTCGTAGATGCGGAAGAAACTGTCCGCGAACTTGAGCTTTTCGCGGTAATACTTGATGCGCTGCTCTTTCCAGTATTCGAAGAACTCCATCCCCTGTTCGCCTTCGCAGAAGAATTCCATCTCCATCTGCGTGAACTCGCGGGAGCGGAACGTGAAGTTCCGTGGATTGATTTCGTTGCGGAACGCTTTGCCGATCTGGGCAATGCCGAACGGGAGCTTCTGCCGCGTGGCGATGCGGACGGAGTGGAAGTCCACGAAAATCGGCTGGCAGCTTTCGGCGCGGAGGTACGCGGTGTGCTCTTCATCGAACACGGGGCCGACGAAGGTCTTCATCATCAAATTGAATTCGCGCGGCTCGGTAAGATTCGGCGATTTGCAGTTCGAACAGCGGGTCGGGTCTTCCATCTGGTCCACGCGGAAGCGGGCCTTGCAGTCACGGCAGTCGGTCATCAGGTCGCTGAATTGATCGAGGTGCCCGGAGGCTTTCCAGACGCGCGGATGGCAGATGATCGTCGAATCGAGTCCTTCGATGTTGTCGCGCATTTCGACCATTTCGTGCCACCAGAGGTTCTCCACGGCGCGTTTCATCCGCGAGCCGTAGGGGCCGTAGTCCCAGAAACCGTTAATGCCGCCGTAGATTTCCGAGCTCGGGAATACGAAACCGCGCCGTTTGCACAAATTGACGATCTTTTCCATCAAATCCAGGTTCTTCTCCGAAGCCATAACCGCACTCCTTACACGTTGTCTTGCAGAATTAAAATAGCATCAAATACCCGGTAATATACCATTCCATATTCTTTTTGCCAATGAATTTTCTTTTCTCCCTTGCAAATTTCGGAGGTTATGATTAATTACAGGCTATGGAACAAAAATATCTTTACAGAAAGCCCTGGAGCGGGAAAATTCCATGGCTCCAAACGCTGGCCGCGCTCTTTGGAGGCGCCGCGGCGGGATGTTTGTGTTTTGTGATCCTTTTTCATGCCTGGCGCTTTCTGGGACCTGCCGGGATTCTTTTGTACTCTTACATTCCGTTTGTGGTTGCCGGGGCGGTTTCCGTTTTGCTGCTCGGACTTAAAAAACGGACGGGGACGTGGCGTTTTCTGCCGGGACGCATCGGGTTGCGCGGTTTGCCGCGCGGATTCTTCCGCTCGCTTGCCTTGTGGTTTGTGGTTATTTCACTGGGGCAGATGTCCCTGACGCTGATGTTCGAGTGGATTTTAACGGCCCTGGGCGTCGATTTCCCGAAAGAACAGGAAGTTTTCGACCTTCTTCTGGAGGGTTCGCGTTCGGCGGTCGCGGCGCTGGTCCTTGTTGTGGTATTCATCGCGCCGGTTCTGGAAGAACTTTTTTTCCGCCGCCTCCTCTTTGCGCTTTTCCTGCCGATGGGGGTGATTCCGGCCATTGCCCTGCAGGCGTTGCTCTTTGGAGCGGTGCATTTTTTTCTCCTCGGGCTACCGGGATTAATCTGGTTCGGGGTTCTTTTTCAGCTCTATTATTTGAAGACGCGTTCGCTCTTTGCCCCCATGCTGCTTCACGCGGTCAACAATCTGGCGGCGGTGCTGATCGTTCTTTTTTGCAGGATGGTGATAACATGATACTCTTTGCCGCCGACGACCACTTCGGAATGCACCCCGGAAAGAATATTTTCGAGGGACTCCGCCGCCGTAATGAAATTACTTTCGTCGAGAACGATCCGGGCGTTTTCGGGCGCGTCGCGCTTGATCCGGCGCACGACCTCCTGATTCTGCACCAGATCGGCAAAACGTGCGATCAGGAATTCCCCGACGAAAAGGGGATGGAAAACATCCGCCGTTACTGTGAAAATGGAGGAAATTTGCTCCTCCTTCACGGCTCCAGCGCCGCGTTCTGGCATTGCGATTGGTGGCGGGAACTTGTGGGGTTCCGCTGGGTGCGCCCCGGCGATCCGGATGGCGTCGTTCCTTCCACGCATCCGCATGCCCCCTGTACCTTGCGGCGGGAAAAAATCCGGCACCCCCTGGCGGAAAAGCTCCCCGCCGCGCTGGAGTTGCCGGAAGACGAAATTTATATTGAGCTCGAGCAGACCGCCCCGCTGCTCCTTTTCATGACTGCCGATGTGAATTTTCGGACGTATCCACAGTGTGTCGAAACGCGGACGGCCTCCGGCGGACGCATCCTCTCGTTCATCCCCGGGCACCGCCCGGAAATCACCACCATGCCGGGACTGCGCGGCATTGTCGATGTTCTGATCGACGATCTCGCAGCTCCACAATAAGGAAGCGCCATGACGACAAACAAGGAACGGTTATCCCGCCTGGACGATCTTATGAATCCACTGGTCGTTAAGGAATTGCGGCAGGCGGTCAACTCGCGCGCGCTGCCCATGGCCTGTGCAATCTCGCTCGGCTTGGCGATTCTTGTCCTTTCGATTTGGGCCGTCTCGGAGAAATCCCTTGGGGGCGAGGGATTTTTTGTCGCCATAACCATTTTTCTTTCTTTCGGGATTTTTACCGGCATCCTGATTCCGACGGGGATGCGCTGGAGCCGCGAACGCTCGACCGAGGGGCTGGACCCGATCGCCATGACAACGCTGACGCCGGCGCGCATCGTCCGTGGGAAGCTGTTTTCCGGGCTGATTATGACGCTTTTTCTGTACAGTATGCTGGCCCCTTTCATGGTGGCGGCGTATTTGCTGCGCGGCATTTCCATGTACACGATTTTCAGCACGCTCTTTTACTGTTTCCTTTTCACACTGCCGATGCTTCAATGTTCTCTTCTGCTCGGAACCGCGCGCCACAAACAGCTCGCCGCGGGGAATGTGTTGATCTTCGTGGGGCTTTTTACCCTTTGCGGCCCTTTGATCAGCGTGATGCTGCGTCTTACCGGCGCAACGCGCTTCGGCGGAATTACTCTGGGGTGGGGGGCGTTCGCCACGTCCGTTATTGTCGCACTGGCCATCTGGATGACGCTTTTCTGGGCGACCACAGGAATTATTGCTCCTAAAAACTCCAACCGGATGCTTCCTTTGCGGATGATGGTCCCGGCTCTTTTTGCCGCCGCCGTGGCGGTATTATACATAAACGGGATGCCCTGGAAGGATATAGGCAAAGGAGTTTCCGTTGCCGCCGTGATCATTGCCCTCGCGGTGGCGTTCCTGGCGGGGACGGAGCGGCACGAACAAACATTCCGGGTCCGTTGCGAGCTGGCCCGTTATCCGAAATTGCGACCGCTCCTGGCGTTATTCAGTTCCGGGTTCGGCGGCGGCATGCTGCTTTCGCTCCTGCTTGCCTCGTGCGGATTTTGTGCTTTCGCCTACAGCGGGCAGGAGGGGGCGGTCGGCTTCGGGGCCGTCTACGCGTGCGGCTTTGCGATCGCGTGCGGTTCGGGGTTCATCGGCTGGAAGAAAAGGAAGGACGAAAAAACAATTCTTCCTGTCGCGTTTTTCGTTTCCGCTATTCTTCTTCTGGCGATTCTCGGGCTGTTGATCGAAATTTCCGGGGTGAAAGACCCATTATTGTATTCGCTCTGTCCATTTTTCTTTTTCGACAGTTCAAAGGCGCTGCTTCCGGGAATCCCCCTTACCGTCGGCATTGTCGCCATGCTTTTGGCCGCCCCCATGATTGCCCGGAGCTTCCGCTCCAACTGGAAATCCCCTGATGCGCGGACACGCTGAATTTGCCGCCGGAGCGGCCCTGGGGCGCGCGTTCCGGCTGGATCTCGAAGGCGGGGCACGCCGGGGAGGGGAACTCTCCTTCTACGGCCGCCGCGCGGGAGAATCGCTGGAATTCGTCGAATACCGCGAATACCAGGCGGGCGACGATGTGCGGCACCTCGATTGGAATGTCTACGCGCGTTCGGAGCAACTTGCGATCAAGCGTTTCCGCGAGGAGCTTTCACCGGAGCTCGATTTGATCGTCGATCTTTCGCGCTCCATGGATTTGCCCGGGAGCGTCAAGGGGGATGTCTGCCGCCGCGTCGCCGCGCTTCTGGCGCAGGCCGCGCTGCAGGCCGGGTTTACGCTTCGCCTCCATGGGATCGGCGAACAAGCAAAACTCCTGAACGCCGGCGCGCCCGGCGCGTGGAACGACTGGGTGTTCGACAACGCCGGCGTGGCCCAATCGGCGATGGCGGAACTTGGGCGCATGTTGCGCCCCGGCGGAGCGCGGCTGCTCCTTTCGGATCTCCTCTGGGAACTCGAACCGCGCGGGGTGATGGAGCATCTGGGGCGCGGCGCGGGCGCCGTCGGCATTGTTCAGCTTGCGGCGTTGGCCGACACGGATCCGGAACCGGGGCATTGCCTTCTGCTTGATGTGGAAACAAACGAAGGCGAAGACCTCTTTCTTACGGATGTCATGATCCGCGCCTACCAGGAAAATTACCGTCGTTTGCTGGAAACTTGGCAAAGAAGCGCAACCGGCGCGGGCTTCCGTTTCTGCGTTCTCCCTCCTGTCGAGCGTTTTGCTCCGGCGGCGCTTCTGGAGTGCGGCATCCTCGCTCCGGCGTAAGAGAGTGGGGGCAAAGGGCCCGCCACTCTCGTATGCTTCCTATTATTTATTGTAGAGATCGACCCACTCTTTGGAGATGCCGCGCGTCGGGATGATGCGGACGACTTTGAGGGGGGAGTCGCCTTTGCGCCAGGAAACCGGGACGCCTGTTTCGCGCAATTCCTTGCCGGAACGGCGGCCGATTTTGTGATCGCCGACGACTTCGTCGCAGAAGAAATCGCCGTCGGGGCAGTTCGGGAACTTGATCTGGAACGTTCCGTACTTTTCCTCCAGGCACATGATGCCGTAATGGCGGTTGATTTTCCGGTTGGTCATTTCAAAGAAATTGGGAACCGGAGTGCCTTTGAAGGGGTTTTCCGCACCGGCCCAGGCGGCGGCGCGCGCCATCATCCCGGCAAGCTTGTTGGAGCTCATGTCCGGGGTGCCCCAGAACACGAGCACCTCGCCCTTGCCGACTTTGTGGCGCGAGAGGGCGGCGCCGCCGTCGGCAAAGCGCGCGAGGACGTCGCCGTTGGGTTTCACCCCCGGATAGTGCCCGAAATAATCGGTTTCCGGGATCCAGCGGTAGGGATAACGCCAGAAAATCGAGCGGATTTCCGGACTTGTCGATTGCGTGCGGAGGGTGGAGAGGCTTTGGAAATCGATCTTCGTCCCCGCATCGAAGAGGGGATTCCCCTGTTCCGCGACGGCTTTGATTTCGCCGAGTTGGATATATTTTCCCGTCGGCGCTGTGATGCCGAGGGCTTTCAGGAGCTGGAAAGGCTCCGTGCCAAGTTCCGGGACGTATTTGCCTGTGTTCGCCCCGATAAGCATTTTCGCCCCGTCTTCCCGGACGGCCTTCTCGTACGCTTTAAGCGTATTGAGGGCGATGACTTCATCGAGGAGATTCGGGACGATGAGCTTGAATTTGCGGTCGGGGAAATCCTTCAGGAATGCCGACGGAACCCCATCGGACTCCAAAAGCTCGAACCAGCGGCAGAGGTCGCGCGAGCGGTGGCCGAAGGTCGTGCGGTGTTTTGCGTACAACGTTTCCGGGTCCTGGTGGATCGCGATGTCGCTTCCCTGGACGATCATATCCGCGCCATGAATTTCGCGGAGGAGCGGTTTGAAGCGCTCGAAGCGGTCAAGGGCATAGAACCCGCCGTAACGCCAGAGGAAACCCTGCGGAATCGTGAAGTAATACAAATGCAGATTCGCGCCGCCGCCGCCCGCCTGCGCGAGCATGGTCCAGATGGAAACATCCAGCGTCCACCCTCCTTTGCCCGGGTCGTTGTGCGCGGCCCAGCCGTGGGGGTGGATCGGTTCGGTGATCCATCCGACGCGGTCCTTTTTCCAGATATCGACGTACGCGCCGCGACGGTCGAACGAATGGTTGCCGCCGTTGTGGCCGTAGTCGAGTTTTCCGTTTAAATATCCGTATTTGCTCGGCTCGCCGTAAGCGATGGTCACGCGGTCATCGTCGTAGGAACGGATGTCGTTGATCGCTGTCCCCATCCAGATGTGGGTGCCGAGGATGGCTTTGTAGCGGCAGAAATCCAGCCATGCCATGCGCAAGTCGGGGGTGGAGCCAAGCTCGAATGTCGGCTGCGGCGGCACAACGTCGTTGAACGACTGGAAGTTGCTCCCCCAGCGCTTGTTCAGCTCCGCGATGGAGAGGCCGAGGGTTTTTTCAAGATAGTTCCGGAACGCCGGGAGGCCGACGGCGGAGTACCCCGCCACAACGCCGTCCCACGGCTGGTCTACCACCGTCCACTCCCCGGCGGGGAGCATGACGTAGTACCCCTCGAACGCGGTGTGCTTGGCGTAGCGTTTGTGGAGCGCGCGGTAGGCGTCGAGCCAGAGCTTGACCAGCGCCGGATCGGTTACCTCGTATGCGCCGTAGCCGATGCCGTCGCCCGCGACGGTGCCGTCGGCGGCGATCTGCCGCGAGAATTTGCCCCAGCGGTACGGGCCGCCGTGGTTGTCGGCGTGGGCGAAGCGGACGGTCGCCTTGCAGCCGTAATCGGCGGCGAGCTCCATCATCGCATCGAGGAGGGAGAAATCGAACACACCGGGGAGGACTTCAAAGTCGTTCAGCTCCGGGCAAACCGTAACGTGGGAGGTGAACGCTGCGCAGTCATCCAGGTATTTTTTGAAATCGTCGATATAGAACTGCATCGGTTTGGAATGGCGCTTCACGTCCAAGAGCACATAGGAGAGGCGGTTGTAGGGCTGTTCCTTGAGTTCGCGGCGGTTAGTGATTTTGCCGGCGCGGTCGAGGGTGCGCGTGAAGTCGGTCTTTTCGCCAAACACGTACACGGAACTGTCGATCACCTTTTTCCCATCGAGGACGTTGAGGGCCAGCCGGAACACATTGTAGCTCGCGTTGCGCGGGAATTCAAGGCGCATATCGCCGCCCGTGAGGAGCTGTTTACCCGAAGCGAGCACGTCGTTCCCATAGTAGGGGTGCAGCGTATACTGGAGTTCGAGGTTTTTCCGTTCGCCGGGGAACGCGCGGACGGTGATTGCATACGGTTCGCCCTGGGCGTAAACGCCCCGTCCGGCGTGGCCGGGATTGACGCGCAGAACGCCGACGGGCGGCGCGGATTTCATATCCACTTCGGTGGGCTTCGCCGTTTCGGGGGCGCCGATCAACTGGACTTTTGCCGCGTCGGAGCCAAGCGTCGCTCCGGAGGCGTCCAGAATCTGGTAATCGATCCAGTAGTGGTCGTCGGGTCCGAGGGGGATTTCAATTTTACTTTTGCTTTTCACCGGGTCCTCGGGATCGAAATCCAAAGACCGGCGGAATTCGCGGATCGGGTTGCCCTGGAATTCGTTCCTCACCTGTCCGGCGAGGGTGTAAACTCCTTTCTTCTTCAGGAACACGCCCGCGTAGGCCGTGGGCATGGTGAAAGGGAGGCGCAATCCGGCGGAGGAGATATCACTCAGATACACCACGCCGGTGCGGCGTTTGATCTCCGTCCCCGTGCGGTCTTCCTGCCCGATGTGGAGCTGGAAGCCGACCAGTTCGAGTTTTCCATCCGGCCAGGAATTCACCACCTTGCCGGAGACGAAATACACCCCGAGCGAGGCCGCCCCCGCTTCGCCGCTGTGAATGGCGGCGGTGGTGTAGCTGTCCCACCCCTGTCCGCGAACGCGCTTGAGCGCGGGGCGCTCCTTGGGCAACAGATAGAACAATTCACCGTCCGCATCGCGCACGATGGGACGGAGTTCGACGATCAGCGGAATCCCGTGCCCGTCGCGCAGAAGGCCGGAGGCTTCGAAAAGTATGCGTTCCGTATCCTTCTCCAGCGCGATGGGTTTGCGGAGGAGGATGTCCACGTTCCGCACCCGGCGGGGACGGTTCCCGTTCATGAATTTCACGTCGGGGGTGAGGTCGTAGCGGATTGCGAGAATTTCCTCCGACGCTTGTTCGACGCGCACCGTTCCCTCGTTCATCGGCGCAACTTCCCACTCCGTTGCGGCGGGAACCGCCGCCATCGTGCTTGCTCCGGCCAGGAGAACGGCCGCCCAGATTCCTATTTTCATCGTACACTATCCCTTTCGTTATTTCTTTTCCAGCGCGGCGCGGAGCTCGTCGAGTGTCATCGTGCTTGTAAGCGTTGTTCCCTTGCCTTCGCCGACGAACCCTTCCGGGAGCGCGGCGGAGCCCGGCACGGCGTCGCCGATGAAATTGCCGGAGCCGGAAATGCGGTCTCCGGGGGCTTCGCCCAGATGCAGAACCACCTTTTTGCAGTTGATGATCCGGCAATTCACCAGCTTGATCTTCGATTTCCCGCCCATGACGAAAGCGTTCTCGAATCCGTCGATGGTGCAGTTTTCCATTTCGATTTCGGCGGTATCCCAGACGCTCACGCCCCCAATGGCTTTTCCCTCCCCCCGGAGGATGTATGAATCTTTAATTTTGAGTTTGATGTTCTGGCGGGCCATTGCGCCGGGCCCGGCGTTCCCCCGCATGATGCAAGAGGTGAGTTCAGCCAATCCGTTGCCCCCCTGGAATCCCGCGCCGCACATGGCGTTGCGTTCAAAAATCGTGCCGTAGTACCGGGTGTGGTATGTTTCGGTTTTCTGGAACGTAACGTCGAGAACCCCCCCGGCGGTCGCTTCGGAACAAAGCGAGAAGCGGACCTCTTGGTCGGCGGTGCTGTGGGCGCTGATGCATTGATCCATGCATTTGGTTACGCGGAGATTTTCCATCACGATCCCTTTCCCGCGCGAGGAGTCGAACAGGTCGCTCGAACTCCAGAGGGCGTTGATGTTCTTCACTACCACATAATCCCCGGAAACCTCCAACCCGTTGAGGCCCGGTGCTTCGATCCGGGAGTTCTCCAGAGTCTTCCCTTCCGGGAGTTTGATGAACAGCGCCTTGTGGAGCGCGTCGGGCTTTTTGAGTACCATGTCCCATTTCAGCACAAGAAGACACGTTCCCGGAGTCAGCAATTCCAACGACTTCACCGGTTTCAGGGGTTCGCCGTCGACAAAGACGAACGGGAAACCGCTGTAGTACCCCTGTCCGGTCATAGTAACAACGTTGTTCGGGAAGGAGGCCATTTTCCAGACGCCGTTCTCCTCCTCCGCCCACCGTTCTTTGGGGACGACCTCCATGCGCGTCAGCGTCGCGCCGCGTCCGTCGATCACCGTCGGGCGTTCCAAAGTCCCCGACTGTGCGGGGGTAATGGCTCCGAAACGTTCCGTATACGGCTCTTTGTTCGGTACAAGGAACAACGTGTCGCCCCCCTTCAGAAGCGAACGGGCCTTGGCGAAGGTGCGCACCGGTTTTTCCGCCGTGCCGGGGTTGGCATCGTCCCCCCCGACGTTGTCCACAAACCATTCCGTGCCGAACGCGGGGAGCGCAAGCCCCAATGCCAGCAACGCAATACGCTTCATCATCTTATTTTCCTCCGTTTTTAAATTGCAGAATTGCCACTTCTTTTTCTTTCAATGTAATTTCCAGCCCTTTTTCGGTCAGTTCGGCACTGCTCGCGGTTTTGGAAACCGCGCCGTTGATGAGCTCCGTAACGGCGTAGTTCCCGGCGGGAAGGCGGAGCTTGATCGTGCTCGGCGGCGTCTTTCCGTCGCGCTCCGGCTCGTTCCGCATGACGAGGAGGAACCAGGTGTCGCCGTCGCGCAGCAAATTCAGCCAAATGTACGGAGAATTTGTCTCCATCGGCAGCTCCGCGCCGTGCAACGCTGCGATTTCCCGCAGGTACAACCGTGTGATGTCCGCCCCCTGGCGGTCGCGCAAGGGAATGTTGGTTTCCGCCCAGAACGCGTAGACTTGTCCGCGGCCGAATGTCCGTGTGGTGACGGCGGGTTTTCCTTTTCCGTCCACGGCTGTTACGCTTTCGCCCCCGGTCAGGCGGGCGCGGGGCATGAAGCCGCGCAGGAGGCCGACCTTTTCCTTGCCGTCCGGCGTGAAAATCGGCGCGGGGATGCCGGGGAGCTTTTCGCCCGGAGCCTCGAAGCCGAAGATTTTAAGGAGCGTCCATTCTTCTTCGTCCTCGATGCGGATGCGGCCGGTTTCCGCGCCCATAATGAGCGTGCCGCCGTTTTTTACGTATTCGGCGAGTTCCGCGATCCGCTTTTCCGGCAAATAACGCAGGCGGCCGGGGAGGGCGATGACCACTTTCGCTTTCATCCAGTCCCCATAGGGGGCGCACCAGAAGGGCATGTGCGATTCGAGCATGGTGTACATGTTTTCCACCGCGCCGCCGGGATGAAAGGTGCTCTTGCGCTCGCAACGGAAACCGTCCACATCCTCGTTGTACAAACGAATGTCTTTGAAAACCGGCCGGGCATTGCGGAGAGCCGTCCAGACGGGCATCATTTTTTCGTAACGTTCAAATCCGTTTTTGGTGCGCACGCCGCTTAAGTCGCCGTTTTCCGGCACTGAGCGTATGGGGAAAAACATCTTACAGAACGTATTTTGGCCGCCACCCAGGAGCATGGTGAACAAGCTTGTGTCCAGATGCGTGGGGTAGAACGCATACCAGTTGGTGCAGCTTACCTCCTCCGCGCGTTGCCCCTGGTCGAGCTCGGCAACCTTCATTTTCTCGAAACCGAAACGCTCCGGGTTGCGGCAGCCGCCGTTGGCCGTCATGATGTCGTAGGGCCGGAATGCTTCGCCGCCGGAGCCGTAGAGCATGATCGTCCGGTACGGATCGACGGCGCGGATTGTTTTGACCACATCCAGTTTGAAGCTTGCAACCGACTCTTCGCGGAAGCCAATCCAGTCGCACCAGAATTGCGCCGCGGCCTTTTCTCCGTTGCGGAAGGGGTTCACGGTGGCGAAATCTTTGAATTTCGTCTTCCATGCGCGGTTCAGCGCATCGATGGTTTTGTATTTTTCCTGCATCGCCGCGCGGAAGTTGCCGAGGGTGAAAGGATCGAATCCCTCGAACCATTTCTTCCACGACGCCTCGCCGGGGTGTTCGATCAAAAGATAATACCCGTTCAGCGCCCCATTCGCGCGGTAGCGGAGCGCCGCCTGGCGGACGAACGCCAGGAAGCCCGGACGGAGCACAGGGGATTGGTAAAAATTGAGCCGCGCCCCGTGGAACAAATACGAGGTGTGCCCGAAAATTTTACCCTCCTGGTTCATCGTGTAGTGCGGCGGTGCCCACTCCGGCGCGACGGGGTTGAACGCGAGCTGGACGGAGGCACCCTTCGATTGCGCGTGTGCCATCAGCCCGTCGAGTTCGCGGAAGTCGAACACACCCGGGAAAATCTCGGTGCGGCTCCAGTCGCAACGGATTTCAAAATTCCGGGTGATCGGAGTCAGGAGATCGATGCCGCGCCGGATTTGCGCCGTGTACGTCGCATCGGGCTGCACGTGGAAGTCGAGCTGGAACAACGGCGGGGCCGCCTTCGCTTCGCGGGAGGTCAACACCCCGGCGGGGAGCTTGAACGCGCCATCCTGCATGGGGGCGCTCTTTTTGCCCAGGACGCGGATGGCTTCGTCCACCGCGAGACCGTCTTTGAGTACGGAGACCTTGACTGTGCAAATGCCATCCTTCAACCGGGGGACTTCAAGGGGAAGGAATGTGTCCGCGTTGGCGGGAACGATCTCTTTGCGGAGAAGTTCTTTCCCGTTCGAATCGGCAATTTCCACCCGGCAGGGTTGACCTGCCGCGTCGAAGAGGCGGACGCCGAAACGCCAGGGTTCTTCTGCTTCCCAGCAGAGGGTTTTCCGTTCGGGGGCGATCCGAATTTTGCTGCTCCCGATGCGGTCGAATTTTTCCGCGACGATGGGTTTTCCGCCGCGCATTGCGTACAAGCGGAATTCGCGGTGGACGATTTTCACACGCCCTTTCGCGTCCTCGCTCCGGAACGTCGCCCGGATCCAGCTCGTTCCCGGCGGGGCCGGAATTTCGGCCCGTGTTCGCGCCAGTTGCAAATACAAAGGCTGCGCCGGATCGTTTTTCAGCTCCGCGTGCCCGGCGGCGACCGGAGAGGCGGAGTACTCCGTCCGCAGCTCCCAATCGAGCGAGAAACGCTCCCCGTAAAACACCCCGAAGTCGGCGAGGGCGATGGAAGGCATTCCATCGACTTCGCCGAAGCTCTCGCGCGAACGGAACTGGTAGTAGAAAACGCTGTTTTTAAAGTCCGCGTCGGAAAACCGGAAGTCGCGCAAATGGAGAACGGCGGCCTTGGCGTTCGTCTGCGGACGCTTTACGGAGAACTGAATTCCCGACAGACGGAGGGGGAATTTCGGCGCGCGGCCGGGTTTCGCCGGGAGGAACGTTTCTTTCGTCCCGTCGCGCATTCCCTCGGTGCGGAGAAGGTTTTCGCCGCTTTTCCAGAGTCCATTTCCCACAAATTCGCCGCCGACGAAACACCCGCCCGCCACCGTCCCGATGCCGGCGGGGAGGAAATAAAACTCCTCCCCCGCCGCGTCCACGCAAATCGGGTGCAGCAAAAGTTCGTACACATGGCTGTGCAGTCCCAGGAAGTCCAATTCGCTTTTCGATGGAACCTCCAGCGGTTTTTGAAGCATCATCCGGACGGGCGTTCCCGGCTTCAAGTTTTTAAGCTCCAGCCGGAGGCCGCCCGCCTCCGTGCGGCAAGCGAGATCCTCCCCTTCAAACGTCCACGCCTCGCGGGCGGAGAGCTCCGGCAAGGAAACGACGGCGCTTTGTACGGACACCGCGCCAAAGACCAATAAAAAAAGAAGTTTTTTCATCCAATCACCACGGGTACGCGCGTTTTGGGTCGGCGGGGGAGTTGGCGGAATACTCCGCGCCGCTCTCCGGCACGGAGGCGAAAGAGAGCGTGGCGGCGTGTCCGTCCATGAAGACAAAGTTGTTGGTTCCGGCGTGCTCGAAGGCCAGGATGGCGGAAGTCCCCGTTGTCGATTTCAACCCCACGCGCTTGGCGCTGGTGCCGTCCGCCCACATGAAACGCCGGCTCGGGCGTTCCACCCGGTCGAACTTCATCAACGGGATGTGGGCGCTGGTCGGTCCGACCGTGCGGAGGGCCGGGGTGATGTGGTTGTTCCACGAATAAGTGCCGCCGTGGAAATCCACCGCGAGAGATCCGGAGGTGAAAGCAGTCCTGTACCGCGCGTACATCGTCGTACAGACGGTCGGGAAGCGGACGCCCGCGACGACTTTGGCGTTGGTCGGAACCGGCAGATATGTCCCCGGCGCATTGGGATTGAACGCGTAGGACAACAACCGCATCGGATTGTACTCCGTCCGCGACGTGACGTTGTCCAGGCACACTGCCGAGGTATACGAAAACCCCGGAAAACAGTCCTTGAAATCCGCCGCGTACAGCCTTACGGCCACGCCCATTTGCTTAAGGTTGCTCATGCAGTTCACCCCCTGGGCCTTCTCCCGCGCCCTCTGCAGGGCCGGAAGGAGCATCGACGCGAGGATGGCGATGATGGCGATCACAACCAGGAGCTCGATCAACGTGAAGTATTTTTTCATCGTGGTTTCCTTATTATTGGAGTACGTTGTAATGGACGATGGTTTCGCACGGTGTTTCGCGCCGGAATTCGCGGCCGAGCTGTTCGAGGAGCGCGGCGGCGTATTCTTCAAGCTGGAACCCGATCCGTGTCGTTTCAAACGGAACAAAAATTTCCGAAACCGAATTCCCGTGCGTTACAATCTTGACGTTCTCCGGGACTTTCAGCCCGAGTCTGGCGACCGCCTGTGCCGCGCCGGGGAGGAGTTCGTCCGTAAAAACAACCAGCGAATCGGGCGCGGATGTGGATTTGTTCCAGATATCCAGCACCGAATCGTAGCCGAACTTCGCCAGACTCGCGGCGGCGTGGTGCAGTTCTCTCGCCGGGCGGCGGGTCAAAGATTCATGGAACTCCATGCCGTGCGCCGCGAGTTCTTCCCGATAACGCTCGAAAAATAGAATTTTGGGCTGGTCGTACGGCTCGTTCGGATCGAGTCCTTTGTCGGTGAAAATCGTGACCAGCGCCGGGCGGCGGCAGCCTTGCGCCGCGAGCTCGCGCACGGCGAGGACGGCAAATTCCTCGCGGGGGGTGAGGACACCGCGGTTTGACCCTTGAAAACGCGCCTCGTGCACGCGCGGCAGGTTCAATTTTTGGAACAACGCCATGTGTTCTTTGTTGGCGCTGAAAGGAACCACGGCCTGGAGGCCGAATTTGCGGATGGCGCCGCGGATTTTATCGGCCAGGTTCGGCGCGGTACCGTCCTCCACGATGGTAACCGCTTCGCAGCCCATCGCCTGGAGGCGGCGTGAAAGCTCGACAACGAGTGCGCGACGGAAAGGGTTGAATCCCGTCCCGTCGTAGATAAGGACCATGATGCCGACGATTTTCAACTCGGGACGGTTGTCGCTCACCACCGTGCCGTGGCGGGGACGGCGCACCAGGAGCCCCTCGTGCACCAGCGCGGAAAGGGCGTATTGCACACTGTAAACACTCGTGCCGAAATCGACGGCAAGCTGCTGCGTGGAAGGCAACCGCGACCCCGGCGGCAAGTCCCCGGAAACAATCTGTTCGCGGTATTGATCCGAAATCCGTCGCCAGAACCCGTCTTCCGCTCCTTCATAACTGGATCGATAACTCATAAGGCCTCGCTAATTATCATAATAATCATTATTATATTCATTTTGTTCCTTTTGTCAAGAGCTTTTGAAAAAAAATTGCGAAAAAGAAGAAACAATGCTATATTTAAAAAATACAAAAAAGGTTTCCGTCTTATGAAAAAATATATTTTTGTTCCCGCACTTCTGCTTTTCGTTGCATTCTCCGCACAAGCGCTCCTGAGTGGCGACGAGGCGCCGGAGCCGGAGAAACTGCAATTTCTCCAGGAAATGCGCAAACCGATTTTCCGTTTCGACACGCAGAAGAAGCCAGCGCAACTGAAGGTTCTTGTTTTTTTGAACACCCGTTCCGCCGCGTGCCGTGAAGCAATTCCGCTTCTTGTCCGCCTTGGCGGACAGTACAAAGAACGGAATGTGGAGCTGATCGCCGTTTCCACGGATACGGAAGCGCAATGCCGCGAACTTTTGCGCGAATTTCCCGCATTCACCTTCCCGTTCGCGCGGGAGGAGAGGCCGTTGAATACGCAGCGCTATATGGCGGGCTCGGTATTTTTTCCGAAAGCCTTCATTGTGGACGCCTCGCGCAAAATCCTTTGGGACGGCGAAGTCATCGATTTGGAAGATGCGCTCGAAAGTAATGCGTCGGGGCGTTTCGACGCGGCAAAACAGCGGAAACTTTCCCCCCTCCTTTCCCAGCTCCAGAGCGCTCTTCGCGATGCGGATGACGACGCGTCCTCCCGCATCGCCGCCGACATTTTCAAGCTCGATCCCGCCAACGCGCCCGCGCTGCGCCTGCGTCTTTACAGCCTTGAAAGTTCCGGCCGCGCGGAGGACGCCGTCCGCTTTCTTGGCGTCCGCCGCGCCGCCGCTCCCGCCGAGGCGCGTCTTTACTTCATGGCGCTCGATCTTGTAAGCCGTTATCCGGCTTTCGCGGAACAATTGCTGCCTTTTCTGGAAGCCTACCCGCGCCAGGTCCCCCGCGACCCGGAGCGCGACGCCGCGTTCGCCTGGCAACTTCTTCTTCGGCAGCCGCTTTCCGCCCCGGCGACAAAATGCGCGGCTGAACTCCTTGCACCGGAAACCGCCGGAACCCCCGGCACGCTCGCTCCCCGCGCTTTGCTGGCCGCCCGGGCGGGCAAGCCGGAGAACGCGCTTCGAATTCAGGAACGCATTACGAAACTCTGCCGCGATCAAAAACTCCCCCAACTCCCCGAATCGCTTGAAATGGAGCAATATTATCGCGAATTGCTCCGCCTTCGCGGCTTGTAAAACAAGAAATTATGTGGTATCTTAATAGCGTTTCGTTCTTTTTATATCGAATTCATTGAAGAATATGAGGTGTTCCATGCGTAAAGTTTTGATTCCGACAAAATTGGATAAATTCGCCGCCGATCTTCTCCGCGATAAAGGGTACAACGTCGTCCTCGACGCGGCCACGCCCATTGAGGATCTGGTCCGCGCCAATGCCGACGCCGAAGTGCTCATTGTCCGCAGCGAAAAGGTTACCCCGGAGCTGATAGACCTTCTTCCGAAGCTCAAACTCATCGTCCGCGCCGGGGCGGGCTACAATACCATCGATACAAAGTACGCCCGCAAAAAAGGCGTGGACGTGATGAACACGCCGGGCGCGAACTCCAACGCCGTGGCCGAGGAAGTCGTCGCCATGATGCTTGCGGTGAGCCGCCATGTCGTCGCGGCGGATGCTTCGACCCGCGCCGGAGAATGGGAGAAATCCAAGTTCATGGGGCGCGAACTGGCGGGAAAAACCGTCGGCGTTCTGGGCTTGGGCAATATCGGTCAGCTCCTGGTGAAGCGCCTTGCCGGGTTTGAAATGAAGGTGCTGGGCTTCGATCCGGTGATTTCGCCGGTTCTGGCGGAAAAGCTCGGCGTGAAACTTGTAACGCTCGAAGAGGTGTTCGCCAAGGCCGACTTCATTTCGCTCCATATTCCCGAGAATGAAGAAACACGGGGCATGATCAACCGCCGCTTCTTCGACCTTATGAAACCGAACGCGGTGCTGATCAACTGTGCCCGTTGCGGTGTGGTCAACGAAGACGATCTGCGCGCCGTCAAGGCCGAAAAGGCGATCAAGTTCTGCAACGATGTTTACCCCAAGGACGCCCCCGGCCCCAAGAGCTGCGCGGACATCGCAGACTTGATGCTGCCCCATCTCGGTGCGAACACGTTCGAGGCGAATCTTGTGGCGGCGCAGCGTTCCGCGGAACAGACCATCGCCTATTTCGAGCGCGGCATCACCAATTGCGTGGTCAATAAATCTCTTCCGGACGGGCTTTCGGAGAAGTTTCAGCAACTGGCCTACGTCCTGACCGCGCTCAGCCGCGCCTGCCTCGGCAAAGACGCCAATCCGGGCCGGATCGAAACGAGTTACTACGGTTCCCTCGCGCAATTCAATCAGTACATGCTTTCGCCGATTGCCGCCGCGCTGGCCGATGAATTCGCCCCGGATCAGGCGCCGAGCGACGCCGAAAAACTCTTTGCCGAGCGCGGTATCGAAGTGAGCAACCGCGAGGTGGACAACGACAAGCATTACGGCGAATCCATGACCATCGATCTCTTCGCCGCGGCAAGCGGATCGATCTACAAGTCCAGCGCGCGCGGGACCGTTACCGAAAACCAGTTGATGATCACCCGCTTGAACACCTTCGACCGCCTTTTCCTGGAGCCGAGCGGACACCACCTTTTCGTCGAATACCAGGACGAGCCGGGCATTATCGGCCGGATCGCGGGACTCCTCGGCGAAAAGAACATCAACATCATCGACATCCGCGCCCCGCAGAACGTCAACACGGGCCGGGCGCTGACCGTGGTGCAGACCAACATCCCCGTCCCGGAAGTTCTGGTCGCTAAAATCAAAGAGGCCGTCAAGGCTTCCAACGCTTTCACCTTCACCTACCAGGCATAATCATGGAAAAACACCCTCAGATCCGCCTCTGGAAAAACGACACCTCCTGCGGAACGCCGGAGAAGGATTTTCAGCCGTATATCGAATGTTACCTCCACCCGGCGGGCGGACGGCGCGCCGCCGTCCTGGTCTGTCCCGGCGGCGGGTACGGCGGCCGCGCGGCGCACGAAGGCGCGCCGGTTGCGGAACGGTTCAACCAACTCGGTTTCCACGCATTTGTGTTGCACTACCGCGTTGCTCCGTACCGTTTTCCGGAACCGCAGCGCGACGCGCTCCGGGCAATCAAGCTGATCCGGAGCCGCGCGGCGGAGTTCGGTGTAATCCCCGATCAGCTGGCCATCGGCGGTTTTTCGGCGGGGGGCCACCTGGCCGGCTGCGCCGGAACCATGTACCGCGAGATCGAGGCCAATGACGGCGACGCCGCCGACGGCATGTCTTCGCGTCCCGACGCGGTCATCCTTTGTTACGCGGTGGCGGCGTTCTGCAAGGAATGGGGACATCGCGGATCGGGAGAAAACCTCCTCGGTGAAAAACTTGAAGAGCTCGAAGCGCGTTTTATCCTTCCGGATCAAGTGAATGCGGACACTCCGCCGACGTTCCTCTGGCACACGGCGGAAGACCAGGCGGTTCCGGTGGAGAATTGTTTGTTTTTCGCGCAGGCGTTGCGCCGGAACAACGTTCTTTTCGGGTTGCATGTCTACCCGGTGGGGCGTCATGGAATCGGTCTTGCGCCCGATTTTCCCGATGCGCGGAATTGGCCGGAACTTTGCGCCGACTTCCTGAAGCATCGTTGTCATTTCCAGTGCGAAGGATAATTTTCGGAGTCCAATGAACGTTCGCAAGCTGCAATCCGCAAAATTCAAGCGCGATTATATCGCCTACTCGGCCATCGGCATCTTCTTCTTTGTGGTGCTTGCCGAGTTTGTGCTCGCCGTCGGCATTCCCCTTCGTGTCAGCCGGGATGGGCTTTTTGAGGAACAAATCCGCCTTCAGCAGATGATCGACCTTTTCAACGGCGTGAACAACGGCCTCGGCCGGAATCTGGACCGCAACGAAATCCCGAATGCGGACGCGCGCGAAGAGGCGCTTCTCGTCCGCGGCGAACTGATGCGTCTGAGCGTATATCTGCACGAACACGCCAAATCCCTCACGCCCGACGAAATAGCCGCCGTCCACCAGCGTCTGGCGGGTATGCAATCCGCGACGATCCGTTTGAAAACCGGACGCACATACAACCAGGCGCTCGACTTCGATCCTACCCCCTGGGCCGACCGTGAAGCGGTCCGTCTGGACGAACACTTTCTCAAACTGAGGTACCCCTGATGTCCTACCCCCTGGATTATGAAAAAATCATTGCGCGTTTTCCCGCCTGCCGCGTCGCGGTGATCGGCGATGTGATGCTCGACGAGTACGTCTGGGGACGGGTAAGCCGTATCTCTCCGGAAGCCCCTGTTCCGGTGGTTCTTGAAAACAGCTATTCCTGCTGCCTCGGCGGAGCGGCCAACGCCATGCGCAACATTGCGACATTGGGGGGGGAATGCCTTGCGTTCGGCGCCGTCGGCGACGACATGGCGGGCGGCGCCATCCGCAGCCAGCTCCGTAAAGAATACGGTATCGACGACCGTTTCATCCTCATCGAACCGGGGCGCACGACCACCAGCAAGCGCCGTATCGTGGCAGGGACGCAACAACTTCTGCGTGTCGATCGCGAAGACACGGGCGCGTACTCCGACGCAGTCCGTGAAGAGCTTGTCCGCGGCGTTATAGAAGCGATCGAAACGGGGGCCGTGGATGCGGTCATTTTCGAGGATTATGCCAAAGGGCTTCTTTCGGAGAGCATGGTTCTCCGCATTGTTGCGGCGGCGATGGAGCGGAACTTGATTACCGCCATGGACCCCAAACCGGGACACCTTGTGCCGATTCCCGGCCTTTCGATGCTCAAGCCGAACCGGCAGGAGGCGCTGGCGATGACGGGACTTCCCGCCAACACGCCGCTTCCGAAAATTGCCGAAAAACTCTTGAAGGAATGGCATTGCCAGTACCTTCTCATATCGCTTTCGGCCGAAGGCATGGCGCTTTGCCGCGCGGACCAGCCCCCCACAGTGATTCCCACCGTGGCGCGGGAGGTTTTCGATGTCTCCGGCGCGGGGGATACGGTTACAGCCACATTCGTCCTGGCCCTGGCCGCCGGGGCCGATGCGGAACAAGCCGCCCATTTGGCGAACGCCGCGGCGGGCAAAGTGGTGGCGGCCCTCGGTACCGCCACGGTCAAGGCCTCGGAATTGAATGAAATGATGCACGAGTGCGTTCAGCGGAGAATGGAGAAAAAAGGATGAATACCCAGCGTGTCGCGGCGGTGATTCCCGCGCGTTTCGGAAGTACCCGTTTCCCGGGGAAAGTCCTGGCGAATCTTGCGGGAAAGCCGATGATCCAGCACGTCTACGAACGGGCGGCGGCGTCTTCCGCCGATGCGGTCCTCGTCGCGGTGGATGATGAACGGGTGGCCGCGGCCGTCCGCGCGTTCGGCGGCACGCCGGTCATGACGCGCCCGGAACACCCCTCCGGGACCGACCGCATCCACGAAGCGGTGCAAAATTTGGATTGCGACATTGTCATCAACGTGCAGGGGGACGAGCCGCTTCTGCCGACAACGGTGATCGACGAACTGATCCATGTCATGAAAACGCGCGAGGCCTTCGGCATGGCGACGGTGGCCGTTCCGGGAAGCCGGGCGGCCCTGGCCGATCCGAACAAAGTGAAGGTCGTTTTCGGCGCCGACCGCCGCGCATTGTACTTCAGCCGCTCCATGGTCCCGTACCTTCGCGAGGGGGGGGAAGATACGCCGGTATACCTTCACTGGGGCATTTATGCGTACCGCCGCACGGTGTTGGATCAATTCGTCCGGTGGTCGCCGAGCCGCTTGGAGCAGTGCGAAAAACTCGAACAGTTGCGGGCGTTGGAAAACGGCGTCGGCATTTACATTCACCTTTCCGAGCTCGAGAGCATCGGCGTCGACACGCCGGAGGATCTTGCGGCCGCGGAGCGTAAACTGAAAGCGATGCAAAAATGATCGAACAAATCCGCGTGGCCGATTTCACCATCGGCGACGGTTCCCTCACCCTGATCGGCGGTCCCTGCATGGCGGAAACGCCGGAACTTTGCCTTGAAGTCGCGCGTTACCTCAAAGGGCTTTGCGCCGAACTTGATGTGCATTATATTTTCAAGGCCTCCTTCGATAAGGCGAACCGCACCAGCGGCGACTCGCGGCGCGGCCCGGGGCTGAACGAAGGGCTCGCCATCCTGAACCGCGTCAAGAAGGAGGTTGGCGTTCCGGTCCTTACGGATATTCACGAATCCCACGAGGCGGCGAGCGTGGGACTGGTTGCCGACGTGCTCCAGATTCCGGCGTTTCTCTGCCGCCAGACCGATCTTTTGCTTGCGGCGGGGCGGACGGGCCGTCCGGTCAACATTAAAAAAGGGCAATTCATGGCCCCGGAAGATATGGCCGGCGCCGTCGGCAAAGTCCGGCAGACGGGCAATACGCAAGTGTTGCTGACGGAGCGGGGCTCCTCGTTCGGCTACCACAATCTGGTGGTCGATTTCCGCAGCTTGACGACGATGCGCGAACTGGGCGTTCCGGTTGTGTTCGATGCGACGCACTCCGTCCAGCTCCCCGGTGGAATGGGCAATGCTTCCGGCGGACGGCGCGAGTTCGTGCGCCCCCTGGCGCGGGCGGCGGCGGCGATCGGCATCGATGTACTGTTCACCGAAGTGCATCCGCGTCCTTCGGAGGCGTGGTCGGATGGGCCGAATACCCTCGATTTCGCCGCCATCCGGCAGGCGCTTACGGAAGTGAAGGCCATTCATGACCTTATCCGGAAATAAGTCTTTTATCCTTCTCCTCGTGCTTGTCCTTGCTTCCTTCGCGCAGGCGGAGGGGCCAAGCTTCGGGAGTTTGAGCGAATTGCAGGGGGTGAAAACCCTCCGTTCCCGCCTCCCTGTTTTCGACGGGACCCAATTGAAGTACCACATTTTCAGCGGGGAGCTTGCGCGTGAAGGGATCTACCTTGTTTCCACCGGGACCATCATCGATTTGATGCGCCCCAAAGTGCATGTGGATGAAGTTGCGTTCGATGAAACGCAACTTCCGTATCCCCTGAACGCCACGCTCCTGCAAATTCTCGACTTCTGGCGTAAGCGCTCGTTCGCCGAATGCGCCATTTTTACGAAGCGCGCGAAAATCGATTACAACGCCCGTGTCGCGGCGGGAGAAGATCCGGTTTTTGTGCGGAGTCCGATGCTGGACCTCGACGGCGTCGGCTTCGAGGCGGATTTCAACCGCCGTACCGTGCGCGTTCTCTCCGATGTGCGCATCGCGATCCGGCAAGGAAATCTCGATCCGCGTTCCATCCTCAAGGGGAATCCGCCCCCCGCATCGTATGAGCCCGCCCATGCCGTGGCGGACACGCTTTCGATCGATCAGGAAAAGCGGGAAATCACCCTCTCCGGGAGTGTGAAGGTGGATTTTGAAACAGCGCTTGTTCATTGCGACGAGCTCGTCATCCGCCTGGAAAACGATGAAACAAAACAGGACGAAAAGATCGCCGTTCCCGAAAATTCCGTGGCGGAACTCGGCGGCGTCCGGGAGCTTTCGTGTACCGGGAACGTCCGCATCGAGCGGAAACTTACCCCGGAAGAGCGGAAAAACGGTGCGCAAACCGCCGAAGCCGACCGTGTGGATTATCTGGTGGCCCGCCAGCTTATCACCCTCCACGGCGGAGAAAAACAAGCCGTCATCCAGCGCGGCAACGACCGCATGCGCGCGAACCGGATCGAAATCTACCGCGAAACGGAACAAATTCTTTTGTACGAACGGAGCCGGATCGAATTCACTTCGCCGCAGTCGAAAGAGTCCAAGACACCCGCCGGGCCTATGTCGATCAACTCGGATACGGCGGATCTGAATCTTGCGCGGAACCGCGGCACATTCCGCGGCAACATTGTGCTGGATTCCCCGGAGATGAAGCTCCGGTGCGGCCGTATGAACGTGCTGTTTTCCGAAGTGAAGAAAACCCTTGCCGCCGCTCCCAAGTCCGGGATGGATCCGATGAGCGGCATCACGGACATCGATTTTTCCGGCGCCTCTTCGCGGGAACTCCGCGAAGTCGTCTGCCTGGAGAACGTCGATGTGCTTCGCCGCGTCCCCGGCGATCCCACCGCCCCGGAACAGCGGGCGCGGGCGGGCCGCCTTACGCTCGACTACCCGAAGCGCCAGATTCTCCTGACGGAAAACGTGCCGACACTCTTCCGGGGCAACGATTCAATCTCCGGGCGCGAGTTGACCGTCTGGCTGGAGGAAGAGCGTCTGCAGGCCGAACGCGGCAGCCGCATTATTCTTTGCGCGGCCACCACGGGCAATGAAAGCGTATCGGGCACGGAGGCTGTTACCGAAATTACCTCCGACTCCAGCAACCTGAGCTATGGAAAGAATAAGCTCCTTTTCAGCGGGAACGTCAAGGTCCGCGATCCGCGATTGTCGCTGGATTGCGATAAATTGGAAATTTTCTTGAAAGACCGTCCGACCGCCGTCGCGTCGCGCCCGGCGGAAAAAACGCCGGCGGAACCGGATTCCGCGAACAAACAGCTCAGCCACATTGTCGCCACAGGGCGCGTTGTGGCGCGCGACGCGCAAGCGGAGCTGCGTACCGCGCGCCTGGAGCTTACTTTTGCCCCACCCCTCGCCGGCACCAAGCCTTCGACGGAGGGGTTGTTCCAATCCTCGGATGTGGAACTCGTTCAAATGGATTGCACGGGGGGGATGAAGCTGCGCTCCCTGGCGGATACGGCGCCGGGGAAACCTGCCGCCGCGCCGAAAGAAGGGGCGTCCCCCCTCCGTTCGCTGATCGGCGCGGGGGCGCGCGGTCCCATGAATATGGAGGCGAATTACGGAAAGGTGGATTTGCGCAAGAACCTCTCCGAATGTCACGAGAAGGTGAAGATCACCGACTCCGAGATGACGCTGACCTGCGAAGATTTGTATTTCCATACCCGCGACCTCACGCCCCAGGAGAAGCTTGCTGCGGTGGCAACCGCGGCGGCCGGGGCGGCGACGGCCGTCCGCCCCTCTTCGCTGGACGACGATCCTTTTGCGGCGCGCGGCAACGATATTCCGACCCGCCTACTCCTCGGCGAAAGCAAGGAGCTTGTGCAAAGCGTGGCGGAGAACAACGTCCACGTTGTTCGTCGTCTTCCCGCCGGAAAAGTACAAGCGGCCAAGGGGGACAAGGCGGTCTACGCCGTGGCCGACCGCCAGCTTGTCCTGACCGGAAAACCCGCGCGTTTGAACGAAGACAACCGGAATCTGAACGGCGATCGGATTGTTTTCTTTCCGGAAACGGAGGACGTCCTTGTGTCCGGAAACTCTTATTTTTCAACCAAAGGGCAATAAACGCCTTGACAGTTGCCGAAAACGGGTTATACTGCTAGTAAAAGAAAGTGAAGCGTTACGATATGACCGAAGAAAACGGCGTGCTGCTTGAGGCGCGCGATCTTGTAAAAAGTTATCATGGCCGCCGTGTTGTCAACGGCGTGTCGCTCCAGGTCAGCCGCGGGGAAGTGGTCGGCCTCCTGGGGCCGAACGGAGCGGGAAAAACCACAAGTTTTTACATGGTCATGGGGCTGATCCGCCCCGATTCGGGGAACATCACCTTCCGCGGGATGGACATCACGCAAATGCCGATGTACAAAAGGGCGCGCATGGGGATGGGGTATCTCGCCCAGGAGGCTTCGATCTTCCGCAAACTGACGGTGGAACAAAACATCATGGCCATTCTCGAAACGCTGGCCATTTCCGGCGCGGAGCGCAAAAAACGTTGCGCCGATCTTCTCGCCGAACTCGAGCTCACACGCCTGGCCAAACAGAAGGCGATGACCCTCTCCGGCGGCGAGCGGCGTCGGCTGGAAATCACCCGTGCGCTGGTTACGAATCCGGCGTTCATCATGTTGGACGAACCGTTCAGCGGCGTGGACCCCCTGGCGGTCTACGATGTGCAGCAGATCATCCTTCAGCTCAAAGCCCGCAACCTTGCCATTCTTATTACCGACCACAACGTGCGCGAAACGCTCTCCGTGGTGGACCGTGCCTATCTGATGTGCCAGGGGAAGGTTTTGCTGGAAGGAACCAGTGAGTTTTTGATTAACGATGAGCAGGCGAAGCACCATTATCTTGGCCCGCAGTTCACCATGTAAAAAAGGGCGCGAAAAATAGCGTCCGGAGAGAAGAAAGGGAGGTCCCGTATGAAAATCATCACCAGCAGCCGTCACTTCGACATGACCGAAGCCATCCGTCTGTACACCGACGGAAAACTTGCGGCGATGTTGCCGGAATCGTTTCGCGTAACATCGGTGCGCGCCGTCATGACGCTGGAGAAGAACCGGTTCCGTACGGACATCCAGGTTCTCCTCCCCGACCACGATTTGAATTCGCTGGCGGAGGATTTCGATCTTTACAAATCCTTCGACGCGGCGTTGGAAAAAGTCGTGGCGCAGGTGGAGCGCGTTGTCGGCAAAGGGCACAACCACAACGCCCCCCCGATGCGGGAAGTCGCCGGGGAAGAAGCCGCGAAGCAGGACTGAAGTGAAGCACCGGGCCGGACGTGAAGTCCGGCCTTTTTTAATTGGGAGGATGTATGAAAAAGCTCCTTTTCTTTTTCGGAATGTTTCTTTTTGCCGTCGTCGTGTACGCGCATTGTGAGATCCCCTGCGGCATTTACGACGATCCGCTACGCATCAAACTGCTCCGTGAACACGTGGACACCGTCGCCAAAAGCATTCACGAAATCCAACATCTGCAAGCGCCGGATGCGAAGCCGGACATGAATCAACTTGTTCGCTGGGTCGTCAACAAAGAAACCCACGCCACGCACATTCAGGAGATTGTCTGGCAGTATTTCATGACACAGCGTGTCAAAGTTCTCCCTCCGGAGGATCCGGGGTATGCGCATTACACGGCCATGCTCGGCGCGTTGCACCGCCTTACGGTGGAGGCGATGAAAGCCAAACAGACGGTCGATCCCGCGGTCGCGGCGGCGATGCGCAAAGAGATCGATTTATTCGAAAAACTTTATTTCAACCGTTAATCTGCCGCCGGGACTTCTTCGGGCCCCCGGTTTGCTTTTCGCGGAGTTTGTGCTATTTTAATTGTTTGCGAAACATTCGTGTTGTACAGGGTTTAATTGTAAGGAGAAAAAAGGATGGAATTCAACGAAATCTGGAAAATGCTCAAAGACGCGCACGTCCTGGAGATTGTTTACGCGTTGGGAATTTTGATCGTCGGCTGGGTTGTCGCCCTTGCCATCAGCTGCACCATCGGCGCGGCGGTGCGGAAGACGGGGGTCGATGGAAAACTCGCCGCGATTTCCGATGAAAAGCAAACTTCCGGAGTTCGCCTTGACCGCGTGATTTCCCGTATTGTGTTCTGGCTGATTTTCCTCCTCGCGCTCCTGGGGGCGCTCAGCGTCCTGAAGCTCACGGAAACGGCGGCTCCCATCCGCAACTTCATCGACAGCATTGGAAGCTATGTTCCGAATCTCATCGGCGCGGGTCTGTTGTTGTTGATCGGCTGGGTCATTGCGTCGCTCTTCCGCATCGGCGCGCTGACCGTGGCGCGCAGCGCCAATGTGGACGCCCGTTTTCCCGCTTCCGAGGAGAGCAAGGCGGCCGGCAAGCGCCCCGCGTCCGAAATGATTTCCCGCGCGGCCTACTGGCTGGTTCTCCTGTTCTTCGTTCCCGCCATCCTGCGGGCGCTTAAGATCGACGGCATTACAGGTCCCTTGGAAGAAATGCTGACCAAAGTGTTCGATTTCCTCCCCAATTTGTTCCTCGGCGCGGCCGTTCTGGTGATCGGTTTCTGGGCGGCTGGGATCGTCCGCAAGGCCATTTCGCTCTCGCTCGAAGCGGTCCGTTTGGATGAACTCGGCACGAAACTCGGTTTCGGGAAAATTTTCGGAGAACAGAAGCTCTCCAAACTCGCCGGTCTGGTCGCCTACGTTCTGGTTACCATTCCGATTTTGATCACAGCCCTCTCCGCGCTCAAGATCGACACCCTCTCCCGGGCGATGGGCGGACTGCTTGAAAAGATCCTCGGGGCGACGGGCAACGTCTTCGGCGTTGTGGTCCTCCTCTTTGTCGCGTTCGTTCTCGGCGGAATCATCAGCGGAATCGTTGCCCAGCTTTTGAGCGGATTCGGTTTCGACAAGCTCATGGGCGTGCTCGGTTTCCCGGAAAAGGAACACCGCGCGAAGCCGTCCATTGTCGTCGGGAAGTTGACCCTGGCGGCCATCATGCTTTTTGCGGCGATCGCCTCTTGTGAAACGCTCGGTTTTCTCCAGTTGGCGGAGGTCCTCCGTTCCTTCACGCATTTTGCGGGAAATGTGATTGTGGCCGTGGCGGTTGTGCTTGTCGGTCTCTGGCTGGCGAATCTTGCGGCGGAGGCGGTCCGCGCCCGCGGGGAAACGCTGGCGTTGATCGTGCGTGTCGCGGTGCTGGTCTTCACCGGCGCCATTGCCCTCAGCCACATCAACCTTGGCGGACACATTGTTGAACTTGCCTTCGGCCTTGTCCTCGGCGCCATTTGCGTGGCCGCCGCTCTTGCCTTCGGCCTCGGCGGACGCGAACTCGCCGCCAGCAAGCTCAAGGAATGGAACGACAAGATCGATAAGAAGTAATTCTTCGATTTTTACAAAGGTTTGATGCAATAGGGGAAAGACCTTTCCAACGAAAGGTTCTTTCCTTTTTCGCATACGTTAATCTCTGAAAATGTACGATAAATTGAATATTTCGATGCCCGATTCGCCGCTTCTTAATGCGGCGAAGGACCTTGTGCGGCGCGTACGCGCCGCGGGTTTCGACTGCGCCCTTGTCGGCGGCGTGGTTAGGGATCTGGTTTGGGGAAGGACGCCCAAGGATTGCGACCTGGTGAGCTCAGTGCGCCCGGATGAGCTCTCCTTGCTCCTGCCGGGTACGGAGATGGTGGGCGCCGGATTCGGTGTTTCACTTGTCTGTTTCGATGGATTTTGTTTTGAGGTGGCGACCGCGCGCGAGGAGCGCAATTATCTCGATGGACGCCACCCGGAACAGGTGCGTTACACTACGGATTTGCAGACGGACGTGATTCGGCGGGACTTTACAATGAATGCACTGTTGCTTGATCCGCTCACCGGCGAGGTTCACGACCATGTCGGCGGGCTTGCGGATATGGAGCGGGGTATTCTGCGTACCGTCGGTGATCCGTCCGTGCGTTTTAAGGAGGACTATTTGCGGATGCTCCGCGCGGTGCGCTTCGCCGCGCGTTTTCGCTTTCGGATCGACGAAGCGACAGCGGCGGCGATCCGCTCTCTCGCGCCGTGGACCGCGGAACTTGCATCCGAACGCGTCGGGCAGGAATTGACCATGATGCTGACCGGCGGGAACCCGGCGCTTGCGATGGATCTGGCACGGGAACTCGGATTGCTCGACGTGCTTTTGCCGGAGGTTGCCGCTTTGCATGGCGTGGAGCAGCCCGCGCAGCATCATCCGGAGGGTGACGTCTGGCGCCATACCATGATTATGCTCGATGCAATGGCAGCTCCGACGGCGGAGCTTGCCTGGAGCGTTCTTCTGCATGATGTCGGCAAGCCGGCGAGTCGGAGCATGGGCGCCGATGGAGTGCCGCACTTTTTCAACCATGAGCACCTTGGCGAGCCGATTGTGCGGGCGATTTTCTCCCGTCTTCGTTTTTCACGCGAAAGGACGGAAGTTGTGGCCCATGCCGTACGCAACCACATGGCGTTCGGATTGGTCCGGCGCGAATCAAGGATTCGGCGCGAACTTGCCGGGGCAAACCTGGCGCTGGAGATGGAGTTGAACCGGCTGGACGCGCGCTCCATGCGCCGTTGCTCCGATCAATTTCTACTGTATCTGGATCGGTTGGGAGACACTTCCCCCGCGTTGCCGGAACCGCTTTTGCGCGGGCGCGACCTTGTGGCCGCCGGATACCGCCCGGGGCCCGCATTCCGGACGGTTCTCGACCAAGCGTTTGAACTTCAACTCGAAGGTGAGCTTACGACTTTCGCGGAGGCGCTGCAATGGGCTGCCACGGCGTTGCGCAAGGATTGATATCCACCTTGCTTTTTTTCTTTCCCGGAGTATAGTATTCAGAGGAGTCCATTACTTTTAAAGGCACAATGCATGAAGAAGACGCAAGATTTTTTTGATGAGCCGATTCCGGCGCCGCCGCGCCTCCTGCGGCGGGCGATGAATCTTTCGATCGTCTCTGCGATTTTCTGGACATTTTACTTTTCCGCGACCAACAGTTCCCTCCTGACCGGGGCGATGCTTTCGTTGAAATTCAACGAAGAACAGGTTGCGCGGGTGATGTCGCTGAGCCTTGTTTTTCTACCGCTTCAGATTGTCGGCGCGCTTTTGCAGCAGCGTTTTTTTCATCGGAAGAAGTTTTGGGCCGTTTGCTGCGCGTCGGCCTATGCGATGTTTTTCGTCCTTTCGCTGCTGATGTTCATGTGGGCGCGTCTGGATCCCGTCCTGGGGACGTTTCTTTTCATGGGGACATTCGCCGTGGCGCAGATTTTCGTACAGATTCAAGCCGCCACGGGCCTTTCCTGGAACGCGGACATTGTTCCGCCGCGCGAGAGCGCAACGTATTGGGCGCGGAAAACCGGCATGGCCACCCTTGCCGGACTTGTGGCGGGGCTTGCTTTCGGTAAAATCGCCGATATTCTCGGACGGGAAAAGCCGCATACCTATGCGATTTTATTCGCCGCGGGTGCCATTCTGGCGTACATGTCGTTTTTCGTCTACCTCCCCGCCGTCGACCCCGATCCGCGCCCCAAGGGGCTTCCTCCTTTGCGGCAGCTTTTTGTGGACACATGGAAGAACCGGAACTTCCGGATGCTGACCGCATTTTTCGGCTGGCAGGCGATGGGCGCGTGGCTTTCGTGCAGCTTTCTTTTCATCCATTTGCAGAAGACGATGGAATTTTCCATGTTCACCATCCAGATATTGCTGGCCATCGGCGCGGCGGTGGGGTTTCTTTCCGCGTACTTATTCCGGATTGTCGGTTCCCGCTACGGCCGCAAACCGGTGCTGATTCTTTGCAGTGTTCTCAAAGGCGGGGAGTTTCTTCTGTGGGCCTCGATGATTCCGCGCGACAGCTGGTTGGACCGGACCGGCGGCGCGCTCATCAACCGGGCGCTGACTTTCTTCCAGATGGAGCCGGTTGCGCTGGATGCGGGCCTTCTCAGTGCGATTCCTGTTTTTGTTGTGGGCGGTTTTGTGAACGTCGGAATTGCGTCTTCGCAAACGTCGATTCTCACATCGGTGGGGAGTAAAAAGACGCAGGGTGTTACGTACGGGATCTTTTTCGCCGTGGTCGGCCTCTGCGGCTTTTTGACGGCGAACCTTTCCGGAAGATGGTACGGAACGCTCGCGGAGCAGCCATGGATCGAAGCGCCGCTTACTCCGTTCAACTTGTTAAGCGCGCTCTCCGCACTCTTCTACCTTTTGAGCGTCCTCTGGCTGATCCATCTGCGTGAAGACGGGGCCGCTTCCACGGGGGTGGTTGTACGCGATATTCTGAGCAGCAATCCTTTCCGTTCGGTCTACCACGCCCACGTTCTTACGCAGCCGTTGAGCGAGCTCGGGCGGGTGGAAGCGCTGACCCGCGCCTCCGGCCGCCTGGTATCCAACGAACTGATCCGCAACATTTACAGCGCCTCGAGCCGCGTGCGCGACGGTGCGCTCCAAAGCATCGTACGCCAGGAGGAATCCCTTGCACCGGAGGTTGTTGCGGAGGTTGTCAAACTCCTGGACCTTCCGGAGCTCGGGATGCAGACGGCGGCGGCGCGCGCGCTGGGGCGCATTGGCGAGGCCTCGGCGGTTCCCGCTTTGCTCCGGCATTTCGAGGATGAGGATTTTTCCGTTGCGCAAGCGTCGATTTTCGCGGCGGGGTTGATCGGCGATGCGCGTTGCGAAGACATGCTGATGCGGATTATCGACAACCCGAAAAAATCGCGCCTTCACTCCGGCGCGGCGGAAGCGCTGAGCAAAATCGGCGGGCCGCGCCATATCCGCCGCGTGTTCGGTGTGTACGAAAGCCAAACGCATTGGGTGCTCCGGCGCGAGTGCCTGATCTCATCCGTCCGGCTGCTTTTGCCGGAAAAGAAGGCGGCGTACGCCATGTTTGAAAGCGAAGAACTTCGCCCCGGATCGCAGCTGGAAAAGCGCCTTCGCCGCGTTGTCAACCACGAATCGTGGGAAGGGACGATGCGTCCGCCGCCTTTCGAAGAGATTATCGAAGAGTTCGACGCGGGCCGCCTGGAAAAGTGTTCCGCTTGGATTCTTGCGCCGCTTCTGGAACGTTGCCGGGTGTTTCCGGACCGTCAGAAGACCTTGCCGGTTTCACTTTTAAACGAGTGTTTCATGCCGGCGGGGCGGATGCGCTACGGCGCGCTGAACTCGGAGGACCCGGAAGGTTCCAGCCTCTGGTTCCAGGTAAAGCTTTGGGCGGAGATCAAGTACAATTTTGAAACACCCGATTCTACGTTGTTTTTCGCGCAGCTTCTGGCGGCGGAGGCGTTGCTTGACGGAATGAGTTCGGCGGTGATCCTGGATGAAATTCTGGGAAGAAATACGAAAAATACTTGAAATATCCTGTTTTTGCACTATAGTAAAGGTTTGTGGAATTACGAATCAAACCCGATTGGAGAGATAAAATGAAAAAAGAAATTCATCCGAAGTACGGCGATGCGCGCGTGGTGTGCGCTTGCGGCGAAATCTGGCAGATCAAGTCGACTCGTCCCGAGCTTCAGGTCGGCATCTGCGCGAAGTGTCATCCCTTTTTCACCGGCAAGCAGAAGTTTGTGGACACCGCGGGGCGCATCGATAAATTCAATCGCCGTTACCGCAAGGAATCGGCGGAATAATTTCCTCCGAATGCGCGGAAAACCCGCCGGTCGCGGATCGGCGGGTTTTTTTATGCGGAGAAAGCCCAGGCCATGGTTCCCGAGGATATCGCCAATTACATCGACAATTTACGCGAGCGTTTTTCCGAATTGGAAAAAGCCCTCGCGGATCCGGCTTTGTATTCCAATATGAACGAAGGGCGTCGTCTGACGCAGGAACACCGCCGATTGGAGCAGCTATTCGGCAAATTTGATGATTGGAAAAGCGCTCTGGAACGGGCGACGGAGAACCGCAATCTCCTGGCTACGGAGGAAGATCCGGAATTCCGCGAGCTCCTGGCGCTGGATATTGCCGAGGCGGAAAAACAAGCAGCCTCTTTGGAATCTGCGTTGCAGTTCGCCCTTCTTCCGCCGGACCCGAACGATGCGCGGAACATCATCGTAGAGATCAAGCCCGCCGCCGGCGGGGACGAGGCGGCGCTTTTTGCGGCGGAGCTTTGGCGTCTTTACACGCACTACGCGGAACGCCGGGGCTGGAAATTGGAAATTCTGGAACAGTCCCACAGCGATCTCGGGGGGCTGAAAGGTGTTTCCGGTTCCTTTTCCGGGGAACAGGTTTATTCGCTGATGAAGTACGAGTCGGGCGTGCACCGGGTACAGCGCGTACCATCCACGGAGAGCGGCGGACGGATTCACACTTCCACCGTAACCGTTTCCGTTATGCCGGAGGCGGAAGCCGTGGAATTGGAAGTCAAAGCGGAAGAACTCCGATTCGATGTTTTCCGTTCCAGCGGGCCGGGCGGACAATGCGTAAATACAACCGATTCCGCCGTGCGTGTTACCCACATTCCGACCGGAATCGCCGTGGCGAGCCAGCAGGAGAAATCCCAGCACCGCAACAAGGAAATCGCGTTGCGCATTCTGTATGCCCGCCTTCTGGAACATAAGCAGCAGGCCGAAGCGGCGAAACACGCCGCCGACAAACGCTCCCAGGTCGGAACCGGGGACCGGAGCGAGCGGATACGCACCTACAATTTTCCCCAGAGCCGTGTTACCGATCACCGGTACAATGTAACCGTGCATTCCCTTCCCGCTTTGATGGAGGGGGCGCTGGATCTTCTCCTTGAGCCCATTGTAACGATGGCGTGCGAGCAGCGCCTTGCCGCCCTTCGCGGGGGCGGACCCGGATTCTGACGGTTATCTTCAACGTTTGAAAGGAAGACATGCGGTTGTTGCGTTCACGCTTTTTGTTGCATATTCCACTGCTTCTGGCGGCGTTTTTTTTCGTCTCCCGTGATCTCGCGCATCCTTTCTTCCATTCCCACAAAGCTTCTTATGGCCTTTTCGAGCAGGAAAAGATGGCCGCCGCCGGCACGTCATTGGGCGGACAGGATTCCTGTGACGATGAGTGCCCCTTCTGCTCCGGTCTTTCTTTTGCGCTGCCTGCTTCCGGCCCGCCTCTTGTTCCGTATTTCCGGGAAACGCTTTCGTTTATTGTTCCGCCCTCTTTTGCGGTGTTTTCCGCCGGAAGCCTTGTCCGCGCACGGGGGCCGCCCGCCGCATAATCCGGCATAACGAGACGCCTGGAGCGCTCTCACTCGTCCCCAATTGGCGAAAAACGCCGGAAAGTTCATTCCGGTGCTTTTTTCGCGACCTTGTATACCCAAAGGATTTTCCATGCGTAAAGCATTTACATTGATTGAATTGTTGGTTGTCATCGCCATTATCGCCATCCTCGCTTCCATGTTGCTTCCCGCGCTCAATGGCGCACGGCGGAGGGCGCATGCGACGCACTGTCTTTCCAGCCTTCGGCAGACCGGCATCGCCATGATGCTCTATGCCGATGATTTCGGGGGAAGGCTTCCTGTTGTTCACACAGGAAGTTTTGCCCATGCCAACGAATTGTCGCCGAAAGTCGAGTGGTTCCAAGCGCTCGCCGCCGGAGTCAAGTACGACCCCAAGTTCCTGCGCTGTCCGGGCGACCTTGCATACGATGCCGAAAATGGAATTCAAAGCTACATGATGAACTCCATTTTCACCTTCGGCCGTCCGCTCGGGCAATTGCGGAACAGCTCCTTCCAAATCGTTGTTTCCGAACGTGGCTTTGAGGAGGATGGGAAGACCCCGGAGGAGCACCAGTGCTACGACGCGCAAAGCGAACCCGCCGATTGGAAAGGGCGTCTCGATACTGTCCGGCACGACAATAAAGCAAACTACCTCTTCGCCGATGGGCACGCCGCAGGTCATGCGTTTGTCGAAACGGTTCCGGACGAGGAGGATACAAGTACAAATAAGCATTTTGTCCGTGAGTGGGTAGGCGAAAGCTATCTCGAGGCACACGAACATTCTCATTGATAATACCAATTCGCAGTCATAAAGGCGGTTACTAATCTTTAGATTGCTCATTAGTATAAAATGCCCGTCTTGTTGTTTTTTTCAAAAAAACGTACAAGGGTTGCTTGCAAATAATGACATTTGCGGTATAGTAAGAAACAGGACATGCGAGTGTAGCTCAGTTGGTAGAGCATCACGTTGCCAACGTGATTGTCGTCGGTTCGATTCCGATCACTCGCTCCACTGTTTCTTTTTGTGCGAGTGTAGCTCAGTTGGTAGAGCATCACGTTGCCAACGTGATTGTCGTCGGTTCGATTCCGATCACTCGCTCCATTTTTTTCCCCGGGGCAGGAGAATTGATCCCATGAGAGAACTGGGCGTTTATACCCGTTACAGCCGCCTTGGCGCCTCCAGCCGTTTGCGCTATTGCGACTATTTCGACGCTTGGCGCGACGCGGGGTTCGACGTGCGTTTTCATCCCCTTCTCGGTGATGCTTATTTGCGGCGCCTTTACGCAACGGGGAGAAAATCGCCCCTGCATGCGGTTTCCGGACTTCTTCGCCGCATGGCCGGCATGCCGTTCCTGCCGGAACGCCTTATGATCGAGTACGAACTCCTCCCCGGCTTCGGCGCGTCTGTGGAGCTTGCGTTCCTCAAAAAAAAGCGCTATGTGCTGAACTTCGACGACAATGTCTGGGAAAAATATCCCCCGGGAACCCCCCTGGCAGGGAAATACGACGCTCTGGTCCGCAACGCCGCGGGTGTTATTGCCGCCAACGATTTCCTCCTCGAAAAACTCGCGCGGCACAACGAAAATATCATCAAAATTCCAACCGCGGTAGACCTCGGACGTTACGATATTTCAACGGTGAAACATTCTATTTTCACCCTCGCATGGATCGGAACGCCGGTAACATATGCCTACCTGGAAGCGGCGCTGCCCGCCCTCCGGGCCATGGCCCGCGCCGTCGATTTTGAACTTCTTGTCATCGCCCGCGCCGAGCTTGCCGCGCGCCCTCTCCCGGGTGTCCGATGCCGCTGGATTGACTGGTGCGAAGAAGCGGAGGTTGAAGAACTTTCGCGCTGCCACGTCGGCATCATGCCCCTGCCGGACGACCCCTTCGCGCGCGGAAAATCCGCCTACAAGCTCATTCAGTATCTCGCCGCGGGACTCCCAGTAATCGCATCGCCCATCGGCGAAAACCGCTGCGTAGTCCTCCCCGGTGAAAACGGATTCCTTGCGGAAACCCTGGAAGAATGGGCCGAAGCTCTGTGCTTCCTCGTGCAGAACGACCTTTCAGCGGGTGCGCGTGCAAGCGCGGAACGCTATTCCCTGAAAAAATACCGCCGTCTTTCCGCCGAATTTCTTCGTCGTGTTTTAAGCTGATCCCAGCCCTTGATGCGCCCGCCTTAGGCGGGTTAGCACAACGCGCCCCGCAAAGACGTTGCTCCAGGATCGCGGAGCGAATGCAAGGGTATTGTTTTGCGCCGCATCGCGGCTCCAAGTAGGTCGGTGGACAACCCATCCCCGCGCCACCCGACCGGCCGAACGTCGGCACCGGCATCTCGAATGGGGGCCTGGGGGAAGCGCGGTTTTCCCCCGAGGTTCCATCTCCCCGCGCAATCTGCCTCTCAACCGTTGGAATCCCGAACCGAACAATCCATCTCCCCGATGTCCCGGGCAGCAAGATCGCGGAGGACGACGGAGGCGAGATGGCCGCCGAAAATGGCCGGAATGTAGGAGATGGTTCCGACGCAGGAGCGTTCGCCGGGGTGGAGGGGAGGGCGCACGGCGGAATCCGGGACATGTTCGGGGGAGTAGACGACCTTGAGGCCTTTTGCGAAACCGTGGCGGCGAAGTTGTTGTCGCACGGCGCGCGCAAGGCGGCAATGGTCGGTTTTGGCAATGTCGGCGATGGTGATTTGGGCCGGATCGACGCGCCCGCCGGAGCCCATGGAGGATACAAGCGGGATGTTTCGTGCTTTGCATTCGAGGATGAAATGAACTTTCGCGGAGAGACTGTCAATGGCGTCGATGGCGTAATCGAAGGGGGTTTCGAGGAGCTCCCGGGTCGCCCCATCGGCGATAAAGCGTACGATCGGGGTGATTTCCGCCTTGGGATTGATATCGCGTAGACGCTCGGCGAGGACTGTGGCTTTGGGTTGGCCCAGTGTGGAAATGAGTGCGGGGAGTTGCCGGTTCCGATTGGAGGATTCGACAATGTCGCCATCGACAAGTGTGAGTCGGCCGATACCGCCGCGCAACAAAAATTCGGCGGCCCAGGAGCCGACGCCGCCGAGGCCGAGGACGAGAACGTGTGCGTTCTGGAGGCGTTCCAATGCATCTTCGCCGAGGAGCAGGGCGGTTCGGTCGAGAAAATCGGGGATCATAAAGTATCCTTGTTCAAAAAAAGTTTGAGGTTTTGTGCCATTTGTTTTTGCAGCGCGGCAAGCTCGATATTTCGGTCCATTGCCACGGCGGCGTAAAGTTCGCGGAGAGTGCCACGTGCCGCGTCGCTTTCCAGCCCGAGATGCGCGAGAGGCAGTGTTTTCGGCGGAATTGTTCCGCAGCTTATCTGGAACCCCGCCTCCAGCCAGGGGACGAGTTTGCGTTCGCTTCCTCGGAACCCGTGAAGGAGTTTTCGCATTTTCGGGTAAGGGCGCAAGGCATCGAGGACACGGCCTGTGGCTTGCACGGCGTGGATGACGACGGGGAGATCCCTCTGGGCGGCGAGTTCCAGCGCCTCCCGGAAGTATTGCTCCTGTACGTCAAGCGCCGGTCCGCGGAGTGCGTCCATGCCGATTTCGCCGACGGCGGCGGCGCGGGGGAGGGCGGTGCGCCATATTTCCGGAATGCCCACATAGATTTCCGGGAGTGTCCAGGGGTGCAGTTCCAGCGAAAAGAGGCCGGAGCATGGGCGCGCGACGGAACGCAGCGCCAGGACGTCCGGCTCCGTTTCCGTGGAATGGGTGTGGAAATCGGTATACACGGCGTTCGGCTCCGGGGGTGTTCCGTGGGGGGCAACGACGATATGATCGGCCAAGTTCATGTTTCTTCTACTATATCGTATGGGGTGCTCTGTGTCAAGGAGCCAAATGGAAGTTGTCTTTTTTCAAAAATAATGCGTGTTTTTGATTTTTTTGCGATTTTCACCCTTGAATTTTCGCCGGATTGGTATATTAAGTAGTGAGTCAGAACCTGCCGCCATGCCCGAAAACCCCGCTACAAGGAGAAACACCATGTCGCATTATCAGTACTATACGCCTTCCGGGGGATGTTCCAGCCGGGGCCAGTGGCTTTGTCCTTCCTGTCGCGAGGAAGTGCAGCCTGTTGATATCGAAAACTTCCACGCCTGTCCCTACTGCGAACACGTGTTTCGCCGGGACGATGCGCTGGAGGATTACGTTCTTTCGTCCCTCGTCCGTCAGTGGGCGCTCAAGTCCCGCTGGCCCGACGGACGGAATTCCTAAAGGTCCGTTCGAATAAACCAAGGAGGAAAGAAGCATGATCTCCAAAGAGTATGGCGTTGCAACCGATAGTCATATTTCCCTGGGACTTCCTTTGCGCGGGGCCGCGTTTGGAATTCCGCTTGTCGTCGTAATCCTGATTCTCCTGGGCATGTTCGGCGGACGGATGCCGCCCATGCCGGTTGCCGGAATTGTGGTTCTCGCGGCTGTTGTCTGGTGGATTCTGGTTTCCGGATTGCGCGTTGCGGCACAGTGGGAGCGGGGCGTCGTTCTCCGTTTCGGCCGTTATAAAAGCGTCGAGGGGCCGGGGCTTTTTTATGTGATTCCTTTTGTGGAGGCCGCGATCTTCATCGATCAGCGCCTGCTCACGGTGAACATTCCCGCCCAGCAGGTGATTACCCGTGACAACGTGCCGGCCGCCGTGGAAGGAGTGTTGTTCTTCCGGGTGGCGGACCCGGAAAAAGCGGTGGTGAGCGTACAAAGTTTCCGTTTCGCGATCTCGCAATACGCCCAGTCGGCGCTGCGCGATGTAATCGGCAATCTTTCGCTCGACGAACTCCTTTCCGAGCGCGAACAAGTGCAGAAACAG
Source organism: Victivallaceae bacterium (assembly GCA_031549345.1). Lineage (GTDB taxonomy): Bacteria > Verrucomicrobiota > Lentisphaeria > Victivallales > Victivallaceae > CASFRF01. The sequence goes on from JAVBPY010000003.1 coordinate 423,251, forward strand.
ATCGCGGAGATTGTCGAGGCGCACATTTGCGATTGGGGATTGCACCTTGATTCCGTCCGCCTCCAGGACATTGAGATGCCGGAAGACCTCAAACGCATCATGAGCCGCCAGGCCTCCGCCGAGCGTGAAAAGCGGGCCACCATCACCAAGGCGGAAGGCGATAAAATCGCCGCCGACAATCTCGCCGCCGCCGCCGCGATCATGGCGCATACCCAGGGCGCCATGCAGCTGCGCACGCTTCAGACCATCGACGGCCTGGGGAATTCCAGCGCCAACACGGTCATTCTCTTTCCCATAGAATTGAACGCCGCGCTGCGCGACGTCGCCGAAGCCCTTAAGAAAAACAATCCATAGAAACGGAGTCTGCATGGCCGCATTGACGGGGAAGGAACGTATCGGGCGCATTTTCCGGCGGGAACCGGTGGACCGTGTCGGGTATTTCGAGCATTTTTGGAATGATACGCGGGCACATTGGATTGCACAGGGGCACTTACGTCCGGATGAGGAGATGGACGATCATTTCAACTTCGACATGACGACAAACTGGGCGGCCAAGCTTGCCGTGGATCCGGATTTCGTTCCCGTAACCGTGGAAGAAACGGAGGATACCATCCTCCAACGCGATGGAAACGGCGCGCTCCTCCGGCGGCACAAGGAACACGACACCACCCCGGAGCATGTCGGTTACGCTGTTTCCGACCGCGCGGGGTGGGAAGAGGTCAAGCCGCGCCTTGTGGCGGCGGCCAACCGCCTGAATCTGGAAAATTACCGCGCCGGACGCGAACGTTGCCGGCAAAAAGAGCGTTTTTTCTTCTACTCCGGCGTCAATGTGTTTGAGGCGATGCATCCTTTGGTCGGGCACGAAAACATGCTTCTCGGCATGGCGCTGGACCCGGATTGGATCAAGGACATGGCCGACACCTATGCCGGGCTGATCATCGACCTGATGGAAATGCTTTTCTCCGCGGGCGGCGCGCCGGATGGAATATGGTTCTACGACGACATGGGTTTTAAGGGGAGGCCGTTCATGTCGCCTGCGATGTACGAGGAGCTCCTGCTTCCCGCGCAGAAACGGACGGTGGATTACGCCCACTCCCGCAAGCTCCCCGTGGTGCTGCACTCCTGCGGTTTTGTCGAACCGCTTCTGCCTGGAATTGTCCGGGCCGGCTTTGACTGTCTTCAGGTGATCGAGATCAAAGCGGGCATGGATTTGTTGCGCATCAAGAAGCAATACGGCGACAAACTTGTCCTCTGCGGAGGGATCGACACGCGCATTCTTGTTTCCAACGATCTGGCGGCCATCGACCGTGAATTGGAGAGCAAGATTCCCGAGGTCAAAAAAGACTCCGGCTACATTCTGCACTCCGATCACTCCATTCCCATCACCTGCCGCTACGAAACGTATCGCCACTTCCGCGACAAAGGTCTGGAGCTCGGGCAATACCCATCAAGATAAATTCGCAAAAAAAATTCCAGAGCGGTTGAAATTTCCGTCAAGGGGTTGTATAGTGCTCAAACCTTTGAATTGTAGTACGAATTTATCACATATTTTTCGAGGAGTTTGAACTCATGACGGAATCGCTCCGGATCTTCCGCCCGGCTCTCGGCGGGGTCCTCCTTTTCGCCTTGGCCGCCACCGCCGCCGAGCAGCCGCCCACTTCGCAAATCCCCGTGGCCGTGCCGGAAACGCGCGTCCGCACCAAAGAAGACGTCGAACGGGGCAAGCGCAACGCCGTGTCCGTGGCCGAACAGCTCGAGGAGCTTTTTCAGCGGATGCCCGCGCCGCGCAAAATGAAACTGAAGGAAATCCCCCCTTATTTCCGCATCATCCCCCTGCCTGCCGGCAAAAGCAATGACCTTCTGGGCGGGCGCGGTGCGGAAGACCGTGCCACGCTGGTTTACCAATGCCGCTATAACACCGCCCGCAAACTTCTGAACGGCATCGATGCGATGGTCGAAAACGGCATGGCCGAAGAAGCGCCGGAGCGCAATATGCTCATTGTTACCGATAGCGCCCGGAATGTCGAGGCGATCAAAGACGCGCTTCTGGTTATGGATGTCGCGTCGCCGCAGGTGTTGATCGAGGCGCGCGTGGTCGAAGTGCTCGTGGGCGACGGGATGCAGCGGAACCTCTCCGTTTCCTTCAACCAGGAGAGCACGGGTATCGGCCCGGGCGGACTGCCGATTCCCGTGAAAAGCACCACCGGGTTCAATACCTCGACACTGGGGCAATCGAACTCGGACATCGGCGGAACGCTCGACTGGGTGTTTGAAACCGGCAGCGGGAGCAACATTCACGCGACGTTCCAGTGGCTGCGGAATGCGAACGACGCGCGGATTTTGTCTTCGCCGAACATTCTGGTTACCCGCAATGAAGTGGCAAAAATTTCCACCGGACAGGACGTGCCGATCCAGGAATTGACCAACAGTTCCGGGAACGTTACAACCAGCACCACATTCAAACGTGTCGGTGTAACGCTCAAGGTAACGCCGCTGATGCTGAACGAGGACTCGGTGGTCCTGCGTGTGGAGCCGGAAGTTTCCAACATCCAGAGTTACCAGCGCATTTACCAGGCCAGCGGCAGCTATGACGTGCCGGTGATCTCCATCCGCAACATGGACACCCACCTGAAAATGGGCGACGGACAAATCGTCCTGATGGGCGGACTGTACAGCAATGCGGAAACCACCCAGCAGGAACGGATTCCTTTCCTGAGCGACCTGCCATATCTCGGCGAGCTCTTCACCTCCAAGAACTACACCAAGGAGGTAACACAGCTTATCTTCATCCTCCGCACCCGCATTCTCCAGCCGGATGAAGTTGCCGACGGCGTGATTTTCGATCCGAATTTGATGGCGGAAGAATCGAACGCGCTCGGCGAAATTCTGCGCAACTCCCCGTCGCTCCCGAAATTGCCGGACACGACGCTGGAAGAGGTGAAGCGCGAATTCATTGATGAACCGGAAAAGCGGGATTCCGCCAACTCCCTGCCTCTTACGCCGCCAGCAAAAGCAACCACCAAGCCCGAGGCTTCGCCCGCGCCATGAAACGCTTTCTCCGCAAAAAGACCGTCGCAGCCGCACTGGGAGTACTGGTCGTCGCGGCGGCGGTATACGGCTGCTACATCTGGCTTCGCGCACCGGAGGCCACGGGCAAAGACGGCGCTAAAGCGGAAAGTTCCGGCCCGCTGGATCGGACATTCACCGTTAAGCGCGACGATTTGACCATCGGCCTCCAGCTCGGTGGAAACGCCACGGCCAGCGCCAAGCACAAACTTTCGCTTCAGGCGAACTACCAGACCAAACTTCTGACGGTGGTGGATGAAAACAGCCAGGTAAAAAAGGGCGATATCCTCGCCACGTTTGAAACCGACGCATTGGTGCAGCGCATCGACGAACTGCGCATCAACGTGGAGAACAATGAAAAAGAGCTGGCACTCGCCATTGAGAACGAGAAAATTCAACTCAGTTCCAACCAGGTGGACATCAAGGCGGCCGAAGACCGTCTGATCAAAGCCCAGGATGCCCTGGTGAAGTACACGCGTTTGGAGCGCACCAAAAGCCGCGACAATTACGATTTGAAAATCGAAACCGCGGAGGCCGCCGTTTCCACCGCCCAGCTCAATTACGACAACAAGGAAGACGAGATCGACAAGGCCGGCGCGGGGGACGAAAAGGTCCGCAAGGAAAATGAGAAAGCCCTGCGTGATTTCAGCTCCAAAATTTCGGAGTCGGAGAACAGCCTGAAATCGGCCCAACTTGACCTCAAGAGCTTCAAACGGTACGACAACCCGAACAAACTTGTACAGCTGCGAAGCGAATTGATTCAATCGAAACTGAACCTGGAGCGGGCCAAAATTTCCGCCGAATCGAATCTTGTGCAGAAGCAACGCCATATTTCCAACATCCGCCGCAACCTCCGCAACGCCAAAACGCAGCTCGAGCGGCACGAAGAATACCTCACGCAGATGCAGCTGGTCGCTCCGGTGGACGGCATTGTCATTTACGCGGACCCGGACCGCCGGTGGGGCAACCCCGACATCAAACCGGGGATGGACGTCTGGAAGGGACAGATCCTGATGACGATTCCGGAGATGTCGAATCTCGTCGTGGAGTTCGATCTTCCGGAGCAGTACCGCTCCAAAACGCGCCGTGCCGACCGGGTTGTCATCACCCCGGATTCCTTGCCGACGTTGAAGCTCGGCGGGGAGATCATGCTGATCGCCCAGCTCCCGACCAACCAGATAAGTTGGGACAGTTCTTCGCCGAAGGTGTACAAGTCGCGGGTGAAACTCGACAAACAGCATCCCCGGCTGGTGGATGGGATGAGCGTGCAGCTTTCCATCATTTCCCGTGTGCTCAAAGGGACGCTTTTCGTGCCGGTGGAAGCGGTGTTTGAAAGCAACAACAAATTTTTTGTCTACAAACAAACCTCCGCCGGCCCGCGTGAGCACATTGTCCAGATCGGAGAATCCAACGATAATTTCGTCGAAATCACCGAGGGGATAGAGGAAAGCGACGTCGTTTATCTCTACCGTCCCTACCAGAAAAAGGAAAGCGGGAACGGATGACCGCCGATGCGCCGAAGCTCGATTGCGATTCCATCGTCCGCCTGGAGGATTTGCGTAAAACCTATATGGCCGGCCCCTTGGCGGTCCCGGTGCTCAAAGGGATCAACTTCTCCATCCGCCGCGGTGCTTTTGTGGGAATTGTGGGGACGTCCGGATCGGGAAAATCGACGCTCCTGAATATCCTGGGAATGCTCGACGTGCCGACTTCCGGGCGTTATATCCTGGAGGACGTGGCCGTGGAAACCCTCGCGGATCACGAACTCGCGACGATCCGGAACCGCAAAATCGGCTTCATTTTCCAGAGCTTCAACCTTTTTCCCCATTTGAATATCGAGCAGAATATTGAAGTGCCGATGCTGTACGGACGGGTCCCCGCGCGCGTCCGCCGCGCCCGGGCGCTGGAGCTTACCAAACAGGTCCGCCTGGGGCACCGGCTGGGACACCGGCCGACGCAGCTTTCCGGCGGCGAATGCCAGCGCGTGGCCATCGCCCGTGCTTTGAGTAACGAACCGGCGTTTCTTCTCGCCGACGAACCGACGGGGAACCTCGATGAAAAGACCGGCATCGAAATCATGGAACTTTTCCATAAATTGAACCGGGAGCAGGGCGTAACGATCATCATGGTAACGCACAACCCGGGGCTGGAAGAGCACTACGATCAGGTGATCCGCCTCCGCGACGGGCTGATGACCGACAAGCCTCTGACGGAGAACCACGCGCCATGATGCTCGCTTCGGATCTTTTTCGGCTTTCGCTGCACAATCTTTTGCTGCATAAGGTGCGCTCAATCCTCACGTCGCTTGGTGTCATTTTCGGCGTGGGCAGTGTGATTGCAATGTTGGCTATTTCCGAAGGCGCCAAACGCCAGGCCCTTGCGCAGATCGAGGCGATGGGTATCGATAAAATTCTTATCTACACGAAAAAGCCCACCCTCGATGGGGGAGGGGAAACCAGTTCGCAGACCAGCTCCATCGAGCGCTTCGGCTTGGCCGAGCGCGACTTGGCGCATCTCGCTAAAATGGACAACGTTGAGCGCATCACCCGGATGCGCGATACCCGCCAGAAGGTCCGAAAAGGCACCGAAGCGACGGATTTGCGCCTCGTCGCCGTGGATGTTCCTTTTTTGGAGGATTCCGGGAGCCGGGTGGAGTCCGGCCGTTGGCTCTCCCCCGCCGATGCGCGGGTGGGGACGGATGTCTGCGTCATCGGAAAAAATGCGAAGCGGCGGCTTTTTTCCATCGGCAGGACGGACATTGTCGGCTCGCGCCTCCGGGTGGGAGCACAGGTGTTCACCGTTGTGGGCATTCTCGACAACGACATTGGAACGCAGTACCCGGAGATGGGGAGCCCCAATGATATGATTTTCATTCCGGTTACCACGTCCGAGAGTTATTACGGCACCTATGCGTCGTCGATGGTCGGCCGCAGTCTTCGCGTTACGATTGTCGAATACGATCTTTTCATCGCGAAAATGATCGACATCATGCATATCGACGACACCTCCAAACGTATTTCCGCGTATTTGTCCAAATCGCATGCGAAAACGCGGGATTGGGATGTTTTCGTTCCGCTGGATCTCCTCCGGCAGCGGGAGGCGACGCAGAATATCTTCACCATCGTCATGAGCTCCATTGCGGGGATTTCATTGATCGTCGGCGGGATCGGTATCATGAACATCATGCTTGCGAGCGTTTACGAGCGGCGTAAAGAAATTGGAACGCGCCGCGCGTTGGGTGCGCAGAAGTCGGATATTCTCGCCCAGTTCCTGATTGAAACGGTTACGTTGACATCGCTCGGCGGCATCCTCGGCATCATGCTCGGGATCGGCATTTCGCAGCTTGTTACGGTTTACGCGAACATGGAAACGGTGTATTCGGCGTGGAGCATTGTCGCCTCGCTTCTGGTTTCCGGCTTTGTGGGAGTGGTTTTCGGAACATACCCCGCCTGGAAAGCGGCACAGCAAAACCCGATTACCGTACTTCGTTCCGAGTAACTCCAAGGAAGGCCTCCTCATGCAGAACACACCCAATGCGCTCCGTTTGCAGATTGCGATTGTCGGGAGAACCAATGCCGGGAAGTCGACGCTTCTTAATTTAATTGCCGGCCAGGATGTCGCCATGACTTCCCCCGTACCGGGGACAACGACCGATGTGGTGGAGAAACCAATGGAGCTTTGGCCGCTCGGGCCGATTCTTCTGTTGGATACCGCCGGGCTGGACGATCTTTCCGCGCTTGGCGGCGGACGCGTAGAGCGGACGCGGCGCGCGGTCAACCGTGCGGACGTGCTTCTCCTTGTCGTGCGCGGGAGCTTTGGCGCGCCGGAACGTGCCGCGTTGGAACTGGCGGCGGAACGGAAAATCAACACCGTCGCCGTCCTCAACCTGGAATCGGGTGAAATGCCCGATCGGGCGCTGTTGGCTGATCTCGCCTCCGCAACAGGGCGTCCGCCTTTGTGCTGCTGTGCCGCGGATGCGACGGATCGCGACCGTTTTCTCGGAGAGCTCAAAGCGGCCCTTACCGCCGCGGGTCCGGAGGACTTTTTCGCGCCGCCGCCGTTGCTGGCGGATCTTGTGGACCCGGCGGACCTGGTCGTTCTTCTGATCCCCATCGACCAGCAGGCTCCCAAGGGGCGGCTGATCATGCCGCAGGTGCAAGTGTTGCGCGACGCGCTCGACCTGGGTGCGATCCCTCTGCTGGTACGCGATGCGGAGTACGAGTTTCTTCTCAACGAATTGAAGCGTCCCCCGCGCCTTGTCGTCTGCGACTCGCAGGTGGTGGATAAAATGATCCGGCTCACACCAAGCGGAATACCTTGTACAACGTTTTCCATCCTTTTCGCCCGCCTTAAAGGGGATGTGCGGACGTTGGCCGACGGCGCGCGCGCCATCGAAACGCTGCGTCCCGGCGACCGGGTTCTGATTGCCGAAGCCTGTACCCACCATGCCACGGAAGAAGACATCGGCCGCGTCAAAATTCCCCGTCTCCTGGAAGCCAAAGCCGGCGGCCCTCTTGCCGTTACCGTTTCCTCCGGACGTGATTATCCGGCGGACCTTGGTTCGTACAAACTGGTGATTCATTGCGGGAGCTGCATGCTCAACCGCCGCGAAACACTGCACCGCATCGCATTGGCGCGCGCGGCGGGTGTGCCGGTTACCAACTACGGTATGGCTATTTCCGCGTGCCACGGCGTTCTTGAGCGGGTCATGACCCCCTTCCGCTGACCGCATGCAAATCTAACATTTCCAACATCCGGAGGAAACAGTTGTCCTGTATAGTATGAATACAGTACAACCCCCCTCGCGGGAGAAGGAGAAGAAAGTATGCAGCTGCATGTAACGCCGGAAGAGTACCAGGAGTTCACCGACTATTTTAACACGCCCTATCTCGAAGGCTCGCCAATGCCTTTGGTGAACATGGCCCGTTCCCCCTGGGAGGCGGAAGAAATTTTAACCGCGAAATTTGCAAGGAGAGCACTGTTCGGCATCGCCGAAGAGTTTGAGCTTCTCTGCACTTTATAGGGGTACGGCGCAGGCGCGGCGCCGACGGAAAAGGGTGTTTCCGCCGATCACTGCACCGCCGCCAAGCAAGAGCGCCATTAAAACACCGGGAAGCGGCTGGCCTGAAGGCGCCCCGTCTTCGCCCGCATCTTGAATCGTGCGCCAACTGCCATCGATAACGCCGAGGACGCCATAGTAGTGTCCGGTTGCGTAGCCTTCGAACTCGTCCCCTGTTTTTCCAACCCCGATCGCCGCCATAGCCATTTGGCGAAAAAGGCCGGATTCATCGTTCGGTTTGAAAACTCCCTGCAACGCGGTCGCATTCCCTCCGTCTGTGCGGACGGTACGGACCATTTCAATCCCATTTCCGCGCCGTTGCTGTGTTTGCCGGTCGCGAATGGCTACGGTGCTTTCTCCATACAGGCGGCCGAGAAAGATAACACCGCTGCCGAGAGCTTTTTTCAAGGAAAGTTTCGCGGGAAGCGGGTCGCCGTCGGTGTTATGGGTGTGTTGATGTGCCGCAAATGCCGCCAAAGGCATCCAAAGCGCCGCCAGGAGAAAACAACTTTTCTTTATCATGGGACCACCTTCTCTCTGTTGATCCCCCCCACACCCTAAGTATATTCCCCTTTTTTCCCTTTTACAAGAGCGTGTCAAGCCCTTTTTTGTGTTTTTTTCGTTTTTTTATGGTACTTTTACGGTATTTGTCGAAAAAAGGACTTTTTTCAGGGCTGAACACGGAGCGGGGCAAGACTTTCCGATTCCCGGTGATGGATAAAGGTTGCGAGACGGTCGAATTCGGCATCGTCCAATGCGCCGCTGGCGTGGGCATTCTGGATGGTTTCCAACTCGATATCGAAAATCATGTAGCGCAACGCGTACTCGCGGGCGCGGGTGAATTGTTCCGGATTGATTTCCTCCAGCTTCTCCAATCCCCGGATAAGGCGGCGGCGGCGATCGACGAAGAATTTCCGGCAGGCCGCGACGGCCTCCGGGTGTTGTCCGGCAATGTCCGAAGACGCGTCAAGCGAATCCTCGGCGTGGTGCGTGGCGACAATCAGCGTTGTGTACATGGCCATCACATCGCGCATCATCCCGAATTGACGTTTGGGGGAGAGTTTTCCCAAGCCTCCGGGACGGAGGAGTTTAAGCCGCCAGGGCGGACAGAGCGCCAGGATGCGCCGCGCATCGCGCGCCGGTACGGCGGCGGCGTTCTCCTCAATCTCTTCGATCAGAGTGCCTCCCGCCCGGGTAAGCCGGCGGCAGGCGCTTTCGGAAAGAAGTCCGCTGGCAAGGTAACGGGCGAGAATTCCTTGTTCCTCGGCGACCGCCCTGGCCCAGATCAAGCGCTGAAGGGCGTACAAAGTTTCTTCTTTGCCCGCATCCAGACTTTGTTGGGCCTCTTCCACTTTCTTTTCGTATTCGGCGCGCATCGATGCGACAAGCGGCGCCGGGAACCAGCGGGAGAGGGAGCAAATGCGCGCAAGGCCTGCGCGTCGCGCCCCCAGCAGGGCGAACCATTCACTGAACCGGACAAAAACCTCCGGCTGATCCAGCTTGAAGAGGGCGAGGAGCTTCTGTGTGGTCAATCCCTGCGCCACCAGTGTGAAGAGGACGACCGCCAGGGTGATTTGCAGAATGGCGTTCCGTTCCGGGTAATCCGCCGGAATGCTGAATACCAGTGCGAGCGGTACCGCGCCGCGAAGTCCGCCCCAGAACATGACCACCTGGTAGGCGAAACTGATTTTCTTTTCCCCTTTTCCCAGGAAGGGACAGAGGCCGAAGACGACGAGAATCCGCGCCACTTGAATGGAGAGAATCCCGACGACAATCGCCCAGAGTATCCCTTTTCCGCCGGAAGTATCGAAAAGGATGTTCGTTTCAGTGAAGCCGAGGAGGAGGAAAATTGCACTGTTGGCAAGGAACGACATGAACGCCCAGAAGTTGTGGAGCTGTGTCCGCGCGGCTTCACTGAATTTCGTCGGGCTGTAGTAGCTTACCACCACGCCTGCGGCGAGAACCGCCATGACGCCGGAGAGGTGAAAGATCCTGTCCGCAATCAAAAACGTGCTGAATGCCAGAAGAATGGACAATGCGATTTTGATGTGCGGATCGTCCCCTGCCCACGCCATGACTTGCGTCATGACAAAACCCATGATAAGCCCGATCATCACTCCGCCGACGAAAACCCAACAGAAATCCACCGTGCCGGAGGCGATTGTTGTCCAATTGAACACCGCGGCGGCCAGAACCACCTTTGTAACCACATTGTACATGGCGATCGCCGTCGCGTCGTTGAACAAGCTTTCACCATCCACCAGGATACGGAGGCGCCGCGGCGCGCCGACAAGCTCGAAGAGCGAGATGACCGCCACGGGGTCCGTCGCGGAAATCAATGCGCCGAAAATCATGGACGCGCCCAAACTCAGGTTTGTCATGAAATACATCATGCCTCCCGTAACGATCGTGGCGATCACAAGACCCGGCGCGGCGAGCATGAGCGTCGGATACAGATTGCGGCGCAGGAGTTTTGCATTGATGTTGATCGACGCGTCGAAAATGAGCGCCGGGAGGAGGACGTACATGATCAGTTCCTGACCGAGCTGGAGGTTGCGGTAGCTCTCCAGGCGCGGAAAATGGCCGATCAGCGCCGCAATGGCGATGCCGACCGGCACGAGCCCGATCGTGTAGGGTATTTTCAGCCTTTTCAGGATCACCGCGGCGACCGTGGCGATGGTCAGCAGGAAAAGAATGGTCTCCACGCGCCCGAGAACAGAAAGATCACCGCTCATTTTTAATATCTCCCGACTTTATTTCTTTTCTTTGGAACGTCCCGTGAATTCGATCGTTTTCTGGACGGCGACGAAGAAGCCCGGAATGAGGACGGTGCCGACCACCGCCGCGGCGACCATGCCCCAGAAGACCGCTGTCCCCAAAGAGTGGCGGCTCGCCGCTCCCGCGCCGGTGGCGATGATAAGCGGAAGCGTTCCGAGGATGAACGATACGGCCGTCATCAGAACCGCGCGGAACCGCAATTTCGCGGCGGCCATGGCGGCTTCGGCGATGGATTTGCCCGATTCGTGCTGGTGTTTGGCGAACTCGATAATCAGGATCGCGGTTTTACAGGCGATGCCGAACAGGAGAACCAGGCCGACCTGCGTATAAATGTTGTTGTCCAACCCTGCAATGTACAGCCCGGCGAGCGCGCCGAGGAGGGCGGCCGGAACAGAAAGAAGCACGCCGAGCGGGAGCATCCAGCTCTCGTACTGCGCCACAAGAAAGAGGTAGACGAAAAGGAGCGAAAGGCCCGTGATGACGATCATCATATCCAGCGTAATTCCGCCGGGCAGCGAGAGTCCTTTTCCCGCAATCTGTTCCTGGTAGGACATATCCGTCCACTCGAACTTCATGCCGGCGGGGACCTCCGCGCGGGCGATCTCCTCCATCGCGCGCATGGCTTGTCCGCTGCTGTACCCGGATGCGTTCATTCCGTTGATCGTCGCCGAACTGTAAAGGTTGTAACGGTTCAAATACTGGGGCGAAGAGATTTGTTTGAGGCGGATCAGCGTACCCAACGGCACCATATCCCCCGACTGGTTGCGGACGTAGAGGTTGCGGAGTTTTTCGGCGCTGTCGCGAAATTCCTCCTTCGCCTGGATTTCCACCTTGAATACTTTGCCGTACTTGTTGAAGTCGTTGACGTAGGTATACCCGGTCAGCCCCTGAAGAGCGTTGTTGACCGAATCGAGTGTAACACCCATTTTGAGGGCTTTTTCCCTGTCGATTTCCAAATAAAGCTGCGGCGTTTCGGCGCGGAACGTGGAGAAAACGTTCTCCAGTGCCGGATGCTGGTTGGCTTTGTGCGTGATCGCCTCGATGGCGTCGCGGAGGCGTTCCGGGCTGGTTCCCGTGGTGTCTTCCAACGCCAGCGAGAAGCCGCCGGTGTTGCCGAGGCCCTGGATGACGGGCATTCCGAACACGCTGATTTGCGCCTCCGGGATGGCGGCGAACTCCTGATTGAGTTTGCGCATGATGAAGTCCTGCTGGAGTTCCCGCGCCTTCCGATCCTTCCATGGTTTCAAAGAGAAGAGGAGAAGACCGTTGTTGGACGCCTGCGCGGAGGTCAGGATGCTGTATCCCGGAACCTCGATCACTTCCTGTACGCCCGGGGTTTTCATCCCCGTTTCGGCGAGGCGGCGGACGACTTCCTCCGTCCGGCTCAGGGACGCGGCATCGGGAAGCTGGACGTTGACGAAGAGCTTCCCTTGGTCTTCATCGGGGATGAAGCCGGTCGGGAGCTGTTTGTAGAGGATGACGGCCAGAGTGCCGAGAATGGCGTAAAACACGAGCATCACCATGGTGCGCCGCACGGCGGGGCCGGCGAAAACAAGATAGCCCGACGTGAGCTTTTCAAATCCTTTGTCGAACCAGGCGAACAAAAAGAACTTTTTCCGCTCGCCGACAACGGGCTTGAGGAGCATTGCGCTCAGCGCCGGGCTCAGGCTCAGCGCGTTGATGCTGGAAATCAATACCGCCACCGAAATCGTGATGCCGAACTGGCGGTACATTTCACCGGTGATGCCGGGGAGGAAACAAACCGGAATGAACATCGCCATCAGGACAAGCGTTGTGGCGACAACCGGGCCCGTAACCTGTTCCATGGATTTGATGGCGGCGGCTTTCGGATCGAGTTTTTCTTCTTCCATAAGCCGGTTGATGTTTTCAATGACGATGATCGCGTCGTCCACCACAATCCCGATGGCGAGGATCAGGCCGAACAGTGTGATCAGGTTGATGGTGAAGCCGATGAGCGACATCACCGCAAACGTTCCGATCAGCGAAACCGGGATCGCAATGGTCGGCACCAGTGTCGCCCGCCAGTCTTGGAGGAAAAGGAACGTAACGAGCACCACGAGGCCGACGGCGATGAAGAGCGTTTCCACCACTTCGTGGATCGAGGCGTTGATGAAGGCGGTCGTATCGAAGGGAACGCCGTATGCAAGGTCTTCCGGGAAATAAACGCGAAGCTCCTCAAGGCGTTCATTCACCGCCTTGGCGATGGCCAGACCATTGGCGTCGTTGAGCTGGTAGATGGCGATCAGCGCGGCGGGTTTGCCGTTGTAGAAGCCGTTGGAAGCGTAGCTTTCCGCCCCGAGCTCCACCGTGGCGATGTCGCGGAGGAAGACTTGCTCGCCCTCCGACGTGGAGCGGATGAGGATGCGCTCAAACTCTTTCGGATCTTGCATGCGTCCCTGGGTTTGGATCGAAAAACGGTGCACCTGGTTCGGGTTGGAAGGCGCGTCGCCGAGGGCCCCGGCCGATACCTGGACGTTTTGCGCCTGGATTGCCGACGTAACGTCCTCCACCGTCAGATTGAGGTGGGCCATCCGGTCGCTGTCCAGCCAGATACGCATGGAGTATTTTTGCTCGCCCAGGAGCTCCACGTCGCCGACGCCGGGGATGCGCGCGAGTTCGTCTTTGATCGAAATGGTCGCGTAATTGTTCAAAAAAAGCGAGTCATAGGTGCTGTTCGGCGAATAGAGCGCCAGGACAAGGAGCATGTTGCTGGACTTTTCCTTGACGATGACGCTTTGGCGGCGCACTTCCTCCGGCAACTGCGCGCTTGCCCAGTTGACGCGGTTTTGGGTGTTCACGGTGTTCATGTCGCCGTCGGTCCCGATATCGAAGGTTACGGTGATGGTGGCGGAACCGTTGTCCGTGGCGGTGGAAGAAACATACAGCATCTTCTTTACGCCGTTGATTTGCGTTTCCAGCGGTTGAATCACCGTTTCCTGCACGGTTTTCGCGTCGGCGCCCGGGTAGGTGGTGGTGATGGAAACCTGTCCCGGCGTGATGTTCGGATACTGCGCCACCGGGAGCGTGAAGACGGCGATCAGCCCCGCCAGCGTGATGACGATGGAGATAACGAAGGAGAACCGCGGATGCTCGATAAAAAAACGGCTGATCATTTCCCGGCCGCTCCGGTCCCCGGGGCTTTGGGCGGTGTGGGCTCCGGCTCTTTGGCTTGCGCGGGCTTGGGCTCCGGCTCTTTGGGTTGTGCGGGCTTGGGCTCCGGCTCTTTGGCTTGCGCGGGCTTCACGGACTTTTTCTGGTTATCTTTCTTTTTTAGGGGGACGTAGGCGGTGCCGACGGCTTTGGCGCCGGGGCGCACTTTTTGCACCCCCGTTACGATCACCTTTTCGCCCGCTTTCAGCTTGTCCTCCACCACCACAAATTCCTCGTCGCGGTATCCGGTTTTGATGGTGCGGCGCGAAACAACGCCATCGGGGGCCAGGATGTAGACATAGTCACCCGCCTGATCGTTCATCAGCGCTTCGAGTGGAATCAGGAGTGCTTCGTTCCTTGTCGGCGGTTCCAGCAAAACGCGGACGAACATGCCCGGAAGAAGGTCGCGCTTCGGGTTTTCAAATAAGGCTTGGAGTTTCAGCGTCCCGGTGGATGGATTCAGGCGGTTGTCCCAAAAGCTGATCTTTCCCTCCTTTTCGTACCGTGTTCCATCCTGAAAGAAGAGATGCACCTTGATTCCTTCCGGCGCGCGTTCCTTGTGTTCCTGAATCGTCAGGAGGTCCATTTCGTTGAGGGTCAGCTCGACGCGCATCGGGTCGGATTGCTGGAGCGTCGTCAACGCGCCGGAAGCCAGGTTGACCAGGTTGCCTTCGCTGCGGGCGCTCAGCCCGACCCAACCGTCGAAAGGGGCGGAAATTTGCGTATAGCCGAGATCCTGCTTGGCAATCGCCAGCGCGGCTTCGCTGATTTTAACGCCCGCATCCGCCTCGAGTTTCTCCGTGGAGGCTTTTTCATACGCGCGTTCGCTGGTCGCGTCCTGGCGGATCAGCGTGGCCTGCCGCTTCATCTCCAATTCCGCATTCGCCAGCGCGGCCTTGGCTTTTTCCAGGTTCCCTTCCGCGGCCTTGACGTTCGCCGTGTAGATTTCCGGCTCGATCTGATACAGAAGCTGCCCTTTTTTGACAAACTCGCCTTCCGTAAAATTGCGCTTGATCAAATATCCTTCCACGCGGGCGACCAGGTCCACCGAGTTGTACGACTTGGGCTCCCCCACCGTCCGCACCATCTCTGTGATTTTTCCTTGCGCCGCCGTGTAAACACCCACTTGCGGGGGCGGAATTTCTTTGCGTGTTTCTTTCTCGCAGCCGGAAAAGAGCGCCAGACAAAATGCCGCGCCCATTGCCATGGAAATGTCGTTCCTGTTCATCATCCCTCCACTTTGGCGCAATATGCCGTCCAATGTAAGTTACTCTTCATTTCGTATTTTGCAAATCGTTCCCGTATAAAAAATAAGACGGACGCCTTGTGGCGTCCGTCTGTTTTTATTCTTTATTCTTTGCCCGGTATTTTCCCCACGTAAATCTGCCGCGGGCGGACAATTTTCGTATTGCCGCCGAGCATTTCCTTCCAGTGGGCGATCCAGCCCGGAAGGCGCGCCAGCGCGAACATCACGGTGAACATATTCTCCGGAATGCCCATGGCGCGGTAGAGAATGCCGGTGTAGAAGTCCACATTCGGGTACAAGTAGCGTTCCACGAAATATTGATCGTTCAGCGCCGCCTTCTCAACCTCCAGCGCGACTTGCAGCAAGGGGTCGTTGATGTGGGTGCGCGCCAAAAATTCGTGGCACTCTTTTTTGATGATGACCGCCCGCGGATCGTAGGTCTTGTAGACACGGTGGCCGAAGCCCATCAGGCGGAACGGATCATTTTTATCTTTGGCGCGCAGGATGAACTTGCGGACGTCGCCGTCTTCGGCGATCATGCGCAACATGGAAACAACCTCCTGGTTCGCGCCGCCGTGCAGCGGCCCGGAAAGCGCCGAGATGCCCGCCGAAATCGTGGCATACAAATTTACCTGCGCGCTCCCGATGGTGCGCACCGCCGTGGTCGAGCAGTTCTGCTCGTGGTCGGCGTGGAGGATGAACAAAATGTTCAGCAGCCGCACCGTTTCCGGCTTGATCTCGTACGGCGCGACGGAACTGTCGAACATCATGTTCAGGAAGTTCGCGCAATAGGTCAGATCGTGGCGCGGGTAAACAACCGGCTCGCCGATGGACTTTTTATACGCGAACGCCGCCATGGTGCGGACGATCGAAATCAGCCGCGCGGTGGAAAGATCGATGTCTTCGGTCATGCTGAGCGTGTCGACATTCGGGTAGAATGCCGCCAGTGCGTTGATCATGGTCGAAAGTATGTGCATCGGGTGCGCACCGCGCGGAAAATGGTCGAAAAAGTGGCGCATATCCTCGTGCAGCAACGAGTTTGTGTTCAGCAGGCCGGAGAAATGCTTGCGCTGCTCCAGCGTGGGGCGTTCACCGTGCACCAACAGATAACTGATCTCCACAAAAGACTCGGTTTTTACCAATTCTTCGATGGGGATGCCGCGGTAACGCAGAATGCCGCGTTCACCGTCCACAAACGTGATCTGGCTGTAGCAGGCGGCCGTATTCATAAAACTCGGGTCGAGCGTCACATAGCCGGTGTTTTTACGCAGGCTCGTAATATCGACGGCCCGCTCGCCTTCCGTGCCGACAACGATCGGAAGCCGCACTTCCCTGTCTTCAATTTTAAGGGTGGCAAATCCAAGTTCCCCATCCATAGCGGCGCCTCCTTTCCGGTCAAATCCAGTCCATGGTGTAAAATCAAAAAATGAATATAGCGCGTGATCCGGAAATTGCAATGCCAAATTATTCCGGAACGAATAAAAAAAGAAAAACTTGCCTGTGCGCATTGCATTTTCCTCCTCATGGAATTATCGTACTTTTCTGAACACACAACAGGAGGTTTCTCATGTTTTCGCGCAAATCATGCTTTGCCGCGCTTTTTTGTCTCTTCACTTTTTCTTTGGCGGCCGATCCGATCCCTTATCTCGTTCGCCGCTCGGGGGGACTCTGGCGCGCCCCGGGTAAAGAGGGGGGCGTCGCACTTGCCTGCACGGACGCCAGTTTCGATCTTTTGGCGGAAGTTCCCGATGATACGCGTTGTTCTCCCGACGACCTCCGTCTTCCCCTGAGCGAGGGATACCGCGCCGACTCGTTCGAGTTCTGGCTGGGCCGCCGCCAATACCAACTTGCCCAGAAGGACGGCCGGATTCGCCTTTACGATTACACGCTCCGCCGTGAAATGCCTTTGCTGAACGGTTTTTACCACTACGAAAAGGGGGCGTGGCGTATCGCCGCGCAAATTCCCTGGAGTTCTCTGGGGATAAAGTTTTCCGCCGGGGATTCGGCCACATTCGCCTGGCAGATCAACAACGCGTCGTCCGCCGGGAACGTCGTCCGCTCGTTCCATCCGGAAAACGCCGTGTGGGACCGGCCGTCCACCTACGCGCTCATTCACTTTGGCGGAGCCGAAAATACCGGAGGCACGCTTGCCGCGCCGTTGAAAATCGACATCCGGCAATTTTCCCATACGCCGAAGGTGGAGTGCCGTGTGCAACGCCGCGCCGGGTTCGAGGAGGGGCGCTTCCGTTATCTTCTCCGCCGCGCCGACGATTCGATCTTCCACCGCGGCGAACTCCCGGCGGGTCCGGGTGTCCAGCTCCTCGATCTCCCGGTGGATCCGGCGGGGACCGGTCTTTACCGGATCGAATTTTTCCTTGTCGCCGACGGTACGGAGTTCGGCCCGATTCCGGAGCCGTACTTCAACCCGGGCGACAAGCCGATTCGCGCCTACCGTTCGCCGCGCGTCGCGCCGGAGGACATGGCCGCTTTTTGGGAGAAGAAAATCGAGGCGATGCGCAAACGCCCCTTCAACGCAAAAATCGAGCCGTTTGAGGGAAAGAAAAATCTGGTCAACCGCCAGATCACCCTGGAAAACCAC
The DNA here is from genome assembly GCA_031549345.1 of Victivallaceae bacterium. Taxonomy (GTDB): domain Bacteria; phylum Verrucomicrobiota; class Lentisphaeria; order Victivallales; family Victivallaceae; genus CASFRF01. The sequence goes on from JAVBPY010000003.1 coordinate 441,170, forward strand.
CGGGGCAACCCCATGCGCATTTTCGTTTCTTACCATAAAACCGATGCGGGGAAAAGACTTCCCGGCCTGATGAATGTATACCCGCCGATGCGGGCGACGGGGACGCAAAATCAGCCAGGCGGTGTGCTGACGATCAGTTTCTGCGGCTCGCTCCAGGGGGAATTCCGCCCTGCGGGGGCGGAGCGCAACGCGCTTCTCTGGGACCGGGCGGAGGATTTGGAAAACTGCTATTGGCTGGATGTCGTGCTCGACGCTGTGCGGGTCCTCGACTTTGTCGCGACATTGCCGGAGTGCAACGGGGATTTTACCGTTACCGGCGGGAGCCGTGGCGGCTGGTATTCGTTCGCAATCGGCGCGGTCGCCCCGGACAAAGTGAAACTGGCAAGTTTCACCTCCCCGTGTTACAGTGACGTTACGATGAACCGCGAGCTCGGCGCGGGCTCCGCCGCCAGCGAGGTGCACCAGGTTTTCAAACGCGACGAACTTTTGACCGAAGGCCGTATCTTCGCCAATTTCCGTTATTTCGATCCGCTTTTCTTAGCGGAAATGGTTCGGACGCGCTTCGTGTTCAGCGCGGGGTTGACCGACAATATTTGTTCGGCCATCGGCATGACCGCCGCCGCGAACCGGATTAAGCCGGAGTTCTGTTATTTCGTCCTCGACGCGGACGGCGGCCACGGCGGCTCGCCCGACATCAAGGCCTTTCAGAGCTTTTTTCAGCGTGAAGCGCGCAATCCGTGAGGGAACACCGCTTCCATTGGTATTATCCCGCATTGCTCGGCGCGATCCCGCTCCTGGTGGCGCTTGTCCGCCCTCTCTGGTTCGATGAGGCGCTGACTGTTCAGAACTTCGCGTTGCTGGAGTCCTGTGGGGAAATTTATAGGAGCTGGGTGATCCCCAACAATCAACTTTTGTACACTATGATGCTACACAACTGGATCGGAATCGCGGCGCTTCTCCCCCTTCCGCCCGACGTGGGGATGCGTCTTTTCTCCGCGATGGGAGGGTTTGCCTTTCTGGCGCTTTTCGGTTGGCGTTTCCGCCGGAGCATTGCCATGGGGCCGGTGGCGCTGGCGCTGGCATTTTCTCTCCCCTTTGCGTTGTTCGGGACGGCGTTGCGCGGCTACATCTGGAGCGCGCTCTGGGTATTCATCGCCCTGGTCGGTGCGGAGAATTATGCCCGTGGCGGGCGCTTGCACGACTGGGCATTGTATGCCGCCGGGTGTATCCTCGCGGTGGCGACGATTCCGACCAATCTTGCGGCGCTGGCGTGCGTGGGGCTGTTTTTCCTGCGGACCCGCGTTCCCGCGAAACGGCTCTGGATTGCCGGATGCACGCCGTTTGCAATGCTCTTTCTTTTCTATGGGCCGATCTGGGGCGCATTTCTGCGCATCGTCCAGTGGCGCGAGGGGTGGGCATCCGGCGGCGCGGCGGCGTTGGCGTTCTACGGGGCATTCGTCCTCGCATTTCCCCTCCTCGTTGCGGTTCTTCCTTTTGGGTGGCGCAGAAAATGGGGGCGGCGCTGGGTTCCCTATGGCGTGCTTCTCTTGCCGGGATTGGCGTTTCTTCTCCTGCCCAAAGCACCGTTTCCGCGTGTGTTTTTCCCGTTGTTTCCCCTTTTTCTTATTTTATGCATGGAGGGATTTGACGCATTGCTGGCGCGCTTCCGTCCTCAAAAAGGGGCGATTCTTGCGATTGTCGGCGGGCTGGCAGTCGCATGGTCGCTGTTTCTCTGGATGGAGCCCGTTCGGAGCACCGTTTCAACTTTCTGCGGCGGCCCCATGGAGGACGACTACTTTTATCCCTACGGCGCACGCGCGGACTTCCGTCCCGAAGCCGCGCTCCAATCCCTTGCTGAAACGACGTTTCCTGCTGTCTACATGAGTTTTCCCGCTGATCCGTGGTCGCTGATGTTTTACGGCAGGCTGCGCGGCATGGCGTGCGAATGGCTGTTCGATGGGCCGCGCGGCGCCGTTCCGTCGCTCCCGGATGGATCCGCCGTGTTCCTGAAACGCGGCGAGGACCCGAAAGAGATCGAACGCCGTTTCGGCGGGACGCTTACGGTGTTGCCTTCCACGGATTTTCATCAATGTTTTCTATGGCGTCGATGATCTCCTGGAGGGTGGCTTCGTAATCCGGGATTTTCGTCTCCTCGGCTTCGGCGACGGCGCGGGGAACGCCGGTGCTCGGTGAAGAGGGAGCGAAGACGGTGCAGCTGTCCGGGACGTTCCGTTCCGAAATAGCGAGCGTCCCCATCGCTTCGGCAAGGCGGATCGCGTCGAGCTTGTCGCTCCCGGCCAAAGGACGCAGGACCAACATGTCGCACACGGCGTTGATCGTGTCCAAATTAACGATCGTCTGCGATGCCACCTGCCCGACCGATTCGCCCGTAACCAGTGCGCTCGCATGGATTTTCCCCGCGACGCGTTCCGCGATGCGGAACATGGCGCGCCGGTACAGCACCGTGCGTACCCGTTCGTTGCAGTAATCACGGATCTTCTTCTGTAGGGGCGCGAGGTTGACAAGACGGAGGACGCCGTAGCGCTGAAATTCATTCAATTTCATGGCGATTTCCCGCACTTTTTCCGTTGTTTCCGGTGGGGTATATGGGGAACTGTGGAAGGTGATGAAATCGCTCGGGCAGCCGCGTTTCATCAAAAGATACGCCGCCACGGGGGAATCGATTCCGCCGGAGAGGAGGGTGAGCACGCGCGGATTGCTGCCCACCGGCAGTCCCCCGGGGCCTTCCCATTGCTCGAAAAAGAGGAGGGCGAATTCATCGCGTATCTCGCACCCGATGGTGATCTCCGCCTCTTTGAGATTGACGCAGAGTTTTTCCTGGCCGATGACCTCGGCAAATGCCTCCGCCAGCAGAACTTCCAATTCCGCACTCCGTAAGGGAAATTTTTTATCGCTTCGGCGCGCGCGGATGCGAAAAGATACAGGCTCTTTGCGTCCGGCGAATGGAGCGAAAAGCGCTGGGGCCAGTGCGCGTACCCGTTCTTTGATTGTGTCGGCGTCGGCCGCGAGCTTGATTGCGGGCGACGCCGATTCCAGGCCGAAGGCGCGGTCGATCACGGGCTTGCAGAACGCCAGCTCCGCATCCGTCCACTCCCGCTTGTCCGGGTGCTCGATCCAGATCCGGCCGCGCACCCGGCGCACCCGGAACTCGCCGGAAGAACGGAGCATCCGCTGGAGGTTGTCGATGAGGCATTGTTCAAATACATTGCGGTTCGCACCCTTGGTGGCGATTTCGTGATAGCGGCAAATGACTGCGTTGTACATGGTTTCTCCAAAAAAAAGCGGGGATCGTTGAAGATCCCCGCTGTGAACTCAAATATTCTTTACTGTCCGAGGACAAAGTAGTAATCGTTTGCGCGGAGGATTCCATCTTTGGGAATATCGTTTTTGTTGAGCTCCAGGAACGTCTGGAACGGCGTCTTGTTGGCCGCCGCGAACTCCTCCGCCGTGGTGTCTTTGGCGACGATGGCGATTTTGGAGCTGCTTCCTCCGGCGACAGTGTTCGCCGCGGGCGCAACCGGTGTGTCGGGGAGAACATCCGGCGGGGCCACCAGATCGACGGGGCCCGTTGCCGCGGGGTCTTTCGTCACGGGCGGGGAAGGCGGCGATTGCTTCTTCGCCGTGGTGCTCACGTCGGCGGTCGAGCCGGGGAGGCGAAGTTTCTGGCCTACGCGGAGCTTGCGCGCCGATTCCTCAGTCAGATTGTTCGCTTCCATCAGTGCGGAGCGCTTGACCTTAAGCTTCTGGGCGATGGTGGAAACATTGTCGTTCGGCTTGACTTCGTACACGCCGTCGGCGGTCACGGACGGAGCAACGGCGCCGCCCTCTTTGGCCGCTTCTTTCTTGGCAGCGGGCGCGACGGCGGTTCCGCCGGGAATGACCAGCTTCTGGCCTACGCGCAGTTTACGCGCCGACTCTTCGGTCAGGCTGTTCGCCGTCATCAGTGAGTTGAGGGAAACTTTGTTGCGGCGGGCGATGATTTCGGGCGTATCCCCCTTCTGCACGATGTATTCGCCGGATTTCTCGGCCGGCTTGGCCGCTTTGTCGGCGGATTTTCCGGACTTGTCGGCGGGCTTGCCCGCTTTTTCGCGGGTATTGGTCGGTTTCGGCGTATCGGCCATTTTCTCCATCGGGGCGAATTCGCGGCGCGGCGCAGCTTCCGCGGCGGGCGCGGGTTTCGCCGCCGGAGCCGGTTCAACGCCGGACGGAGCCACGGGAGGCTCGAACGCAAGCGGCTTCGGGGACACGGGCTGCGGCTCTTCCGCCGGCGCGAGGGCCGCGCGCGGCGCAACTTCCGTCGCCGGGGCCGGTTCGACGGTTTCTCCCTTGCTTGATTTGTACTGCCGTTCGTTCAAAACTTCCGTTCTACAGCCGGCCGCGCCCAAAAGAAGCAGCTGCGCCAGCGCCACTGTGGCCATCATCGGAATTCGCTCTTTTTTCACCTTCTGTACCCCCTAAAAATTGGAACACGTTATGACTTTTGCATAATATAAAATCAGGCGGCGAAAATGCAATAGATTCTCACGCCTTTTTACTGTTTTTTATCCGTTCCCGACGCGGGCGGCGGCGTAAAGGTAAGTACGCTTTCTCCGTCCCGGCAAAGACCGAATTTTTCCCGTGCAACCTTTTCGGCCGCGCGCGGCGAATTGTTGAGTTCGGCATTGAATTTGCGCATCTCCGCCACGTCGTCGCGCTTGCGGTCCTCCTCCTGCCGTATTTCGGCAAGTTCGGCCCGGTGGTTTTGAAGGTTCCGGTACAAGGGATAGAGCATTGCCAGCGCGGCCAGGAACAACACCAGCGCCGTCCCATAGACCAGGAACTTGAAAAATCGCTTTTCGGCGCGCGGGGACGGCGGGGAATTGTTGCGCATGATGGTTCTCCGTATTCGTTGCTTTTATCCGTTCTGCGGCTGGAGCGAGAGGAGGAATTCGATGTTCGTCTTCACCTTTTTGAGGCGCCCGATCAAAAGCTCCATCGCTTCGGCGGGCGGAACGCCGTTGACCGCCTTGCGGAGAATCCAGAGTTTCTGGAGCTCGTCCGGGTGCAGGAGGAGTTCCTCTTTGCGGGTTCCGCTCTTTTCGATGTTGATTGCCGGATAAATGCGGCGGTCGGAAAGGTTGCGGTCCAAATGCAGTTCCATGTTGCCGGTGCCCTTGAACTCTTCAAAAATGACGTCGTCCATGCGGCTGCCGGTGTCGATAAGGGCCGTGGCGATGATCGTCAAACTCCCGTGATTCTCGATGTTCCGCGCCGCGCCGAAGAAGCGCTTCGGTTTATGAAGCGCGTTGGCGTCCACGCCGCCGGTCAGAATCTTTCCGCTGTGGGGCTGGAGCGTGTTGTAGGCGCGGGCCAGGCGGGTGACGCTGTCCAGGAGGATGACGACGTCCTTTTTGCACTCCACCATGCGCTTGGCTTTTTCAATGACCATTTCGGCGACCTGGACGTGCCGCTCGGGGGGCTCGTCGAAGGTGGAGCTGACCACTTCGGCGTCCACGCTCCGCTTCATATCGGTAACTTCTTCCGGGCGTTCGTCGATCAGGAGGATAATAAGATTTACTTCCGGATTGTTCAGCCGGATGTTGTTGGCGATTTTCTGCATCAGGACCGTCTTGCCGGTGCGCGGCGGTGCGACGATCAGGCCGCGCTGCCCCTTCCCGATGGGGGAAACCAGATCGACGACCCGTGTGGAGAAATCGTCCGCGCCGTGCTCGAGAACGAGGCGCTGGGTCGGGAAATAGGGCGTCAGCTCATTGAAGGGGATGATGGATTTCTTCCGGTCGGGGGAATCGTGGTTGATGCTTTCCACCTTCAGCATCGCGAAAAAGCGTTCCTTTTCGCGCGGGGTGCGGATTTGTCCGGCGACAAAATCGCCGGTCTTCAGCGCGAAACGTTTGACTTGCGAGGGACTCAGATAAATATCCTCCGTGCAAGGCAAATACCCGTAGTTGGGCGAACGGAGGAAGCCGAAACCGTCGGCGAGTACCTCCAGGTAGCCGGAACCGTACATCTGGCCGTTGCGTTCCGCGTTCGCCTTCAGGATTTCAAAGATGAGCTGGGATTTCTCCAGCGCGCCGATCCCTTCGATTTCGAACTCTTCCCCCATTGTGGCGAGCTCCGGCATCGACATAAGCTGCAGGTCGGCGATGTTCAAATTCTGCGCCGGCCGGTCGCGTTTCGGCGTGGCGTCGCTGCGCGGAATCTGCGCGTCGATGTCCGCGTCGGAGGGAAGGCCCTCCATGCCCGCGGAAACGGAGGGGGCGTTCAATTCCTGCGCAAGCAATTCGCGCATCACTTCGTCCGCGTCGGCCTCGGTGGGTTCCGGGAGATATTCTTCTTCCATGCGTTCCCGTCGCCGCGGGTAATTTCCGTTGTTTCCGTGGTTGCCGTAATGTCCGCCGCCGCTGTTGTAATTCCCGTGGTTTCCGTAGTTCCCGCCATTGTTGTTGCGGTTGCGGTCACGGTTGTTGTTGCGGTTGCGGTCGCGGTTGCGGGAATCGTTGTTTCCGTGGTGTTGGCCTTGCTGCGCATGCTGCTGTTTGCGGGGCGGTCGCGGCTGATTTTGCCCTTGTCCCTGGGGTTGCGGTGTGGATTCCACCTCGGCAGGGGGGGCGACGGGGGCTGTTTCAGGGGGCGGTGGCGGAGCAACAGGAGGTTCCGGTACAGTGGCCACGGGCACCGCGGGCGCCGCGGGCGTTGCATCCGCATCGGCCGGCGCGGCTTTCGGGGGACGGCCCCGGCGCTTCTTGGGCGCATCGGTGATTTCGGGTTCCTCGGGAAACAACAAATTCTCGTCTTCGCTCATTTTTTAAAATTCCAAATGGTTGATAAAGTAATTACATTGCCGACGCAACTGTTCTTCGCTGCCTATGTTCAACAGTGCGCAATCGGCCCGTTCAAGTTTTACGTCCGCCGGGAGCTGAAGACGCTCGCGTTCCAACATATCGGCGGCACTGAAACCACGCGCGGCGAGCCGCGCAACACGCAATTCGCGCGGAGCCCAGACCGCCAGTGTAAGGTCAAAAGCCGCGCTCCAGTCGCTCTCAAAAAGGAGCGGTACCTCCACAGCAATTGGCGAAGGCGCCGGAAGTGCAATCAATTCCCCCAGCCTGCGGCGCAAAAGAGGGTGGAGCTTTTCGCACAAAAACTCCATTTCCTCCGGATTGTTAAAAACAATCTTCCCTACGGCGCGCCGCTCAAGCCGTCCATCCGCCCGCAGAATATCCGCGCCCCAGCGGGCGGCCAGTTCCATCAGAAAAGTCCTCTGCCCGGGGTCGTCGTACAGTTCATGGACCCATGCGTCAAGGCTGTGGGTTTGCCAGCCCGCGTCGTAAAATGCGCTCAGGACTGTGCTTTTCCCGCTGCCGAACGCTCCGGTAATGCCGATAATCATAGTCTTCGGGATTGGTTTCAAGGTCGGGGTATGCGGCTGCGAAAGATATTTTCGCTATTCTTTGCATAATGTAACTTGAAAAATCCCGAATGCAAATCATATTCCTGATAAATAAGAAAAAAAGAAGGGATTATTAGAGAATGAAGGCAGAACTTTTACGGCGCGATGTTTTGCAGCGAGGAATGTTCCTGCAGCTTGAGCGCCTGGAATTTTCCGACGAGAAAAAACGAATCCGCCACTGGGAAGGCGCCTCCCGCGTGGGGGGACGCGGAGCGGTGGGCATTGTCGCTATCGTCCGCCCCGCCGGAGAACTTATTCTGGTTCGCCAGTTTCGTCCACCGGCGGGACGTTACCTGATCGAGCTGCCCGCCGGACTCATCGATCCGGGTGAAACGCCGGAAACAACCGCGGAACGTGAATTGCTGGAGGAAACCGGATACCGCGGGCGCGTCCTTGCCGTCGAAAATCCCGGGTACAGTTCGCCGGGAATGTCCGGCGAAACCATCACCCTTGTCCGCATGGAAGTCGACGGCGCGGACTACCCGGTTCCTCCCGTCGCCACACCGGAGGATACCGAACACATCGAATGTTTCCGCGTTCCCCTCTACGGATTGCGCGCCTTCCTGGACGCGGCGTGCCGGAATGGCGACGGCGTCGATGCCAAGCTCCAATCCATCGCCCTTTTTCTCTAATTCAGCGGATCGTTGCCTTTGGATACGCACGCCCAGGCTGCATCGCACTTTCCGCACTGCCGACAGTCGGCGGCGCAGCCGCGGGCCGTTTCGCGCCAGCTTTCCGGGAACGCGGCGTTGTCGACGTAAAGGGCGCCGAATCCGGGTTCCGTGAGGGAGGCCATGTTGCCGTGAAAGCGTCCGTCGGCATACGCGCCGATGACGCTTCGCGGATTCATGTGCTGCCGTGTGGCGAGCTTGACGACGCTGAAATAGGGTTCGTAAAGGGCAAGTTCCTCCGGCCGCAGCCAGCTCCCGCGCAGGAATTCGATGTGGTTCGCCGGGTCGCGTAAAAGATTGCGGCAGAGGAACGGCGAGCAGCCGGGAACGTTGTCCGTCGCGGCGATTTCATGGTCGTGTGCGACAAGATTGTCGTGAAAGGTCTGTGCCGGACAGTTGCGCAGACAACCGCTGTTGGCGAGGAGGCAGAGTTTCTTCCCGCGTTTTTCGCACCAACGGTGAAAACGGCGGACGGTTTCCAAATCCCGCTGAAGGTCGCGCCGGATGTGGAAGGAGTCGAAAAGATCGCCCAGGTACCCCATCGCCAGCGTCGAGTCCAGGCGCATGTTCACGGAGGCGCGGACTTCGATGTCCGGAAAATATTTCTTGATTGTTCCCGCCACAAAGGGACTGGTTGTGGTAATGATCTCCGGCGCGAGCCCGAGGTTGCCCGTGTATTCGATCAATGCACGGATTTCATTCTCGAACGTACGGCTTACCGCATGTGCTCCATAACAGTTGGCGTTGAAAAGCAGGTCCAGCGCGAGGCCGAGTTTGCGTGCATGGGCGAGGTCCTCCTCAAGAATCCGTTGCGCCCCGAAGTCCGGACCGCACCCCGGGCGGCCGCTGGCCAGCCCGGGCCAGGAGAAATACACTTCGGCCAGCGATGCGCGGTACGCATCCAGAATCGCGTCGAAACTGTCGTTCCCTTCCGGTTGCCGGTAGCCGATGGCGAATTTCATTGTGCGCTCTCCAGTTTTTGTTTCAGCGCGGCGGCGGCGGCCGACAATTCCGGAGGAATCGCCGCTAGAGGGTCTTCGGTGCTTAAACCGATGGCAAAGTGCTCGGGAATGGCGACGGCGATGGCCGTGCGCGCGCCGGGCCATAGGGCAAATCCGTTGCGCCGAACATTTTTCCGCGCCTCCGCCAGGGCCTCCGGCGTGCCCCAGCGGACGGCGCCGTACTCCTCGAACGGATAAACACGCTCGAATTCCGCCGCGTTCAACCCGGTCGATTGCAGCACCAACGCTGTAACCGACGTGTATGGGTTGATGCGTTGGTCCAAGGGCGTTTGCAATTCACCGGGGCGATCCGGCGATACCCGGAGGCGACAGAAAATCGCCCCCGGGGTCAGTTCGGAAAATGTCAGTACGGCTTTTGGAAAAATCCGCCCCAGCTTTCGCAGCGTTTCGCCCGCCGCCTCCAACGTGCGCGAACGCCCCGAATGGCGCGCAAGCTCGGGGAGCGCGGCCCCCGGCAAGAAGCGATTGGCCGCGTCCTTGTCGAGAAATCCCCGTGCCCGGAGGGTGCGCACAAGGTTGTGCGCCGTGGATGTCTTCATTTCAAAACGCTCGGCAATTTCGTTGAGCCGCAGCCCGTTCGGCGCTTCCGCCACGGCCCGGAGGATATCCAGCGCCTTGAGGACCGATTGAACCAATTCCGATTGCGGCATAATTCAATCCGCTTTGCTTGTGTCGATTTTTTTAGGGAAAACGGTGCCGGGCGCGTACTCGGGTTCGGTCTCCCAGTCCACGCGCCACGCGGGACGGCGGCGGAATTTTTCCTTGAATTGGTTTGCGATCACGCCGCGTTGCTCCAATGACATCATGCAGGCGCGGGTGCACCCGCGCGAGCCGCAGACGGCTTGCCCGGTGTTGTACAAATGACGCGGCGTGTGATAGAACGGCGTCCACCAGCCGGGACGGCTTTTGGGTTGGAGGGGCTCGTAGGGATTTGGCTGCACCTGATCGGTCAAATCTTCACCCCGAAAGGTCCGGTCGCACAAAGAGAGTTCCGGTTCGATGTAGGATACTTCGTGCCCCGCAAGATTGACTCTGACGGTGTTCTTGTCTTTGAAGCACTTTCCCGGGCAGGCGTTGACGCAGGCGCGGCAATTATTGCAAAGCCGGGGACCATCGTAAATCGGGTCCGGTTCCAGCTCGAGATCGGTCAGGACAATGCCGACACGGTGCCGGGGGCCGAATTGCGGCGTCAGAAGCATTTTGCTCAGCCCGATTTCACCGAGTCCGCAGAGGAATCCGGCGAAGCGGAGGTGGATCATGATGTCCGGCTGTGCCTGTCCGGGGCGAACCGGGCGGCTGTACTCCGGCCGGGCGAAGCCGGAGTTGTCGATTCCGCGCCAGTCGCTCTGGTGCCCCATAGGCACGGCTTCGTACCCCTCGTCCTCAATGACTTTGGAGAGGTTGATGACCGTCATGGGCATGTACATGTACGTGATCCCCCCGTAGCCCATAGCGGAATAATTGCTGAAAAACGTCCCCTCTTCCACCCCGCGAAGGCTCCCGCGTTCCACGCGGAAAGCCATGGCGATGATGGATTTGCACTCCGGCATGATTTGCTTCGGGTCCATCTGAATCGGCGCGTCCGCCCAACGTTCGATGTTGCCGATTCCCACCGCGTCCGCGCCATATTCCAGCGCCTTCCGCTTGACGTAGTCCGCCGCCTTGGCCGGATCACTCAAATCAAGCGCGCCGAATGTCCGTGTCATTACCGCCATTTCTTCGTCCTTTCATCATTGATGAATGCATATCCCGAATGGATGTATAAATATACTTCTTTCTTTTTGAAAAGGCAAATGATTTTTCAGCAGAAGTGATTTTTTCTATCATTTCTTTTTTTCTTTGCTTGCATTTTGAGGAAAGAGCGCCATATTAAGGAACTGTCGACGAATGAATGCGGGGGAGTAGCTCAATTGGTTAGAGTACCACCCTGTCACGGTGGATGTTGCGGGTTCGAGTCCCGTCTCTCTCGCCACTTTGCTTATGGCAAAGGCCCGCATTTGGAAGTCGCCGCGTTTTTTACGCGGGGGAGTAGCTCAATTGGTTAGAGTACCACCCTGTCACGGTGGATGTTGCGGGTTCGAGTCCCGTCTCTCTCGCCATTTTTATGCCCAAATTCTGGAGATATAGGATGGATTCGCTCCTTTTCGCCTCCATCGTCCGCCGGGATTTCATCGATAAAGGCTGGTCCGCCGATAAAAAGTACTGCGCGCACCGAAGCGATGGAACAAAACTCTTGCTCCGCGTTATACCCAGCGAAAAATATGAGCGGACAATGCACTTGTTTCAACTTCTCCGGCATCTCGAAGATATGGGGCTTCCCATCTCTCTTCCCCTTGAAGTCGGCATCTGTCCGGAGGGGGCGTATCTGATCCAGACTTGGATCGAGGGATGCAACGCCGAAGAAACCATTCCCTCTCTCGGCACAGAGGAGCAATGCCGTCTTGGCCGGGAGGCCGGGATAATTCTCCGGAAAATCCACGAAATTCCGGCCCCCGTGGAGCAGGAGGAGTGGGAACCGCGCATGCGCCGGAAAACGGAAACGAAAATCCGCGCGTATCTGCAATGCGGATTCCGCTTTGCGGGCGACGAACATTTTCTGGGCTACGTCGAAGCAAATCGGGACCTCCTTGCGGGGCGGCCGCAGTGCTTTCAGCACGGGGACTACCACATCGGCAACATGATGCTCGAAAATGGCGCGATTCGCATCATCGATTTCGACCGTTTCGATTACGGCGACCCCTGGGAGGAATTCAACCGCATTGTCTGGTGCGCGCAAAAAGCGCCGCACTTCGCCTCGGGCATGGTGGAGGGCTACTGGAATGGTCCTCCGCCCGAAGCGTTCTGGCAACTTCTCGCCTTTTACATCGCCTGCAATACGCTCGCCGCCATCCCGTGGGCCATTCCATTCGGTCACCGGGAAATCGATGTTATGCGCAATCTGGCGCAAAACGTTCTCACCTGGTACGACAACATGCAAAATACCCGCCCATCCTGGTATAGTGGACGACGATAGCGCCGATTTCTTCCCGCGTGCGCTTGCGAAAAGACCAAAGAGGGGCTATCTTATAGGGATATTTTTTTCAACCCTTACTATAAGGATGCCAGCACCATGAAACAGGTGAACACCGGCCTGAACGACGACAAGAGCGCGCACGATTTCATGCACCTCGATTTCCTCCGTACCCTCCAGACCTCGCGGCTGCAAAACACTGTTCAGCTCGCGTACGACCGTGTCGCCCTTTTCCGGGAACGGCTGGATGCGCAAAAACTCAAGCCCTCGGACATTCGTTCGCTGAAGGACATTGCCAAACTTCCTTTCTCCACCAAAGCCGATTTGCGCGACACCTACCCGTTCGGCCTCTTCGCGTGCCCGATGCCGGAAATCGTCCGCCTCCACGCCTCCAGCGGGACGACGGGCAAACCCATCGTTGTGGCGTACAACGCCCACGATATTCAAATTTGGTCCGAGGTCGTCTGCCGCAACCTCATCAGCTGCGGGCTCTCGCACCAAGACGTCATCCAGGTCGGTTACGGCTACGGCCTTTTCACCGGCGGTCTGGGTGCGCACTACGGCGCGGAAATGCTCGGCGCCACCGTCGTTCCCGCTTCCGCCGGGAACACCAAGCGGCAGATCATGCTGATGAAGGACTTCAACGCCACGGCCGTCTGCTGCACGCCGAGCTACTTCAACTACCTGATCGAACAGGCGCTGGAAATGGGGATCGATCTCCGCGACCTCCCGCTCCGCGTCGGCGTTTTCGGCGCGGAACCGTGGACGCATGAAATGCGCAAACGCATTGAAATCGGCGCCGGCATCAAGGCGTACGATATCTACGGTTTGTCCGAAATCATCGGCCCCGGCGTCGCCATCGAATGCGCCTGCCAGGACGGGCTTCACGTCATGGAAGACCATTTTTACCCGGAGATCATCGATCCGGACACCGGCGAGGTCCTCCCCGAAGGCGAAACCGGCGAGCTTGTGCTCACCACGCTGACCAAGCAGGCCATGCCCATGATCCGTTACCGCACACGTGACATCACGCGTCTTGTCAGTGAACCCTGCGCCTGCGGGCGCACGCTCCGCCGCATCGCGCGCATCTCCACGCGCAGCGACGATATGTTTATCATCCGGGGCGTGAACGTTTTTCCGTCGCAGATCGAAACGGCGCTTCTTTCGGTGGAAGGGACGTTGCCGCACTACAACATCGTGTTGTACACCGACGGCGGCCTCGATAATGTGGAAGTCGATGTGGAAATCAACGGCGATTTGTTTTCCGACAAAGTCCGTGCGATGGAAGACTTGCAGCAGCGTTTGGGGAAAGCGGTGGAAAGCGTGATCGGCCTCCGCGTCCGCATCAAGCTGGTGGCTCCCGGCACCATAACGCGCAGCGAAGGCAAGGCCAAGCGCGTCCTCGACCACCGCACACGCTGATTTTAGACGTCTTTTAGGGCAAGCGGGCGTTTTTCGCTTGCTATTTTTTGCATCGGCATTATACTAATGGGAAATGAGGAGCCGAAAATGAGCGAAAAAAAGAAATTGCCCGGCGGAACGGAAACGATCCTGATTGTCGACGATCACGAAACCATTTGGGACTTTCTGATCGAAGCGCTCCAGGAGCTCGGCTACTCGGTTCTCCTCGCGGAGAACGGAGAAGACGCCGTGGAGGTCTACGCCGCCAATCCGCGCCAGGTGGATCTCGTTCTCCTGGACATGATTATGCCGAAGGCGGGGGGGCACGAAACATTTTTTCGTCTGAAAGCGATCGATCCGGGGGTGAATGTTCTTCTTTCGAGCGGCTTCATGTCGGAACAAGAAGTCGGCGATCTTCTCCGCCAGGGGGCGCGCGGCTTCATTCCCAAACCGCACCGCCTCCCCACCATGGCGGGCGAAATCCGCCGTGTCCTCGATGAACACCCGCGTAAACACAACGCTTCTTGATTTAATAACACAGGGAACGAATATGGATTCCGATCTTGAGATTAAAAAATTTCTGGCGCAGCAGCTTAAAGACGGCGCCACGCTCTCCGAAGCCCAGAACCGGATCAACGAACAGTTCAAACGCTCGCTGACCTTTATGGATATCCGTGTTCTCGCAAGTTCGCTCGACGAAATCGACTGGAGCGCACGCGATCCGGCGCCGAAGGCTCCGGAGGCTCCGGCGCCGGAAGCACCCGCGCCTCTCCCCGGAGCCGGCGACGGGAAGACCCACATTGAAATGAGCAAGGTTCTGCGCCCGGGCGCCCTTGCCGGCGGTTCCGTCCGTTTCGCCTCCGGCGCGTCGGCGGAGTGGGTTGTCGACCAGTACGGTCGACTGGCGCTGGACAAGCCCGTGGGGAAGCCCACCGAAGAGGATTTGCGGAGCTTTCAAACGGAGTTGGAGGCGCTTTTTTCGCGTCAATAATTGCCCATGACTCGAAAACGCCGCCTTTTTCTGTTGCTTTTCCTGCCGCTCTTCGCGGCGGGGCTGGCGGCATTCTATCTCTTTATAAGCGGGACATTTTTTTTGCGCGGCTTTTTCCTGCCGTTCGTCAGTCGCCGGGCGGGGGTGGAAATCCAGACGGGACACGCCGAGTGGGGATTCTTCGGTTCGCGTGTCCGCCTCCGGAGCGTTCAGGTGGCGCTGCCGGGAAAAACGCCGTTTTTCACTGCCGACGCGGTTTTGTTCGATTACTCGCTTTACGGCCTTTTGCGCGGGAATCTTCAGGGTTCCGCGCTTGCGGCGGAACGTCCGCGCTTTGAATTTTTCCGCGACGCGGCGGGAAACTGGAATACGGTACCCTCCACGCCTTCGCACGGCTCCGTATCCGGCATTTTTCTGGATATACGCAATGTTCGTCTACGGGACGCGGCGTTGCATGTAAGCCTGACCGAAAAGAGCGGCGAAATCGCCCGCTTTCGCCTTCACTCCGCCGAGTTCAGCGCCGACCGCCTGACCAACCATGCTCCGGTGAACATCACGCTTACTTCTAAATTCGCGCTGGAGGCCGGGCGCGACATCCGCGTGGAGGGCGCCGATTTAACCGCCGCCTACAAAGGCAATCTCAACGCGTTCCTGATCCCCGCGGACGGGCGGCTCGCCATCGATCTCGGCGGACTTTCCGGTGCGATCAACGCGGTGAAGCTCGGCCCGGAACACCGCCTTGCGCTGAGTGTGGATGGCCGCTTCGACGCGCATAGGGCGGAGCTCCGTAAATTACAGCTCCGCCAGTACCAGAATCAAACCGCGATGACGCGTTTGGACGCCTCCGGCATTTTTCACCCCGCGCCCCTGGAGTTGCGCGGCGACATCGATGTCGCGCTTGGCGGCGGGGCGATTCCCGCGGTTCTCTGCGGTTTTTTGCGCGATTTCAACCCCGGGAATATAACGGGGAATTACGCGGGGAACCTGGATTACCGGGCGGGGGTGCGCCTTAATTTGCGCGGGGAGGGGGCGCTTCGCCGCGAAGGAAACGCTGTTTTTGGTTCCTCTCTCTTCACGCTGCCTCCTTTCGATGTGCGCATGGCGCATGATTTCGCGTTCGATCTTGCCGCAGGGAGTGCCGATATGAAACTTCTGGAGATGCGTTTGGAGAGCGAAGGCCGCGAACAAGCCGCCCTCACTCTCTCCCGTCCCGTCCGCTATTCATGGAAAGACGGCGCTGCCGGGCCGGATCTCCCGAATGTGCACATGAGTGTTCACGGCCTCGATTTGCGGTTGCTGAATTTTCTCCCCGCCGCTCAGCATCGTCCATGGATTGCCGCGGGCGCGCTCGATGCGGAAGTAAATTTCGCTCTTCCCGGCACATTGCGGGGAACGGGGCATGCCTCCGGTGTGCGCCTTGCATCCGGCGACATGGGCAAAACGCTCGACGGTGAGGTGGATTTTTCCGCAACACGGAATGCGGCGCAAGAAATTCTTTGGGGATTGAAGGGTAGAGCGCGTGCTGCCGGAGAGGATCTTGTGAATTTCTCGTTGACCGGAACGCACCATCCGGCGGAAAAAAATACGGATTTCGAGCTACGCCTTTGCGACCTTTCCGCCGCGCTTCTGGAATTTCTTCCGCAGGATCGCGCGGAGCCGTACCTTTTCCTCCGGGAGCTCCGTCCGCTCGCCGGACAGTTGGATATGACCGGCGGCCGGAGCGGAGGTGTATTCGACATCCGCCGCCTCGATCTTCAGCTTGACGGACGCGACCGGAGCCGCCTGCGCTGCGAATTCGAGCCGTTTCGCTGGAATACGGAGCTTCGCGCCGCGCCGCGCCGCCTGGAAGCGATTCTGCGCGGCGAATTTCCGGGCGCGCTGCTTGCCGCCGCTTTTCCGCTCTCCCCGATTCAAATGCCCTCCGGGCAAGTACGGCTCGAAACACGCCTTCATATTCAGCCGAATCTCTCTTCCGCCGGGTTCGACGGCAGGGTCGATGTGGAGCAGGCGGAGTTCAACGGACTTGGTTGGAATTTCCGCAACATCGGCGTGCGGTGCGATTTCGACGCGCAAATGCCCGACCAGGACACGCTTCAGCTTCGTAATTTCAATCTCTATGCTCTCGCAGAAGGAAAACCGGCGCTCCGGCTCGAACTCCCGGGGCGGTACTCCCTTGCGGACGGCTCGTTCAACGGCGAGGTTTCCCTGCGTTACTTGAATGAAAATTTCTTCAACCTCATCCGCCCCGGTCTCCTCACCGATGCGCAAATCCACGGACGCGCGGAAGTTCGTTACAACGGCAAAGAGCGGCTTGGCACTTGTTCCGGAGGCGTGGTTATCGACCGGGTTTCCCTGCCGCAATTCAGCGTTCCCTTCTCGGGCGGCATGGAGCTTCAATTCGACTCCTCCGACCGCGGCTACGCCATACGCCGTATCGACGGACGCATAAATACCGCCGAAACACCCATCGCCGCCTGGAACGGCTCCATCGATTGGCCGCTGGTTTCGACCGGCGAACCCGTGCGCATCAGTCTACGGATCCCGACGCTCAATCTCGGCCCCTATCCCGCAACGGAAGAGGCTCCGCCGTTCGTCCTCCCCGAGCCGTCGCCCGGTGCGGCGTTTCACTTCAACCGGAAATACGAGATACAATTTCAGGTGGAGCGGTTGCTGCGCGACAATTTCAACGACACCGGCATCACGGGAAACGCCACGCTCGACAAAAACGAGATTGCCGTGGACCCGCTCCGTTTCCATCTCCTTTCCGGCGGACTCTTCGAGGGGGCGACACATTGCTCTGCCGAAGAATCCGGCGCGATCCGCTTCCGCAGCCGCGGGGTCGCCACGGAAGACCTTCCCTTGAAAACGCTCAACCGCTGGTTCGGTTCGGCGGACAGCGATTTTGTGCGCGGCTACGCCGAAAACCTCCACTGGGACATCACCGGGAAATTCCAGGCGGAAAAAACACTGGAACTCGCCGGAACGATGACGGGAACCTTCTCCGCGTTGGAGTTCACCAATGGTTACGCCGCAACCCCGATGGGTAAACTGATTTTTCTTCCGCTGGAGGTTATGGTGCGCTTGCGCGACATACTTCCGGACCGTATGTTGAACCCGCAGAATTATGCCGACGCCTTCATCCGCCTCGGCGATACCAAAGGGCAGTTCAACGCGCTCCGTTTTGCCGCCGGGAAGCTGAAAATTCGTTTTCAGGAAGGGGATTTGCTTCTGGAAGAATGCCGCCTGGAGCGCGGGTCGCCTGTGGGAAGCATGGATTTTACCGGACGCCTTCCTTTGTATGACGCGGAGGAAGGAGCGCGCGAGGGAGAGGTCCGTGAACTGAAACTTCTCTCGAATCTCGGCGGAGTCATCCTTCCGATCACGGTCCGCGGTTCTTTTGAATCGCCGCAGGTTAACTTGCGGCGTATCGGCAGCGATCTTCTGAGCGCCAACGCGCGCAACATGGTCGCCCAGCTCGGGGGGCTCACGGGGCGCTTGCTGGAAAGCGCTCCGGAAACCGAAACGCCTTCTCCGATGCCGCTCCAGGCGGAACCTCCGCCGAAGTCCGGCGGACTTTTCCGCAAAATCTTTTTTTTCTGGAAGTAACATGATCCAATGGTTTGATACACACTTTCATTATTACGGCGACCTTTCCCCGGCGGAGTTTTTGGCCCTCCATCCGGAAAGCGCCTCCATGCGCCTGATGGCGGTCGGGGCGAATTATACGGAAAGCCTCCATGCGCGTACGTTTGCCGAAGCTGTTCCCGCGGCGTATTTCTCCGCCGGAGTTCACCCGCACTCCGCGGGGGAGTACCTGAACGCGCCCGCGGAGTTTGAGTTGTTCCATCATCACCCCAAACTGCGCGCGGTAGGGGAGATCGGACTGGACTACTACTACGATTTCTCGCCCCGCGCGGAACAGCGGCGCGTGTTCGACGAATTCCTCCTGCGGGCGCTGGAATGGAATCTTCCCGCCATCGTTCATTGCCGCGATGCGGAAAACCGCTTCGACGCGTACGAAGAGTGCTTCGACCGTCTCCGCGACTTTGCCTCCGGGGGAGGGCGCATGGTTTTGCATTGTTTTGCCGGGACGCCGGCGTGGGCTGAAAAATTCCTTGCCCTGGGGGCCTATCTCGGCATTACCGGCATGGTAACGTTCCCGAAAGCGGAAAATATCCGCGCCACGCTGCGTGTCATTCCCAACGACCGTCTTTTGCTGGAAACGGACGCCCCCTATCTTGCTCCCGTGCCGTTCCGGGGGAAGCAGAACCATCCGGGCCTCCTCCCGCACATCGGTAAGCGCGTGGCCGAAGAGCGCGGAATGAGCTTGGCGGATTTGGCGGAATTAACAACGGCGAATGCCGAACATTTCTTTGCGGGAGGCAAATGAAAGAATATTTTTATCCTCTTACGCCCACGCAGATCGTCGGCCCCCTGGCGGGGCGGGTGATTCTCCTTTCCGCGCGGCAGGTGGCGGTGGTCCAGGACGCGGACGGAGCGATCCGTCTTCCCCGCGCCGGCAAAGACCCGGTGCCGAATTATGCCGAGCACCTTGTGATCGGGCGATTCGGCGAGCAACTTTGCGTGGCCCTGGAAAGTACGGGAGGGTGGGACAGGATGCTGGATTTCCGTTTGGCCCTGCATCGCCTTCCAGAGCTTGAAAGGCTGGCGCTTGCGCGGGCGCTCACGCTGCAGAGTTGGCGGAAGCGCCACCGTTATTGCGGGAGTTGCGGCGCGGCGCTCCGTGACTCGACGGAGGAGATCGCGCGCATCTGTCCGGATTGCGCGGCGCTGCATTTCCCGGTCCTTTCTCCGGCGGTGATTGTGGCGATCCGGCGCAAAGAGGAGCTTCTTCTGGCGCACAACGCCAAATTCGCGGAGGGGCTGTACAGTTTGATCGCGGGTTTTGTGGAGGCCGGGGAAACCCTGGAAGAAGCGGTTCAGCGCGAGGTGCGGGAGGAGGTGGGGCTCGAAGTGGAGAATATCCGCTACTTCGGCAGTCAAAGCTGGCCGTTTCCCAACTCGCTGATGCTCGGCTTCACCGCCGATTATGCCGGCGGCGAAGTGCGCCCGGACGGCGTGGAGATTACCGACGCCGCCTTTTTCAGCGTGGACCGCTTTCCCGCCGTCCCCGACTTCGGCTCCATTTCGCGTACCTTGATCGAAGATTTTCGTAAAAAAGCCTCATGCGTACCTTGATTTTATCGAAATGGAGTCTATAGTATAATCTGTGATGCACCCATAGCTCAGTCGGTAGAGCAAATGACTCTTAATCATTGGGTCGCAGGTTCGAGTCCTGCTGGGTGTACCATTTTTATGTTGTTTAGCGCCGCGTTCCTGTTTTGGAAGAGCGGCGTTTTTTCTTTTTGCACACCGTTGGAGGAGATTTCCTGATGCCGATTTTCACTTTTTTTATGTCGGGACTTGACATTCTTATTCGTTTCACTTATAATATAAAGTGAAGGAAATAAACACACATGCCCGCATCGCTTGAAAAATTACACCATGCCGTATCGCCACCCGGAAAACGCCAGGGGCGGGAGCCCTTTAAGCGCGAAGAACTCCTTGAGTACGTCCGGGACAAAGTTGTTTCCGGACAATGGGAGCCGGAGGCGCTGATTCCGCCCCGGACATGGTTTGAGAAAAAATTCGACGCTTCCTCCCTGACGGTACAGCGCGCGTTTGAGGTTCTCCTGAACGACGGCGTTCTGGTCGCGAACGGACGCCAGGGGACGCGGGTCAGCCGTGTGCCGCCGCACCTCGGGCGCTATGGTCTTGTGCTCTACAGTACGTCGAAGTTGGAGAGCATGTTCTGCCGTACCCTTGTTCGTGTCGCCAATGGGCTGCAAGAAGAAAAGGGGTGCGACATCCGTGTTTTTTTCGAGCTCAACGGTTCGCACGAAACCTCCGACTATCCGGCGCTTCTCGAGGCGGTCCGTACCCGTTCGCTGGCCGGGCTCTTTTTCGCCGCCCAGCCATACCAATTGCTTGAAACTCCGATTTTGGATGATCCGACATTGCCCCGCGTGGCGATTATGGGCAAAACAGGCAGAACAGCCGGCGTCATACCACTGACCACCGGGTCCGATGAGCTCTATTCGCGGGCATTGCGTTACATCGCCGGGCAGAATTGCCGTACATTGGCAATCCTTATGTCCAGCTCGACAATGGATCCGGAGGTCGAACGCGGCCGTGAATTGCATTTGCGTGCGTCCGTGGAGGCGCTGAACATGCATTGCCCTCCCGAGTTTTACCATGTGTTTCAGGCCGGAGCACCGAGTTTTTGTGCGTCGGTGGTGCGTTTGCTCTTTACCGGGCGTGAAGCGAATGTTCCGGACTCCATCCTTGTCGGCGATGACAATTTGCTCCCGCACGTAATCACCGCTCTTCGCGCGATGCTTGGCGAGGAGCGCGCCCGAAGAATTACGCTGGTTTCCCATGGGAACTACCCGCTTGCGCAGGCGCACGACTTTCCTGTTAAATACTTCATGGTCAATGTGCGCGAGCTTCTTCTCCGCGGGTTCGGCATCATCGATGATTTGCGTTCCGGGCGTCCTCCTCGGTCCGGCGACGTTGCGTTTTATGAAGAATAGCTCCCCAAATTCAAGGAAAAATGCAATGAAACGAAGACAATTCACGTTGATCGAGCTTCTGGTTGTTATTGCCATCATTGCGATTCTCGCGGCAATGCTTCTTCCCGCGCTGAATCAGGCCCGCGAACAGGCGCGCCGCAGCAATTGCCGCGGAAATATCCGCCAGCTTGTCGTGGCGAGCATCAACTACGAGGGCGATTACCGTTATTTGATGCCGATGTGTTTCAACGGCTCCGGCAGCGCCTTCGGGCAATATGCGCCCGACCATGCCGCGATGGCGCAGACCAACCCGATCTCGATTGCCATGAATGTGTTTTATAAGAACTACATCAGCGGCAAACTCAACACCTACGACGCGATTCCTAAGACGACCAATCCACTCTTTGAAAGTGGGCTCAATCAGCCTCCTCTGAGCAAGGTGATGGTCTGCCCCTCCTCTCCGCGTACCAATGTGGCGCAAAAGCATTACGGGTATATCGGTGGCTCACTTTTCAGTGCAACCAATGGAATCATTGCGCCGACGAACAGCGAGGTGCTAGCCCGCATTGTGCGGACGGCTTCCAGGCAAGGAAACATGCCGGCTTCCGGCGGCGCGGCGTTGTGGTATGACCAGGCCCGTCTCCTTTTCGCTCCCACCGGCGGGAACGAGGGCAATTGGGAGCTCACGAACCATGTGCGCAGTGGTCAGCCGGGTACGCCCGGCTACCCGGCGGGTGGAAATTCCGGCTCATCGGATGGTTCCGTAAAATGGATTCAATTCGACGGCAGTATGTTGACCAATAAAACAACACGCGATATTTACGTTAAAGCAAGTACGGCGCAGACGGCCTGTATCCCCTGGAATACGGCATTCTATTTTTTCGCGAACGACGGAGTTACCGTCTGGACGCAAACGGGAGCACAAACATACGGTTCAAAAGTTCGTTAACGAAAGCATAAGGAGTATGATGAAAAAAGGGATGGTTATTGTTTTGGCGCTGTTGCTCGGTATAGCGCCGGGGGTGTTTGCTGAGCCGTTGCTCAAGGATGGCGACCGGCTGGCGATTCTGGGCGACTCGATTACCGAAGCGCGGATTTATGGTATTTACATCAATGCATATCTCACCGCGTGCTCCGGCTTGCGCGATACGCGGGTGATGCTCCTGAGCAAAAATGGGGAAACCGCCACCAGTTACACCTGGCGCATGGAGGCGAACCAGGCGTTTTACGCTCCGACGGTCGCAACCGTTCTTTATGGGATGAACGACGCCGGGTACCAGAAATACAAGGAGGAACTCGGTGAGAAATATAAAGAGCACCTCAATAAAATCGCCGTGTTCATGCATGAAAACAATGTAAAACTCCTGATCGGTTCCCCGCCGACGGTGGATACGGAATCGTTCCAGCGCGGCAAATTCACCGGGGCGGATTATAACGAAACGCTCGCCGCTTTTGGCGATATCGGCGCGGCGGTGGCGAAAAAAAACAGCGCGACGTTCGTCGATGTCCATCATATCATGCGCAAGGCGATGGCGGACGCCAAAGCCAAGTTCGGCGAAAAGTATCTGCTGAGTAACGACGGCGTTCATCCGCACCACAACGGGCAGATGGTCATCGCTTACGCCTTTTTGAAGGCGATGGGGTTCGACGGCGCCATCGGAACAATCGAAATGGATTACGCTTCCGGAGAAGGGAAGGCCACTGCCGGACACAAGGTGTTGAAGGCGGAAACAGGAAAAATCGAATTGGAAAGCACCCGCTATCCCTTTTGCTTCAACGCGGGCGACCACTACAGCCGGAATGCGGCGCTCTTGCCTTTCATTCCGTTCAACCAGGAGCTGAATCGCTTTATCCTGAAGGTTAACGCCATTCCCACCGCCAAAGCGACGGTTCATTTCGGTCAGTTCAAGCGCAGTTTCACCAGGGAGGACTTGGCTTCCGGGATCAATCTGGCCGTTGAATTTTTGAACGACAATCCGTTTCGCGGGCAGTTCATCCAGCTTGATAAGCTCATTTGGGAGCGTATGGATTTTGAATCATGGGCAAGCAAATCCGTCGCGTTCGAGCTGGGACAGCGCATTCCTGGCGTTCAGGGTTCGGCGGCACAGAAGGAGATCATCCAGCTTGCCCGCCAACGCTGGGAAGCCTTGAGCGCCGGCGTCGCCGCCGCGGTCAAACCGATCCGCTACCAAATCACGGTAACGCCGGAACGTTGAGGAAAAAAGAATGAAAATCACGCTTTTGTTTATTGCCGCGATACTGACTTTCGGAATTTCCGGATGTGCGCACGAATTTCATGATTCCTTCGGTAAAAAGCCCGCGCCGGAGAAAATCATTGCCTTGCTGTGCGAGGGCAATGCGCGTTTTGTCGCCGATAAAGTCGAGCATGTTCATTGTTCTCCCGCGCGCCGGGCGCTTGCCGCGGAGAAGAACCAAGGGGATTACGCCGTCGCAACCATCCTTGGGTGTTCCGATTCGCGCGTGCCGGTGGAACTGATTTTCGATGGCGGCATCATGGATCTTTTCGTCGTGCGCGTACCGGGAAATGTGGCGCGCGAGGATGAAATCGGCGGCGTCGAATACGGTGTATTTCATGCATTCACGCCCGTGATTCTCGTTCTCGGACACTCCGACTGCGGTGCGGTAACCGCCGCGCTTGCCGGAGAATCCGCGCATAAGCTGGAGGCGCACATTCCGGCGCTCCTTGCCCCGATCCGCGCCGTGGTCGAGCAGGTGCGTCGCGCATCGCCGGAACTTGCCGGAAAAGATCTCCTGAACGCCTGTATCCGCGCGAATGTGGAGCAGCAGATCCGGAACTTACTGTTCCGCAGCGCTGAAACACGCGCCGCCGTGCAGAAGGGGAAAATTCTCATCGCAGGCGGCATCTATCAGCTTGATTCCGGCAAAGTCGAATGGCTCGATCCGAAGCGGGTCGAGGCTATTATGGCGACGCTGCAATAGTTCAGGGCAAAGAACACGAATAACGCAGTTCGATAACCGGAATTCCAATGGTATCCTGCTTCCTGCCGTCTTGCGTGAAGCCGCTTTTTTCATAACAGCCAATGGCGTTGGAGTTTCCGGCAAGGACCCATAGGGAAACCTTGCTGTATCCTGCTTTTTTAAGTTCCGCCATTGCAAAGCGTATTAATTGCGTACCGATTCCTTTGCGCCAATATTCCGGCAGGAGGTATATGGCGCGTATCTCCCCTGCGCCGGGAAGATCTTCATCCCGGTAGGGGCCGAATACGATCATTCCGGCGGGAGTGCCGCTTACTTCGGCCAGGAAGTAGTTGACACCCGGTTGCGCATCCTCTTGGAGAAGTCGTTTCCACTGGGCGGAACGTCCCGCGTTTTTTTGCGCGATCACTCCGGGCGGGAGCAATTTCGCGTAGGCCGCGCTCCACGAACGACGTTGAATATCCGCCATCGCCTCACTGTCGGCTGCTTCGGCGCGCCGGATATGTACTGTGGACTCGTTCATAGTAAGTGTACTGTTGGGCGGTTATTCAACATAGGCCTAAGGACTCGATTAATTATTGATCAAAGAGGTTTCTAAACGTCCGGTACAATAGCATATGCCGATGGTTTTTTCAACTGCTTTTTCTTCATGCACGGCATAAAGTTTTCCAAAAAAGCGGGGGGTGAAAAAGATGTGGAAGAGGAAAAAGTGGTAGCGGGTCCAGGATTCGAACCAGGGACCTGCGGATTATGATTCCGACGCTCTAACCAACTGAGCTAACCCGCCACCGGATACAACTTAATATAACCGTGTTTCCTCAAAAAGCAAGCGAAGGGTACGATTTTTTTAATTTTTCACACTTTGGACCGTCCTGGGCGCGCCCGGCTCCTGCATATGGTTATGAAAGGAGGAGAATCCGCCGTGCGTCCAGACGAACGAGAGAAAGAAGAATGTAAACTGCAACACCCCCCAGGCCAGGTAAATGGCCAGGAAGGTCCCCGCCGTGCGCAGCGCGGTCGTTCCGAGCTTCCGCCCCAGATGGAAACGCCATACGCCCCAAAGCATCAGCAGTGTTCCGATATCCAGAAGCCCGAGCGCCAGCACTTCGCGCGACATCAGAAAACGCATCCATGGATTCGCCGGGATGCCGAGAAGCAGGTTGAGCAACCCCAAAAGCTCCATCAGCGGATAAGCGCTGCAGAGGAGGAACCAGAGCAAAAATCCGTGCATGGTCGGTTCGCCAAGCTCAAAAGATCTTCCGTTGCAAACCAGGCAGGCGAGGACGATCACTCCGGCAAGCAGCAGTGCGAATTGATCCCAGCGCCGGTATTCGAGGTGGAGTTTGTCCTGCACCTTCCGCGAAAGAACCGGCTTTGTTTTTTTATTTGTGTTTTTCATCGCCTCATCCTTTCCGGTTGGTTACATCGCCGGTGCCGACGCGGCGGACCAGGAGGTAGGTGATGTAGCCGGTGGCGATCATCCCGAGCAGGAGCAGACTGTAGGCGTGCGGCCACCAGAGTTTGTCGGTCATCATGGTGAATTCGGACATGCCGCCCAACCCGGTGATCACGTTCAACGGCATAAAGACGATGTTGATGAACGCAAGGTATTTCATGATGATGGCAAGGTTGTTGCTCACGACCGAAACACGGGCGTCGGACATGCCGGTCAAAATTCCGGTATAAATGCCCGCGAGATTGTCGCACTGTTTGTTTTCGACGGTAATGTCGTCGAGGAAGTCGAGCTCCTCTTCGTTGAAGCCGATCTTTCCCGCGTCGTTGCGCAGCTTGAGGAGAAGCACCTGGTTGGCGCTGGTCGCACTCTCGTAATACGTCAGGCTCTTGAGGAGGGTGAACATATTCACCAGCGCCTTGTTTGTTACGGAAAATTCGATTTTATGCTCGATTTCATCGGAAATATTCCGGATCACGCGCAGGTGTTCCAGGAAATGGTGCGTGGAGTGGTGCAGCAGCCGCAGGAGGATGCCCGGGATCGTCTGTCCGCGCAGGAGTGTCCGCCCGTGTTCAAAAAGCGGATTCGCTTCCGCCTGGAGGATGATGATCCTGTCCTTGAATAAGAAAGCTCCCAGGGAGGAAACTTTGAATTCAAGGTTCCGCCCCGCCTTATAATAACGCGGACGCTTCAGGATGACGGCGACATGGTTGGCTTCGTACTCCACACGGGAAATTTCGTCGTCGTCCAACGCCGAAAGGAGGGTATGTTCATCGATACCGTACGTCTGAATCAAATACCGTTTTTCTTCATCCGTGGGGGAGCTGTAAACTTGGATCATTCCCGGCTTGTCGTCGGTACGGCATACGATTCTGCCGTCCACAAGGTCATGATTTCGCAGCATAGCGTTTTCTCCTGTCCGGAGACGCTGGATCAAGAGGCGGCGCCAAGCGGCGGGGAAGAATCAGCGCGGCATCCTCGCACGACCGGTGAAAGCCACGCGCGGCGCCGGATTCCGCCGGAGCGCACACCATCGAGGTCCGGGGTCTTCGTTGTCCTGTTTTCCGTTGCGTTCGCGCATGGCGTTCCTTTATTGTTTCGAGATGGCGTACTATACACGTTGAAAGGTGCTTTCGCAAGGCGATTTTAAGCGAAATACGTGCAAAAAGAAGTATTTTTATCCGAAGGGGGTTGAATTTTGAATCCGGAGGGGATACATTATCCGATAATTATGAATGAAGCAAAGTCCCAATCAAGCGCTTCCGAAGCGCACGCACACCCTGTTCGGACCGTCCAGTTCGCGACAGGACGCTTCATTCTGCTTCCCGGGGGCCGACTTAGCGGCGTCGGCGGCTGATTCTGCAAACCCGTGGCTCTGCGGCGTGGTTTGCCTGGCCGCCGACGTACGCGTCTTGTTGCAAGAGTCATGAATTAAAGTACGAAAATCAGAATTACCCCGGAAGAAAAATGAAAGAAATCATCAGTAAATACCGATATCCGACCGCGGTGCCGATCCAAAACAGGCAATGGCCGGACCGTGTCATCACCCATGCCCCACGCTGGGTTTCCGTGGATATGCGCGATGGAAACCAGGCGTTTCCGGTTCCCATGAACCCGGAGCAGAAGTTGATCTACTTCAACATGCTCCTCTCCATCGGCTTCAAGGACATTGAAGTGGCGTTTCCCTCCGCAAGCCAGGACGATTTTGAGCTGGTACGCCGCCTGATCACCGAAAATCTGGTTCCGGACGGCGTCCGCATCTCCGTGCTCACCCAAGCGCGGCGGCACCTGATCGAGCGCACGGTGGAAAGTATGGCCGGGGTAAAAAACGGTCTGCTCCATTGCTACGTGCCGACGTCCGATCTGCATGGGAAATTCGTTTTCGGGCGCGAGCGCGAGCAAATCCGCAAGATGACCGTCGAAGGCGTCCGCATCATCCGCGACGAATTGGCCGCGCGCGGCCTGGGGCATGTGGCGTTTGAGTTTTCGCCGGAGGAGTTTACCGACAGCGACATCAACTTTGTGATCGACCTCTGCGCCGCCGTCAAGGAGGAGTGGGGTCCGGCGCGCAAGGACGATTTTGTCCTGAATTTGCCGGCCACCGTCGAGCGGCGTCCGCCGAACCACTACGCCGATTTGATCGAATATTTCTGCGGGCAGTACCCGTATATGGGCGAAACCACCATCAGTATCCACTCGCACAACGATCAAGGGTGCGCCGTGGCGGCCAGCGAACTGGCGATCCTGGCGGGGGCGACGCGCGTGGAGGGCACCCTCTTCGGACATGGAGAGCGCACCGGTAATCTCGATTTGCTGGTTCTGGCATTGAATTTGCATTCGCGGGGGATCGATACGGGGCTGGATTTTTCACAATTGCCCAAAATCGGGCGCATTGTGGAGGAGCTCTCGGGGATCGACATCCATCCGCGGCATCCGTATGCGGGCAGTTTGGTGTTCACCGCGTTCTCCGGCTCGCACCAGGACGCCATCCGCAAGGGGATGGAGCAGCGCGGCGAAATCACCTCCGCCTTCGAACAGGGGTGGAAGATGCCGTATCTGCACATCGATCCGGCCGACATCGGGCGCGGATACGAGGATTTGATCCGGGTCAACAGCCAATCGGGGAAAGGCGGAATTGTCTACCTCCTGGAAAAAACATACGGTATTTGTCCTCCGAAAGCGATGCATCCGGCGATCGGCGACGCGGTGCAAAAAGTGCTCGACCGCGATGGCGGCGAGCTCTCGGCGGAAAAAATTCATACGATTTTTCGCGACGCGTTCGTCAACATCGAAGGACCCTACCGAATGAGCGACTACACGCGTGCGACGGTTGTTTCCGGTGAACGCCTCGGCGTGAGCCTGACATTCCACGTCGGCGACGTTGCGTATGAACTCACGGGGCAGGGGAACGGGCCGCTTTCGGCCGTGGCGCACACGCTGACGGCCTCCGGCCGTCTTCCCGCGTTCAAGCTGGAGGATTTTTCGCAGCGTTCCATGGGGAACGACGCCGATGCCAAGGCGCTGGCTTTCGTCGGAATCCGCATGGAGGACGACGGCAGCCTGATCTACGGCGCCGGCGAACATTCCAACATCGACCGGGCAGCCATCGCGGCGCTGATAAGCGCCCTGAACCGCATGGCCCGTAAGCGGGAAGGAAAAGCGTAGGCATGGCGCGGCAGAATTCTCCGGGGAAGCACCGGCTTTTGTTCATCGTTCTGGGGGTTGTCCTCGGGATTCACCTGGCGGTTCTGTTGCCTTTTATGCTCAAAGGATGCGCTCCGGCGGCGGATCCGGCGCCCGCGCCGGAACCGCCTGTTCAACCGCTCTACCGGGAGCCGAACCCGACGCTTCCGGCTGTTTCCTCCACGGCCCCGTCCGCGCACTCCGCCCGGGGCCGTTTTCATGTGGCCTCCGCACTTCCGCGTTTCGGCGCGCCGTTTGATTTTTCCGGCGCGATTCGCGGTGATTTGAAGGAATTGCCGGGAGCCCGCGCGGCGCGCACGGGGATTATGGTGGACATGAATACACGCAAGGTTTTGTGGGAAAAGGAATCGGATCGCTCCGTGCCCGTTGCGTCCATGGTGAAAATGATGACGCTTCTCCTGGCTTGCGAGGAGCTGGAATCCAACGCGAAATTGACTTTGGATACGCCTGTTCCTGTTACACAGGCCGCCGCCAAAATCGGGGGGAGCCAGATTTGGCTTGACACGCGGGAAACGTTTCCCCTTTCCGATCTTTTAATGGCGGTCGCCATTAAGAGCGCCAACGACGCGGCGTATCAGGTGGGGGAATTCATCGGCGGCGGCGATATGAACGCTTTTATTGCTCGAATGAACCGCCGCGCGGGCGAATTGGGAATGATCAACACGCGTTTCACCTCCTGCCACGGCCTTCCGATAGCAGGGACGCCGAACTCGGTGAGTTCCGCCGCGGACATGGTTCGACTGGGAGAGCGTCTTTTGGAGTATCCGCAGCTTATGACGTGGGCGGGGACCCAAGTCGCCTACATCCGGGGCGATAAAACCATGCTTTCGAACCACAACAAGCTGGTGCGGCCTCAATACCCCGGCGTGGACGGCCTTAAGACCGGTTTTATCGACAAGTCCGGCTTTTGCGTAACGGTGAGCGCATTGCGGGACAATCGCCGTATTCTTCTTTGCGTTACCGGATTTTCTTCCGCCAACGAGCGCGACGTATTTGCGCGCAAGCTCCTGGATTGGGGCTACGCGCATTGATGCAAATTCGCATTGCTGCAATGCGTCCCCCAATGTTTTCCCTTCGCGCAAATTGCATTTAACATAAGGATTCCCACCATGCGTGTATCTGCTGCACAGATTGTTTGCCGCCCCGGCGATGTCGCGGGAAATCTCCGGCAAGTGGAGATGTTGAGCCGCGAAGCGGCCAAAGACGGAGCGCGTTTTGTCCTTTTTGCCGAAGGCGCTCTTACCGGGTATGTGTTTACACCGGAGATCCTTGCGTGTGCGCTCCCGTTTGACGGGGCGGAGGCGCTGTCGCTCTCGGCGCTTTCCGGGGAGCTTGGCATTGGAATCGCCGTCGGAACGTTGGAACGTGAGGCGGCGGGCTGTCGCTTTGCCCAGTGGGTCTTCCTTCCCGACGGGCGGTCGCTGAGCCAGCATAAACACCGTTTGACCGCCGCCGAGTGCGCCGCGGGCATTCTTCGCGGCGAACGCGAACGGCGTCTTTTTGTTCTGGACGGCCTGACGTTCGCCGTTCTGATTTGTGCGGACAATCACATTGAAGGGGTGGATGAAGAGCTTCGCGCCGCGGGGGTGGATATTCTGTGTGCTCCGTGCGCCGGCGGTGGAAAGCGGGAGTGGATGCGCCGCCCGGAGGAGCTCCGGGATCCGGAGGTGTTCCGCGCCTACGCCGAATGCCTTGCCCGTGTCTGTTTTATCGGCGGCGGTCTTGACCGCAATTTGCGCAACAACTTCGGCGTCATCGCCGTCAACCTTGTCGGCGACGATGGGATCGACAGCTTCCACCCCGGCCACAGCTCCATCAGCGATTGCGACGGGCGGCTGGAAGCGCTTTTGCCCGGCGACTACGTGCCTGCCTGGCATCGTCCGCGTTTGATTTCCGGCGAAATTCTTGCGGGAAAAAAATAAGCGCGGGATGGTTTTCACCTCCCCGCGCCTGGAAAGCGTTAAAAAAGAAAATTACTTCTTCGCGTTTTCGTTCTTCTGGAGAACGCCCGCTTCCAAGAGCTTATCGATGAGCTGCTGCATCGAGTTGAACGCGCCGAGGAAGCCCTGCGGCGGCATGATGATGCGTTCGCTGACAACGGGAACCGGCGCCTGGCCGTCTTCGCCGGGCTGGAGGGTCACGAAATCGAAGCGGACCATGTTGCCGGCGAAGTGAATCTGACCAATGCCGTCGGCGAAAATTTCTTTCTTTTCCATCTTTATACCTTTTCTTAATTTGTTGTGGCGGGAGTCGCATCCGCCCTTCTTTAAGGGGTACTATAGCTTTGCTTTTTTGTTCCTGCAAGCATGGAATGTAAAATATGCGTCAAAAAAGAGCAATTCATCCGATGCGTTTTGTCTTCCGCCAAAAAGGAAATTAAAAATAGAAAAAAAGGGGTTGTATTTGTCGCTTCATAAGGATATATTTTAACTGGGAATGGTTTTTCAGAAACAAACATAGTGAGCGCGGAGGGTATCGGCGAATGGTCCGCGCTCCCGGAAGAGGCAGGATGAAATGAACAAGTGCGCGAAGTGGAATATAAGGGTTTTCTCCCTGTTGTTTTCCGGGCTTCTTCTGGGCGGCTGCGCTCTTCTGGATGCTCCGCCGGAGGAGAAGGAGAGCACGCCGGATTTGACGCTTGCGCAGTTGGAAAAGGAAATGCAGTCCCGGCGCGACCCGGGTGATATCTTTGACAAGGCGGACACGTTTGTTCAAAAACAGATTGTAACCATCCGCCGGTTTCTGGGCGATCAGCAGTACATCATCGAGGCCCGCTTCAAGCGTCCCGACAAGTTTTCGCTTCTTACCATCCTGAACAACCGTCCGGCGACCGGATTGATTCTGAACGGGAATTCCGGCTGGCTGATCAACTACCAGCAACAGAAGGTCGAAGCGCTCGCCGGCACGGAACTGGACCGAATGAAACTCCTCTATCGAATGAGCAACCCGGACAGTTCCTACCGCGACATGTTCGCGCAGGTTAAGCTGACACTTTGCCGGATTGGGGACGAGGAGTTTTACAAGCTGCATTGTCTTTCGCATCTTCCCGGAAACGAGGTTGATTTGTACATCGGGCGGAATAATTTTCTTCTGAAGCGGATGCGCACGCGCTACATGCGCGGAAACACGCCCGTGGAGTACGATTCTCAGGTTCTCCGGTACAGTAATTTTGACGGCGTCCTTGTTCCGGAATTGACCCGCGTCGTGCAAGGCGGCGTGGAGCAGGAGACGCAAGTTGTGGAAAATCGCCTGAACGTTCCCTTGCAGGATGAGGAGTTCCTGCCGCCGATTTTTTGATGCGGAGCGGAAAAACGGGGGCGGTTTTGCTCTGAAACCGGTTTTTTTTGCAAAAAAGTGGAATTTCAACGAAACAGAGGTTGACATTTTGCTTTTTTTTTGCTAAACTATTGAAAGTTTTGAAAATTTTGTTGGAATGTTCGTGCTCCGAGTGTTTGGTTTCGCGGCAGGAGGATCGGCAAAATTTCCAGGCAAGTCGGCGGCGGGGTCTTGGCGGTCTTCGCCGCGCTGGCAAAATCTCTTGTAACGATACAGAAAGGGAAGTGTAAGAGATGAACATCTATGTTGGAAACCTGCCGTACTCTATGACCCAGGATGACCTCAACGATCTTTTTGCTCCGTTCGGCGCGATTGCTTCGGCCCGGATTGTCAACGACCGTGAAACGGGAAGATCCAAAGGCTTCGGATTCGTCGAAATGAACAACGCGGCCGAGGCGAACCAGGCGATCGAAGCGATGAATAACAAAGAAATCGACGGCCGCAAGCTGGTTGTCAATGAAGCGCGTCCGCGTGAAGAACGTCCCCAGGGCGGCTTCGGTGGCGGCGAGCGTCGCGGCGGTTTTGGCGGCGGCGGTGATCGTCGCGGCGGTTTCGGTGGCGGCGGTGATCGTCGCGGCGGAAACGGCGGCGGAAGTCGCTGGTAATCTCTCCGGAGATTTCGGAACGCTCCTGAAAATTGGTCTGCGGCGGGATTCGCCGGGAAAGGCCGGTTTTCCGGAGCGTTTTCGTTTTTTATTTCCTGATGTCCGCTCAATTTTTTCTCATGAACCGAACCGGATACGGAGTCGCAATCATACAGTTTGTAAATCCCTCGCCCTTGCTTTTTCAAGGCCGGGTTGGCTCTTTCAGCGGTAAGGAGGCAAAGTGAACCGGGACAGATTTTTTTGAAGCCTTCGGCGTCAAAAAATCAGGCGTATTTATGCAGTTTGTACGCAAACTGCATAAATACGCCTGAAAATATTTTTCAGAGCGTGATGGCTCTATCTTTTTATTTTACCGTGTAGGCCTCCAGGCGGATCCAGTCGAATTGCAAATTGGACTCCGCTTTCCGGTCCAAACCGAAGGGAGGAGCGGATAAGGTGATGGTATTCACCTCGCCGGGACGCAGATAGCGGTCGAGCCGAACGCCGATCGGCTGGTTGTTTTCGACGATAAAACCGTCGTGATTGATGTAGAATCCATTGATGTTGCTCCCCTGAAAAGAGAGGCGGATTACTTTGCCCGCCCAGTCGGCGGGGATGGCGATCCGGCGCGAGAGGGCGACGGCTTTGCCTTTGCCGGGGAGTTGCAATTCCCGGCCCGACGGTTCCAGCGTATTTTTGTACACCTCCCAGGGACCGGCCAGGTCAATCACCATTTCCGGCGTCGGCATAGCCCGCAAAAAGAGCGTGCCGCAGGGACCGAGATTTTTACCCGGCACGGGGGCACACCGAACTTCCATTGCCAGTTCCAAATCCGGCTGATTCATGGTTTCGCGGGGGAGCTCCAGCATGAACGTTCCTTTATCCTTGCCGATCTCGCGGCCGTTGGCGTACACCGTGGCGGTGTCGAATACACCGCCGACCGGGGCGGACGCAATGCCGAGGAAGAGGCGTGTTTTACCGTCGCGCCAGTCGGCGGGGAGGGCGATGCGTTTGCGGTAGCGCACTGTTTCGGCCTCCGGCCAGCCGTTGACGATCCAGGAGCCCATGTTGCCGTTGCGCCACGTGGAGCAATCCGTCGTCAGCCACTTCAAATCTTGCTCCTTCGGGTTGATTTCGACCTGCCAGTTTTCCGAAACATCCAGGCCGCGCTCTCCCATTTTCCGTGCGAACGCGTCGACCAGTTTGTGTGCCTCTTTCATCTCCGGACTCTCCGCGGGGGGCAGGGCATACCAGCCGCGCTCCTGCTCAAGCAACCAGTGGACCGGGCTCTCCAAACCCACATTTTCCCGCACCGCCGCGAATTGGCGGACTTGATAGGGAGAGAATTCGAGTTCGCCGAGTTCCAGTTTCCCGTCGCGCCAGTGGGTCGGTCGATCGGGAGTGCCTTCGGCTGTCGCCTCGACCAGCCGGACGGGGGAGGGGCGGGCGAAGGCCAGTTCGGTCTTTACTTGGTCGGAGAGTTTCCATTTGGGGTTGCGGTCCCCCGCCGCGTTGGAAAAGTAAACATCGTACAACCCGTTTTTACTGATTCGCCGATCGGCCCAGACCACAGGGTTGCTGGAGAACGACTCGCGGGGAAAGCCGAGTGAATCGAGGAGTTCGCCCAAGCGCTGCTGTCGCTCCGGTGTATTCAGAAACTTGCCGGTGATGTCGGCGATCTCAAACAAGAAGGGGCTGCCCATGAAAACGATTTTCCCCTTGCCGAGCGGAAGTTCGGCGATGGCGGCTTTGCCGTCGCTCCAACTTGCGACTGTCTTCAGCCCGGGGCCGGTGATTGCGATCGCCCCGCTGGTGGTCCGTCCGTCGTGGCGGATCGAACAGCCGTAGGCGCTGATGGTTTTTCCGCGTAAACTCGGAAAGAGTTTCTCGTCCGGTGTGAAGGCGATCATCCCCTTGGGGTCGCGTTCCTCCACTGCGAGGCCGAGTGCTTTGGCCAATGGCCAGCTCGATTGTTCAAATTCCGCATGCTGCCCGGTATGGTGCTGCGTAACAAAGGTGCCGCCCTGTTCGACAAAGCGCTTAACCGCCGCGACGCGCGCGGAATCCATAACCACTGTGGCGCAATCGAGCAACAATTTCACCTTGGTGTCGGCGAGTCCTTTCACCAGATCGTCGCCATCGACCAATACGGGGATGAAACCAAGCTCCGGCAGCGGGCCGCGCGCCAGGTCCCAGTTCCAGATTTCACTGCCGCCGGGGCCGAAACGCCAGTCCTGCCCGGTGTCGCGCAGCAATCCCACGTCGGTACGCGGCAAATTGGTTTTGCCGAAGGTACGCAGAAATGCCTTGCGTTCCTCCCAGTAGCGGCGCACTTCCGGATAGCGGAAGAGTTCCCGCACCAGATCGAACACATAGTTGAAATTGTCCTGCGACTCCTGAAAAAGCATTGAGAACTTGTATTGCATGTTCTCCGGCGTGGCCGCCGCGCCGGAGGGCTCGCTGACGCCGAGGCGATTGCGGAGCTGGGCGTATCCTTTGTAATGCATCGGCCGGTACCATGCGCCCTCGCCGGTTAAACGGGGCTGAAGACCGAGTTTTTCGGAGGCGTCGAAGAAGTCGGAGAGCCACATGTTCGGCGTCATGACGTCGATCGGCAGATTCGGGTTGCCGCTGCGGAGCGCCCGGGCGAACATTTCGACGGTGCGGAATTTTTCGTTCCGCCGGAATTCGTTCCAGTCCATCAAAAGCGCGTTGAGTCCCCGGTCGGCGTACGGATACGGTTCGGCCGCTGCGCCGTTCAGGAACACCCGTCCGGTGAACGCACCCCCGGCGGAGTGGATGGTAAAATAATTGCGTCCGGGCTTGAGGAATTTGCCGATTTCGACCTCGCTGTGTTCGTTGCCGACCCAGTGTTCTTTATCGACCAATTTGCGCGCCACCGCGCCGCCGTTGATCCAGATATTCAGTTCCTGGACGCGGGTGTACGGCATCAAATGCAGCCAGACCTCTTTTTTCCCACGCAGGAAGGAATCGGGAATTTCAATCGAGAACCGGCTCCAGAGGCTCAGCGGATTGCGGTGATTCAGGGGCATCAGCCGTTGGCTTGAGCGCGGCGCGGCCACCCAGTCGGCATCGTTGAAGTCGATCCGGAAAAATTCCCGCTTTTCGCCGTCGGCGAGTTCCGCCTGGCGCCATTTCCAATCGATGGCGTCCAAATCGAAGGCCTCGCCGTTCCGGCGGCCGTAGAACCAGGCGTCGTCCGGATACGGAGTTGTTGACCAGCTTTCATAGGAGCCGGACTTGCCTGTCCAGCGGAGGGAAAGGGCATTCAGCGAATAGCCTTTTTTCTCCTTCAGGAAACGGATGAAATTTTCTTTCGATCCCGGCGGCACCGCATTGGGCCGCCCGCCAAGTTCGGTAACCTCGCCGTGCGGCTCCATCAAACTGATCAAATTGGGATCCTGGTTCCATTGGCGCTGCCAGGCGTCGAGCGCGGTCAACTGGAATGCGTGGACAAGATCGCTGGCCATTTGCTGCTGGTAGTAGCCGCCGGCATTGAAGGTGTTGTGCCCGCTTACGCCGTCGGCCTTCCGCATGACGTGTTCGCCGGGGAGCGTCATCCAATGGAAGAATGAGTTCTTGGAATCCCCCGACCAGAGCATGGTGCGGTAAGGTTTTCCCATCGGGCTGAGCTGGGCGACGGCGTTCTTCGCCGAACTCCCCTCCGAAACACCGTAGGCCGGCATGGTCAGCATCTGATAATGCAGCGTGGCGATGGCGGGAATCTCCCGCATCCACTGAAGCTGCTCCGGCGTTTTCGTGATGGTCCCCATCCACCAGATCGCCAGCGCCGCGTTGTCGAAGTTGTCCAGAAAACGCGGGTAGGCGTGTTCCGGTACCGGCTGCATCCGGTCGAGCCCCCACTGAGCAATGACGCCACGCAGCGCCTCGACGTTCGGCGCGTGGGCGGCATAAACATGGCAGCCGTCCAACGCCAGGCGCCAGACCCCGCCGTGGCGGACCTCCAGCGTAACGTCCGGGAACGGACTGAGGCGCACGGCACCGTAATTTTGCAGGTCGGCCAGATATTTGGAGCCGACGATCACCGCTTTTTCAGGCGACTCCGCAGTGAATTTCGCCAGCGAAATTTCTCCTTGCGGCGTTTTGTATTGCGTGCTTGTTACCGACACTGTGCCAAAACCGCGCAACGCCACCGGCCCTGCCGATTTCTGTTTCAGTGTCGCGCAATAATCCTCCATCGGCTTCACGCATCCCGCGATTCCTCCCGCCGCCAGCAGTGCGACAATTCCCGTCCGTAGCAGTTTCATCTTAGGCATGTCCTTTGTTGTCCTTGCGGTGTTTCCCGGAGTCTTCCGACGAATCCGGGGGCGAATGAGCGTTGTTGGTTATGTATAGCACATAAAACGCAAAGATTCAAGTCAATTTCACTATGTTTATGGCAAAGTACTGGGATCGTGGGGGCCCTTTGCCCCCCCCACCCCTTCGGCGCCTTGCGGCGCAACAGGGCCGAATGGCCCTCTGTACCCGTGTTATTTTGAGGGGCGGGACGGAATGGCTGGGTAGGCCGGGGGATGCGGGCCGCCCCTCTGGGATTCCGGAACACCGCTCCGTTCGGCACTCACCCCCTTTTGAGGGGGGTGAGGCACTCCCTGCGCCTGCTTCCGGCCCAAGGGGCTGTGCGCCCCTTGATGCGCCCGCCTTACGGCGGGTTAACGCTCCGTTCCGAAGTCGCGGCGCGAATGCAAGGGAATTGTTTTGCGCCACAGCGCAAAATTGCGGCTTCAAGTAAGGCGGTGGAACCGCCGCCGCGACCAGCGGAAGGAAAAACCCAGCCCCACGCCCCCCGACCGGCATCTCGAATGGGGGGCTGGAGGGAAAAGCGCGGTTTTCCCCCCGGGCTCTATCTCCCCGCGCCACCGGTACTCTATCTCCCCGGCCCCTGTGTTTTTTCGGAAAAGAAATTTATTTTACTCCTTGACATTGCCCGGGAAATCAGTATAATATACACAGAGATATACGAGATATATGGAGATTTTATATGGTTCGTGCTTATTTACAGACATTTGCCCCGGCGGGCGGCGCGGCGCAGAACGAGCAGCTTGCGTCGCACATACGCGGTGCGATTCGCGATGGGCGTTTTTCCGGCGGGACGCAGCTCCCTCCTCTGCGGGAGATTGCGCAACTTTGCGGGGTCAACTATTTTCAGGTGCAGAAGGCAAGTGAGGAGCTTGTGGCGGAAGGGTTGGTCTATAAGGTACACGGGAAGGGGATTTTCGTCCGCGAAGCCGCGCCGCGCTCGGGGATTGTGGCGATACTGATTGCCGCCGGGCCCGATCCGTCGCGCCGTGGGGTGTTCCCGCAGATGCTCAGTTCGAGTTTATCCATACACCTTGGGATGCTCGGTTTTGAGCCAATGACCTACTTTGACGTGCGTCCGTTGGAAGAACAGGGACGGATCCCCGATACCCTCGCCCGGTTGATCCGCGAAAAACGCCTGACCGGCGTGATCGGCATCCAAACGCCGCCGGAGGCGCAGAAGTGGTTCAATAAGCTCGATATTCCGCATGTCCTCGTCCGCCGGACGCGCGACGATGGCCGCCTCTTCCGCCCTTTGGCGGAACTCCTTGCCGGCGGGCGTTTTCAAAATCCGCTGCTGGTCATTACCCGCGATCCGCGTTTTCCCGCGGGACGCGATCCGATGGCGGCATCGCTCCGGAGCGCCGGAATCGAACCGGCGGACTTCCGGCAACTCCATATTGTGGGGGGAGGGGCGGATTGCGAACCGTTCCCGGATCAATGCCGCCGCCTTTTACGGACGGAATTCTCCGCCGGGAACCGCCCGGATCTTCTTTTAGTCTATCCCGATATCGCGCTCCCCGGGGCCGTCGCAGCCATTTACGAAGCCGGAATCCGGATCCCGGACGATATGGTGTTGGTGGCGCACCGGAACGTGGAAATTCCGGTTTTTTGTCCGTTTCCTGTAACGTATTGCGATTCCTCGGTCGAGGATTTCGCTGTGGATACACTCAAACAATTGTGGCTTTCGCCGGAACCGGGAGATGTTGTATGATGCGGAATTTTCGTTTCACGCTGATCGAGCTTTTGGTGGTCATCGCGATCATCGCGATCCTCGCGTCGATGTTGTTGCCTGCGCTGAATTCGGCGCGGGAGAGGGCACGCCAGAGCCAGTGTCTTTCCAACTTGAAACAATGGGGGGTGGCGTATATGAACTACGCGGACGATTACTCCGGCTGGTGCCCCACGACGAACATGTACGATTCACGCTGGACACGCAAGCGGAAATTCGGGATGCTTTCGGACGAAAAAGACAGCGGAAACAGCGCTGTTACCACGTATCTTCCGGAAAAAGGGGGTATTATGGGGTGTCCTACGATTGCGTCGCTGATTCCGAACACGTTTCCTGACATCGGATACAACGTTGTGGCGCAAAGCCCCAATGCCGCGTGCACGGCGACCGATATCGCCAACAACTGGACGGGGGGATACGAATATGTTTCCTTGAAACGTTTTGCCGAAAGCTCGATTGTCGCGCTCTCCAATTTTGATCGGTACGGATACCCCGGCCGTTCGTATTCGGGCCGGGCGCTGGTTTGCGATATCGTTTATACAAATTACGGTGGTACTTACTACGGCCCGGCAAAACTCAAGGCGCAGGGTGCGGCGCACGACTGGAAGGGCGGGGCCACGGTTTTTGCCGACGGGCACGCGCGGTTTTTCACCAGCGCCCTCCGCCGCTCGCCGCTCTCCTATGCCGAAGGCGTCGCCACGCGCGGCGGCGACGGCGCGACGTTCCGCCCGCTCCTCTGGTACACGCAGCATGTGGAGCAGAAGCCGTTTGTCCCATTGAACGCGGTGCAGTAACCATGCGGATTTTCTGGATTGCTCTTTTGTTTTTGGTTTGCCGCGTTGCGGCCGGGGAGTTCGTTCTCCTTTCGGATGCGTCGCAGCCACGGGTTGAAATGCGTGCCGGGCAAGGTTTCATCGAATTGCGCGGCGAAGCCCTTTCGGTGAATGGGGGTGTGCGCGGGACGCTGAAGATCGGCGAAGATACGTTTCCAATTCCTAAATTTCAGCATCGTGTTCTCCTGCCCGCGCTCGAAGAAGGCCCGTTCCGTGTGGTGCTCACCATGGAGTACCTTACTTCCTCCGGGCGTGTGCGGCGTACCGAAACGATGACGCGGGAGATCGATCCGGGAAAGAAGGACCTTGAAATCAACCTCGACGTCCCCGTGGACGCGCCGGGAAAACTCACCGTGGTGATCGATCGGCCCGACGGCGTCCGCGTGCGGAACCTTCTTTCCGGCGCTGCGGCGGAAGCCGGGAATATCCGCCTTGTTTGGAACGGGCGCGACGATCGCGGCAACCTCATGGAACCGGGGCGCTACGTCCTCCGCACACTGACGCATCCGGGGCTTACCGCCGACTACCAAGGATCGTTCGCCAATGGCGGCGAAGCGGGATTCACTCCATTCGGCTCGAACCATTCGGTGATGACGGCGCTCGCCTCCGCCGGGGGCTTGATTTTTTGCGCCGCGCCGTTGACCGAAGGAGGGTGGCACCTGGTCGCCCTTACGCCGGAAGGGAAATTCGTGCGCGGTTATCCGCAGCTCGGCGGCCCCGGGATCGACGAAGTCTTTGTCGCGGCCGACGAAAAGTATATTTATCTTCTGAACGACGGCGCTTCGCTCCGGGAGCGGAAGAACCCGGCGATTACGCTGGTCCGGTACGAACGCGGCGGGTCATTCGCCAGGAATGCGCCGCGTTATTCGGTTTTGTACGAAAGTCCGCGCGCCGTGGACCGTGCGCGGCACGGGAGCCACATGCCGCAGAAGCGCAACGAGTTCGCGCTTCGCGGCGCGGCGCTCTGCGGGGGGATTCTCTATGTTGCCAACGGGGAAACGCGCGAGGTGATGGCTATTGAACCGGAGTCGGGGAATATTCTGCGAAAATACCCCATTCCGGAGCCCTTTGCGCTTGCGGAATCCGGCGGACGGCTTCTGATCGCTTCGGAAAAATCGGTGCATGAGCTCGATCCTGTTTCCGGCGCGGTGCGCTTGCTCTTCCAGGTTTCGTTCAATCCGGCCGGTATTGCGGCGAATGGGGATGAAATTGCCCTTTCGGGGGCGGCCGATCATACTGTTGGAATCTATCGCGATGGAAAACTTTTTCGTCGCATAGGCCTGCCTGGCGGTGCGTATGCGGGAGAGTGGCTGCCGGAGCGTCTTGTCGACCCGGTCGGCCTCGCTTTCGACCCCGGCGGGACGTTGTGGATTGCGGAAAACCGCTGGAATCCCAAACGCATCACCGCCTGGAGCCCGGAGGGGAAATTGGTGTATGAAAAAATAGGTCCCCCGTATTACGGGAGTCCGGGGGGCGGATTCGACCCGCAGGATGGCTCCGTCCGCGTCGGACAGCGACTCCTCTGGATGAACGATGCGCCGCGGGCGGTCCTCTCCGCCTCCGGCGGACACCTGAACGGAAAGTTTGCGGAGGCGTTGAATTACCGGTTTGTCCGCCGCGACGGGCGGCGTTTCCTGGTGGGTCAGGGGAAAGGAGTATTGATCTCGGAATTCCGGGAAGACGGTTCGCTCCGCGACCTCGCGTGGATCGGAAACGTCCGCCAGCTCCATTACGCGCTCCGTCATAGGAAAGACACGATTCTTGATGCCGAGGTGAAACGCCGCCCGGACGCCGCCGCGATCTGGATCGACGCGAATGGCAACGGCGATCTGGACGATGCGGAGTTTCAGTTCGGTCCCGTCGGGAGCCGTTTTGGTGCGTTTAACTGGGGGACGCGGGTCGCCGGATTGGAGTTTCGCGTTACGGGCCGTGATGAAAAAGGGGTGGATCGTTTGTACAATGTAACGCCTGCCGGGTACAACCGTTGCGGCGCGCCGCTTTTTGACCTGGACGCGATTTTGCGCGCGGGGACGTTAGTGGAGAGCAACGGCGATCCGGTGATCGGCGAAACGCTGAACTTCGACGGCGGCCTGACGACGGTGGCTGCCGAGCCGTTCATGCTCGGGATCGACCCCGCCGGGCGCGTCCTCTGGCGTTTCCCGAACCGCTGGGTGGGAGTACACGGATCGCAGTCGGCGCCGTTGCCGCGCCCCGGCGAATTGCAGGGGGTGTTGTTCCCTCTTGGTACGGTTCCGCTTCCCGGCGGCGGCGAGGTGGGGGCGTGGATCGGCAACCACGGAAGAATCTTCTTCCTTACCGACGACGGGATGTATCTGGATGAGTTATTTAGCGACTGCCGTATTTCGGAACTTGCCGGAGCGGGGCTGATCGGCGGCGAACCGTTCGGCGGCGTGATGGAGTACGATTCCAGCCGCAACGAAGTCCTGCTTCAGGCGGGGAACGGCGGGTACCGCGTGTACCGGATCCGGGGCTTGGATGCGATCCACCGCGCATCGCGCACATTCGACGTTTCTGCGGAGCAAATCCGTTTCGCCGCGAACCAGGAGATTGTCCCGGAATTGCCGGAAACCTGTCCGACGTTGCGTTTAGGAACTTCGTCGGAGGTTTCATGGGGCTCCGGGGAACGGCGTGTCCGCTTCCGGGGGGCCTACGATGCGGAGTCGCTTACGCTGGAGTTTCGCGTGGACGATCCATCGCCGTGGAAGAACGTAGGTCGCGACTGGACACAGTATTTTAAAAGCGGCGATTGCGCCGATTTCCAGTTCGACGCGGGGCAGGGCCCCCGGCGATTGTTGTTCGCCCCCGGCGGTGTGGTG
The DNA here is from genome assembly GCA_031549345.1 of Victivallaceae bacterium. Lineage (GTDB taxonomy): Bacteria > Verrucomicrobiota > Lentisphaeria > Victivallales > Victivallaceae > CASFRF01. The sequence continues at coordinate 483,583 of JAVBPY010000003.1, forward strand.
TTCTACCGTTTTACGGGTGTGGAGTCGAACGCGGTCGATTTCGCCAGTCCCTGGCGGAGTGTGCGCGTGCCGGAAGTGCGGCTGCTTGACAAAGTCGCGCCGGAGGTGAAGGTTTCAACGGGAGGGTACACCCTCAAGGCGGTCGTTCCGTGGAAAGCGCTGGAAACACCGCCGCCCGTGGCGGGCCGCGTTTTCTCCGGCGATATCGGGGTGATTTTCGGCGACCGCGAGGGAACGGTCAACCTTTCACGGCAGTATTACTTCAATAAAAACACCGGGTTGGTGAACGATATCCCCGGCGAAATCGAGCCGCCGGTCAAATTTTGGGGCAAAATACAGTTTTAAGGAGAATGAAAATGAAGAAGATGATTTGGATGGCGGCACTGCTCGCCGGATTTGGGCTTTGCGCGGAAACATTGCGCCCGGCGGGGATTTTGGGAAATTCCGGTGCGCCGGATGCGCCGGTAACCTTCGGTACAGCAAGCGGCGCGGGGCTGGTGTTCGATAACGACGAGGGGATTTACTACTGTCGGACCGGTCTTTCCGAATTGAGTGCCCTCGGCGAGGACGGTAAAGTCCTCGCCCGGTATGCGCTGCCGAACATCCATACGGTACAGGATGCGATGGCGCGCTGCGGCGACCGCATCGTCTTCCTCCTCGGCGGTCAGCAGCTCTATTTTCTGAAATTGAATGCTCCGGCGGGAACGGCGGCGGCACGGTATCCGCGGCATGGTATTCGCCAACCCGTCGTACTTTCCGTCTCGGCCTTCGGCGGCAAGCTCGCCGTTGTGGAGAAAGACGGCAACATCGTCCGCTTCGACCCGGAGAGCGGCGCTGCCGAAGCGTGGGGAGCGCTCCCCGGTGTGCGCATTCGGAGTTGCGATTTCACCCCTGAGGGTGATCTCCTCCTTATGGAAGGAGATGGGAAAAGCGTCCGGCTGCTGAAAAGCGCCGCGCAGAGCCCCGAAGCGCCGAGGAAGATCATCGGCGACCGCGAGAACGGTGCGGAGTCGCTGCGCCGCGCGGGGAATTTCTACTACTGCGGCTCCTCCGGCGGGACGCTGCGGCGTTTTGACTTGGCGCTGAATCCGGCACCCGGTGTGATCCTCGGCGGTCAGTCGGGGCATTTCATCGGCGCGGTGAAAACCGATTACGAGGTGGACAGGATGAACGGCATCGTTGAAACCCGCCCCGGCGAGCTGGTGTTTTCCGGATTTTCCGGGGTGATTTTCCGGGGTGATTTCGACGCTTCGACACAGAAGCTCGTTCTCCGCAAGCGCTTCGGGACGATTCCAACGTGCGCCGCGCTGGAGGTCGATGCGACGGGGCGTGTTTTCGCCGGAAACAAGCTCTGGAATTGGAACGATGCACCCGATGCGCCCGTTGCTATTTCATACCGCGACGCGCTCCTCACGCCCATTGCCGCCGGGGGCGACGGGACGTTTGCGGCTCCGGGGGCGCACCCGTGGAACCAGCCCGCCGTGTACGTCGGGAAAATCGGCGAAAACGAGTTCCGTTTTCAGGTGAGCAAAGAGATCGGATTTCCGGCGAATCCCATCGGCGCGGCCCGTTTCGGCAACCGTTTGCTTGTGGTGGATGCAACGGGCAAGACGACGGCGATCGAGTTTGATCCGGCGCATAAGAACCAGGTATGGAAGAAGAATCTCGGCCCGGTTGAATTTACCCTGAAGAGCCCCGGGAAGTCGTGGAGCGCATTTCGCAACGCCGGGGACCGCCTCTTCGCCGCGATCGATGGTGCGATTGTCGAATTCGAGGTGGATGGAAACAACTGGCGCGAGAAATCGCGCTGGAACGACAACTTCGGAACGGAACTCACGTTCTCGATCGATGGGAATCGGATTCTTGTGGGCGACAGGAAGGGGAACCGCGTCGCGCTGTATACGCTTGACACGCACAAGAAGTTGGCGGAAGCCGCCGCCGCCGCCCCCGGCGCCGTGGCGTTGAACGGGAAATACGCCGCCGTGTACGAATCGGGCAACCAGCGTGTGCTGAAGCTCGCCGTGGAGGAATGATGAAACACATCGGGTTGGGATTTTTATTTGCAAGCGCTTTCTTTGTTTTCGGTGCGGAGAACATGATCGGCCGCCAGAGCCAGAACGAGGGAATTATGGCCGTTCCGGCGAAGGCGGCGGTTATGATCGACGGCGATCTTGGCGACTGGGATCTTTCCGGTGAAATGTGGAGTTTTTCCGATTACTCGGTGCGCGACCAATTTTCAGTGCGCACTGCGGCGATGTGGGACAAGGAATTCCTCTACTTGTCGTTCCGCTGGAAGGATTCCACCCCTTTGAACAGCGCTGTCGATCCCGAGCACGATCCGACGCGCGGTTGGGTCGCCGACGCGGTGCAGCTTCGTTTTCAGGCCGGGGCCCAGATCGGTTGGATCACCGCGTGGTGCTTCGGCGCCGAACGGGCGAATCTTCATTTGGACTATTGGGGGAGCGACAAGGCGAACGCGCCGCACACCATCACCCTCTACAAAGGCAAGGGAAATCCAGCGAAACTCGGCGATGGCATCGAATCGGCGTACCGCAAATCCGGCGATGGATTCGTGCATGAATTAAAGATCCCGTGGGCAATTCTTTTCCGGGAACCGGGCAAAACCGTACGCGCCGGAGACTCCGTCAAAATGGGGATGGAGTTCATCTGGGGCGCGCCGAACGGCCGCTCGGTGCCCGTCCTTCACCGCTACGCCGACAACATGGCCACGGGGGTTACGAGCCGCGAATTCTATTGGGAAAAAGTGTCCGCCTGGGGCGAATTGCGCTGTGTGGATGCCCCCGTCGCGGAAAAACGGCGCTATGTCCCCGACGACGACCGCCCGCGCGGCGCAAACAAACTCCGCATTCCCATTCCGGCGGAAGCGAAATTTTTTACATTGGCGATTGACGACGCGACGGGGAAACGGGTGCGCAACCTTGCCGGGGGATTTCCCGTGGCCGACTTCCGCGTCTCCGATTCCGAGGTGGAAGTGGAGTGGGACGGGCTCGACGACACAGGGAACGCCCTCCATGCCGCCGAATACCGTTTACGCGGACTGACGCACAAGGGGCTCTCCGCGCGGTATGAATTAAGTTTCTACAATCCCGGCAACCCCGTATGGCCGACCGCCGACGGACGCGGCGCCTGGGGGGCCGACCACACCCGCGCGGAGAACATCGCTTCCGCCGGGGCGAATATGGTGATTGCCGCACCTCTGGTGGAAGGTGGCTACGGCCTCTGGGCCGTCGGCCCCGACGGAAAGAAGGTGTGGAGTTGGAGCGATGCGCGTGGCATCGTCGAACTCGCCGCGAACAAACGGTACGTTTTCGCCGTCCCCTTGCACCCGTCGCGGACACCGGTGCAGTATTTGTTCCGGTTTCACAGCAAGGACGGGAGTGTGGCGCAGTTTGACGAAAGGCCGATGGAAACGCCGCTTGCCGCTTTTACCGGCGTTCCTGCCTCCGCGTTGGCGCTGGCGGCCACGGAGGAGGTCCTCGCCGCGGCCCTTGCCGACGGTTCCGTGGTGCTGCTCGATCCGGAGACGGGCAAAAAGCGCGGCGCGTTCCAGGCCGATTTCGACTTCCGCGAACGCCCCGAACCGTTACGCTGCAATCAGCACACATTCAAGGAATACGATTGCCCGTTCGCCGTTTCAGAGGATCGCATCGTCTTTTTCCGTAAAGGGAATCTGATTGTGCGCGAGCGGGCGACCGGGAGCGAAACAGACTGGGGGAAGGCGGCGGAGAAACCCTCCGCGCTTGCCTTCGACCGTGCGGGAAACGTGCTTGTCGCCGACTGCGGGAGCGCCATGCGAATTCTGCAATTAGATCGTTCCGGGAAGCGAATCGGCGCATTCGGCGCGCCGGGCGGCAGGCCCCGGCAGGGGGTGTTTTTCCCGGAGGGAATGCGTGAAATGTCTTCGATCGCCGTCGACGCGCGGAATGACGTATGGGCGGTGGAGTACACCGATTTTCCCCGCCGCGTTTCGGTTTGGAACGAAAAGGGATTGGTACGCGATTACATCGGGAACACGACCTATTCGGCCAACGGCTCGTTTTTGCACGATCAGGATGCCAGTCGCGCCTTCATCGGCCCCGTTGAGCTTGCGTTGGATTACGCGAAGCGCACGTGGCGCGTCTCCAATATCCTCTGGAATCCCGTTCCGGGGACGACCGGCGCACTGAGGATCGAGCCGGAAAACAACAAACCCGGCCACATCTTCCGCCGTGATTCCGACGGCGCGGAATACTATTTCGTCCCTCCCGCCCGCGATTGGGACGGATTCGTCGTCCTGCGGAACTTCGGCGGCGCATGGCGGCCCACTTCGGCGGTAACAACCGCCGGGAGGCTCGCGGGGGAGATCGACCATTACGGCAACGTCGTCCGGGAACCGGGCGGCGAATTTACCGGATTGAATGCCTACGACGGCGTGTATTGGAACGACAAAAACGGCGACGGCGTCGCCCAACGCGCCGAGTGCGTGATTGTGCCGACCGCCAAACCCGGCGGCAAAAACAAGCGCGGCGTCTCGCCGTTTCCGTTCCGGGCCGGATGGGGGCAGAAGATGCACCGCGAAAGCCTCGCGTTCTACGCCTCGGACGACGCGGGCGTCCTCTGGCGCTACCGTCTTCCCCTTGCGCCGGAAACACTCGAGCGCGTGGCGGAGGCGTTGACCACCGACATTGTGCCGGAAGGGGAGAATCTCTACGGGTTCGAATCCTACGATTCCAACCGCAAGGCCCGTCTTTTCGGTCGCGACGCCCGTACCGGGCGGATCCTCTGGACGTATCCCTCGCCGTTCCACCACGTGCACGGCTCGCACAATGCGACGATGCCCAAACCCGGACTGCTCATCGGTCCCCTGAAAATCGCCGGAATTGCCGGGGAAACGATGATGCTCAGGGGCAATCTCGGGCAGGATTTCTTTGTGACGACCGATGGACTCTTTGTCGGCAGCTTGTTCTCCGATGTGCGGATTCCCGGACCGTCGTTTCCGGCTTCGGAAGCGGCGCTCCTTGATTTCCCGATGGAACGCTTTTCGATGGGTTCCGAGCCGTTCAACGGCTGGTTCGGCCGCCACGCCGACGGCGTGACGCGGATGAGCTGTGGGCTTTTCGGGCAAGCCGGAACGGTCATGCGGATTGAAGGCCTGGAGAGCATCCGCCGTCTGCCGGAACGCACATGGAAACTCGATTCCGTGACACAAAAGGTTGCGAATGCCGAAAACGCACGCACCTACACCATCGGGCGTTTCGCCGGGTATGGGAAATTGCCGGAAATTCGTTTCGACGGAGCCCGTGCGCGACTCGGTTGGACAAAGGACACCCTCCATTTCCAAATTACCGTGGAGGACGATTCCCCCTGGATCAACGGCGGAAGCGATTTCCGCAAGCTCTTCAAAACCGGCGATTGCGCCGATCTCCAGCTTGGCGACGGCAATGCGGCGTGCCGCATCCTGATCGCCCCCTTCAGCAATGTTTCGACGGTGGTCCTGATGCGGGAAAAAGCCCCCGGTGCACCGGAGTCGGAGAATATGTTGTACAGTTCCCCCGTGATGAATGTCCGTTTCGATTCCGTGAAGATTCTCAAAGAGGCGAAAGCCATCGCTGTGCGGCGCGATGGCAGCTATACGGTGGAGGCGGTAATTCCATGGAACATCCTGCCATTCCGTCCCGAGGCGGGGATGACGTTGCGAGGCGACGTGGGCTACATTCGTTCCGACAACGCCGGGATGCGCAACATTGCGCGGGTCTACTGGGCGAATCCGGCCACGGGGTTGGTCAGCGATCTCCCCAACGAGGCGCGGATCGATTCCGCGCGCTGGGGAAAATTCACCCTTGAATAATAACGTGAATCGTGTACTGTAACAAAATGGACATACAAAAGATCATATTGCCGGAATCGCCGGAACCGCTCTCCGGCGTTCCGGTGAATGCGTGGGACAAGCAGGATTTCTGGGCCGCCAAATGGATCGCCGCCCCCGGCGCGGCCGCGGCGGCGTACGCTTGCTCGTTTGAACTTGCTTCTGCGGAAACGCTCAGGATGCACGTTTGCGCCGACAGCGTCTATCGCTTGTATTGCGATGGCGAACTTGCGGGAGAGGGGCCGGAGCTCGGCGACCCGGAATACACGTACTTCGACACCTTCGAATGGCGTTGCGCCCCGGGGCGGCATACGGTATGCGCCGTGGTGTTCCACCTGGGTTCTGCCGCCTCCGCCGCGCGTATGAGCGTCCGCCCCGGCTTCATCCTGCATGCGCCTGAATTTCCGGCGCTGGATACGAACGCGGAACAATGGCGCTGCATTCGGCTCGCCGCCTTCGATTTCACTGCGACGCAGGCGGGCGCGTTCGGCGTGGGGGGCGGCATCGTTTTCGATGCCGCGGCGTTTCCCGAAGGCATTGAACACGGTTTGCTGGAGAACCCACAGATCCCCGTGGAAGGCGAGCGCGGCGGGGCGGGGGCTTTTTCCGCGCACTCCTGGGGCGAATTGCGTTTGCCGCATTTGATTCCCGCCACGCTCCCCGCGCTCGACCGGGGCCCGGCGGGGTTCCGCGTCCGCTGGGCGGGGGAGGCCGACTCCGAACGCCGTTGCGATCCAATCACGCACGATGCGGCGCTGGCGTCCTGCTTTTCCATTCCGGCTGGGCGGCATGTCGCTTTTTTATTGGAATTGGACGATTATTGCTGCTGTACGGTTTCGCCGGTTGTTTCCGGCGGAAAAGGGGCGACGCTCTCCATCGGCTGGGCGGAGGCGCTTTATCAGGAACCGACGGAGTCGTCGGGGAAAGGAAAACGCGACGCGTGGGAGGGAAAGTATTTCATTGGTATTTTCGATTGTTTCCTCCCCGACGGACGCGAAGCAATGCGCTTTTTCACGCACCACTACCGCGCGGGGCGTTTCGTCTACCTGGAAATTGAAACGCGCGACGAACCTCTCCACATCCACGACCTTGGTTTGCGCGAGCGGCATTACCCGGTGCCGTTTCCCCCGCAAATCGAACACCTTGAGCCATCGTGGAAGATTTTGGCGGAACGCTGTTTCCGTACCTTGGAAATGTGTTCGCACGATACTTTTATGGACTGCCCGTATTACGAGCAAATGATGTATCTGGGGGATACGCGCATCCAGATTCTCCTGACGATGGCGTGCGGAAACGACGACCGGCTTGTGAAAAAATCTTTGACGCTCCTCTTCTCCGGCGTTTCCGCCGACGGTTTTTTTTATTCCCGTTACCCGAGCCGGATGCCGCAAGTAATCCCGACCTTCACTCCGTTCCTGATCGCCACGCTCAACGACTACCGCCTGAAGCGGGGCGATGTTGCATTCTGCCGCCCCTTTCTCGCCGCGGCGCGGCGGGCGATGGATGCGTTTGAGTTTTTTTTCAACGATCATGGCATTCTGGAACTCAAGCGCACCTGGAACTTCATCGATTGGGTGCCCGCGTGGGAGCACGGCGTCCCTCCGAAAGGGCAGACCGGCGAATCGGCGGAGGTGAACGCGGTTGCCCTGTACGGGTACGCGCAATTGATTGAACTCCTCGCAGGCTGCGGCGAAGCGGATTTTGCGGAGCTTTACCAAAAGAAGGCGGCGCGTTTCGCGGAGAACTTCACGCGGCGGTTCCTCGATGCGGAAACGGGGCTTTTCCGTTCGGCGGAGGGCATTTTCGGGGAGCATGCACAGCTTCTTTCGCTGCTGTCCAACTTGCTTGATCCAACGGTCGCCGCCCGGTGCGCGGAGACGTTCTTCCATTTCGATTTTCCGGTGCGGAGCACGTTCTATTTCGATTTCTACTACTTCGAACTCTGCCGGAAATACGGGAAAACGGAACACATCCTCGCGCGTATGAAGCCATTCCTGGAGATGGAAAAACTCGGATTCCGCACCTTGCCGGAGTCCTGGGACCCGAGCCGTTCGGACTGCCACGCCTGGAGCGCGCACCCGCTCTATTTTATGCTTTCGAATCCGGAACGCTGAAGAGAAATTGCCGTTCTCCCGCCCCCTCCGGCAGCGAATACACGGCGGAGGCGCGCCATGTTCCCGGAAACGCCCCCATCAAAGGGAGGTCTTCGGCGACCTGATCGGGTGTTTTGTATAAAATGTACCGGCCCGAGGCGCGGAGAAAGTTACGGGTGTCCGCGACGAGGACCGGGGCCGTCGCCACGGCGCGCGCGGTAACCACATCGAACATGCGGCGGAACTCCGGTTTGTGATCCAGTTCGCGGCTCCGTCCGGTTATGACGCGGAGATTATGAAGTTCAAGCACATCCTTCATGCGCGCGACGAACGCGGTTTTTTTTCCGGTCGAATCGATGGCGCAAATTTTCCAGCGAGGATGCGCAAGGGCGAGGATGAGAGAGGGGAATCCCGCGCCGCAGCCGATGTCGGCAATGGAAAAGCGTTCCTCCGGAAGCCCCGGAAAAGCCTTGAGGAGCAAGAGTGAGTCGGCGACGTGCTTGATGTAGAAATCCTGCCGCTCGGTGATGCGCGTCAAATTCACGTGCTCGTTGGCGGCGACGAGTTCCCGGTGGAGGCGTTCGCATTTTTCGCGAAACACCGGATCGTCGGGGAGAAAGTCAAATTCAGTGTTCATCGGCACACGAGGATAAGGAATCCGGCGAGCATCAGGAGGCCGTTGAGGGAAAAGGCCGCGCCGACTGTCCATTTCCAGGCCGGTTTTCCCGCGCATTTCCGGATCACATCGCGCATCCAGCAGGGTTTGCCGGAAATGGCGATGCCGAATCCGCCGAAAAGCCAGGCTGCAATGCAGAAGAGCCCCGCTGCGGGCAAGCTGAACTCCCATGCGCCATGGACGATCGAGTAGGCCGCCAGGATCAAAAGTCCGCCGAACGCGCGGCTGAAGAGGTAATCGAGAAAAAGAAATCCGAGAACCGCCCCCGCCACCGCCGCCGGATAGAGGAGCGGGAGCATCCAATCGAACGCGATGGGACGCGCGTGCGGAACACAACAGAGAAGGTCGAACAACGCGAGCCCCGCGGCGAAATAACGTTCGCGCGGGATTTTCTCCGCTTCGGGTAAGCGCTCCGGGTTCAGCCGCAGCGTCCAGATACCGGCGCCGAGCGAAAGCGCGGCGGTGAAGGCAAGCGTAATCATATAAATGGATAAATCCGACATGTTTTCAATATACTCCCCAAACGTCCCTTCCGCAAGGCGCGTTAGCGGCGAAAAACGGAAAAAGGGCTTGCTTTTTCCTGAAATGACTTTATATTGTCAACGAAACTTTACCGGAATACGCAAAAGGGTCAATTTTTATGAACAGACGTGATGTGGTTCGGACAGTGATGGAAGGCGGATCCCCTGCGTACGTCCCCTGGCAGATCAGTCTTACCGGGAAGGCGCGGGAAAAGCTTCTGGCGCACTGCGGGCTGGATGCGGATGGGTTGGACGGCCTCCTGGACAACCATTGCCTGAGTCTCGGCGGCGGGGGCGGATTTTTCACCAACCGCGAGGGCGATCTTGTGCGCGACTACTTCGGCGTAACCTGGGACCGCAGCGTGGACCGCGACATCGGGGTGGTCGCCGGGCAGGTTTTGCCGGAGCCGACGCTGGCGGGGTACTCCTTTCCCGATCCGGAAAACGACCTGTTTTTTCAGGACATCGTGCCCCGGATTCAGGAACACCCGGATCGTTACCGGATTTTTCATCTTGGTTTTTCCGTTTTCGAACGCGCCTGGACGCTGCGCGGGATGTCCGATTTGTTGATGGATTTTTACCTGAACCCGGAGTTCGTGCGCGAACTGTTCGCCCGGATCGTCGATTTCAACCTCGCCATGGTGCGGAAGGCCCTGAAGTCGGACATCGACTGCGTCCTTTTCGGCGATGATTGGGGGCAGCAGCACGGACTCATCATGGGCTATCCTTTGTGGCGCGAATTCCTCTATCCGGAGCTCAAACGCATGTACCAAGCCGTCCTTGACGGCGGGCGGACGGTCGCCATTCACTCCTGCGGCGATGTGGATGAATTGTTTGACGACCTCGTCGGAATCGGCGTCCGCTGTTTCAACCCGTTCCAGCCGGAAGTCATGGATACGCACGCACTGATGCGGCGCTATCGCGGCCGTCTTTCCTTCTTCGGCGGTCTTTCCACCCAGCGGACGCTCCCGTACGGCACGCCCGCCGAGGTCGTCGCGAAAACACGCGCTTTGTTGGCGGAAGGCATACACGGCGGACTGATGTTTTCCCCCGCGCACTCCATTCCCGGCGATGTTCCGGCGGAGAATATGCTGGCTTTCCTGGACGAACTTAAAAAACAACCGGGGTTCCGCGGATGAGTGCTGTTCTCTCTTTGATCGACCGTCTTGAGCAGGGAAAGACCGCCACACGTCCTGAACTTATCGAACTCCTCGAGCTCGACGACCGTTCCGCGCTGGATGCGCTGTACAAAGCCGCGTACCGGGTAAAACTGCGCGAAGTCGGTAACGTCGTCCGCCTCCGCGGCCTCATCGAAATTTCGAACGTCTGTTCCAAAAACTGCTACTATTGCGGTATCCGGCGCGGCAACCGCGCGCCGAAACGCTTCACCATGCCGCAGAACGACATCCTGCGCGCCGCGCGGAACGCCTGGGAATTCGGTTACGGTTCGGTGGTGCTCCAATCGGGAGAGCGCAGCGATCCGGCCTTCGCCGATTACATCGAAAATGCTGTCCGGGGAATCAAGGAGATGTCCAACGGCGAGCTCGGCATCACCCTCTCCTGCGGCGAACAGCCGCGTGAAGTGTATGCACGGTGGCGCGCCGCCGGAGCCCATCGGTATTTGTTGCGGATCGAGAGCAGCGATCCCGCGTTTTTTTCCACCATCCACCCCATGGATACGGAACACGATTACACCGCGCGCCGCGATTGCCTGTCGCTTCTTGCGGATACGGGTTTTCAGGTCGGCACCGGCGTGATGATCGGCCTTCCCGGGCAGACTGCGGAACACCTGGCGGACGATCTGGAGTTTTTCCGTCAGTGCAATGTCGATATGATCGGCATGGGGCCGTACATTCCGCACCACGACACGCCGCTCGGGCAACGGTATCCGCACTACGATCCGGCGCGACAGCTCGAGCTCGGCCTTAAAATGATCGCCCTGACGCGCCTGACGCGGCGCGACGTGAACATCGCCTCCACCACCGCATTGCAGGCCCTGGCCCCCGACGGGCGGGAGCGCGGTCTTCTGGCCGGGGCCAACGTCATCATGCCCAACGTCGGCGCCACGGATCACCGGCCCGACTATCTTTTGTACGACGGAAAACCGGGCCTCGACGAGAACGCCGCCGAAAGCCGTGAACATCTTGAACAATCCATTCGCGCCATCGGCGAGCGCATTGCCCCCGGTGAATGGGGCGATTCCCCGCATTTCGCCCGGCGCGCCCCCGGAAAGGAGGTTGCGCCATGAGCCGCAACGAAAATGCAACCGCATCGATCATCACCAGGAATCCTCGAATGCGGCAATTGTTCGACTATTGCGAATTGGTTGCCACAAGCCCCCGTCCCGTCCTCATCACCGGCGAAACCGGTTCGGGGAAAGAGAAATTTGCGGAACTCCTGCATCGCATGTCGGGGCGGCCGGGACGGCTTGTCGCCGTCAATATCGCGGGGTTGGACGACACGCTTTTGTCCGACACTCTTTTCGGCCACCGGCGGGGAGCGTTCACCGGGGCGATCAATGATCGCGCGGGCGCGTTGGAACGTGCTGCCGGGGGGACGGTGTTGATCGACGAAATCGGCGATCTTACGCTGGCGTCGCAAATCAAGCTCCTCCGGCTTCTCCAGGAACAGGAGTACTCGCCGCTGGGCTCGGACGAAGTCAAGCGGACCAACGCGCGCATTGTTCTGGCGACGCACCGGGATTTGTTCGAGCTCCAGCGGATCGGGAAATTCCGCGCCGACCTTTATTACCGGATCTATACGCACCGTCTGGAAATTCCTCCCCTCCGGGAGCGTCTGGACGACTTGCCGTTGTTGTTGGATGCCTTTATCGCCGCTTCCGCCGCCGCGCTGCACAAGCCCTGCCCGAAATATCCGGTAACGGAACTCCTGGCGCTTTTGCGGAATTACACCTTTCCGGGGAATATTCGCGAATTGGAGAGCATGGTGTTCGACGCGGTGAGCTGTTGTCTGGACGGTCAACTCACACCGGGGCAATTCATCGACCACATGGACAACCGTGAAGAAAGCTTTCTCCTGGACGACGAAACCATGGAGGGAGCCCTCCAGCGATTGCCGCAAATTCCGACGCTGAAAGCGGCCGACCGCATTCTCATCGCCGAAGCGCTGCAGCGTACGGGCGGCAACCAACGGTTGGCCGCGAAGATGCTCGGCGTAACGCCGCAGGCGATTCATGCCCGATTGCGGAAAATGCGCGAGGAGGAAACGGTTGATTTTGATGAATGACGGACTTCCAGTGAAAAAAAAGTAAAAAAAGATGAAAAACAACTGGAAAAAAACGGTCTATTGTATTATAGTAACGGACTTGCTGCTGTGTGGATTTGTGCAAATCGCACATGCGGCGGATTCGCCGGGTCCGAAACCGGAGAGTTCCGTGGAGATTCGCCTGAAGCCGAAAGATGCGGCGCGGGTACGGGTCATTGCGGATCTTGAACGGGAAAAGGCATCGGCGAAAGATGCGTTGCGGAAGTTGGAAGAGCGTGTGCGGGAAGGCATTGCGCTTGAGCAGATCCGTAAGCGCGAGTTGCTTGAACTGATGAAAAAATATCAGGAACGTGACGATTCGAACCGGCAGTTGCAATTGCTTATGTCCGGGCTGAACGCGGCTTCGCTGCGCAAGGTCGGGATAAGGGAAGAGCAGTTGAGCGAACAGCTGCGCCGGGAACGCGCCTTGGGTGGTACGCTCGCCCTGGAGGCGGTCGCGTTCAGTGAACTGGCGGAGCGCTGTATTGTGGATTGGGAGCAAGGGAAGGCACCTGATCCGCGTTTGGCGCTGGCGTCTGAGAGCCTCAGGAAACTGGGTCGTCGGTTCATAGTCATGACGGCGGATGGGGAGAAGTCGCGGGAACTAGAACGATGCAGAATTCTCGCGGTGAACTCGAAGTTGTCATTTGTCTTGCTGCCGGTGGGGATTCGACAGGGTGCGTTTAACGGCCTCGTCTACCGCACAGGGAAGGGGACGACGACGCTCAGGATTGTCGGGGTGCGACCCGATGTCGCGGCGGCGGTTGTTGTTTCCGGCAGTATGGACGACCTTGCTCCAGGGATGGAGGTCGCGACGGAAAGTACAAGGGAGTAGGATTGATTCCGAAATTGGAATTGATCCGGAAATCAAAGAAAACAAGAGACCGGATTATGGAAGTTAGAGCTTTGACCAGGAATGTGCGTATATCGCCCGAGAAGGCGCGCCACGTTTCCCGTCTGATTCAGGGCAAGACCGCCACGGAAGCGTTGGCGATTGTCGATCTGAGCCCGCGCAAAGCCGCCCGTTTGATCGGCGCGACGTTGCGTTCCGCGGTGGCCAATGCCGAACACAATGAGAGTCTGAGCTGCAAAGATCTGGTGGTGAAAGCCGCCATGGTCAGTCCCGGCCCGATTATCAAGCGTTTTCGTGCGAAAGCCCGTGGTTCCGCCGGCCGGATCCGGAAACGGACCAGCCATCTGGAAGTCATCTTGACGGCTATTCAATAAAGGGGATTGCGCTGTGGGACAGAAAGTAAATCCGATTGGATTGCGGACCGCCTTGACGAAGAAGTGGGAATCCCGCTGGTTTGCGGGAAAGGCCCTTTTCGGCGAGTGGCTGCATGAAGACCTCAAAATCCGCAAGTACATCAAAGAAGAGTTCGCCGCCGCTGCGATCGCCCGCATTCAAGTGGAGCGTTTCGCCAGCCGTGTCCGTATCACCATTTGCTCGGCGCGTCCGGGTTTGTTGATCGGCAAGAAGGGTGCGGAATTGGATGCTCTTCGCCTGAAACTTGCGAAGCTTGCTCCGGGCAAGGAAGTTTTCGTCGAAATCGACGAAATCCGCCGCGCGGAAGCGAATGCGCAGCTTGTTGCCGAGAACATCGCGCAGCAGCTGGAGCGCCGGATCGGTTTCCGTCGCGCCATGAAGCGGTCCATCCAGACTGCTATGGACATGGGCGTGGACGGGATTAAGATCAACTGTGCCGGACGTCTTGGCGGTGCCGAATTGGCGCGCGAAGAGCAGTACAAGGAAGGCCGTGTGCCGTTGCACACGCTGAAGGCCAACATCGATTACGGGTTCACCGAAGCGAATACCACCGCCGGAAAGATCGGCGTGAAGGTTTGGATTTGCCACAAAGAGGGTACGGAGGAGCAGGATTATGCCGTTAATGCCAAAAAGAGTAAAGTACAGAAAGGTTCAACGCGGAAGTAATGCCGGGTTGGCCACCAGCAACAACAAGCTGGACTTTGGCGACTATGCATTGCAGGCGTTGACCCGCGGGTACGTTACGAATAATCAAATTGAAGCCGCCCGTGTGGCGATTAACCGTCACTTGAAGCGTCGCGGCAAGGTGTGGATCCGGTTGTTTCCGTTCCGCTCCTTCACGAAGAAGCCGTTGGAAGTTCGTATGGGTAAGGGAAAAGGCGCGGTTGAAGGCTGGGTTGCTCCGGTGAAACCGGGTCGCGTGCTCTTCGAAGTTTCCGGTTGCACCGAGGTTGTCGCCCGCGAGGCGATGAGCCGTGCGGCGAACAAACTTTGCTTGCGCTGCAAGTTCCTGGCGCGCGAAGAATAGGAAATGGCTATCATGAAGAACAAGCAGATCAAGGAAATGACCGGGGACGAGCTGGAGACCCAGCTCGGAGAACTGCGTCGGGAGAAGCTGAACCTGGCGATTCAGTCGCGGACCGGTCAGTTGGAAAAGACCGCGCGTGTCCGTGAAGTCCGGCGCACGATTGCGAAGATTTTAACCGAGCAGGCGTCCCGCGCCAACGAGGTGAAACCATGAGTGAAGTGCAAGTTGAACGCGGCGTCCGCAAGGAACGCGTCGGTGTTGTCGTCAGCGATGTGCAGGACAAGACGATTGTCGTGAATGTCGACCGGCGCACGCCGCACCCGTTGTACCGCAAGATTGTCAAAGTGCGCAAGAAGTTCACCGCGCACGATGAAGAGAACCAGGCGAAGAAGGGCGATACCGTCCGCATCGTCGAAACCCGTCCCCTGAGCAAGAATAAGCGTTGGCGTTTGGTCGAGATCATCGCCCGCGCGGCGGCCCAGGAATAAGGCAAAGGAGTTAGTCATGATCCAGATGCAAAGCATTTTGCAGGTTGCCGACAACTCCGGCGCGAAGTCGCTGCTTACGATCACCGTTCTCGGCCAGAGCAAGAAATTCGCCGGCGTCGGCGACATTGTTACCGCCGCGGTGCAGGAAGCGATTCCGGATGGTTCGGTAAAGAAAAAGCAGGTCGTGAAAGCGGTTATCGTTCGCACCAAGGCCAAGATCCGTCGTCCGGACGGTTCGTATTTGCGCTTTGATGAGAACGCCGCCGTGATCATCGACAAGGACAAGAACCCGGTCGGGACCCGTATTTTCGGCCCGGTCGCCCGCGAGCTGCGCGAAAAAGATTTCATGAAGATCATTTCGCTGGCCCCGGAGGTGTTGTAATGAAACGATATCATGTGAAAAAGGGCGATTCGGTCAAGGTCAACGCCGGAAATTTCAAGGGCGAGAACGCGACCATTATCGCGGTGCTGCCGGCCAAGGACCGTGTAGTGCTCGAATTCACCGACAAAAAAGATCGGCAGCTCGGCAAGCGCACACTGAAGAAGAGCAAGACCAACCCCAATGGCGGCATGGTCGAGCGCGCGGTTTCGGTGCACGTGTCGAATGTCAATAAGCTCGGCGATGCCGGGAAGACGGAGCAGTAATATGCCGGATATGTGCAAAAAGTACAAGGAGGAAGTCCGTTCCGCCCTGCAGAAAAAGCACGGCATAGCGAACGTGATGGACATTCCGAAACTGGAAAAGATCGTGATCAGCAGCGGCATTAAGTCCAGCGCCGAGCGCGATGCGATTCCGGAAGCCCGTAAACACATCGGCGCGATGACGGGGCAGTTGCCGGTCATCACCAAGGCGCGCAAGAACGTGGCCAGCTTCAAGCTCCGCATCGGCATGCCGGTCGGGGTGATGGTTACGCTGCGCGGTGCGCGGATGTATGAATTCCTCGATCGTTTCGTGCACAACGCGATGCCGCGTGTGCGTGACTTTCGCGGGATTCCGAAGGACGGTTTCGACGGCGTGGGGAACTACAACGTCGGCATTCGTGACGTTTCGGTTTTTACCGAAGTGGATCCGGACAAGCTCAAGTATCCTCTCGGCGTGAACATCACCATGGTGACGAGCGCCAAGAATGACGAGCAGGCCTACGATCTCCTGAAAATGCTCGAAGTGCCGTTCGCGGAATAAGGAAGGAAAGACCATGGCTAAAACCAGTTTGATTGTCCGGTCACTCCGCGACAACAAGTTTAAAGTCCGCAACTATACCCGTTGCAGAGCTTGCGGCCGGGCGCGCGCCTACATCCGCAAGTTCCAGCTTTGCCGTATCTGTTTCCGTGAATTGGCCTCCAAGGGGCAGATTCCCGGCGTCACCAAGGCGAGCTGGTAAACAAGGAGTATCGACAATGAGTATGCAAGATCCGATTGCCGATATGCTCACCCGCATCCGCAACGCCGGCGCCGCCGGCCTCCCGACCGTGGCGATGCCCGGTTCCAAGGTGAAGGCCGCGATCGCCGGGGTGCTCAAGAGCGAGGGGTATATCCAGGAATTCAACGTGATCGAAAACGGTCCGAAGTCGGAATTGGTCGTGACCCTGAAGTACAGCGCCGGCAAGCCGGTGATCGAAGGCATCGAACGCATCAGCAAGCCCTCCTGCCGTATCCATTGCGGCAGCAAGGAAATTCCGCTGGTGCGCAACGGCCTCGGTACGGTGGTGCTGTCCACGCCGAACGGAGTGATGTCCGGCCGGCAGGCGTCCAAGACAAACGTCGGCGGGGAAATCCTCTGCTACGTCTGGTAATCTAATTTGAGATAGGGGATATAGAAAATGTCTCGTATAGGTAAGAAACCGATTGCCATTCCCGGCGCGGTCAAGGTGTCTTTGGGCGCCGGGACGGTGACGATCGAAGGCAAGGCGAAGCTGTCGATGCAGCTTCCGCCGCGGGTCTCGGTGGTGCAGGAAGGCGCCGCGCTGCATGTGCGCCGCGACGACGACTCCGCCGAATCCAGCGCGATGCAGGGGCTCGCCCGCAGTCTGATCAACAACATGGTCATCGGCGTGACGGAAGGCTTCAAGAAGGAGCTTGCGATCGTCGGCGTTGGACTCCGCGCCACGCTGGCGGGGAACAAGCTTTCGCTGAACCTTGGTTTTTCGCATGTGATCGAGTTCATGGTTCCGGAAGGGATCAAGCTCACGCTTACGGACGCCACCAAGATCCTGATCGAAGGAGCCGACAAGCAACTTGTCGGTGAGACCGCCGCGACGATTCGCCGTTTCCGCAAGCCGGAGCCCTACAAAGGCAAGGGCGTGCGTTATGTCAATGAGCGTATCATTCTTAAGGAAGGCAAGTCCGCCGGGTAAGGAAAAGGTAGCATAAATCATGGCTGTACAAGATAAAAACGAACTGCGCGCCCGCCGTCATCTGCGGATTCGCAAAAAAGTTTCCGGAACGGCGGCCAAGCCGCGGTTCTGTGTGAGCGTTACCGCGCATCACATCTACTGCCAGTTCATCGACGACGAAGCGGGCAAGACGCTCGCGGCGGCTTCGACGCTGGCGAAGGATTTCAAGGGCGAAGGACGCACCGCCAACCTCGACGGCGCGGTTGTCCTTGGCAAGCTCGCGGCGGAAGCGGCGAAGAAGGTCAACATTTCCGAAGTGGTCTTCGACCGTTCCGGATTCCGGTATCACGGGCGCGTGAAGGCGATTGCCGAAGCGGCCCGTGAAGCGGGACTGAAATTTTAGGAGTCAATACAATGGCGAAACGGGAAAATTTCAAGTCGGCGGAACCGGTGCAGAGCGAGTTTGACGAAAGCGTCATCAGCCTCAACCGCAGCGCGAAGGTCGTCAAAGGCGGCAAAAACTTCAGCTTCGGCGCGTTGGTTGTGATCGGCAATCGCAATGGCCGGGTCGGTTTCGGCTACGGCAAGGCGAACGAAGTCGCCGACGCGATCCGCAAGGGCGGCGAAGCGGCGCGCAGGAATCTGATGAACATCCCGATGAACGGGGGCACAATTCCGCACGAAATCGAAGTCAAGTTCGGTGGCGCGCGCGTTCTTCTGAAGCCTGCGGCTCCGGGTACCGGTTTGATCGCCGGCGGCGCGGTGCGCGCGATTCTGGAGCTGGCTGGCGTCAAAGACGTGCTGGCGAAGTCGCTCGGCGCGGGGAATGCCGCGAACGTTGCGAAAGCCACCTTCAAGGCGATCGAAAATCTTTCGACCCGCGATGAAGTTTTGGCGCGTCGCGGCATTACGTCCACCAAGCAGCAATAACAGGGAGTTCGAACCATGAAATTGCATGAAATGAGTCCGAACCCGGGATCGCGGGTGCGGCGCAAGCGGGTTGGCCGCGGCGATTCCTCCGGCATGGGCAAGACCTGCTGCCGGGGTGAAAAGGGGCAGAAGTCCCGTACCGGCGCGAAGATCCGTCCGTTTTTCGAAGGCGGTCAGATTCCGTTGTTCCGGCGTTTGCCGAAGCGCGGCTTCAACAGCCCGGATCATGTGGTCTATTCGTTGATCAACCTGGATGTCCTGGATGCGAATTTCGCGGCGGGCGATGTGGTTGATACGGATGCGCTGCGTGCCAAGAAACTCCTTGGAAAAACGGAGCGTATGATCAAGGTTTTGGCGAACGGCGAGCTCACCAAGAGCTTGACGGTCAAGGCGGACAAGTTCTCGGCGGCCGCGGTCGCCAAGATCGAAGCCGCCGGCGGCAAAGCCGAAGTGAACGAATAAATCAAATACGTCGGAAATGCCGCGCTACCGGGAACACTCCCGCGCGCGGCGCCGGCGACCAATTTAACGGGATAGGAAGATATGTGGGCGGCATTTAAAAACATCTGGAAGATCAAAGAACTGCGCAGTCGGCTGCTGTTCACCATGCTGATTATCGTACTGGTGCGCTTTGCCAGCAACATTCCCTGTCCCGGCGTTGATCCGCAGGCGCTCTCCGCCTTTATCCATCAGCTTAAGGGCTCGAGCGACACTGCGGGCGGACTGATGTCCATGATCGATATTTTCTCCGGCGGCGCCCTCGCGCAATTCGCCCTCGGCGCCCTCGGTATCATGCCGTACATCACGGCATCCATTATCTTCCAGCTCCTTGTTCCCGTGGTGCCGACCCTCGAAAAAATGCAGCGTGAAGGCGAAACAGGGCGGCAGAAGATCACCCAGTATACGCGGTATCTGACCATTGTCGTGTGTATTATCCAAGGCGTGATGGTCGCCTCGGCCATGATCAATCCGGAGCGGCTCGGCCTCTCGGCTCCGCCGATGCCGCTGGTAAACGCGGCGCCGGCGCTTTTCCTGCCGGTCGCGGTGATCGTCCTTACATGTACGACCATGGTGTTCATGTGGCTCGGTGAACAGATCACCGAACGGGGCATCGGCAACGGCGTTTCTTTGATCATCACCATCGGGATCGTTTCGCGTTTGCCCGCGGCGGTTGTGGATCTCATCCGCATGGCCTGGAAGGGCTCGACCCCGAGCAACCAGTCGTTCCACATGGTGCACCTTGTGCTGCTTCTCACGGTTTTCGCGGCGGTTACCGCGGCGACGATCATGCTCACCCAGGGCTATCGCCGGGTTCCGATTCAGATGGTGCGCAAGACCGTCGGCAGCCAGCTGACCGGAGGGAGCACCTACATGCCGTTGAAGGTCAACTTCGCCAACGTCATGCCGATCATTTTCGCCGGGGCGATTTTGATGTTCATCGTGCCGATCCTCGGCTGGTTCAAGCTCTACAGTTTGATGGCCACGTTCCAGCACGACGGGCTTGGGTACAATGTCGCTTACGGCGCGCTGATTCTCGCGTTCTGTTTCTTCTGGGTGGCGAACCAGTTCAACCCGATTCAGATCTCCGAGAACCTCAAGAAGGAAGGCGCGTACATTCCGGGTATCAGCCCCGGTAAGGCGACGGCGGACTTTCTCGACATCACCATGACGCGGGTAACGCTTGGCGGCGCGATTTTCCTGACCGCGCTGGCGTTGTTCCCGAGCTTCCTTTACGCCAACTTCGGCATCCCCTTCATGGTTACGCAGTTCTTCGGCGGCACGAGCTTGCTGATTATGGTCGGGGTGGTCCTCGACACGATGCGCCAGCTGGAATCCCACCTGACTATGAAAAACTACGACGGATTCCTTAAGAGCGGGCGGATTCGCGGACGCTCGGGGAACTGACGCAGGTCGATTTTCCGGAGCCGGGACACAAGGGGCGCGGAGCTCTTTGTGTCCTTTCCCATTTTTGAAGAGAAAGAATGGAAGCATGAGCAGTAAAGTCATCGCATTGGACGGACCGGCGGCCTCCGGTAAAAGCACCCTGGCGGCGGCATTGGCTGAAAAACTCGGCATCGTGTATGTCAACACGGGGAGCCTATACCGTGCGGTGGCGCTCCTGGCACAGGGCGCCGATTCGGTTCCTGCGTCACTGTTGAACTCCCTTGATGTTGCGTATTGCCGGAATGACGCGGGACTCTACGAACTTTCACTGAATGGCTCTTTCCCCGGCGCGGCGTTGCGGACTCCCGAAGTGGCTGCCCGGGCAAGCCGCGTGGCTGCCCAGCCCGCCGTCCGTGCGGCGCTGCTGGATGTGCAGCGGAAGATGGCTGAAAAAGGGTGGATTGTGATGGAGGGGCGCGACATCGGAACGGTTGTGTTTCCCGATGCCGCCTTCAAATTCTTTGTTACGGCCACGCCGGAGGAGCGCGCGCGCCGGAGGCTGGCGCAGACAGGAGAAAGCGCGGAGGGCGCAACGCTTGAGGAGGTCGCTGCCATGATCCGCCTGCGGGACGACGCGGATGCGAACCGCGCCGTCGCTCCCCTTCGTCCCGCTGCCGACACGCTTTTGTTGGACACAACGGGACGGTCGGTGGCCGAAATGGTTGAGGAGCTTTATCCTCGTCTTGCGGAGGCCGTATGTTGCACGAAATAACTTACCGCGTTCCCTATGCGGATACCGACCAGATGGCTGTGGTGTATTATGCCAATTATTTGGAATATTTTGAACGGAGCCGTACGGAAATGCTCCGCGACGCGGGGTTGCCGTATTCCGCGCTGGAGGCGCAGGGAATTTATCTTCCGGTCGCGGAAGCGTCTTTGAAGTATTTGGCGTCGGCGCATTACGACGAGCTCCTGACGATCCGTTCCTGTGTTGCCATGGCGAAGGGGGTGCGTCTTCTGGTCCGTTCCGGCGTTTATTTCCAGGAGAATCTCCTTGTGCGCGGCGAGGTTCTTCTTTGCTGCGTCAACCTGGAGCGCAAACCTTGCCGCCTTCCCGAAAACCTGCTCGCCGCCTGTCGGGCGTTTTATCATGAAGAGGAGATTTTATGAGTCCGGACATTCAACTTTATCCGCTCCGTTTTGCGCCGATTTACATGGCCAGAATGTGGGGCGGTACGCAAATGGCTGAAATATTGGGGCGCAATGTCCCCGTTGCCGCCGAACCGATCGGTGAATCCTGGGAGTTGGTGGACCGCCCCGGCGAACAAAGCGTGGTCCTCGACGGCGTGTTCGCCGGAAAGACAATTCACGAAGTGCTGGAGCTTTGCGGCGAACGCCTCCTCGGACCGCGCGCGGACGGAGCGAAACGTTTTCCTCTGATGGTCAAATTGATCGACGCGGGGGAGCGTTTGAGCTTGCAGGTACATCCGGAAGAATCGGTTTGCCGCGAGCTCGGCGGCGGCGCGGAACCCAAGACGGAGATGTGGTACATTGTATCAGCGCGTCCGGGAGCGAAAATTCTCGCCGGATTGAGCCCGAAGGCGACGCGGGTGCAGATGAACGAATTTCTCGCATCGCCGGAAGTGGAGTCGCTCCTCCAGGTGTATCCGTCGCGTCCGGGGGATGCGTATTTCATCCCTTCCGGGACGATTCATGCGATCGGCGAAGGGAACCTGATCCTCGAAATCCAACAGAACAGCGATACCACATACCGTGTGAGCGACTGGGGCCGACTGGACCAGAACGGGAAATCCCGTGAGTTGCATATGGAAAAAGGGCTTCGTTCGATCGATTTCACCAACCGTGTTTCGCCGCGTGTTTGCGGTGATGCGGAGAGCGCGGCGCACAACCGGAAATTTGCCGTGGTCCGGCAGTGTCCGTTTTTTAAGGTGGATGACCTGCATTTGATTGAAACATGGTTGGACGACACCGCGCAGAGCGGTTCCTTCCATTTGATCAGCGCGATCAACGGTCCGGTACGAATTGCCGGAGGCGACGAGGGGGATCCGGAAATTTTTCTTCCCGCCGGCGAAACCGCTTTGATTCCTTACGCATTTGGCCGATACCGCGTGATTCCGGCCTGCGCCGGTGTTGTCCGCGTGGTTCGCACGACACTATAGGGAGAATGATCATGTCTTTGTTTGAGGTTTTTTCCGCGCTTCAGCAGCAGCTTGCCGGGCGCTATCCGGATTTTCCCGCGGACGCGGTACAGCCGGAGCGTTGCCCCGCGGGGATGACGGGCGATTTGACCGTCAACTGTTTCCGTTTCGCCCGTTTCGCCAAACTTGCGCCGGACCGCATGGCCGCTGAAACAGCGGAGATGTTGCGGGCTCATCCGGATGTGGAAGACGCGCAGGTGATCAAGGCGTTTGTCAATGTAACTCTTCGTCCGGCCGCGCTATTGCGCGATACGGCCGCGCAGTTGGAGCGATTGTTGAACGCGGGTCTTCTGCCCGTAGCTTCGCGCCGCAAGGTGTTGATCGAATACTCCGCGCCGAACACGAACAAACCGCAGCATTTGGGGCATGTGCGCAACAATGTACTCGGAATGTCGCTGGCGGCGCTCCTGAAGCGTGTCGGACACGATGTTTCGGAGATCAACCTGGTGAACGACCGGGGGATTCACATCTGCAAATCGATGCTCGCCTACGCCCGGTACGGGAAAGGGGAAACCCCCGCTTCGACGGGAATCAAGGGGGATCACCTGGTTGGGAATTATTACGTCCTCTTCAACAAAGTTCTCGGTGAAGAGCTCTCCGCCGTGCGGGGCACGCATCCGGAATGGGCCGACCGGGACGACGAAGCGTTGTTTGAAGAGACGGAACTCGGGCGCGCCGCGCGGCAGATGCTGCGCGATTGGGAAGCCGGCGTTCCGGAGGTCTGCGCCTTGTGGCGGAAGATGAACGATTGGGTGTTCGAGGGGTTTGACCAGACCTATCGCCGGATCGGTATTCACTTCGACCACACATATTTGGAGAGCGAAACGTATCTCCTGGGTAAGGATGTGATTGCCGCCGGTCTTTCCGCCGGAGTGTTCCAGAAGCGGGACGACGGCGCCGTTACCGTGGACTTGGGCAAAATGGGGATCAAGGTGGTTCTCCGTTCCGATGGAACGAGTGTGTACATGACACAGGACATCGGCACCACCCTCCGGAAAGTGGAAGATTACACCCCGGAAGAGTTGATCTGGGTGGTCGGCGACGAGCAGAACCTACATTTCCAGATGTTGTTCGCCATCATGAAGAAACTCGGCTACGCCTGGGCGGATTGCTGTTTCCACCTCTCCTACGGTATGGTCAATTTGCCCACCGGGAAGATGAAGAGCCGCGAAGGGACGGTGGTGGACGCCGACGATCTTTTCGACCGCATGGCGGAGCTCGCTTCGGCCGCGTGTGCCGAACGCGCCCCGGAAACGCCCGCCGCGGAGCTTGCCGCACGGGGTGAAATCATCGGCCTCGGCGCGCTGAAGTTCATGCTTCTGAAGTTTAACCCGCGTACCACCATGCTCTTCGACCCGGAGGCGAGTATTCGTTTTGAGGGCGATACAGGCCCGTATGTGCAGTACGCCTGCGCGCGCATCGCCTCCATCGAACGGAAGGCGGCGGAACAGAAGATCGATTACGCCCCGGATAAGGTGGATTGGAGCCTCCTGGGGGAGGCGACAGAGAAGAAGCTCGCCATCGAAGCGGGATTCTACGGCGCGGTCCTCCAGCTTGCGGCGGAGCGGCGCGACGTTTCGGGCTTGGTCGAATATCTGTTGAACCTGGCAAAGGCGTTCAACCAGTTTTACCGCGAATGCCCGGTTCTCGTCGCGCCGTCGCCGGAACTCGTCCGCGCCCGGCTGGCCCTTGCGGCTGCGGTGCGGCGGATTTTGGCCGACGGTCTTGCAACGCTGACCATTTCGGTTCCGGAAGTGATGTAAAAAAACGTGGCCGCCGCGGGACATTCCGGGCTGCTGAAAAGCTCGTTCGGCGTGGCGGTTGCCACGCTGATTTCGCGTGTACTTGGTTTGGGGCGGGTGATGCTGGAGGCGCGTGTTCTGGGCGGCGGCGCGGTGGCTGGTGCGTGGCTTTTCGCGTTCTCGGTGCCGAATTTGTTCCGGAGGCTCCTCGGCGAAGGGGCGCTTGGAACGTCCCTGATCCCCCTTCTGGCGCACATCGAGCGACAGGACGGCCGCGCGGCGCAACGACAATCGCTGGCGATTGTTTTTTGCGCGTTGGCGGCGCTGTTGGCGCTCATTGTTATTGTTGTTTCATTCGGCGTTATGGGGTTTCGGGCATTGGCGGACCGATATTGGTTGGAGCTCTTTCCTTCACTGGGAACGCCCCGCGTGCAATGGGTGCTCTACCTGATTCCCCTGCTGATGCCGTACGCGTTCTTCATCTGCCTTATCGGGGTGATCGGCGCGGTGTTGAATACGCACAGGATTTTCTTTCTTCCGGCGCTGGGGGCGTTGATCCTGAACGTGTTGCTGATTGCGGCGCTGGGACTTGGCTATCTGCGCGGTGTTTCCGGGGAAGAGGTGCTCCGTCTTCTGCCGCTCCTGGTGTGGATGGTGCTTCTTTCCGGGCTGATTCAACTGCTTTTGATGTTGTTTTTGCTTTGGAAAATCGGCGCGTTTCCCCTCTTCCAACGGGCGAGTTGGGGACGCACGCATGTTTTGCGCGACCTTTGGCGGATGGTTTTGCCAGGGGTCATCGGCGGGTCGGCGCTTCAGGTGAGTTTTGTGGTTGACCGGATGTTGGCGCTGAGTTTGGGGGAACAGGCCCTCCCGGCATTGGGGTATGTGGATCGGCTCATCGACTTGCCCATTGGGATTTTTGCCGTTTCGCTCGGTTCGGTACTGATGGTGGATTTGAGCCACCGGGCGGCGGCCGAGGACCACAAAGGGATGGTCGAAGGGCTGACGTATGCGCTGCGGCACGTGTATTTTATCGGTGTTCCGATGGCGATCGGCATCATTGTTTTCCGCGAGCCTTTGCTGCGGCTTCTTTTGCGCGGCGGGAATTATTCGGAGGCGGATCTTGCGGCGGCGCTCCCGGTGGCGCTCTGTTACGGGATCGGCATCCCGTCCTTCTGCTCGCTGAAGATGATTCTGCCGATGTTTCACGCACGGAAGATCATGGGACTGCCGATGAAGGTGTCGCTTCTCTGCATTGCCGTCAATTTGATTTTGTGCCTGGTTTTGATGCGCTATATTGCACAATCGGGCATTGCGTTGGCGACGGTGGCGGCTTCGATGCTCAACAACGGAATTCTGCTTTGGATTTTGCGCAAGGAGGGGCTTGCCCCCCCGGGGAGGATTCTTGCGTTTTCATTCGGCCGCACGGTGGCGGCGGGGTGCGTCGCGGCGTTGCCGGCCGTCTTTGTTTCGGAAATGCTGCAAGGTTTTTTTATGGGGAAAGTGTTGGCGCCGTTGCTGGCGCTGGCGGTATTCGGACTTATTTATCTGGCGGCGGCCGCGTTGCTCGGCTGTCCGGAAATCAAAGAATGCGTGGCGCTCGTGCGCCGGAGGAGGAGAAAAAATGCAGGAAACGTATGAATTCAATTCCGTCGAGGAACTGATCGCGGACATCAAACAAGGAAAAATGGTCGTCATCACCGACGATGAAAACCGGGAGAACGAGGGCGATCTGGTCATCGCCGCCCCTTTCGCCGACGCGGAAGCCATCAATTTCATGGTTACGCATGCCCGGGGACTTGTCTGCGTTCCTCTGAGCGCCGAGCGTGCCGAGGAGCTGAATCTTGTTACTCCCGCGTCGCTGAGCGATCCATTCGGCACGGCGTTCACGCAGAGCGTCGATGCGCGCCAGGGAATCTCCACCGGCATTTCGGCGTTCGACCGCGCGCGGACGGTCGAAGCGTTGATCGATCCCGAATCCGGGCCGCGTGATTTTGTCGCCCCCGGCCATCTTTTCCCTTTGATCGCCCGCCCCGGCGGCGTTCTCCGGCGGGCGGGGCATACCGAAACGGCCGTGGACCTCGCCCGTTTGGCCGGCCTGGTGCCAGCGGGGGTGATTTGTGAGATCATGAACGAAGACGGCACGATGGCCCGCCTGCCGCAACTGGATGTTTTCCGGCGGAAGCACAACCTGAAGTGGGGGACCGTCGCCGATTTGATTGCCTATCGCCGTCGTCATGAAGTGTTGATTGTGCGCGGTGAAAGCGCGCGTTTGCCCACCGCGTTCGGGGAATTCCGCGTAACGGCCTACCAGTCGAAGGTGGACAATCTGGAGCATCTCGCATTGGTGTACGGGAATGTGCACGATGCGGAGAATGTCCTTGTCCGCGTGCACAGTGAATGCCTGACGGGCGATGTCTTCGGCTCGTGCCGTTGCGATTGCGGCGAACAGCTTCATCAGGCGATGCGGCAGATTGTTGAAAATGGTTCCGGAATTCTCGTCTATCTGCGCCAGGAAGGGCGGGGGATCGGCATTTTCAATAAAATTCATGCCTACAAACTCCAGGATGAGGGGTGCGACACGGTGGAGGCGAACGAAAAACTCGGTTTTGCCGCGGACTTGCGCGAATACGGCATCGGCGTTCAGATTCTCCTGGACCAGGGGGTGCGTTCCATCTCGCTTTTGACCAACAATCCGCAGAAGCTCGCCGGCCTTTCCGGGTATGGGCTCCATGTTGTCTCCCGCCTTCCGATCGTCATTCCGCCGGGCGGCGAGAACGCCTTTTATCTGAAGACGAAGCAGGAGCGGATGGGGCATTTATATTGAATCGATTTTTATGATCGGGATTTGAAAAAATGCCGAAAAGCATTACATTACTTGAAACAAGGAGCGAAAAATGAAATTTCTGACCCTCTCCCTCGCCTTTTGCATGATGTTTGCCTTTGCCGGATGTTCCGACCGCGGCGACGAAACCAACCCCCGTTACCGCAAGGCCATGGAGCTGCGTGATTCGGGCGATTACCCCGGCGCGGCGCGCGAGCTCCGCCGTTTTCTGGGGAGCCACCCCGATTCGGCGCAGGGCTGTGTTGCCCTCGGCAACCTCTATAGCGAATACCTGAAAGATTATCCGGCGGCCGTTCACTACTACCAGGAGGCCCTCCGCCTCGATCCCGGCGCGTCCAACAGCGATACTGTCCGCAGCTACCTGGCCAGCGTCCGGAAGACCTTTACCGAAGAAGCGCTGCGCGAATCCGCCGAGCTTCGCCGCCTCACGGAAGAAATCGAGCAGTTTCGCGATGTCAATACCCGCTTGAAGCGCACGATGTTCACCATGCAGCAACGCTACGAGGCGGCGGCACGTCCCGCCGCGCGTCCGGCTGCTCCAGCGACGCGGTCGGCTACTCCCGCCGCGCGGCCGGCCACTCCGGCGCGGAGCGGAAGCGGCCGATGAAATTCCTGCGGACATGCGGCGTTGCGCTGATCCTTCTCGGAGGAATCGGCGGATGCGGCCTGTTGTCCATCAATGAATTTCGTCCGGTGGCGTACTACGATCTCGGGAGTGTGAGCCCGGAGCTCCGGTACGACATGCACGGGTTCTCCATCGGCGCGTGGAGCGGTGCGTTGCCCTCCACGCGGCGGCTTATCGTCCGCGACGGGGCGCAGCATTTGGAGGAATTGGAATTCCATGCGTGGATTCAGTACCCGCCGCAGCTCTTGAACGCATTCCTCCTGCAAACGTCGGGAAACGCCGCCGGAACGCGGGGGGAGATTATCGGCGAGTTGCGGCAGTTTGAATTGGATCGCGCGCGCCGTATGGCGTGGCTCACCGTTTTATTCCGCATCGGCGACCGCCCGGCGGAGATGCGGACTTACAAACAGGAGTGGCGCGGCGGAGAACCGGGCGACGCGGCGGCGGCCATGGCCGATTGCGCCGCGCAACTTGCGGCGGAACTCAGCCGCCGGACGGCGGAATAAAAGCGAACGTAAAGACAGAGGAACAAAGATATGGAACATTTGAATATTCCGCCGGAGAATCACGTCAAGGTGCTCGACGGGCAGGGCTGGGTGGGATTGATCGATCATCTCGGCACGGAAAGCACGATTGTTAACGCCGCACGCGTTTCCTTCGGCAAACTCAAAAGCCAGATGGACGCCCGGGACGTTACGTTGTTGGAATATTTGATCGAACACCGCCATACAAGTCCCCTGGAGCATGTCGTCTTCACTTTCAGCATTCATTGCCCCTTGTTTGTGCGTGGCCAGTGGCACCGCCATCGTACATGGAGTTACAACGAAATTTCCCGGCGCTATACGGAAATCGATATGGAATTTTATACGCCGACGGTTTTGCGCCGCCAGGCGGAGAGCAACCGCCAGGCATCGACCGGCGCAGCGATCGATGAAAACGAACGCATGCGGGGGATGATGCTGGAGCACAACCGCTCCTCACTGGCTTTGTATGAGAGCCTCCTCGCCGCCGGAGTTTGCCGTGAACAGGCGCGGGGGGTTTTGCCGCAGAATATGATGGTTACGTTCTGGGGAACGGTGGACCTTGCGAATTTGTTGCACTTCCTTTCTTTGCGCGACAGCGAGCACGCGCAGTACGAAATCCGAGAATACGCAACCGCGATCAAAGCGCTGATCAAGCCGTTGATTCCCAATGTGGCGAATTATTTCGCCGGAAAAGGAGCCGCGTGGTAAACGTTCCGCGCATCGCCATTACCGTGGGGGATCCGGCCGGAATCGGGCCGGAACTTTCGGTGCGCCTGGCTTCGCGTCCGGATATTGCGGGGCAGGCGGAGCTTATTTTGTATGGTCCCGGGCGGGTGATTGAGCAGGCAGTGCGGGATTTTGCGCCCGGGTTCAAACCGCAGATTGTTTCGACCTCGGACCTGGCGCCCGGCGAATTTGAACTCGGTAAAGCCAGCCCCCTCTGCGGCAAGGCGGCGTACGACACCATTTGCCGCGCGACGGAAGACGCGCTTGCAAACCGGGTCGACGCGATGGTTACCGCTCCCGTGAACAAGCACGCGGTCAACCTTGCAGGCATTCCATTCACGGGACACACCGAATTGATTGCACACTTGTGCGGGGTGGACGATTTTGCGATGATGCAGTCGGCGGGTGATTTGCGGATTGCGTTCGTCACCACCCACATCCCCCTGGCGGAGGTTCCGGGCGCGGTAACCGGAGAGCGGATCCGGCGTGTGGCCGGTCTCCTCCGGGAAACGCTTGTGCGCGAGGGGATCGAAACACCGCGCATCGGCGTCGCGGCGCTGAATCCCCACGCAGGGGAGAATGGCGACATGGGCACAGAGGATGAAACGGTCGTCAAGCCGGCGCTCGCCGCATTGTTGGAGGCCGGGTTTCTGGTGGAGGGACCTTTTCCGCCGGACACGTTGTTTATCCCCACAACCCTGCCGCGGTTTGACGGCTTGATCGCCATGTACCACGATCAGGGGCATATTCCTTTTAAAATGGTTGCATTCGATTCCGGCGTCAATTCGACGCTGGGGTTGCCGATTATCCGCACCAGCCCGGACCACGGGACGGCGTTCGAAATTGCCGGACGCGGATTTGCCGGGTGCGGCAGCATGCATGCCGCGCTTGCCCAGGCGATCCGGCAGGCGCGGAAAAAATGAAACGCGCCCTGCTGTTCCTACTTTTGTCGGCCGTTTTTTTGCGGGTCGGTGCACAGCTGCCGACGGAAATGAACTTTGTTTTGGCTTCCGTCAACGGGGAGGCGATCACCCTGGGAGATGTGGTCCGGGAGAGTCGCAGGCAGGAGGAGCGTCTTCCGCAAAAAGACATGGAAACAGCGGTCTGGACGCTCCGTCGCCAGATTCTGGATGAACAGATTGACCGCAAGCTCATTCTTCAGGCTTACCAGGCCGCACCTTTTGAAATTCCCGTGCAATACGTGGAATCGCTCCTGGACCAAGTCGCAACGGATTCCGGGGTACGGAGCCGCTCGGAGTTGGATACGCGGCTGCGGCAGGGGGGGACGTCGATGGAAGAGTTGCGCGCCCGTGCGTTGGAAACGATTATTCAGCAGTCGATGTTGGCGCGGCAGGCCCGCCTGGATGTGAATGTAACACCCCGGGAGTTGTTCGACTACTACAGTGCGCACCCGGAGGAGTTCATGCGCCCGGAACGGATGCGGCTTGCTCTTTTTTTGCTGAAGCCGGATGCGCCGGAGCCCGTGCGGCGTGCTGCGGATGGGCTGAAAGAGCATCCTGCGCGTTTTGCGGAGCTCGCTCGATTGTATTCCGCGGGGCCGGCGCGGGAGAAGGGCGGGGACATCGGCGAGATTGTGCGCGGGCAGTTGCGCTCCGAATTCGCCACGGCGCTGACGGAACCCGTCGCCGGGCGCGTGTACGGCCCGGTTGCGACGCCGGAGGGCGTATACTATCTTCACCTGACGGCCTACTCCCCGCGTTTCCTGCCGGAATTTCGCGACATTGCCGCGGATTTGCGCGATAAGACGGAGGCGCAAAAGCGCAAAGAAAGCAAAGACGCATACATTAAAAAATTGCGGGAACAAGCTGTTGTCCGTTACTTCCTCCGGAATTCCGATCCGGAAAAACCTTCTGAGTGAGTTACTGGCCGGTTGACTTGAAGATGAGAAGAATTCCAACGCGATAGAGCTCCGGAGGGAAACCTCGCTTCCCCCACCAAAAAAACCATTCGAGATGTCGGTCGAGTGGCTTGGGGCTGGGTTGTTCTGTTCGGGGTCGCAGCGGCGGTTTCACCGCCTTACTTGAAACTGCGATGCGGCTTCAACCCCCTCATCGCCCCATTCGGGGCTACGCCGGGGGAAGGCTGCGCTACGCGCGGCTTCGTCGCTAATCGCTCAAAGTTGTTTTGCGC
Organism: Victivallaceae bacterium; assembly: GCA_031549345.1. Classification (GTDB taxonomy): domain Bacteria; phylum Verrucomicrobiota; class Lentisphaeria; order Victivallales; family Victivallaceae; genus CASFRF01. Next base: position 514,765 of record JAVBPY010000003.1, read on the forward strand.
TGCGGCGCAAAACAATGTCCCTGTATTCGCTCCGCGACTCTGAAGCAACATCTTGTGTGGCGCTTTGCGTTAGCCCGCCGAAAGGCAGGCGCATAGCCCCTTGGGAACCTCTTTTTTTGAGCTTAAATCGGTGAATTTTGTTTGCCTACATTTGCTTATGGGTGAAAATAAGAATTTTGCGAACCATCAAAGTGCATTCGTAACGTAGAACAACGATCATAAATGCCGGAACATATCATGATGATGTCGCAGTTGACGTTCTCTTAGAGGGTAGTACGCGACTCTTGTATTCGACAAATGCCTTCCATTCGTCATCAGTTTCGTCCTTCAGCCTTTCCCTGTATGTCCAACATACATTGATGGGAATCGAAGAAGATGTACAGTATGGTAGATACTTTTCATCGCGTATATTTTCATCGTCAGGCAGGACAAGGAATTGTTCAATTGCATTCGCGGCAATGTAGAACTCAATATGAGCAAAAGTATAAGAGATTCCATCCTTGTTGCGCCCATAAAAAAACAGGCTTATTTTGTCTATACAATAAAATGGGGATTGCAATTCTTTGCAAGCTCCGATTGTTTCTTTTGCTTGCGCCAGCAGACTTCTTCGTGAATATTCCGATTCTCTGTATTGTACTTTAAAACGAAGTTCTTTTTCGTCATAATATTCTACAGCATGTGGATGAACAAAAGAAACATTGTAGATGCCGACCCAAACGACAGGAAGATCTGCTAATTTTCTTCTGCAATGACGAACAATAAGTGCGTTGAGGGACCTGTCAAGTGAAAGAAATCGTATATTTCTTCCTGGCACGGTGTTTGAAAGTAACTTTGTTAGAACGGCAATAATAATGAGCTCAGCTTGAACAAATATTGATTGTATTCTATGAATTGTTTTTTTTATGGTCATATTACTATAAATTCCGATCTCCAATAATACTTCATGAAATTGATTCGTGCAAGTCGTTGAATCTATTTTTCTTCATCTCGAATGAAATGATTCATTGCATCGCTCCGCAGTTCTGGAGCATTGCATGCGGCTCTGCTTTAACCCGCCGAAAGGCGGGCGCATCAAGGGCCGCGCCCTTGTGGGGGATTCCCAAGGGGCGCATAGCCCCTTGGGCCGGAAGCAGGCTCCGTTCGGCACGGGGCAGAGGGCTCACCACACCCCCACCGGCGATGCCCCTGGATGTCAATCTTTGAGGCGTTGGAGGAAAAGGGATTGAAATTCGGCGGTGTACATATTGCCGAGGTGTCCGCCGCAATCAAACCAGCTTAGTTTGGAACCGAATGCGCGGTCGAGCCATTGACGGTCCGCGTTTGAGAGGATGAAATCGTCGTAATTGTGCAGAACGCGCACACGGCGGTCCGCACCGAGTTTTCCGGCAAAACTTTTGAGGCTGTTTTTTTGTTTCAACTCTTCCAATGTCAACTCCGGATGCGCGGGAAGGAGAAAACGCGAAACATAGCTGTTGAAAGAAAGCTGATCCAATTCGCGGTAAAAGCGCGTACGGTCCGACCACGCGGGCGCGTCCAGTGCAAGCGTTGCGCCGCGCTCGCGCACGGCCGCGGCGAGGACATCGCGCAATGCCAGGCGGAAGGAGAGGCCGATCAGCAGCTTCGCCCGCGCTTCTCCGATGCTTGACAAGCCGTAACCGGGGCGGGCGTCGTCCATTGCGCGGGGGATGGCCGAGGCTGTGGAGAAAAGGGCGAAAGCGTCCTCGGTACGCGCAAGGGCGTCTTCGGTGTGCCAGTTTACTGTGGGGCGGAGGGCGCTGTCGATTTCCTGGAGGGCGTAGAAGAGATCCACAGGCGGATTGATCGCCAGGATGCGGTTGAAACGGGCGTCGTCCGGGAGCATTTGCGCGATATACAGCGCGTGCATCGCGCCGAGGGACCAGCCCGCGAGAACCTGATGGCGGGGGCGTTGTCCGTATTTTTCGCGGACTTGCCGGAGGACGCCGTCGATGGCGCGGTTCAACGCGGGCGCATCGTCGGGGACATAACCCGGGAGCGGCGGCGCATAGGCGCTTTCCACAAACGACCAGGAGATGACGCTGTCGAGTACCGCCACGCTGTAGCCCGCGCCCAGCAGCGCTTCGGCCATGGCGGCGCAGGAGGCGTTGCTGTGGTGGCTCCCGGTTCCGGGGAGGAGGACTGCCAGGGGGGCGGTATCGTCCCCGTCGGCGGCATGCCAGAAGCGGTAGCGGAGTTTGCCCGCCCCTTTTTCGCCCGGCGGCAGCACGCCGGTGCGGGCGAGGGTCCCGAAATCAGTATTGAAAGGGGAAAGGTACGTCCAGATGCTTACATCGTCCCAGAGCATGCCTGTCATCCCCACGCGCAGCGTGTCGGTCATGGGGCCGAGGGCGGTGTAGCGGGGAATGGAGTACCATTCGCCGCGCATTCCGGCGGGTTTCGGCACGGGCTCGGCCGGGCGTTCTTCGGACGGGGGTGTTTTGCGGAGGGCGTCGATTTCCGCCTGGGTGCGCCAGGGCTGATCTTTGAGTTGCAGATCCCGGCTCAGCAGCACGTATATTTTGTATAAGTCGTACGGATCGTAGGTGTTGTGGTATAAGGAGGCAAATTCCTTGTAGCGTGAAACGCTCCGGTTGGCCAGGACGACGTATCCGGCGTAGGGAAGCCAGCTTTTAATGTCGAACGCCGAATCGAAAAGTTCGCCGACAAGGTCGCGCGGGTTGGTTCCGATGGTGCCGGGGAGGAGAAAGTACGGTCCGGCGCCGATTCCCCAAGTTGCGAAAGCCTGCCCGAAATTGTCGCGGCGCGCGCGCCATTCGAAAAGAATATCCGCCGGGTCCCAGAGGCCCGCCACGCCGATGGTGCTGTTGGCAAGAAAACGGGCGAATTCCATGCCGCCGCCTTCCCACTTCGCTTGCAGAAAACAACTGAACATCCGCCCCGGAAACGCAAGATTATCCGCGCAATTATTCAATGCCGTGATCGCCACCTTCGGAAAAATCGATCCCCATATCCAACCGACCGGGCGGACGAGAAAACGGAAAAAGCCCCCGTTGATCTCGAACATCACGCGGTTCCAGCCTTCGCATGGGTCGGTGCCGCCGCCAAGGGCATAAGCGACTTCAGAGGGGGTCCATTCCATGCCCAGCCTTCGGTCGTTCTCGATCGACGCGCATCCGGTCAAAAGAAAAATCGCGGCGAAAAGAGCGAGTAAAATACGCGGAACCTTCATGTAAATATCTCCTTCAACGACTGAACACCCAGTCTTTGCGTTTCTTGCGGTCGCGCTCCATTTCATCCGTGCGGTCCTTCAGCTCAATGGCGCGCATGGCTTCGATTTCACGGCGTTCGGTGGCGTTCAATTCGCTTTCCAACATCAGTCCCGGAGCGGGTTTCGGGGTAAACCAGGCGTCCTCGCGCGCTTTGCGCCGCCGCGCCGTTTCCTCGGGCGTTTCATCGAACATTTTGCGGAAGGTGGAGCAGCCGCCGAGGAAAAACAGCGATAGCAGCAGAAGAAAAATTCTCATAACGTCTCCTTTTTCCGGTTTGCGCGGAGTTGTCCGCAGGCCGCGTCGGCCTCTTTGCCCCGTTCGCGCCGGCACGTTACCGTGGCCCCGGTCGCTTCCGCCTCTTCCGTGAAAGCGCGGATCGCCGCGGCGGAGGGGCGGCGGAATTCACCGCCTGTCCGGTTGTAGGGAATCAGGTTTATTTTTGCGTGATGACGCAACGCAAGGCGGCCGAGCTCCCGCGCCGCTTCCGGGCTGTCGTTGATTCCTTCCAGCAAGGCGTACTCCAAGGTAACCATACGCCCGGCGCGTTCGCGGTAACGGTCGGCCGCGGCCAGAATTTCCTTCATGGGATAGCGCAGACTATCCGGAATCAGCTTGGCGCGTGTCGCGTCGTCCACGGCGTGGAGTGAAATCGCCAGCGTGAATTCCCGCTCCAACGCCGCCAGAAGATCGATCCCGGGAACATAGCCGGAGGTCGAAACGGTGATACGGCGCGGCGAAAGGCCGAAGTAGGCCGGATCGGTTAGAAAAAAGAGCGCTTTTTCCAGCGCCGCGAAATTCAACAGTCCTTCGCCGATTCCCATGAAAACGAGATTGTCCGGACGTTTTCCGAGTTCCCTCGCCGCGATGGAAAATTGTTCCAGCATCTCCGCCACCGCGAGATTCCGCGTAAGGCCGTTCGCGCCGCTGGCGCAGAAACGGCACCGCACCGGACAGCCGACCTGTGTGCTTAAACAGAGGGTGTCGCGCTCGGGGGAGGGGATAAGCGCCAGCTCCACGCACTCGTTGTCGGCAAGCTCCAGGAGGAGGCGTCGTGTTCCGTCGGCGCTTTCCACGCGTTCGTCGATCCGTGCGGCGGGGGCGAGGTATTTTTCCTGCAGCGCCTGTTGGAGCGTTGCCGGTAAATTCCGCATTTCCGTCGGCGTGGAAACGCATTTTCCATAGAGCCATTCAGCGATTTGTCTGGCGCGAAATTTGGGCGCGCCCAGTGCGGCGACGGCCGTTTCGAGCTCCGCGTGCGAGAGGCCGAGTAAGAATGGCTTCGGATCATTCATTATCGCGCGGCACTCCCTTCCAAAGACCGATCTGGTGGTTGCGGTAGGTTTTATCCGGCGCGAGGAGGTTGCTCCAGATGCGTTCCGGATGCTGCGGGAACGTGGTGCTAAGGACATAGACCACAGAGTCTTCCGGCGGAAGTGCGGCCAAAGCGGCGATTTTCCGCACCGTTACGCCCGAATAGAAGCATTCGCCGTAAAGATCCTGGATGTTGTATTTGTAGACGATCAGTTCCGGGCGATCCAGGCGCGCCAGATCGGCGGCCAGCGCAGCGCGCAGTTCGCGGCCGAGCTGGCGCTTTACTTGCGATTGCGCCCGGTAGGGGGTCATCGCGTTCCAATAGAAGAGCCCCGTCGCCACGCCGGTCATAAGGAGCAAGAGCCAGACGGGACGGCTCCGTTCGCGCCGGAAATGGAAGAAAATCGCGAAGAGCAAAAGCGCCGCCAGCGCCGCGAGCGTGTAAAAAAGCGCCGGGAGCTCGTGGCGGAAGGTCAGGGGACGCGTCAGGGAAAAGGTCGATTGGAGTATCCACTCCGGTGCGAAAAGGAAGCCGAGCAATCCGGCCGCCATGGCGTAGAGCGCGTATTCACAGCCGAGCAAAAGTCGGTTGATCGCGATGGCGTAGCGCCGGACGGCCATCTCATAGTTGAGCCCGACCATAATGGACAGAGGCGCGGCGAGAAGCGCAAAGTCGCGCGGTTCCATTCCAGGCCGGAACCACAAGAGGAAAAAGGTGGAGATGAAAATCGTCCGCAAATAACGGCTGTACAGCGGGGTATCGTCCACCCGGAAAAGGGCGACGCAGAAGGGAATCCACGCCAACAGCGTCCAGGGCAGGAGTCGCAGTGCGAGATTCCAAGGGTACTCCAGCACGCCCAGGAGATAATCGCCGAGTGAAATGGAGTCGGCGAAGAGCGGATTGATCGCTCGCGTTTCCGCTTCGGTGAGGTACGGCAGGAGCCATAAAAGGATTGTGCCGCCGAGGAGTGCGCAGCCAATCGCAAATCCCGGTTTCAGCCAGCGTGTCCCGACCGCCAGCGGGCGGCGCAGGAAAATCAGCGGAAAGACAAAATAGACGATGTACCAGAATCCCCCCGTATAGAACGCCGCCGAAAGGAACAGTGCCGAACTTATCCATGCCCAGCTCCATGCCGAGTGGCGCATTCCGAAGTAAAAATACGCCAGTTGCGCCGCGAGAAGGAAAAACGCGGCGCAAAAATCCGGGTAGCCGTCGAGAGCCTTCTCCATGATAAGATTCATGCTCAAATACATCGCCGCGGCGACCACTCCGGCGCGTGCATTGCGGGCGGACCCGGCGGCGAAGCCGACTATGACGGCGATGCCCGCCGCCGCCGCGACCGAGAGGACGCGCAACGCCATTTCCATGGAAAGGGGAAACCATTGGCGCAGGATCGACGTCAGAAGAGGGTAGAGCGGGAACGCCCCCGGAAGCGCCACGCCGTGCGCCGAGGCGAGGGGGGGCGCCATACCCATCTCCTGCGCCTGGACGGCGTACGACCCTTCATCCCAGAAAAGTTCGCGCAGGCCGAGGTTCCACGGCTGGTAGAGGAGGAGGAACGCCCCCGCAAGCACCAGCAGAGCCGCCCAGAGTCGAAAAAGCGGTTCGCGGCGCGTCACGGCATCTCCCGCAGGATACGGAATGCGAAAGGCCCGAGGGGGATTTCGCGGAGGTTGAGCGTTTCTCCACTCCACAAGTCGTGGCAGTTTCGTTCCGTCATGTGGAGCACGGTTTCCTCCGCGCCGAAATGGAAGAGGGCGACGAGGCGTTCGTTGGTTGCAGTCTTGCGTTCGATGGCGAAAACCTGCTGCCCGACGTCCAATATTTGTTGTTCCGCACCGGGGTGCAGCGCTGGTTCCCCGGCGCGGAGGGCGAGGAGTTTTTCCATGCCGCGGAAAACGCCGCCGCGGAGGGAATCCGGATCGTCAAGTTCCAGCGAAAGGGTTTCCAGATCGAGCATGGCGCGGTTGATGGAACGGGCGCGCCCGGTGCGTTTGACCCCCTCCGGATCATTGCGCGATCCGACAAGGCTGTGAATGTAAATTCCCGGAATGCCCATGAAACAAACAATGATTGCTTGTGAGAGAAGGAAACGTTGGATTTGCAGCGCCATGGGGAGGTTGGCGGCCGGGTCGTTGATTGCGTCGAAATAACTCAGATTCAGCTCGTACGGGGCGATGGAACCGTCGGAGTTTGTTTTCCCCGTCCAATTTCCACCGCGCGCGAGGGCCATGTCCACAAGTTGTTTCCGGTCGTCGTTCGTCAGGATTCCTTCGGTGGGGCGGACACCGATTCCGTCGTGGGTGGCGGTGATGTTCAGATAGGTCGCGTTGTCGGAAATTTTGTGGACTTTCTTTGCCCATTCGGTCAACGTTGAAGCGTCGGACCGGAACATCGACCAGACGATCAGGGGCGAAAGGGTGAAGTTGTAGATCATTTGCGCTTCATCGCCCCGGTTGCCGAAGTAGGAGATATTTTCCTCATATGGCACGTTGGTCTCCGTGAGGAGGCGCACAGGGGGGGCGGCCAGGTCGTAGATGTCGCGCAGAAGTTTGATGAGCTCGTGCGTCTGCGGCAGATGGGCGCAGCTTGTGCCGAGTTCTTTCCACATGTACGGAATCGCGTCGAGGCGGATCATTTTCGCCCGCCGTTCGGCGTAAAACAAAAGGATATCGACGATTTCAAGCAGAACCTTCGGGTTCGCAAAATTGAAGTCCACCTGGTCGCGGCTGAATGTCGTCCACAGATGGCGCGTCGAACCGTCCTTGGCCGCGTATTTGTGCAGCAAAGGCAGACTCCGCGTGCGCAACACCTTGGACGTGTCCGTTGCAGGGTCGAGGTCAAGGAAAAAGTCGGCGTACTCCGGATTTCCCGCGAGGTATTCGCGCAGATAATGGCTTTCGCCCGACACATGGTTGATGACCCCGTCGAACACCAGATCCACCCTTTCCGCGAGGCGTTCGATGTCCTTCCAGTCGCCCAGATCGGGGCGTACCGCGCGGTAGTCGATCACCGCGAACCCGTCGTCCGAACTGTACGGGTAAAACGGGAGCAAATGCAGCCAGTTGAAGTGTTTTCCGTAACGGGCCATGAACGCGTCCATCGCCGCAAGGGGGACTTTTCCCGCGCTCAGCACGGAGTCGCCGTAGGCGATCAGCATCGCATCGCGCCCTTCCCAGGGGCGGACATTCCCCGCGGGATAGGTGTGTGCGGCAATCCGCCGCAGGATGGCGCCGGCCAATTCGACGGCGACGGGGGCACTGTAAATTTTTTCCAGCCGCTTGCGCAGACGGGTATTCGCATCCGGATTCATCGGTATTTTCCTCCATAAAAAGCCACAGGGGAAAATAACGCCGGAATGTTCTTTTTTCAAGCTCCATTTCCAATAAAGGCTTGCATTTCCGGAGCAATATGCTTATAGTAGGAGTGCGAATGTGCAACCAATCGGAGAAGGAGGGAGCATGAAAAGGGTATGTGTAGGCGGATTGATCGCCCTCGCCGGAGCCGGTTTCAGCCTGTCGGCGGAGACGACGAAACACCAGTTTACCGGGGAAAGCCGGATTTTCGGCAAAGTGGAGGTGCGCGCCGCGGTCAATGACGATTTGAACGGACCGGATTCGGAAACGTGTTTTCGGGCCGAAACGCCGGAGCTGGCGCGGAAGCTTGCCGCGAAACGCCTCGCCGATATGCTCGGCTTCGGGGATTTGAAGGAGGCCGAAGGCTCGGTCCTTGGCGGCACGATGCTCACTCTTAAAAATGCGGGCGTATGGCTCCTTGGCACCCAGGGGCGCGATTTTTACGAATTTTACGCTGCCGATGCGGAAAAACTAAAAAAACTCGTGGGCTCCCGGAAGCTCGAACCGGTTGCGCCGCGCTCGTACCCCCGGTATTGGGATTGCTTCGACAACGCCGGACCCGCGCTGTGGGTCGGCGGCGGCGGCAGGCAGTACGTTTTGCCGGAGGATTTTGAGTGGCTTAAGGAGCGCCGCATGGCGTTCTGCACCCTTTCCCCCACCCAGTCGCGCCTGGTCGCGCCCGGCGTGGTCGATGAATCGATTTTCGACTGGCACAGCGCGATGGCCAAAAAGTACGATCTCGCCTACCGCCAGCTCCTTTTTCCCGCCAAGTTCGAGTGGAGCTGGAACATCCAACCCCTCCCGTACAATCTGCCGATGAAGGGCTACATTGCCAACCCCTGGCTCTGGTACCAGAAGGACAGCGTTACGGGCGGCGAAGATCCGATTCCCCCTTCCGAAAACTACCGTTGGGACATGCGCGGCCACCTTGCCCGCACCCTGGGGAGGACCGATGAGAATCTGGCGGGCTGGCACGGCTGCACGGAAATTCCCTCCGCCTCCATCCAGCATTTGACCAGTCTTGCGGGGAATCCGGGAATTCAGAAGATGTGGGTGAAATACCTGACCGACGACCTGAAGCTCGACTTGAAAAGCGCCGGACTCCGTTACCGGAACGACGCGAAGGCGTTCCGCAGCTGGGCCGATTTCCCGATGCCGACCACCCTCGATTTCGTGGGCTACAAACCCGGTAAATCGATGGTGCTGGACGATGCATCCTGGGAAACGCATCCCGATGTGGGGAATGTCGGAACGAAAGAGGAGTGGTTCCGTACAGCCAAAGCCCCGAAAGATTGGGTGGAAGCGCGTTGCAACGACCCGATGATTATGATGTATTTCCCGTCGCAGGGGCAGCGCGACAAGCGGGCGCGTTTCTGGATGCGCCGCAAAATCAACGTTACGGCCGAACAGCTCAAGGATTTGAAATACCTCCATATGGCCTCCTCGAGCTACCATGGGACGACTTCCTCGACGTTCGAGGTCTGGGTCAACGAAAAACCACTGAAGGCGCTCACCGGCGAACGGGGGAACTACAGTTTGTGCCACGCCGTCGGCGATACGCTGAAGGTCGGGGAGAACGAAATTGTCATGCAGACCCACGGACAACCCGTCGCAGGATACATCTTCCTGGGCGACACACCGCTCCGGAAATACCCCGCCATGAGCCGCGCGGAGAACCAGCTCTGGTACGACGGCGTGAACTTCAGCGCCAGCCTCCGGCTGCGGAAAATCGAGGACGACCTGATCGCCATCCGCGCCTACGATCCGATCCGTCCCATGAAGCTGATGGCGACGATCAACCTCCTGGATCTCACCACGCCCCTTTCAATCAAGTACGGCGCGTACCAGCACGATACCGGCGGCGCGGGCGGCTATTGGGCGCCCATGACCGGCGCGCGCCTGGCTCGCAGCCACGGTTTGCCGTGGAGCTGCGAACAGGGCGGCCCCCCGAAAGACGCGGCGGTGTTCCAGCGGAACATCACTTTCTATCTTATGTACGGCAACGACGCGGCGGATCTCGTCTTCGGCGTCGGCCACTACAGCCGGAATCCGAGTGTAGCGAAATGGTTCGACGAAAACATCGAACTGATCCACTGTTTGGGTAAAATGCATTTGCCGATGCCGTCCATCGGCGTCCTCCGCTCCAGCCGCGCCACGCGCATGGGCTTTTCCGAGCCGTGGAATTGGGACATTGCCCGCGGCACCCTCCAGGGGATCGGCCGAAATTTCGTATATCTCGAGACCCCGGATCTCCAGGACGGCTTGATCAACCGTTTTCCGGTCGTCTTCGACGCCGGCACTGTGCTGATGACCCAGGAAGACATCGCCGGACTCAGTAAGTACGTGGAACAGGGCGGTGTGTTCATCGCCCAGCACCACACCGGACGGCACCTGCCGGACCAGGCCGACGCATGGCCGTTGGCCGCCGCGCTGAAACTTTCCGTAACCCCGCGTTTGATGAACGAAGACAACCATCACAAATGGCCAATTGAAAAGATCGTGTTCACGGACTCGCAGAATTTGATCCGCAGCCTCCGCGGCAAGTCGATCGAGGGGTCCGGCGTGGCGATCGACCACTTGGACAAAGCGCACACCGGCGCGGTCAGCATTAAGGGGGGCGACAACATGACCCCCGTCGCCCGCTGGGCGGATGGCAGCATCGCCGTGGCGGAAGTGAAGCACGGCAAGGGGCGGTTTATCCTCCTCGGTTCCCCTTTCTTCTCGCGGATGAAGGACACCAACGGCGTGTGGGCCAACGACGAGCGTCGCGGCGAGCTTCTGGATGAACTCCTCAAGGGTCTTTCCGTTCCGCAGGACAGCAAGACCGACGACCGTATGACGTGGGCGGAAGCCTGGCGGAGTAAAAACGGCGTCTACGACTTCTACCCCGTCGCCCGCATGGTGACGAAGGAAGGCGAGCCGGAGAAGAGCGTAAATGTAACGATCCGCCGCGCTGCCCCCCTCACCGAAGTGGTGGAAGTGAGCGCCAAGGGACACCCCGTGGTTCCGGTGAAGTGGTCGAAAGCCTTGGGTGGTTTCGAACTCCCCGCCGCGAATTACGGGCCGATGAAGAGCCGCGTTTTTATTGCGCCGCGTGCCGACATGGGCAATGCCGCGATGGACTGGTTCCGCGTGCAGACCGATTTGTGGCGGACGGTTCCGGAGGTTCCCGCCAAGCTCCGTCCCGCGCCCCTGAAGCCCTTGGCCAATATCCTGCCCCTGGCGGAAGGGTGGCAGTGCAGCAGCAACCCCGCGTTGGAAACAGCGTTTTTTACGCCGGATTTCAAGGCGGATTCCACGTGGAAGAGCGTCAAACTCGGTACCTTCGCCGCGATGGGGCTCCCGGAAAAGGGCTTCGCGCTCTTCCGGAAGGAGATCGCCATTCCCGCGAACTGGAAGGGGACCAAAATTTCGCTCACGTTCGACGCGGAGCACTGGTTCTGGGGCCTTGTTCCGGTCAGCCGCCTCTGGATCAACGGGGAGCCCGCGGCGCTCACACAACCCATTCTGCCGAGCTCCGTGCCGAGCTTCACCCTCGATGTAACCAAGCAGGCGGCATCGGGAAAAATAATCCTTGCGCTTGCCATCGACAGCCGTAACCAGCCGCAGGCAAAGAAAGCCGGGGAAGAAGCGATCCAGGTGAAACCCTACGGCGTTTCCGGGTTGTTCTATTTGCGTTCCGACGCGCCGCCGGTCAAGGTGGAGCCGGTGGCGACGCCCTGGTTCGCCGCGCTTGATTTCCAGCGTTTTACGCCGGTCAAGGTCGGCGACAAAGCCAAGTATGTGTACCTGGAAACGCGTTTCACGCTCCCCGCGCAGTGGCCGGGGAAGCGGCTTTTCCTTTCGGCGGACGAACACCTCGGCTGGCTTGTCCTGAACGATCAGGTGATCGCCACGCCGGGCTGGATGCGCGAGCTGGATGTTTCCAACCTTGTTCTGCGCGACGGGGAAAACGTTTTGCGCTGGACGCCGGGGACGGCGGGCGACCCGATCTACATTCGCACCAGCAACCGGGCGGTTCCGGCGATGCAGTTCCTCTGGTTGAAGTAAAGTACACAAAAAGGTTTTGAAAAAGAAGGGCGCGAGAAGGAAAAAACTTTTCCTTAAAAAGTTTTTCCTTCTCGCATTGTTGATAAAGTAAGGAGTACTCCCGCATGAAATATTCTCCGCTTCTCCTCGCGTTGTTGGCTCTCCCGGCATTCGCCGGTCCGCAGAGCAACAACTTCGGCATTCAGGTTGTTCCCGCTCCGGGGAAAGTTGTGGTCGATGGATCGTTGGACGATTGGGACGAAACCGGGCGGCTTCAAATTTTTGCCGATTGGGATTTGCGTGAACGCTATTCGGCGGAACTCTCCGCCATGTGGGACAAGGACTTTTTGTACATCGCCGTTCGCCGCAAGGACCCGACGCCGATGCAGAACACCGTCGACCCGCGTTTCAATCCCAACGACGGATGGAAATCGGACGCGCTCCAGCTCCGTTTCCGGACCGACCGCACTGTTTGGTTCACCTGTTGGTTTTTCACCCCGAAAAAGCAGCCCGTCGCGCATTTTGAGTATGAGAAGATCCCCGGGACACCCGGCGGCGGCAAGGTCATCGTCTGTGACGATCCCCCGCCGAAGGTCGGCAACGGTGTGGAACTCGCCTACCGCATGGATGCGGACGGCAAGGGGTACGTGGAGGAGATGAAAATTCCGTGGGAACTCCTTTATGAGAAGAAGCCGGGATTTTTTGCGCCGGGGATGAAATTCCGCCTCGGCGTCGAAACGATCTGGGGCGACCCCAACAACCCCGGCTGGCCGCAGCACCGTTACGCGGATAACATCCAGCCGGACAACACCGGACGCCAGTTTTTCTGGAAAAACGTCAAGGGCTGGGGCGATGCCACCCTTATGGCGCAGGGGGCGGCCAAGCGCAGCGACTTCCAATATAACCCCGAACTCCAGCAGGGGGCTTTCCCCGTCCGGGCGAACCTTCCCGCCGGGAGCAAATCTTTTACGCTGGTTCTGCGCGACGAAGCGGGGAACATCGTCCGCAACCTGGCCGGCGGCTTCCCTGTGGATGCGTACCGTACAGGGGGGAGTGCCAACGCTCCCGTCGTTTCCGTCAACTGGGACGGGCTGGACGACAAAGGAAACCTTGTCGCCCCCGGACGCTACCAGCTTTCCGGAATCGCCCTCCCGGGCCTTTCGGCCACATTGGACGCTTGTTTTTACAACCCCGGGCATCCGCCGTGGGGCAACCTTGCCGGGACAGGGGCATGGGGCGCGGACCACCATGCCCCGCGTTGGGTGAAACGCTCCGGGAATTGGATGATCCTCGGCTGGGATTTCGCCGAGGGCGGCAGCGGCATCATCGGCGTCGATCCTTCCGGACGGAAGCAGTGGGGGGAAAACCGCGGCGCTGGCATCCTCGCGGCGGATGAAAAGTATGTGTACGCCGTGATCAACAGCTGGTACGGCGGCGGGCGCCTCTGCCGCTTCGATGCGCGGACGGGAAAACCCGCTCCCTTTGTAATGGAAGGCAAAGAGCGCCAGTTCGAGCTCCCTGTAACGGAACTCGCCGGGGAGTTCATGCCCCCCGCGCTCCCGCAGGCGAAGGGGCGGAAAATGACGATGGCGGAGATCGCTCCCGCCTCGGCGATGGCCTCCAACGGAAAGATCGTTGCGCTGGCTCTTCTGCGCGGCGACCTGATGCTCCTGGATGCGGCAAGCGCCGTACGGATCAAAATGCTCCCTGTTAAAGACGTTACGGCCCTCTCCTTCGCACCGGACGGGACGCTCTGGGGGATCGTCGGCGCGAAGCCGGGGGAAATCGCCCTCGCGGACGGTAAATTTATTCCTTTGAACGCGGAATGTGGAAAAGTTGTCGATATCGACGTCAACGCGGCGGGGGAGATCGCGCTCCTCGACGCCGGGGCGGATTCGCAGTTCAAGATTTTCGACCGCGCGGGGAAACTCCTTCGCACCGCGGGAAAAAAGGGCGGACGCGCCTGGAGCGGCGTGTTCGAGCCGCAGGCAATCATGATGCCTTCGTCCGGCGCGTGGGACGCGCGGGGAAACCTTTGGACGACGGAAAATTGGGACGCGCCCCGCCGTGTTTCCGTGTGGGGAAAAGACGGGAAACTCGTGCGCGACTACGTGGGCAACACCGGCTATGCCGGAACGGGGAGTTACCTCGACGAGAACGTCCCCGATTATGCCTACGTCGGCCCGGTGGAGATGAAGATCGACCGTAAAACGCACACCTACTCCGTTACCCGCATCCTCTGGAATCCCGATCCGGCGAAGAACCAGGCGTTCCCCTTGTACTGTACTACGCCGCATTGGTTTTCCAACGCGAGTTTTATGCGAAGCTCCGCAAGCGGTAAGCCGATCAATTACCTCTTTTTCTACGATCGCTATCGCGCCGTGTATATGCCCTTCGGCGACCGCTACCAGCCGGTTGCCGCCATTGGGCACATGGAAGATTTGCCGCTGGATATCCGGACGCGCCTCTTCCCCGCCGCCGATTCCAAGGACGGCTTTTATTGGAATGATTTGAACTTCGACGGCGCAATTCAACCCGCCGAGGTGGAACTTGTCAAGGGTGGGCACGGCTACAAACGCTCCATGACCGACTGGGGAAACCGTCTCGGCGATAAGCTGGATATGTATGTCAATGGATTGCTCCGGTACGATCCGATCGGATTCGCTCCCAACGGCGCGCCGTTGTACGGTCCGGCCGGGAAACGCGCGCTCGGCATCAAGGACCACGGCGACCTTGTCCCCGTCCCGGGAAGCGACACGTTGTTGTGTCTGAGCTTCGACGGGTTCCCGAACCGGACCAACGGCATGTCCGGTGTGGACCGCAACACCGGGAAGCGCCTCTGGAGTTACCCGAGCTTGTATCCCTCCGTCCACGGTTCGCACCGTGCGCCGATGGCGCGCCCGGGCCTTCTGATCGGACCCTTGAAAATCGCCGGAACGGCGTGGGTGAATGCCGAAGTCGGGCACGTCTTCATGGTTCGGGGCAACCTGGGCGAAGACTATTATTTTACCGTCGACGGGTACTACATCGGCAAACTCTTCCAGGATTCGCGCCTCCCCGGCGACGGGTTGCCGGAAGTGGAGAATTACTCCGTTCCCCTGGACGGCGTCTCCGGCGGCGGCGAACCGTTCTGCGGCTGGTTCGGCCGCATGGCGGATGGGCGGATACTCCAGACCATTGCCATTGTCCGCCAGGCGGGGACGACGGCGGAGATCAAAGGGTTCGATCAAATCCGCCGTCTGAAGCCGGAAATCATTGCGTTGACCCCGGAGGCCCTCGAAGTGTGCAAGCGCGACAACATCGTGCGCGCCGCCGCCGCCGAAGCCACGCAGACGATTAAAGTCGGGAAGATGGAGAAAAATAATTACGCCCTCCTCCCCGCCAACGAAGTGCGCCAGATCGGCAACCCGACATCCGGCACCGTAAAAATGGGATACGACGCGAACTTTCTGTACTTGCAGTATGTTGTGCGCGACGCGTCCCCCATGTTGAACTCCGGCAATGATTACCGGAAGCTCTTTAAAACCGGCGACGCGGTGGACCTGATGTTGGAACCGACTCCAGGGCGTCCCATCCGCCTCCTTTTCTCGTTGTTCGAGGGCAAACCCGTGGCGGTTCTGACGGAGCTCAAAAAAGAGAACGCCAATCCGGAATTCAAGTATACGTACCACTCGCCGGTGATGAACTACCCCGTCGACCGCGTGGAAATCCTGAAATCGGCCGCGGTGAGTGTGAAGAAGGAATCGGATCGCTACACCCTGACCGCCAAAATCCCCCTGGCGGAGCTTGGGCTGAAGGTGGAACCGGGGATGGCGCTCCCCGGCGACCTCGGCATCATCGCCTCCGATGTGGCGGGGATGACGAACACCGCGCGTATTTACCGTTTCAACATCGACACGAATTTGTTGAACGACCTTCCCGGCGAGGCGCAGCTTAACCCGAAGAAATGGGGAAAAATCGAATTTGCCAAGTGAGGCGGGAGCCTCTTTTACAAAAAGTATTTTAAGGAGAAGAAAGATGAAAAAGACCGTATTGATCGCCCTGTTTTCCCTGGCCGCCGGCGTCCTCCTGGGCGCAAGTGATTGGGGGAAGGATATCCAGCAGGCCCGCAAGCTCACCGCGGAGGGGAAGTACGAGGAAGCGCGCACTCTCTACAAAGAGATCCTGACGCTTCCGCAGGCGGAACACTCGAACAGCAAGCGGGAAATTCTGACCCAGATTGGTTCGACATGGATTCTGGAAAAGAAGGCGGAAGAAGCCAAAAAGACGATCGATGAGATTAACGAGCTCAAGACGGGCATCCATCCGAATACTACCGCCGAAGGCTACATCCTCGAAGGGCGTTACTATACGCTCACCGGGAAGTACGACGAGGCGGAAACGTTCTTCCAGAAGGTTATTTCCAACGAGCACCAGCACGAGTTGTTCAAGAGCAAGGCGGAACTCTATCGCGGCTACATGTTCCTCGCGCAGAACAAAAAAGAAGAGGCCAAGGCGGCCTTTGAAGCCGTCGGCAAATACACGAAAACCTTCGGCGAAGTCAAAAAAGACGCCGAAGCCCAGCTCGCCGAGCTGAATAAAAAGTAATACAAATCCGCGAAAGAAGACCTTGCGCCAAAAGGGCGCAAGGTCTTTTTTTTACGCCTCCGGAGCGGGGCGAAAGGTCGGAATGTTTCTGATCGTCCGGATGACTTGCTCGGGAGAGATCAGGCGGGTGCATTCAAAATGGCGTTCCGTTCCCTTGTGCCGCGGGCACCAGAGAAAATCGTAGTGATCGAAATCGACGCGCATGTCGTTCCAGCAGCTGTGGCAGGTGTGGTAGTTGATGACCCGGAAGGGGGTTGAAAACTCATTTGTAGGGTGCGTAAAGCCGGAAATCATCAGGACAGGCACGCCGCAGCCCCATGCAACCCAGCTCAATCCGCTGGAGAGCCCGATGAAAAAATCCGCGTCCTTGATCAGATCCACCCGTTCTTGCAGGGGGCGGTCCCCCGTAAAATCCTCCACCCCCCACGGAATGTGGTTGTACACGATGCCCGAGCCGTGTACCGGCGATTTGTCGATGCACAACACCCGGTAGCCGTTTTCGCGCAGGAAGCGGATCACTTCGTGCCAGCCCAGGGGGTTGTTCCAATATTTAGCCTGGCTCGAGCTCTGCACGGCGATGCAAACGTATTTTTCCGCAATCTTACGCGGCGCGGAGAGGTTGAAGCGCGGGGGAATATCCGCCGGGTCCACCCCGAGAATGTACCCCGCCGTGCGGTGCAGCCCGATGTAACGGAAGTCGATCGGCTGGTTGTCCACGTTTCCCCGGAAAAACAATCCCATGTAATACGTCGCATACGGGAGGTATTGGTCGCAGTCCTCTTTGGCGATGAACTTGATTTCCGGGTATTGGCCGCGCACAAGGTCGGCGATCCATGGAGTCATCACGCAGAGGACCTTGCAGTGGTTTTTCTGCTGAAAACGCTCCACGTAACTGAACCATCCGATGGAATCGCCAATGGTCCCAACGGGGAGCTGGATCATTACTTCGCGGTCTGTCGCGTCGTAATCGTGGGAAAAAATCGGCTGGTTTTCCCCCTTGCGGAAGATTTGCAAACGGAAGCGGATGAAGAATTTTTTAATGCTCGTTACATAGGCCCCCGGGACGGTATCGGCACTGTAAAGGACAACCCCGGTTTCGATGTCCGAAAACATCACGCGGTACTCCTGCGCGTTCCGGGGAAAGAGCACGCGGATGCCGTCATTGAAGTCGAAACGGATCCCCTCCACGGCTTCCAGGACGGGAATTTCCGGCGGACGGGCGTAAATCGACGGTTCTTCCGGCCGCTGGACGGAAGCGGGCGGAGAAATCGCGGGAGGATTGGTGTTTTCAAGAGATGGGGCGGCGATGGTGAAATTCATTGCATCGCTCATTCCGCATCCTCCAGCTCGTTGTTTCTGGACAAATTCCGCCCACGCCAAAGCGCGAATCCGGCAAACACAAGGGCGATGCCGGCGGCAATCCAATACGCGGTCCGGAGGGGCAAGCCAAAGCCGACCGGTCCGCCGCGCTCCGGCGATATCCAGAGAATGTACGTCGCAACGATGAACGTCATGAACATCCCCGGAATGGCGGCAATCCAGTAATTGAGGCGGCGCCCCGCAAGCCATGCGGTCGCGGCCATCAGCGTCGAGGCCGCAAGCACCTGGTTTGCCCACGCAAAGTAATTCCAAAGGCGCCCGAACGATGCCGCACTGCTGTTCGACCACGTCAGGAGAAGAATCACAACAAGAATGATCGGAATGATGAGGATAAAACGGTTTTTCAGGGGTTTCTGGTCCAGCTTGAGCATCTCCGCCATGCTCAAACGGAGGCTTCGCATGGCCGTGTCGCCGGAGGTGATCGCCAGAATCACCACGCCGAGGATGGTGATGACGCTCATCCACGAACCGAGAAAGTGTTTGGTGATTTCCGAAAGAACCTTTGGCGCCGCCACTTGCAGGAGTTCGGGGCGCAAGTTGTACATGGCCATCCCCGCCGCCGCCCAGATCATGGCGATGACGCCTTCGGCGATCATCATTCCATAGAAGGCCGGCCGCGCCTGGTGTTCGGAATCCATGGTGCGCGCAATAATGGGCGATTGGGTGGCGTGAAAGCCGGAGATAATCCCGCAGGCGATGGTGACGAAGAGGACGGGGATTATGGGCGATTTATCCATTCCGGCTTTGAATTCCGCAGTTTCCCGCAGGAGGTTGATGTTCTCGTTACCGTGCCAAAGGAGTGCCACGAAGATCATTGTCGTCCCGAGGAGGAGCAATGCGCCGAAAACAGGGTAGAACCGTCCGATAATCTGGTCCACGGGAAACATCGTCGCGATGATGTAGTAGATGAAAATAGTGACGACTGCAAGCCAGAAAATTTTGAATTCCGGGATAAGTCCGTCGATAAGCTGTGCCGGAATATTGATGAAAACCGCCACAACCAAAAGAAGAAGAAGAAGAACAAAGATGGAAAAAAACCAATAATATCCGATCCCCAGCGTCTTTCGTGTGAGGGAGGGGAGGTTGGCGCCGCGGTGGCGCAGCGACATCATCCCCGCGAGGAAATCGTGCGTCGCCCCGGCGATCACGTTGACGAACGGAATAATAAGGAATGCGGCCGAGCCGAATTTAATCCCCATGAGAACGCCGATGACCGGACCGACGCCGGCGATGTTCAGGAGTTGAATCAGCATATTTTTCCAATGCGGAAGAACCAGGAAATCCACACCGTCCCGCAACGTGTGCGCGGGGGTCTTCCGGCTGTCGGGTGCGAGAACCTTCTCCACAAATTTACCATACGTCATGTAGCCGACGAAAAGAAGCACGAGGCCGAAAAGGAAAAGAAGCATGGAATATTCCTGTTGCTGTTATGGATTGCTGATTTCAATGGTCAGAATGTTGCGGTCATCCCGGCGGACGTAGGAGATTGATTTCGCCATTTTCGCCACCAGGTAAATGCCGACGCCGCCGACTGCACGTTCCTCCACCGGCAAATCTTCCGGCCGCCGGGCGGTCAGGGGATTGAACTCGCGCCCGTTGTCTTCCAGAACAAGGGTGATGATTTTGCCGCCGAATACGATGGAAATATCGAACGCCTGCTCGTTTTTGCCATCGAAGGCATACTTGATGACATTGGTCGCCATCTCTTCCAGGGCAAGGTCCAGTACGTAACGGCACTCCGTGCTCAGCCTCGTGTATGCGGGGATGGAGCGAATCTCCTCGGCCAGGCGCATAAACGTCGGTAAATCACTCGGTAAATGATAGTGAAAAAGGCGTTTCATTTTTTGATTCCAGCTTGGTTGCGTCAGGGAGTCCAGGAACCGCGTTCCCACTCCATAAAACTGTAAAAGATGTTTCCGTTGTACGAAAGATTCAGCACCGGCTGCTGCAGCGTCGTATCCATGTGCCAGTAGCAGCGGACGACCGGAAAAGTGCTCAGAGTCGCCGAATACTTGATATCCGGAAAATACGGGTTGCTCTCGGTGCGGATATGATTTTGCTTTACCTCGTTCCAGCTCTTCGTGGGCTCGCTCCACAAATCGGCGCTTGCTTCGGAAAATTCGTAGAAATAGCTGATCTTTTCCACATCCGGATTCGGATTATTGCCGTAAATGCCGAGATTTCCGACACGGTCGAAGACCTGGTTGTATGCATCGTCTTCGCGGGCGCGCCACTCCGCGGGCGTCCGTTCCGGGTTGTTCTCATCGCGCGGGCAGTGGTATATTTTCGTATTGGGCATGATGCCCGGGTACATTGTCGAGAGCCATGGCGGCATGCGGTCCTTCCAGCTGTCTTTGTAAAGGGTGATGCCAAGGCCGACTTGCCGCAACTGGCTGACGCAGGCGGTGTCGCGCGCCTTGAGGCGTGCGCGGTTCAGGGCGGGCAGAAGCATTCCGGCGAGAATCGCGATGATGGCGATTACGACCAGAAGCTCGATCAACGTAAATGCTTTTTTTCGTTCAGGATGCGGTGTCGAGTCCATGACGTGTTTTCTCCCAGTAAAATGGTTTGGTGAACAATTGCCAAAAACCCTTCCAAGCCCCGAGGGAAATTAAAAGCCAGTAAAACGGCATGAGGAACGCGAACGGAAGAAGGCGGAAATAGCGCCGCCGCAAACAACCCGCCACCCCGATGGCGATGAAGAGGAAGTTCGCCAGGAACAACGCCGCCGACAGGGCGAAAAAGCCGAGCGAAAGACGTGATTGCCACACATCTTCGCCGGGGCCGAAATACACAAGCGGCCAAGCGCGCAGCCGAAAAGAGCCTATGCCGATCCCGTCGTACATCTGCGCTCCCTGCCAGGGGCCGATGATCTGATCGGCCGGCGCGACTCCGTGGTGCATCCCGTGGAGCAAAAGGGTGCAATAAAGGAGGATCATCAGCCAGAAAACAAGGTTGGTCAGCATCATAAGCGCGCCGCCGCCGACTTCCAGAAACGCGCCGAACGCGCCCCAGAGGCCGAGTCGGCGCACCGGGGAAATCCAGTTCCTGTAGTGCACCAGGTGGCTTTGCATAAACCCTTTCACCCAGCGCGAACGCTGACGCAGCCAGTTGCCGAGCTGGGAATTGGCTTCCTCATAAGTTGTGGAGTCGACGACATCGGTTTTGAACCCCGATTCATAGATACGGATTCCGAGGTCGCAGTCTTCTGTTACATTGAAGGGATCCCATCCGCCGATTTCCCGCAAAAGATCGGTTCGGAAATGGTTGCTGGTTCCGCCGAGGGGCAGCGGAAGGCGGAAGATCCGCATTCCGCCCAGGAGAAGGTCGAAGTGCGCCGTATATTCCACGGTAAAAAAACGCGTGAGGTAATTCTGGTAGGGATTGTAATAATTGAGCTTGGCTTGCACGCAGGCGAGATGCCCTGTTTTGTCGCGCCTGAAAACGGCGATGGCCTTTTTCAGCTGATCGGTTTCCGGCGCATCCTCGGCGTCGTAGATTACGCAATATTTTCCGCGTGCCGCTTCCAGGCCGTAGTTGCAGGCGCGCGGCTTGGTGCGCACGGGGCCGTCCGGGACGACGAGAATGCGGCAGCACGAAGGGAGGGTTGCTCGTTCCAGCGCTTCCCGTGTTTCGTGATCGTCGCACTCCAGGAGCAGGAGGATGTCGAGCTTTTCCTGCGGGTAATCGAGTTTCCCCAGGTTGCGGATTAATTTTTCCGCGATTGCCTGCTCGTGGTACAACGGCAGCAAAATGGTGTACATCGGCAATTCGGCATCCGGCAGGGCGGCGATTTCCTCCGGCTTCACGCGCGCCTCCATGGGGAAAAGGATCGCCGCCAGCGCGGCTCCCGCGCGGATGAGCATCGCGGCCGTGTACCAGAACGCAAGGAACAGCGCCACGGCCATGACAAAGTAATCCCAGCGGTATTTCAAGAGGAGAAGGAGGAAAAGAACAACGAACAAATAGTAGAGCTTTTGCCCGCGGCTTGCGGTACAAACCGCGCAGCGTTGCGGGAAACGCTCCACAAACGCCCGTGTCAGACGGTCCAGGCAACCCGGATTGATCGATTTCGCCATGCGTCGGAATTCCATATCTATGGGGACTGAAAGCACCACCTTCCGACGAATATAGCACTTTTTTGCAAAAAAAACAATCGGAAGAGGTGAAATTTCCTGAAAAGGATGTATTTTTATTTGTTATATGAAAAAAATACTCTTTTTTCTGCTTCTGACCGGGTTCGCCCCCCTTTTTTTATGCGGGGAAGAGTTGCCGTGGCGGCGCGGCGGCGACGGCGGAGAGGCGATTCTTGCCGCGCCGGAGGACGGCGTCCACCGCGCCACGGTCAAATTCCCCGGCTCGACGCAGCTTTACCGCGAGGAGGACCGACGGACATTTCGCCCCAATCCGGCGAGTTTTGCCCGCCGCGCGTTGCGTGTGGAAGTTCGGCGGCGAAGCGGTTCGCCCGTAAAGGTCAACTTGTTCGTCAAGGACAAAGAGGGGCGATTTTTTAACAGCGACGCCATGCTGGAGCTCAAGGACGACGCATGGCATGCGCTGGAAGTCCGCATTGACGAAGCGGCGCGGAATTGGCGTCCCATCGGCCACCGGGCCGACTGGAGCGCCCACTTTGCGTGCGCGATGTTCAGCGCGGGACTGAATTTATATGGGAGCGAAGCGGGGGAAGCGGAAATCGAATGGCGGAATTTCTGCCTCGTCGGAGAACGCGAACGTCCCCCCCTCGCGCTGCTGGATTGGACGTTTCCGGAAGATGGCGAAGTCTACGAGGTTCTGAAAAGCACGTTCCGCCTCTCCCGCGAGTACTTCAATGTGTTCGACACGGAGGAGATCGCCGTTGATTTCATAATCCGTTATCCGGACGGGGCCGAGCATGCGTTCCCCGCCTACTATGAACTGCCGCACCGGAGGACCCGGCACTTCACCCAGGAGCGCGTGGAGCCGGTCGGCACGGGGAACTGGGCGTTCCGTTTCACACCGCCGGCCCCCGGGAAGTACAGTTTGCAAATACATGTTCGCGACCTCTCCAATCGTTCGCAGGAGGTTGCGCTCCGGAGCGCCTGGAAGGAGATCAACGTTCGCCCCTCCTTCCGCACCGGTTTCGTGCGTGTTTCTCCGAAGAATTTGCATTATTTCGAATTGAGCAGCGGCGAATTTTTCTTCCCGATCGGATTGAACATCCACACGAATATCGACTTGCGCAGCGAATTCCGTTTGAAGTTCGAAGAGCTCCCCGATCAAGGAACGTTCGATTACGACGATTACTTCGCCGCATGCGGCAAAGCCGGCATCAACGTGGTCGAAGTCTGGATGGCCGCCTGGACCATTGCGCTGGAATGGTCCAGCGCCCGGCCGGATTATTACGGCCTGGGACGCTATCACCTCGGCAACGCCTGGCGGCTCGATCACTTGTTGGAAACGGCGCGAAAACATGGAATTCGTCTGAATCTTGTGTTGGACAACCACGGAAAAACCTCCGTTCATTCGGATATGGAATGGGCGGAAAGTCCGTTCAATTCGGAGTCGCCGCACGCGCTTGCCAACGGCGCCTTCCTGCGCGATGCGGAGGACTTTTTCCGCAACGAGGAGGTGCGTAAGTACAATGCGTACCGCAACCGCTACATCGCGGCGCGTTGGGGCGCGGATCCGGCGATCATGGCGATCGAGCTTTGGAGCGAAGTGGATCTTACGCACAAGTTCCGCGACCGCTACAGCGACGATACCGCCATAACCTGGCATGCCGAAGTCGCCCGTGAATACCGGAAGATGAGCCAGGGGCCGCACATGGTAACCACGCATGTCTGTGGCGACTACAAGAACAACCTCACCAACCGGAAACTCTTCGACCTTCCGGAAATGAGCCATGTCGCCGGCGACGCCTACCGGGGCAATAAAGTTCACTTTGCCGACCAGGTGGCGCTGCACGGGAAAAATCTTGTTTTCCCCAAGCCGATCCTCATCACCGAATTCGGAGGACCTTCGTCGGGCGCGGGAGTTCTTTTGATGATCGCGGACATTCATGCCGGGTTGTGGTCCTCCATCTTCCACAAACAGGCGGGGGCGCCGTTTCTGTGGTGGCACGATTTCGTTCACCTCGGGGGGCATTACGCCCATTATCGGGGGCTTGCCAACTTCATGAAGAACGTCGACTTGCGCGACTGGTCTTTGCGTTCGCGCGCACTGCGCATCTGGCGTCCGGAGTTCGGCGATATGGGGAAGTTGGACGCTTCGGCTTCGGCCCTCGCCCCTTCATTGGGAGCGCCGGGGCCGCTGCTGCCGCGTGTCTGGCCCGCCTTTGCATTCAAGGACGCGGAGTGGCGTTTCGACGGGCTCGCGCTCGCTTCGCCGCGCGAAGCGCTCGGCTGGGTGTTCTGCTATGCCGGGTTGCGGAGCTGGACGGGGCGGCCGGGCGACTTTCCCCTTGTTTCCGATCTCGCGTTTGCGTTGGATGCTCCGCTGGAAGCCGGGAGCTATCGGGTCGAATATTTCGATACCCTGACCGGTGAAGTGGTCAACGAACTTGTGTTTGAACATAAGGGCGGTCCCCTGAAGCTTCCCCTTCCGCCCTTTCGGCTTGATGTTGCCTTTAAGGTGCGGAAAGAGAACGCCAACGCAGTGCGCTCCGCGCTTGTCAACCGCCCGCCGCGCTTGTATCCGCCTCCGACAGAAGTGGAAACCATCGTTGTTCCACAGGAAGCCGTTACGCCGCCCGCGGGGTGGCATTTCGCCAATGCCGAATACAGGATCGAGCTGGAGCGCGCCAATCCGGAAGCCATCACGGAGGTGGATTTGCGGCGCCTTCTCCTCCCCGAGCTCCTGAAAAACGGTGTGGAGGTTGTGGATGCCTCTTCCAATGTCCTCTCCTTCCGTTTGACCGAAAACGATTTGCTGCAACTTGCTCCCGGCGGTGGAAACAAGGTGGAAGTTTATTTCGGGTTCGCCCTTCCGCGCGCACTGAATCGCTGGCCCAAAGCGCCCGCCGCCCATGCGCTCACATTTTCCGGAAAACGTCAGAACGGTCCGGTCAGCGAGGCGGCTTGGATTGTTCAACAGAAGGAGCGCCTTCGCAACAATTACACCGCCCGCTGGCAGAATGAGATGAAGTCGCTTTGGCGGCATTGGATGGAACTCTCGACCGCGCCCCATTTCTTTGTGCAGTACCCGCAAAACGGTTGGCAGGTGGGGAACAATTACCGTGCGCGACAACGGCCGCGCGATCTGCGGATACAGCGCGATTCCGGCCTCTTGCGTCCGAACTTGTACCGGTTGTATTACCAGCACAGCTATCCGGTGAAAAGCTATTTTCTGAGTGTTATTTTTTACCAGAACCTTGTCCGTTGGGGATTCAGCAGCCTGGCGCGCATTCCCGCCGATTATGCGCGTGAACAGCGGGAGGTCATGGTGGATGCATTCAATGTCCCCCAGCGGGAACTCCGGGAGGTTATGGAAAACCGCCGCCGCCCCACGGTGGGCTCCATCCCGGTGATGGATATCTCCATTCCGACGCGTCCTTTCGACGTGGGTGGCAATATGGCGCTCCGTTTTTCCGGCCGTCTTTTCGTGCCGTCTGCGGGCAAGTATGTTTTTCGTATTCAATCCCAATCGTTGGCGATATTATCCATCGACAGCGAAGACGTGCTGGTTATTCAGGAGGAAAAAAACGCGGGACATTCTTCGATCCGCGAAGAGGAAACGACACTGGAACTCTCCGCCGGGCTGCATGACTTCCGCCTTGATTTTCAACGGCACGATGATTCCAAATGGATTTCCGCGCAATGGCGCCCCTCGGGCGACAAGACGTTCCGTCTTCTCTCGCACGAAGATTTCCGCCCCGGTCTTCCTTTATCCGTAACCGGTATTTGCGGACGCGACGGCAAGCGTTACCCGGTGGTGTTCCGGCGCGACGATGTGGAGTTTTTCTCCGGGAAATTGGAACGCCTTGTTCTGGAAACCTATGAACTCCGGCATCCGCGCGGCGCTTCATTCACTCTTTTTCGCGATGGAGCCGCGCTTTGTTCGGACGCATTTCCCAGTGCCCTTCTGCCGCGTCCCGGCGAAACGGCGCCGGAACCGGAATTGGAGCTGCGCGTGGCCGGTAAGGAGCTGCAGCCTTTGCGCATCCGCCGTTCCCAGCGTTCGCCGTTGGCGCACAGTCTTCCCCTCGCGCTGAATTTGCGGTGCTTTTTTCCGCGATTTCTGCATGACGATCAGACGGCGGAACTTTTTGTGGAGGCGGAATCCCCGCTGGCTCCTCCGCTTTCGGCCCGGCTCATTGTCCGTACGGACCGTGAAACGGGCGCGTTGCGCAATGAGGAACGTGTGTTGCATTTTCCCGGCTCGTTCCGCGATCCGGAGAATCGTTTTAATGCGGGTTCCGTTTTCAAACAATGCTTTCGCGCGGGCGGGGCCGGGTTGCGCGGCGGCGTTACGAATGTTTCTTTCGCTCTCGAAATTCCCGGAATCGAATTTTCCCGGCGAGCGTTGCAGTTCGTTCCGGTTGCGAAACTTCCCCGGGACTTGACAGCAACGCCGGAGGGATTGTTTGCGGCGGACGGGATAACGCAAGTAATTCCGCTTTTGCATCGTCTTACGTTGTCGGAGCTGCGCGAATGGGAAGTTCTGCGGGCGGTGGATCGCGGAATGCAGCGCAGGCGGCATTTCCTTGTTCTTGGAACAGACTGGTGCGACGCGGAGGGAAACTCTTTCCAGGATGCGTTGCGGACAAAGCTGGAAGCGCGCGGTATCCGCTTGAGTTTCGTAAATTGGGATACGGAAAGAGCAGGATTGTTGACCGGATTGCCTTCGGTTCTTGCCGGAATCCGGCAGGCGGCGGAGGCGGATACGACGTTGCTTCTTTCTCCCCCGGGAACGTTGCTCCAGGCGCTTCCTGCGTGGGATCGCGAAGATATTGTCGCGCTCGTTGCGGAATACATTTCAACGTTGCGCCCCAAGAGTGAATTGTTTTTGGCAACGCCGCCTCCGGCGAAGGATTCGACGACGGCGGAAACAGAGTCGGCGCAAGCGGAGTTCCTGCGCCGTTTCCGCCGCCAACGCGGATTAAACTTGCTGGAGTTCGCACTCCGGCTTAAAAAGGAGTCCGAAACAGCCCCTGTTGCCGCCTCACGCGCGGCGGAAATCCTCTTGGAACTTCTGCATTAAAGAACATCTCCCCTTGAAAATTTCCGAGCCTATGGCATATTATAAAATTGGCCCGGTAGCTCAGAGGATAGAGCAGCTGCCTTCTAAGCAGTTGGTCGTGGGTTCGATTCCCGCCCGGGCTACCAATTCTTCCCTCGCAAACGTTTCCGGGAGTTCCGCCAGGTTTTCAATGCTGTTTCTCCGACTTTTCCCGGGTTGTGGAAAATATCCTTGGCTTTTTCTTGTATTTCACAAAATCTGCGCTACATTGAATCGTAATAAGTCGTTGGATTGAAGGGTGCAAGGCAGAAAGGCGTTTGCAGCTTTCCGGAAGCAAGATGGTAAGGGAATGAAAATAATCCAAATAACGCACTTTGGATCAAGCGATAACTACGGTCAAGTCCTTCAGAGTTATGCCCTCCAAGTTGCGTTAAGAAAGCTCGGACACGAACCGGCACTGTTGAAAATTTACTTTTCCGAGGCTAAAAAACGCCGTCGGGCTTTACGCAATCCAATAAATGGAATTGGCTATGTTGTAAAAAACGGCATCAAAGCGTGGCAGAACTATCTCCATCCCCGCCATTTCGACCGGTTTCGGGAAAAAAATCTCTCCTGTTATTCCCAACCGTATTATGATATCGCCGAATTGCGTAACGACCCGCCGGTTGCCGAGGCCTACATGGTCGGCAGCGACCAGGTCTGGAGCGATAGAATTCCCAATCCCGCCTATTACCTCCAATTCGGGCGCCCCGAAACGCTTCGCATCAGTTATGCCGCAAGCATTGGCACAGGCAACATTTTAACGGAAAATTTTCTGCCTTTGTTTCGCTCCGCAATCGCTGAGTTTGACGCCATTTCGGTGCGGGAAGATGCGATGTTGGATTTTTGTCGCCTGAAATCAGGCGCCGACACCTGCCGCATCGCCGACCCGGTGGCCTTGCTTTCTCCCCAGGAGTATATCGACAATCTGCAGCTTGGCGAAGAATCTTTAAATAACACATGTTTTGTCTGCCTGGTCGGAAAAAGCAACAATACTCCGTGGGACGAGATTCATGCGTATTGCAAAAAAAACAATTGGGAGCTTTTGCTGACCATGGTTCAGGGGAACCGGGACAAATTCTCGGGAGCGAGAACGATTTATCCTGATATTTATGCCTGGATTAACCACATCCGCAATGCGAAGTTTGTGGTCACGAATTCTTTTCACGGCATTATGTTTGCATTGCTGTTTAAGAAGCCGTTTGCCATTGTCCTCAAAAAAACCGATGACGCCAGAATCAATACGCTTGATGCGCTCTACGGCATTCATTCACGCATCTGCAAGAAGGGTAATTTCGCCGAGATCTGCGGGCAAAAAATGGACTACGATTCGATTATGGCGACACTCAAGGAGGAACGGGAAAAAGGGATGGCATTCTTAGAGCAGAGTCTTGCGGATAAGAATGGAAAAGTTCCGCCTATCCGGGAATCGGCGTGTGTTCATTGCGGTAATTGCGTTCAGGTCTGCCCCGTCGGAGCGATTACAATGCGGAAAAATTTTGTACCGGTCGCTGATTTACAGAAATGCAATGCTTGTGGACGCTGTCATGCGCTTTGTCCGGTTGCCGCGCCGGAGGAAGAACGGAATTTTCGTTGTTTCTATGCCAAGTCGGCCGATGGCGCGATGCAGAGTATTGGATCGAGCGGCGGGATATTTCCCTTGCTTGCATTGGAGACGATACGGAAAGGCGGCGTTGTGTGTGGCGCCGCCTTTGATGAAAACTTTGATGTTGTTCACCAATTCGCCCAATCGGATGTTGAATTATTCAAACTTTTTGGTTCAAAGTATGTTCCGTCGGATATTCCCGCGGATTGCTTCGGGCGGATTGCCCGGTATCTGGAGGAGGGGCGGCAAGTCCTGTTTTCCGGCACTCCCTGCCAAACGTCGGCACTGCGTCGCCATCTTGGAAGCCGGGATTGTCGTCAATTGTTGGTGGTGGATTGTATTTGCCACGGCGTCCCTGTCGCATTGTCCTGGCAAGTATATCTTGATGACCTGCTTGCAAAAGCCCAAAAAACGCGCGCCGACATCGCTACAATCAATTTTCGCGACAAATCGCAAACAGGGTGGCATAACTATCAATTGGTAATTACCCTGCATGATGGCGGCGAATTGTTGCGCGAGTCGCACAAGAGCAATGTTTATATGCAATCCTTTATTCGCAATGCTTGTCTACGGAGCAGTTGCTATGCTTGTCGTTTTAAGGGTGGGGCGTCGCCATCCGACTTGACGTTGGGCGATTTTTGGAAAATCGGGAAATATCTGCCCGAACTCGACGACGACAACGGTTGCAGCATGGTGATCGTAAAATCCCCCAAAGGTATGGAGGCTTTTAACGCGATCACTCCGGTTATCAAGCAGGAAGTCGATGTGGAACTTGTTCGCAAGTGTAATTCGATGTTCTACAAGTCCGCTGCCAGGACTCCTTTGCGGGAAGTTTTTCTGCAAAAACTCTCCCTGGGAGAACCTTATCCGTGCCTGCATTATTCGAAGCCGCGTCGCACGCTTTGGCAACGATTGTTCGACTCCGTTCTCGCCCCCCTGCTTTCCCGTAAAAAAACAGGGTAGTTACGTAAGTTGCAGGGGGATATCGTGGAAGAAGACGCCGGCTTGGAGGCGGGCGATCAGTTTATCCTGGTCGTTGAAGACTTCGATCTGGTACAGCCCCGTCCGGTTGCCGCGATAGAGTTCCGTGGCGACGGCGCGGAGGCGTGTTCCGGTGCCGGGGCGGATGTAATGGATGGTGGAGGACTGCGTTACCGAATCGCGGCCGTGGGAATTCGCCGCCCCCGCCAGCGCCAGATCCGCCAGGGAGTACACCAGTCCGCCGTGGGCCGGGCCGCGCCCGTTCCAGACGTGTTCGCCAAGCTCCATCTCCGCTTCGGCATAGCCGGGGGTGATGGTGGTCAGGCGCATTTTGTTGTGTACGGCGAAGCGATCGATCCGGTTGAGGTATTCGAGGAGTTTGGCGCAATAATCGGCATTCATGAAAGGCTCCAGTTGATTTCGTCGCGTCCCAATTTGCGCAGGAGCGCGTTCGTTTGCGAGTAGGGGCGGCTCCCGAAAAAGCCCCGGTAAGCGGAGAGGGGGGAGGGGTGTGCCCCCGCGAGAACACGATGACGCGCACTGTCGATCAGCGGTCGTTTTTTTTTCGCCTCCGCGCCCCAGAGGAGGAACACCACCGGCTGCGGCCCATCGTTGATCGCCTGCAATACCGCATCGGTAAACAATTCCCAGCCTTTTTTGCGGTGGCTCCCCGCCGCGTGCTCGCGCACGGTCAGGACGGGATTCAAAAGGAGCACGCCGCGTGCTGCCCAGGGCGACAAATCGCCCGAAACAGGGATGGGACAACCCAGGTCGCAGGCAAGTTCCTTGAATATATTCCGCAGCGAAGGCGGGAACGGTATCCCGGGCGGGACGGAGAAGGCCAGCCCCTGCGCCTGTCCGTGGTCGTGGTACGGGTCTTGCCCCAAGAGCACGACGCGGACGCGTTCCGGCGCGGTTGCTTCCAACGCGGCGAAAACGCGGTCGTCGGGAGGGAACACCGCATGACGTTCACGCTCCGACGCGACGAATTGGAAGAGCGCCTCCAGCTTGGCCGTATCGAGCTTAAGAATCGAACGCCAGGCCGGAGGGATGTCCGAAAAACTCAGCAATTGAGCATTCCCCCCGCGAGGATGATCGCGATTTCTCCTTCCGAAAGGTTGTGGGAAAGAGCGATGTTCGCCGCGCGTCCGTCCGCCTTGATCAGCGTGCCTTCGAGCGGCGCGCCCGGTTTGAGCTGGTCGCGCAGATAGGCGATGCGGAGAACGTCGCCTTGCTCGATCTCGTCGTAGTCGGCGGGATTCGAGAATGTAAGCGGAAGGATGCCGAAGTTGACGAGGTTTGCACGGTGAATCCGCTCGATGGCTTTGGCGACGACGGCCTTTATTCCAAGGTACATCGGGCAGATCGCCGCATGCTCGCGCGAGGAGCCTTGCCCGTAGCTGTCGCCCGCGACGATGACGCCGTGGCGGCCCGCGTCGCGCACGGCGGCGGCGCGCTCGGCGAAACTCGGCGATCCCGGCTCCGTGAAGCACTCGAACACTACCTTGGAATAAGCGGGGATATTGCTCCGCAGCTTGAGGTGCACGCCCGCCGGCATGATGTGGTCCGTGGTGATTTTATCGCCGACGCGGATGACGACCACGCCGTTGAGTTCCTTGGGGAGCGCCTCGTTCAGGGGCGGCTCGCCGATGGTACGTTTGCGGACGATCTCCGGCGCTGTCGCGGCGGGCGGAAGGATCATGTTGTCGTTGACGAGGAAGTGTTCCGCCTCGGCGATTTCCGGGTAGTCGATGCCGAGTTTACGGGGATCGATAAAATGACCGGCAAGCGCCGCCGCCAGCGCCGTTTCCGGACTGGTCAAGTAGGCCTGGTCGCCTTTGGTGCCGGTGCGTCCGGCGAAGTTCCGGTTGAACGTGCGGATGGACACCGTGTCGTCGGCGGGGCTCTGCCCTTGGCCGATGCACGGACCGCAGCCGGTTTCCAGTATCCGCGCCCCGGCGGCGATCATGTCGCCGAGCATGCCGTTCCGGGCGAGCATTTCCAGCACCTGCCGGCTCCCCGGAGCGATGGAAAGGGTAACCGATGGGTGCACGGCACGGCCTTTGAGCACCGTGGCGACCATCGCGAGGTCGCGGTACGAGCTGTTGGTGCAGCTGCCGATGAGGACCTGCTGCACGGCGACGGATTCGAGTTCCGCCACCGTTTTGATCTGATCGGGACTCGACGGGCACGCCGCGAGGGGGACGATGGCGCCGAGGTCGATGTCGATCACGCGGTCGTATTCGGCGTTGTCGTCGGCCGCCAACGGCGCGAACGCCTCGACGCGCCCCTGGGCGGCGAGGAAATGCTTTGTCGCTTCGTCGGAGGGGAAGACCGAGGTGGTAACGCCGAGTTCCGCGCCCATGTTGGTGATCGTCGCCCGCTGCGGGACCGAAAGGGTCGCCACGCCCGGGCCGAAGTATTCGACGATCGCCCCCACGTTGCCGCGGGTCGTCAGGATGGAGAGCAAATGCAAAATGACGTCTTTGGCCGCGCACCACGCCTTGAGTTTGCCGGTCAAACGAACGCCGATCACACGGGGGTAGGGGAGCATGAAGGGTTTCCCGGCCATCGCCAGCGCCACGTCGAGCCCGCCCGCGCCGATGGCCATCATGCCGATGCCGCCGCCCGTCGGGGTGTGGCTGTCGGATCCGAGGAGGGTTTTGCCCGGCGCTCCGAAGCGTTCCAAATGCACCTGATGGCAGATCCCGTTGCCCGGCGCGGAGAAATAAACCCCTTTCGCCGCCGCGACGGACTGGAGGTACATGTGGTCGTTGCGGTTCTCCGGCCCGTTCTGCATCATGTTGTGGTCGACGTAGGAAACGGAGAGCTCGGTGCTCACTTTGTCGACGCGCATCGCTTCAAGCTCCAGATACGCCATGGTGCCTGTCGCGTCCTGCGTCAGGGTCTGGTCGATGCGGATTGCGACCGGTTCCCCGGCTTCTTTTTTGCCGGAAATGTAGTGGCGGTCGATGATTTTTTGTACTGCGGTTCCCTTGGCCATAATCTTTTATCCTCTCTGAACCATCCGATCGAGCACGCTCCGTTTGAGCGCGTCGTCGAGGGTGTTGAATTTTACGCTGTAGCCGCCGATGCGGATGAAAAGATCCTCCGCTTCGGCGGGGCATTCGATGGCCCGGCGCAACCGCTCCGGGCTCGCTGTGGTGCATTGAATCTGGAGACCGCCCTGGCGGAAGTATCCCTCGAACAACGCGCGGACTTTGGCGCGTTCCATGTTGTTCCGGAGAATGGAACCGTCCAACCGGACGTTCAGGACCATTGTGCCGAGTCCGAGGTTCTGCGGCAGCGCCGCCGCCGAGTTCAGGAGCGCGGTGAGTTCTTTGCGCGTTCCTGTTGCGCCGCAACCGCATGCATCGGCCACGGGGGTTCCGGCGCGCCGGCCGTCCGGCGTGGCCCCCACGTAACGCCCGTGCGGAACGTAGGTGTTGAACATGATGACCGAGGGAATGGCGAACCCGTTGCCTCGCACGAAACGGTGGCGCCGGACGCGTTTGAACCAGTCGCGGGTAAGACGCGATGCGAACGCGTCGAGCTCCGTGTGGTTTTCCCCTGTTTTCGGCAACGCCAGAAGGGCGCGGCGCAGGGTTTCGCAGCCGCCGAAATCGCACTCCAGCGCCCGCAGAAGTTCCATTTTATCGAAAGGGAGTTCCCCCGCCATGACCGCGCGGACGGCCCACAACGCGTTGAAGGTGTCCGGCAGCCCCGCGAAGTTGATGACGCCGCCGTTGTAGCGCGCCCCGCCGTTGTTGAATTCCAATTCCCGCTCGAGACAGTCGCCGACCAGGAGGGTACGTACCATCTGGGGACGGAAAAGCGCCTGGTGGCGCTGGTGCTGGTCGCAGCAAACGAACATTTCCGCGATGCGGCATTCCGCATCGTGGAGGAAGCGTTGCAGGAAGTCGTCGAAATTCGCCGCGTCCGGCAGGTGTTCGCGCACGGCGTGCTGGAGGACGTCGAGCATATTCACCCCCGCCTCGATGCTGCCTACGTTTGAGCAACCCTCGAACATCAGCTCCGTGCAGCCGCCGAAACAGAAGTTTTGCGCGTCTTCTTCTGCAATTTCGGGCAGTTCCTCGCGGACGGCGTTCAGGTAGGCCGTTTCGTTGTACAACGCGGGGTTGGGCACGCCCGCGGCGAAGTTGTCGAGCACCGATTTCCAGAGCGTGTCCGGCATATCGTCGGCGATGCGGATGCCCATATTCGGACGGTAAAATTTTGCGCTGCTCTCCACGCACAGCCGGGTGAGTTCGGTATAGCGTCCCCGGCCGCCGAGGAGGATGTGCCAGGCGTCCCTTGCGCTGCAATTTTCCCAGAGCTCCGAAAGGCGTTCCCGGGTGTCCGGCTCGTTCCGCCAATAGGGGAGGATGATCGCGTCGAATGCCCCCACGGAATCGCATTCATCCAAATAGTAGAAGAAATTGAATGCCGCCAGCGCTTCGCGGAAATCGCGTGCCCCGGTTTCGATGCCCGCACGGAATGTTTCGATGAGTTCCGAAGGGGCGTTTTGTTCCGACAAATGGACGACAATACGGTTTCGCAATGTTTCCAGCGCATCGAACGTTTCGCGGCAGGCGAGGGTGAAGTCGTCGTCGCCGTCTTTGATTTTTTTGCCGCGTCCGGCCAGGCCTTCCGCCAGGAGGGCGCGGTAGTCGAGCGAAGAATGGCACCAGCCGTCGCCGCCGACGGAGTAGCGCCGCGCAATCGGATTGAACGTGATGTCGCGGAGTTCCGCGAGAATGCGGTCCGCCGGAACGCCGCCGCCTGTAAGTTCCGCCTCCAGGCGCTTGAAGTCCACGGCGATGCTCCGGCTGTAATCGAAGCGGATTGCGGCGCGTCCGTAAAGTTTATCGTCCAGCGCCGGATAAAAGGCGCGTCCGGGGCGGTAGGAGGGCAACGCCATGTTCTCCATGTGGCGCCGGAGGGCGCGGGCGTGGCGGCGGATCATCGGCGCATTGGGCAGTTCAAAGAACCCCGCGCCGAAAAACTCCCCTTTTTGAAGAAGCAGCCTTGATTCAGCAGACAAAAACATCCCCGCCTCCTGTTGTGTTGATGTTGTAATATAGCGATTCGGAGCGTTTTTTCAAGGGAGCGGGTTGCATTTTAGGAATTTCAGCGCTAGAGTAAGCCGGATAAGTGTAATCTTACTTCAAGGAGAATGCCTATGAAACGCGGATGGATGACGGCGATTTTGTTGGCCGCGCCCCTTTTTCTCGGCGCGCAGCCGCTTGTAAAAGACGGCGACCGCCTTGCCCTGTACGGCGACTCCATCACCCAGCAGAAGGCGTATACGGTGATGACCGAGGCATATCTGCGCGCCTGCGTCGGAATGAAGGATCTTCAGGTTTTTCAGTTCGGGCGCGGCGGTGAAACCGCTGCGGTGTTTCTTTCTCGCCTTCCAAGTATGTATGCGCTCTGGAAGCCGACGGTGGCCACCGAGTTTTATGGAATGAACGATGCGCGTGAGCTGGCCACCCGCCCGCAGGAAAAAGAGAACTACCGCCAGAGCGTCCTGAAAATGGCCGATACTATGAAAGAGGGGGATGTCCGCTTCATCCTCCTTTCCCCGGGGGCGATTGACGCCGACTTTTTCAACCGTCCCGACGGCGACCGGAACAGCCGTCTTAAAATCCTGACGGATGTGTGCCGTGAAATTGCTTCGGAGCGGAAGCTGCCGTTCGTCGATATGCACGCCGCGCTTTTGGAGGCGCAAAAGGCGGCCAAGGCCAAACTGGGGAAAAAGTATCCCTTGGGCGGCGGCGACGGTGTGCATCCGGGGCAGAACGGGCATCTGGTGATGACCGGCGCGCTTCTGCGCGGGCTTGGATTGGAAGGGGAGGTTGCCCGGATCGAACTGGATTATGCCGCGGGAACAGCCAAAGTCGGCGCGGGGCACCGTGTTCTTTCGTCGAAACCAGGGAAGGCGGAGCTGGAAAGCGAGCGTTATCCCTTTGTTTTTTCGGAAAAAGACGGAACGGACAAAATCACCGAATTCATCCCCTTCAACGAAGAATTGAACCGTTTTATCCTGCGGGTCTCGAATTTCCCCGCCGAAAAGGGCGTTGTTTCCTTCGGCGCGGAAAAGAAGACTTTCCTTCGGGCGGAGCTGGAAAAAGGGGTGAATCTCGCCGCTGCGTTTCCCTGCGACAATCCTTTCGCCCTCGTCTTCAACAAGCTGATTGCGCAGATCCGCGCCAAGCAGGTTTTTGAAACATGGATCGCCCTCGACTGGACGCTCTCCATTGCGCGGAAGGTCAGCACGTTCAACGCGTCGTCGGAGGCCGCGTCGTCCATCGCGACGCTGAATGCGGAGTGCTTGCGCGAACGGGAAAAAATGGATGCCGCCATTCGGGCGCTCCTCGTCCCCGTGCGCTATACGATTGAAGTTGTTCCCGAACCGTAACCTAACAGTAGAAGGAGTATTGGAATGATGAAGATGAAATCCCTGCTGGCGCTCGGCGTTCTCGCCGGAGCCGCGTTCGGCGCACAGGCCGAGCCGATGGTCAAAGACGGCGACAAGCTCGCCATCATCGGCGACTCGATTACCGACCAGAAGATGTACACCAACTACATGGCGACGTACATTTTTGCATGTTCCGGACTCAAAAACGCGAGCGTCATGCAGTTCGGCTGGAGCGGCGAGCGAGCGCCGGGTTATGTGAATCGCATGGCGAACGCCTACACGTTCTATCCGGCGACCGTGGCGACCACGTTGTACGGCATGAACGACGGCGGCTACCGCGCGTTCGACGCGAACATCGGCAAAACCTACCAGGATAACTCCGAGAAAATCGCGAAATTCATGAACGAAAAAGGGGTGAAATTCCTCGCCGGCTCCCCCGGCGCGGTGGACTTCGAAGGCTACAAGCGTCCGAATTGCACCCCGCAGGTGTACAACGACACGTTGGCCAAGCTCGGTGAACTCGGCGAAAAAGTCGCCGTCGCCAACAAGGCGAAGTTTTTTAACATGAACAAGCTCCTGATCGATACCATGACCGCCGCCCAGAAGGCGAAGGGAAAGAACTACTTCGTCTGCGGTTCCGACGGCGTGCATCCGGGGCCCAATGGCCAGCTTGTTATGGCCTACGGGTTCCTGAAGGCGCTTGGCTTCGAAGGCGCCATTGGCGCGATCAACATGGATTTCGCCGAGGGCAAGGCCACTGCAACGGAAGGGCACAAGGTTCTTTCCGCCAAGGCCGGTTCCGTGGAGATGGCAAGCTCCCGTTATCCGTTCGTTTTCTCGGTGGGCGACACCCCCAACCAAACCGCTTCGATCCTCCCGTTCCTCCCGTTCAATAAAGATTTGAACCGCTTTATCCTGACAGTGCAGAACCTTCCCGCCGACAAAGCGACCGTCCAGTTCGGCAATGGCAAGAAATCCTTCACCAAGGCGCAACTGGAGCAGGGGATCAACCTCGCGGATGAATTCATCGCCGAAACGCCGTTCCGCTCGGCCTTCGACAAAGTTTCCCAGGCGGTCCGCCAGCAGCAGGAATTCGAAACATGGGTGCACAAAGTGTACCTCATGGGCGACATCCCCTCCAAGCTCCCCGCCGCGAAGTCCGACGCGAAGGTCATTGAGGCGGTGAACGCCCTCAACGCCGTTGTCCGCGCCGAGCGTGAAAAGCTTGAAGCGGCCTCCCACGCGGCGGTCGTTCCGGTCAAGTACACCATCAACGTGACCCCGGAGAAGTAATGAAACGCATAAAATCGTTTTTCGCGGCGGGGCTTCTCGCCGCATCTCTCGCAGGCGTGAGCGCCGCGCCGATGGTCCAGGAGGGCGACAAGCTCGCCATCATCGGCGACTCGATCACCGAGCAGAGGCAGTACACCAACTCCATGGAGTGCTACATCCTTGCGTGCGCCGGACTTAAGAACGTGAGCATTATGCAGTTCGGCTGGGGCGGAGAAACCGCGAACGGCTATGTCAGGCGCATGGCTGCCGCGTACAACTTCTTCCCCGCCACCGTGGCGACCACCCTGTACGGCATGAACGACGGCGGCTACAAAGCGTACGACGCAAACACCACCGGCAGACACTACGAAGCGAATTCGGGGAGCATCGCTAAGTTCATGAAAGAAAAAGGGGTGAAATTCCTCGCCGCTTCCCCCGGTGCGGTGGATATCATCGCATACCGCCGCATCGACTCGGCGATTTACAACAACGCCCTGAACGAAATGGGGAAACTGGGCGAAAAGGTCGCCACGGCCAATGGCGCGAAGTTCCTGAACATGCACCAGCTTCTGATGGACACCATGGCCGCCGCACAGAAGGAAAAAGGCGCCACATATTTTGTCTGCGGCGGCGACGGCGTGCATCCGGGGCCCAACGGCCAGCTCGTGATGGCCTACGGCTTCCTGAAGGCGCTGGGTTTCGACGGCGCGATAGGCCAGATCGAAATGGACTTCGCCGGAGGCAAGGCCACGGCGACGGAAGGGCATAAAGTCCTCTCCGCCAAGGCCGGTTCTGTGGAGATGGAAAGTTCCCGCTACCCGTTCATTTTCACTGCGGGCGAAACGGCAAACCAGAACGCGTCGATTCTCCCCTTCCTGCCGTTCAACAAGGACCTGAACCGTTTCATGCTGGTAGTGAAAAATTTCCCCGGCGAAGTGGCGCTCGTTCAGTTCGGCAATGGGAAGAAGACCTTCACCAAGGCGCAACTGGAACAGGGGATCAATCTTGCGGATGCATTTATTGCCGATACCCCGTTCCGTCCGGCGTTCGAGAAGCTTTCGCAGACGGTGCGCCGTCAGCAGGATTTCGAAACGTGGATCCACAAGATATTCCTGCTTATGCAGCCCTCCAACCGTTTCCCGGCGATGGCGCAGGAAAAGGCTGTCGCCGATGCAGAAAAGACCCTCGTCGCCGCAGTGCGTGCCGAACGCGAAACTCTTGAGGCTGCCTCCCGCGCGGCGGTCGTTCCGGTCAAGTACACCATAACTGTCAGCAAGGAGAAGTAAGATGCGCTTTTTCAAGTCATTGTTCGCGGCGGGACTCGTCGCGGGCGTCGCTTTCGGGGCCGCCGCCGCGCCGATGGTCAACGACGGCGACC
Source organism: Victivallaceae bacterium (assembly GCA_031549345.1). Taxonomy (GTDB): domain Bacteria; phylum Verrucomicrobiota; class Lentisphaeria; order Victivallales; family Victivallaceae; genus CASFRF01. The sequence goes on from JAVBPY010000003.1 coordinate 553,530, forward strand.
AGGTCGCCATCATCGGCGACTCGATTACCGAGCAGAAGATGTACACCAACTTCATGGAGTGCTACATCCTTGCTTGTTCCGGGCTTAAGAATGTAAGCACCATGCAGTTCGGCTGGGGCGGCGAGCAAGCGGGCGGTTACGCCAACCGCATGGCGCTGAATTACACGCTGTTTCCCGCGACTGTGGCGACGACATTGTACGGAATGAACGACGGCGGCTACCGTGCGTTCGACGCGAACATCGGCAAAAACTACGCCGCCAACTCCGCGAAGATCGCCAAGTTCATGAAGGAAAAGAACGTCAAGTTCCTCGCCGGCTCCCCCGGCGCGGTGGACCTCGACACCTACCGGCGGAGCGATCCGGCCGTGTACAACGACACGCTGAACAAACTCGGCGAGCTCGGCGAAAAAGCCGCGGCCGAAAACGGCGCCTCCTTCGTCAACGTCCACAAGACGATGATGGACGCGATGACCGCCGCCAAAAAAGAATACGGGAAGAATTATCCTGTTTGCGGCGGCGACGGCTTCCACCCCGGCCCGAACGGGCATCTGGTGATGGCGTATGCATTCCTGAAGGGCCTCGGTTTCGACGGCGCCATCGGGACGATCACTTTTGACTGCGCCGCGTCCAAGGCCGAGGCGACCGCCGGACACAAGGTTCTCGGCATTCGTGGGGCCGAAATTGAAATGGAGAGCACCCGCTATCCGTTTGTATTCAGCGTAGGGAAGACCGCGAACCAGACTTCGTCGATCCTCCCCTTCCTGCCGTTCAACCAGGATTTGAACCGTTTCGTGCTGGTGGTGAAAAACCTTCCCGGCGAAAAAGCGATGATCGCCTTCGGCGAAACGCGGAAGCCGTTCAGCAAAGAAGCGCTGGAAAAAGGGATCAACCTGGCCGAGGAATTCATGCAGGAAACCCCGTTTCGTGCATATTTCGACAAACTTTCGCAGGTGGTACGCGCCAAGCAGGATTTCGAAACCTGGCTGGCCAAGAGCTACATCCAGGATTTCCCGCGCCGCCTGCCGACTCTGAAGGACGACAAAAAGCTCGCTTCCGCGTTTGAAGTGGTGGATGCCGCCGTCAAGGCGCAGTGGAAAGAGCACGACAAAGCCGTTCACGCGGCCGTGGTGCCGGTCCGTTACACGATCACCGTTGCTCCTGTTAAGTAAAGAAATAGCGCATTGAGCATGGAAGCGATCATTGCCACGCTGGGCTGCCGCCTCAACCGTGCCGACGAGGCGTTGTTGACCGACCGGCTTGCCCGCGCCGGATTCGTTGTTGTTCTGGCGGCGCAAGCCGCGTCGCCGGCGCTGATCGTGCTCAATACTTGCTGCGTTACCGCCGAGGCGGAACGCAAAAGCCGTCAGGCGGCGCGCCGTTTCCGCCAGCGCTGGCCCCAGGCCAGGCTGGTGGTTACCGGTTGCGCCGCCGAGCTTGACCCCGAAGCATGGGACGAGCTTGGCGATCTTGTCCTCACCAACTCCGAGAAGCGCGGGATTGTCGATGCAATCCCCAACCTCCTTGCGGAGCCGCGAAAGATCTTCACCGTCGATTTGCCGAAACCGAAGGTGAGCAACCTGCAAAAATATTTTCTCTCCCAGCGCCCCGCCGAACCCGTGGACGCACCCCCCGCAGATGCTCCGCTGAAAATCCGCCACCGCGCCATGCGCGACGCGGCGCCGGATGTTTTTGCCGAAGAAGCGTGGAGTCGTTTTCCGAACCGCAGCCGCGCATTCATCAAAATCCAGGAAGGGTGCGACAATTTCTGCACCTACTGCATTGTTCCCGTCGTGCGCGGCCCCGAGCGTTCGCGCGCTTTTACCGAAGTTATGGCCGACTGCCGCCAGGCGATCGCGGCCGGCTTCCCCGAACTTGTCTTAACCGGCGTAAACACATGCGCTTACGCCGATGGCCCTTACAATCTGGGCAAACTACTCGTTGCGCTGGGGGACGAGCCCGGGAACTTCCGCCTCCGCCTCGGTTCGACCGAGCCGCATCCCGCGAACAGCGCCCTTCCGGCGGTGATGGCCGGAATTCCGAAGATGTGCCATTTTCTTCATCTTTCGCTTCAGCATGGGTGCGACCGCGTTCTGGAGCGAATGAACCGCCACTACACGACCGCGCAATACGCCGCGTTCACCGCTTCCGCGCGCGCGCTGATGCCGGAACTGCATCTGGGCACGGACGTCATCGTAGGCTTCCCCGGCGAAACGGACGATGATTTCGAGACGATGATGGAGTTCGTAGCGTCGCAATATTTTGCGAACATCCATATTTTCCGTTTTTCCCCGCGTCCCGGAACGCCCGCCGCCGACTTCCCGCGCCAAGTCCCGGCGCCGGTGGCCGATGCGCGTTTCCGCCGTCTCCGCAAGCTCGCGGATCTGAGCGCCGAACACTTCGCCCAAACACAGTACGGAAAACGGCGCACGGTGATTTTTGAGGAAGCGCGGCCGGATGGATTCCAGTACGGCTGGAGCGACAATTATTTAAAGATTCGAGTCCCGGCGGGCGGATATCCCCTGCGGGAAGTCATTACAATGGAGCTGACGCCGGAGAATATTTCGGCAGAGAGAGAGACGATTTTATGATGCGCTTTCGGCAGATCCACTTGGATTTTCACACCTCCGAGGCCATTCCCGGCATCGGCGCGGCATTCGACAAGACGGTGTGGCAGGAGACGCTTCGTCGCGCGACCGTCGACTCCGTTACCTGCTTCAGCACCTGTCACCACGGCTGGACGTACCATCCGACGAAAGTCGGCGCGATGCACCCGAATTTGAATTTCGATCTCCTCCGCGCCCAGATCGACGCCTGCCACGAAATCGGCGTGAACGTCCCCATCTACATCACCGCCGGGATCAACAGCCGCGTTGCCGAGTTGCATCCTGAATGGCGGGAAATCGATTCGACCGGCCAGTATTGCGGCTGGACCAAATCGCCTTTGCAACCGGGATTCCGCACACTTTGCTTCAACACGGGGTATCTCGACTACCTCTGCGCTCTGACCGAGGAAGCGGTAACGCTTTTCCCCGATCACGACGGCGTCTTTTTCGATATCATCAGCCAGAGCGAATGCTGCTGTCCGAGCTGCCTTCGCGGAATGCTCGCGGAAGGGTTGAACCCGGAGGAATCGAGCGACCGCCGCCGTTTTGCCGCGATGGTTCTGGACAAATACTATCAACGTTCCACCGCCGCCGCGCGCGTCAACAACCCGGCGGCACGGGTGTTTCACAACTCCGGGCACATCAGCTCGGGGTGGACCGACCGCCTCAAATATTTCAGCCACTTGGAACTGGAATCGCTTCCGACGGGCGGATGGGGATACGACCATTTTCCGCAATCGGCGGCGTTCGCGTCGCAGACGGGAATGGAATTTTTGGGGATGACGGGAAAATTCCACTCCACCTGGGGCGAATTCGGCGGGTTTAAACACCCGAACGCGCTCCGTTACGAGTGTTGCGCCATGCTGGCGATGGGGGCGAAATGCAGCATCGGCGACCAGCTTCATCCGGATGGGAAGCTCGACGAATCCACCTACCGCATCATCGGCGAAGCCTACCGCGAAGTGCGCGACAAAGAGCTGTTCTGCCGCGATGCGCGTCCCGTGGTCGACGTGGCGATCCTCCCGGTGGAGGCGTTTCAGGATGTTACGGGCAACCAGGGGGCGAGCGATGCCGATACCGGCTGCTGCCGTTTGTTGCTGGAAGCGCACGTCCCCTTCGTTATCCTTGCGCCGGGGATGGATTTTTCGCCGTACAAGGTGCTGATTCTCCCGGACGCGGTTCCGGTGGACGAAGCGTTGAAGGCCCGCCTTCTTGCGTTTCTCAAAGCCGGCGGTAAACTTGTGCTGAGCGGCGACGGCGGAGCGGGCGCCGGGCTGGATCTGGGCGGTATCTGGGCAGGACGGAGTGAAACGTCGCCGAACTACGTCGCCGTGGCCCCCGAATTTTCGCCGGATTTCTGCACAACGCCCTTTGTCATGTACGATTACTGCCGGAAGTTCCGGGTAACGACGGGGCAATCGCTCGGAAAAGTTTACGAATCGTATTTCAACCGCGATTTCCGGCATTTTTGCAGCCACCAGCATACGCCGAACCGCCCGGAGAATTCCGGGTTCGACGCGGGGGCGCTGACGGAATCGACCCTTTATTTCGCCCACCCGGTCTTCACCCTCTACAAACAGACCGGAGCGGTGGCGCTGCGCCAGTTTGCGACGAAAGCCATCCGCGCGCTCCTGGGGAAAGACCTGTTGGTGGAAACCAACCTTCCTTCGATGGCGCGGCTGACGGTTGCCGAGCAGAAAAACCGGCGGATTCTCCATCTTTTGTACGCGAATTTGATCACGCGCGGCGGTGGGCACCCCACGGTGTTCTCGTTCCAGAAGCCGATCGAAGTGATCGAGGAACTCCTGCCGTTGCACGGAGTGAAATGCTCCCTCCGCGCCGCTCGTCCTGTCGCCTCGGTTACGTTGGAACCGCAGGGGGAGTCCATTGCATTCGAGCAGAAGGACGGGGTTTGCCGTTTCACGGTTGATTCATTTGCCTGCCACCAGATGGTTGCGCTGAACTACGTAAAATGATCGCTAAGCGCCGGAACGGCGCTTGCATTTTCTTCTTTCGGTCTTACATTAATAATATTCATAACAATGAAAGTGAAGCCGATGAAAAAAACGATCTATTTCAATCAGGACAATCATCATTTTTACGGATGCCACCCCGCCTCGGACATGACGGAGGAGGGCGTGAAAGCCCTCGTGGACTTCTACGCCCGCCCCGGAACGATCAAGGGCATTTTGTTTTGCGCGAACGTGCAGCGCGCGCTCTACGACAGCGCGGTGTGGGAACACTTCAAGGATGTACAATTCGACGATCCTTTGGTGAACAACCTCCGCCTTCTCTCGGAGCGGAAGATCGACTATTTCAATATCTGGCTGAACCGTTGCCGCGAACATGAAATCGAGGCATGGATGTCCATGCGCATGAACGATTGCCACGGGAACAAGGAGTCGGAAGACCCGAACGCAACCCACTGGCACCAGTATTGGCCGAGCATGAAGTGGCGGGCGAGCCGTCATCTCCGTCGCGCGCCGTACCGTCTGGAGCGTTCCTGGGAAGGGGCCTATGACTATACGCAAAAAGAGGTGCGCGAGCACCACATGCGCCTTGTCGCGGAACTCTTCGAACGTTTCGATATGGACGGCCTGGAGCTCGATTGGATGCGCTGGGGGATGTTCTTTCCGCCGGGTTCCGAACGCGAATCCCACGCGATCATGACCGAATTTGTGCGCGAAGTCCGCACCCTTGCCGATGCGGCCGAGAAGCGCTGGGGGCACCCGATCCGTCTGGCGCACCGCGTTCCGGCGGACCCCATCGCCTGTTTGAACTTCGGCTTCGATGTGATTAGCTGGGCCCGCGAAGGGTTTGTGGACATGGTTACGCTCTCGCATTTCCTTGGCAATTGCAATTACGATTTGCCGATCTCCACCTGGCGCGCGCTGTTGCCGGAGGGAACGGTAATCAACGCCTATGTGGAAGAGTGCGCGGAAGGACACCCGGGCGCGGTGGTCATCAACTACGACCAACTTATGGGCGGCGCGGCCGCGGCGTGGAGTTGCGGCGCGGACAACCTTTATTTGTTCAATACCTGCTACCGTGAAACGGACAGCCGGGAAATGCTTCTGTATATGCTTGAACGTATGGCCTCGCCGGAAGCGCTTCAAGGCACGATCCGCCGTATGGCGGCCACGTTCACCCAGGCGCGCATCGCCGGGGAACCGACCCGTTCGCGTCTGCCGGAACCGCTGACCCAGAGTCCGATCGGCGCGGAATACGGACGCATGGAGCACAACATCACCGTGCGCCTTCCCGCCGGGAAGGTGGAGAAGGGTGCCCGTTGCGTTCTGCGGATCGGCTATTCCGCCACGGCGGACCGCGCGGTTGTTTCGCGCTTTCCCGTGCGCGTGAACACTGTTCCCGTACAGCCGTGTGAATGGCCGAAGTACGAGGGGTTGAAGCCCGGTTTCAAGACCGCGCGGGCGACCGATCTCCCCAAGGATGCCGCTTTTACATGCTGTTACGAAGTTCCGCTCAACGTATTGCACGAAACGTTCAATGCCGTGGAAATTCTCCCGGAACCCGTCGCGGGCGAACTCGTCTGGGCGGAGTGGGTGATTCTCTAAATACGGATGCAATAAAAAAACGCCGCACCCTTAAAGGGCGCGGCGTTTTTTTATTTGGTTGGATTACTTCTTTTCTTGTTTCTTTTCCTGCTTGGGTTGGGGCTGTGCGCCCGGGCGTCCGCCTTCGGGACGCTGGAATCCGGGGGCGCCGCCGGCGCGGCGCATCATCGCCGTTACAAGCATGTCGCGGTTTTCCAAACGCTTCGCGAGCATTTCTTTGGCTTTGGCGACGTCGTTTCCGCCTTTTTCCATGCGATCGATGGCACTCTTGAGGAGTTCGGTTTCGGCGTCGAAGTTCTTTTCAAAGGTCGGCTTGAACTCGGCTTCGAGTTTTTCGCGGGCAGTGTTGAACGCTTCCATGTCGGTTTTCGCTTTGGCCGCGTTCGCTTCACGTGTTGCGTTTTCTTCTTTATTGAACTTGATTCCCGCGAGCATGCCGCCTTCGCCGCGGCCGCCGCCTTCGCGACGTTCACCGCGCGGTCTTTCCGCTTTCGCCGGCGCTTCGTCGGCGGCTGCGGCACAGATTCCGAATCCGAGCGCCAGTGCCATCAACAGTGAAAGTTTTTTCATTTTCGTTCTCCCCTTGCTTTTTTTGCTTAGCGGGCGACCATCGTCCGTTTGCCCCATGAAACGCCGCACAATTCACAATTATTGTGTCAAAATACAACTTGAATAAAAAAATTTTATCGCTACCTTAGTAAGAAACGCAGGAGGTTTCCCGTGAGCGTCCGATTTGTAAATAAGATGGTGGAAGTTGGCGGAGTTGCTAAATTTCGTTTCGGCGGCGAGGTTCAGCATTACCGGATGCCGGCCGAAGTGTGGCAGGATCGCCTGGAGAAGGTTGCGGCATTGGGACTGGACACTGTCGGGTGCTATTTCGGGTGGAATTTTCATTCCCCGGCTCCCGGCGTGTACGAGTTTGGCAAGCCCGATTACGACATCGGGCGTTTTTGTCGCGTCCTTAAGGCGGCGGGATTGTTTCTGGAAGCCCGTCCGGGGCCGTTTTTATGCAACGAGTTGGACCTAGGGGGATTCCCCTTCTGGCTCCTGGGGGTTGATGAAAATTGGCGAACCGGCAACGATCGACATCTCCGGCATTGTGGCGAGTGGTTCCGGGCGGTCAACAAAGTTCTCGCTCCCGAGCAGTACCCGGCGGGCCCGATTACCATGTACCAGGTGGAGAACGAACATTTCCAGGGCGATAAAAAACTCTATGAATTTCTCCGCGACGAGGCCCGGCGCAATGGGATTACCGTTCCTTTTATCTCCAACGGCGGCGGTTCCGTCTACCGCTGCGGCGCGACGGGAATTACCGATTGCATGGATATGTACACGGGTATTTACGAGTACTTCCGCTGGCGGAGCTGGTTCGACATCCTCTACCGGATGCTCCCGCCGGACGATCCGATGATGGTTTTGGAATACCGCGCGGGGAACCACCCGCCGTGGGGACAACCGTTGTACGACGAGATCGGCTACCCCACCGAATGGATGCTCACCCAGACGCGCATGATGATCGGCATGGGGGCGAATTTCGTGAACCCGTTCGTGATCTGCGGCGGTATTTCCCCGGTGGGTTTGAATGCCGACCACACGTGCACCAATTATGGGGAGGACACGGCGGTCAACCATTGGGGTGGATTGAATCCGCGTTTTTACGGCTACCGCCTGCTTGTCCTCTCCGGAAATTCCGTGGCGGAAGAGCTGGGGGAAGCCCGCCCGGTTCCGGTCGGCTTCGGGAGCGACAACGCGCACGTCGAATGTTTTGTCCGGAAGGGGGCGCGCGGGACATTTCTGTTCCCCGTCAATTTATCGAGCGACGTGGAGACGGCGACCCTTTGCGTTGGGGATGGGCGGCATTTCGGTCCCGTGCGGCTTCGCGGACGGACGTCGCAATTTTTGTTCGCGGACATCGAGCTTGCGTCGGGGACGATGCTGCATTTCTGTTCGTTCGAGGTTCTGAAACTTACACGGAATGAAGAGGGCGCCCGCATGGTCGTCCATGCGCCGGAGGGGTGGAGCGGTTTTGCAGAAATCGGCGGCGAGCGCCTGAACTTTACCGCAAAGGCGAGCCCGCAGCGCTTTTGCCGCACAATCAACGGAACACGGATCGATTTGTATGTGGTGGATACGCCGACGGCGGAGCGGACGTGGTTCGCGCCGGACGGCACGCCTATGTTCTCCAACTGCGATCTCCTGCGCCCGGACGGCGTTCGCGCGGAGCTCCCGGCGCATTTGCCGCTGCGCCTTACAATCCCCGCCGAAAAGAGCGTTTGCGTGGATGGGAAGTCGATGGAGTTTTCTCCTGCCGGTGAAGGACTTGTTTCAGGGAAAATGGATTTCGCCGACTACCCGGGGATGCGGATTGATTTCGGGACTTCCGCAATCCGCGTGGGGGGCGACGCGTGGACGGTGGCGGACATTTCCGCGTGGACCCCGGTTTCGCCCTGGGCGCATGACGCGATCCAAGAGCCGGGGGAATACGCTTTCCGCGCCGACTTTCATCTCTCCGGCGACCTCCCGGAAACGCTCACCTTTCCCGCGGTTACCAGTTCGGAAACGGTATTTTTCCTGAACGGCGTCCGTTTGGGGGTTTTCCCTGCGAAGCGCGGCCCCGGCTTCCCGGGTTTGCCCGGGTTTGAGAGCGTGTTCGACGTGCGCGGCATCCTGCGAAAGGGGAAGAACGAGCTGGCCCTCTCCTGCAACGTCTACGGACGGCATAACCACGGTCGCCCGGTGTACGCGGGGATGCGGGTTCCCCCCGCGCTGGGCGAACGGCGCGAACAGGCGATTACGGAGTGGGAGGAAACGTGGGGCGACACAACGGTGTACGATTTCGATATCCTCGTCCAAGGTATTCCCGTTCCCGCCGGTGCGACAACGAAACGTCAGTTGGATTTTACGCGCCCCGCGTTTTGGCCGGAGCCGAATTTGGATTGCGACTGGATGCGCGCGCGGCATTACTCCGCCACCGTCGAGCTTGACGCGGCGCTTCGCGGCAAGGTTTTGTATCTTAACTGCGGACGCTGCAACTGGACAGGGGTGTACGTCAATGGCGAATACGTCGGCGTCTGCGGCGCGGACAACGGTGCGTGGATCGATGTGAGTTGTTTCAACGAATGTGAAACGCTGGATATTCATCTGGTGGTTCTATGGTATTGGGAGGCGTATCCGTGGCGTTTGACCGAAGCGCCGCGCCTTGTTGCGTTCGACCGCTCGCTGGGGGAGGGATGGAAATCCGCGCGCGTCGCGGAGGTACAGGATTGGCGCGACGGCCTCCCCGGCTCCGCCCGGCAGGTGATTTACACGCGGAAAGTGCGTGTAACACTCCCGGACGCGGCGCGTTTCGACGCCCCGTTCTGCGTGGAAATGGATGAAAGCTGGAAGCGCCATGCGACGATTCTTTGGAACAATCGCCCCGTCGCGATGTATGCGGATGTGGGGCCGGACCGGAATTTCTATTTGCCGCGCGAATGGGTCCTCCCGGAAAATGATCTGGAGATCCACCTCGACGGTTACGCCGGAGCCGCTCTCCCCGGCAACGTGGAGTTCGGCTGCTTCGCCATGACCCGCCGTCTGAAATTGCTGGTAAAGTAAGTAAAAGGAGTTTTCGCAGTGGATATTCCGCGTATCTTCAACATCACCGAGAGCGCCCACCGCATCCATAACCCGTTCACGCCGGAAAAACTCGCTACCCTTGGCGCTGCGTTGCGCCTGAAGCCGGGGACCCGCGTCCTCGACCTCGGCAGCGGTTCCGGCGAGATGCTGTGTACCTGGGCGCGCGATTACAAGATCACCGGTGTCGGCGTTGACATGAGTCGGTTGTTTTCCGCGCAAGCAAAATGCCGCGCTCAAGAACTCGAAGTCGCCGATCGCGTCCAATTCGTTCACGGCGACGCCGCCGGTTACGTCGCTGACGAAAAGGTTGGCGTGGCGGCTTGTATCGGCGCCACGTGGATCGGGGGCGGCGTCGCAGGCTCCGTTGAACTTCTGGCGAAGAGCCTTAGCCCTGGGGGAATCATTCTTATTGGCGAACCTTATTGGTTGAAATTGCCGCCTGCGGAGGACGTAGCCCAGGGATGCGGGGCCGGTGCTATTTCTGACTTTCTCACGCTCCCGGAACTTCTCGCGTTTTTCGGCGGTCTTGGCTGCGACGTTGTGGAGATGGTTCTGGCCGATCAGGACAGCTGGGACCGGTACGAGGCGGCCAAGTGGCTTTCCATGCGCCTGTGGCTGGAAGCGAATCCTGCCGATGATTTCGCGATAGAGGTCCGTGCCCAACTGATTTCGGAGCCCAAACGCTACGCCGCGTACACGCGCGAATACCTCGGATGGGGCGTGTTTGCTCTGATGCCGCGCTAACGCGCGTCGATCGGTTGGCGGACGGCGGCGAAGCGGAGAATCGCAAGATAGACCGGCGAGGGCGCTCCCTCCGCCGCGCGCCGTCGGGCAAAGTGGCGCTGGAACGCCTCGTCCGTTGCCAGGCGGGGATTGGCGTTCAGGAGGAAATGCGCGCATTCGTCGGTACGCGTGGGGGCGCGGAGGAGGGCGTCGCAGATTTGCTCGTACTCCGCGTAGGCATTTTGCCCGACGGCGGGGACATGGAACGCTTCGCGGACGGTCGCTTCGTTCGCCCAGGGAACGCCGCGCTCGATCATGAGGGCTGCGACGACGAGCGCGGTGTGTTCGTAGCGGAATGTCTTCGCTGCGAGGGCTGCGATGCGCGGCCAATCTTTTTCCTGTGCCAAGAGCCCCGCGAGGCGGCTGTCGATGCGCGGCGGCATTTCCTCCGCCAACAGCGACTGTCGCCAGTCCTGCCACAACTCGATCGCCTCGAGCATCGGTACGAGCGTCTCCGGATTTCCGTTTCGGGCGAAACGCAGGAAAAGTATGGTTTCTTTGCGCCAGCGCTCCTGATCTTGGGGCTTTTTCCAATCCAGAATTTCCTGGCGCGGCGCGGAAAGCTCTTCCGCCGCACGGAGCGTCTCTTCGACTGTCCACCGCGCGGCGGGCTCGTTTTCCACGGTTTCCACTGTAAGCATCACCGTGCGGAGAACCGACTTTTCGTACTCCGAAGGCTCCACCTGGAGCGATGCCTCCTCCAATGCGGCACAGCCGCAAAGCAAAGGGAGGAGGGCGCAAAGAATCCGTTTCATGGGCGTCTTACAGTGTTACACCGTCTTTGAAGATGGCGATTTCCTGGTAATGGTGGCGCTCGTTTTGTGTCTCCTCTCCCGAGGCGACGCGTACGATGTAGTCGAAGAATTCGCGGTCCAATGCTTCTGTGCCCTCTCCGGCAAGCAGACGGCCCGCGTCGAAGTCGATCCAGTTCGGTTTATTGGCCGCAAGGGCGCTGTTGCTGGAAATCTTGACCGTCGGCGTCGGCCCGCCGTACGGCGTTCCGCGCCCGGTGCTGAAGAGGACAAGATGGGTCTGCGCCGCCGCCAGCACCGTGGTTGCCACAAGGTCGTTGCCCGGACCGGTCAAGAGGTTCAGGCCGTGTTCGCGCAAGGGTTCCCCGTAGCCGAGGACGGCCGCCACGGGGGCGGAGCCGCTCTTCTGGGTACAGCCGAGCGACTTTTCCTCCAGCGTCGTGATGCCGCCGGCTTTGTTGCCGGGGGAGGGGTTTTCGTAAATCACCTGGTTGTAGCGCTCGAAATACGCCTTGAAATCGTTGATCATCCGGACGCCCGCATCGAATACTTCGCGGGAACATGCGCGGTTAAGAAGAAGCGTTTCCGCGCCGAACATCTCCGGCACTTCGGAAAGGACTGTGCTCCCTCCCGCCGCCAGGAGACGGTCGGAAAATCGCCCGATCAACGGATTCGCCGTGATACCGGAGAATCCGTCCGAGCCGCCGCACTTCATCCCGACGCGCAGCGCAGAAATGGGAACCGGCCCGCGGCGGTCGTGCCGCGCGACATCCAGGAGCTCGCGTAAAAGGGCTTGCCCGCGTTCCATTTCGTCCCCCGCGTCCTGGGCTTTCAGGAAACGGATGCGCGCCATATCCACATCGGCGACGCGCGCGCGGAAACTCTCCAGCGTATTGTTTTCGCATCCAAGGCCGATGACCAGCACGCCACCGGCGTTCGGATGACGCGCCAGCGCCGCCAGAAGCTCCGCCGTCGTTTCATGGTCGCCGCCGAGCTGCGAGCACCCATAAGGATGAATCCATGCCTGCGCCCGCGAAACGCCGCCCGTGGGGAGCGTTCGGTTCAATTCCCCGGCCAGGTTCCGTGCAAGCTGGTTCACGCAGCCGACGGTGGGGATGATCCAAAGTTCGTTGCGGATTCCCGCTCTTCCGTCGGAACGGCGAAACCCCTGAAAACATGGAACTTTTGCGGAGGGGGCGAGGGGGACAAAGTCCGGCTCGTACCGGTAGTCGATCCGCCCCTCCAGGCGGGTCTTCAGGTTGTGGGTATGGACCCATTCCCCCGGGTCGATTGCGCTTGTCGCATTGCCGATGGGCATGCCGTATTTGATGACCGCTTCGCCCGCTTCGCGTGAAACAAGCGCGAATTTATGCCCCGGCGCGATATCGTTTTTCAGCGTTATCGCACGGCCGTCGACATCGAGAGTCCGCCCCGCCTTCAAGGGCGCGATGGCGACGGCGACCTGATCCAACGGGTGAATCCGGAGGAATTCGACGGGTTTCATTCTTCCACCAGTTTCCGCACCGCTTCCTGCATTCCATCGCGGTCGATTTCCTTCAGAGCCTGTACGATGGCGGCCGTCAATCCCGGCACGGCGTTGAGGTCTTGTTCCCAGAAGTCGGTGCGACCGAGCATGGCGGCGGCGAACTTCGCGTAGTTTTTGTCTTTTTCCAGTTGCTTCCAGCCTGTGGCGATGGCGCGTACTTTGTCCGCGTCGTCCGAAACAGGGTATTCACCGGAGGCGCGTCGTCCGAACCACTTGCCGTCGCGTTCTTCGGCGCGGTAGAACGCCAGAAGCGCGGCGAGTGAAAACGCCAGATGCTTCGGCAGCGTTCCTTTGCGCGCCACATAATCGAGCAGCGAGGGCATCACCCGGACCTTCCACTTGGAGATCGAGTTCAAGGAAATGGAGATGAGCTGGTGGTTGGCGAAGGGGTTCAGGAAGCGGTCGATGATGGATTCGGCGAATTCGCGCTTGTCCGCATCGGGGAGATCGATCGTCGGGAAAACTTCGTTCAGAAGAACGTTGCGCAGATAACGTCCGAAAAGCGCATCGGAGGTCATTCGGTCGACCAAATCGAATCCCGCGAGGTAGGCCGCCAGAACGCTGGAGGTATGCCCGCCGTTCAGGAAGCGGACCTTCCGTTCGCGGTACGGTTTCTGGCAATCCGTCCAGACTACGTTGAGCCCCGCCTGGATGAAGGGGAGTTCCAGCGCGAGGCTGAGAGGGCCCTCGATGACGAAAAGGTGGAAGATTTCGCCGCAGTCGATCAGCTTGTCCTCGTAATCGAAACGTTCGCAGAGCGATTCCGCCTCGGCCCGCGGATATCCCGCGACGATGCGGTCCACCAGCGTGTTGACGAAAATACAGTCCGCCTGAATCCAGGCGGAAAACGCCGCCGGGAATTCCCAGTCCTTTGCATAATGGAGGATGCATTCGCGCAACGTGGCGCCGTTCCGGTCGATGAGTTCGCAGGGGATGACGGCCAGGCCTTTACCGCCTTTTTGAAAACGGTGGAACATGAGTGCCGCAAGCTTGGCGGGGAAGGTTTTCTGGCTCTCACCGGGGGTATACGGTTCGGGCTGGTATTCGATCCCCGATTCGGTGGTGTTGGAGAAAATAAAGCGGAGGTCGCGTCCCTCGAATGCGCGGAGAATTTCCGTCCAGTCGCGGGCGGGATTCAAACAGTCGCGGACGCAGGTTACCACGCGCGGAATTTCCCGCGCTTTCCCGTTGACCATTCCGCGAAGGAGGAGGGTGTACAGCCCTTCTTGCGCGTTCAGCATGTTCCCCATCCCCTCGGGGAGGGGCTGGATGATGCGGACGGAACCGTTGAACAAGCCTTGTTCGTTCATTTCATCGATCATCCAATCGATGAACGCCCGCATGAAGTTTCCTTCGCCGAATTGCAGGACTTTGACCGGGTATTCGGCCGCCGGGCCACAGCGGAGGGTCTTTTCGAGCTCCGGCAAAATGGATCTGGAGAGTTTGCGCATAATATGGATGCCTTTCTGTTGTCGTCTTATAAAGGTAACCTGCTTTTTTCGTTTTGTCAAACGGGAGTTTTTTTGAAAATAAAAGTTGCAATAAAATGTTTGTGGATTACTTTATGTACAAGGAATATGAGGAAATTTAAAATGTCGGATTGTGAAATCTTTTTCGTGGGGGCGGGCCGCATGGCGCAGGCCATCGCCGCCGGATTGGTACGCGGCGGTGTTTCCCCCGCGCGCATCGTTGCCGCGGATGTGGATAAGGCGGCGGCGGCAGCTTTTGAGGAAGTTTCCGGCGCGCGCGCGTTCCTGCGCGATTGGGAAACCGAATGGGAACATGCCTCCACGGTCGTTCTGGCCGTCAAGCCCCAGTATTTCTCCGAGGCGGTGAAGGGAAAATCGTTCGCCGGGAAACGGGTTGTTTCCATCATGGCGGGCATAACGTTGCGGCAATTGCGCGGAGCGACGGGCCACGACCGCATTGTCCGCGCCATGCCCAATGTGGCGGCCTTGGTCGGCGAAGGGTGCGCCGCCTACGCCGCCCTTACGGATGATATCGACGATGTTGCCGCGGCCGAACGGATTCTCGGTGCGGTCGGCAGTGTTTACCGTGTGGAGGAAAAACATCTGGACGCGGTAACCGCCCTTTCGGGGAGCGGCCCTGCGTACGTATTTGATTTTATCATGGCATTGGCCGATGGCGGCGTGGCGGAGGGGTTGCCGCGCGAACTCGCGCAGAAGATGGCCATCGACACAGTGCGCGGCGCGGCGGCGCTGGCCGGGCGTCCCGGGGCGCATCCGGCGCTCCTGCGCGAACAAGTCGCCAGCCCTGGGGGGACGACGATCCGCGGACTTGCCGCGTTGGAATGCGGCGCGTTCCGGCACACGGTCATGGAGGCGGTGCGGCAGGCGGCCCTCCGCGCACGGGAACTTGCCGGGGAAGGGAAATAAATGGATAAAGAAAATGCGCCCCGGCTCACAGTTGTGATGCCGGTCTACAACGAGGAAAAAACCATTCAGTCGATTGTCGAACGGGTTCTCGCCCGTCCGGAAACCGCGGAGATGGTCATCGTCAATGACGCCTCCACGGACGCTTCCTGGGAAAAGCTTCAAATGTTCAAGGACGAACCGAGGGTGCGGCTCCTGCATCAATCCATCAACCGGGGAAAGGGCGCGGCGCTGATTCGCGGATTTCGCGAAGCCACGTCCGAGTTTGTCCTTGTGCAGGATGCCGATTTCGAGTACACCCCCGAGGATTATCCGATCGTTCTTGCCCCGCTCCTTGCGGGGAAGGCGGATGTGGTTTACGGTTCCCGTTTCATGGGAACGCCGGGGATGGTGCGCTTTTTCCGGCACGAAATGGGGAACAAGGTACTGACGTTTTTCTCCAACTTTTTTTCGGATATTCATCTTTCGGATATGGAAACATGCTACAAGGCGTTCCGGCGTGAAGTGATTCAGAATCTTCTCCTTACCTCGGAACGCTTCGGGATCGAGGTGGAGATGACCGCGAAGCTGGCAAAATCCCGCTGTCTGCGGATATGGGAAGTCCCCATTTCGTACAATCCGCGCCGTTACGACGCGGGGAAGAAGATCACATGGCGCGACGGCATCGCCGCATTCTGGCACATCGTCCATTTCAATTGTTTTTGTTCGGAAGCCAAGTCGTTTGAACGTCCCTGGAGTGAAGTTCTCCCTTCGGAAGAAAGCGGGTCATGAGCATCTGGAGCCATCCGGACTTTATTTACGGCCTTTCGGCCGGGTGCACCGCCGCGTTGGGGATGTGTTTTCTGCTCCGGAAATATTATTGTCGCCGCCTGGAGAAAGAGCGGGAAAAATTCAACGGGCAGAAGTTCGAGATTGCCGAACGAACGCTGGGCATGATGGAGCTTAAGGAGCAGTTGGAAGAGGAGCAAGCGCAGACACAGCGGTTGCTCCGCAACATCCTGCCCGAACGTGTGATTGCCGAACTTCGCGACACCGGGCACAGCAAACCGGAGAGCTTTGACTCCGTTGCCGTGTTTTTTTCCGACATTGTTGATTTCACCGTGCGGAGTTCGGAAATCGAGCCGGTGGTTTTGATCGCGGAGTTGTCCGAAATTTTCGGGGAGTTCGACCGGATTTTCGCACACCATGGCTGTGAGCGGATCAAGACCATCGGCGACGCATATATGAGTGTTTCCGGCCTTCCCGGAGGGAACTCGGGGCACTGCCGCGCGCTTTTGCGTGCGGCGATGGATGCGCGCGCATTCCTGGAGCGTCGCAACAAAAAAGGACCGTTCGTTTGGCAGATGCGGATGGGGGTGCATACGGGGCGCGTGGTCGGCGGCATTGTCGGCAAGGAAAAGTATATTTACGACATTTTCGGCGACACGGTGAACATCGCTGCGCGGATGGAGAATTATTCGGAGCCGATGCAGATCAACGTTTCGGAGGCGGTCTACCTTCAGACCGCGGACGATTTCGTCTTCGACCCCCGTCCCCCCGCGGACGTCAAGGGGAAAGGCGCGATGCGGATGTATTTTCTGCGCTCGGAAAAAATCCGGGACTGAAAGGGTTTGAAAAAAAGAGAGGGCATGAAAAGGGAAAAAACTTTTAAGGAAAGTTTTTTCCCTTTCGCAGTTCTTGACTTACTGCACCAGAAATAAATCTCCGTAGAGCTCCGGATTTTTACCGTTGATTCCATCGAAGAAACGGATCAGGTTGCGGGAGCCGGAGTACTTCGCTTCCGGGTTGTCCTTGTCGTTCAAAATCAGGGCGAAGCCCATCGCTTTGCCCGGCTCGGGTGATTTCACTCCAAGTTCGCTCCAGGGAATCGCCACCTGGTAGACGGCGTTTCCGCGTTTTCCCGTCGGCTTCACGATGCCGTTCCAGCCTTCCAGAATCTGCGAAGGGGCGGGGAAACGGCGGGAGAGGACGAAATCGGATTCGCCGAGCGGGAGATACATTTCGTACTCGTACTTGGGTGCCGATACTTTGAATTCGGCCTGCGGCTGGAAGGCGAATTCGATGGAATCGCCCATGAAACCGTTGGTGCCGCGCCCTTTTTGCGGCAGGAATACATCGTCCTCCGACTCCACGCCAAGGTAGAGGAAGCGGCTATCCCACAGGAGGCGGAAGCGTCCGTACAAATCGCTTTTTCCCGTATACGTTTCGTCCACCGCGCCGGTGTTGACCAGAACTTCGTTTCCGTCCCCGAACGGGATGAACGGCGCTTTTTCCCAATTGCGCCATGTGCCATCCAGCGCGGGGGCCGATTCGGCGCGGGGCGCCAGCAAAAAGTTGAACGCGCCGCTCGCCGCGTAAACCGCTCCATCTTCTGTTGTTACCTTGGCGGTGAAAACCGTGCGCTGGTTGGCGGAAAGTCCCTGTGGTAAAGGAAGATGCAGCCGTTTTGTCGCTCCCTTCTCTACGTCGATGGATTGTTTTACGCCGTCGCCCAACGCTTCCAACGTTCCTTTCAAGGGCGCGCCGGAATTGTTGGTAATCGAAACGAGAAGAGTGCCGTGCGCGGCGTCCAGCGTTCCATTGGACACGCTCACTTTTACGCGGTCGCTCACCTTCACCGCGCCGCCGCCGGAGAAAAAGCGCGGTGTTCCATCGAGTTCCAGCGTGATGAGGCCGCCTTTGGCTTTCAAGACACGGCTGTTGCCCATGATGTCCATTTCCGTGAGTTCCCCGCGCGGCGCCTCCAGCGTCAGCATCCGTTTTCCGGCGTCCGCCCAGCCGATGAAGACCGGGCCGTCGGGGCGCGCCCATTCAAAGAGTGTTACGCCGTCGACGGAGCGGTCGCCCTTGAGCGTCGCGTCGGCGAGAAAGTCGGACATCAGCGCGTGGGCCACGAACTGCGGCCTCGGCTGAAGCTCCGGCGTCATCATCATGATGTCCTGCGAGCTTGTCGGGGCGAAGCCCCAGATCGTTACCACACGCAGGCGCGGTCCGAGTTTTCCGATCATATTGATCCAGGTGCGCACCATGTTCCGCGCGCCGTCGATTTCGCCGTAGCGCCGCGCTTCGCCCTCGTGGGGCGAACGCTGGTTGGCCTGTTCTTCGCTCCAGACGTCTTTTTTTGTATCACCGTGGGCGTCGAATTCACGCACCATGTTTTGCGCACACATCAGCTGGCCCATATAGGCGTTGAAGAACGCGCCGTCGAACTTTCCGTTGCCGGGGGCTTTGTAGAGGCGTTTCACCGTCGCCGCCTCGAAATCGGTCGCAATGTTTCCGATGCAGACGGTGGATTGCGGCGAAACCGATTTGATCGCATCGTACATCTTCGCCATGATCGTGTCGTACTCTTCGTCGGTCAAACGCGACTGGACGTTGCCGCGGTAGGGAGATTTGCTGTTCGCCTGTTCAATGCCGAAGTTCCCCATGGCCAGGACTTTGTCGCCAAACGTACGGCCGATCATTTCCCCTATTTTTACATAATAATCGTAATTCACCTTGCGCGGGTGCTTTTCTTTGGGGAACTCGGGATGGAGCGAGAGGACGACGCCGAGTCCGAAGCGTTTGAAGTATGCGATTTCTTCCAGAACCGGCTTGACTTCGGCGGCGAAAACCGCCGGATCGATTGCTTTGTCGGAGAGATGACAACGCACCCATGCTTTGCCGAAACCGGCGCGTTTGAGCAGGCGCCCCATCTCCTCCATATGCGGATTGTTGTCGAATCGGGGATGGAAATAGAGCGTTGTTACGCCGAAGACGTTGTCCACGGTGTGCGGCCGCTTCAGCTCCGGCAGAACCGCATAGCGGCTGGAGAAGGAGCCGACAAGGGCGTCGTTCTCGTACACGGAGCAATCCAGGTGAAACGCGCCGTAGGTCTTGGTCGGCGGCATTTCGATTTCCACAGTACCGAGCGATGCTCCCGGAATTTCCACTTCCGGCGACACGATCGCCTTCGATTCCGCGCCGTACGCGTCCGTCCGCACGGCGGAAACCTTCAGTTTCCGGCTTTCCCCGAGTTGGTTGAACACCTGAACCTTCAGCTTGACCTTTTCAGCGGGATCGCGGAATAAATTCCCGTCCGCCGAGTTCAACGCGCGGCCCCAGCAGGAGATGTACGCCGGCGCTTCGGCGGGGGACGCCGTGTAGGGCGGCTTCACCGTTTTATGCGCGGCGATGAACCACTCGCGGTAGGCGCGATTGTTGAGCGCCGCTTCCGGCGCCGAGTCCGGTCCCGCGGGGGATTCCCAGAGGGCGAGATTGTCCGCGTACGTCATCCCCCACCCACCGTTGTCCGCCTTGAGCTCCTGCCCGAAGCGGAGGCGCATCGTCGCCGCGTTCGCCGGGGCAACATAGGGGACGGTTCCCCAATATGTCCACTCGCCCGGTTTGACGCCGTTCATGGAAGTTCTGATTTTCCCCTGGTTTGCGGGAGGGATTTCTTTGCCTTTGGCATCGTAAAAAAGGATGTGCAGCGGGCCGTACCACGCGCCGACAATCTCTGCGCCCGGTTTGATCCAGCCGCCGGCGAGGTACGCCTTGTTTGCTTCGCACGCCACAGGATCGGAGAGCCAGAAGCCGTCCACCGGATTGCGTCCGTACCATTGGTGGTTCGGCGAAAGGGGCGGATCGATGGAGATATTCAGGAGCGAGCGTTCGCCCGCGTATTTTTCATCGGTCGTCCAGACGCCGCGTCCGCGGCCGACGCCGAACACAGGGCGGCCGTCGGAGTGGAAGCGTTTGACTTCCTCCGGTGTCCAATTTTTGTCGCTCTTGCCGACGTATGTCCAATTTGCCGGGCGGCCGTCTTGTTCCTGCTCCATGTCGCCGTTAAGGAGCATGTTTTTCGCGTATTCCACTCCCTTTGCGGGGGTGGGATTCCGTTTGAGGAGTGTCCGGGAAACGAGCTCCGCTTTGCGACAGTCCAACGCCAGATCGTCGAAATACGCCGTCCCGTTGCAGTAGCGCAACCCCGCTGTGAGGCGCGCCTTGACGGCATTTTCCGGCACACCCACAAAGGGGGTCGCCGACTCCTTCCAATCAATGTTCGCGCCGACGGCGTCGGAGTTGATTTCCTTGCCAACGCGATTGTCGTTTTTATCGAGGAATTCGATTTGCAGCGCGCCGCCGCCGACAAACCCGTTCGGGTTCAAATTTCCCCCTTTGATCTTTCCGGAAAACCGGTACTGACGGTCCGGACGCACGGGGACGACCGCCGTCCAGCCGGAGAAGAGCCCATCCGGCGCATCGGTTACACTGACGGCTTTTTTACCGCTTGCAACCGGCGTGTTCACCCAAAGGGATTTTGCCGCGCCGATGGTGCTCCAATTGGCCGGTGCGTCCGTGCCGTCTTCAAAACCCGGATTGGCCAGCGGCGTATCCAGCGGCAGGAGTTCCACGTCGTCGATCCAGATTTTTACCGGGTTGTTCGGGTATTTGTTGACGAGCTGGAAGCGTATCTGTGCTGAAATTTTGCCCGGCACATCCGGTACGGTGAAGAAGGTGCTGTGTTTGTTGTTTTGGTTCAGTGTCGCCCAGCCGGCGGAGTTGGTTGAGGTGATGATGCGGCAGCCGCCCGCGTTTCCCTTCCCCTCCTGGTCGATGAACAAATCCATGATAAGCGCGGTGTATTGCTTCCGGTCGGCACTTTCCTGCATCAGCCCTTCGGCGCGGTAACGGAAGCGCACCTCGTACTTGAAGCCCTTCAAAACAGGGAGGTTGCCGATGCGCACCAGCGCGTACGCGTCCTCTTTCCCGTTCGATTCCAGCAGGAGCGCCCGGTTTCCGTCCAAATTCACCACCGAGATTTCCGTGTGGCGCGTTCCCGGCACCTTGTTGCCGTCGGCCGGCACCAGGCCTGCGCGGTCATTTTGCCAGTGTTCGAGTGTTTTGTTCCCGAGTTCAAACCCCGGATTCGGCACGAGGTTGGCGTTAAGTCCCAGCGAGCCGAACAGGGCGGCACAACAAAGCAGGGTGGTTTTTTTCATACTATTCCAGACTTATTGGTTGAAAAAAATAGGTTGATAACGGAGGGCGGGCGGCGGCGCGCTCCTGCCCTGATAAAGTTCGATCAACTGGTCCACTTGCGCGGCGGCCGCCAGACGGATGGAGTTTTCCAGGCCGGCGCACGGATAGGGCGGCTGGTAGTGAAATTCCTTGTTGCGGTGCAGCACCAACTTGAGGTCTTCGGGGACGCGGACACGCAGTTTATAGAGCATGTCGTTCAGTCCGGGGACGAGTTCGTCGGGATAAACAAGGAGCCCTTCCGGGCGTTCTGCTTGACTCCAGAGGCTTTGAAACGCGCTTTGCGCATAGGCGGTAAATTGGTGGGGGCCGATGTATTGCCGTTCGGCCGGTGTTATAATCCAGGAGGCATCCAGGCGAAGTCCGATCTCCTCCGCGTGTCTGCGGAGGGCGTCGAAGGTGCGAAAGTTGTTGTTGTCCGGATCATCCGGGTTATAGGGGTCGTCGCGCATCGAAACGAGCACGCCCGCGCTGCGGCAGCCCATGGCTTTGAGCTGATCCAATCCCTGCTGCATGAAATCCTGCTGATCATAGGAACCGCGGCAGCGGATGGCCGGAACCTTGAGGCGCGGAATGATCGGGGAAATCCTGCGGGATGCTCCCAAGAGGAGCGCGGCGTCGTATTCCCGGCGTTCGATGGCGGGTCCCAGAGAGGGCGCATCGGGTTTTTCCTCCGCCTCGACAAAGAAGCGGCAGGCGATCTTGCGGCGCTTAAGCTCACGGAGCATAAAATTCGCCTGGCGCTCAATGTAAGGAGAAAAATGCGGGACGCCGTCATGGAAAAGGATCACCGCCACGGTTTTAAGTTCGCGCGGGCGGGCGTTGACCACCGTTCCATAATACGGCAGGCGCGAGATAAGTCCCTCGCGGCTTAAGACCGCCAGGGCCGCGTGGGCGTTGGAAAGGCTCGTGCCGTAGGCGGCGGCCAGCTCCCGTGTGCCGGGCAACGTGCTCCCCGGGGGAATTTCGCCGGAAAAAATGCGCTGTCGGAAGGTATCCGCGATCTGGCGGCGCACGCTTCCGGAAGAAGGTTGTATCATTGGAGCATTACCACTTTCTGGCCGTATCAAAGAACTTGCTCTCCGCGCCGAGGAGGACCTCCTGCTGAAGTTGATCGATGTTTTTTGTTGTAACATGCCCATCCCCCATTGCGAAATTGGCGGCGCCGTGATGCCGCGACGCGCTGCGGCGCAACCACGCCCCCTCCGCGCTGTTGTAGGCAAAGTTTGTGTTGCCCTTGGGGGCCAGAATATAATGGCTGTCGCCATAGACCACGCCCGCAAGGTTCTTGTCTCCATTGTTGCCGGAGTCGCCGATCCAGGCGATCTGGGATGGGCTTTTCAGACTGTTGAGTTTACGCCGGTCGAAGGCATAGGGGATACGGCTCGGGCCGTATACATGGTTGGTTGCGGTCGCCGCGTTGAGGGCGTAGTTGACCACATATCCGCCGCTGGCATTGACGGTCCGGTCCGCGGAGCAGCGGAAGATTTTGTAGCGTTCCGCGCCGTTGCCGGAATAGTATTGGATTGTTTGCCACCCCGGTTGCGTGCTTCGGAGTGCGGAAACAACACCGCTGTAGTACGCCAGTGCGCCGTACCAACGCACTTCCTCCATGCCGCCCCCCGCAATCGGGACTTGGATATCGGAACCGGGCCACATACCCCCGAAATCGTCCGTATAGGTGATTGCCCCCTTGACCTGCTGGTTCAAATTGGCGATGCAACGCACACTCCACGCCCGTTCCCGCGCCTGGTTCAGCGCCGGGAGGAGCATGGAGGCGAGAATGGCGATGATCGCAATAACAACCAAAAGTTCAATAAGGGTAAAAAAACGGTTCGCTTTCTTCATGTCTGCATTCTTTCAAAGCTTGTGCTCTCATTACCATTTCCGGTCGGTATCGAAAAATTTGCTCTCCGCCGCGAGGCCGACTTCTTTCTGAAGTTCCGTTGGGTTTTTGCTGGTTACGTGTCCGTCGGCCATGCCGTAGTTCCCGTATCCGTTGTGCCGGGCGGCGCTGAAGCGAACCATGGCTCCATCCGCGTCATTCTTGCCGAATGATCCGGTTGTATTGTTGGAAATCCTGTATTTGCTGTCCCCATAGACCGTTCCGCCGGAGTCTTTGTCCCCGTTGTTTACCGAGTCGCCGACCCACATGACCGAAGACGGTTGGCGGATGCCGCCGATCTTGCGGCGGTCGAACGCGGCGAACTTATCCCAGGCCGCCATGGTTGACGCATCTTTTGTGGTGGAAAACGTTGCATTCATCCCGTAATTTACCCGGTAGGCGCTCCCGGCAATGCTGCGGTCGCCGGGGCAACGCAGAATTTTCTGTTTGTGCATATTGGAGGGACCGTTGTAGTCCACCCAGCCGGGCGACGTATTCCGGAAAACCGGGATCACGCCGGTGTAATACGCCAATACGCCGTACCAGCGCATTTCCTCGTAACCGCCGCCCGCAATCGGGAATCGGATGTCGGCGCCGCCCCACATGCCTTTAAAATCGTCCGTGTAGGTGATCGCCCCCTTGAGCTGCTGGTTCAAATTGGCGATGCAACGCACGCTCCACGCCCGTTCCCGCGCCTTGTTCAGCGCAGGCAGAAGCATGGACGCAAGAATGGCGATAATGGCGATGACGACCAGAAGCTCGATCAACGTAAAAGGATGTTTCATTTTTTTCATTGTGCATTCTCCATAATAAAGAACAATAAGAACATTATCCTTTATTATAGCCGAAGAATGTTCCAATGTCAATAGGGAAGGCAAAAAAAACGAAATTTATGCGTGTCCGGCATCGGAAAAGAGGCGCGTCAGGTACATGCCGTATTCCGTCTTCGAAAACAAGCGGGCCTGGGTCAGTACCTGCTCACGATCCAGCCAGCCGTTTTCCCAGGCGATCTCCTCCAGGCACCCGACCTGAACGCCCTGTTGGCGGATGATGGTGCGGATGAAGTCGGAGGCCTCCAGGAGGCTGTCGTGCGTGCCTGTGTCCAGCCATGCGTAGCCTCGCCCGAGCGGTTCCACACAAAGTTCGCCCAGTGCGAGGTAGGCGTTATTCACCGAGGTGATTTCCAGTTCGCCCCGCGCCGAGGGCTTGACCGCCTTGGCAATCTCGATAACGCGATTGTCGTAGAAGTAGAGCCCCGTAACGGCGTAATGCGAACGCGGCTGTTTGGGTTTCTCTTCGATCGAAACGGCCTTGCCGGAGGCGTCGAGCTCCACCACGCCGAACCGCTCCGGATCACGAACGTAGTAACCGAAAACCGTCGCGCCGGAGGTGCGTTCCGCGGCGTTCCGCAGCATCGCGCCCAGATTCGCGCCATAAAAGATATTGTCGCCCAGGACCAGCGCCACCGGGTCTTTGCCGATAAACTCTTCGCCGATGATGAACGCCTGCGCCAGCCCGTCCGGCGACGGCTGTACCGCAAAAGACAAGCGAATGCCGAATTGCGCCCCATCCCCGAGGAGGCGTCGGAACGCGGGCTGGTCCTCCGGCGTCGTAATCACCAGAATATCCCGGATGCCAGCAAGCATCAGGACAGAGAGCGGATAATATATCATCGGTTTGTCGTAAACCGGCAGCATCTGCTTGGATACCCCGAGCGTTACCGGATGCAGACGCGATCCCGCGCCCCCTGCGAGTACAATTCCCTTCATTCCGCCCCCTCCTTTTATTTAACGAAGCGCTTCCGGATGCCGGTAATACCACTCGGCGGCGCGGCGGATTCCCTCGCGCGCGTCGCACAGCGAACGGAATCCGAGCTCCGCGCTTGCTTTGCCGACATCCGCCATGGAATGTTGGATATCGCCGAAGCGCGCCGGCCCGAATACCGGCTCCAGCGTACGCACCGCGGGATCCCATTCCGCAAGCGCGTCGCGCAAAAGATAAAAAAGTTCCTTCAGCGTCAGCGATTCGCCGCATGCGACGTTGCAGATTGTATGTGTTCCGCCCAAGTCCGCCGTCGCCGCCCGCAAATTTGCCGCCACAACGTTGTCCACGTGGGTAAAATCCCGGGAAATCGCGCCATCGCCGTTAATGACCGGTGGCGTGTGCGCCAGAATCATTGCCGTAAAGCGTGGAATCACCGCCGCGTACGCGCCCGCCGGGTCCTGACGCCGCCCGAATACATTGAAGTAGCGGAGGCCGACGGTGGACAAATTATACAGCAGTGCGAAGTTTTCCGCATAAAGTTCGTTGATCCATTTGGTCAGTCCGTAGGGGGAAAGGGGCTTGCCGATGTTCGCCTCGCGCTTCGGCAGCTCCGGATTGTCCCCGTAAACCGCGGAACTCGAGGCATAAATAAAGCGGCGGACCTTGCTTCGGCGCGCCGCGTCAAGCATGTTCACAAACCCCGCTACATTCACCTCCGTCGCCGTTACCGGGTCTTCGATGGAACGCGGCACGGAACCGAGGGCGGCTTCGTGGAACACGTAATCCATCCCATCGCAGGCTTCTTGGCAAAGTGCCGCGTCGCGGATGTCCCCTTCCAGCAAACGGAAATGCTTATTGTTCATAAACGGCGCGATGTTCCGCCTTTTTCCGGTGGAAAAGTTGTCCAGGCAACAGACCACCGCCCCTTGGGCGAGCAACTGCTCGATCAGGTTGGAGCCAATGAAGCCGGCGCCCCCTGTAACAAGGAAACGTCCGTTGGAAATGGTTGCGCTCATATATTCCTCAATTTGGTGTATCTCGGTTAATGTACACCGCATCCGAATGTTTTTCCAGCTTCATTCGGAAAAAATCAAGCGTCTTCCGGCATCGGGCAAGCCGTCTGCGCCGCCGCGAAAATTTCCGAGGGTTCCGCCATGCGTCCCACGCCGTCCGCGCCGCAGGCGACGCGTCCGCATCCCGGGCCGATCATTGCAACACCGCGCGCAAGGAGCGTCTGCACATTCTGGCACACCGCCGGAGCTTGCCACATGCGCGGATTCATCGCCGGAGCCAGGAGCACAGGGCCATTGAATGCGAGCGCCAGCGTGGTCAGTGCATCATCGGCGATCCCGTTGGCGTATTTTCCAAGGAAATTCGCTGTTGCCGGGGCCACAATCAGGAGCGCGGCGCTGTCGCTCAGCGCGATGTGCTCCGGTCGCCATTCGTGCTCCCCCCACAATGTATCGAGGACCGCCCGGCGCGAGAGTGTCGCGAATGTCAGGGGGGCCACAAGTTTTTCCGCATTCGCGGTCATCACCACCTGAACTTCAAACCCCGCCTTGACCAGCAGGCTGCAGAGTTCGGCGCTTTTGTACGCGGCGATGCCGCCGGTTACACCCAGGAGAACCAAAGGGGCTTTCATAGGGTTCCATCCTCCGTGATTTCAAAGAGATTTTCCGTGATGCGCGGCGTGCGGCAGCGGAATGCGCGCACCAGATTGACCAGCTCCGCCGCCGCGCGTTCCAAATTCCCGTTAACAATCAAATAGTCGTATTCGCGCCATGCCGCCAGTTCCCTGGCCGCATTGTCCAGGCGGACGCGCAATGCCGCCGCGTCCTCGGTGCCGCGCCCCCGGAGGCGTTCCTCCAGAATGGCGCGGGAAGGGGGGGCGATGAACAAAAATTCCGTAACGGCGGCCAATTCGGCATCCCGCGCGGCGGCGCGGCGGATTTGCCGCGCGCCCTGTACATCGATGTCGAGGAGAACATCTTCGCCCTTCCGTACAGGCAGGAGGACCTCTTCGCGCAAAGTCCCGTAACGGTGCAGATGCACTCCGGCGGATTCGATGAATGCACCGGCATCCAGCTTTTCCTGAAACGCCTCCGGGGAGAGGAAGTGGTAGTCGCGGTGGTCCGTTTCACCCGGTCGCGGAGGACGCGTGGTGCAGGAAACGGAGAAACGCAGACGCGGCTCCTCCTTCAAGAGCAGTTTGATCATAGAAGATTTGCCGACGCCGCTCGGCCCGGAAAGGACGATAACGCTGCCAAGTTTACGGTTCATGAATCACTCTCCCGTGCTCCGGAACACTCTTTTTCCCAGCCGGGGTACGTCCAATCGGCGGGGAATGTCCGGCATTGGCGCGGCTTGACCGGATTGATCCGGCATTCCGGCGTTTCTTCGCCTTGCAGAAAAATGCACCCGCCGTCCGGACGGTCCAAAAAAATCAAGCCCGAGCGATCCGGCGCAAGCCGGGTGTAGGCATCGATAAACGCCTGCTCGGGCAACTGCAAATATATGGCGATCGCGGCGATTTCCCCGAAGGAAACACGGACGATCCCCGCGCCGCGGCAACAATTACCGCAACGCTGGCAGACAAAGGGGGACATCAGAGGAAATCGTCGACAACGATGTCATCCTCCATGAGGTCATAGAAGAAAATTCCGGTGATGAAGTCGGCGATCTGCAGCGGATGCAGATAAAATTCGCCGACGATCAGCCCGCCGAGGGCGCCGCCGATTTGCCAATAGTCGCGCGGTCCATCCGGGAACTGGAAATTGCGTTCGTTCGGGAGGGGCATTCCGACAAAGATATTCTGGAATCCGCTGACCCAGGAGGAGCCGTGATCGCGGATCTGCTCGGCCGCACCGACGCAGATGAATTGATAGTACCAGCCGTTTTCGATGCCGACGCCGTATTGACGGTTGTAGTCTTTGTAGAGCATGCAGCTTAAGCCGATTCCGCCGCCGACGACGCAGGCGCGGGTGGCCATGAGCTCGGCACGCAGGACGGGGCCCGCGCCGATGTTAAGGCTGAAGATATCAAAAAGGTCGATAATGCGGTTGGGGATATAGAGCATCAACTTTTCGCCGATGTCGTTGCCGCGGGCCGTGCTTCCGGAAAACATCATCGCGGCGATACCGAGCGCCATCAAAAACTTCTTCATGCTGCGAACTCCATTTTCAAAAAATAACGTTACAATTTTAGAGAATCTCCGCTATATTGTATACTCCATTCCGGGCTTATGCAAGCGAAGAATTGTAAAAAACACACCTTTTTCAGTTTTTCGGCGGATTCGTCTTTTCCGGAAGGGGCTCTTCGACGATTTCAAAGTCGCCGGTAAGCTCGGCCTTCTTGAGCTCGATTTGCTCGAGCATCAAGCGCGAGAGGCGGCGTTGTTCGACCGTCAGATCGGTCAACTGCGTGTTCAGGCGCTTAAGCTGCGCGACAAGGGCCATCATGTTGGTGTCGACTTCGGAGCGCGCTTCGGTAAAGCTTTTGTAAAAACGGGAGAGGTGCGCCATGCCGAGAAAGAAGATAAGCAGCGTGAACCCGCCGCCGATGGCGAGAAAAATGAGTTCTCCAGAAATGCCGAACATGTTCCAATTCCTTCCTGCCCGCGTCTGTTAGGGGCTTTTTCAAACGACTCTGCTTATACTATAGCAACTTTTACGGAAAAAAGCAAACCGTGGCGGAAAAAACTTACGGGGACTTGTATTTTTTATTTCCGGCGGTATATTCTTGGGATGCATGTGAAAATGTGAAACGAAATCAGGCGGCGCTGTGTCCGCCGTAATCATCGGAGATCAGGAAAATGCCAGTACCAAAGAGAAAACAGTCGAAAATGAAGAAGCGTCTGCGCAAAGCCGCGAACCGCTATGAAGGTGTTCAGGCGACGTTCTGCGTCAACTGCTCCGCGCCGGCGGTTCCGCATCGTGTCTGTCCGAACTGCGGGCAGTACAAGGGCCGTCAGATTATCGCCGTCAAGGCCTGAACGGACCACGCGGATTGCCGCCAATGAGAATCGCCGTCGATGCAATGGGGGGCGACTACGCCCCGGCGGTGGCCGTCGAAGGCCTGGCGATCGCTTTGCATGACTTCCCCGACAGCCAGTTCGTTCTGGTTGGACATATGGGGAAGTTGGCTTTTTATCTGGAAAAGTATGGCATTGCCGGGCACCCGAATTTGACCCTCGAACATGCGGCGTCGGTGGTGGAAATGAGTGAGCCATCCTCGTCGTCGTTGCGTTCCAAGCGCGATTCGTCCATTACTGTTTGCGCCAAGTTACTGAAGGCCGGCAAGGTGGATGCCATTGTAAGTGCCGGACACACCGGTGCGAGCGTGGCGGCCACGAAAGTGCTCGTCCGCACCCTTCCGGGGGTGGACCGGGCCGTCTTGGCGACAAATATGCCGGCCCAGGGGGGGCGCTTCGTCATGGTGGATTCCGGCGCGAACACCGATTGCGAACCGTTTCACTTGGCGCAATTTGCGATCATGGGTTCCATCTACGCCGAGTTTGTGTACGGGCTTTCCGTGCCGCGTGTTGCCCTCCTGAGCGTCGGCGGCGAGGATTCCAAGGGGAATAAACTGACCAAAGAGGCCTTTCCGCTCCTGGAGAAGCTGGGCATCAATTTCGTCGGCAACGTCGAGGCGAACACTATTTTCGAGCGCCATGCCGATGTGATGGTTTGCGACGGCTTTACCGGCAATGTTTTTTTGAAATGCAGCGAAGGCTTGGCGCGCTCCACGATTTTTTGGCTGCGCAGTGTCTTCACTAAAAACGTGCTGCGGAAAACGAGCGCCATGCTCAATCGCAGCGCATTTCGCGAGCTCAAATCCTTCGGTGATGCGGAAGAACTTGGCGGCGCGCCGCTTTTGGGGCTGAACGGCATCTGTATTATCGGCCACGGCTCCTCCACCCCGCTTTCCATTCGCAATGCGATACGGGTGGCCATCGACTGCATTCAATTCGGTTTGAACGATAAAATTGTCCACCTGATTCATCAAACGCATGCGACCACCCGCGAAATGGCCCCGCAGGCAGAGGAGAAATTGTGAGTATCCGCATCCTATCCACCGGGTCCTACGTTCCGGAAAAAATACTGTCCAACGCCGATCTGGAAAAATTGGTCGAAACCAACGACGAGTGGATCCGTACCCGTACCGGCATCGAGGAGCGCCGCATCGCCGCGCCGGAACAAGCGACCAGCGATCTGGCGTTTGCGGCCGCCACGCGCGCGTTGGAGCAAGCCGGACTCACCGGGGCCGATTTGGATGTGATTCTCGTCGCGACCATTACGCCGGATTATGTTTTCCCCAGCACCTCTTGTTTGCTGCAGACCCGGCTCGGCGCTCCCGGCGCTTTCTGTTTGGATTTGGAGGCGGCCTGCTCGGGGCTTCTCTACTCGCTCGAGGTGGCGAACGCGCTGATGATGACCAATAAGAAATACCGCCGTGTTCTGGTGATCGGCGCCGAAAAGCTCTCCAGCATTGTGAATTGGACCGATCGCAACACCTGCATTCTCTTCGGCGACGGCGCCGGGGCCGTGATTCTCGAGCGCGTGGAAGATGGAAACAACGCACCGTTGGTTCTCGCCAGCGACCTTCATGCGGACGGGAGTTACACGGAAATTCTGAACATGCCCGCGGGCGGTTCGCGTAATCCGGCCTCCATCGAAACGGTTACCAATCGGATGCACTCCATTTGCATGGCTGGCAAGGATGTTTTCAAACTCGCGGTGAACGGCATGGTGTCCGCGTCGCGCAAAGTGCTGGAAGAAGCGGGTGTGGATGCGGCGCAAGTCAAGGTCGTCATCCCGCACCAGGCGAACATGCGTATTCTTCAGGCTGTTTCGCAGCGCCTGGATGTTCCGGAAGACCGGGTCTACGTGAATGTGAACCGCTACGGAAACACCTCCGCCGCTTCGATCGGGCTTTGTCTGGATGAAGTACTGCGGAGCGGCCGCGTTCAGCGCGGGGACTACATCCTTCTGACCGCATTCGGCGGCGGCCTCACCTGGGGCGCGATGCTGTTTCAATATTGATTTAACCGGAGAGAAACCATGAACAACCTTGTCGCCAAGGCCGAAGTCCTCCTGGAGGCTTTGCCGTACATTCAGAAATTCCGCAATGCGTTGATCCTGATCAAGTTCGGCGGCAGTTCGATGGAAGATCCGGAGCTGGTTCGGAGTACCATGCGCGACGTGGTTCTCATGGAGTGCATCGGTTTCAAGCCGATTGTCGTGCACGGGGGAGGGAAGGCGATTTCCGCGGAGCTGAAAAAGCAGAATATTCCGGTGAAATTCGTCAACGGACTGCGTTATACGTGCGACAAGACCATCGGCGTGGTGGACGACGTTCTTCATAACACGGTGAACCGTGAACTGATCGAACTGGGGCAGGCCGCCGGAGGCCAGATGGCGTCGCTCTCCGGAAAAACCATTTTGCGCGCCTCAAAAATCGGCTCGAAAAACCCGGAAACGGGCGAGATCGAAGACATCGGGCACGTTGGCGAAGTTACCGGCGTGGACATCGCCCGCATCATCGACGCGTTGAACGCCGGACTGATTCCGGTGATAACCCCCCTGGGGACCGGCGCGGACGGGCAGATCTACAACATCAACGCCGACACCGCCGCCTGTGAAATCGCCGCGGCGGTTCATGCCCGGAAGCTCGTGTTCATGAGCGATGTCCCCGGCATTCTGCAAAATCCGGCCGATGAATCGACCGTCATCCCCACGATCAACACCAAGGATATCCCGGAACTGATCCGTACGAAAGTCCTTTCCGGCGGGATGCTGCCGAAGATCCAGAGCTGTCTGAAGGCGCTGGACGCCGGCATCAACAAAGTCCACCTGATCGACGGGCGGTTGCGCCATTCATTGCTCCTGGAAATCTTCACCGACCATGGGATCGGAACCCAGATCGTACGCCCGAATTCGGTGCTATGACCCCGCTGGTTCTCAGTGGCGTCAAGCATTGCGGCAAGACGACCCACGGCAAGTTACTGGCGGAACGCCTCGCCCGCCCGTTTGTGGACACGGATGAAACCATACAGCAGCTGCATTTCCATCGTTTCGGGCAGCGCTTGGGGTGCCGTGAAATCATGGCCCGTTACGGCGAGTCCTTTTTCCGCGAACAGGAGGCGGAGGCAATTTTTCAGCTGATCGACGAGGACGGCCCGGCGCGTGTCTTCGCCCTTGGCGGCGGCGTTCCAGCCAACCCGCTCCTTGCGGCGGGGACATTGAAACGCCTCGGCTTTGTGGTGTATCTGGAGATTGCGCCGGAGATCGCTTTTGCGCGGATCAAGCGCGGCGGACTCCCGCCGTTTTTGCAAACCAGCGATCCGGAGGCGTCGTTCCGTGCGCTTTATGCACAGCGCGATGTTTTTTACCGTACCGGCGCGGATCTTGTTTTCTCCATCCGGAAGGAGCAAGCCGCGCAAGAGGTTTTTGACGATCTTTTTCATACGCTCCAAAAAACACTGGGGGACGCTTTATGAGTGGAAACAGCTTCGGTGAAATTTTCCGCATCACCACATTCGGCGAGTCCCACGGTCCCGGACTCGGTGTCGTCATCGACGGCGTGCCGGCGAATGTGCCCCTTGCATTGGAAGACATTCAACGCGAGATGGATCGCCGCCGTCCCGGCCAGTCCGCTGTTGCGACCCAGCGCCGGGAGGCCGATTGTGTGGAGATCCTTTCCGGCTGGTTTGAGGGCAAGACAACGGGAACGGCGTTGTCCATGCTCATCCGGAATACCGACCAACGTTCGCGCGATTACGGTGAACTTGCCACGGTGTTCCGCCCCGGACACGCCGATTACGGGTATTTCAAAAAATACGGACTGCGCGACTACCGCGGGGGGGGACGTTCCAGCGGGCGTGAAACCGCCGCGCGCGTCGCGGCGGGCGCCGTGGCGAAGCTTCTTTTGCGGCGTCACGGTATTGAAGTTTATGCCGGAACGGTTGCCGTAGGCAACGTCCGTGCAGCGTGTTTTCAAAGGGATTGCATAGAGAAAAATCCGGTGCGCTGCCCCGATCCCGATGCGGCGCATGCCATGGAGGAAGCGATTTATACAGCAAGCCGCGCGGGCGACAGCGTGGGCGGCATCGTCGAATGCCATGTTCTAAACCTTCCTCCCGGACTTGGCGAGCCTGTTTTCGATAAACTCGATGCGCTTCTGGCGCACGCGATGCTCTCCTTGGGGGGGATTAAGGGAATTGAATTCGGCGACGGTTTTGTTGCAAGCACCCTCCGGGGAAGCGAAAACAACGACGCGATCCTCCCGGGTGGTTTTGCCTCCAACCACGCGGGGGGCGTTTGCGGCGGACTTTCCACGGGCCAGGAATTGCTGTTCCGCGTTGCCGTGAAGCCCACGCCCTCCATCGCCCTCCTGCAAAAGACGGTGGACGAAAGCGGCGTTGCGCGCGAAATCACTATCGGCGGCCGGCACGACCCCTGCCTTTGCCCGCGCCTCGTCCCGGTGGTCGAGGCGATGACGGCCCTCGTCCTCGTCGATCTCCTCCTCCGCGCCCAAGCCAGTTCCTAAAGTTAGTTGCATGCATGAAGTAACTCTGAATCGGTTTAATACTGATGCCGATTAACAAGCGGAGGCCAAAATGAATTTTGATAAAAACAACCGCGAGCGCGGTTTGACGTTGCGGCCAAAAGCCGCAACGTCTTCCTTTTTCTTAAAAAGTTTTTCCTTCTCGCATTGATTTCTTTTGCTTATTGTTTTACCGTGATATAGCCGGTGGTTGGCCAGTAGCTGTAGAATTCGATTTTGTCCACGACCGGTTCGCCTTCGGTTTCGGCGAGCTTTTTTCCGTCGCGCCAGAGGGAGAACATTTGCTTGCCTACCTGGAACGGGACGACGGTCTGGGCGATGCCGGCAGGGACGTCGTATTCGGTGGTCTTTTCTCCGGAGACGACTTGCAGTTTGGCCGGTGCGGTGAGCGCGGTGGTCAGATAGATGTCGTCGCCGATCGGGGCGTTGCCGATTTTCACCGCCGGACGCGGATCGATTGCGGGTTTCAAGTGCTGGCTGCTGGTGCGGTAGCAGTAGAACAAACTGTCGTCGGTAATCGCGGGTTTGATGCCGGTTTTATACCATTGAATGTAGTAGCGGTTGAGTTCTCCCAGACCGGCCATCGGTTTGTACCAGCCGGCGGGTGCTCCGCGCGGGGTGCCGTTTGTGTAGTTCCGGTAATCGTCGATCGGCTCGATGTAGGATTCGTTGCAGTCGTTCCAGGTAAGGATCATGACCCATTCCGGCTTCTGCACCTCCATGATCGACTGCCACTGCAGTTCGAGGCCTTTACCGCCGCCGTGTTCGTAGTACGTTCCGTTGACTTCCGCGTTCGGGTTGCTGGCGCGTCCGGGCATCCACATCCAATCCACCGGCACGCTGCGCCCCGCCGCCCACCAGTAGTGGAACGAGATGGTGGTCATCCACGCCTTATTCGCCTTATGCAGCGCCAGCGCCTGTTTTTCAAGGAGTTTCAGGCCGCCGCCGAAGGGCGAGGTCTGGATCTGCCAGATCGACATCCCCTGTGCGCTTTCGCCCCAAAGCTTCAACGAGGCGTCAACCGCCTCCTGTGTGGCCCCTTTTCGGGCCTGCATAAATGTGGTGGGGATGAAGAAAATATCAAGCTTGGCATCGGCGAGGGCCGGGACGACCTTTTCCTGCCACCATTTCACGCTTTTTTCCGGGCTTTCGTCGACGATCATGTCGCCGCCGTAGTAGCCGACCAGCGGCTTGCCGTTGTACAGTTCGTAGTGCGGACTTTTTCCGTACTCCCTCAGGAGCGCGACCATGTCGGCGATCTGCTCGTCGTGCATCCGGTTGCCGTAGTCGAACTTGAAAAAGAGCTTGAAGTTGCTGTTGAGCTCTGTGGCGGCCTGAAAAATTTTGGAGAGGGCTTGTTTGTATTCGTCGTTGGGGCGCATTACATCGAGGCCGAAGCCGTCGATGCCCAATGATTGCGCCATGCGGATTTGCTTTTTGTACTCCCCGACCGGCGTGTTTTTGTCCCATCCGCCATTGTAGGGGCCGTAGCAGACCATGTACCAGGCGAACACTTTCCGTCCGCCTTTAAAGTTAGTGTCGGCCTTGAAGAATGTTTTCTCGGGGAGCGAGAAGTCCTTGCCGGCTTCCGCCGCCGCAACGCTCCCGGCGATTCCCGCCGATACGACCGCCGCCAGGAGAAGGCGGCTCAAACGATTCATACCCATGGTGTCATTCCTTTTTATGACGCGCATTCGGACGCGAAGTTAACACGGTTAACACTGGATATAAGTGTACCACAAAAAAATACATTTGTCAAGTGTTGTTGTGAAAAGAATACGATTTTTGAATGATCGAAGGCAATAAGGATGATCAATCGAATTTTTATTGTTATATCGGATCAATCCCGGAAATATTCTTTCGAGTGGCACATCCAGCGCTTGACGAAATCTGCTCAATGATGTATTATTAATATCATAATGCTCATTGAGGGGAATGGCTTTCGCCCTGTTGTTGACGTGAAAAATTAGGAAAACCATGATAAAATATGCGGTAGTATTGTTGTGGATTCTTTGCGGTGCGGCAAATCTTGCTGCGTCGGTCAAGGTTACTGTAATTGGCGGCAATGCCGAAACGGTGTATAGGGCATTGGCAGGGCTGCCGGATATTGTGCCAGCCAGATGGGAGAATGCGCCCGCGTTTGCCGAATTGAACCGTGATTTTGTAGAATCCCGCAAACGAATGCCGACGACGGATTTTCTCGTCGTCGCCGACCCGGATTTCAATCTTGCGATATTCAGTATATCCCGCTCCTGCCAGGTCGCCGAATTCGCCTGGGAAACGGAAGAGCCGAAGTCGATGGAGAAAATAGCCGGCAGACTCCAAAAAGCAATCAAAAATGATCCGGATGAAAAGGCGCTTTTTGTTGCCTTGTCGCCAGAACAGGGAAAGGTCAGTGATCAAAAGCAACTCAACGCGTTTGTCCGCCATATGGAAAATATCCTGCTGGCCGAACCCGATATTCAACTCATCGAGTCCACTTCCGGCGGGAAAAGCATTGCTGAGAATCGCTTTTTCCTTTATCATTTTCCGGTGCCGCTGGATGTGTATTTTACTGATTTGCGCGTGAATGGCACATCCATTTTACTGCCTTCCAACTTTTCTTATTCCTCACGAGCACGCAGTACCAGTTTTTCCTATATAACGCACTCTTCGCCGAACGAAATTTCAACGGAGAATGCGGAAAAAATTTGCGCTTTAATTGCCGATTTCATGAAACAGGAGGCCTCCAAAGCTTGGCAGCCGATGGAAAATCCGGAGCGACAGATTCAGCTTCTTCGCCAACATAAATTCTCCGGGAGCGCCATAAAATATTGGGTTAAATCCGTTCTGGCGGCCCCCACGGAAAAAGATCGGCGTACTCTTTTACTCCGTATGCGTGACTTGCTTTCCCAACCGCGCCGTAAGATGTATTCAAAAAATCATGAAACAATCGCTGCATTGAACAAGTTGCAGGCAAAAGGGATAGAACTCCCAGATCGAATTGTTGCAATAATTTCACTTGAACGGGAACATCAGTCACTTTCTATGGACAATACACCGCAACAGGCGAACCAGATTTCTGTGGACTGGGAAATTATAAAGCAATACGCAAAAGAAATTCGAAAAATAGACTGTAAAATCCTCCGTTCCGCAAGCAAAACACCTTACGATCCGGAAAAAGGAATTCATTCATCCGCGGAATTGAACGCGTATCAGCTTGAATTAATGAATATTCATCATGCACAAAATTATTATGTGAGTTATGAAGATTACAAGGCGAATGTGCAAAAAATCATCCACTGGCAATTCGAGATTATGGATGCGTTCATAGTAAGCGGTCGCGCCAGCCTGCCTGACGATGGGCGGGCTATCATGTCCTCCTTTTGGCCGGGCATGACCATTTTTGCGAATTCTTCCAAAGAGAAAAGCGCAGACGCCGAGCCGCTGTGGGCTTATATCGAAACAGGCAAAAAAGCCCGCTCAAAATTAATGCGGCAACTTGCCCTTTTCTGGGAATTCGGTCGAAATTATGCACAAACAGCGAAAACAAGCGAGGATTATTTTCGCTGTTACACCGACTATTGCAAAGCTGTACAAACTCTATACCAAGGCGAGAAACCGCAACTCAACGTCCAGCGGCATCCATATCCGAAACTGGACATTTCCCGGGAGGAGATTTCCAAGAAGCACAATGCCATTGCTTCGGCCATCGTGAAGATAACGCCCAAAAGCACGCCTCCAATTCCCCCTCCGCCCCTGATCGTTGTTACGGCGTCGAATCCGCCCCCAAGCGTCTCTAAAATCCCCGCGCCGCCAAGTCCGCCTCCGGTTGCTTCCGCTCCGGCAAAGAAGCCTTCCGAAAGCACCCCAACGATTTCACGACAACCAGCCCGGGCTTCCGCCCGGAGCATGCCACCGCCCGGCCCATCGTTTCCCAAACCCAAAGTCATCGAAGCGCAGCCGGCGGAGAATCAGCGTGTCATCAAATTCACCCGCCTGACAGAACCAATTCTGAAAGCGCGAAAATCACAGGAGGCGCCGTTTACGCTGAAGGAGCTGGAAGATATGGTCCCCCTCATCCACGCCAATATGCCACAATTCTGGACAGATGATCCATATCTAATGCTAAATTATCGCCAGATTGCTCATCGGGCCCTTGAGAACGCGGAGTACCGCAGGGTAATGGACCAGTTCAACGCAAAGGTTCAAATCAAGGATCTGGTTCAGCTTCAGGGAAATCGATGCATCCTCAACTCACTGATGCGTGGAGATAAGATTTACTACGTTGCATTGCATGGAACGGGGGAGGCGATAGAGTTTTATTGCTACAATATTTCTTCCAGAAAAAATGAACACCTGGGGACATCAACAGTCAATATCCGGGGGAATTTGCCAGAGCAAGACACCGCCGGATGGTTTGATGTGGAAGGCAGCTACGCGGTTTGGATGAATCCCATGGATGATCTGTACGCCGAAACAAAAAATGGGATTAAGCGCAACGACGATGGATACGAAAGGATTCACGTTTTTAATTTCTCAAACAGAAAAACAACTATTATAACGGACTTTCCGACGGAAGGCATACGGGCCACTGCCATACTAAACGGAAAAGTTTATGTCCTCCTGAACGGGAAATCCTCCAACCGCCTGCTTCTGCTTCGTCTTTCGACGGAGGGGCTTGACCGGAAAGTTGTTTTTGACACGCTCAGGGAAGAACCCAAAAACTGGTTTGAACAGAACGGCAATGACCGTGGCTCGACTGCAACCCTATTGAGCAACCCATATCGCAAAAAACTGCTCCTTGTTTCGTCGGCAAGCCTCTATGAGGTTGACCCCGATACATTGGACGCTTCTGTATTTTCCACCCTCACCCAAGCGCGAACATCCGTGTTGGCGGACAAAAAGCTTTTTTGCGGACTCGGGGAGCATTATGTTGTGTACAATTTGGATACAGGCACAATGGAGCACACACTGATGAAAAAGACATCGGATTACAAAAATAAAAATGAATTATTCTCCTACATTTTCGATGCCGCGAAAGTTCACTTTCCAATCTCCCACGGAAGGATTTATGCAATTCAAGCGGACATTCTTCTGGAGGGGGAAGGAAGCCTCGCGATGTACAATCTTCGGGATATAACCCAATCCCCCCCGATTATCCTTCTCGGCCCCAATGTGGTGGCTACAAAAGTTTATCCGGATCGAGACGGAAAAACGTTCATTCTCGTTTTATTGGATGGCCGAATCGTAGCGGTTACACCGAAATTGTGAGGTAATAGTATGAAGTTGCTCAAACAAACCTTTACCTTGGCCGTATTGTTATTGGCCTTGGTTGCATTTGCCAAACCCGCCAAAGTGGTCATTGTCGGAAACCGGGATTTCGCCGATTTGCTCTACTCGGAGTTGACGGGTAAAGAAGACATTGAATTGTATGAGCGCGATGCAATTCAAGCTGTTTTGGCGGAGCATAAAATTTCCGCGTTCAACAGCGGCGACCTGTGCCGCTATTTCCCGCACGCGGATTTTTTTGTCGTCCTCGAGCCTCTTGCGGGAACCGCGAATCGTGTGATCGTATTTAATGCCCGCAGCAGCCAGCGCTATGCGGATTTTCCGCTACCGCCTGAGAGTGACGCCCTGAAAAAGGCAGCCTTGAATATCGCCAATGCCGTGGGGAAGCGGGATCGCGACGATTTATTGACTGTTGCCATCTCCAGTGTCCTTGACGGCGGAGTACCGAAACGATACCGCGACCGGATTGGCCTGTTTGTCCGCTTGTTGGAGGAACGCATGGTCGTTGATTCAAGCATTATTCTGCTGGAGCGTGACCGGCTGGGAAAAATCAATCTGGAGCGGGATATCACAGGGCAATCGTTTCCTTTGGCGCCATCGGCAAGGCTTTTGCGCCTGGAGTTTACCCCGGGCGCGATGCCGCCGATAAGCCATTGTACCGTGCGAATTACCAATCTGGAAGGCAAGGTTTTGGCAAAATCGGAATTTCAGGATGTCTTCTCTTCCATACCCCAAAGCACTGAAGACGTGTACAAGGAGATCAAACAGAGATTTGAAGAAACACGTGATCAAACAATAAAAGTCAAAGAAGAAGCAAAGCTCAATAGCAGCATGGAGGCGGCCAGGCATTACGAAGGGTACCGGAAACTTAACGCACAGAATTCGCATGCTGAAGCAGAAAAGGCATTGTCGGCAGCCATCGCGCTTGACCCGGCAAGCAAGACGTATCAAAAAGAAAGAATCGATTTTCTCTTTCGTAAAGCGCAGCGAACGGCAGGACGGTTGAAAATTTGCGAAGAAATAATTGAGCTGATTCGGAAAAACGACCTCGCATTTCGGTACATCGATAATTCCAGTTATTATTATCCTGGCCCGCAAAAATATTTTCAGGAAAAATCATCCGCTTGGAGAGGGGACTTTGGAAATAGCGGCCTAACTCCGGATGAGTGGATACGGTCTGAAGCATTGGCCGCGGAGTACCGTCAACTCATCCTTGACAGTCTCTGG
This sequence comes from Victivallaceae bacterium, assembly GCA_031549345.1. Taxonomy (GTDB): domain Bacteria; phylum Verrucomicrobiota; class Lentisphaeria; order Victivallales; family Victivallaceae; genus CASFRF01. The sequence continues at coordinate 593,533 of JAVBPY010000003.1, forward strand.
GCCGCCCACAAAAAGAAGCCGCCGACCACGGAAAGGGACTTGCGCCTTTACCGCTCTGTTTTCAAGAGCGTTTATTTTAATCCGATGAATTTTGTCACCCATGAATCCTTCCTGTCGGCACAAAAGGAGGGATTGGGCGTCGTTATCGGCTTTATTGACGATTACATGGAAAAGAATCCAACCGCGGTTCCCCAAATGAATAAAAATCTTGGCGGCTTGATGGACTTGTTTGCAGATAATAAACTATGGTGGTTTAACCATAAGGCACTCATTGCCAACATTGAATTGGCTTCCCACTCAAAAGCCAAGCCGCTTCGCGAATTTGCCTTGGAATGGAAGTGCATGAAACGTGTTTTGGCCTTGCCCAAGATCACGCCGGAGGCGTTCCGCGCCTGTGTGCAAGAGTACTACCAAGAGCTGATCGCGATGCAGGAGGATGGGAAAGTGACGAAATTAGCCATACTCTTCCAGTTGACAACGCTCCACTTCAAAGACATTTCTACTGCAGAGATGAAAAAAATCATCGCCGAAGAACATCAAAAATATCCACAGAGAAGTGACACGGGGAAAAATCGTGACTAAATTTATTTTTCTGCTCTTATTGGCGCTGTGCGGGAATTTGTTCGGCGGAGAGGTTGTGAATCTTTTCTCCGGGCGCGAGTGTACGCTTCCCGGGCGCGGGAAATGGAGTCTTGCAGCCGAACATGGACGAATTCTTGCCTCGGGGACAGCTGTTCAGGACGTGATCGTACTTTCGCTGGAGGCGATCAAGCCGGGAACGAGCCTTGACTTGACGCTGCGCGATTCCAATGGGGTGCGAAAATTGCGATTCTGGTCCCCGGAAGTACTGCCGGGAATTGCCGCTGATTTCCGCATGCGGACGGAGCAGGGGAAAGTGGCCCGGCTCAAGGGACTTGGTCTTGTGGAAGCGTCGGGAAAGTCCGATGGTATTGTTTTTACGGACACGCTGGAGCAGTGTAACGGACGGTTGAATTTTTGTTTTTCGGAGAAAAGCGATTATCCGCTGTCAATTCCCGAGGATTGGGAGTACATCGGTTTGTCGAACGATCCCGGGAATCGTGGTTCGTTGAGTATTGTACTCAATAAAGAAGAGCGGGTGGTTGACGTGGATGGCCAGGCAAAATACCTGGAAATAAAAAAAGGAGCGACAACAATTATTGTTATGGGGCCGGAAAACGCGTGTGAAAACATTGACGATGTTTTGTTGATAAAAAAGATCATTGCAAAGGAAAAAAGAAAATGAAAACGATTGCAGCGGTTGTTATGCTCCTCGCCGGCGTGTGTGGTGTTTTCGCGGAAGAAATGGCTCTGGTTGTTGTTCCGACAACGGCGGTGCTGAGCTTTGAAGTCCGTGAGCCGAACGCGAAGAATCAGGAGATGGGAAAAATTGTGGCCGAGCTGTTGGCGGAGGAATTGGGCAAGGCCGATATCGATATGGTGGAGCGGGCGGAACTCGACAAAGCTCTTGCGGAATTGCATCTCTCCGCAATCGGTCTGGTGAATCCGGAATCGCAAAGCAAAATAGGCCGCCTGACCGGCGCGAAAATTTTGATCACCGGAGCCATATCCAAGATTGGAAATCGGAATTTGTTGCAGACGAAGATAATCGGGAGCGAAACGAGCCGAGTTTATGGCATGAGTGTTTCCGGCAGCCAGGACTTTACCGTTATGGTGCCGGAGTTGGCGAAAAAGATTATCGACCAGCTGCAAAAAAATGGATCGAAACTTTTGCCGGAAGAAAAAAATGGGGCTTCTGTCGCCACGGCTCTCGCAGGAGCAGTGAAGGGAAACGGGCGTAAAGTATACGTGAAAGTTTCCGAAGATATCAGTGTGTCGACGCCGGATCCCGCGGCCGAAACAGAGTTGAAAAAGCTGTTCCTTGCATTGGGCTTCAAGGTTGTAGAGTCCGAGTTGGATGCCGACTGCATCGTATCCGGGGAAGGCGTTGCCACATCCGCCGGAAATTACCGGACATTCACCAGCGCATCCGCCAGGCTGGAGCTCAATGTCTTTCAACAGAAAAACAAGGAGAAAAGCCTTCTCGGCACCGGTGCCTGCAAAAATACAATTGCCGGACCGTCCTATGTGGTTGCCGCCAAAGACGCTCTGGCTCAATGCGCGCTGCAGCTTGCAGGAGAGTTGTTTCCCGTATTAAAGTGATACGCTGTATGGAAAAGGGAGGAAACTTTTCCAAAAGTTTCCTCCCTGTGAGGCGACGGTACTTTATCCGCGGCGCATCAGGCATTAACCTGGTCGAGCATGGCGCGGCGGCCTTCGTAGAAGGCGTAGAGGTTGGTTTTGATGACTTCCGGCTTGTCGTTGAAGCAATCGATGATGGCTTCTTCGATTACGCGGTTGAAGTCGAACTTATCTTCTCCTTCCAGGTACTTGTCCGAAAGGAGCACCGAAAGGGCGCCCAGGACCACTGCGTTTGCGCACTTCATCGTCCCGACTTTCTTGGCGATGTCCGACGCCGGAACCGCGCACACGACAATTCCCTCCGGCAGATTCTCCGGATGCATGGTCGAACTGTCGTACAGGAGAACGCCGTTCGGTTTAAGGACCGGCAGGAAACGCTCCAGCGAAGGCTGGTTCATGGTAACAAGAAGGTTGCAGTCTTCGTCGATCAGGGGCGACCCGAGGGGCGAGCGGCTGATGATCACCGAGCAGTTTGCAAGGCCCCCGCGTTGTTCGGGGCCGTAGCTTGGCAGCCATGTTACATTGAAATTGCGCAGCTTGCCCATGGTGGCGAGCATGACGCCGAGACTCAGAATTCCTTGCCCTCCGAAGCCCGCGATTTTAATTCGCCGTTCGTTGTCGAAAATCTTCGACGGGTTGCGGAAATCCTCGGCCACGCCGATGTTGAGTTTGCGCGGAAAAAGAATGTCTTTCACACGGTCCGGTGCGAAAATCGGCTTCGGCGGCCGTGCCGGCTCTGTTTCCGCCGCTTTATCGCGCAGGCAGCCAAGGGGGAAGTACGCGCTCATCTTCTCGTCGATGAATTTATTCATCTCCCGCGCGTCCATCTTCATGTTGATCGGACAGCCGGAGAGGACTTCCACCAGCGAAAATCCCTTGTGGTCTTTCAAGTTGCGGATTGCATTGCCAATGGCGCGCTTCGCCTGGAGGATGTTGCGCGTGGAGGAAAGGGCGACGCGTTCAATGTAAATCGGCGCGTCGAGCGCATTGACCATTTCGCAGACTTTGAGGGGGAACCCGTCGGTCTCCGTCTGCCGCCCGTAAGGCGACGTCATGGTCCGCTGCCCCGGAAGCGTGGTCGGCGCCATTTGTCCGCCCGTCATGCCGTAATTGGCGTTGTTGACGAAAAAAACGGTCAGCTTTTCTCCGCGGTTGGCCGCCTGGATGAATTCATTGAACCCGATGGCGCCGAGGTCGCCATCCCCCTGGTAGCTGATGACGGCGTGATCCGGGAGTGCGCGCGCCAGGCCGGTGCCGACCGCCGGAGCACGCCCGTGCGGAACGGAGATGCTGCCGCAGTTAAAGTAGTAATACGCGAATACCGCGCAGCCGACCGGTGCGATGAAAATGGTTTTCTCCTGAATGCCGTACTGATCGATGGCTTCCGCGATCAACTTGTGTAAAATTCCGTGTCCGCAGCCCGGACAATAGTGCATGTTTCGCTTTACGGATCCGGGGCGGCGTTCGAACACATCGAAAAAAAGCGATGATTTACCGAATTTCAGGCGTTCTTCAGGCATGGTTTCCTCCCCCGAGAATTTTACGGCAGGCTTGCGCAATTTGTTCCACGGTGGGGATATTCCCTCCCATGCGGTTGCAAAGATGCGTCGGGCGGCAACAGTCGATGGCGAGTCGGATGTCGTCGATCATCTGGCCCGCGCTCATTTCCACCGAAAGGAATGCTTTGGCGTGTGCTGTGGCGCGGCGGAGCGCATCGACCGGAAATGGAAAGACCATGCGCGGCCGGATCAGCCCGACCGGAAGGTTTTCCTTCCGTAATTTTGCCACCGCCGTGCGCGCCACGCGGGAAGAGATTCCGTAGGCGACGATGACGAGTTCGGCATCCTCCACCTCGTATTCCTCCACGGACTGTTCGTTTTGCTGAATCAGCGCATGTTTCGCGGCAAGTTCCCGGCTCCGTTCCTCCATATCATTGTGCTCCAGCGAGATGGTGGAGAGGAAATTCGCTTCTCCGTTCGTTTTCTTTTCGATCGACCAGGAGGGATTGAATTGCTTTTCAACCGGTTCCGGGAGAGTCAAGCTCTCCATCATCTGGCCGATGACCCCGTCGGCCATGATGTACGCGGGGATGCGGTACTTTTCCGCCATCTCAAATGCGTCGCGCGCCATGTCGCACATCTCCTGCACTGAGTTCGGGGTGAAGACCAGACAGCGATAATCGCCGTGTCCGCCCCCCTTGACCAGCTGAAAATAGTCCGACTGTTCCGGGCCGATGTTCCCCAGCCCCGGGCCTGCCCGCGTGATATCCACCACCAGCAAAGGAAGTTCGAAGGCGGCAAGATAGCTCATTGCCTCCTGCTTGAGGCTGATGCCGAGTCCGCTGCTCGCGGTCATGGTGCGCTGTCCCGCGGCGGCGGCTCCCATGACCATGTTGATTGCGCCGATTTCCGACTCGGCCTGAAGAAAAGTCCGGTTGAGTTTGGGAAAAAGCGCCGCGGCGCTGTGTGCAATTTCACTTGCGGGTGTGATGGGATAACCGTAAAAGGAGTCGCAGCCGGCCAGAAGAGCACCGTAGACGACCGCTTCGTTCCCTTTTAAAAGAAGACGATGATTGTATTCCATTTTTTATTCCTCATCCCGCTCGAACACCGTAACGGCTCCCGGTTCCGGACATTGGTAAAAACACGCGCCGCAGCCGATGCAGCCGAACGGGGATGCCGTGGCATAGGCATACCCCATGCTGTTCAGCGCGGAACCGATTTCGATGATCCCTTTGGGGCAGGCGATGACGCAGCGTTCGCATCCCTTGCACTCCTCCGGACGGATTTCCACCCGAAAACTTTTCTTACTCACAGGAAACCTCGCTTCCTTCAAATTCTTTTTTAAGATACCGCCGGAGACCGCGAAAAGCAAGTTTTTATCAATATGTATTCAGCACATTGCGGAGCACATCGACAAAAAAAGGAATTTCCCGGAGGTCGGGAGCGAAGCCGAAACTCATCCGAAGTCCCGCATACGCCGTTTCGCGCCGGAACCCAAGGGCGAGCAACGCCGGACTTGGTCCTTGCGACTCCGCCTGGCAGGCGCTCCCCGCGGCGACGGCGATATTCCGCTCGCCGAGCATCCGGCTCAGAATCGCCCCCTGGTAGCCGGGGAGCGTACAATGAAGGATGTAGGGGGACGATGCGGCGGCCTCCACGGAGAACCGGAGGGGAAATTCCGCCAGCGCGGTACGCAACGCCTGGTTGAAGTCCGTGGCCTGCTGCAAATGGAGCTGCAGACGCTCCGTCCGCCGCCGGAATGTTTCGGCAAGGGCCAGGCACAGGGCCGGTTCCGGCCGCCCCAGACGGTAGTGCACGGAACGCATTTCATGCCAGAACGTGTCGAGCCGGAGCTCCGGCGCGTGGAGGAGGGCCGCCCCGCCGGGGGCCCCGAATTTGTGGCCGGAGAGGAGCAGGATGTCCGCCTTTTGGGGAAGCGGGAGCTTGCCCGCCCCCTGAATGGCGTCGCAGCAAAAAACGGCGCGCGGAGCTTGGCCGCGGACGCATTGAACCAATGCATCGATGTCCTGGACGACGCCAAGCTCGCTCTGCACAAAGTGGCAGAAGACGATCCGCGTTTGTTCATCCACCGTTGCATCCAGTGCTTCCGGCGCGATCCTGCCCGTGGAGTCCGGTACGAGGAGCCGGACTTCGCGTCCCATATTTTGCGCGGCGGCGGCAAGGGCGGGGTGTTCCAACGCGGAACACACCACGTTGCCGCCGGGAGCGAGGGGGAGCAACGCGAGCGCTTGTGCGAGCTCCGTCCCGGAGGCGCCGAAGATTGTATGGTAAGCGCCGAGGCCGGCGCATTCCGCGATGTTTTCCCCCGCTTGGTGCAACTCTTTGCGGAGGAGGAACGCGGCACGGTATCCCGCCTCCTGGTTGACGAAACAGCGCTCGAGGGTTTGCCGGTAAAAATCCAGTATCTCATTGTCGGGGGGCGCGGCGGCGGCCCAGTCAAAATAAATTTCTTGAACGTCCTGCATACTTTTTCCTGGTGATGTGTTGGAGAAAATATAGACGGCATCGGCCCTAAAATCAAACAAAACTTGTATTTTGGTTTGCATTTTTGAAGAACTGTGATATATGTATACATTCGTCAACTATTGATTTTAAGTACACAACCGTTAAGTGATAAGGAACACGAAGATGGCACACACGAAATCGGCGATTAAGCGTCTGCGCACGAGTACCGAGGCGAACAAGCGCAACCGGGCGCGCAAGAGCGAACTGAAGACCTACGAACGCAAGTTCCAGGAAGCGATTGCTTCCGGCGACTCCGCGTCCGCGTTGGAATTGGTGAAAGTCTGTTCCAGCCGTTTGGACAAGGCGGTGAAGGCCGGCACGATCCATGCGAACAAGGCGGCGAATAAGAAGTCCCAGTTCGACAAGTTGGTGAACTCCCTGTCGAAGTAATGCCGCGGGCGGCTTGCCGCCATGCAAAGCCCCGGCCTCCGGTCGGGGCTTTTTTCCAGGACACAAAAAATAGAATGCCGATATATCTCAGTTGGCCAGAGCAGTTGATTTGTAATCATCAGGTCGTCGGTTCGAATCCGACAATCGGCTCCAAAATTCCCCCTCAAGCTCCCCTCAAAGGGAGCTTTTTGCTTTATACGGCTTCATAGTGCATAATAGGGGCTTCCCAAACAAAAATTACCGCAGCACATGAAGGATGGCACATTGAACCTACCTGACAAATAGTGCCTCAATCGTAAAGATGAAAACGCGCCCACAGTGCACAAAAAAGCCCTCGGAGCAGGCCGTAGGCGATAGGGAATTGGCGCTTAGAGCATCGCCGCGAAAGGCTTTATTTTATCCAGAAAGCCGGGCTTTTCGTGCACGGCATTCCAAAGGTCGTGGTTGCGTTGAAGGTTAAGCCACAAGTCCGGGCTCGTATTGAGGGCCTTGGAGATGCGGAGCGCCATTTCCGGCGTTATGCTTTTGCGCTTGTTTACGATCATCGAAACGGCCTTGCGCGACACGCCAATGCGTTCGGCAAAGTCGCTGATTGTAACATGCAGCGCGTCGAGATACAGCTCCTTCAGGACTTCGCCAGGGCGCGAAGGGCACACCGCACGCCCCAAGAGCGGGCATGCCGGATATACTGTTTTTCCGTCTTCGTCAAGCATGCTTGCATCTCCCTAATGGTAGTCTAAGTCGTCCACAATTTCGACGCCACTTGCGGTTAATCGAAACGTAACGCGCCAGTTCCCGGAAACGCGAACAGCATACATATTGGCGCTTTTTGGCTCCAAAAGAGAAGCATTGCGCCGCGGTACATTTTCGCAAAAATTCCACCTTTTACGCCACGGCGAGTGTGATCGCGGCGAGGATGGCGGCGAGGAGGATCAGAAGGAAGACCACGCCGACGACCTTCACAAACTTGCTGGTCTTCGGCTTCGGCTTTTCGTCTTTGGTAACGATTTCCACACGTTGGTGAAACGTGCAAACCCCGTTCCGGTGTCTGGTTTCTTCTTTTATTTCTATTTTCATACCCATAGTATAGTGCAAAAACGCACATTGCAAGGGCTGATAGCATCGCCTTTTCGCCATGACAAAGGATCGTGAAGCCGTTCTTGATTATATTGTACGCTTTGCCTTTGCGAATTGCCGGAATGACTTCCGAAGCGATCCACCATAGAGCATTATTGGGGAGGTCTTGAGCGCTCTTGGAACGGATATTTACTTGACACCGTACAAGCCGTTATCAACAGAGCGGTAACTTTTGTTTGGCGGGATTTACAAACCGTCACAACCACTTTATTCGGCGATTATCCCAAAGGGAAGTCGCCTGAAAAATCGGAGAAGAAGAAAATTGAACGACGGTTATCTCGTTAAGAAACTTTGCCGTGGTGGGATGTCATCATTGGCGAATAAACGGTATTTTAGTATTTTCCAACTCCCTTAGTTCTTGGTTTTCCTTGTTCCGGAAGGAATCCATCCCCTATTTCCCGTTTTGGAGGCGCTTGAAGAAAGCGCGTTGCCCCTGGTCGATTCGATGGGTTATTTCCCCATTCTCATTAAAGCCAATGGTGTATCTCTGACGGAGAAAGCGTTTGTCATCCGAAGATCGCGGGAAGTAGGCTGTCTCTTCGTACAGTGAGCCGTCCGGACGGAAAAAATGCCCGACCCCCGCTCTGGGGACTTGTGAGGCCACGTAGAACAAAGAGGCGAAAAACAAGGGGCAAAAGCAAATGGGAAAAAGAATGCATTGCAGGAGTGTGATGGCCGAAGCTTTCCGGATGCGGTGATGAAGGAGATGGCAATATTCGGACTCCTCGTCGGCTGGAGCGATCACGGGGTCGCCGTCGGAAACCTCCGGCAGTTTAAGCTGCAGCCCGAATTGCCGGGCGATCTGCCGGGTTGCCTCGAACACCGCCCGACCGGCGCACGGCTTGAAAAATTGTACTCGGGTCGATTCCGCGTCGAGCCGGTAGAGGAGCCAGAAAAGGGCAATCAGTATTCCCGTAAACGGCCACAGCAAATTGAAATTGTAGGCCCACAGGGCGTTAAGCAGAACAACGGAACACCAGGAGAGAAGAAGGAGCACCGCGGTAAACATTGGAATGCGAAAAAGAATCTGCCATTTCGTTTTCATCGGGCAAAATGTGGCGCGGAACGCCGGCAACGACTCCGCGGTGATGAGCGGATAGCGCCGATCAAAGTCTCTGAGAACCCAATAATGCCAACTTTGAACACAGACAACATACAAGAGACCGGAGAAAAAAAGCACGACGTACCATTCCAGCGGCACATCCGGCCAGCCCGAATCCGGGGACCTGATTGCCGATCCGATGACAAGCGCAAGCAAAGAGAAGTTCATTTTTTACCCTCCTTTTTCTGCCACGGATAATAAAAATCAACGGTTCCGTCCGACCACATACGGTGGCGCAGATCCCCGGCGTGGGTGCGCGGTTCGTCTTCGATGAGCACAAATGGCGCCGAAGAATCTTTCGGAATCCCTTGGACGGAGAATTTTTCCGGAAAAGAACCATATTCCTCGACGTACGCTTTGAGTTCCAACCCCGCAAATTTCAGGTCGCTGTGGCAGCGAACACGTTTGCCATATTCTTTGGCTCGGCACAGGCAGGGCAGTAAGAAACCGATACATGCCAGGAAAAGAACGATCATGCAAAGGAACTCGCCGAGGCGGAGTTCTTTTTTTATATTGCACAATGCCGAGACGAGGATAATGATCAGGAATCCAAGGATCGGAGGCCAATTGTTGTTGTGGGAATTTAGCGCGATAAATTCTTCACACCGGAAGAAAAACGCATCGGGAACAATCCCATACAGGGCATTCCACCAATGGAGAAGGATTTCCTTGGTCCACAAGATATACCACAAATACGCCAGCACGAAGGCAACCGCAAACAGACCGTATTTCACAGCCTTGGCGCGGCGCGGAAACTTATTTCCCGCGTTGATCAGACGTCGAACGATGCTCTCCTTCATCTTCGTCCCTCCTTTCTCTGTCTGTCCGTTTTACGGTTTTCGTCCTGCGAAAACCGTAAAACGCAACCCCGCACCGGCACGCTGCCGGGCGCGGTCCAGCGGCGAGACGCTGGTCGCCCGCGACAGCGGGCGAAATCCCATTTGCCTTACGATTTCTTTTCGCGTTCGCGGACGAGCGCGCGGTGGGCGATGTCGCGGCGGGCGAAGCAGTCGGCAAAATGGATGGCGTCCACGGCGCGGTAGGCGTTGTCGACGGCTTCGCGGACGGTGGCGCCGCGGGCGCTGACGCCGAGGACGCGGCCTCCGGCGCTGACGATTTGTCCGTTATGGAATTTCGTTCCGGCGTGGAAGACGACGGCGCCGGATTGGGCGGCTTCTTCGAGGCCGGAGATGGGATCGCCGGAACGGTATTCGCCGGGGTAGCCTCCGGCGGCGATGACGACGCTGACGGCGGGTTGTTCCGACCATCTGAGGTCTTCGGGGCGCAAGGTTTCCTGTGCGGTATGGAGCATGGTTTCGAAGAGATCGCCTTCGAAACGGCGCATGACCGGTTGGGTTTCAGGGTCGCCGAAGCGGACGTTGAATTCCAGGACTTTGGGGCCCTGAGGGGTAACCATGACGCCGACGAAAATGACGCCGTGGAAGTCGAGTTTTTCCTGTTGAACGCCGAGGAGGAAGGGGTGAAGAATTTCTCCTTCGATCCGGCGCATGACTTCCGGGGTGACGACGGGGGCAGGGGAGTAAGCCCCCATGCCGCCGGTGTTGGGCCCCCGGTCGTTGTCGAAAATGCGCTTGTGATCCTGGGAGGAGACGAGCGGCAGGATGATGCGCGTGTCGGTGAGGGCAAGGATGGACGCTTCTTCGCCTTCCAGCCGTTCTTCCAGGAGGACTTTGCATCCGGCGCTCCCGAACGCGCCTTCAAAACACGTGCGGATGAAGGCGGCGGCCTCCTCCGCGCTTTCGGCGACGAGGACGCCTTTTCCGGCGGCGAGCCCGTCGGCCTTGACGACAACGGGGCGTCCGGCGGCGAACTCATCGTGGGTATACTGTATAGCCGGTTCGACTTCGGTGAACGCCGCGGCGCGCGCGGTGGGGATGTTGTGGCGGAGCATGAACTGCTTGGCGAAATCCTTGCTCCCCTCGAGCTGGGAGGCGAAGCGGTCGGGGCCGAAGATCGCGAGCCCGCGTGCCTTGAAAAGGTCGACCACGCCCGCACAAAGAGGCGCTTCCGGGCCGACGACGGTGAGGGCGATATTATTATTAGCGGCGAATTCGGCGAGTTTTTCCAGTTCGTCCACCTTAATCGGGAGGCACTCGGCCACGCTTGCGATGCCCGCGTTGCCCGGCGCGCAATAGATTTTATCCACAGAGGGGCTCGACTTCATTTTCCAACACAGTGCATGTTCGCGCCCGCCGGAGCCGATGATCAGAACGTTCATTTTGCCGAATTCTCCTTGTATTTTTCAAAATAACGCGCTATTAGTATACCCCCTCTTCGGGATAAATGAAAGTCGGGTTGTATGGAAAATCGCGATGAAATTCTTAGATTGAACGACGAAGCACTTGGTGCTCTTTGTGAGTTGGAATTCTACAAAGGCTCGGGCAATGGGGGGCAGAAAAGGAATAAGACATCGAACGCGGTTCGTGTCCGCCTCCGCGCCAATGGATTTACCGCGACCGATTGCTCCGGGCGCAGCCAGCACGACAACCGGCACGAAGCGCTTCGAAAACTGCGTATGGAGATCGCGCGACGTTGCCGGATAGAACCCGCGCGGCCGCCTGAATCGATGGTTTGCTCGATGTCACACGAGCTGTATCCGTTGTTTGTCGCGCGGCTGCTGGATGTTTTGGAGGCGAATGCATTGCGCCGCGCCGCCACCGCCGCCGCGCTGGGGGTTACATCCTCAGCATTGGGACGGCTTTTGCGCCGCGATCCGGCACTTTGGCAATTTATCGGGGCGCGTTATGAGGAAGCGAATCGAACAGGGAAGGGCGAGGAGATATGAATTTCTCGAAATGGATGCTTGCGTTGTCGGTAATTCTTCTGGGTGTTTCCGGTTGCCGTTCGACGTGGCCGGAAAAGCATCCGGGGGAAGACGTCTGTGCCGTATTCCGGCGCGCGGCGGAGGGTGAGCCCATCACGATTGCGGCCATCGGCGGTTCGATCACCCAGTCGGCGGGCCCGGAGTGCTGGATCGGGGAGGGGTTCAAGGCGCGCTTTCCGAAATCCAAGATCACAATGGTCAATGCGGGCATGAGCGCGACGGGGAGCGACCTTGGCATTTTTCGTCTTCGCAAAGACGTGATGGTCCATGAGCCGGATTTGGTCTTAATCGAATTTGCCGTCAACGATGGCGGGAAAACGGACGAAGCGGCGATCCGTTATGTGGAAAGTTTGGTCGTTCGCTTGAAAAAGAGTCCCAAGCCTCCCGCCGTGGTTCTTTTCCGCGCCGCCTCAAAAAATCCCGCGCCGGATCGCCTCCTGCCTGTGGCAAGACATTACAATCTGCTCCATGTGGACGCGCAGCCGGCGGTGGAAGAGTACAATCGCGCGCGCAACCTCAAGTGGACCGATTCTTTGATGACCGACGACGTTCACCTCGCCCCTGCCGGACATGTGCTGTACAGCGAAATCCTTCTCCATGTCCTGAATCCCGATGGCCGGATGGGGCCTTGTTCCGATCTCCAGACAATGCTTCCCCCTCCGTTAAGTTCCAAGCCCTTGATTCTCGACGGCGATATGCAGCCATTAACGGAAACTTCTTTTGCCGCCAATGGCTGGGCCGCCGGGCCCCCGCCGAAGGAGTGGTGGAAGCGTTTTTTTTCGCAGGTTGTTTGGGCGAACTCCCCTGGAGCGTCGCTCGAAATTCCTCTGAACGCCCGCATGGGGGGCATCCTGTACCTTCTTAGTAAAGATGCGCACGGGAAGTTCTATCTTTCGTTGGATGGAAATTTTCCGCGCCTGATTAACTGCGCGGAACGGGGTGGTTACACTTTCGCTTTCTTCGGTCCCGACCTCCCGTCGGCGGCGCACACAATTACGGCGGCGACAACGCCGGATTCGACGCGCCCCGTTGGAATCGGCTGGTTCCTGACAGCGCAGCGTGAAGGCGATTTTTCCCATCCGGCGGAGCGTGGGGTGTTCTCCGCCGTGCGCTTGGGGGCGTTGCGCTTTCGTCCGATTCCCGCGGAGGCTTGGGAGTGGAGTGGCCCTTACGGGGGCGCGCGCCCCACGCTGGAAGGGATCGACGACCTCAAACGCGTTTTTCCTCCGGAATTGGGAAACGCGGAATGGCGGACATATTCCGGTACGGGGGAGTGGGTTGATTTCGCCAAACTCACCGGAATCGACGATCGCGGTGTCTGCTACGGGCGTACCGTGTTTCGTGCGAAGGCCGGAGGGCGGCGCATTGTGGGGCTCAGTCTGGATTATTATGGGAAGGTCTGGGTGAATGGAAAGGTTGCCAAGACAATTGCGGATGCCCATGGGAGCGTGAGCGAGCCTGTTTTTTTCGATGTGGACCTCCAACCTGGCGTCAATGAGATATTGATTAAGCTCCATGCCGGAAGCCGCGGGAGTCGTTTTTCCTGCTCCGTGGAAGAATAAACGTGTTTTTTGCTGAAAAATGTTAGAAATGTATTTGCAAAGTTTCTATAGTGTGTCATATTAATAGGACGCGGATGAAACACTGGAGTGATTCGGGAGCGTGGCTGCTGGAAAAAGATGAAAAAAACTCACGAGTTGGGTTTGCAAAGTGTAAAAGCTGTGCTA
>JAVBPY010000011.1:0-91037 GCA_031549345.1 Victivallaceae bacterium
GGACGCTTTAGGACAAGCCCACGCATGGTGGTGCATTGGCCGGGCTATTGATGGGGCCGTCGCTGCCGCAGGAGCTGTCGCCGATGGGGCCGTTTTCGTGGCGGAAGTCGTTGCGGACACAACCGCCTATGTTTTCAGCGACGAGGCTCTTTTTATTGGGTGGTTTAGTGGAGGAGTTGGCGACATACTCGCTGGCTTGGGCCAAATGGGCATGCTTCGGTTCGGTCCGGGAGGAGAGCTGATTGCTCAGGGAATTGCTAAGCCGATTAATAATCTCGCACTGGATATTGCGGCTGTTGTTTACGGAAACACCTATGGTAAATATATGGGCATTCAGACTGGAGTAGCTCAAAATTCTCCTGTAGCAATAGTTGCGGCAGCTGTGATTCCTAATACGGGCAACTATACTGGCGCAGGCGTGGGAACCGATCAAATCCCCAATGGGTATGTTCCTTTTGCAGGAAAGGATACCCGTTCAGAGAATGCCGCCAATAAGCATGACAAAGCGCTTGATGATAAATTAATTTCACCAGGAAAAGCGCATGCAAACTGGGTTTGGGATTCGTACTTCGGCCCGGGTACAGAACCTGGCCCTATAGGGCAGGCTATCCGGGCAGCAGGGACTATTCCGTTCCTTATTGGAGCAATGGTCCAATGGAATGATGGAGAAAAAAAATGAATCGGGGACCTTATTCTTTATGCTTATTCTTTATCTGCGCTCTTGTGGGGTGCGCCTGGGGATGCGCATCTCCTCGAAATAATAACGATAGAGTAATATATTATTTTACCGCTCACCCAAACGCCGGTGAATATTCGGATGCATATTCTGAAAAAATATTTCTCCTTGTCCAAAAGATATCTGCAGAATATGGATTTGAATACCGGGGACGCCGGGATCAAGACGGCCAAATGAAAGCATTCTTGTTTTATGACGAATCAAAAAATGTTGCCTGTTATTATACCTGGGATACGATGCGCATCACCATCAAAACACAACCATTTTGGCGATTCAGCAAAGAGTTTCCCTCGTTTCTGACGGCCTTGCACAAAAATTTGCAAGAAAATGGATTCAGGTATCGATATGAAACAAAACTTTTCCCCAGTCCCATACTTACCGGCGGGATTACTAACTTTTCAGGCAGGTTTGTGACGGAAAATGATAATCTTATGACCGAATACTGCATGGATGAATATCCGTTGCCCCAAGAACAAGTAACCCGTGGCAATGAAAGGTAAACCGTATCCATGGATAGAATACGTTATTTCCTTTATCTCTTCTTGATGCTTTGGGTGATTGTCGGCAGCACTGGTTGCCTATATGTACGAACAGATTTTGTGAATTATTATTTTACAATTCATCCAGAAGGCCCTGATGATGCGGCTAAGTATTCGGAAAAGGCATTTCATCTACTCCAAGAGGTTTGTGGCGAGTATGGATTTGAAAACCCAGAGCGCATAAAGCGAGATGACAGTGTAAGTATATTTTTGTTGTACAATAAATCGATGAATATTTCTTGCTACTATGCTTGGGATGCCATGCGCATTACCATAAAAACTCAGCCCTATCTGCGTGCCAGCGAAAAAACGCATCTTTTCATTGATACACTGCGCGAGAGGCTGGAGAAAGCTGGATTCAAATATCGATATGAATGGAATCGGTACCATATATGGAATCAATGCCCGACTGGCCTGGAAAGCTACCTTGAAAGAGACTGGATACTTGCAATAACAGGTTGAATAGTTTGAAAAAACGAAAGAAACGGCGAAAATCGGGAAAACACGTGAAATTCGTCTACGACGGTTACAAGTTGATCGAAGAGCTCAATGCGTTAAACGCAAACGCCTCCCTCCGCCGTTACACCTGGCAGCCGGAGGAACTTGGGATGGATGTTCCCTTGACAGTCACTGAAGGTGGTGCCATGTACTACTACCATACCGACGCGAACAAAAACATCACCGAGCTGACCGATGCCGAAGGCGCGGTGGTCGCCCATTACGAGTACAGCCCCTTCGGCCAGCAAACCGCCGCGACCGGCGTTTACGCCGCCACCAACCCGTTCCGCTTCAGCAGCGAATACTTCGATGAAGAAACCCAGCTCGTTTACTACAACTACCGCGACTACAGCCCCGACATGGGGCGATGGCTCTCCCGCGACCCCATCGGGGAAGAAGGGGGGTACAATTTGTACAGGATGGTTTCCAATAATACAATTAATCGTTTCGATTTCTTAGGACTGGGACTCAGGGATGTCCTTTGTTGGATTTTTTCCCTTTTTGGCGACGAAGTAGGTAGAAAGGCTAAAATTGCCAACGAAATTGTCAAACTTGGAGAAGTCGCTACAGAAAAAAATACACCCGATGCCGCCCTTACCGCCATAGAGTATTTGACCCCATTTCAACCCGATCCAGTTAATGCCGCTCAGAATATGCGCGATGTAATCCTTCCTGCTCTCGGAGGAAATTCTGATGTTGTTAATGAAAAAAATAAGAAAAAGAAGGAAGATAAGGCGGCGGCAGAGAGAAAGTTGATTGAAGACCTGGAAAATATGTGATGAACGCAAATATGAAAATCGACTCAACAAAAATATCGCTTATTATTATTTCACCTTTGATCATCCTCGTGATCGTTGGAATAATATACTGCACGGCACCCGGTCGCGCAACGCTTGCTCACGGTATTGAGTATTACGATTCAGGCAATGCCAGGAAGGCGTATGAAATATTTTTGCGTTATGCAGAAAAAAAAGAACCTATCGCAATGTATTATTTGGGAGCAATGTATTATGACGGAATTCACGTTTCCAGAGATCGAAAAAAAGCTTTTTTCTGGTTTCAGGAAGCTGCTAAGCGCGGAGAACCGCGCTCTCAACACAATGTTTCCATTTTCTATTTTGAAGGAGATGGTGTTCTAAAGGATGATGGCCTTTCATTAACTTGGCTGAAACGTGCGGCCGAAAACAATCTTCCAGCCGCCCAGCTTGATCTTTCTGCATCATATATATCGGGAGATTTGGGCGAATCAAACGTTAAAGCGGGGATGGAAATATTAAAGAAAATGGCACCTGAAAGTTCCATTGCACAAGCCCGACTTGGTACACTTTACTTGGAAGGTAAATTTTGTCAACAAAATATACAGCGCGGTTTATATTTTTTGTCGAGTGCTGCAAAGTCTGGTGCGCCTCACGCCAAGGCTATTCTTGGGCATTATTTTTACGAAGGAAAGTTTCTTGAAAAAGATTTGGAATTAGGCAAAGAATTGCTTCTAGAGGCCGCAATCAAGGATAAGGATGATTTTGCATTTGAATTGCTAAAGGCTATTGTGGAGCGACACAAAAAAGAGCGCGAAGACACACAAGTAAAAAAAGAGTCCGAAGACACACAAGTAAAAAAAGAGCCCGAAAAATAAATGGCAAGTGCTGGCGAACTAATTCAAGGCAACATGCTGACGCGCGACGGCTGGACGCAGGAGTGGAACGGCGAAAACCGCCTGATCCGCATGACTAAAGGTGCTCAGCGGTTGGAGTTCGACTACGACTACATGGGCCGCCGGATCTTCAAAAAGGTCTACAACGGCGAAGGCCTGGAAAAGCACTTGAAATTCGTCTACGATGGCTATAAGTTAATCGAGGAGCTGGACGGCATGAACGGCGACGCGGTCTTGCGCCGCTACGCCTGGCAGTCGGAGGTACTCGGGCTGGACGTTCCGTTGATGGTAAGCGAAGGAGGCGCGACCTACTACTATCACACCGACGCAAACAAAAACATCACCGAGCTGACAGACGTGGATGGCGCCGTAGTCGCCCACTACGAGTACAGCCCCTTCGGCCAGCAAACCGCCGCCACCGGTGCTTACGCCGCCGCCAACCCGTTCCGCTTTTCGAGCGAGTACTTCGACGAAGAAACCCAGCTCATCTACTACAACTACCGTTACTACAGCCCCGAAATGGGCCGCTGGCTCTCGAGAGATCCAATCGAAGAACAAGGCGGATGGAATCTCTACGGAATGGTTCGCAACAACCCGATCCAATTCGTCGACCATAATGGGGAGGAAGTTATTACCGTAATTGTTGTTGGCGTAGGGATTGCTGCTGGACTTTTACTGGGTGGTTGCGGGGACTCGAAACCAGGAAAAAGCCCTGGGAAAAATCTTGAATTGGATGATCTCGTGGATGCTTTAAATGCCTATAATGATGTTAAATCTGTGATGAATGCAATCGAGGCATTGACGAATGAAGATAATACGGACAACAAGTTAATTATGGTTGAAGATGCAACACAAAATATTTGGCCTGGTGATATAAATCCTGCTCTACAAATGCGCGTGAACATACTTTCAGATACAAAAGGAATCGGAAAACCGAAAAAAACCTCTGACGGAAAATAGCAATATGAAGCAGTGTAGATACATATTGGTGTTTAGTCTGTTGCTTTTTGGGGGATGCAAAAAAGAATTATCATTGGAAGAAGCTCAAAGCCTGTATCGGGAGAAGAATTATTCTGAGGCGTATGCTGCTTTTCTTCAATTGCAAAAAAAATCAGATGATCCACTGGTATTGGCTTATTTGGGGGTGATGCTTTCCGAGGGGCAAGGCGTTGCCTCTGAGCCCCATAAAGGTAATAAATTTTTGCAGAAAGCAGCGGAGGAGAATCAACCTGAAGCGCAATACCATCTGGCAGAACAATATGCAGATGGGAAAGGGGTTGTTAAAGATGAAAGACGGGCATTTTATTGGTATCGAAAGGCGGCAGAGAATGGAGTGAGCCAGGCTCAGTATAACTTAGCCGTTTGCTATAGATCCGGTCAAGGAACAAATATAAATCCGGAAGAAGCATTATTTTGGTTGAGGAAGGCTGCTGATAACGGCTTGCTTGAAGCAAAATTGCTATTAAGTGAGCTTTACATTAATGGCAATACGGTCGACCAGGATGTTTCGAAAGGGTTGATGCTATTGGAAGAGGCGGCACAAGAGAACCATGCTGCGGCTATGGTTATTTTGGCGCGGCATTATTTTTCTGGGAACAATACAACAAGAAATCCTGAAAAGGGACTCGCACTACTTTGCGCGGCTGTTGAAAAAAATAATTCCGATGCGCAGTTTATTTTAGGGGTAATGTATCTATCGGGAAATGAGGTTGCCGCTGACCGCAAAGAAGGGTTGCGTCTTTTAATGCTTTCCGCTATGCAAAAAAATCCGAAAGCCCTTATCTTGTTGGGGCTCATAGGGGAATCTCGCGATGCAGTAGAGAATGCGGAGAACCTCTTCGAGCAAGCTAAAAAGATAGTCAACGACGATGAGGAATTCAATAGGCTCCATGACGATTACAAAAAGCTTATTGCCCCAAAAGGTACAAAGCGCACAACGCGGAAAAAAGATCCAACTGAGCCATAGAATTTCGCAAATGATGAATTTTCCAGGGGCAAAGGTGGATTATTCCGACGCCACAACGGACATTGTGTACACCTACAACCGCCTGGGGCAGACCGCAACGGTCGCGGACGCGGCGGGGGTGCGCACATTCGGTTACAACGGTCAGTTCGACCGGCTCATGGAAACAATCGCGGGGATTTACGGCAAAACACTGCGTTACAATTACGCGGAAACGGGGCTGAAAGGACGTGCGACGGGATTTTCGCTTGACAACGTGCCGAATGCCCTGTATACTTACGACGAGTACGGGCGACTGAACGGCGTAAACGGGATCGCGTACGGCCGTCTGGCGAGCTCGGAGCTGATTGAAAACACAACCCGCCCCAACGGGGTGAACACGTCGTGGAGTTTTGAGTCGAATCGCAACCTTGTAACGCAGATCGTCCACGGCACGGTGGGGAACTACGGCTACACGAACGATGTCTTGGGCCGTCGGAGTACTATGACGCGCAACGCGGAGCTGCTGACCTACGCCTACAACGACCGGAGCGAAGTAACCGGCGCGGTTTCGGACACCAATACCGCGTACAATTACAACTATAACTACGACTCGATCGGCAACCGCCAGAGCGCAAATCTGGCCGGAACGGCGTTCAGCTATAGCTCGAACGCGCTGAACCAGTACACCGCAATCAACACCGACGCGGCGACCTACGACGCGGACGGGAACATGCTGACCCGCGACGGCTGGACGCAGGAGTGGAACGGCGAAAACCGCCTGATCCGCATGACACGTGGCGGCCAACGGTTGGAGTTCGACTACGACTACATTGGCCGCCGGATCGAGAAAAAGGTGTACAGCGGGGAATCGCTGACGAAGCACACCCGTTTTGTCTATAACAGTTACAAGTTGATCGAAGAGCTCGATGCGTTGAACGAAAACGCTACCCTCCGCCGCTACACCTGGCAGCCGACGGAACTGGGGATGGACGTTCCGCTGACGGTCACGGAAGGTGATGCAATGTACTACTACCATACCGACGCCAACAAAAACATCACCGAATTGACCGACGCGGAGGGCGCGGTGGTCGCGCACTACGAGTACAGCCCCTTCGGCGTCCAAACCGCCGCGACCGGCGCATACGCCGCGATCAACCCGTTCCGGTTTAGCAGCGAATATTTCGACGAAGAAACCGGCCTGGTCTACTACAACTACCGTTACTACAGCCCCGACATGGGGCGGTGGCTCTCCCGCGACCCCATCGAAGAACAAGGCGGATGGAAGTATGGTTTAGCCATATGACCTCCCTGGTTGGTATTCATCCTCATCGTAACAAAGTGCGATGATGTATACCAAAGGAAATCCTACCTCAAAAAGAACACTAATAGTATCGTTACATCCCTTCAAAAATCAGCCATTTCAGCTTTGCAACAAAATCAATTCCCCGCTCAAAACCCTGTTTGCGTATATTTGCTTATTGAAGAAAATAACAATGATAGTTGAGCTCAAACCATTAGTAAGCATGACAAAAGAAATTCAGATGAATCACGACAGGAAACAACAGCGCAAATGCATTATATCAAACATGTTGCATTTATCAATTTTGCAAAACAAGAAAAAAAGGGGTGGTCCTCATTTCCCGCTCACCCCACCCACCCCGGCCCGCCCCGAACAATACAACGGGTACAGGGCCATCCGGCCCTGTTGCGCCGCCAGGCGCCGAGGGGGGGGCAAAGGGTCCGGCACTCTCCCATTTCGGAGGAAAAGAACCGAGGTTAAAACATCCCCATCTGATCCAGAACATTCATTTCGGAACGGACGGCGGCGGCGGAAGAAGCCAGGAGGCCGGACTCTTCGCGGGAAAGGGAAAGTTCAATCACCCGTTCGATGCCGTTTTTGCCGAGGACGACGGGAACGCCGAGATAGAGATCGCGGAGACCGAATTCGCCGTTGAGCCAGGTGCTGACCGGCAAAATGCGGCGCTGATCGCAGACAATGGCTTCCACCATTTGGGACACGGCTGCGCCGGGAGCGTACCAGGCGGAGGTCCCCATAAGCTTCACGAGCTCGCCGCCGCCGGCTTTGGTGCGTTCGACGATGGCGTCCAACCGATCTTTGCCGAGGAGTTCGGTTACAGGTACACCGCCGGCGGTAGTGTAGCGCGGCAGGGGGACCATGGTATCACCGTGGCCGCCGAGGAGCTGCACTTGAATGTCGCGCGGAGAGATGTTCAACGCTTCCGCGAGGAAGGCGCGATAGCGTGCGGTGTCGAGGATTCCTGCCATGCCGAATACGCGCCGCGAATCCACACCGCTTGCGCGCAAAGCGCAGTAGCACATTACGTCCAAAGGATTGGATACAACAATGATTTTCGCATTGGGGGAGCAACGGACGATATTTTCCGTAACGGATTTTACGATGCCCGCGTTGGTTGAAATCAAGTCGTCCCGGCTCATCCCCGGTTTACGCGGAAAGCCCGACGTGATGACCACGACTTCGGAATCGGCTGTGGCCTTGTAGTCGTTCGTAACGCCTTTGAGGCGTGTATCGAAAGATTTGATGGGCGCGCTCTGCCAAATATCCAGCGCTTTGCCTTCGGCGATTCCTTCCCGGATATCCAAAAGAATGATTTCTTTGACAATGCCCCGTGTGGCAATGCAATCCGCACAGGCCGCCCCGACGTTTCCGGCTCCTACAATGGTAATTTTCATGATTCATCAACTCTTTGCGAGCATTTTTACCGTTCACGACAATGTTCAGGGATCTCCCTGACAACATACTCCATACGTTCCGCGTCTTTCCGTCCCAACCTCCTCCATTTGAAGTCATTTCATCTTCTTGTGCACAAATATTTATGCACCAATAAAAACGGGCGCCGTGCGGAACAGGCGCCTCAAGTCGTAATTCACTGCAAATACAAATGTTACAAAAATGCACAAACTTTAAAATCAAGATACAATGACGGTATACTTCTTGTTTTTTGGAGGACCGTCGTCTACAGCCTTGCGTTGTACAATTCATATAATATATCATGACTCCCGCACAAATTCAAGTGTTTTTCAAAAGCACACATGAAAATACCCGCGTTCGTACAATACTGCAATCCGCATGAGTAAAGCTTGACGGATACGCATAGAGGAAGTATTGTATTCCACAAAGCGCCGGAAGAAATCCGCGCATGGGAAGAACGCCTCATGAAACCACCACCGGAAAACCGAGAAAAGGAAGTGCCTGTCGCCGCCGTGAAAAAGGCGTTCGACCTTCTCTCCATTCTCTTGTTCGAAGACCCGGAAGGGGAAGGAATTCCACTGCAGGAGCTGGCCGCCAAGCTGGGGATGCCGTCGAACAGTGCATTCAACACACTTAAAACCATGCGCTTTTGCGGTTACGTGGAGCAGACGCCGGAACGCCGGTACATCGCGGGCCCCAATTGCCGCAGGATCGGGGCAAGCAATTATGTGGACAGCGATCTTTTTAAAAACCGCCTCGCCAGGGTGTTGGCCGACTATTCCGCGCGCATTCACGAAGCCCTTGTCTTCGCCGTCCTCATCGACGGACACCGCAATGTTGTTGCGCGGAGCGAAGCACAGTCGCGCGCCATTCGTATCGACAGCCGGGTTGTGGATCAAAAACAAGGCTTCTATTCACTCGCCACCGGACGGGCGATGATCGCTCTGGCCGATCCGCGCGAATACCGCCAGATTCTCCGCCGGAACGGCGATATTTTCGACGCCTGGCCGGAGTACGAAACCGATATTCCCCTTATACGGAAACAGGGGTTCTGCGACCACTCCACCCATAAAGATATCCGCGCGGGGGCCATCGCGTTCCGCGCCGCTTCCGGCGCTCTTGCGTCGATCGGATTCCATGCGCCTCTCTACCGCTGTGCGGACAGCCAATTCCCCGGCATCGTCGCCGAGCTGCGCCTTGCCGCCGCCGAGCTCGCCAATAAATTCCATAAGGTGGAATAAAGGGAAGATATACTTCCCGGATTCCTTGTTTTCGTCTTGTATTTCGCGTATACTTTTCGTCAGCGGAAGTCGCGAAAACAAAAGACGGAGGTTTGGAATGAATCGTGCGTTGACGGATTTGATTCGTGGTGAAGTTCTCGGCATGGGTATGGACATCGTCGGATTCGCCCCGGTGGAGCGCTGGAAGGATGCGCCGTATCTCCTGAGCCCCCCGGCCATTCTCCCGGAGGGGAAGACTGTGGTTGTCGCGGGAATCCACATTACCGATACCTGGACGGAGATGGGGGGAACCCCCGAACCGCAGGACCGTTCGCCGGGCGGCTGGCTCAGCCAAAACGAAATGATGGATCACATCTCTTTCCGCGTGGTTCGCCGCCTGAACGAAGCGGGGCACAAGGCGATTGCGGTGGTTGCGAGCAACATCTGGCGTTACCGCGAATTTGAGGGCGTTCCGAGTTTGTTCGCCCCCGATCTCTCACACATTCACGCGGCGACGGCGGCGGGACTGGCGGAGATCGGCTGGAGCGGACTTGCCATTACGCCGGAATTCGGGAGCCGCGTCCGTTTTTTCTCGGTGGTTACCGATGCGATTCTAGTCCCGACTCCCATGTACGACGGGCCGAAACTCTGCGATATGTGCGGCGAATGCGTGAAACATTGCCCCTCCATGGCATTGCGCAAGGACTTCAACGGCCCCCCGCATGTGGTCAACATCGGCGGAAAAACATACCGTTATGCGAATAAAAACATGTGGCGCTGCGCCTGGGCGGAACACTTTAACCTCGATTTGAACTCCAAAACACTGCACAATGATCACATCGACGAAACGGACATCCTCCGCGAATTGGAAACCGCCGGAGTCCGCGGCCACGAACGCGGCGTCTGCCAGAAAGTTTGCGTCCCGCCGCACCTGCGCAGCAACAAGCCGAGCTTCGGCCGCCCCGATCTCTTGATTTCCCAAAACCGCGTCAACCGCAAATATCCCGACAGCATGCCGACGCTTCGTAAACTCCGCGACGACTTGATCGCCAAAGCCGTCGAATTCGGGGTGGAAATCTCCGCTGTGGCCGCGATTCAGCCGGGTACCCCCGGCGGACGTTTGGCGGAAACGGACGCGCCCGGCATGCGCACTGTCCTTGCCTTCGCCTTCCGCGTCCCGGAATATCTCTACGAGAATCCCCTCCCCAACGCCATTCGCGACAGCGAGTCGTTCTATTACTACCGCATGCAGTTCAACATGATCCGCCTGGGACGAATGCTGGAGGATTGCGGCTATGCCGCCGCCGTCTACGCATTCCCCAACCGTATCCGCTGCACGGCCGAAGCGGATCTGGCTTCACACACCGGACTCGGCACGATGCGCGACGGACGCCTTGTCACGCCGGAGTTCGGCACGAACGTCATGCTCGGCTGCATCACGACCGATGCGTTGCTCGATCCCACGCCGGAGTGCGCCGGAACACCGGAAACGCCGCGGCTTGCACGTCTTTCCGGAAAGAACCTGCGCGCGGAACTCAAACAAATCGCCCGGCAAAATCTTATGACCCTCTTCGGCGTCGCCCCGGCTTCACGCATTGACACCATCGCCGACCAGTTGAAAAACATTGTCAACGAAAACGAACTTGCGGAGGCCGTTGTGGACGGAAATCGCAAGCTTTCCTACCACGGAGAGTTCATTCCGGAGGTGGTGAATGACAAGACCCGCCTTCTGCGCCCCTCCGATTATCTGCCGGGGGCGAAAAATGTTATCGTGATCGGAACGTATTTTTCCGACGAAGTCGTCCGAAACCTCGCGTTGCCGGAAAGTCAGCAGATCGGCTGCTACGGATTCATGGGCTTCCAGATTCCGTATGAAATACACTTCGCGGCACTCGAAGTGGCGGAATGCCTCCAGAAAATGGGGTATAAAATCCGCATCATCGACAACCTCCTCGGTGTCGGCTCCCGCCTCGGCTCCGCGCGCGGCCCCGTGGCCGATATGCGTTGCGGCTCCCTGGAAGCGGTCGCCGCCGGATTGGGCGAATTGGGCGAACACGGCGCACTCCTGACCGAGGACCACGGTCCGCACCAGCGCGTTATCTGCATTGTTACCGACGCGGAGCTGCCAAGCGACGCAATCCAGGCAGCAGCGCACTGCACGCACTGCCATTCGTGCGCGGCGAAGTGCACCGTCGGCGCGCTCGAACAGCGTTTCGCCGCGTTGCATGTGGAGGGTATGGAGATCGCGTACCCGCTGATTCCACGCCATCGGTGCGATTGGGCCAAACGCTACAGCCTTACGCCGGAGGAAGGCCCCGGCCTCCTCGGCAACATCACCGATGCAAAGATTCCCGAGGGGACTGTTTCCATTCAGGACATTGCCGTCGGGTGTTCGCGCAAGGACTCCATCATGAAGAGCCGCACGTGTGTTTTCGAATCCTGCCTCCGCTTCTGTCCGGCGGGTAAGGGTGCGGATCAGCGGAGCGCGCCTTCCGGCAAGTAATCTTTGTAGCGGCGGATGGAGTGCAAAAACACCCGTCCGCAACACAAGGCGATCAATTCGAAGCGGCAGCGCGGTTCCGCCGGAAGACGGCGGAGATACCACCGCGCCGCCATCAAATTGCGGCGGCATTGGCGCGGGGAAAGATTATCCTCCGCCGTGTACGTCGCATGGGGGGTGCGGGTTTTAACCTCGACGAACACCAATGTTGCGCCGTCGCGGGCGACAATGTCAAGCTCTCCGGCCGCACAACGATAGTTGCGGCAAAGAATCTCCATACCAAGCGACCGCAAGAGGCGCACCGCGATTTGTTCGCCCCGCCGCCCCAGCCGTATATGCGCGGCGCGGCGCCGTCGGAAGTTCACAATGCCTGCTCCAGCAAAGGGAAATCGGCCGGGTACGTCAATTTCCGGTTATCGTCCGTGTGCGGAACAACCGCGACCGGATGCCCGGAGTATTCCATGACCGCCGCGTCGTCGGTGAAGTTCCGGCCCGCCGCCGCAAGATACGCCGCGCGGAGCGTGGCAAGGTGAAAGACCTGCGGCGTTTCCACCGCAAACAACCGTTCCCGGTCCACGGTGGCGACAATCAAGCCGTTTTCATCCACCCGTTTCAAGGTGTTGATCTGGGGCGCACCCGGAATGGCCGCGCCGGTTTCCCGCGCCCGCGCAAGACACTTCAGAAGCAATTCCGAAGTAGCCAACGGCCGCGCCGCATCGTGAATGGCGACGTATTCGATTCCCTCCGGGAGGGCGGCAAGCGCATTGCGCACCGAGTCGCTCCGCTCGCTCCCTCCCGCAACCAGAAGCACCGGAAGTTCCGGACAATGGACCTTCAGCGCCTGTTCAAAAAGATGCATTTCCGATTCCGGCGCAGCGAGAATCCGCACGGCCGCATGGGGACCGAGGCGGAGAAAAGAGTGAATAAAGACCGGCCGGCCGGCCAAATCCAAAAGGAGCTTATTTCCCCCTCCGTAGCGCCGCGCGGAACCTCCGGCGGCGACCAGAAGACCGAGGTCTTTCATCATTTTCGCAACGCGACCTGCAGACGGTAGCCGGCGGCGCCGAACCAACGGAGCACAGCTTCCGCAAAGGCGCGCGGATCGAGCATTGCCGGCGAGAAAACATCCACGTGCGCGCGGTTGTGCGGCGCATCCAACGTCAACACCGCCCAGCCGCCGCCGTCAAAAACACGGAAAGCGGGAGCGCCCGGAACGGCATGCGCGGATTTCAGCCCGAAATTCTCCCAGAAAAGGTTGTCGTCCGGAAAGGCTTTCGCCGCCGGAACGCCGATCAGGTCCACGGCGCAGGATATGCCGCACGCTTCGATCTGCCGGAAACGATCCTGCCAGGAAAGGGGAATTCTGCGCGCGGACGCATCGTCGTACACAGGGACAACCCGCTCCAAACCGTTGTTGCCGAGGATGCCGCGGTGGAGCTCGCCGGAAACGATCACCGAACGCGAACGCATTCCCGCACCGAGTTCGCGGATGGCGCTTTCGAAATCGATCGTCGCGCCACAGGTGAAAAGGTCCACCGCCGCATACTCATGCTCCGGCCAGGCATGTACCGCGAAGTGCGATTCGGAGATGATGACAACGCCGCTCACCCCCTGCGGGACAAACGCATGGAAGAAACTCTTGACCACCGTGGCGCCGGAAACAGCCGCCGCGCGGAGGAAAAGACGCTCCATCGCCGCGGTATCCAGCAGAACTTCCGCGTCGCAATCGTAAAACTCAACGGTCTGCTGGCGACCGAGGGCGACCTGGTTGGCATCGGCCGCAAGCGGTTTCGGATTCACAAGATTCAACGCAACGACTCCGACATGCGAACATTCTGCTGAAGGTATTCACTCAGCGCCATCTGCGCCATCTGCTCTTTGTGGCTACGGGCACGGAGCTTCCAGACTTCGCTGTCCTTGGCGAAGGTCGCCGGGTCGGCGGGAGTACGCTTCACCATCAGAACAAGAACTGCGCCATCGCCCGCGGCCATGGGCGCGGAAACGCCGTTCACCGGCAAATCTTCAATGGGCATGGCCATGCCGGGCTGCATCGTCTGCTCGGGGATGGTTTCCATTTTACAGTCTTTCATGGCATCGAAAGCTTTGGCACGCGCGGCGCCGTCGAGGATGGCGTTGAGCTTCGCGTACTGTTCCTCCGCGGCTTTCGCCGCCATTTTGGCGCCGGTTTCACGCACATAATCATCGTTCACCTGCTTTTTCACCTCGTCAAACGCGGCCGGGCGCGCGGGAACAAAGGAGGTGGCGAACCCCACATAGGCCGCATCCTGGCCGCGCACGGCGTGCGACACAGGGAAGCGCGGATCCACCTGGGCGAGCTGACGCACCAATTCCGGCTCCGCAATGGTTCCTGCTTTTTCATCGGTGGCGTTGAAATTCCCGGTGGAGATCAGCTTGAGCTTCGCAGCGGCGGCAAGAGCGCGAAACTCGTTCGCTTTGTCGAGTTTTGTGTCGGCGATTTTGTCGTACGCGCCACGGGCGAAAAGCTGCGCTTTGCGGTAGGCAAGCTCACGCACCTTGTTGGCGGTGAACTGCTTGGCGACCTCTGCCTTGACCGCGTCGTACGACTTGGGCGCTTCGCCGTCTTTGCCGAACAAGGTCTGGTTGCGGTCGAAGTAATTTTTCAGGGCAGTCGGCGTGGCTTCGGCGGCAGCCTCGCGGAGGAGCGCGGCATCGTCGAACGGAAAGCGCACAACCTGCGCCTGGAGCTGAATCGGGATCTGGTAGTTCCGCTGGCGTTCCTTGAAAAAGGCGTTCAACTCTTCGTTCGACGGCTTGATTTTCGCGCGGAAATTTTCCGCCTGGAACGCGGCGGTTTTGAAGAGCATTTTTTCATTGAACTGCATGTAGAATTTTTCCGCCTCGTCCTGGGTTACGAAGACCGAGCCACGCACCTCTTCCCCCATTTTATTGAGAATCACAAGGTCGCGCAACGCCTCTTCGGCAAGTTCCTGCGTCGCGCCGATGCGGGAAAGGTTGCTCATCGCCTGCGTGTAGCGTTCTTTGGAGAAATCGCCGTACGTGCCGTCCGGCCCCATGCGGAAAGCGGGGAGCATGCGGATGAGTTCGACGACTTCGCCGGGCGTTGCGGTGATGCCGCGTTTTTTCGCAAGCTCAAGCTGTGCGTAAACGAAAACCGCCTCTTCGGGGCGGACTTCACGCGGGAATGTCAACATTCCCAATACCCGGAGTTTTTCCATGCTTTTGCGCAGATCCTTGACGGACATTCCTTTGCCGAACACCGTCGCCACCGCGTCCCCGCCGGAGATCAGGCCGCTGATGCCGAACTTTCCGGGGGTAAGGAACCCGAGGAAGGAGACGATAATGACCACCGTGAAAATCGCAAACACCCAGCGGCCGTGCCGCATGAACACCGAATTAATCGCTCGAATCGCCATTTTGCTGTTTCGCTTTCCTGTATTTTCCGTTTAAGAGAGCAACGTCTTTTCGTTTAAGATACGACATTTTCCTTTTTTCGCAAGTGAAGAAACAAAAAAAGTCGCGCATTTGTAGGACCGCGTCCTTGCAAAGGAGACCTTCTTCCGGTATAGTAGTAAAATTTACGAATGGGAGGAACGATTATGAACGATCTTGAATGGACATTTGAAACACTCGCCGTACAAGCCGGCTATCACCCCGGCGACGGCGATCCGCGCATCCAGCCCATCGTGCAGAGTACCACGTACAAGTACGACAACGCCCAGAGCGTCGGCGACCTTTTCGCCCTTAAAAAGGCCGGATTCTTTTACACCAGACTTGCGAACCCGACCGTCGCGGCGTTCGAAGAAAAAATTGCGCGCCTCGAGGGCGGCGTGGCCTCCGTCGCCACCTCCTCCGGGCAGACAGCCAACGCGCTGGCCATCATGAACGTCGCCCAGGCGGGGGATCATTTTATCGCACTTTCCAGCTTGTACGGCGGAACGGCCACACTGTTCGGCCATACGCTGCGCAAGTTCGGCATTGAATGCACCTTTGTGCCGCCGAACGCGGGGGAAGCCGGTTTCCGCGCCGCGATCCGCCCGAACACGAAGGCGATTTTCGCCGAATCGCTTGCAAATCCCGCGCTGGTCGTCGCCGATTTCGAGCTTCTTGCCCGCGTCGCCCACGAGAACGGACTTCCGTTGATTGTGGACAACACTTTCCCCACGCCGGCGCTCTGCCGTCCGTTTGAATTCGGCGCGGACATTGTAACGCACTCTTCGACCAAATACCTCGATGGCCACGCGACAAGCGTCGGCGGCGTCATCGTCGAAAAAGGAACGTTCAACTGGGAACAAAACAACCGCTTCCCCGGACTGACCGAGCCGGACCCGACCTACCACGGATTGGTCTACAGCCGCGATTTCGCCGCTTCGCCGTTCTCCGTGAAACTCCGTGTGCAATTGATCCGCGATCTCGGCGTACCGATGGCGCCGTTCAACGCATTCCTGACCAATCTCGGGTGTGAAACTCTCCCGCTGCGCATGGAGCGTCATTGTTCGAACGCGCTGGAGCTCGCCCGTTTCCTCGAAACGCACCCCGCCGTCGCCTGGGTGAACTACCCGGGGTTGGAATCGAGTCCGGAGTATGCGCGCGCCAAGCGCTACCTCAAAGGATCGAGCGGCGTACTTTGTTTCGGCGTCAAGGGCGGACTTGAAGCGGGCGAGAAGGTGATGAACGCCCTCCGGCTTGCGGCCATCGCGGTTCATGTGGCGGATTTGCGGACATGCGTCCTGCACCCGGCCAGCATGACACACCGGCAACTCACGGAGGCGGAACAACTTGCAGCGGGTGTATCGCCCGACCTGATCCGCGTTTCCGTCGGCTTGGAAAACATCGAAGACCTGAGGAAGGACTTCGATCAGGCACTGCAAAAATAATAGGAAAAAAACGTTTCGTCTCTTGTAAAAAGACGAAACGGGTGTATAATAATAGCATTGAGTGATTCGGACGCTTCTCTGGGAGGGGAAGGTCTATTTTCGATTCCCGGAATGTGGGAATGCGAAGAATTAAAGACCGTATAATGGGGGGAGGAAAGAAAAATGAAAAAATTATTTGCATTTGCTTTGGCGGCCGCGTTTGCCGTTACAGCATTCGCCGCCAGTTCGCTCAGTCGGATCAACCCGAACAGCGGAGCGGGAATTACCCTCAGCGCCGACTCCAGTGTCGTCCTGAGCTTCCTGCGCTCGGACGGTTCCGCGGCGGACTACTCGTCGCTGATTCCTTCCGGCTACAATCTCTTCGGCTACTATACGCTGGATGCGGCGACCAACATGATCACGTGGGGGATCATCGACATGGCGTCGATGGTTAACGGCACGATTAACATCGGCAACTTCAGCGCCGGCGACACCATCGCCTTCTGGGCCGCCAATGAAGCCGGGGAGTTCTTCGACTCCATGCACCGCGACGCAGAAAAGGCGACTGACCGTGATTCCGCATACGTGGACAACAACGGCCAGGACCCGATCATCACAATGGGTTCGATCAGTTCGAACGGCTTCGGTTCGGTAAAGAATCTTTCGAGTATCGACGACGCGACGAACTACATCTTCACGGTGAGCACCGCTTCGGTGGTTCTCGGTCCCGATCCGGATTCGGCGCCCGTCGGGCAGCCGCTGCCGGGCGTGCTTGCGGCGTTGGTCCTCGGCGCGGGCGCGTTGGGCGGCGGACGCCTCCTGCGGCGCAAGTCCAAGTAAGACAATGCTTACCAAAAGCCGCTGACCAAGTAGGTCGGCGGTTTTTTTATTGCATCCATTTGAGCGTTTTTCGACATTTTTCAGTATTTTATTTTGAAAAAAGCCATACTTGATGTATACTATAGAGTGTGGGTTTCCAGAGTGCTTCTTTTCAAGGATGGCGGCATTTGCCGCCATCCTCCGGGGTTTTTGACCGGAGGGGGATACATGGGAGGGGTAAAATGAAAAAACTGCTTACAACGATTTTATTGGGCGCGTTCGCCATCGCGACGTTCGCCGCCGGTTCGTTCACCCGGATCAACTCAAACACAGGGGCGGGGATTACACTTACCGAAGACGCCAGCGTCATCCTGAGCTTTTTGCGCTCGGACGGCTCCGCGGCGGATTATTCGTCGCTTATTCCCTCCGGGTACAACCTCTTCGGATACTACACATTGGATGCGAAGACCAATATGCTCACCTGGGGAACCATCGACATGGCGTCGCTGGTCAACGGCACGATCAACATCGGCAACTTCCATGCCGGCGACACCATCGCCTTCTGGGCCGCCAACGAAGCCGGGGAATACTTCGACTCGATGCACCGCGACGGGGAGAAGGCAACCACCCGCGACTCCGCCTACGTGGGCAGCGACGGGCAGAATCCGACCATCACCATGGGCGTGGTTACAGCGAGCGGCTTCGGAGCGGAAGATTCGATTGCGAAAATCAACGACGCAACAAACTACATCTTCAGGCTCTCGACCGGAGAAACGATTTCCGACCCGGCTCCTGCCGGCCAGCCCTTGCCGGGCGTAATCGCGGCGCTGGTTCTTGGTGCGGGCGCATTGGCCGGCGGGCGTTTCCTTGGGCGCAAATCCCAATAAGCACCGCTTTTCCAAGCCGTTGACCGATTGGTCAACGGCTTTTTTATTAAAGGAGGCCGGATGAATAAAGCGGATGTCTATGCGGTCGGCTGTCTGCTTGTGTGGGGCATCCCCCTTGGCATTGCCTGTGCAATGTTTTTCCTTAGAAGAAAAGAGGCAGAGAAGAAGGCTTTTTCCGCCACGCTTTTATTTGTATCCATCATTGTGGCAACGTTGCAATCAATGGTTCTTTGCACCGACAATCCCGACTACCTTGGCGGCGTTCTGGTTGTTTTAGCCTTTCTCCTGACTGTGGCGGGGGTATATTCGAGGCGGATTACCCTGTACAACATTGCAATTCTTTGGGCATTATTCGGCACATTGGTTCTTTTCTTCTCGTTTCATTCCGTCGTTTCCGGCTTTTCGTTCAAGGATGCCCGCCTTAAAGCCCGCCTGATTGCACTTTCTGGCGAATTAAAGTACGCAGCCAAGAACGATACGGCGCTCTATCCTGCCGGAAGATTCGATGAAACGCATCCCGCTTTCGCCGCCAATCCAGACTTGAAGAACGCCTGGCAATTGTCCGCCAGAAAGAGAACCCGCCTCTGGCACACCGGCTTCACCGGCCTCAGTCGGTTGGAGGAGCTTCCCCCGCCGAATTTCCTCGCGGGAACAATCGCCGACAACCAAGCTAGACTCCAAGAATATCTTGATCTAAACACCCGGCGAAAAGATCCCTCTCCGGAATTCTACCCTGTGCTCCATGGTGCTTTGCGTGTGGGTTGGTACGCCATTCCTGTTCTCCTTGGGCTTTTTATAACCACGCTTATTGCAGCGCTTTTCCTGCGGCGCAAACACCAATAGGGCGTGGGACCCACCACTCTCCCGTTCCCAGATCAAACGTTATCGGGCGGCAACGGGCGTTACGCCTTTTTTAAGGATGATGTTGCCGTATTTGGCGGTTTCGCCGGTAACGACAATCGCATACGCGGTTTTGGCGCGATCGTAAAAGGCGAAACGGTCGATCCGCGCAATGGGGGGCGTTTTCGGAGCATGACGGTCCACGGCGGCGCGGTAGGCGGTTTCCACCTTCGGATCGAGGCTGTCGCCGGGAACGGCGGCCATCATAAGGAGGGGGGCGTCAACATAGGCATCCAGCTCGAACAACGGCAAGATCGCATCCAGGAGCGCCGCAACGCCGAGCCCGTCGGCGCGGAGCACCTGCGGGCCCACGGTGTGGCCGGGGAAGTGCGCGTCGGAAAGGATGATTTCGTCGCCGTGCCCCATTTCGGCGAGGACTTTGAGCAATTCCGGGGTGAGAAGCGGGCTGATTCCTTTAAGCATTTTTTACTCCTTGAATTAAAGAAACATTTTCATCAACAGCGGGATCGAGCCGATCGAAAGCGCCGTTGTCCAGACAATTGCCTGCCCGACGAATCCGGCGGAACACCCTGCCTGTTCCGCCATCAAAAGCGAAGCGTTCGCCGCCGGCATGATCGAAACCACCAGCGCCACGCGGTACATATCCTCCGGCAATCCAAACACGCGCAGGAGCAACACCGTAAGCACAGGCAACACCAGCAAGCGGAGAACGGACAAGAGCGCGAGATCGTATAAGTCCGAACAAATCCGCCCGAAATTGCGCGCCAACGCCACCCCCACCAGGACCATCATGAACGGCACCGCCACTTTCCCCAGGCTGGTCATCGCGGCCATAAGCGAGTCGCCGAGGAATGCGGGGAGCCGCATCGACGTGTGGTGCCCGATCAGCGCCGCCGCCAGCGCCGCCGCCACGGCAAGGACGTTCGGGGAAACGAGGACGCGCCCGAACAATTTGAGCAAATCCTCGTCCCGTCGCGTTCCGAAAGAAAAAATACCCACCGTCCAGAAACCGAGCGTCGAGCCGACGCTCAGGATCAGGAGAAGCGCCAGCTCCCGTTCTCCCCACAGATTTCCGATGATGATGAACGGGAGGAACAAATAATTGTTGATCGCGCACATGTGCACAAACGCTCCGCGCCGCCCCTCCCCCGGCGATTTCATAAACCTTTGGAACGGAACACCCGCCGCCCAACCGAACGCCATGATGCCGAAACCGAGCAGGGGCATGATCCAGAATTCGTTCAACCGCGCCGGATCGAAGTTCCGGAGCACGGTGCTGAACGTCAGGACGGGAAAAAAGATTTGCAGCGTAATGCGGGACCAGCGGCGCATATCCTCGGGTTCGAGCCAGCGCAACTTCCAGATCATCGCCCCGACGCCGAAGAGGATGAACGTTTCCAGAATCGAAATGAACACCTTGTAGATCACGATTCCGCCCGTTTCAGATACGGGCCAAGGTAGCGCCCCGTATGGGATTTTTCGTTCATGGCAACCTCCTCGGGCGTTCCGAAGGCGATCAATTCACCGCCGCCGACGCCCCCTTCCGGGCCAAGATCGATCACGTGGTCGGCACATTTGATAACGTCGAGGTTGTGCTCGATCACGAGCACCGTGTTCCCCAGGTCGCGGAGGCGGAAAAGTACCTTCAGAAGCTGGTCCACATCCGCAAGATGCAATCCGGTGGTGGGTTCATCCAGAATGTAAATGGTGTGGCCGCGCGGAACGCGGGCAAGCTCCGTCGCCAACTTCACCCGTTGCGCTTCTCCGCCGGAAAGCGTCGTCGCCGCCTGCCCGAGCTGGATGTACCCGAGCCCGACTTCGTGCAGCATTTTGATCTTCCGTTTAAGCGGCGGGAACGCGTCGAAAAACGAAAGCCCCTGTTCCACCGTCATTTCCAATACGTCCGCGATGCTCTGCTTCTTGTATTTCGCGCTCAACGTTTCGGCGTTGAAACGGCGGTCGCCGCAAGCGGTGCACTCGACGTATACGTCGGAGAGAAACTGCATCTCAATCTTCCGGATGCCATCGCCCTTGCACTCTTCGCACCGCCCGCCTTTGACGTTGAAGCTGAAACGCCCCGGGCCGAAGCCGCGCACTTTGCTCTCCGGCAGTTCGGAGAAGAGCTTGCGGATGGCGCCGAACGCCTCCGTGTACGTCGCGGGATTCGAGCGCGGCGTACGTCCGATCGGACTTTGATCGATCACAATGGCCTTGTCGATATGCTCCAATCCGTCGATCCCGTCGCACGCTCCCGGCGGGGAATCCTGAATCCCCTGCGCCCGGTTCAGCGACCGGACAAGAATTTCATTGACCAACGAACTTTTCCCGGAGCCGGAAACACCGGTAACACAGCAGAATGTCCCCAGAGGAATTTCCACATCGATGTTCCGCAGATTATGCTGCCGCGCCCCGCGGATTTTCAAACATTTTCCGTTTCCCGGATGGCGGGATTCCGGCAAAGAAATTTCCCGCCTTCCGGCCATAAAATCTCCGGTAAGCGAACGCGGGAAAGAACCGATCGCGCCGGGAGGCCCCCACGCGACAAGCTCACCGCCATGTACCCCCGCCAAGGGGCCGAGGTCGAGCACATAGTCTGCGCGATGAATGGTATCCAAATCGTGCTCCACCACCAACACTGTGTTTCCGAGATCCCGGAGGCGGCAGAGGGTGTCCAGCAAGCGGTCGTTGTCGCGCTGATGAAGACCAATGCTCGGCTCATCGAGGATGTACAGCACACCGACAAGCCCGCAGCCAAGCTGGGTGGCGAGCCGGATGCGCTGCGCCTCGCCGCCGGAGAGGGTGTGGCTGACGCGGTCCAGGGCAAGATACCCCAGCCCCACGTCGCGCAAAAACGTCAGCCGCCCGTAAATTTCTTTGAGCACATCCGCCGCAATCGTCGCCGCCTCGCCCGTAAGTTTCAAAGCCTCCATAAATTCCAGTGCCGAAAGGACGGAGAGGGCGTTGAAGCGGTGAATCGGCATACCGTCCACCGTTACGGCGAGACTCTCCGGCTTCAGACGCGCCCCCTGGCAGCGCGGGCAAACCACGGGGCTCATCAATTCGCGAAGCCGCTCGCGCACGGAGTCGGACTCCGTTTCCGTCATCCGCCGCCGGAGGTTCTCCAAAACACCCTCAAACGGTTTGCTCCAGCGGTGTTTGCGTCCGTGCAAGTGGTAATCGAACTCCAGGGGAACATCGCCGGAACCGTGGAGAATGACACGTTTTTGCTCCTCCGGCAAATCCCGGAAAGGGGTTGTGAGCATCTCCGGCGCGTTGTACGACTCCGCAAGTTTGCGGAGGAGAAGGTTGTAATACATAATCAAATGGCGCGGCCCTTTCCGCCACGCCGGAATCGCGCCGTTCTTGATCGAAAGTGTTTCATCGGGGACAACCAGCGTCGGGTCCATTTGCTGCAAAACACCCAGTCCGTTGCACTCCGGGCAGGCTCCATAAGGGGAGTTGAAAGAAAAATTGCGCGGCAAAAGCTCGCCGTAGCTCACGTGGCAATGCAGACAGGCGAGTTTTTCGCTGTGCCGCGTTTCCAGGTATTCCGGTCCCTCCGGATCGTCATTCTGCAAAAGAACACCGAGCACCCCCTCGCCATGGCGCAACGCGAGCTCCACGGAGTCGGTCAACCGCGAACGGTCGATGTTCCCGGTTACCAGCCGGTCCACCACCGCTTCGATCGTATGCCGCTGCTGTTTGTTCAGGGGCTTGAGCTCATCTTCCAGAGCGACGAGTTTTCCGTCGATCCGCGCCCGCACAAATCCTTCGCCGCGGAGTTCATCCAGGACGTCGCGGTGTTCTCCCTTGCGCCCGTCCACTTTGGGGGCGAGAAGAATCAATTTCTTCCCCGCCGGCAAACCGAGAATGGTCTCCGCAATCCGTTCGGCCGATTGTGAAGCCAGAACGCGGCCGCACTCCGGGCAATGCGGAACACCCACGTGTGCATAGAGCAAGCGCAGATAGTCGTAAATTTCCGTTACCGTCGCCACCGTCGAACGGGGGGTTCCGCCCGCGGTCCGCTGCTCGATGGCAATGGCGGGGGAGAGCCCTTCGATGTGTTCCACCTTCGGCTTCTGCATCCGGTCGAGAAACTGCCGCGCGTAGGCGGAAAGGCTCTCCACATACCGCCGCTGCCCTTCGGCATACAACGTGTCGAACGCAAGGCTCGACTTGCCGGAACCGCTCAAGCCGGTGATGACCACAAGTTTGTTTCGCGGAATGGAAACATCCACGCCTTTGAGATTATGCTGGGCGGCGCCGACGATTTTGATTTCTTCGATCATAACGCCCAATCCATTTTCAGGAGAAATTCGAGTTCCAGAAGAAGGTTCGGCGTAAAGCCCTCCTGGTTCGCCGGCTCGAGGAGTTCGGCCGTAGTCCAGAAACGGATTTCATCGATCTCCTCCGGCGCAAAACGGAAAGGCCCGCCGGAAACGAGCCCGAAAACGCGCACGTCTTCGGATTCAATCGCATTGCGGATTTTCGTGTCGAACAGATGTTTCAACGGGAGAGAGCCTTCCAGCCCGAGCTCCTCGCGCGCTTCACGCGAGGCCGCCGTAAGATAATCCTCGCCCACATCCAGATGGCCGCCGACGGCGGTGTCCCAGCGCCCCGGCTGTATGTCCTTGTTCCGGCTCCGCTTCTGGAGCAAAAGGCGCATTCCATCGGGATGGAACACCACAACATGGCTTGTACGGTGCACAAGCGCCGGGTTGCCATGGCACTCCGAACGCGGGCGGATGCCGCAATGCACCCCCGCCTCGTCGTACACATCGAAGTATTCCATTTTATTCGTCCCGTCCTTCAATCGGAAAGAAGAGCAGCTTCTGGTTGTCCAGAACCACCCGGACGCCGGACGCGCGATCCATCGATCCACGCAGGAGTTCTTCCGCCAAAGGATCTTCGATCATGCGTTCGACCGCGCGCCGGAGGGGGCGGGCGCCGAATTCCGGCTCGTACCCCTTGCCGATGATGAAATCCTTGACGTCGGGCTCCATTTCCAGTGTAAGTTTTCTATCCGCAAGGCGTTCACGCACACGCCCGAGTTCCACGTCGATAATCGCCTTCAGATCGTCGGCGTTCAGGCGGCGGAAAACGATCAATTCATCCACCCGGTTCACGAACTCCGGCTTGAAGAATTTCCGCGCATTTTCGAGCAGCTTCTCCCGCGCCTCGTCCCCTTCGGGCACGCCGGAACCGAATCCGAGTGAGCCGCCCTTCAGCGTCCGCTCCGCACCGATGTTGCTGGTCATGATAATCACAGTATTGCGGAAATCAATCCTCCGTCCCAGGGTGTCGGTAATCCGCCCCTCTTCCAGAATCTGCAGGAGGATGTGCGAAACATCCGGGTGCGCCTTCTCGATCTCGTCGAACAATACCACCGAGTAGGGGCGGCGGCGCACACGCTCCGTAAGCTCCCCCCCTTCCCCATATCCGACATACCCCGGCGGCGATCCCACCAGGCGCGTAACATTGAACTTTTCCATGTACTCGGACATATCCACTTGAATCAACGCTTCCGCGTTGCCGAACATGAATTCCGCCAGCGCCCGCGCCAGCAACGTCTTCCCCACCCCCGTCGGCCCCAGGAAAACAAACGAACCGATCGGGCGGGACGGGTTCTTCAGCGCCGCGCGCGAACGGCGCAAGGCACGTGAAATCGCTCCGATCGCCTCGGTCTGCCCGATCACCGTTTTGGAAAGTTCCTCTTCCATGCGGAGGAGCTTGCGGGTTTCCCCCTCCTCCATTTGCTGAACAGGGACGCCGGTCAAAGCGGCCACCACCTTCGCCACCGCCTCGCGGTCGATAACCGGGGCGTTTTCGGTGCATTTTTTCCGCCAGTCCTTCTTCTTCTTTTCCAATTGTCCGGCAAGTTTACGCTCCCGGTCGCGGCATTTCGCCGCTTCCTCAAAATCCTGCGCATCCACCGCCTTTTCCTTGGATTCAATGGCTTCGGCAATCTTGGCGGCGAGGAGGCTGTTGTCCGGCGGCACGCCGAAATTGGCGATACGCGCCCGCGCGCCCGCCTCATCCATTACATCGATGGCCTTATCCGGCAAAAAGCGGCCGGAGATATACCGGTCCGCCAAACGCACCGCATCGGCGAGCGCCTCTTCGGTGTAATGCACCTGATGATGTTTTTCGTACGCCGGCGCAAGGCCAATAAGAATTTTGATCGAATCTTCCACCGAAGGCGGATTGACCATGATCGACTGGAAACGCCGCTCCAACGCCGCATCCTTTTCGATCCCCTTCCGGTATTCGTCAAGCGTAGTCGCCCCCACGCACTGCAATTCTCCGCGTGAAAGCGCCGGTTTTATGATGTTCGCCGCATCCATCGCCCCTTCCGCGCCGCCCGCACCGACGAGCGTGTGGAGTTCGTCGATAAATAAAATCACAGATTTCGCGTTGCGCACTTCGTCGATCACCGCCTTGATGAGTTCCTCGAACTGACCGCGGTATTTGGTTCCGGCAACCATCAACGGGAGGTCCAGCGCGTAAATTTTCTTGTCCGCCAGAAGATCGGGCACCGCGCCGGCGACAATCGCCTGCGCCAACCCTTCGAGAATCGCGGTCTTCCCCACCCCCGCCTCGCCGATGAGCACCGGGTTGTTTTTCGTCCTCCGGCAGAGGACTTGGATGACGCGTTCAATTTCCGCCTGCCGCCCGATCACCGGATCGAGCGCGCCCGCCGCCGCCAGGTCCGTCAGGTTGCGCCCGAACGCGTTGAGCGCGGCATAGCCGTCGCCCGGCATCAAAGGGGACTCGCCCGAAACGCCGCCGGCGGGCTGCTCCGCCGCGTTTTCCTCCGGCGAGGGGATATAATCGGCGTCCAGTTCTTTGCGGATTTCGCGGCGAACCTTCTTCAGGTCGATCTCCATACGCGAGAACACCTGTGCGCAGGGGCCTTCCGATGTGGCGAGAAGCGCCAGAAGCAAATGTTCGGTGCCGATGAACGTGTAGTTCATCGCCCGGGCTTCCCGCGCGGCGTCCTTGATAATCTTCCGGAGTCCCGGTGAAATCGGCGGCATCTCATTTCCCTGGAAAAGAGATGCGTCCGTTTCGCTGGCTTTCAAAACTTCGCGGGCGAGCTGTTCCGGCCATGCGCCGAGCGCCCGGAGAACATTCAGCGCAACGCCGTCCGTCAGGGCAAGGAGGCCAAGAAGCAGATGCTCGGGACCGACGTGAGCGTGTCCAAGGCGCTTCGCCTCATTTTGCGCCAGCGTCAGCGCCTTGCGCGCGCGCGGCGTCAAGTCGCCCAAAGAAAGTTCGTCTTCGTAATTCGCCATAGCCGGAGTCCTCCCGGGGTTAAAAAAGGAAAATACCGGAAGTAATATAACTCCTCCCTCAAGGAAATCAATTCATCCCGGGTTATTCGGAGAAGGAAAGAGACAAATAATCGTTGAAATACAGAAAGCCCGCCGTCATCGCGAGAAGAATCAAAAGCACAATAAGAATTGTGGACATATTGCGCCCGCAGAACAAAAATACCTGCTTCCAGAACGGCGCACGTTCCGCCTTCGGCGCGTAGCCCGTGGTGAAGGCAAAAATATCGTCGCGCAGCTCCGCGACGGTATGGTAACGGTCATCCGGATTCAACGCCATCGCCTGCCGGCAGATCGCGTCGAGCGCCGCCGGAACACTGCTGCCGGGAACGGAAGAGGGCGATGGAATATCGCCGGCCACGGTCAACTTCATGCGCTCGCGGATGGAGTAACCGGCCAAGGGATCGCGGGAGGTCAGCATGGCGAACAATATCGCGCCGAGCGCGTAAATATCCGTCCGTTCATCCTGGCAGTCATTCAGCCCGGCGGCCTGTTCCGGCGCCATATAGCCGGGGGTCCCCTGGGCGACGCCGTCGCGCGGAGAGTCCTCCGAACGGATCACCCGATGTCCCTCCCCCATATCACGTGCAAGCCCCCAGTCGATCACCGAAAGTTCGCCATGCAACCCCACATGCACGTTCGCGGGCTTAAGATCCAAATGCAAAACCCCCTCGCCGTGGGCAAACGCAATGGCGTTGCAGATGCGGATATAAATTTGGAGCAGCATCTTCTGCGGATATTGCGCCAGCGTTTCCGGGTCGCGCCGCGCCAGTTTCTTGACCAACGCGGCGAGCGATTGCCCATGCAGGTATTTCATCGTAAAAAAGGGTGAACCGTTCGCATCCACGCCGATATCGTGCACAGGAACAATGTTCGGGTGCTCAAGACGGGCCGTACGGAGCGCTTCGCGGACAAAACGCACCCGATCCCCCAACGGACGTTCGCGGAAATCGGGCATGATCGCCATCGCCAAATCGCGCCCCGTATCGGCGTCATGAACCAGAAGCACCGACTTCATGCCGCCGAAACCGATCGAGCGGATGAATTTGTACCGTTCCTGCGGCTTCACCGCAATCTGCCGCATAAGTGCGGCGGCCGTTTGTTGCTCTTCCAGCGATTCGGGCGCGGCCATCACCTCGGTTGCGCTGCCGATCGAGTCGTCCGTCACGCTATGCTTTTACCTTCTTTTTGGGTGCCGTGCGCCGGGAGGCGGAGGAAACCAGCATCACCGGCTTCTCGCCGCGTACCGCGGCTCCATCGACAACGCAACGGTCGACGCCTTGCGCGGAGGGAGCCTCGAACATCACATCGAGCATCAGCTCTTCCAGAATTGCCCGCAACCCGCGCGCGCCGGTTCCGCGCTGCACGGCCTTATCGGCCAGCGCTTCGAGCGCATCATCGGTAACTTCCAGCGCAATTCCATCCATTGCCAACAACCGCTGGTACTGGCGGATCAGCGCATTGCGCGGCTCTTTCAGGATACGGACGAAGTCTTCACGCCGAAGAGGCGAAAGCTCCGTCAGAACCGGCAGACGGCCGACGAATTCGGGAATCAAACCGAAACGGATCAAGTCCTCCGGCTCGCAGAGTGCGAGCGGGTTGGCTTCCAGCGCCTGCGCGTGCTCGGCGGCCTGCGCGCCTTCTTCTTCCACCAAACGCTTGAAACCAAGCACCTGCTTGCCGCAACGGCGCTGGATGATTTTATCCAGGCCGACGAATGCGCCGCCGCAGATGAAAAGGATGTTGGTCGTATCGACGTGCAGAAATTCCTGCTGCGGATGCTTCCGCCCGCCCTGGGGCGGAACATTGGCGACGGTCCCCTCGAGGATCTTCAACAACGCCTGCTGCACCCCTTCGCCCGAAACATCGCGCGTAATCGACACGTTTTCCGTCTTACGGGCGATCTTATCGATTTCATCGACATAGATGATCCCGATCTGCGCACGCTTGATATCGTTTTCCGCCGCCTGAACAAGACGGAGAATGATGTTTTCCACATCTTCTCCGACATAACCCGCCTCGGTCAGCGTTGTCGCATCGCAAATGCAGAAGGGGACGCGGAGAAGACGCGCCAACGTCTGGGCAAGCAGCGTTTTGCCGCTTCCCGTGGGCCCGAGGAGCAAGACGTTGCTCTTGGCCAATTCCACATCGGCAAACACATCCGCTCCGTCTTCGGAAGCGGCCCCCTGCGAGCGGAGGCGTTTGTAATGGTTGTAAACCGCCACCGCGAGAACTTTTTTGGCGTTCTCCTGACCGATCACGTATTTATCGAGCTCGACGGTGATCTCCGCCGGGGTCGGCAGGAGAAAATCCGCGGGCAAAGACGCGTTGTCGTCGGTGTTCTTATTCGCAAGCACCACGGAGCTGTACCCCGCCTCAAGGCAATCGGCGCAAATGCCGACCCCGTCGTAGGCGCTTTTGGCAAACGCCAACTCAGGATTCTCCTGGTTGCCGCGTCCGCAGAAAGCGCAAAGAAGCTCTTTATCTTTATTGCGGGCCATGCATTACACCTTGCTTCCCGGCTTGGCGACCACCTGGTCCACCAACCCATAGGCCACGGCTTCCGCGGCGGACATGAAAAAGTCGCGCTCGGTATCGCGTTCGATCTTCTTCAGCGCCTGCCCCGTGTGGTTCGCAAGAATGCTGTTCAGCATGCTCCGGAGGCGGAGAATTTCCTGCGCCTGGATGCTGATGTCGGCGGCCGTTCCCTGCGCGCCGCCCCAGGGCTGGTGCACCATGATACGGGAGTTGGGAAGAGCGAAACGCTTTCCTTTGGCTCCGGCGGTGAGGAGCACCGCGCCCATGCTGGCGCACTGCCCCATGCAGTAGGTTTTAACCTGGCAGGAGAGGATCTGGATCGTGTCGTAAATCGCAAGTCCGGCGGTTACGGAGCCGCCGGGGGAATTGATGTACAGATCGATATCCTTCTTGGGATCTTCCGCCTGAAGAAACAGGAGTTGGGCAATCACCAAATTGGCGACATCGTCGTCAATCGGCGTCCCCAAAAGAATAATCCGGTCTTTAAGCAAGC
The DNA here is from genome assembly GCA_031549345.1 of Victivallaceae bacterium. Taxonomy (GTDB): domain Bacteria; phylum Verrucomicrobiota; class Lentisphaeria; order Victivallales; family Victivallaceae; genus CASFRF01. The sequence goes on from JAVBPY010000011.1 coordinate 29,606, forward strand.
GCGAATAAATATCGTACCCGCGCTCGCCGCTCCCGGTTTGTTCAACCACCATCGGCACAAGAAGGCTTTTCATCCGGCACATCCTTTCAATACACTGATTTCCGGCAGATTACTCCGACTGTTTCGCCAGGAAAATCAAAACTTTCTGATTGAGCATATCGAGCTGCAGATCGTCCATTCCGCCGGTTTTCTCCAGCATCGAACGCAGTTCACTTTCTTTATAGCCGTAATAATGGCTCATTCCCTTGAGCTGCGATTCGAACTCTTCGCGGGTGATTTCAATGTTTTCAATCTTCGCAATCTTGCGGAGAATGAACGTCTTGCGGAGGTTCGCGACCGCGCGTTTCGCGGCTTCGGCGCGGTGCGCCTCGATGCCGGCCTCGAACGTCTTGGCATCCTCTTCGCTCTTAATCGCCTCGTTTGCAATCTTGCGGAGTTCCTTGCCCGATTCGGTCTCCAGAACGCCCGGGGGGAGTTCGAAGTCGGCGACGGCTCCGGAGAGCTTCTCGTACACAAGACCGACCAGGCCTTCCTGGCGCTTGGAATTCACTTCCTGCTCCATCGCGCCGCGGAGACCGGCCTTGAACGCCTCGAGGCTCGGGGCCTTGGTTTTCGCGCAAAGCTGCTCGTCGCTAAGCTCGGAGCGGCGGCGGATGCCCAGAACCTTCACCTTGTAATTCACGGTCTTTCCGGCCAATTCGGTTTCGCGGGAATCGGCGGCATATTCGGCCTTGACGGCGTATTCTTTACCGATCTCGGCCCCGGTGAGCGCGGCGATCGTTCCCGGAATTGTTTCCGGCTCGCTGAGCCAAATGAACGTATCGTCGCAGGCAACCTGCCGGGCAAGTGCCGGGGAGGCCCCTTCCGGCAACGCGAAATCGGAAGAATAGGCCACCTTGAGCATGTCCTCCGCCTGCGCCGGGCCGCCGACTTCGGCGAAATCGCCATACATCTTACGGTAGAACGTAACGCGTTCCTCAAGCTGGGCGTCGGTTACTTCTTCTTTCGGGAGATCGACCTTCAGGGCCTTGTAGTCACCAAGCTCAAATTCGGGAGCAATGTCCACGTTCAGCGTGAACTTGCACTCGGCATCCGGCTTGATTTCCGGTTCGGCGGCGGGACTGCAGCCGACCACGTCGAGCGATTCATCGGCCATGACCTTCTGGTAGGCGGTGTAAAAAATCCGGCGGCCCAACTCTTCCTTGAGCTCCGCGGCGTAACGCGAGCGGATCATCTGGGCGGGCGCCTTGCCCGGGCGGAAACCGGGAATATTGACCGCCATCGAAATTTCGCGCAACGCCATCTCGCTTTCACGGGCCATATCCGCCTGCGAAACCGTGAAATCGTACTCCCGGCGGCACGCGCCCTGCGTCCGCACTTCCATTCCGATGGCATCCGCCAATGTCTTCGCCATATTTTCACCCGACCTTTCTTCTATCGTCTGTAGTTCTTTGCAAGGCAATACGCCGTTTAAAATAATAATCCTGGTACTATAGCTCTCTTTTCGTTTCTTTTCAATATCTTTTTCTTGATTTTTCGCAGATTTGCGCTAGTGTATCGGAACATGAACACAACGGACGAATTATGATCAACAACTTCTGGCCTACGGTAATCCTCCTCTTCATGGTCATGGATTCCCTGGGCAACCTTCCGGTCTTCGTCGCCACGTTGGACCATCTCACGCCGCGGCGGTATGTGGCGGTGGTTCTGCGGGAATCGCTGATCGCGCTCGGGATTCTCGGCGCGTTCCTTTTGTGCGGGGAGCAAATACTCGCCCTCCTTCACATCAGCCAGGCTTCGCTGGAGCTTGCGGGAGGGATCGTCCTCTTCCTGATCGCACTGAACATGATCTTCGGCCCGCCCGCCAAAACGCCGAACGCGCCGCCGGAGCGCGAACCGCTGGTTGTTCCGCTGGCCATTCCGTTGATTGCGGGACCGGCTTCCATGTCCAGCTGCATCCTCATCGGCGGATCGCCGGGAATGCCGTTTATCCTGAGCGCGGTGGCGCTCATCCTTGCGTGGAGCGGCGGAACCGCGCTCCTGCTTGCGGGGCGTTACGCGCGCAATTTCGTGGGACCCAAGGCCCTTTCGGCGCTGGAAACCCTCGCCGGATTGGTCCTCGCGGCGATGGCGGTGGAGATGGCGGTTCGCGGCATCCGCTCCGCCTTCAAACTCGGCTGACGCGAAGCTTGCGAAAACACGCCGCGCCCCGATCCACCGCAAGCCCGATTGCGCCGGTCGTCCCCTTCGCATACGTGAATGCAAGGAGCAGAACATCCTCCACATAAAACTCCAGCGCCACGCCGCGACGGATCAACCGGAGGTGCATGCGGCCACGGGAGCACACGTCGGCCGTCCGTATTTCGGTGAACTCCAAAAACGGGAGATCGGCCGCCATCACCCGCCCGGCCTCCGGTTCCACGAAGAACCCGAGCCCCCGTTCATGCGGCCAAATATTCGGTACATTTTCCTGCCTATGCACAACGAATCCGGCGGCCGCGGCGGAAGACTCCAATTCGCATTCGAGCATAAAAAAATCGCCCCAATCGCCCGCCAGGGGCAACACACTCCAGCGGTCCGCACACTGTCCGGAAATTTCCACTTCACCCCATACCCAATGTGCATCCTTCATTCCCCAGATTTGCCCCCATGTTTTTTCCATCGCCAACGGGAACGGGGCGGCAGCTTCCTTAAAGGGAAGCGGCCAATACAAAAGAGCAAGGCGCCCGTTTCGCAAGGTATAACGCTTGGGGGTGCTTAAAAAACCGACACGGAGGCGGGAGTCGAGGAATTCGGGATTTTGCCGGATGCGGTCGGTGTACAGTGCAAGCCGGGCATCGTCTTTTGCTATCGACCGCACCGAAATGGGCGAGGCGCTTCGTGCCCCAAGGAGCACGAAATCGTCCGGCAGGCGGAATGGTCCATAGGGAGAATCGGACTGCGCATACACCGTCGCCCCCGTCATCGCATCCGGAAGAGCACCGCGGCCGCCATAGACGTTGCCCGTAAGCATGGTAAGAAACCATCGCCCTTCCAACTCAAAAACATCCGGGACCTCCACGCAGGCGAAGGGGCCGCCGAAAAACACCGCGCCCCGATCCTCCCAGTGCAGTAAGTCACGTGAGAACGCGACGAAAATCGCGGATGTTTCACAGAGCGTTTCCGCCTGCCGCCGCGCCGCATAATAGCCGAGGAACCCATCGCCGTCCGGCGCAGGAATCACGCACAAATCGCGGCAGTCGGACATCCCCGGAATCGGGGAATTCGGCGCACGAACTACGGGATTTCCGGCGAAGCGTTTGAAGCATTCGCCGTCAGAGCTCCGCGCAAGACCGATGGCCTGTTCCCTGCCGAACGTGCGGCTCCCACGCATGGTGTAATACAGATAAACATCCCCATCGGGGGCGTTTATGGCGCACCCCGTCCAGGGCTGGAGATCGTCATCCGAATTTTCCGGATCGGGGGCAAGGGCGTTGGGACGCGTCTCCCAGTAAACGAGGTCGCGTGAAACGGCGTGCCCAAGTTCTTCCTGCGCGGAGCTTTTCCGGTCCTCCGCGCAATCGCGCTGAAGAAAATACAAATGGAAAAGCCCTTCGCGCTCGAGGCACCACGCGTCCCAAACCAACATGCCTTCGGGTGCGTAACGCATTTTCAGAGCGCGCTTGCGACTTCCGCCGATTCCTTTTCCGGGAGCGACAACGAGACGACGCGCGCGCCAGCGACAATGTACCAAACGCTGCCGTAACTCTCTTTCATCGCCTCGTCCTTGGGCTGCGGAAAAATCACGGCGTCGGCGGGACCGAGCTTGACGCGCCGGGCTTCAGGGCGTTTTGACAAGGCATCAAAGGTCTTTTTCGCTTCGGCGGCATCTTTGAATTCGGCGATCGTCGCGGCGTTGCCGTAGGCCATGCGGTGGAGGCCGTTGACCCAGCCTTTGGCGGAAACGTCGTCCATCGTTTTCGGGGCGAGGTATTTCACGCGCCAGATGCGCTTCGGTTCCGCGCCGCCGAGATCGATGTACGCACGGTATTCAATCGCGCTCGGCTGTGTCCAACCGGCGCGTACAAACGCGCCGGCCTTCGCAAGCAACGCGGGCGGCGGCGTGTCGTCGGGCGCAAGGTCAAGGATGGAGGTTTCTTCCAAGGCCCCCTTCCCTGCCGGAACAATGCCGTTGAGCATCCCCGCGTCGAACGCCTTTACCGCTTTCAGCACCCCGGCGACGGAGGTTCCGGAAATCTTTACAAGCACGGTCGAAAAACCGTTCGTTTTCACTTTTTCCGAGTACAAGAACGGGTTCCAATCGCACTCCACCGTGCCGAAGTCCCCCTTCCACTTGCCGTAGCCGAGAACGTCCAGCCCGCCGGGACGCAGCCCGATCTGGTGCCCCCAGCATTTCTTAAGCAACGCATCCTGCTCCGGAAGACCGACGACAACCAGATGGTTGAACGCCGCGAGGCGGAAGGCCGAATCGGGCAGGAGCTTTTCGCTCGCCATAAAGTCCACCTTCTCCGCCGCCGCGCCGCCACAATCGATCATCGCTTTAAAGACAGGGCTTTCGGCAAGGGATTCGGTGGCTTTCCGGATCGCCGGATCGGCTTTTTCGGAGCAGAGCACGAGGATGCGCCGGTCGGCGGCAAGGCAGACTCCGGCGACAAGGGACAAAAGCGCGGCAAACAAAACTTTTTTCATTTTATTTCTTCTCCACAATCATCAGCATTCGCCCGGCGCTGGCCGCGGCGGGGAACTTATATACACCGCCTTCGGAGCGGAGTTCGTTCATTTCGTCCAAGTCGATGACCCGGAGCGCCTTTCCGGCGAACGCCGGGTTGAAATCAACGGGGTTGAACGCAATCTCCGCCGTTCCGCTTTGGTCCGCAATACTCCCCAGGGCAAGGAAAAGCGCACCGTGGCTGATGAACGGATTGACCACCATTTGCGGCTTCACGGAAATTTCCATTTTACAGAGTTTCCCGAATTCGGCCAAAAGGAGCGCCATATCGCCGGCGGGGAGCTGCGTCCCGTTCAACGGGCAGTAGATAAGCGGTGCTTTCCCCGCCGACCGGCGCACGTAATACTCCAGCGCGCCCGCTTTCTTCTTCGTCGCACCGCTCGTCCAGAATCGGAGCGCTTCCGGGCGACGGTCGTCGCCTCCGAATGCGATCACGGAGGCCCCGGCGTTGTGAAGGCGCGTAATTGTTTCCAGCTCCTTGCCCTGCCAGTCGGAAGCATCCAGGAGAACCAGCGGACTCTTGCCCTTCCAATTCTGAAGCGCGTGGCTGGAACTCACAAAACCGATGGGAAGACCGTTCTTAACGAGTTTTTCGTAGAGCTTCCCCATCCGGTGCTCGAGTTGATTTTCCGACCCGCCGGAGGCGTAGAGGCCAAAACCGAGCGTGCCGCCAACGGCGGACATCCGGCGCACGTGGCTGTCCCAGGAGACGATGAAGCCGTATCCTGCCGGAGCCTCCGGGCGCACTTGCCGCGTGAAATTGAACGTCCGTTCGGAGTTCTCAATTTCGTGCTTGTGAAATTTGGTGGAAACCCCGCCCTGCAAACCGTAGCCGAGGACGTGGTACGGGAGAAATTTCCCTGTGGAATCGACTCTTCCCATAAAGTATGTGCTGTACCACTGGCGGCGCGAGGGTTCCACGGGGCCGTTGTTGCTGTACCACCACTGGTTCGCCTCGGAGTTAATCCACCCCCACTGTTTGTAGGTACCGCTGGACAAATTCGGGTTGGCGGCCACAATTGCGAAGCGCGTTCCCAAACTCCAATACAAGTCCTGGTTGCGGAGCTCCCAGAAAAGGTCCGTGCCGACCCCGGCGTGCGTCGCCCCCAGCCTGTCGCCAAGTTCCCCACCGGCAAGCGGAAACGAGCCGTGCGTTTCGAACGTGAATTTGATCCCTTTGTCGGCGAACATTTTTCGTGTGTCTTCGATGATTTTGGCGTACTCTTCCATATTCCAGCGCTGCCAGAGATCGGCGTATTTCGTCATGATCTCCTGGCTGATGCCCTGGCGGCTCCGTGCGGCAAGCCCCTTGCCGGTACTTTTCCGCAAATATTGGTCGAAGCGTACAAACGTGTCCCAGCCGAACATGGAGCCGACGGGCATGCCGTTCCAGCGGTCGGACCCGACGACCCAGACGCTCTTCTGCCCGCGATGCCGCCCCGTAAGCATATCCTGAAGAATCTTTTCGATGGTCAAATCCCAGCCGAGCGTTCCGTCCGGCAGATGCCGCCACGGGTTGGTGTAGTGGCAATTCCGCCCGTCGGTGGTGAGCATCCGCGCGGGGTTGTCCACGCTGCGCGAACCGATTTCCATGAGTCCGTGGGTCAGCGCCCAGATTTGATCGTGCGGTCCGCCCCAGCCCTGCGCCCAATCCTTCATGCCGCGCCCGAAGCTGTCGTAGTTGTACCAGCCGGGGGTACAAAGAAGGCCGACTTCCCATTCGCCGAGGGTCTTCTTGTTGACCACCGCCGGGTGTCCGGGCGTAATGTACAGCGCTTCGCAGCGCGCCGAGGCGACGGTCTTCGCGCCATCGCGGACTATCACATCGTACCGGACGGGGCCGAACGAATCCCCCGTGGGAAATTTGAGCGTAATATCCTTCCTGGAATAGGCGGGAAGAAGAATTTTCTCGTTCAAAAGAACACTGGTTTTCCCGGAGACAAGATCGGTGGCGGAAACCTCCAGCGTTCCTTCGAATTTCACGTTTTCTTCGACGGGCCATCCGTAAATTTCCAGCTCTTTCATCGCACAGTTGGTTGGGCCGTTGTCGAGATGCCCCAGCGTCAGGGAATTCATTTTGCTCATCCCGAGCTCGATGCGACGCGCCGTTTTCGGGGAGAACGCGCCGTAAAAACGGCTGTAAAGTTCGCTCCCGTTGGCGGTAAACTGCAACGGATCAACTTTGAGAAGCGATGTTCCATCCGCCGTCAGTTCCAGCGCCCCCGGACTGGTGCGGTTTTCAAAACGGAACGGACCATAGGTTTCAATCCCCAGCGACGCAACGACGACAGGATGATTCCATGTGAGCGAGAGGAGATGCGCGGGGAGAATCGGCCCGCTCCAGCCGCCCTGGTTCTTTCCTTTCTGGCGGACGTTTCCGCGCGAAAGCGAAAGGTCGTTCAACCCCGGCGTCGTGGGATTGTCCGGTGTTTTTTCGTCCCGGGCGACGGCCAGGGGCGCGATGTTCGTCAGGCGGTTGAAGACCGAAATTGTAACTTCCGGAACACTCCCCACAGGCCAGACGAACCGTTTGCCGATGGTGCCGTCGGAAGCGTTGTCGATCTCTTCGCGGACCGCTTCCTTGGGCCAGGAGGCGGAATTTTCGCTCAGCGAAAGGGCGACAATCGGGGCAATGGATACATCGGCGCGCAATTCGTTTGCGACTTTGCTTCGCCCTTCCATGAGAAAAGCGGCACGAATACGGCGATACGGAATGGAGCTGCCCAATTCGGCAATCTTTGCATCCCCCTTGAACGCGCCGCGTTCCCGGAGGGTGATTTTCTTCGTCGCCTTCGCCGCGACTTCAAACTCGACGGTTTCCGCGTTCAGGATTTCGCGCTCCCAGGTGGCGACTTGGTAACTCAGCACGCCCCTAGCGGCTTTTTCCGACGGGTTTTTTACTTCCACAAACAGCCCGTCCGGCTGGAAATCCGACACGGAAAGAGTCAGGCCATCCGAAACGACCGGTACGTCGGAAGAGAGCGCGGTCATGTCGCGGACAATCGCATGCATAAAACCATCGACACCCGGCGACGTCGCCATCGCACCGTCGTTCCAGTTCCCGCCGAAGACATACACCCTGCCGTTCGCGCTGCGCCCGGAAATAAGCAGCGGCATTCCCTGGCGGGTTGCGGCGACAATGCGCCAGTCGGAGTTGTTCAGGGGCTTTTCGTACTTCAAAAAATCGTAACGGTGAAGACTGTTCTCAATGGGGGCGCCGGGGAGGTGCAAATCGTACGCCCAGTTCAGCGCCACAGGGGACGAAAAATCGACCGCCGCGCCGTCGCGCCGGAAGCGGCCCTCTTTGGTGCTCCAATCATTGAAGGGGACGAGTTTTTCGATTTCCGGCAGAACCCGGCACGGTACATCCATGTTCAGGACAACGGTTTTCCCCGCCGCGACGGCCTTGGATATTTTCCGCGCCGTTTCGGCCTGGTCGAGGCGCGAGCCGATGAATTGCAGCGGAGCATCCGCGTTGGAGGCATCGGAAAACTCATACCGGAACCCCGCCGCATTCAACGCCTTGACCATCGCCCCGGAAGGAACAGTGTCCACAAAAGAGGCGATGTTCTTCAAGCCGGCGGCTTGGTTTGGAAGTTCGACAAGGGAAAAATCGTTCACCTTCAATCTCTGCGGCGTGGCGGTGTTCTCGACGCGCATCGCGAAGACAAGTTCGATCGCGTCGATCCTTTGTTTCCCCCCGGAGGGTTTGAGCTGGAAACGGAGCATGGGCGTGTTGGCGCTGTCCAGCGTCGTAACGCCGTTGAATGCAACATCATTCAATTTCAGGTAGGACGAAAGGAGTCCGCGGCGGGTCAGCCCCGCGCCATGCATGTTGATTCCGAAGTTCGCGTGAAGCAGAAGGCTGGAACGTTCCAGCTCCTCCATTTTCAGAACGATGCCGAATTCGGCGGGAACCGATCCCTCCGGGCGGGCCAGAGCGGTGTTCAGGAGCTTCACTTCCGGGGAATTCGCATCGAAGCGGCCGACAAAGTCGCTGCCCAAATTTCCCACGCTCCCGCCGGAGGTTTCCGCCAGTTCCGTTCCGCCGGGGCTTTTACGGATGATCGCACCGTTCCGGTCCATTCCCCCGCACTGAAACTCCGGCACGGCACCGGAGGCCGCCGTACCGCAAAGGGCCAAGGCCCCCCATCCAAGCATCTTCAACATGGTTCCTTGTTCCCTTCCTGAAAAAAATCCACGCCTTACAGCGAATACTGAAAGTGCCGCCGCGCGTAGAGATACGCGTTCGAATTCCCGTTGTGGTTCATTTGCAACGAATTCAGCGAAAAGACGGAACCGGTTACGGACAACACATTCTTACTCCCGTCGGCATGCCCGTTGGTCGTCTCGTTGGAAAATCCCCACCATGTTGTGCTCACCCCGCCACGGTGTCCGACGATATAGTCGGCCGATCCCGACTGGGAGGGATTGAAGTGATCCGCAAGCAAGGCGACTTCGGAAAGGGTCGCCGTTTTACGCCAGTCGCTGCCGCCGACCCAGGGTTTGATCCGGTCGATAAACAACAGTGTGTTGATATCAAGGCCAAGCCCGCCGTTGAGGCAGTAACTCCGCCGCGACGGCCGTCCCGCCGCCGTGGAATCGATATCCAACGGACACTTGAAATTCTTCGTCTTCGGATCGGGCATGTCTCCCCCCTGAATCCCCACGGTGCCGTTGTTGTACGGTAAATCCAGATTGCACGCAGGCCAGGGATTGGAGCGGCCCATGTAGGTAAGGAGCGAAACGTCCCAGGTGAAGCCGTAACTCCGCGTCCGCCCAACGGCGGGCGGAAACACGTTGACCCGAAAATCGCCGCTGTAGAGCGACGCGCCCAACCCCATTTGCTTAAGATTGTTGATGCAGCCGACATTCTTGGCTTTATCCCGCGCCTTGTTCAGTGCGGGGAGAAGCATGGAAGCGAGGATCGCGATGATCGCGATTACCACAAGAAGTTCGATCAAAGTGAAGGTATCCTTCTTTCTTCTCATACATCTCCCTATTTCTGCTGTACGGTTCTTTTATTTCACCCGGTAATCGAAATACCAGCGCGCATAGGCATTGGTAAGATCCGAAGCCTTCAGCATATTGACGTTACCGACAAACGAAAGCGCATTCCGGCTCCCGTCCGGGTGCCCCAAAAGTTGCGGATTGAAGTCCCCCGCGCCGATCGCCGTGTTGTAGAAACCTGCGTAAGAGGTTCCGATTCCACCCGTAAAGCCGACGTAGAAATCCGCACCACCCGGATCGGTGGGGGCCGTCGCGCGCGGGGTAATAAGGAACCGATCGGAGATCAGCGTGATCTTGGAAAGCGTGAACCCAGGGTCAGAGCCTCCGCCGGGCCCCTTGAAGGCGTCGAGATCGAGCGGGACGGCGATGTTCATCCGCATGTCGTTGTTGTACCCGTGATTCACCGTATAGCTGCGTCGCGAAACACGCGCCGGAGCGCCGGTCGCGGACATATCCGTATCGAACGGGCAGGCGAAATTCTTCGTTTTCGGGTCATTCATATCTCCGGGCTGCGTGCCGCCGTTTGCAAAACTGGTGCCGGTGGTCGGGACGTGGCGGTACGCCAGAGTCATATCACAGTTGGGATAGAGGTCCTTGCCGGAGCGTCCCATATAGGTCAACAACGTAACATCCCATGTAAATCCCCAACTCCGGGCGCGTCCTGTGCGCGGCGGAAACACGTTGCGCGGGTAATCGGCGGAATACGTCGCCGCGGCAACGCCGATCTGCTTGAGTTTGTTGACGCACGTGATGTTCTTCGCCCGATCCCGCGCCTTGTTCAGCGCCGGAAGGAGCATGGAAGCGAGAATCGCGATGATCGCAATCACCACCAGAAGTTCAATCAGGGTGAAGCGGCTTTTCTTTTTCAACACCATACCATCCTCCTGTACTTTTATTAGGTTATTCGTCCTCTATGACGCATCGATCAGTTGAACGAGTAATTCAAATTCCGCCGCGCCTCAAGATATGCGTTCGAGTTTCCCCGGTGATCCATCTGAAGCGCGCTGAGCGCAAAGACCGATCCGGTCGGGGCAAGGAAATTTTTCGTCCCATCCGCATGTCCGTTCGTCGGCAGGTTGTTGTAATTCCACCACGTCGTGCACTGGCCGCCGGTGTAGCCGACAATATTATTCGGCACCGCAGGCTGCGTGGAGTCGTAAGCATCCCCAATAAGCCCGATTTCGGAAACCGTCGCCGTCTTGCGCCAATCGGAACCGCCGACCCAAGGCTTGATCCGGTCCAAATTCAGCGGAACATTGTTGGCGGAAAGGCCCGCCGGAACGTTGGTGGTGGGCAGCCCGCCCGCCCCATTGAAGCAGTAGCTGCGCCGCGAGGGCCGCCCGGCGTATGTGGAGTCAACGTCCAGGGCGCACTTGAAGACTTTGGTCTTCGGGTCAGGCATATCGCCCGATTGGACGCCCGGATTCCCGCCGACGCCATTGTTGTATGGCTTGCTCATATCGCAGGCCGCCCAAAGATCACTCGTCGAGCGCCCCATATACGTCAGCAGAACAACATCCCACGTGAACCCCATGTTCCGCGTACGTCCGGTCATGGGAGGAAATAAATTGTTCCTGTAATCGCCGCCGTAAGAGGTCATGCCGACCCCGATTTGTTTAAGCGCATTGATGCATCCCGCTTTCCGCGCATGGGTCCGCGCCTTGTTTAAGGCAGGGAGGAGCATGGACGCGAGAATGGCTATGATCGCGATCACAACCAGAAGTTCGATCAAGGTAAAACCGTTCCTAGCTTTTCGCATACCTCGCTCCTCTTGTTGAATCACCGGCGGCGGTAATCGTAACTCCAGCGTCCGAGGCTGCCGGCGTTGGATAGTTCGGCGATACGCAACGAAAAAACGTTTCCGGTGAAGGAAAGGTTGTTTCTCCCGCCATCCGGATGCGTCCGGAATTGCGCATTGACGTTGGGGTTGGTGATCGCGGTCGCATACCATCCGGCGTAATCTTTGGAATTGTCGATGTATCCGACATAGTTTCTCGACTCGGTGGAAGATCCCGATAAAAAGTAATCGGCGACCAAGGCGATCTTGGAAAGCGGCGTGAATTTGTCCGCTCCTTTGTAGGCATCAAGATCAAGCGGTTCTCCCCTGAATTTCAGGCTCGTTCCACTGTTCATGCCGTCGTTGAAGTTGTAGCTGCGGCGGGACGGACGCGTCCCGTCCGAAGTATAGACGCCGTAGACGTCCAGCGGGCAGGCAAAAGCCTTGGTCTTGGGATCGTTCATATTTGAAGGCTGCGTATAACCGTTTGTTTCCCCGCTGCGGGTCGCATTCGGAATTTTATTGTAGAGCTGAGCCGTATCGCAGGTCGAGTAATATTCCTTGATAATACTCTTTCCCATCGACTGCAAAAGAAACACATCCCAACTGAAGCCCCAATTGCGCCCCCATCCATAACGGGGCGGAAACACATTACGGGGATAGTCCGAAGAGTATACGCCGACCGCGATCCCGATTTGCTTAAGATTGCTGACACAGGCGATGTTCTTCGCCCGGTCGCGCGCCTGGCTCAGCGCCGGAAGGAGCATGGACGCGAGAATGGCTATGATCGCGATCACCACCAGCAGCTCGATGAGCGTGAAATGTTTCTTTTTCATTGGCCTTCACCTCAGTTGGAGATTACCACGTTGTCCACGGCGATAACCAGCGCGCCGTCGCGGCCGCCGATCGCCTGGCCGGAGCGGAAGCGGAACAAACGGAAGGCATTCGCAAGGTTGACTTTCACCTTCTCCGCCTTCAGCTCTCCATCGATTTTCAGTGCGAGTTCGGAAGCGGCGAAGTCCACCGTAAACTCAAACTTGTACGCCTTGCCGAGCTCGAAGCTCCCTACGGAAATCTTCTGTCCGCCCGCGGGAACCAACTCCATCGTCCGCCCATCCGGCGCATGGAAGCCGAAGTTCAGGAACGCAAAATCCACACCGGCGTTCCCCGTCAGACGGATGCTGCACGCCGTTTCCGGTTTGCCGTCGCTGGATCCGCGGTATTCGACCGGACAGAAATCAAACGAAATCCGCAACGTTCCGGAAGTAACAAGGTTGTTGCCGCCATCGAAAATCAATTCCGACCCGGCGGTGTTGCTCAGGCCGAAATCCAACAAAAGCGGCTGATCCGTGAGTCCTCCGGCGCTTTTGACCACGGCGATTTTCCCCTGCTCGATGACCTTGGCCGTCGTGGGGCGTGTCGCGGTCGCGTTTTTGTTGAAACGCTCCACGGCAGGGGCCTTTTCCAACTCCATGTCGTTGAAGTCGACCTTGAAGAACTCCGCCGCCTGCGTCCCAAGAGCAAGCAGCCCACCGGCGATAAAAATTCCAATCTTCATTGTATGCATCTCCTTATTTCTCAAAAGAAAATTCAATTTCATTGGTGTACGATTGCTTCCAGTCCGGACTGAACGTCATGCCGCCGGGGCGGGTGGCCGCGCGGCCATCACCGAACTCGATCGATGCCGCGCCTTCGCGGTTCGCGCGGAAGGAGAGTTTGACCGGTTTGCCCGCATCGCGCAATGCCTTGACTTCCGGCATCTCGGACCACGGAATCGCCGCTTCGATCAAACGCATGTTCCCTTCGTAATTAATTACGAGTTTACCTCCCTCCGCGGCCCCTTCCCACGGAGCCTTCGGCTGGCGCGGGTAGAAATGCTTGCGCGGCGCTTCCGGCGCTTCCAAGCGCCAGATTTCCGTGCCGCCGCCGTACTCCGGCGCCACGCGATTCAACGCGAACTGACGGTCGCTCGAACGGTAGTTGATAAAGCCGAACGGCGTTCCGGGCAAGGTTGCGAGCATCACTTTGTCCTGGTCGGCGGGAATCGAGTTGAACGCGAGCTGGAAGCCCGCCTTGCCGCTCGACGCGCCGTCGGGGAGGATCGGCCGTTTGCGGTAACTGAAGCGCCGCACGTCGGCGGGCCATTTGTGTTCACGGAACGTTTCGTCGTTCCGGAGCTTGAACGCAATGCCCGGCTCCACCTTCGCGATGTCCGCTCCGGGGAGAATATAACCGAGCTTGCCGAAGCGTCCGCGCCAAAGGCCGGGCTTGTTTTCATCGAGCCCCAGGAAGGAAGCCTGCGCAGCGTTTTTCGTGTTGCGTTTGACCTTGGTGTCAGTATATTCGTCGAAGAAAAGTCCCGCGATGCGCCCCGACTCACGGTGCCACGGACGGAGATTCACCACCTCCAGCGAAACCTTGCCCGCCGCCGCGAACGAGACGAACGCGCCGGTGTTCACATTCCAAACCTGCCGCCCCGCCAGCTCGCGCCCTGTCGCGCTGTCCATCATCCGGACGGAGCAGAGGCGGCCGCTGCGGAAATCCGCGTACGGAATGTACGCCGTAACGGTTGTCAACTTCTCCGTCGGGAGCTCCAGATCGTAACGGATGCGGTCGATCTTCGAGCGGATCGTTCCGGCGAGGCGTTTGCCGTCGGGCGATTCGACGCGCGCGGCGGCCGCGTCCTCGTTCTGCACCTCGAAAACGAAGGTTTTATCTTTCACGTAATCGCGGCTCACTTCCGGGTAGAAGAACTCATCCCAATCCGCCGTCGCGAAACGGAGCGTCCCTTTGTCTTGCACCGTATCGGTGATCTGCGCGGCCACATAGAAATACTCGTCGTCGGCGGCAAAACGGACTTCCGCCTGACCGCCGCGTTTGAAATCGGTAACTTTATCGAACGGAAGCCAAGCCGCTTCCATCTGCGTACGCGCGGCGTTGTCGGAGCTCAACGCGCGCTGGGGAAGAACATCCTTCCAATCGTCGAATTTGCCATCCACCTCGATGGTCCGTTTGGCGATGCGATTCACGCGCATGGTATCTTCCGCCTCGGCCATGCCGTCCTTGCCCGCATCGTAACGGAAGCTGGCGCGGTAGAAATTTTCCGGATCGGCGTTGCCGCCGACGATCTTCACAAGCACTTCGCGCCGCTCAAACGGCCCAAGATTCAGCTCGGCGGGATATTCGAGCTTCAACGCGCCGATGGAGATATCCAATTTTCCTTTCAGCGTCCGGTTCAACATATTGTGCGCCTCGAGTTTCAGCACCGATCCGGGAACCACCGGCGCCAGGAAGTCATGGGGAATCAGCTCCGTCGGGACGATCCCGTAAAGCTGCCCGGCGACGGCCGCCTTCGCCAGCTTCGCAAATCCACCCGGTTCCTTCGAACGCAAAAACCAGCTCCCCGAATCCAGGCCGAGGCGGTAAAGAGCGCCTTGCGGTTTCACTTCGTTCCCGTAAATGTCGTAGACACCGTACGAAGGATCGGCGGAAAATTCGAAGTACACCCCCTCAGGCATCCAGGTCTGGCGAAACGCTTCTTCCCAATTCGCCAACAAATTGCCGTCGTTGAGCTTAAGGTGCGGCATCCGGCGGCGGAGTTCGTCGAACGCGGCCTTCCACTCCGGCGTTCCGGGGCGCATGGCGGCAACGTGTGCGCGCCACTGTTTTTTGGCCTTTACTTCGGAAAGGGCCACCTGCCGCGAATACGGGGCGCGATCGCCGAAAATCCGCGAAAGATCCCCGGAAAGCACAATAGTCCTATCTTCGGAAGCCTTGCCGAACCAACGCTTCAGAAACGACGGGGATTCTTCTTCATCCAATCCCTTGAATTCAAACAGCCATGGAAGGCCGTCCTGGATCATCACCTTTTCGAACAAACGGTTGCCGATGTAATGCTGCGTCGCCGCGACGGCGGCGGCCATCGGGTACGCAATCAACGGGAGCTCGACAGTCTGCTCGCCCTTCTCGGTCAAAATCCGCTCGGTCTTGTTCCCGCGTCCGTGGTGGGGATTGTTTCCGAACGCATAACCATTGAAGAATCCCATCGAACGGTCGTACCCCGCGGCGCGGTTGGCCGCAATGGTCGTGGCGAGCACATCGTCGGCGTTGCCGACCCAGCTTTCCGTATCCCAAATGAGGACGCGACCGCCGGAACGGTTGATCCAGTCGCGGTACAGACTCGGCGAAGAAAGGCCTTGATAATGGATGCTGCAAAAATCAAAATACTTCATGAATTCCTGCGAACCATCCGGGAAAAGTTTGTCCAACGTATTGCTGGAAGAATCGCACCCGCCGACAAGGACGCGCACGTTGCCGTCTTTCTCCGCCTGACGCGTCGCTTCGCCCATGATCTTATAAAGCTCGCGATAGCGGAGCATGTCCGCGCCCCAACCGGAGATGGAGATGCCTTCCCAGGGCTCGTTCCAAAGCATGATTCCGTTGACAGGCCCTTTCGGCCAGCCGTATTTAACCATGATATCGTAGAGAAATTTACGGTAATCTTCGTCGTATTTCGGGTGCCAAACGTAGTCGGACTTGGTCTGCATCATCACGTTGTTGGCATCCAGGTGCGGACGAACGACATCCATGACGTACCCGGAGCCGCCCGCGCCGATTTCGATGGTCGCCACAACGTTGTTCTTCTTCATTTCCGCGAAGACTTTTTCCAACTGCTGTTCGGTCCTTTCGCGTTCCTTGGTTCCGGACGGATCGTAGGGAATGCCGAAACGGATCGCCTGCAGGCCGACGCGCGCCATCGCCGCCGGCTCGAAAAATTCACCCGACTGGAGCGGGAACTGCACCGCCGCCGATTCTGTTTTGGGAACACGGCAAATTGAGGTGACAAAACGGGCCCCCGCCGCCTTCCCGGCATCGAGAATCAGCGCATAGCCGCCGAACTCCGCCGGGAGCGCGGGCTTCAGAACCACATCGACATATCCCTTGGGAGCGATTTTACACTGCACGGGAATTTCTTCGACCACCCGTTCACGCGTCATGGTTGCGGACCAGAAGTCGCCGGGAATCTGACGGCTGTTCCAGCGGATGAACCGCCAAACACCGTTGATGGCAAGTTCCTTGTCGCTGGTATTGCGGACCTGCACGGTCAATTCCGGAGTTTCTCCGGCAAAGAAGACGTTGCCCGGAGCATTGCTCTTGTAGTTGATGACATTGAAGTCATAATCGCGCCGGGCGCCGTCGACGCCGAGCGACTCGTGGTATCCCGGCATCTTCTGCTCAAAATTGGCAATGCCGAGTGCGGAAACACTGCCAAGACCCAGACCGAGCAGCAACAATCCGAGGCGACCGTAACAATTCAATTCCATAAAAGCTCCATCTTCCTCTTTAAAGGCTCCATTGTTCCCCTTATAATTATAGTTGAACTTTTTCAGGAAAGCAAGCCTAAAATCAAACAATTTCATGTTTTTTCCGAACTGCTGTTATGCGAATGCGCACAAAAAGCGGAAAATATTGATAAAAAATCAAACAATTGTATTTTTTTGCTTGAAAAAGAAATAACAGTGGATATTGTATTCCTGTAGAGGCAATTCACTAAATCAACCGAGGGAGGATGCATGTCGAAGCGAGTGGACGCACTGAAGCAGAAAATCGCAGCGAACATCGCGAACCAGTCTTCCGGTTTCAAGGAGAGCATTCCAAGCATCCGGGACCTGATCGCGCGCTTTGACGAATCGCACCATGTGGTCAACGCCGCCCTCAAGGGACTGGTCGATGAAGGGGTGCTCAGCAGCGCCGCCGGCAAGGGCTTCTTTGTCCGCAACACCGCCATCCTTGAAGACGATATCTGCCGCGAGGTCGACGTCGTCATTATGGAAAACACCCTCTGGCAAATCGATTTCTGGTGCGTCGCCATTAAAATGTTCGGCGACGCGCACCCGCAATTCCGCGTTTCGCCACGCTTTCTCTGGAGCGATGAAGAGGTCCTCGAATACTTCCGCGACAACAACACCGGCAACGCAAGCGTAATCCTGAGCATCACCGAGCCCCTTGAAAAATCTCTCCGTCTTGTTCCGCCGCCGGAACTGGAGCGGATGCTCGGCGCCCCCCTCTGCCCGGAGCCGCTCCTCCCCGGATTGGAAAGCCAGCTCCAAAGCTTCTGCATCCCCTTCCAGCTTCAGCCCACGCAATTTTTCTACAACCTTGAGTACAAACCCATCGGTTACAACTGGCGCAAGGGACTTTTCCATTTTCTCGAATGCGTGGCGGCGACACCGGATTGCCGGGAAAAACTTCACCCCCTGGGAATGCCGTTCATGTTTTCCGCCGCGGGATTCAACGAAAGCGCCGACTTCGACAGCGAAAACACCTTGCCGCGTCTGCGCGAATTCCGTCGTTGCTTCCGTTACATCCACGACCACCGCCTTTTCAATATGAATGTCCCCAACGGCCCCTTTTCGGAAATGCGTGAACTGGCCGCGCTTCGCTCGAATTGGGCCGCGCGCGCGTCCTTTGTGGCGGGCAGCATCGATCTTTCCCAGAAAAAATCGCAATTCGGCGTTCTCCCCATCCCCATCGAACCGGGTATTCACTTCCAGATTCCCTGCTGCCGCGCGGCCGTGGTTGGCAACCGGAGCACGCCTGGGTGCGCGGAACTCATTCGATTCATCCTCTCGCGGCCGATTCAGGAGATGATGATGAAACGCGCCATCGGCTATTCTCCGGTCGAGCGCTATTTGCGTCAGGCGGCGGACGAACCGAAAAAATACCCGGTGGACTTGAGCGAAGTCGCACAATTCATCCTTGAACAGGCCCCGCTTACCACACAGCATACCGGTTACGAGGACGATTTTTTCTACCACGAAGTAACCGACCGCCTGGCTATGCCCATTCTCTCCGGCGGGGACGTATCCGATTTGGAACTTGAACAATTGGCCGCTGACCTGCGCGAAAAGGCGTCCGCATTGCCGCAAGGCAATCGCCTTAAAATGCTTCGCCAGCGTCTTCTTAACAAGGAATAACATATGCACGCGATGCTTCGGGCCGCCGACGGCGGCAACTCCATCCTCCTCCGTGAAATGTGCGGCTTTGAGCATGAATCTCAAATTGTCGCTCTTCCACGCCTCGCGGGAATCGCCGGATGCGGAATGCTGCTCGACACCGTTTCCGGAGAAAAAATCCCTTGCCAGCAATCCAAGGAAAATCCGGAGATTCTGTTCGCCCTTCTCGCGCTCCATCCCCGACAGGAGCGCAACCTCGTCGCGTCCGATGCGCCCTTTGCCTGCGACGCCCCCGCCGCGCTGGAAGGCAACGTGCTTCAAAACAGTCGCTGCGCATTGCGCATTGCTCCGGGCGGGCCCCTTGCCGAACGCTACCCGGCGGGTCCCATCCTTGGAATCCGGGGCGCTGAAGGAACATTCTTCGGAATGACGCGCTTCGACTGCGACCTTCCGCCGGTAAAAATGGAGCGCAGTGTACTGGAAGCGGGCCCCCTCCGCAACGTCGTGGAATTCCGCGCCCTGAATCCGGCGGGAAAAACCATCCATACCCTCCGGCTGACCCTCGACGCACAACAATGCTTTGCCGAGATCGACGAAATATCCGATGGGCGGGACGGCGATCAGCTCCTCTGGATATTCCCCGCCGCGACGACCGGCTACCTCCTGGACACAAGCGCCTCCTACCGTACCATCCTGCTGGATTACGGCATCGACAACCAGGTGGCCCGGTTGGGGTGCTGGAGTCAATTCTCGCAGCTCAACCTCTCCGACGGTTTTGCGTTCAAGCACAACGAAACGGTATGCGGCGCGGTAACACTTCGCGGCGGCGAATGGCACGGAAACCGCCAAAACCAACTGAGCATGGTGCTCCGCCGCATCCGCAACATGGAACTCTCCACGCGCCTCGGCGTTCCGCCCGCCATCAAGGCGGACAGCATTCCGCCGAATCCCGCCGAACGCACTACGGGGCGCGATCATTCCGCCACCGAGCCCTTCCTTTTCCTGGAAGGGGAGATCGGCAAAGGGCGCCGCGTCTGGGGTCTTGTTCTCACAACGCCGGAGGAATTCCGCCCCGCCGCCGGGGACGACACGAGTTGGTCGGACGAGTTGCCCACACCTCTCTCGCACTTCGAACTCTCGTGCAATGTGGAGCGATTCCGCGCCCAGCAGGGATTGCTCCGCCGCCTTTTCATCCAGCGCGGTCTTCTCCCGCTCCAGGATCAGCTTTCGCTGGTTTTCGACTGGGAGGAGGAAGACTTTGCCGCCCTCCCCCCGCTCCGGGAAGCGGCCGACGGTGAATTCGCGCAACTGATTCTCCGCAGCGCCCAGCTCGGCGTGGAATCGCAGGTCCTCCGGGAACAAATGGCGGACTATCTCCGCTGCCGGTGCGATATTTTCTGGTACGGCGCGGGATCGATTTCCACCAACGCCGTCGTCGCCCGCCAGGTTGCGCCCTTCGCGCTCCTCTTTGCCGAGCAGTGTCGCCGCGGCATCGTCCCGGAAGATGTCCGCCGCACGCTCCGCGCACGCTTCGCCCTCCTTGCGGAGATCATGCACACGCCGAACTACTACCCCGGCGAATCGGCCATGACCCCCGGCTCGGACCCCGAATCGCTTGACCCGGGCATGCGCGGCATGGCCAACCAGAACTTTTATACCGACGTCATCAACCTCCCCGCGACCGTCGGCGCGGCCTTCCCCGGACACCCTCGCGCCGAACGCTGGCGGCAGACGTTCGTCGCCCACTTCGGGCAACAACTCGATACGCACGTCTACAACGCAAGCGGCGTCTGGGAGGAGAGCCATACGTACTTCCAGCACGTCCTCGCTACTGTGGGAATGCTTTTAAGCATCCTCAAGCAGCGCGGCGAAGCGGACTTTTTCGCCGATGCGCGTTTTCGGAAGCTCCTCTCCTGCGCCGTGGCGCAGCGCACGGTACGCGACCGACGCTTCGGCTTCTGCCGCTACATCCTCCCCTTCGGCGACCACGGGGCCGATCCGGAAAACTACCGGCGGCTCTGGGCGTTTTTCTCCCGCGAAATGCAAGCCACCGATCCGGCGCTTGCCGCCGAACTCGCGTGGTTTGCCCGCGAATACGGCAGTTCCGCGCCGCTTTCCGTGGAACCCGTTCCGCCGAAGCTCCGGAGTGAACATCTCGCCGGACTTGGCATTTTCTTTCG
This sequence comes from Victivallaceae bacterium, assembly GCA_031549345.1. Classification (GTDB taxonomy): domain Bacteria; phylum Verrucomicrobiota; class Lentisphaeria; order Victivallales; family Victivallaceae; genus CASFRF01. Next base: position 50,258 of record JAVBPY010000011.1, read on the forward strand.
CGGACACGACACAAAGCTGGGGGAAAGTCTTTTCGCACTCCGCACCGGTTCCGCCTGGGGACACCATCACAACGACGACGGGAGTTTCTGGCTTTTCGGCGCGGAACGAATGCTTATCGGCGACGGGGGCGAAGGCTCCGTCAACGCGGGAGGGTGGAAATTCTGTGACTTGGGGCATTCGCGCCGCACCGTTTCCGGCGGGGGAATTCTAAATTACCATTGGCGCTTCCACCGGGGGTACCCCACGTGCGTGAAACTGGGCGCCCACATTGAATACGCCACCATGTTCTCCCCCTGCTCCATGCGCCTTATCGCCGAACAGAATCTGCCTTTGCAACAGCCGTTCCTCCTATTCCGGACGGTGATCAAACTGGCGCCCAACCGGTATTTGCTGCTCGACTCCACGCCACAGCCCGTCGCGACGGAAACGAACTTCCACCTTGGCGGCGAGAGGACGGAATGCGTCCGCAACGGTGCGATCGTCGCCCATTTTTCCGATCTTCAGCTGCGCCTTACGCCGCTGAAACCCCTTGTGCCGGAGCCTATGGGGACGATTGAAGGCGAACGCGGCGGAACGCCGACCCACCGCTGGCGCTACCGGCATGCGGAACGGAAGAATTACGCCGCGTACTTCATCGAGTTCGACACCGCGCCCACAGAGCCCGCGATTCGCATCGCCGAAGACAGCTACCACCTGCGCACAGGTGCGCTTGCGCTGCAACTGACCGCCGATCCAACGGGTTTCCTGCTGGAGGTGGACGGCGTACAGTTGCCGCGCATTGCGCACACTTTGGTTACGTAGTCGATTAATAAAAACCGGATGCGAGAATGGAAAGTGATTTTTTTGAGGGTAGAGCCAATTTCAAAAATCTGTAAAATAACTTGAAAACGTCAATGAGTAGCGATATGTTATTCTTGGCTCTTGAAGGAAGCCGCCACGGCCTGCGGAAAGGACTCAGCCCACCTTCACATTATATTGCACGTTAGGAATTCTTTTCTGCCCACATATGCAGGCCACGGGCGCGAACGAAAGGAAGACCGTTATGTCCCGACCACTCCCCATCCGACCGGACCTTGAGCACCTTAAGAACGAAGCCAAACGCCTGCAAAAGGCTCACCTTCAAAGCGAGGCTTCGGCACGTCAGGCGCTCCGCCACCTCAAACGCCTTGCGCGGGCGGACGATGCGCAACTCCTTTCCGCCTCCGTTACACTGACCGAAGCACAGTTCGCATTGGCGCTTGACTACGGATTCAGAAACTGGGATGAATTGCGAAAGGCCGTGCTTGTCAGCCGCCCGCTTCCAAGCTCGGACGTTGCGCCGAGTCCGCGGGCGTTGCGCATTCCCGACCCGCCCGCGGGAAAAGGCGGCAACCGCCTTGTGCGCGCCTATGAAATGGCGCTCAATTACTGTGGCGTCTCCTGCGAGTACGACACCGTGGCGGGTGACTGCGGGCTGGCATTCATCCTCCAGGCCGACAGCAAACATACGCCCTACGGAGCCGATGTGAAGGAACTGGACCTGGGCTGGTGGCCATTGGATGAGTGGGGCGCGATGCTCCAGCTTGATTTCCTGGCCCGGGCTTACGGATTGGCGCTACGACGATTGCCCTTGAACAAGGATGCCTATCGCGCCGATGCCGCTGAACATTTCCGCAGACAGCACCAAGGTGCGATTGTCGAGGCATTCCAGGCGGAGCGACCGATTGTGGCCGTTGAGCATGGTGCCTGGCTCGTCACCGGCATGGATGACGGCACGCCGCCATTGTTGGGGCAACTCGCCTGCGAGGAACTTGCGTGTGTCAAACGGACGGGGCTCTTCCCCTGGACCGTCGTCGTACCGGGCGAGATGAGCGAGCCGATGGATCGCGTCAGGGCCGACGCGGAGGCCATCGCGTTCGCCGTTTCTTTGCACCATGACCGATTCGGCGAGTCTTCTTCCGGCTGTCCGCTGGAAGACAGTCGCAACAAGTCCAGCGGCAAGGCGTCTTTTGCCTTGTGGGCGGCGGTGCTGCGCGACGGCGAACGTTGCGGCCCTGCCCATTACAGCGCGAACGTGCTCCGGAGTCTGAAGCAAAACCGGAGGAGCGTCCCGCCCTATTTACGGCAGATGGCGACGCGGCATGGCAGCGCTGTCGCCCACAGCCTCCAGACGGCCGCGGAGATCTATGAATCGGCGCTGGCGAAACTCGATACCGCAAATACGAGCAAAGAAGCCTTTGCCAATACCAACGGGCGAACGGCACTGGCCGCGCTCCTTGACGATGTTTCGATAACCGAAGCCAAAGCCGTGGGGGAACTTCAGGCCGCGACGCAATGGATGAAAAAGTAATGGCGGAAAAATCAACGGGTAATTCCCGAAATACGTATTTTCAGATGCGTCTTGGAAAGGAACGTCTATTATGTTTCCATTTGATTTTAGAATAACTCCTATGCCGATGCAACTCATTATCGGCGCATTTTTACTCCCTTATGGAGGCCTCGTGCCTGTCCACGCGCAAGACAATGTGCAGCGCGAAGAACGCCGCGTTCGCATAACCAATGTTCCGCCGGCGGCCGGGGCGGCAACGGGTATGTGCGCGGGCTCCAGACGCTCTTGAACTGCGCCGGTGAATCGATCAACTATGAACGGCTGATGGGACTCTCGGGCATGGCCTTTATTTTCCAGGTGGATACCGGACACCGGCGGGATGGCAAGGTCAACGCCGCCTGGTGCCCACTGGATCCGTGGGGGGCTGAAACTCCACCGCGAATTTCTCTCCCGCGCAGTCGGTTACGAACGGGCGATTGATTCGATGAAGTAAAGAAACATACGGCGGACGCGGATCGTCCGCCGTAATCAATGCCGTTTTCTTTTTCCTGTCCACTACCGTATCCAACTCCCAGTCGCCGAATCGTTGCCGGGTTCCAAGTGAAGCTGGACGGCGTGCGACGGCCCCGCGGGCTGGTTACTTGCTGAAGTTGAGCATGCGCCGAATGGGAATTTCGGCGCGAAAGCGAAGCGATTCCTCCAGCTCGACGCGGAACGTCATGGTCTCCAGCGAGCGGAGGACGTCGGCGAGCTGGATGACTTTCATCCAGGGGCAGATCGCCTGGCTGGTCAGGGGAATCATGCGCTTATCGGGGTTCTCCTGCTCCAAACGGTGCATGATGCCAAGCTCGGTGGCGATGATGAACTCCTTCCGCGCGGATTCGCGCACATAACGCAGAATGCCGCCCGTGGAAAGGGCGTGATCCGCGAGCTCAACGGCGGCGGCCGGGGCTTCCGGGTGCATCAGCACTTCGGCTTCGGGAAACTCCCGGCGGCGGCGAAGGACCATTTCCGGAGTCATCCGCTCGTGCACCGGGCAGAACCCTTGCCAGAGGATCATCTTGCGCCCGGTTTTCTCCATGCAATATTCCCCAAGATTCCGATCGGGGAGGAATACGATTTCGCGGTCCTTCGGGAGGGCGGCGACGATATCCAGGGCGTTGGAACTTGTTACACACCAGTCGCACTCCGCCTTCACGGCGGCGGTGGTGTTGACGTAGCAGACGGCGAGGACGCCGGGGTGCTGCGCCTTGAACGCGCGGAGCGCTTCGGCATCGGCCATATCGGCCATATCGCAGGGAGCGTCCTCCACGGGGAGGAGGACGGTTTTTCCCGGCGAAAGGATCTTCGCGGTCTCCGCCATAAAGCGGACACCGCAGAAGACGATAACCTCCGCATCGGTCGCGGCGGCCTTGATGGAAAGTTCCAGCGAATCGCCGCAGAAATCGGCGATGTCCTGGATTTCCCCCAATTCGTAGTTGTGCGCGAGAATGACCGCGTTGCGCTCTTTGCGCAACACGTCGATCCGCGCGACCATCTCCTGCGGCGTCATCAGCGCAGCTCCACATTCAGTTCGCGCGCCAGGCGTTCCCGCAGGCGTTCGAAGGCATTGTTCACTTCCTGGTCGGTGAGCGTCCGCTCCGCGTGGCGGAAGGTGAGCTTGTAGGCCATGCTCCGCCGTCCGGCGCCGAGGACTTTTTCGTCCTCGAAGATATCAAAGAGATCAATCGCCTCCAGATTCTTCAAGCCCGAGCGGCGGATGAACTCCGTCACGTCGGCGTGGCGCAGCGAGGAGGGCGCGACAAACGCCACGTCGCGGCTGGTCGCCGGGAACTGGGAGATCGCCTGGTATTCCACGGGCAGCGTCTTCGCCGCCAGAAGGGGCGCGACTTCAAGTTCCGCGTAGAAAATCGGGTGGTTCGTCCGGAATCCTTTCCGTTTTCCCCGCGCGACTTCGCCGCAGTAGCCGGCGATTTTTCCGTCGATCCGAATGGCGGCGCAGCAGCCCGGCTCAAAGCGCGCGTCCGCCGCCGCTTCAAAGCGGAAATCGGCGCAGCGGCGCGCTTCAAACAACGCTTCCAAATGTCCCTTAAGATCGTAGAAATCGTACACTCCGTTGAGTTCGGCGGAGTAACGTTCCGGCTGGCGCACGCCGGTGAGGACGATGCCACAGGCGTAACGTTCCTCCGGGAAGAGCTTCGGGTCGGCGCAGAAAACGCGGCCGAGTTCTCCCAGGCGGAGGTTCAAATTGCGCCGCGAAATGTTCCGCTCCACGCTATCCATGAGTTCGCCGAAGAGCGAGGGGCGCATGAACGCCAGGTCGTTGCTCAAAGGGTTGTCCAGCCGGACCAGCGACGTTTCGGCAAATCGTTCGTCGGACAGCGCCGAGGCGGGGCTCACCGTGCTGTAGTGCATGCAGTCAAACAGCCCCAGCCCGATCAGCTGATCGCGGAGGATCTGGTAGCAGTACAACGAATCCTCCCGGGCGGAACCGGCCATGCGTGCCGCCACGGGGCGGATCGGCAGACGGTCGAGGCCATGAATGCGCAAAACCTCCTCGATCAAATCGGCCTCCCGCGCAAGGTCGAGCCGGAATAAAGGCGCGGTAACCATGCAGGACTCCACGCCGATGTCGCTCACATCCAGACGAAGTTTGCGGAAAATGTCCACAATCGCTTCATTTTCGATGTCGATCCCCAAAAGCGAACGCACACGGTTGAAGCGGCAAACGATGACCGGACATGCCGGACGCCCGGCGGAAACGTCCACCGCCTCCGCCGCAAGCTCGCCGCCGCAAAGTTCCACAATCAACTGCGCCGCACGGTCGAGGGCCACGGGGGCCATGTCGAAGTCCGCGCCGCGTTCGAAACGGTAGCTCGAGTCGCTGGATATCCCCAATTCGCGGCTGGTCGCGCGGATGTTGGAGCGGTCGAACACAGCGCTCTCCAGAAGAATGTTGCGCGTCGCATCGTTCACACCGCTGGATACGCCGCCCATGATTCCCGCGAGGGCCATCGGTTTTTCCGCGTCGGCGATCACGAGGTGCCGCGCCGCAAGCTTGAGTGTCGCTCCGTCGAGCGTCGTGATCGTCTCCCCCTCTTTCGCTCGGCGGGCGACAACCCGCTTCCCGGCGAGGAGATCGCGGTCGAACGCATGGAGCGGATGCCCCAGTTCCATCAAAACAAAATTCGTGATGTCCACCACGTTGTTGATCGGGCGGAGGCCGATGCTCAGGAGGCGATCGCGAAGCCATTCCGGACTCGGCCCCACCTTGACGTTCCGGATGAGCCGCGCCTGGTAACGAAGACAAAGATCCGGCGCTTCCACCGTAACCAGCGAGGAGGCATCCTCCGGCGAAACGACGGCGGGGAGGACAATTTCCGGCAGCGCCGCCGGACTCCCCAGAAGACACGCAACGTCGCGCGCCACGCCCCAATGCGAAAGCCAGTCGGGACGGTTCGGCGTTACTTCAATTTCGATCCGGCTGTCGCCGGGGAAAAGATCCTGAAGGGGCGTTCCCGGCGTCAGCGTCGCATCAAGCTCCATCAAGCCGTCGTCGTCGTCGGAAAGGCCGAGCTCTTTGCCGCTGCAAAGCATCCCGAAGGATTCCACGCCGCGCAGCTTGGATTTTTTAATCTTGAATTCGCCGCTTCCGGCTTTGAAGACCGTACCGATGGTCGCCAGGGGGACAATCTTCCCCGCGTCGCAGTTCGGCGCGCCGCAAACGATCTGAAGGTTCGTTTTTCCATCGAAGACGGAGCAGACCGAAAGGTGCGTTACTTCGGGGTCCGGGTGGGAATTGCGTTCCAGAATCCGCCCGACGACCACACCGGAAGGGACCGATTCCGCGCTCTCCACGGCCTCCACCTCGATCCCGGCGGCGGTCAGTTTGGCACAAAGCTCCGGCAGCGAACAGTCGATCTTGACGTAGGCGCCGAGCCATTCACGGGAAATAATCATTTTCTATCCTGCCTTCCCGGTTTAGAATTGTTCCAGAAAACGAACGTCGTTTTCATAGAGATAGCGGAGATCGCCGATCCGGTAACGCAGCATCGCCAATCGCTCGATCCCCATCCCGAATGCATAGCCGGACCAGACCTCCGGGTCGTACCCCACCGATTGGAGCACCGCGGGATCGACCATCCCCGCACCCGCAATCTCGATGTATCCGGAGTGCTTGCACACCCCGCACCCCTTCCCGCCGCACATCATGCACGAGAAATCGTACTCCACGCTCGGTTCCGTAAAAGGAAAGAAGTGCGGACGCAGCCGGATGCTCACTTTGGGGCCGAACATCTCGGTCGCGAACGCCTGCAGGACGCTTTTCAAATCGGCCATGCTCACATTGCGGTCCACGTACAACCCTTCGATCTGGTGAAAATTCATGCCGTGCGTCGCATCCGGCGTGTCGCGGCGGAAAACCCGCCCGGGAGCGACGATCCGTACCGGCGGCTCCTGCTTTTCCATCACACGGATTTGCACCGGCGACGTCTGCGAGCGCAAAATACGCCCGTCCGGAAAATAAAACGTATCCCCGCGATCGCGCGAAGGATGATCCGCCGGGGTGTTCAGTGCATCGAAGTTGTGGTACACATCCTCGATTTCCGGCCCCTCGGCAACGATGAAACCCATGCGCCGGAAAATAGCCACGCACTCGTCGGCGACGATCGTGATCGGGTGCTTGTGCCCGAAAACGCGCTTTCGTCCCGGCAACGTTACATCCAGTGCGCGGGCAGCGGAATCACCCTCTTCCAAACGGGCCTTCGCGCGGTCCAGAAGGGCCTGGAGTTCCTGGCGGCCCGCGTTGAACGCATTGCCGACATCGCGCCGCTCTTCCGGCGGAACCGAACCCATTTCCTTGCTCAGCGCGGGAAACAATCCATTGCGTCCTACAAGTTCAATCCGCACTTGTTCCATCGCCTGGGCATCGGCGGCGGCCAGGCGTGTTTCGGCATCGGCGATGGCCGCCTTGATTTTCTCGATGATCTGATTCATGGTTTTCCTCGGGGGGTCTTAAAACAAAAACAGCCTGAAGCCGGGTTGTGTCACCGCCTTCAAGCTGTTGCATCAATGGAACGGAACTCAAGCCTGGGTGACGCGTTTGACCAAGGCTTCAAATTCCTGCGGCTCGGTAATCGCCAGATCGGAGAGAACCTTGCGGTTCAGTTCGATGCCGGCTTTCCGGAGACCGTTCATAAATTGGCTGTAGTTGGTATCGAGCGCGCGGCAAGCGGCGTTGATACGGATCACCCACAACGCGCGGTACTGCTGCTTCTTCTGCTTGCGCCCTTTGTAGGCGTGCACAAGACCGTGGTCGACCGCGTCATAGGCTGTGCGGATGTTCTTGCTGGAGCAGCCATAATAGCCTTTGGCGCGCTCCAAAAGCCGCTTGCGGCGCTTGCGCGACGGAACGGCATAGGTAACTCTGGACATAGTAGTATTCCTTCTTCTGAATTAGAGCCCGTAGGGCAGCGCGACTTTGATACGGCGGCTCTCGGCCGGCGAGACGGCTCCGTCCTGACGCAACCGGCGCTTGCGCTTGGCGTTCTTGACGGTCTTCAGATGGCGGCCCCCCGCCTTGTTGTGACGGAACTTGCCGGTCCCGGTCATCTTGAGGCGCTTCGCAGCGCACTTCCTCGTCTTCAGCTTGGGCATCGTTCGTTACTCCATAGTTTATGCATTGCAACCAATTCACCCGCGGCGGCCGATGCCAGCACAGCGCGGGAGTCGCCCCCGGCCTTATTTGGGAGCGAAATTCACCGTAATACTCTTACCCAGCAACTTCGGCGTTCCATCCGCCTCCCCGTGGGGGGCCAATTCCGCCAACACCCGGTTGATCAAAGCGTACGCCAGATCCTGGTGCGACATTTCGCGTCCCCGGAGTTGCAGGGTGAGCTTTAATCTATACCCTTTTTCCAAAAAGTCAAGCGCGTGACGCAACTTTATGTTGTAATCGTTGTCGTCCACATTGATATGGAACTTGATTTCCTTGACTTTCTGGGCCAGATTGTTCCGCCGCTGCGTTTTGAGGTTCTTCTTCTGCTCGTATTGCAGCTTGCCGAAGTTCATGATCCGAACCACAGGCGGAATTGCGCGCTCCGAGACAAGAACCAGGTCAAGCCCCGCCTCCAACGCCATTTCGCGGGCGCGGGAAAGCGAAACGATGTCCAACGGTTCCCCGTCTTCTCCGATCAGTCGAACCTGATCGGCGGTGAACGTGCGGTCATTGGGTTTTAGCAGCTTAGCGATAACCGTATCCTCCAGTTAAGTATAACCTCGAACGGGGAGCCCATCTCCCCGTTCTTTAATTTAGCAGTCTTTATTCTGAATTTCAAGTTGCATTTTCTCAATCAGCGCCGCGGGAGTCATGGAACCGAGTTCCCCCTCGCGCCGGGTGCGCACACCGAGCTGGTTTTCGGCGGCTTCTTTCTCGCCGACAACCAGAAGATACGGTACGCGCGCATTGCGTGCGCCCTTGATCTTCGCCCCGAGTCCGGCGGCCTGTTCGTCCACCTCCACGCGCAAACCGGCGGCGCGAAGCTCCTTTTTCACCGCGAAAGCGTAATCGAGCTGCTTTTCGGAAACCGGCAGAATACGCGCCTGTTCCGGCGCAAGCCACAAGGGGAACGCCCCCGCATAATGCTCCACAAGAATCCCGAAGAAGCGTTCGATGGAACCGAAGAGAGCACGGTGCACCATATAGGGACGGTGCTTCTTCCCGTCGTCGCCGATGTAGGTCATGTCGAAACGTTCCGGCAGATTGAAGTCGAACTGAATGGTCGTCGTCTGCCACTCACGGCCGATCGCATCGCGCACCTTAAGGTCGATTTTGGGGCCGTAGAACGCGCCGCCGCCTTCATCCACCTCGCAGTCGAGCCCGGCTTTTTCCACCGCCTTGCGCAATGAATCGAGCGCTTTGGCCCAGCGTTCCGGGTCGCCAACGGCCTTGGCCGGGCGCGTCGCGAGATATGGCTTGATATCCTTGAAGCCGAACGCCGTCCAGATCGAAAGGCTGAAGCGGAGAACTTCAGCGATTTCATCTTCAATCTGCTCCGGCGTGCAGATGATGTGCGCATCGTCCTGTGTGAATCCGCGCACACGCAACAACCCGTGGAGAACGCCCGATTTTTCGTAACGGTACACCGTCCCGAGTTCCGCCCAGCGCAGCGGGAGTTCGCGGTAGGAACGCAGCCGCGACTGGTACACTTCGATATGGAACGGACAGTTCATCGGCTTGACGTAATAGTCTTTTTCATCGATTTGCATCGGCGCATACATGCCGTCGCGGTAGAAGTCCAAGTGTCCGCTTGTTTCCCAGAGGACGCTCTGCCCGATGTGGGGCGTGTAAAGGAGGTCATACCCGTTCCGGTAATGCTCTTCGCGCCAGAATGTTTCAAAAAGATTGCGGATGAACGCTCCCTTGGGGTGCCAGAGAACCAGCCCCGGACCGACTTGTTCGGAAAAACTGAACAAATCCAGCTCCTGGCCGAGTTTCCGGTGATCGCGCCGCGCGGCTTCTTCGAGCATCTTCAGATACGCATCAAGCTCCTCATCCGTCGCGAACGCCACGCCGTAGATACGCTGAAGCATCGGCTGTTTTTCGTCGCCGCGAAAATAGGATCCGGCCAGCGACATCAATTTCACCGCGCCGATTTGGCCGGAGTGTTCCACATGCGGCCCCCTGCAAAGGTCGCAGAAGTCGCCGCAGGAGTAGAATGTGATGACCGCCCCTTCGGGAACATCTTTCAGGCGCTCGAGCTTGAACGTTTGATTGTCGGCGGAAAGTTTCGCTTCCGCCTCGGCACGGCCGAGCTCAAAACGCTCAAACGGGAGCTTGCGCCCGATCAGTTTGCGCATCCCCTTCTCGATCGACTTGAGGTCTTCCGGCGTAAGGCGGTGCTCCAGGTCGAAATCGTAATAGAACCCGTTGTCCGTCGCGGGGCCGATGTCGAACTTCGCCGCCGGAAACAACTGTTTGACCGCGGCGGCCATAATGTGCGCCGCGCTGTGGCGGCGAATCTCCTGACTGATCTCACTCATAATGAAAAACTCTCTTCTGTAAATATATTTTAAAGGACGAAAAAAATGGAGGAACCCACACGGGTCCGCCCCGTGCCGGTAGCACGGGAGAACCTCCTTTGCAGAATGGCGTACGTTCTTTTCATCCTAAAACAATTCCTGTTGCTTCACTTCATCCAAAAGTTCCCGCACCGGGCGGAAACTCCTCCGGTGCAGCGGGCATGGCCCCCATTTCCGGAGCGCGTCCAAATGCGCCGCCGTACCGTATCCCTTGTGGCGCGCAAACCCGTATTCCGGGTAACGCGCATCCTGTTCGTCCATAAACGCATCCCGCCAGACTTTGGCCAGGATCGAGGCCGCCGCGATCGACGCCGATTTGCGGTCCCCCTTCACAATCGCAAGCGACGGATGCGGAAGGTGCGGCACAGGCCGCCCATCCACCAGAATAAAATCCGCCCCGTCCACCGCCAGCGCCGCGCGGCGCATCGCAAGATCCGTCGCACGCAAAATGTTGATGCGATCGATCTCCTCGGCCTCCACAACCGCCAGCGCCCAGCGCACACCGGAAACCGCGAGAATCGCGTCGCGCAACTCCAGCCGGGCCTGCTCCTTCAAGAGCTTCGAATCGTTCACCCGGGGAATGCGCGCCCCTTCCGGGAAATGCACCGCCGCGGCCGCAACCGGTCCGGCAAGCGGACCGCGTCCCACCTCATCAATACCCACAATACAACAAAACCCCCTCGTCCGGGACTCGCGTTCCGGTCGAAGGAGTTCATCTTCAGCGTCGAGAAACAGCAAGTTACCGCGCTTCTTTGACGCGGGCGGCTTTGCCGACCTTGTCGCGCAGGTAAAACAGCTTAGCCCGGCGAACCCGGCCCTGGCGAACCACTTCGATCCGGTCGATACGCGGGGAGTTGATCGGGAATACCCGCTCCACGCCCATGCCCGCGGTTACGCGGCGGACGGTGAATGTTTCTTCGATCCCTTCGCCGCGGCGGGCGATCACGGTGCCCTGGAACATCTGAATACGTTCCGTGGTACCTTCCACGATCTTCACATAAATTTTGATGGTGTCGCCGATGTTGAATTCATGGCGCTTCTCCCGGACTTGTTCGTTCCGGATTTTGTCAAGTATGTTCATTTCCGTTCTCCTCCAGATTTTTTGTTTTTCTTCTTCAAATATTCCAGCCAGCAATCGGGGCGCCGTTCGCGCGTCAAGCGCTCCGAAACCGCGCATCGCCATTCTTCAACACGCTTATGATCCCCCGAAAGCAAAACCTCCGGAACCTTCATCCCCCGGAACTCCGGCGGACGCGTATACTGCGGATGCTCCAGAAGAAACGCTGTAAACGACTCGTCCGCACTCGCCTCCGCCCCGCCGCCGAGCGCCCCCGGCAAAAGCCGTATCATCGCATCGGCCATCACCATCGCCGGGAGAACCCCGCTGGTCAGAATATAGTCGCCGATCGAAACTTCGTAATCGGCAAGACCATCATAAACCCGCTGATCCATCCCCTCGTAATGGCCGCAAACCATTAAAATATGCGGTTTCGCACTCCACTCGCGCGCCAAACCCTGCGTAAAACGCCTGCCGCGGGGCGAGGTAAAAATCACTATCGTCTCCGGCGTGCGCAGCGCTTCGACCGCGCGATACAGAACGTCCGGCCGGAGCAGCATGCCCGGACCGCCGCCGTACGGCTTATCGTCCACCGTACCGCGGGCGTCGAACGCGTAGTCGCGCAAATTCACCGCTTTCACTTCAACCAACCCGGCGTTCACCGCCCTCCCGACGATACTTTCGCCGAGCGGCCCCGGGAACGCCTCCGGGAACAAAGTCAGAATCTCAATCTTCAATCGAGAACTTCGACCGCTATGTGCTTGCGCAGACGACCGGCGGCGCCGCTGACCAGCGAACGGATCGCCATAATGGTCTTGCCGCGCTTACCAACGATCTTGCCGATATCGTCCTTGCGGCAGGTGATGCGGATCACGTAGCCGTCATCCACCTCTTCGGTCGCAAGCTTCACTTCGGACGGGGCATCCACCAAGGCGCAGACGACGTACTCGACGAACTTCTCCAGCTCGGCGATTCCGACGCCTTTCCCATCGCCGCGCGGCGCGGCCGCACGTTTCGGCGAATGACCGGCACAGCAGGATTTCCCCGCTTCGGCGCAGCCTTCATCGCCGCCAAACAAAAACTTAAAGAATGCTTTCAGCATTTCAATTCTCCCTCTGCCCGGCCGGACGCACTCCCGCCAAGGGGACGCAAACAGCCGGAAAACCTACTAACCGGGACCGAAATTATTCGGCCGTTTCGGTGGCCTTCGCCTTGGCTTCCGCCTCAAGCTTCGCCTTGGCCTTCTTCGAGAGGGACGGCGTACGGACGTTATCCTTCAGCAGGACGCCCTTGCTCACGCGGTCCACAATCGCCTCGACCGTCTCCGAGAACGAAGCGCCGACGCCTTTCCAGTAAGCCACACGCTCCATGTTCAGCTTTTCTTCCCGGCGGACGGGATCGTAATAACCCAATTCTTCGATCGCCTTGCCGTCGCGGCTGGTCGCCTGATGCATGACCACCACACGGAAAGACGCCGCATTGCGCGAACCGGTTCTCTTCAGTCTGACACGTACCATTTTCTCAATCCTGACATTGTAGCGCGGGTCCACCCGCATTTTCCCCACTGGGCCGATGATCCGCTCAACAGGACAGCCACGTTCCCATTTCCCATTCGCGATCCTTTTGCCGCACTCTTGCGACAATCCGGCCCCACTCGTATCTTAATACTATACTCCATTAACTTCTTTTCGCAAGCCCATTTCCACAGTTTCACACACTTTTTTGTTCTTTTTGCGCGATCCGGTCCCACACAGGAACACCGCCGACAAATCCGGCGATCGCCGACGCATCGCGCCGGATGGCCGCAACGTTGGCGTGCTCCATAACATGAACCCGGCGGCCGCCTTGCAGCACAAGATTCAACTGGCAACAAAGATAAGTCCCCCCTTTATGCGCGCGTTCCGACGCAAGGAGTTGTATCGCCCGAATCTTTTTAAACGGCGTGAAGTCCTTCAACGTCGAAGGATCGCCCATTTTTTCCGGCGTGTTTTTGTCGTTCCAATACGCGCCCCAGATACGGTCGAACACGCCTCTCTTACGCATGGCGCGGATAAACAGCAACGGAATTCCGCCGAAAAAGGCCCCGAAAAGCAGGAACATCCCCCCATCCCACCAATCGCCCGTGCATAGTTTAACAAGTCCGGCGACCGCGACGCAGGTGCCGACCAGGACAAAAACACCGAAGAAAAGCCATCCCTCGACGCTCAAGACGACGCCAAACCGATCTGGTCCGAAGCCACGCAACCTATGGGTGCGGAAAGAACCATGCCCCGTGCTCTTCATGGGCGTCCACTCCGCATCGTCCCCATCGGCGGGCGCCTCCGGCGCGGCGGCCTCCAAAGGGTTTTTCCTTTCCGCATCGTCCCCATCGGCGGGCGCCTCCGGCGCGGCGGCCTCCAAAGGGTTTTTCCTTTGACGGATGGAGTAGATGAAAATAAAAAGGGACGCCCCCTCCGCAAGCACCGCAAAAATAAGAATCCCCCAGCGGTTCCCGCCCTCGAGGGAGAGAACCGATTCGGACGGTTTCATAGGGTTCACACGGCAGAAGTCAATCTTTGTCCCGACTTTGAGGGAGGAGGGAGCCTTGGCGTCGCCGTCAAAACTGTAGCGGCTGCCGGAATAGGGTTTCCCCAGGTACTCGTATTGATAACGGACGCGGCTCCGCCAGTCGGTTCTATGGGAATTTTTTCCTACTTTTCTCGAGTATTGCTCGTGGGTATGTTCAAGGATGGTCGCCTCCACCCGGGACCACGAACGGGCGGCACGAACCTCCAGAAATCCGTGGAGCCAGAACAGGAAAAATACCCCGGAGAAAAGACCGACAAAAATAGAAAAAATGATACCGCCTTTTGCGGAAGTCCCCTTCTTCACATTAGTCCGCGACATCCTGCGCCTCCTCTTCCTCCGGGCCGAGCGGCGCATATGTCATGCGGATTTTGTCGGCGCGGCGTTCGTCCACGCTTTCCACCACAAGGGTTACGCCGTATTCGGCAAGCTCCAGGCGCGTGCCTGGGATGGGGACGGTGTTGAGCATGCCGAACACCAGGCCGCCCAGGGTATCGAACTCCTCTTCCGGGAGGATAATTCCGGTGCGGCGGGAGACTTCGTCGATGCGCATGGCGCCGTCGATACGCCACTCATTTTCACCCACAGCATCGATTTCGTCGCGAATATCGTCGTATTCATCGTACAGACTTCCGACGATCTCCTCGAGCAAATCTTCCATGGTTACAATCCCGGCGGTTCCGCCGAACTCATCAAGCAATACAGCCATGTTGATTTTCTTGCTCTTCATATCCTGAAAAAGGACGCTCGCCGGAATGCTTTTCGGAGCAAGATAGACCGGGTGAATCAACGTCCGGAGCTCAGGCAGCTTCCCCCCGCGCATCTTGGCGGTGAAGTATTCACGAAAATGCAGAACGCCGATCACGTTGTCGATTTCATTCTCATAGACCGGGAGGCGGGAGAAACCCGATTCCAGCAAAGTGGCCTCGATCTCCTCGCCGGTGGAATCCGCATCGAGGGCGACCACTTCGGTGCGGTACGTCATCACATCCCCGCCGGTTTTGTCGTTCAGTTCGAAGACGTTCTCGATCATCTGCTTTTCTTCGGCTTCGATAATCCCCTTCTCTTCTCCGATGTCCACCAACGACAGAATCTCCTCTTCCGTAACCTCCTGCGTGTGGGCGTTGCGAATGCCGAACAACCGCAGGACAACCTTCACGGAGGCGTTCAAAAACCAGACGAACGGGGCCGTCATCCGGCCGAAAAAGAGGATGGGTTCCGCCACGTTCAACGCAATCGGCTCGGCATAACGCATGGCAAGCTGCTTGGGGACAAGTTCGCCGAAAACCAGCGAAACATACGTAAGCACCCCGGTAAGAAAAAGGAGAACAACCGCATCAAGCACCTCGCGGCTCAGGAAGGAAAATCCGCAGCTCACAAGAAAATCCGACGCGGAGCGGAAAAGAAAGTGCGCGGCAAACGCGCTCGCGAGGAACCCGGCCAACGTTACCCCCACTTGTATTGTGGCCAGAAAACGCCCGGAGTCGTGAAGGAGGTGCGCCAGCGCCCGTCCGCGCCGTCCGCCGGAGGATTCCAGGCGCCGTGCCGCGGGTTGTTTCAGCGAGATCAGAGCGAACTCCGATAAAGCAAAAAAAGCATTAAGAGAAATCAGCAGAATCAAGAGAAATAAACCAGGGCCCTCTTCCAAAATAAATCCTTTGGGTTCGTTGTTTTTTCGCGATACTTTCGCTTCTTTTACTATATACCATACTGTCGACGATTGCAAATTTCTTCATCCAGATGTATATTATTGAACTCTTCAAATAACATTTAAGGATCAAAAAATGAAAATGAAAGCTCTCCCGAGAAAAATGTCCGCCGAACTCTTCGGCACCTTCTGGCTGGTCTTCGGCGGCTGCGGAAGCGCCGTCCTGGCGGGTAAATACATCGGTAACGGCGGCGTTGCGCTGGCGTTCGGTCTTACGGTGCTTACCATGGCATTTGCCATCGGACACATTTCCGGTTGCCACCTGAACCCGGCGGTGAGCCTGGGCCTTTGCGTCGCCGGGCGTTTCGACCGCCGGGACCTCTTCCCGTACGTTCTTGCCCAGGTGGCCGGCGGCGCATTGGCCGCCATGGTTCTTTACTTCATTGCCAGCGGCATCCCATCCTTCACGCTCGCGGACGGATTCGCGGCCAACGGGTACGGGGCGCATTCCCCGGGTAAATACTCGCTGTTTTCCGCCGCGCTTGCCGAAGTGGTGCTGACATGCTTCTTCCTCCTCATCATCCTGGGCGCAACCGATGAACGCGCTCCGAAAGGCTTCGCGCCAATCGCAATCGGCCTCGCGCTGACGCTGATCCACCTGATCGGCATCCCCGTAACCAACCTCTCGGTCAACCCGGCGCGCAGCACGGGTCCGGCGCTCTTTGTCGGCGGCTGGGCCCTCTGCCAACTCTGGATGTTCTGGGTCATGCCGCTCGCCGGTGCGGTCCTCGCGGGCCTTATCCACAGAACGCTCTTCGCGAAGAAAGTGAGCTGACACCAAAAAGCAAAAGGGCGGTACCGATATCGGTATCGCCCTTTTTTGTGGACTAGCTCTTGTTTTTTTCACGCCGCAAGCGATCCCAGTAGGCGAGGCGCTTGAGGATTTCGCGCTCGAAACCGCGCTCGAACGGGTGGTAGAATTGCTCGCGGGGCATTCCTTCGGGGAAATAGTTCTGTCCGGAAAATCCGTCCTTGGTGTCCGGGTCGTATTGGTAATCCTTGCCGTAGCCCAGGTCCTTCATAAGCTTGGTCGGCGCATTCAGGATGTGCGCCGGGGGCATCAGCGAACCGAAGCGGAGCGACGATTTCCGTGCCCGCGCCCACGCCGTGTACGCCGCGTTCGACTTCGGCGCCGTCCCAAGGTAAATGACAAGCTGGGCGATCACAAGATCTCCTTCCGGGGAGCCAAGACGTTCGTAGGTGTCCCACGCGGCGACGGCCAATTGCAACGCATTCGGATCGGCGAGGCCGATGTCTTCGCTGGCGAAACGGGTCAGGCGGCGGAGGAGGTAGAGCGGGTCTTCGCCGCCGTCGAGCATCCGCGCGGCCCAATAGAGCGCCGCGTCGGTGTCAGAGCCGCGCAGGGATTTGTGGAGCGCGCTGATTAAATTGTAATGCCCTTCCCGGTCCTTATCGTACACCGGGGCGCGGCGCTGCACGATCTTCAGCACCTCCGGCACATCGAGAATTTCATCCGGCGGCGCGAGATCGAACACGCTTTCGATCAAATTGATGAAATACCGCCCGTCGCCGTCGGCGAGTTCCATTAAGGTGCCCTTCCCTTCCGGCGTTACCGGCAGCGTCCTTTGGAGGACCGTTTCGGCACGGTCGAGAATCCGTTCAAACGCCGGGACATCCAGCGGTTTCAGGACGAAAACCTTGCACCGCGAAAGAAGGGCGCTATTGAGCTCGAACGACGGATTTTCCGTCGTCGCCCCGATCAATGTTACGGTTCCATTTTCCACATACGGCAGGAATCCGTCCTGCTGCGCCCGATTGAAACGGTGAATTTCGTCCACAAAAAGGAGCGTGCGCTCCCCCGTGCGCCGGCGGTGCGCCGCCTCCTCAAACGCTTTGCGCAAATCGGCAATGCCGGAAAACACCGCTGAAAGGGCAATGAAATGCATCGCCGTCCCGTCGGCCAAAAGCCGGGCAATCGTCGTCTTCCCGCACCCCGGCGGCCCCCAGAGGATCAAGCTGGAGAGACGCTCCGAATCGATCATGCGCCGCAGCGGTCCCCCGGGGCCGAGGAGGTGATCCTGCCCGACCACCTCGTCGATCACCACGGGACGCAGCCGGTCCGCCAGCGGACGGCCCGCGGCGGAGGCGGAAAACAGTGTTTCCTCTTCCCTACGCATTCCCATTTGCTTCGGCGCGGCATTCGGCGAGAAGCTTCTCGAAACGCTTTCCGTACTCGACGTACGTTTCGAGTTTGCGCTTGCGCTGCACGTCGCTGTCTTCCGGGTTGTCGTCGGCGTGGAACACGGTGGCGATGTGGGGCTCCATGGAGAACCCGCCGTCGTAGCCGCGTTTCAGGAGATCGATCACAATGGCGCGCACGTCGCCGCAGCCGTCGCCGGCGAAACAAAAGTGCGGCTTGACGGTTCCGTCTTCCAAATATTCGGGCACGCCGTCCTTAATGTGGATGTAACCGACGAATTCGCGGACTTTGGAGTAAAACTCCCAGCTCGACTGCAAAGGATACGGTTCCGCGCCGAGGCGGCGGAAGGTGAATACCGGGTTGCCCGTGTCATAAATCAGCGTGAGGGCTTTGGACTTCACATTGTCCAGAAGGCGCAGCGTGTGGATGTGCGACTGGCCGGCATAGTTCATGCAGTTTTCGTGTCCGTATACAATACCGTTGTCTTCGCAGATTTTCACCAATTCATTGACCTTGCGGAAAATGATCGCCTCCAATTCCGGACTGTCGAACACCTCGCCGGGAAGGAGCTTAAAGCTCATCCCCCGGAGCAATTTCGTTCCCAACTTCTTCATGCGCGGAAGCGCATCCAAAAGCTCCTTGCGGCTGGCCTGGAAATCTTCCTCCGAGCGGGGGCTTTTGCCCCAGTTGGCGATGCCGCTGCCAAAGCAGTTCACGGCAATTCCGGAGGCGTTCAGCATACCGAGCATCGCCTCGAACTCCGCTTCGGAGATGGTCGAAAGCGTCCCCGTGCCGATGGCGCGGCATTCGATGAATTTCCATCCCAAACGGCGGGTCGCCTCAATCTGGTCGGCGAAGGGTTTGCCCGCTTCGTCCGCAAAACCGGTAAAAAACATAATGCGCTCCTTACTTGATGAACGACTTGCTGAATTCGTCCGCGTCGCCGGCCTTCACGGCGGGCTTCACCCAGCGGCTTCCGGCGATCAACTTGGCCAGCTCCACGCTGAATTCCTCCGGATCCATCGGCAGATCGATGGTGCGGCCCTTAAGCTGCGAAAGGAGCATCGCGTTCCCGAGCTCCAGGCCGCGAACCCCTTCGACGGCTTCCGCCACAAGCTTTGAGCCGGTGCGGATCGATTTGGCGAACGCGTCGATCACCTCGCGATGCTGGTACGCGCCGGTCCCGTTCAGAGGAATTTCCACATTCCACACGGGGGGACGGTCGAAACGGGCGGTCGAGGTCTTGCAGAACTCGGACATCGGAATCTCGTTGCGCCGGTAGAGGAGCTTCCCCTCCTCCAGCACAAGGCGGCCGCGTTCGCCGGTGATTTCCAGACGGTTCGTTCCCGGCGCTTCGCCGGTGGAGGAGATGAACACGCCCGTCGCGCCGTTGGGATATTCCAGGAACGCGGTTACGTCGTCCTCCACCTCGATGTCGTGGTATTTCCCGAACGACATCCGGGCGAACACCTTGTTCGGCATGCCGAAGAACCATTGCATCAAATCGAGCTGGTGCGGGCACTGGTTGAGCAGCACACCGCCCCCCTCCCCGCGCCACGAAGCGCGCCAGTCGCCGGAATCGTAATAAAGCTGGGTGCGGAACCAGTCGGTGATGATCCAGTTGACCCGCCGGATTTCCCCCAATTCGCCGCTGTCGATCATCTCCTTGATCTTGCGGTGCGCGGGAACCATCCGCTGGTTGAACATCGCCGCGAGGCGGAGGTGCGGGTATTTCTTCGCCGCGTCCACAAGCTGGAGCGCCGTCTTTTTTTCCACCGAAACCGGCTTTTCCACCAACACATGCTTGCCCAGCGCAAGGCCGCGCAAAGCCAAAGGAACATGCTCGTAGTGAGGGACGGCGACAATCAGCGCCTCGAAATCTCCTTTGGCGAAAAATTCGTCGTCGTTCATAAAACGCTGCGCGTCCGCCGGAAGCGCGGGGTTGGAGAAGGATTTCTCCTGGTAGTCGCACACCGCCGTTACGCGGCAGTTGGTGAGTTCGCTGATGCTCTTCAAGTGGGCTCCGCCCATCCCGCCGATACCGATAATGCCTATTTTGACCGGTTCCATGTTCTCTCCTTAGTTGATATTGAGTTTTTCAATGATTTTTTTCGCTGTTTCTTCCCGCTCCGCCGCATCGGCGTAGGGGATCTGGCGGCTGTTCCAGTGGAAGTGATCTTCCACGCCACGCGGAATCACATGCAGGTGCGCGTGCATCACCACCTGCCCCGCCGCCGTGCCATCGGCCAGGTGTAGATTGAACCCATCGTAATCCATCGCCCGCCGGAGCGCCACGCCGAGGCGGGAGGCGACGCGGAACATCCGCCCCGCCGTCGCTTCCGGGAGGGTCGCCGGACTTTCGTGGTGTTCTTTCGGGATCACAAGGATGTGCCCGGGATTGATCGGCCCGATATCCAGGAAAGCGAACACAAGTTCGTCCTCATAGATCTTACTCGCGGGGAGTTCCCCGGCGATAATTTTACAAAAAACACACGCCGCCATTGCTTTGCCTCCTTACCAGTTGTCCGTGCGGAAGGGACTCGCGGGAAGTCCCGCCGCGTTGACAAGATTGGCCGTTTCCGGATTGTCCGACCACGCGTAGCGGACCGCCACGGGATTCGGCACTTCCAACGAAGAAACCACCAATGTGCTGTCCACAATGCGTCCCTCCGCCGGATAGAATTTCTTGTCCGTCCCGGCCGCCATCAAGGTCGCGGGGGCTTTGCAGTCGCGCGTGGCAAGCCCTTCGGCACTGTCGAAATGAAGCGTCATGGAATTCGCGCCCGGCGTTGCCGCGCGGTAGAGCGGTCCGCAGGGAACCACGTTCTTGCCGTACGTCCATTTGAGCGCCCACGCGGCCAACCGCTCGCCGACTTCGCGCTTCCGTTTCGGGTGAATATCGTAGACGTCGCCCAGGTCCACGGCGGAAATCATGCCGCAATTCGGGCAATCGCGCACCAGCGCCTTCTGCGAATCGCGAAGCCACGGCCAGAGCGCTATATCCGAATATTCCGACGGCTGCCGGAATCCGGCCAACTCCACCTGGATAAAGGGGATGTCGCCTTGTCCGAAGCGCCGCCGCCAGTCGCAAACCATGTCGCGGATCAGCCGCCCGTACGCGCGGGCGTTGCGCTCGTTCGACTCCCCCTGGTACCAGATGATCCCGCCGATGGCGTAAGGGATGAGCGGCATGAGCATGCAGCGGAAGAGCATCGAGGGGGTGTTGGCGACAGCATAGCCGTAATTGCCCGTAAGTTTGGACAAATCGATCTTTCCGTAATTGGTTTCGACGGTATAGAACCATTCGCCGGAGAGGGAAATCCGCTCGTCGCCGCAGGCAAGGAACATCGATTCGGCGGGACCGATCATGCCGCCGTTGTACATAAACGAATCGGCACGCACCGCCAGGAGCATCTCGTCCCCGGCGTTCAGTTCCGCCGGAATCGCATACACGCGGCAGACGTTCCAGCACTCGGTCTCCAACTCCTTGCCCATGCGGCCGACTTCCACGCCGTTGCAATAACTGATATCCTGCTTGTCCACAGCGCCGACGCTCCAACGGAGCGCTTTGCCGCGCCAGGAGGCCGGAATCGAAACCGTACGGCGAAACCAGAAGGAGCCGCTGTATTCGTGCCCTTCGACCTGCCAGATTTTCGGCAACTCCATGGTGCTCCATGTACTGTCGTCAAGTTCCGGCTTGGCAAACCCGAGCCCTTCGCCGAGATTCGGACGGATGCGCGGCAAAACGCTCGCGACCTGCCGCGCGAAACGTTCCGCCGGATCGTTCAGGTCCATCAGGAATTTTTTCCTGTACTCCAAATCGCATTCCAATTGTTCCGCCTGCCGGGTTATGTCGGCTTGTTCCGGATTTTCCAGAAGAACATCGCGGCTGGTCCACGTTTCCGCGCACGTCCCCCCCCACGAGTTGTTGATGATCCCCACGGGAACGCCCAATGCCTTGTTCAAGACCCGGGCAAAATGGAATGCGGCGGCGGAGAACGCAGGCACATTTTCGCGTGTGGCGCACTCCCAGCGTCCGGCATGGAAACGGCGGCTCTGCTCCGCCAGGCGGTCAAGTGTAAACATGCGGACCAAAGGAAGTTCTCCCGCTGGAAGCGTCGTTTCCAACGAATCCCCGGTGGAGGAAACGAGCATCTCCATGTTGGACTGTCCGGAGGCCAGCCACACTTCGCCCACGTACAAATCACGGAGGGTCAGCGACTCCTTTTCGCAGACAATTTCCAGCTCCAGCGGCCCACCCGCTTCCCGCGCCGGAAACCAAAGGCGGAAACTCCCGTCCGCGCCGCAGGTAACCGCCCGCGTGACGCCGGAAAACGTCCCCCGGACCAAATGCGACGGGGAAGCCCATCCCCACACCGGAATCGCCTTGCCGCGCTGAAAAACAGCGCCGTCCTGAAAAATGCTCGCCAGTTGCAACTTCATCGTCTTTTTCCTTTATTTAAACAAATCCACAATCGATTTCTGACTTCCGAAAACCGTCAACTGATCCCCTTTTTTCAACACCGTATCCGGGCTCCAAATACTGCTCGGCACCCCGCCGACCGGACGAATCAAAAGAACGGTAATGTTGTAGCGATTCCGCAAATCGAGCTGCCGCAACGACTTCCCATCCAAAGACGCGGGCACGCCGACCTCGGCGATGGCGGAACCGCGAAATTCGAAAAAGTCACTGATGTTGTCCAGCGTAAGCCGTCGCGACAAACGCTCGGCGACGTCCTGATCGGGCTGGATAATCTCGTCCGCGCCGAGGCGGTAGAGGATTCGTTCCTGGGTATCGCTGCTGCTTTTGGCGATCACCCGGCGCGCGCCCTCCTGCTTAAGGTGTGTCAAGGCCAGGATCAGCGCCTCGAAATGGGTGCTCATTCCAAGGATCACCGCATCAAATTTATCCACGGAAAGCTCGCGGATAACCTCCACATTGCTGACGTCGGCGACGATCGCCTCGGTTACAATGTCGCGCATTTCCTCCACGCGCTGGGGATTCATGTCCACGGCCACAACCTGGTTCCCCGCCCGGCTCAGTTCCGCCGCCAACTTGGAACCGAAAGCGCCAAGCCCGAATACCGCATAGGATTGATTTGCCATATTTTTCTTCCTTTATCCGATGACAACGCGCTCTTCGGGATATTTCAGCCAACTCGCCTTATCCCGCCCCATCAAAAACAAAAACGCAGTGAACGGGCCCACGCGTCCCATAAACATAAACAACGAAAGAAGCCACTTCCCCGCATCGTCGCTCGCCGCCGAAATTCCCAACGAATACCCTGCTGTGCCAAGGGCCGAGGACACTTCGAAAAGACATTGCTCCATCGGCGTTTCCAACGGAACAAACCACATCAGGAGCATCGCGCCGAAGGTGGCGAGAAGAATAAACATCACAATGATGACATACGCCTTAAGGACGTTGTCCGTGGGGATTTCGCGCCGGAAAAGAAGCACCTTCCGGTGGCCTACAACCGTGCTGTACAACGCCGCCGCCGCAAGAGCCACAGTGGAGAGTTTCATGCCTCCCCCGGTCGAACCCGGACATGCTCCGATGAGCATCAGGATAATGATCGTCGCCATGCTTCCTCCGGACAGCGTGCCGAGGTCGATGGAATTGAATCCGGCGGTCCGCGCACTCGCCGAGGTAAAGAACGCATCCACCCACCCCACACCCGGCGCCGTGGGGGAAAGTTCCTGCTCCACCTTGATCAAGAGCATCCCGATGACCAAAAGGAGCGCGCTCGCGATCAGCATCAGCTTTGTCGCCACGCGGAGGACTTTGCGCCCCGGGCGGAAATACTGGCGCAGATCGTACACCACATACACGCCAAGTCCGCCGAAAACAATCAATGTGGCGCAAACTATTTTAATCCAGGCGGACATCCCCACCAAACTGCCGTTCAACGGGCTGAACCCCGCATTGCAGAATGCCGAAATCGAATGATAAATCGCATAATACGCCGACGTCCAGAGCGGCAGCCCTTCCAACAAAAAACCGGGAAAAAGAAGAAGTGCGCCGAGCGCTTCGATCCCGAATGTATACCAAATAACAATGCGCGTAAGGCTTTCCGTTCCGTGCAGCGAAAAATTATCGCTTAGACTGGAGATCAGCAGTGTGTTGCTGAAACTCATATGCCGCCCCATCATCACCAGAATTCCCGCGCTCAAGCTCATAATCCCGATCCCGCCGATCTGAATGAGCCCCAGGATCACCAACTGCCCGAAAAGGCTGAAACTGGAAGTGTCCACCACCGAGAGCCCGGTAACGCAGCTTGCGCTGACCGCGGTGAAAATCGCATCCGTCCAGGACAAATGCGCATCCTGAAGCCGGATGAATGGAAGCTTCAAAAGAAGCGTCCCCAGAAAAATCAGGAGAAGGAAGGAGCCGATGAAGTACAACTGACTCTTTTTAATGAAGTTTATTGCCATGCACGTTCGCTCCCCATCGCGGGAACTACCAGGCCTCGGTGGTCATTGTAACGATCGCGTTCGCCAGCTCGCGCGCGGCCTGCCGGATGCCGTTGGCCCGGTTCGTATCGAGGTCCGCCTGCACCTGGAAGGTGGAGCTGCCCGAAGCGGTGCCGCCGAGCAGCGGCACGCCGCGCCCCGGAACCACCACAGTGAAATCGGCGCTGACGACGGCGGTCCACTCCTTGGGCATATAAATGCGGTCGCTTTGCCAAGTGGAGTACTGCGAAGCGGATTTTTCCGCGAACGAAACCGACGTGATGCGGACGAAAACCTCGCAATCGGCATCCCCCGGCTCCTTGACCTTCAAAGAGCCATCCACCATAAAGCGCTCGCGCAAAAGCTGCCGCACGATTGCGGAAGCGTTGTACACGTTCGTTTCGTTCACCACCGGCGCCACGGCCACGGTGTGTATTTGCGGATGCATCAGCGATCCCACCCGGTAGCAGCCTCCCCCGAGCAATGGCAGAAACGCCATGCAACAAAGGATCCATGCAAAGATCGTCTTCTTCATTTTTTCTCCTTGACCGCTTCCGCCGGCGGGGGAAGCGCGTGTTTCGGCGTCGGACGTTTTCCCGCGGCGACATCGGCCCCGACGCGCAAATCGTAAATGGGAAGCAGGTATTTCCCGTTGCTGTTCTCCGGAACAAGCAGGAGAGGCTCGTACTCCGCCGGGAATTCATGGAAGGCGAAACTCTGTTCGCGCGGCTCCAACGCGGGGCGGAAACGTTCGCCGATGTACGTGCGATCCAGGCGCGTGAGAAGCGCTTCGGAGGCGTCCGCGCTGCCGGTGTCCGGATAAAGCTTCAAAACCTCGCCCAGATACCGGCTGGCGGCTTCGCGGCGGTCGGTGCGCTCGTAGTAACGCGCCATGTTCAACAGACGCTCCGCCTGAACATCGCGCGAGCGGAGGATCATTTTCCGCACTTTATCGCATTCATCCGTGCTTGCCGGGTATTCGCGGAGAAACTGTTCGGCCATCAGCATCCCTTCGCGGTTGTAGCGGCCGTCGCCGTCGCCGCGTTTGGCGAGGTCGAAATAAAGTTCGCACAAGGCGAGAACACCGAATTTACGCGCTTCAAGGCCAGGGTAATCGTTGACGAGCGAGCGGAGTTGGGCAATGGCCGCCGTGTTCTTTTCCTCCATCACAAGAACATACGCAAGACGGAGGCGGGCGGTCGCCGCGCCGGGGGCGAACGGAGAACGGGCAAGGGCTTTTTCGTAAATCTCAGCCGTCAGATCGGGACCGGTCAGCCAGGGAACGAAACGCAAATGCCAAAAGGCCGGTTCGCGTGTCCCCGTGGAGTAGCTGTGGCCGATTTCGAATTCACGCGCGACAAATTGGCTGACATCCACCTTGGACGCGTAGCCGTCGAGCAACCGCTCGATCACGCGGAACTCCTGCTCCGGGAGTCCGGCGCGGCCGTAGGCGGCGGCGGCGGCTTGAAGCGCGTTGCACTTGAGCGCCGCGTCGTCCGCCTCTTCGGCGCACTCGACGAACAGTTTGGCCGCGCCGCGGGCGTCGCCGGTCTTTTCAAGCTCCAGCGCGCGCACAAAGGTGGCATTCGCCGCATCGTCCGCGGCGCGGAGAAGCGGCGGAAAAAAAGTCAATGCCAATAAGATTGCCAATAAAAAGCGCACTGTGAGCCTCTCCTTTACATCAATTTGAGTCCGGGAAGGTCCTGCACGTCGATCAGGCCGCGCACACATCCATTGGAATCGACGACAACGATGTCGTTGATCCGGTGTTTTTCGACCATCTTCACGACTTCGACGGCAAGCGCGGTGTCCGGAATGGACTTGGGCGCGGGCGTCATGACCTCGCCCAGAGTACGCGTAAGGACCGCCATGTCTTTTTCCGCCCAGCGCCGGAAATCGCCGTCGGTGAATATGCCCAACAATTTTCCGGCGCCGTCGACGACAACCGTGGAACCGCAGCGGGCCTGTCCCATACGGCAGATCGCCTCGCGCACCGGAGTTTCCGGGTGAAGCACGACCCAACGTCCTTCCGGACGCATCATATCGAGAGCGCGCAGCGTTACCATCCGGCCGATGGCTCCACCGGGGTGAAGCCGTCCGTAATCGTCCTTGGTGAACGCATTCTGCTCCAGGAGAACCAGCGCGAGGGCGTCGCCCAGCGCGAGAAGCGCGGTGGTCGTGGTCGTCGGCGCAAGCTTGAACGGGCAGGCTTCGCGCGGAACGGTCATGGGAACGACAAGATCGCTCAACTGCGCCAGCGTGGAGTCCTCGCTGCCGACGATGGCGACAAGCTTCATCCCGAGGCGTTTGGCGGGGCGAATGACGTTCAGGAGCTCGTCGGTTTCCCCGCTGTAGCTCAGCGCAAGGATCAAGTCGAACGCCTGCATCATCCCGAGGTCGCCGTGAAGCGCCTCCACCGGGTGCATGAACACCGCGGGAGAACCGAGGCTCGAGAGGGTGGCGGCCATTTTTTTGCCGATGTAACCGCTCTTCCCGATTCCGGTCAAAACCAACTTCCCTCCGTTGGCAAGCGTCTCGCGACACAGAGCGACGAGCAACTCAAAACGATCGTCCAAATGATCGCGCACAGCGGCGAGCCCTTCGATTTCAATATCGATGACCTCCCGCGCGCGCTCGATGATTCTGCTCATATCAACCTCAAATCCGGCATGAGTCCAACATACTTACAATAATGCCCCGCGCACCGATCTGGTAAAGCTCGTCCATGATCCGGTTGCTCTCTTTTTTGCGGATCATCGCCTTGACCGCCACCCAGTCGGGCTTGGAAAGGGGCGAAAGCGTCGGCGATTCGATCCCCGGCGTGAGCTTGCACGCCGCGTCCAGCGCAGAGCAAGGAATATCATACTCGACCATTGCATATGTCCGGGCGACGAGAATGCCCTGCAAGCGCGCGATCATGGTTTTGACCGCCGGATGCCCCGCGAGCTCTGGGGAACGCCCCACAAGGAGCGCTTCGGAATGCATCAGAGGCTCACCGATAATCTTCAGCCCCGCCTCTTTAATGGTGTGCCCCGATTCGACCACATCGGCGATGCAGTCGGCCACGCCCAGGCGGATGGAAATTTCCACCGCCCCGTCCAGCCGGACGATGGTCGCGTTCAGGCCGCGCCGCGCCAGGTCGTTCCGGACGATCTCCGGGTAGCTTGTCGCAATGCGGAGTCCGCCGAAACAATCCGGCGTAAGATTGGATTCCGCCGGCACGGCATAGCAGAAGCGCGAGCGGCCGAAGCCGAGCGGAAGAAGTTCCGCGACTTCCACGGCGCTGTCCAGAGCGAGGTCGCGCCCCGTGATGCCGAGATCCAGCACACCATTGCCCACGTACTGCGCAATATCGCGCGGACGCAGGAAAATAAAATCGATTTCGTTTTCCGCGTCGGCGATCACCAGCTCGCGCCCGTAGCGGGTACAGCGGTAACCGGCCTCGCGCAACAGCGCCACCGCCTCGTCGGAGAGGGCGCCCTTGTTCGGAACGGCAACTTGCAGCATATTCAATCCAATGCGTTTAGAGGTATTTGTACACATCTTCCAACGAAAGTTCGTTGGCGATCATCATTACTTGAAGGTGGTAGAGGAGCTGGGAAATTTCCTCGGCGGTCTTTTCTTTGCCTTCGTACTCGGCGGCCATCCAGACTTCACCGGCCTCTTCGATCACCTTTTTCCCGATAAAATGTTTTCCCTTTGCAAGCTCCCGAACCGTGCCGGAATCCGGGTTTCCCGTCGCGGCTTTGGCGAGGAGCTCGGCGAACAGGCCGTCAAACGTCTTCATTTTTTTCCTCTTCTCTTCTATTGTGATACTATACATTCTTTTTCAAATAAAACAAATGCGGGAAATGCATTGGTCGAAACTCTCCTGACCGCTCAGAATATCGATCTGTATCCGCAAAAACATCATGGGCACATCAAGCCGGTCGAGGCGCGGAATCCGCACCGCATCCTTTTCCGTGGTCAAGATATACTCCGCGCCGGCGGCCTTGGCTTTGTTGACAAAGTCGATGATCTCCTGCTGCGTGTAGCGGTGGTGATCCGCGTAATGTTCTTTCACGACCAAGTCCGCGCCGAAAGAAGTCAAAAAACCATCGAAGCTGTCCGGCGCGGCAATTCCGGAAATGGAGGCGACGCGGGCGCCCTTCAGGGTGCTCAAGGGCAAGCGCTCGCCCCGGGTGAACACCATTTCCAGGTATTGCGGCTTATGGCAGCATTCGATGATTTCCGCCCGCCGGTTGTGCCGCCGGATAAATTGCTTGAGATGGCGGAGGCGATTGGAGCCGTCGGACTTTGTAAGAAACACATAATCCGCGCGGCGGATGTTTTTCACCGGCTCGCGCAAGATGCCGCGCGGCAGAACATGCCCATTGCCGAAGGGCGAGGTTGAATCGACCAACACAATGTTGATGTGCGGCTTGAGCATAAGATATTGAAAGCCGTCATCGAGAATCAATACGTTGGTTTCAAACTCCTTGATGGCGAAGAGGCCCGATTTTACCCGGTCCTTGTCCACGAGGACCGCTACATTCCTGAGGTTGTTCGCCAGCATGTACGGCTCGTCCCCGGCATATTCGGAGTTGAGCAGCAAATCGTTGCCGTCGGAGACGACTTTCGGGGGAATCTCGATTTTCTGCGAACGGAGGCGGGCCATCATTTTTTCCCAAAACGAATGCTGCCGGCTGCGGTATCCGCGGCTCAGGATGGCGACCTTCCGCCCTTTGGCGCTGAGGGTGCGGGCGAAAATTTCCACCACCGGTGTCTTCCCCGTCCCCCCGCAGGACAAATTGCCGATGCTGACGACGAGGCAGCCGATGGCGTGGTGCCGAATCACCCGTTTGTCGTACATCCAGATGCGAAATTGAATCGCCATGCGGTAAAAGCGGGACGCGATGAACATCACCCCCATCAGGGCGCGATCTTGCGGACGGCGCCATTTTCCGGCCATCAGCTCGACGAAATAGCGCTCCAGACGCTCAAAATTGAAATGCAGACGCATTGTGTCCCCTATTGACAGTCCCAGGTATGAAATTTAACCCGCGGAGGAGTGTTTTTCAAGTCGCCAATGTGTTTTCCTATAATATTTGCGGTTGAAAAGCCGCAAAAGCGGTGTATTATAAAATAGAAACGCAACAACGAAAGGTGATGCATTATGAACTTCCTGAAACACGCCTCCTTTGCCGCGGCCGTCCTTTCCTGTGCCGCCCTCTGCGCCGCCGATGACGTAATCGCCTACTATCAATTCCAGGATGCCGCCCCCGGCACCAAACTTCAGGCCAACGCGCCGGTCAAATCCTCCATCAACTCTCCCGCGCTGGACATGAAGACCAACGCCACCAACGCCAGTTACGTCATCGAAGTTTCCGACGACGTCCCCGGCAAAGTGATCGTCGCCAAAGACGGCAAAGTGGTGAACGCCGACAACAAAAGTTCCCTCCGCTTCACCCGCGCCAACCGGGGAATGACCGGCACGCTCTCCCTGGCGCACAACGCGCTGCTGAACCAGAAGGAATTCACCATCGAATGCTTCGTCAAGCTGGAAAAAGGAGCCGACTGGGGTTCGCTTCTCAACAAGGCGCGCGCGGGTGAATTCGGCACATGGAGCATCCAGCTCCAGTCGAACACAGGGTTCCTCCGCAGCCGCCTCGACCTCAATGCGGACGGAGACGCGGCGAAAAAGTTCTTCAATATCTGCCAGGAAACCAAATTCAACCTCCTCGACAACCAGTGGCACCACATCGCGCTGACCTTCGACGACGAAACCAGGGAAGTCAAACTTTTCGCCGACTACCAGGAACAATACTCCGGCAAAGCCCCGGCCAATCTTGTTTTCGGCGAAGGGGCGCTGACGGTGTTTGAAGGCGTGCTTTCCGGCAACATCGACGAAATGCGCTTCAGCGACGAAGCCCTCAAGACCGATGAAATGCTCCGGGTGAAGAAGTAACCGTGCGCTGCGCCTGGGAAGAATTATCCATTCCGAATGCGGAGCTCTACGAAGAGCTCCGCGCGGTGGATTACGCGGGAAACGGCCACGCGCAACAACTTCTGCATGTGGCTGTTCCGCGTAATAAAACACCATCGCGGGCGGTCATTTTCTTCCATGGCGGCGGCCTGACCGGGGGCGGCATGGAATGCCCCCGCGCGCTCTTTGACGGACGCAACGCGGTCGTCATCCCCCGCTACCGGTGGATTCCGGATGTTTCGCCCCAAGACTGCCTGGAGGACGCCGCCGACGCGACGGCGTGGACGATGCGCGCATTCCCGAGCGTTTGGCTCGGCGGCATGTCCGCGGGGGCATACCTCGCGGCGATGGTCGGCATGGATCAGGATTTTCTTGCACGTCGCGCACTGAATTGCAGGGATCTTGCCGGACTTCTGCTCATAAGCGGCCAGATGTCCACACATTTTCAACTCAAACTCACCTTGAAATACCCCGGGGCGAACGCCGTGCCGGTCATCGACCGTTACGCGCCGTTGTTCCATTTGTCCAAGGAGCTGCCGCCCGTGCTCTGCGTTACCGGGGCCAGCGGGCTCGACGTCGCGGGGCGGCCGGAAGAAAACGCGCTTTTTCACGCAACCCTCAAGGCCCTGGGGCACACCCGTTCCGAACACCACGCGCTTTCCGGGCACGACCACGGCGGCGCGTTTGAAAGCTGCGGGCATCTGGTCGCCCGCTTCCTCGAGCGTTATTCCCCATGACTACGATGCATTGGATCGCCGCGCCCGTCGTCGGCTTCATCGGCATGATGGCGGGGGGATACTGGGGGGTTGGTAGCGGCTGGATCGTGGTGCCGGTCATGCTGATCCTGGGCTTCCAGCCGCTGGAAGCGGTCGGGATCGGCCTCCTGCAGATGATCCCCTCGGCGCTACCGACGGTGCTCAAACAAACCCCCTCCATCGGTTGGGGGGCAAAGAGCGCGGGGCGTTCGCTGGTTCTTCCTCTTGGTATCGGCGCGGCGCTGACGGCGCTGTGCGGAAAATCGCTCAACGCGCTGCTTCTCGCGCACTGCGGCCCCCGCGTTCTGGACTGGATGCTGCTGCTCTTCATCCTCGCCATCGCGTTCCAGACATTGACAAGCCGGACGCGAAGCTACGGGGATGAAATGCCCCCCCTGAGCGCCCGTGTGCAATTCGGCGCCTTCTTTGTGGGCCTCGGAACGGGGCTTTTGAGCTCTCTTTTGGGGGTCGGCGGCGGCATCATCATCCGTCCGACGCTGACGGCGGTCTACAAAGTTCCGGAGATGTTGACGGGAAAAATCGTCCGCCTCCTTGTGCTGGTTACAACCGTAACAGGAGGTGCCGTGTATTTGTTCGGCGTGGGCTGGAGCATCCTCGGCATGGCAATGCTGACGGCGGCGGGGGGCATGCTGGGTTTTCCCCTGGGGAGCGCCATGCACAAAATTGTGTACGACGCAGGGTATGCGCAGCACATCCACAAAAGTTTCGCCGCCGTGGCGCTCGCGCTTGTGGTCAATACCTTGTTCCGCATTTTCGACTGCGCGGAGCTGAGCCGCTGGGTGATTTGCGGAATCGGTCTTTCGCTTGGCGCCTACCTTGTCGGCTTCACGTTCTACGCGCGTCAGCGTCGGGCGAGCGATTCGTACAAACCGTTGTAATACAACGCCCGTTCCACCGGAACATCGGCGGGGAGATGGTTGCCGACGGCGAGCATGAACCCCGGATATTTCCGCCCCCAGCGCATGGCGCGTTCGACCTCGAAACGAATTTCGTCGAGCGTTCCGTAGCAAAGCGTCCGGCAATCCACGCCGCCGACAAAACCGACCCGGTCGCCGTACAACTCCCCAAAACGCTCCATGTCGTTGCACGGCTCCATAACCACGGAATCGACGTTGAGGGCAACGATATCGGCGTAAAATGCGTCGATTTTTCCGTCGGAGGTGAACATGACGATTTTTCCCGCATCCTTCAGGATGCCGATTAAGCGCCGAAGGTGCGGAAAAATAAATTTCCTGTACCAATCCGGATGCGCCGCCGGACCGGAGGTCCAGCACAAATCGTCGTGCACCATAATGACGGGGGCGGAACTGGCGGCGGCGGCGACGAAAAACCGCGTCATCCATTCGGCGTAGCTGTCGATCACGCGGACAAAACGATCCGGCTCGCAAGCGATCGCCTCCAACAGCGCCTCCCAGCCGAAAATCTCGATCAATCCGGAAAACAATGTGATGTAAACACCGGTCATGTTCACGCAATCGGGAACCTCAGCGCACATCCTCCGGTACTGCGCGTCGTAGCGGGCCACCAAATCGGCGTGTCCGAAGGAACGGAACTGCCGGGCGGGGTCCACCGCATACACTTGTTCCGGTTCCGCATAGGGGTGGATGGTTCCCGCGTCAAAATCGTTTTCGCCGTAAGCGGCGTGCCCGAGTTTCGTAACGCGCGCCCCCGCCTCCTCCAGAAACTGCCTGCTGATGAGAACATTCCAGAGAAATCCGTAGTCCCATTGTTTCCGGAACGCCCGCTGCGCCGCAGGCCGCAAGTCGGGGTTGTCCACATCGATGCCCGTAACGCGGCGCATCAACTCCCAATGGTAAAAATCCGCGGAATACTCGGTACGCGGAATCTTCGCGGAAAACTCCCCATGCAGCGCGGCCCAGGCATCGGCGAAAGCCATATTCTCCTCCGTGTTTAATCGCTTTCGTTACCCTACATCTCCTTTGATTATTTGCAAGTTCAAACCATCGTTTGATAAAAGAGCCGCATATAAACAACAACAAGGGGAGGAGCATTCATGGACGTCAATTCACTTACAAGTCTTGTCAGTGTCAGCGATCAAAACACGTATCTGAAATTTATTTCGGACAAGGGAAAAAACAGTTGTGAGAAATGCTTGCAGTACCATGAGAAAATATACAATGCCGACGATGCAGAAAAACCCAAACTTCCCCTCCATCCGAATTGCAGATGCCAATATAAACTTATTGAATTCAGAGGCAGTGCCGGAGCCGCGTTAAAAGATGTGGACGATTCTTCGAAAATCACACTGAACTCTCCCGGGGAAGAAAAAGAACTCATTCTCCTGATCGCCAAAGAGGAATACACCCGCCAGTCAAAAATCAAGTACGATCCGCTCGAGGCATGCGGCCTGCAATCCGATGAATTGGCTTCGAAACTTTATGTCTGTAAATTTAATCATTGGAACATTTGGGTTATTCGTGGGAGTAGATTTTTTATAGTCAATAGATGGGCAATGAATACATTCAGACTGCAAACACAGCATCACGTCGTTCTAGTTGATTCCCGGGATGGAATTAAAAACAGTTTTATTCTCGACACATTTAAAGCTGGTGACATCGACGGAAAAACAACGTATTTAGAATGGAAAAGAAGAAACCACAATAATTTTACCATCATTCCATCAGGAGCGGAAGAAATTGAGCGGCTAAACAAGAAAAAATAGCTTGTCTTTTCGGCAAATTGGATTATTGTAGCATCGCATAAAACTCACTCAACAATCCATGAGAAGAAAAACAAATTCATGTGGAATCGGCTAAAAAAAATATTTACAGCGGAATTGCTGACTACGGAGCAGAAAGCGTTTGGCGGACGCTTTTTGCTCCTTTCTTTCGTCTGCACTTTCCCCACTGTGGAGCAAACTTTATTCTTTTTCCTTCTGTTTATGAGTACGGAACTTCTGGTCGGCATTTTTGTCGCGAAATGCCTCACTTTGCGGGCGGCACGATTCTGCGGATGGGCACTCCCGCCGATCGCACTGGTTGCGGCATTGGCCTTATACGCAAAATATGCCCATATGTGGCGCTGAACAAGAGTAAAAAATCCATGTGGAATCGGCTAAAAAAAATATTTACGGCTGAATTGCTGACTACGGAGCAGAAAGCGTTTGGCGGGCGCTTTCTGTTCGCGTCCTTCGTTTGCACTTTCCCCACCTGGGATCAAGCTTTATTCTTTTTCCTTCTGTTTATGAGTACGGAACTTCTGGTCGGCATTTTTGTCGCGAAATGCCTCACTTTGCGGGCGGCACGATTCTGCGGATGGGCACTCCCACCGATCGCCCTGGTTGCGGCATTGGCTGTGTCCATGAAATACGCCTATATATGGCGTTGAAGAGGAGTAAAAGTTCCATGCGAAATCGGTTAAAAAAATATTTACAGTTGAATTTCTGACTACGGAGCAGAAGGAGTTTGGCGAACGCTTATGACACCTTGTAAAGACTAACGCCACTCACTGACTCCTTAAGAGCTGGAAGCATGTAATTTACCCAAAGAGTGCCAGTGTTTGTATTGACTATTGGGCGTTTTCTTTGCCTTCAAGTGATTTTTGAATTGCAATACGGTGAATCCGAATCTGATTCAATTGCTCAACGGAGAGCTTTCCTTGCTTGAAGAGGCGTTCGGCTTCGGAAAAAAGCCAATTCAGCTCCAAGTCGACTTTGCGGAGCTCCTGTTTATCCTGCCTCAGATCAATCGCATTGGTCAGAAGCGGATGGTTCATCAGTTCGCGGGCATCGGCATAAATTTTCCTGTCGCTCGGCTGCTTTGCGTGCCAAATTATGCTCAATTTCCAATTGAGTTCCGGAGTTTCAGCGGAATAACCGTGCACCAAGAAACGCCTCTTAACTCCGGGCGGTGGCGGACCGAATGTCTTATTGTGCTTTTTCATCTGTACGATTGTATGCTTCTGATTAAAAACCAGGATGCTTTTTTCTTGAATCCATATATCCACATCTTGTCGCGGCATCGTAAAAAGCTCGCTCTGGAAGAATTTTCCGTAACGCAGCGTGAACCCAACGCCCATTTTCTGAGAAGCTTTTACAGAATCGATGGCGCTTGGCGAATTCATGCAGTAGAAATAAATCGACGATTTTGAAGCGCCGGCGGGAATCGTCACAACTTGATCAAAATGCGTATCGTCATCATTCTCCAGAAAGACCTGGAGAATTACATCCCCGGACACTTCATCCGAACGCAATATGTCCAATTTAACCGTAGAAACAAGAGGAGCGTAATAGTCCGAATCATAAACAATATTCAGTGCGGGCTCCACAGCGCCAAGAGTTAGTAGTCTGCATGCAAACAAAAGCAGAAGCATCTTCTTCATATCTATTTATTCCGTGTATGTTTTAGAATACGAACCCGAGCCAGATGAAAATAATCCAAGCCTTCCATCGTCCATAACGCGCTGGACAACCAGCGTGACCGTGCAAGAAATTGTTATGCTTATCTCTTGTACACCTGGAGAATTTGGTGGGGATATTGTTATCCCGCCGGGAACTCGGTTGCCTTCCAATACCCACGAGCCATTTTGATAGCTCCATATCACGGAAAAATTAATTCCTGCGATACGATCAAGATCCCAATAAGACTCAATGCTCCCGTACACTTCTAACGTGTAAAGATTATAAGAATACTCTTGTGGGTCTATCTGCACATCATATGTGAACGATGGCAATGCTATGCTGTATGAAACATCGATTTGCTCTGGCGTCGAGATTGCAGAATGAGGCAGGTCTGAAACTGTTACGTTGATTACATCTGTTCCCAACGAGTCAATATTTCCAATTACCCCGTTGTTCACATACGCGAAGTTGTTCCATCCGTCGGGGTAGCCTAGGGGGTCTTGGGTTTGCCATTTGGCGAGGTCGGAACGGTAGTTGCGGAACAGGAAGGCGTAGCCGAGGTCGCCGACGGCGGGTTTTCCGGTGAAGAACGCGGCGCGGTCGGTGGTTTCGCCGAAGGCGGTCATGGAAACGGGGGCGTAGGCACCGTTTTCGGCGCGGCCCAGCGTGGAGCCAAGCATGTCGTTGAAGAGCAAGGTGTTGTCGGCCAAGATCGGGTTGCCGCCGGTGACGTAGGGCTCGTTCACAAACTTGGTTTCGTTGCGCGCGATCAGGGCCAGGCCGTCCCAGAGGAACGACTCGCTCTTGCCGTCCTGCGTCGCTGTAGCGAGTTGACCATCAAGGCCATAGGTGTAACTCCCGGTCAATTTTCCGCCCTCGGTTACTTGCGTGATTTTATCCTGCCACGCATACGTGTACACCTTGTCGCCCTCTTTTACAAGCCGTCCCGCCGCGTCGTAGGTGTATTTTGTCACTTTCCCGTCGAACGTGCTCGAAATCAACTGGTTCGCTTTGTCGTACTCGTAGGTGGTGGTTTTATCGCCGATGGTTTTGGCGAGCAGGTTGCCCGCTGGATCGTACGAATATTTTTCCGCGCCGACGACCTCCAGCAACTGGCCCTTGAGGTCGTATTTGTAGGCCTGTTTTTTGCCGTTGACTTCGCGGGCGGCGATTTGCCCATCCTTGCTGTACCATTTCATTTCAAGAGTGGCACCATTTCTTATTATTCAACTATTTTGCACGCGTTTGTCCCAGGAGTTAATGCAAATAATGTCGCGAACAGTCGGCTGGAGGCTGTCTCTGATGACGTCCCTGGAGAACGCGGAAAAGTGAGAATGTACGAATCAAGAACTTTCCCTTTCGTAAAACGAGTTACGAACATTGAGTTTAACTGTGTTTGGTTTTCTTGAATAATATCATCTTTTCCGAGCGAAGCATGGGCTTCATCAATAATTTGAGGAATATTTGCAGGCAAGGACCAAAGAACCTTGAGGGCATCTCCTGGATTTTGGAGATTCGCATCATGTTTTATCCAAAGAAGCTCAGTGTCCGTGAGAAGATAAATATTGTACGCATCCGTACTTTTTTCCGCCCATTCAAAAAGAAGTTTGACTTTTCGGCGATCAATCACCTCAAAAGCCGAGATGAGAATTTCCTTCCGTATTACATCCCAACGCTCCACCTTGCTCGAAAGGGCATTCCCCCATCGCTGCGCAGCGGACGTACCGAGCAAGGTTTTCAGGGGTGGGATATTGTCCGATTTTGAGCTATCTTCTTGATTCGGATTCCCCAATGCTGTAATTGAGGATAAGGCACAAAGCAAATATGCAAATCGTATCATATCCCCTAAAGCCTTTCCATAAGTCGAGTCAAAATTCCAAAGGTTGGACTATCAAAATAGTCAATATTTGCAGACGCGGAGCCCGGTTGATCCATGATTATCACATGGTCCGATAAATTTTTCGAGCGGATAGTAATAAGGAAAAGATGAGCGTCATCATGGCGAAACCTCCATCCGTTGCCTTCTCCGTGGTAATTTTTTAGAATGCGACTTAGTTGCCGCAGTCCAAGTTTCTCGTCCTCCAAGAAATCACGCCTGGATATCTCTATTTTATTCGATACTTCTACCTTATTGTTTTTCCAGCGACCAGTGGATTCATTGCATACATAAATAACATGTTTTTCCGTCACAATGGTGCATTTGTAGTAGGGCGGGTTCAGTTGCTCAAAAAGCGCTAAGAACCCCTGAGGACAATACTCCTGAAGAACCGTATTCAGTGTATTGTCGCGCAATTCCCCCCACTTCCCAGCCTTTCGTTCTTCAATAATTCGGGAGATTCGCGGAGAGAGAATTTCACTTTGGCGGATCATCTCGTCAAAAGAGAGGAAGCGTTTCTTTTTTTCCTGAGCCGCAAGGGGGCCAGAAAGAAAAAACAAAACGGAAAGGATAAAGAATAAATACTTCATTCTTTCATCCACCAGCTAAATCCTCCTTCATCCGGCAATGCCTTCCAACTTGGTCCGGAAAAAGCGGAATACGTTCCCGCATTTGCCGCTTCAAGTGATGCAAGTAGTACGTCATCACGAATAAGACTGAAGAAATGCGCCGCCAACTCCGCAAGCTGCACAGGGCTTAGATCACTTGCAGAATCAAGCGCGGTTGCGAAATTTGCGGCAAATACGCTTTGCGTATTGCTGAAAAACGCACTAGCGTGTCCTAACTCATGAGCAAGCTTAGCTTCATAGGTGGAACCACATGATTCTGAATCTACTGGCGAGTTCACATGCGGTTTATAACCCATGATTGTTCCGGCGGCAACATCGCTTGCGTTCGGAAGGTATGGGTCAACATTCAACGCGACGTGCATATAAATAATCGCCTCTCCGGATGGATTATATTCTGCACGCCCTACTCCAAAGCTGAACGAACCTCCATTGGATTCATACCCAACAGACAAGGCACTGGCGCTTGAAACCATGCCGTAACCGGCATTTACATCTTGAAAAACAATTTGCAACGCGCCCAAAAGATCAGCGGAAGAAGTTACCCCATTATTCACGTACGCGAAGTTGTTCCATCCGTCAGGGTAGCCCAGGGGGTCTTGGGTTTGCCATTTGCCCAAATCGCTTCTGTAGTTGCGGAACAGGAACGAATAACCCAGCTCGCCGACGGCGGGTTTGCCGGTGAAGAAGGCGGCGCGGTCGGACGTTTCGCCGAAGGCGGTCATGCTGACGGGGGCGTAGGCGCCGTTTTCGGCGCGGCCCAGCGTGCTTCCCAGCATGTCGTTGAACAGCAAGGTGTTGCCCGCAAGAATGGGATTGCCGCCGGTGACGTACGGCTCGTTCACGAACTTGGTTTCGTTGCGGGCGATCAGGGCGAGGCCGTCCCACAGGAACGACTCGCTCTTGCCGTCCTGTGTCGCTGTAGCGAGTTGACCATCAAGGCCATAGGTGTAACTCCCGGTCAATTTTCCACCCTCGGTTACCTGCGTGATTTTATCCTGCCACGCATACGTATACACCTTGTCGCCCTCTTTTACAAGCCGTCCTGCGGCATCGTAGGTGTATTTCGTGTTCTTTCCATCGAACGTGCTGGAAATCAACTGGTTCGCTTTGTCGTACGCGTAGGTGGTGGTTTTATCGCCGATGGTTTTGCTGAGCATATTGCCCGCCGGATCGTACGCATATTTTTCAGCGCCAACGACTTCGAGAAGCTGGCCCTTGAGGTCGTACTTGTACACCTGTTTTTTGCCGTTGACTTCGCGGGCGGCGATTTGCCCGTCCTTGCTGTAGAAGTACTTAAGGGTGCTCAACGGAATCGCGCCGCCGAGCGATTTCCCCGCCAGGCGGCCTTCCGCCGTGTAGCTAAACTCCACGGGAACATTGTTCACGATCTGCCGCGCAAGCTGGTTCCTATCGTTATATTGGTAAACGACTTCCGACGTGCCGGAGACGATTTTCGCCAGCCGCCCGAACGCGTCGTATTCCCGCGATTCCGTGAGCTTGAGGCTCCCGTTGATCGTTTCACGGCTTGTGCGCTGGTCGTAAGCGTTGTAGGCGTAGCGGTTTACGAGGCTGTTCTCCTTTTTCTCGATCAACCGCCCGAAATAGTCGTACGCAAACGTCGCTTTCTCTTGACCGCGAACGTGTTCCGCGATGCGGCCCCAACGGTCGTACGAATATTTTTCCGTCTGGTCTTTGCCGTAGGAAACTTCGACAACGCGGTCGAACGCGTCGCGCTTAAGCGTGATGGCGCGGGCGACTTCGCCG
The DNA here is from genome assembly GCA_031549345.1 of Victivallaceae bacterium. Lineage (GTDB taxonomy): Bacteria > Verrucomicrobiota > Lentisphaeria > Victivallales > Victivallaceae > CASFRF01. The sequence continues at coordinate 89,960 of JAVBPY010000011.1, forward strand.
GAGGCAACGTGTTCGGAAATCACGCTTTGCACCAGGCCGTGCGCGTCGTGCACGTAGCGCGTGAGCTGGCCCGCCGCCGTAAGGCGCGAGGCCAGGCCGAACTCGTTGTGTTGGAACTCGATGGGATTTCCGTTCGGGTCCAGAACCTTCGCGAGCGCCCCCGTCGCGGTGTAATCGTACTCCGTTTTCGTTCCGTCCGGGAACACCTCCGCCACAACGCGGCTCAGATCGTTGTACGCCAACGACTTGACGCGGCCCGCGCCGTCGCGGTATTCCACCGGACGACCCTGGGCGTCGTAACGGATCGCGAGCGATGTTTCCCCGTTGGAAATTTTCGCAACCGCGCCGGAAGCCGCGTATTCGTACGATGTTGCGACGCCGTGCGCGTTCACGACCTTCGTCACGTGGTTGAACGCGTCGTACGCAATTTTCGTCGTCATCCCGAACGGATCTTTGATCTCCGCGGGATAGCCGAAGTCGTTGCGCACAAGCGTTGTATGGCCGCGCCCGTCGGTGGCGGAGGCGACGGCGCGGTGCGCGTCGTACGCCAGAATTTGTTCGCGCACCGCCGCGCCGGACGCATCCAGACGGCGCAGATTTGTCAGATTCCCCGCCCCGTCGTACCCGAACGACGCCACCGGCTCCGCCGCGCCCCCCTTCGCCTGCCGCGAAACCTTCACAAGATTCCCCGCCCCGTCGTACTCGTTCAGCGTCCGGTTGCCCAGCGCGTCCAAGGTGGAGGTTGCCAATCCCGTAACATGATCGTATTCAACCTGCAACAGCTTCCGGCCGCGATTGTCCGCGATCTGCCGCAGCTTCCCGTTGTACGCCACGTCGAAACGGCGAAAATAGCTGAAAATCCGCTCCTGACCCGCCGCGTTTTTTACCGAAAGCCGCCCCGCCTTCGCGTCGTAGCGGAACTCCGACTTCCGCCCCTCCGCGTCCGTCACAACCGTAAGACCACGTTGCGGATACGCATAGTTCGACACCCCGTCGGCCAGCAATCGCCCGGTCCGCTGCGCCGGATGAAGATCCGACACGCCGAGCCCCCGAGACTGACGGCTCCGTACCTCCTCAA
>JAVBPY010000018.1:0-53529 GCA_031549345.1 Victivallaceae bacterium
GATCAAGCTCGAGTTCGCAATGGGGCGGTGGGACGAGCGGCGTACATTGGACTATCACCCGGTCAACGCGCCCTACAACTACAAGGGCACGCTGTACGACAGCTATGGTCGCCCGGAGGGCGACGCGCACTACGGCTCGCGTAAACACGCGCCGGACATCTACCAAATCGCGGAACACGCGGGGGCTGGCTCCGTTCCCGATCCGGTCCCGGTTCCCGAAACCGCCTACGCGGTGCGCTACCATCGCGGCGCGGACGGCCGCCTGAACGCTGTGGAGTACAATAACTTCCGCGCGGAATACGCCTATGTTCCAGGAGCCAACGCCATCGCCCAGCTCCGCTGGAGCAAGAATGGAGTACCGTTCCTGACGCTGAATTACGAGAGAAGAACCGTGCCATTCATGAGAAGAACCGTGCCATTCATGGTAACCAAATGAAATGCAGCATGGTACAAATAAACTCTGAAACGCCCATCCACCTCTGGAGATCGAGAGCTTGTTTGTATTCCATACTGTACTTGAAAATCTCCAACTCGCATGTATATTGAGGTTAATGCATTTCTCGTAACTTGTTCGTTCGTATGAAAAACATCCCGCGACAGTTCCTCTGCCGAGTGCAGGGCGCGCCGCCTGATGATGCCTCGACGAGGCGATCAAGCTTGAGTTCGCGATGGGCCACTGGGACGAGCGGCGGAGAAACCGTGCCATTCATGGTATCTCCATGTAGCGGAGAAACCGGGAGAAACCGTGCCATTCAAATATAGAAAATCGCTGGCCCTGGAAGAAAACGAAAAAAGAAACTAGCCTAAACGGAGCTCCTACATGAAAATTAACTGTTCTGTGTGCAAGCGGCAATACGATCTTGGTGGATCTGCCGTTCCGGTGGAGGCACAATGTGAATGCGGTCACGAGCGGTGCATCGAACCAACTAAAACATGTCCGATGTGCGGCGAACGCATCCTTGCCGTGGCGCAAAAATGCAGATATTGCGGCGAGTATTTAAATGTTGCTGCCGCCCCCCCTGTCCCCGCATCGTCGGTTGATCGGATAACGTATACTATCGTCGCTCTTTTTCTCGGGGGCCTTGGCATACATAATTTCATGGCTGGCGAAACCCTTGTCGGGTGGATGAAAATCGTTGTTTGGCTCTGCGTGTTCATTTTTCTGGTTTACGTCAAAGTTCCGCTGGATGGAGCCCTTGCAATTGCCTCCCTCTGTTGTGTCCTTTGTGCCATCAACGATATAATCCACGGACCACGAAAAACCGCCCACAATCTCCACGCCGAAGCGGCAAAAAAATGAAACGAATTATTTTGATAATCGCCCTATTTGTTGGGTGCATCCTTTGCTTGGCTGAGCCGGAGAAAATCACACCGTTTTTTGCGTGGACGGGGGACACATTTTTAGCCGCCCCGGATTCGATTAATTGCCGCCTCTGGGGCGTGGACACGCCTGAACTTAATCAGTCGAGGAGAAACCGTGCAAGAAACCGTGCAAATTATGGTATCTCCGTGTAGTGCAAGGCGATATACATAAATTCAGAAATATTCTGCGTTGTATTGCTTTCGGTGCAGATTTTTATAGGATATCGCGCTTGAAAGCCTCCCGTTGACGTGTATATTGGGCCTTAAGGAGCTTTTCTTAATATGTTCGTTCAACAAACATTCAGCAAAATCCAAGATAATGAACACCCGTGATCGGCGCTTAACCCGCATCACGCTCAACGACACCCCGATTATCACATATACGTTGAACGACGACGATCAGCGGCTGAGCACCCCTCCCCGATCACAGCACGTTTTCGCCTTCAACGCGTTGAAATATTGAGGATACCGGATTGCGGTTATGACTTTTCAGCATACGATTTAGAGCAGTATTTTTTCCGTCCTCACCTTCAGGGCATTTTTCCATCGGAGTTCTGCAAACACTGCATTGGGGTCATGATGATTTTACTGTACATGATTTGGAACCGTATTGGGCTGCATCTTCGTACATTAAACACTAACGCATTGAAATTCCACATGTATTGCATCGTGGTTGTGATTGAGTAGGATTTCCGGCATGAACTTATTTCACAAACGATGGATTGCTGCCACGGCTTTCTCCAGTGGAGCGCCATAAAACCTTATGAGCATTCAATGCTTTGCTCAATGTGTTTTCTACGTCCACCAAAAGAAAGGAGTGTTTGTCTTTTACACCGCTGACGCAGTATTGAGAAAACATATGGCAATTGTTTGTTGTCAGGCAATACGCTCCATTCCATATTCTCCCGACAGCCGCTTTTGCTCTTTGGGCAATGGCGGTTGTTCCAAGCGCATAGCAATTCCCGTTGCTTCTTTTTCCGCAGGCAACATAAATAAAAGCGCCGGTTCGAGGGCTGAACAACCCGTCTCCCTTTATAAATTTTTCCGTGGATACAATGCGTATTTCCGCCAAACCTGCATTATTCTTCGTTAATTCAACAATCTCGTCATTGCCGATGTAGATTCCTGTATGGCATATCGCGTCAAGCTGCGAACTGCCAAATAAATCGATTTTTATGACGGAGCCCGGTATGGGTTTGACAATATCGAAGAACACATTTTTGCAAAACGATTCCCCAAAATCGGCAGCCAGATTTTGGAGAACACTACGCGTGAGGGTTTTCAGTATCAAATCTCCGACTAATCTTATCATCTAATCTTCCCTTAACTTCACATCTCACGGTTCGACGGATTATTACTGTCAAAGTGCCGCTCATAGGTGCTATGATAAATTTATCATGGGGAGATATAAAAATCAAATATATCTCTTTGCTTTTATTGTAATATTACTTTTTTAAAGGTGTGAAAGGGCCAGGCATCCCCTGCCCTTCCCCGGTCGGCAAACAAGATCACAGTTCCGGCTTGCAATTTTTTATTTTAGGCTTATGTTAATTGAAGCCGCCAGAGGGACGGATTGAAAACAGCAAGGAGGGAAACTATGAGCAACCGCGAAGTGGTTCGAGAGGTGAAGGGGCATCAGACGGAGGATGGCGCGGGAGTGAAGTTGACGCGGGTGATTGCCGGGCGCGATGTCCGGGATTTCGATCCGTTTCTGATGCTGGACGCGTTTGATTCGCGGAATCCGGCCGACTATACGGCGGGATTTCCGTGGCATCCGCACCGGGGAATCGAAACGGTTACCTATTTGATTCGCGGCGATATAGAGCATTGGGATAGCCTGGGGAACCGGGGGCGGATTACGGACGGAGCCTGCCAGTGGATGACGGCGGGGCACGGCATTATCCATCAGGAGATGCCGCAGCCTTCGGAACATATGTTGGGGGCGCAGCTCTGGGTGAACCTGCCGAGGAAGGACAAACTGACCCGGCCGGCTTACCACGACATTCAGCCTCACGCGGTGATCAAGGTCCGGGAAGAAGGGGCCAATATCGCCGTTATTGCCGGCGAATACGGCGGCAAGCAGGCGCCGACGCAGGGGGATTATGTCCGGGTAACCTACCTCGACGTGGAGCTGGAGCCGGGACGTGCCTGGGGATTTGGGGCGCCGCCGGAAAACACCGTGTTTATTTATCTGGTATCCGGAAGCGTGGTTGCCGGCGGCCGTGAATATCCGCAGAAGCAGGCGCTACTCTTCGGCCCCGGCGACCGGCTGGAGCTTTCCGCCGGAACGGCGGGGGCGCGTTTTCTGCTGTTTTCCGGACGACCGCTGCATGAACCGGTGGCCTGGGGCGGCCCGATCGTCATGAATACGAAAGAGGAACTCGAACAGGCGTTCCGGGAGCTCGAAGACGGGACCTTTGCCAAAGACTGCGACAAGGCGCACCGGGACTATTATCAATAAGCGTCCCGAGCCTGCCGAAAACCAGCGTGATTCCCGGTATCAGGATGACGGTCAGCGTCACCAGGGAAGCGGCGCTCCCTTGCTGAATTGCCGGAAAGAACTGCGTTTTCGCTACCAGCGTTATCAGCCGCCGACCGGATGCCGCTGGTTTTCGGCGCCGGGCCTTGAATATTGTGATCCATCACATACACCTTGCCGTCGGCCCTGACGCAATGTTCTGCAACGCGTTTCACCAGTCCCGGAGCGGTTACGATGCGCTGAAAAAGTCGCCCGGGAAAATATGGTACTCAATGGTACTTCGTGGGGGGCTTCTGAGGCGAAAGATGGTACACCCGAAGGGACTTGAACCCCTAACCTTCTGGTCCGTAGCCAGACGCTCTATCCAATTGAGCTACGGGTGCAACCGAATAAAACTTAATATAGGGTGATTTCGTAAAAAAGCAAATCGATTTTGTTTTTTTTTTGAGCTTTTTTAAGGGGAATTCGGTGAAAAATCAGGTTTGGATGGTTTTTTCGCGCGAACGGCACGAAAAAAAGATTGGAGGAGAATAAGACTCTCGGCGGCAAGGAGCCCTCCCTCCGATGCAACTTGCCAGAGCATGCCGGCAAAACCGGTTACGTTCAACCCCGAGCCGCACGCCCCCGAACGGGGATCGGGCACCCCATACCATACCTTCCGCACACGCGCATTGACCAGGGCGCCCGCGCACATCGCGCAGGGCTCTTTGGTTACAAAAAGCTCACAATCCTCCAGGCGCCAATCTCCGCGCGCGGAGAAGGCATCGCGCAACGCTTCCATCTCCGCATGGCATGTCGCGTCTTTACGCGCCTCCACGCGGTTCCGCCCGCGTCCGATAACTTTCCCGCCGCAAACAAGAACAGCGCCCACGGGAACCTCGCCTTCGGCCGCGCTTTCCGCCGCAAGCGCGAGTGCCTGGCGCATGTATTCTTCCGGCGCTTCGTTCACTTTTCCAATACTTCCGCGCGGGTTACGTAATTCCCGAAGCGCGTAAAAAGAAAACGGACCGATTTCCCCTGCCACTGGTACAGGAACATAAGCTGTTGCTCGTAGGATTTCGGATTGTCCACACGCGCATCCACCACGCTGAAAATGGTATCCAGCAGTTGTACATTGGTCGTAAAGGAGAAATCGACCCCGTCGGCCAGCTTTTTGGCCGCCTCGTATTTTTGACGGGAATTCGGCGGAACGTCACGACGATGCAGCATGGCGATTTCAGGCGCATACTTCGTAAGCACATCCAGATCTTCCGAAGAGAGCTTGGGGACGCTTCGGCATCCGGTCAAAAGCAGTATAAGCAGCAGCAGTCCGGTAATTTTCTTCATGGGGCACTCCTCGTAATGTTGTATTTCAGAAAATACGCCTTTTTTTGTTTTTTTCAACCACATTAAGGTTGATTTTTCGAATTTCCGCGGTATATTCTCCAACATGATCCTGAATGCGGGTGTAGCAAAACGGTCATGCTCCAGCTTCCCAAGCTGGCGACGCCGGTTCGACTCCGGTCACCCGCTCCATCTTGCTTTATTTCCCGCAAAATCCGTACAGGATTTGTATCTTGGAAGGCTTGGGGCATCAATCCAGGAGGGCGCGGAGTTCGTCGATGGTGAATTTTTCGCCGCAGGTTTTCGGGTTATCGATGACCTGATCGAAAAGCTCCTGCTTGCGCTGCTGAAGAAGAAGCATCTTTTCCTCGATCGAATCGCGAACAAGGAGTTTCAGGCTGCTCACGGGACGGGTTTGCCCGATCCGGTGTGTCCGGTCGGCGGCTTGGAGTTCCGCCGCAGGGTTCCACCACGGGTCAAAGAGGACGACGGTGTCGGCGGAGGTAAGATTCAGCCCGGTTCCGCCCGCCTTTAAACTCAAGAGAAAAACCGGAATCGCATTGTCTTCGTTGAAGTGATCGACGCGTTGTTGCCGGTTGCGTGTCGCGCCGTCGAGGTATTCGTAACGCAGCCCATTGGAATCGAGCCAGCGCGCAATCTTCTCGAGCAACGTTGTAAACTGGCTGAATACAAGTATCTTGTGCCCGCTGTCGATGTTTTCCAGGACCAACTCCTGAAAAAGCTCCATCTTCGTTGAAGGTGTGCCATCGCCGCGTTTCTCCGGCAAAAGTTCCGGATGGCAGCAAATTTGACGTAAACGAAGAAGCGTGGTGAAAATTTCGGCGTTGCCGCGGTTTTCCCCGGGTTTGATTGCCGCAAGCTGGCGGCGGCCGATTTCACGTGTTTCGTCGTAGAGCTTTCTTTGCTCTTCCTCCATCGTGCAATACAGAAGAAACTCTTGCTTCGGAGGGAGTTCGGCCGCGACCTCTTTCTTGGTGCGCCGCCGGATGAACGGGGCGATGCGCATGGCAAGTTCGTCGCGCCGATCGGATTCCGCCATAATTCCGGCGTAATAACGGCGGAATCCGGCAAGGGTTCCAAGCATTCCAGGCTGAAGGAAGTCGAAAATGCTCCACAAATCTTCCGGCGAGTTTTCCAGCGGCGTTCCGCTCAGGACGATTTTATGCGCCGCCCGTATGGACTTACAGTCCTGTGCATTCGCAGTGCCCGGATTTTTGATGTGCTGCGCTTCGTCCAGAACAAGATAACCGAAGCGCAACGAACGAAGACGCGCGACATCGCGTCGGGCCGCCGCGTAGGAGATGACGATAAGATCGTAGTCTTTCAGAGAACTCCAGATTTCATCGCGCGCGGCACCTTGGGGGGCGGCGACACGAAAATCGGGGACGAAGCGGCGGCACTCGCGCGCCCAGTTCTCCACAAGGCTCGCCGGACAGATCACCAGCGAAGGCGGTTCGCCGCGCCGGTGCCGCGCCGCAAGGACGCTCAGGAGTTGGATGGTTTTCCCCAATCCCATTTCGTCGGCGAGGATTACGTTGAAACGGTGATCGGTCATACGGAGAATCCAATCCCGTCCGGCTTGCTGGTAGGAACGCAGCTCGCCGGAGAACGAGAAGGCGGGCGGCGTGTCTTCCGCTGAAGGGGTTTCCCAGTCGTTCGCAAGCCCCTCCGGCAAAGCGCCGGGCAAAGATGCCGCGAGGCGCAGGAAAAAATCGACGGAATAAAAAGGAAGCTCAAACGTTCGCTCTTTTTCGTTCAGCGAACGGATGATCTGGTCCGTTGCGGAAAGGAATCGACGCATTTTACTTCCCAGGCGGACAGGAAGACGCCGTGCGCCGACGGAGGCGTAGTTCAAACCGGAATGCACCAATTCAAGGAGCTCGCTCCAAGAAAGAATACCGCCGCCGCCCGTGATTTCATAGGAAATAAGGTGTCCGGCGGATGTCCGTGCATTTTTCCGGCAGCGGATTTCGGCTTCGGGAAGTCCCTCGCCGCCGCGCGACAGTTGCGCGAGAGGACCTTCCAGGCACAGCTCGGGGTAGCGGCGCATCCAAATGGACAACACCTTATCGAGGAACAACCCGGTTGCCTCCAAAGAACGCAGCACGAATGCCGCATCGTCCGCGACGAAACCGAACATCTCCAACTCCTGTTCGAATTCCCGTTCGCGATTCGCATCGCGCAGGGCAAAAACGCCCCCGTCCTGGAGGAGGCGGCCGGAACGCGGATGACACGCGCCCTGCGGATAAACATACTGCACGCGCAGGCGGAATCCGCCATTTTCATCCCCCTCCCCCCCCAGGAGAATTTTGGGACGGACCGCCTGATCAGTAAAACCCGTATGTTCCAGAACCGGCAGTGGCCAATCGGAACTTTTCGAGCTCTCCGGCTGGGGGCCGTTGCGGAAAAAATTCCGCAGCCACGTGATATCCGCCGTGGCCGGCACAAAGAAATATTCACCATGGCACCCCACCCAGCAGCCGGAACGGCCTGTGATGACTTTGGCGCGGATAATGGGAATTGCGCCGCCGCGCACGCGGATGCCGGGGGTGACGCACCCTTTCCCGTCTTTGAGGACAACGGCTTCGGCGCGGTCCGGGCGGACAAAAAGCTTCCGCCCCTCCAGCGTAAAGCGTTCAAAACCGACAAGGCAATGGAAAAACTCCGCCGCCTGTTCCGAATTCAGAAGAATCATCGAATTTTCCGCTTCGCCGCTGACCGCCAGAAAACGGATGATTTGCTGATCGTGCAGCGAAAACGCCTCCAGTTTCAGCGCGGCGGAGAGGATTTTATCAAAATAAAGCTGTCGGAGATTGTTCAAGTTCCCCAGGTATTCGCGTTCGCCCGCGCGGAGGCGCACATTCAGCACGGCGTGTTCCCATTTGCTCGGGACATGCGGAAATGCCGACATCGCCTCGATGGAAACACGCGCCGCGGGGGCGGGATTCACGCGTGCGGAAAGAGAAACGAAATCTTCGAATTTCAATCCAGCGTACCGCGCATTCTCGTCGGGGCACGGTTCCCGGAGAACATTTCCGAAGCGTCCCGCGTACATCAGGAGGGCGACGGCATGTTCGCAGAGCCGTTCCGAATCTCCGTGCCCGTCGCAGCTCCCGTGCGGCAATTCGCCGGGGCGGACAGCGGCATGAACCTGCCGGGTTTTTTCCTGAAATTCGCCCGCAAGGAAACCGTCCCCGGTCCGGTGGACGCCGAAAAGCGCTCCCGATTTCAGCAGGGCCTTGGCCTGTTTCAACGCTTCCGGGCTGGACGCTTCCGTCAGCCGGGCTTCAAATCCCTTCATTCGCTCTCCGTAATCTTTGCAAGAACAAGAAGCGGCAATATACATGGAAAACGTCCCATCTTCAAGCCGTTTTATCGATAAAATGCGTTAAATATCGCACTTGCCAATGGAAAATCAATCCGAATGCGTGTATTGTAAAGAGAAACGTTTATCATTTAACGAGTTAATTTCAAAAGTATTTACGGCGCGGTGCGGAATGTGCTTGTTTTTGCGTGCCCGGAAAGATTTTTGAAATGGACTCCAACTTCCAAGGAAATTTTTTGCATGGAAAAACTTTATTTGGGCATCGACGTAGGCTCAACCACATTCAAGGCGGTGCTTCTTACTGAAAAAGGAAAAGTCCGCGAATCCCTTTACCAGCGCACGCGTCCTGTGGATTCCGGGCGGATCCGCTGCACCGGAATCTGCGGAAAGTGCGGCGCGTGCAACTTCGGTCAACTCCGGCAAACCGTGGACTCCTTTCTCGCCCACGCGGGGGTGGACTCGCTCGCGGAGATCGCCTGCACTGTGGTTACGGGGAGCCAGATCGTCGACGATACCCGCGATTTCCTCCCGTATGATTTTCAGGTAAGCGAAGTTTCCGCACACGTTGCGGGGGCCCGGCACTACCACCCGGATTGCGAGGCCATTCTCGACGTCGGCGGACAAGACTCCAAAGCGATGATCTTCAACCGCGACATGCGCATGTGGAACTACAAAATGAGCGGCATCTGCGCCGCCGGCACCGGAGCGTTCCTGGACAGTGTCGCGGCCAAGCTGAACATTCCCATCGAAGACCTCGCAAGCCGCGTCAATTACGACAGCGCCCTGGAATTTTCCAGCGTCTGCGCCGTTCTGAGCGCCACGTCCATCAATAAATTCAAGAACCGTTTTCCCCTCGGCGATATCGTCGGCGGCGCGTGCCGCGCACAGGCGCGCACCATTATGTCCGGCGTCGGAGAGCTCTTTCAAGGCTACCGCGGGACCATCATTTTCCAGGGCGGCGTGGCCTACAACCGCGCCGTCGCCTATTATTTGCGGGAAATCACCGGGAACAACATCGTTGTTCCGGAGTTTCATAGCGTTATGGGAGCTCTTGGCGCGGCCTGCCTGGCAAGGCAGTACAGCGAGTCCAAGGGAAAGCTCCAGATGGAGAAGTTGGAAACCGTGCCGGTGCGCACGCTCGAATCGGTGCAGTTGCGCGCACGCGGAACCAAGCGCGACTTTCTCGCCAAAACCGATGCGCCCCTTGTATGGCGGAATTTATTTTTTCCGCCGGAAATTCTCAATGCACTCGGCACGCGCATTTTGACGCTGGAAACCTACGCCGCCCTTTTTGCCCGGAGCGGAAAAAAAGTAAAAAAGGCCTTCGACAACGCCGCCTGCAAAGGATTTTCCGGTGAAACGTGTTCCTTTCTGCGTGTGTTGGAGGGGATGCAGCTTCCGCATCCGGCGTTCGGCGTTTCGACCTCGCAGCCTTGCCAGCAGGGGGAGCGTGTTTTCCGCGATCTCGTGCGCACATACGGCGTGGAGGACCGTTTTTTCTCCCTCCAGACGCCGCCGAACGAGGATGGAAACGCGATCGAGCACCTGGCCGAAGACCTGGAGCGTTCGGTTCGCCTCCTGGAAGCGAAAACAGGGCTGAAATTGGACCCTGCCCGCTTGCGCGAAGCCTGCGGACATTCCAACGAAGCGCGGCATTATTCGTTGTTGTGCAATAATTTGCGCGCGGAAAATCCGCCCTTGATACGCGGATCGCAAATGATTTATTTCGCATCGATCTTCTCTCAGATGTGGGGGAAGCCGGAGCTGATCGAAATTCAGAAGAAGCTCAGCGAAGAGCTCGCTTCTTTTGTGCCGGAAACAGCCGGGCGCAAACGGGAAGACTCCCACCGCCTGATCTGGCTGCATTTGCCCCCCTTCTACGACAGCGAGCTCCTGGAATTTATCGAAGTGAGTTGTCACGCGCCGATTGTATTTGAGGAAGTGAACTTCATCGGCTGGGAGCCGTTGGATGTGAACGATCCCTACCGCTCGCTCGCGCGGAAGCTCCTGACCACGGGGTTTATGGACCCGAATCTGCGGGTGAAGGCCATTGTGGAACAAAGCCGGAAGTTCGCCCTGAACGGGTGCATCCTCTACAACCATGGATTCGGCCGGTGTTCCATGGCGGACAGTTCCTTCATCAAACATTTGCGCGAAGAGCTGACCGCGGCGAAAATTCCGCTGCTGGTCCTCGACGGCGACTGCATGGATCCGACCATCGACCCATGCAGTACACAGACCAAGGTCAGCGCCTACGTGGAAGCACTGAATGAAACAAAATACGGCAATATTTTCGGCCCGATGAACTGAGGAGGCCCCATGATCCGCCGCGACAAAAGCTACCGCACCGAGGAACGCCCCGCCATGCGCGGAGGCGTTGGCACAGTGAAAATCGAACATTTCTGGGACGCGGGGCGCGAGCTTCGGTCGTCAACACGTCTTTGCGCGCGCCTGACCCTGCCGCCGGGCGCGTCCATCGGGCGCCACGAACACATCGGCGAGGAGGAAGTCTTTATTCTCGTCCGCGGGGAAGCCGAATTCGACGACGACGGCGAAGCCGTCCGGCTCAAGGCCGGCGACACGATGCTCACCTCCGGCGCGGCGCATTCGGTGCGGAACACCGGGAGCGGGCCATTGGAACTGATCGCATTCATTCTTCAATTTCCGGTGGAGGCGTAAACATGCTTGCTCCGGAAATGCTGCTGCATCTTGCCGATCAATACGGGACGCCTCTTTACGTGTACGACGTCGATCAGGTGGAAGCGCGTTACCGCGACCTCTTCACCTTTATTCCCCATCCGGATTTGCATATTTTTTACGCGATGAAAGCCAATTTCAACGTGGCGCTCCTGCGAAGACTGCGCGACATCGGCGCGGGAATCGATGCGGTAAGTCCGGCGGAGGTCCTTCTTGCGTTGAAAATCGGTTTCCCGCCGGAACGCATTATTTACACGGCGAATAACATGACCGCCGCGGAAGTGGAACTGGTGCATAAAACCGGGGTTACGATGAATCTCGGGTCCCTTTCCAGTTTGCGGAAATTCGCGGACGCCTATCCGGGGAGCCGGGTTTGTCTGCGCTTCAATCCCGATGTCTGCGATGGAGACAGCGTCAACACCATGACCGGCGGGGATCTTGCGAAATTCGGTATCCTCCTGGAAGAGGCGGACGATGCCTGCGCCATCGCCCGTTCGGGCAACTTGAAGGTGGTTGGCTTGCACGAGCACACGGGTTCCGGTCTTCAGCGCGCCGAATCGGTGTACCAGAGCATGAAGAACTTAATGGAAATCGCGACGAACGCGCGCTTCCCGGATCTCGAATTCATGGACTTCGGCGGAGGCTTCAAGGTGCCGTACAAACCCGGCGAGGAACGGGTGGACTACGCGGCGATGGGTGCGGAGATTGTCCGGTTGTTCAATGCGTTCCGTACGCGCTACGGCCGCGCTCTCCGCCTCTACTTCGAGCCGGGTAAATACATGGTCGCCGAAGCCGGCGTTCTCCTTACGCGCGTCAATACGCTGAAATTCAACCGCACACGCGCCATTGCCGGCTGCGATTCCGGTTTTCCGCAATTGATTCGCCCGATTCTTTACAACGCGTACCATCATATCGAAAACCTGAGCAATCCTCTGGGGCCGCTCCGGCGTTACGATGTTTGCGGCAACATCTGTGAAACGGGTGACCGTTTTGCGGAACAACGCGAGTTGCCGGAAATCTCCGAGGACGATCTCCTTGCCATTGGAAACGCCGGAGCCTATTGTTACTCGATGGGCGGCGTCTACAACCTGCGCCCCATGCCTTCGGAGGTGGTGGTGGAACATGGCGTCGCCCGCCTTGCGCGGCGCGGGTTCACTCACGAAGAGTTGGCCGAACGCATCCTGCAATTGAGTGAACAATGAGTACTTTTCACGCGGCCTTGGATCTTTCGCGCGATACGGCCATGCTGGCCGCCGCCGACGCGCACGGAAACGTTCTTTTGGAAACGACACGCCCCATGCGCGGGCGCGAGGCGGCCGTCCTTTCGGAATGGATCGTTAAAAGCCTTTGCACGGCAAATATCCAGCCGGAAACGGTGGCAAGCTGGACGCTCGGTTCCGGCCCCGGATCGTTTACCGGGATGCGCCTTGCGGCGGCATTCCTGGAAGGGTGGCGATACGGCAAGCCGCAGCTCCGCGTGCGCTGTGTGCCGAGCGCTCTCGGCCTCGCGGCGGAGTTTTCTTTTGCGGATGGTGAGCCTGTTCTTCTTTTGTTTGACGGGCGCAACCGTGAACTTCTGACCTTTCCGGTGCGCTTTCGCGGCGCTTGTCCGGAACAGGATGGGGAGCCCGGCATCCTGGATGCGCGAAATGCCCAAGACGCCGTGCGCGGACGGCGCCTTGCGGCGTTGAACGCCGATCGCGCACCCATTGAGGCGCTTCTTCCGGAAGCGCATGTGGATTATGCGGCGGCATTTCGCGCCTCCTCCCTCCTCCCCTTCCCCGGCATCGCGTTCGACAACGATCTGACACGCCTCCTGTATCTGCGTCCCGCTGTTCAAGCCAAAGGAGAACAGGCATGAAAAACAAAAAAATCTGGCTATGGATTTCCATTTCCGCCGGCAGTATTTTCCTTATATTGGTCCTCACCGCATGGATTGTCGCCGCGAATTTATTCACCAAAGAGAGCAACTTCCCCATCGAGCCGCTCCGCGCCAACGACGCGCAACTTCTCACACGGGAGCTGCAGTACATTATGACGACCAGCCGGCCGGACGAGCTGCGGCGCTTGGAGCTTTCCACCGAGGACATTGCTTCTTTGGTGCGCGTGAGCGACAATGGAGGGGATCTTGCGGCCACATTCGGACTGGACGGCGCGGCCAAAATGTGGAAAAACGGACGAAAGGCCGCACAGGTTTCCTTTGAAAAGGGGACTTTGCGGATCATCGCAATCATTGATACGGAAAAGAGCTGGCTTTTCGGCGGAAAAATAAAATGCACCGTATATTTCCGCCCGGAAATGCACGATGGCGAAATTGAACTTGTCCCCACCTACTGCAAGGCGGGAAATTACGAAGTTGCGCCGGAACGGATCCGTCCGCGCCTCCAGGAAGAGATGAAGAAGTTCCGGCAAACCCCCGAGTATGCTCAATTCCGCGCCAGTGTGCAGGAGATTTTTGTCGAAAACGACCTGCTTGTCGTCATGTACCGCCCGGCCGCCGTCCGCGAACAGGCCATGCGCCAGATCATGCAGAAACTCGCCCCCAAGAAAAAGCGCATTCGCTAAGGGGCTGAAAAAAAGGACGGCGCTTTCAAGCGCCGTCCGTGAAGAAACTCACTCCCATTCGATCGTCCCGGGAGGTTTTTCCGTGATGTCGTACACAACGCGGCTTATACCGTCGACTTCCGTCATGATCCGGTTCGCCATCGTTTCCAGAAGCTCCCAGGGCAGACGCACCACACTGGCTGTTACCGCGTCCACACTGTTGATCGAACGGATGGCAATGGCGTGTTCGTACGCGCGCTTCCCGTCCTTGATGCCGACTGCCTTGACGGGAAGGAACACGGCAAACGTCTGCCAGGTCTTCTGGTACCAGCCGGAACGGAGAAGTTCCTCCGTTACAATCGCGTCCGCTTCTCGCAACGTATTGAGCGTCGAACGGTCGATCGCGCCGAGGTGGCGCACGCCAAGCGAAGGCCCGGGAAACGGATGCCTGTCCAAAAGCTCCGACGGCAGCCCGAGCAGACGCCCCACCGCGCGCACCTCGTCTTTGAACAAACTTTCCACCGGCTCCACCAGCTTCAACTTCATCTTATCCGGGAGTCCGCCGACGTTGTGGTGGCTCTTGATGACCCCCGCCGGATTCCCATCCAGGGGAATGCTCTCCACAATATCCGGGTAGATCGTCCCCTGCCCCAGGAACGCCGCGCCGACTTTGCCGGCGGCCTCCACGAAAACGTCGATGAATTCATGCCCGATGATTTTGCGCTTCTTTTCCGGATCGGCTACCCCGGCGAGCTTGTCGAGAAAACGGTCCGCCGCGTCGATGCAGCAAAGATTCATCTTGAAGTGGCGCTCGAAAATCTCTTTCACCAGCTGTGCTTCGCCTTTGCGGAGAAGGCCGTGGTCCACAAAAACACACGTCAGATTGTCGCCGATCGCGCGATGAATCAAGGCCGCCACCACCGAGGAATCCACCCCGCCGGAGAGCCCGAGTACCACGCGTTCATTCCCGACGAGGGCACGGACATCGGCAATGGCTTCTTCCACAAAAGCCTCCATCGTCCAGCTCCCCGTACAGCCGCATTCGGTCATGCAAAATCGGCAGGCTTCTTCCGTGGAAGTCATTTCGTGGACGGGAATGCCGAGCCCGGCGAACTTTTTCCGCTCTTCCGGCTTGGCCTTGGCTTCGTCGGCGCAAAAGAGAAGCCCTGCGGGTTTTTCTTGCATCAAACGTTCCACGGGAACCGTGTACGGCATCACCATTGTGTAGATGTGTCGATCCCGAATTGCCCGTGCCATCTTCTGAATGTCCCGGCAGCCAAAATCAATCAGTACAATTGTTTCTTTGATCCGCTTCATCATACCCCCTTTACAAAAGTTCGGCAATTTGCACCGCGTTCAGCGCGGCGCCCTTCAGTACCTGGTCCCCGGAAATGAAAATATCCAATCCGCGCCCGTCGTTGCGCGAAATATCCTGCCGGATCCTGCCGACAAAAACATCATCTTGTTCCGTAACGTCGAACGGCATCGGGTAAGCCTTCGCGGCGGGATCGTCCACGAGCTTTACGCCCGGAGCCGTGCGGAGAATCGCCCGCGCCTCTTCCGGTGTAATCGGCGAGGCGAATTCAAGGTTCAGCGCTTCGGAATGCGCCCGCATTACCGGCACGCGCACGCAGGTGCAGGAAACCATCAGATTCGGATCATGGAGCATTTTTCGGCTTTCGTTGAGCATTTTAAGCTCTTCCTTGGTGTAGCCGTTTCCAGTAAATGCATCGATGTGCGGAATCAGATTGAATGCGATGCGGTGCGCAAAAATCTCCGGTTGAATCGGCTCCGACTTAAGAACCTGCGCGGTCTGGCGGACCATTTCATCCATTCCCTTGGCGCCGGCGCCGGAGGTTGCCTGGTAGGTGGCCGCGACCAAACGCACAAGCCTCTTCGCCCGGTGAAGTGGAGCGACGGCGACCAGCATGATGATGGTGGTGCAATTCGGGTTGGCGATAACGCCGCGGTGCAGTTTGATGTCTTCCGGGTTCACCTCGGGAACAACCAGGGGAACATCGTCTTCCATGCGGAACGCGCTGGAATTGTCCACCATCACCGCGCCGGAATCGACCACCGACCGGCGGAATTCGCGGGAAAGGTCGCCCCCCGCGCTGAAAAGTGCGATATCGACCCCTTTGAAAGAATCGTGCTTGAGTTCTTCCACCCGGAGTTTTTCCCCGCGGAAAAGCATCTCTTTGCCGACGGAACGCGACGAGGCGAGCAACTTCAGGCTTTTGAGCGGAAAATTGCGTTTCTCAAGCGTTTTGATCATCTCAACACCGACCGCGCCGGTTGCGCCGGCAATGACTACGTGATAACTCTTGGACATACGCGCACTCCTTAATTGCTGCGGGACTCTGAATACTAGTGATCGCGTAATGTACTCTGCCGAGGAGTATTTTTCAAGCCGCGCGGCAAACTTTTTTGGCGATGCGTCCGGTTCAAAAAAATTTGAACCGGCGGAAAAAGCTCTTTTTTACATTTGTTTTGAGAGGGAGTTCGCCGTTCAAAACACGCTGTGGATTTGTTTGCGCGAGGAGGGCAAATGTGGCATCGCCAAAGTTTTTTTCGATGATTTTTCGAGAGCTTGAAAAATGGAACCCTTCCGGCCGGTGCGCGTCATTGGCCAGAATATGGCAGGCATTCTTTTCCAAAATACGGAACACATTTTTCCGCGCCTCCTGGCCGTATCTTCCGAGAAGGCTTCCGGTATTGATCTGCAGATAAACGCCGTTTTCCTCCATGATTTTCAGAAAAGATTCCAGGTTCGCGGAAGAAACCATGCGCTCGGGATGGGCAAGAATAATCTGGAAGTTTTCGAGATGCCATTGAAACACGACACGGGAAAACGCGGGAGGAACAAACGATTGATTCAAATCCACCAGGATAAAGCGGCTGTTCCCCAGGCACCGGACCTCCGCCGGAGGAAGGTCCGGCAGTGTGGAAAAATTATACTCAAAACCGTTCAGAAGCGTGATTCCAGCCTCCTCCGCCGCAATCCGCACGGTTTCTTGATGTTCCTTGTACGTCTGCAAGTGTCCGGGCCGGAAATGGCTGGTCGCCGCGATGTGCGTGATACCGTCGGCCCGGGCGGCCTCAAGCATCAGCCTGGACTCCTCCAACGAACGCGCGCCGTCGTCGACGCCAAACACAACGTGCGCGTGAAGATCAATCATCCGCCGGAGTTCCGCTTCTTGTCGGCAGAGGGGGGGAGCGGCCCATAACCGTAGCCGTAACCGTAACCGTAACCGTAACCGTAGCCGTAGCCGTAATACCGGTGCGCTCTTTCGCTGGAAAACTGGTTGAGGACAATGCCGGATATGTTCAACTTATTTTGTTTCAACTGCAGAATTGTCTGTTCGACAAGGCGGATATGGGAAGCCCCGGCCTTGATGACGACCAGGATGGCATCGCTGCATCCGCCGACGATCGCGGCATCCACAACGGGAAGAACGGGAGGCGCGTCGAGAAAGATGTAATCGTAAAGCGGTCTTTGCTCGTCGAGCATTTTCCGGAATTGCGGGGATTGGAGAAGCTTTGTCGGGTTGGGTGGAATCGGTCCGCAGAAAAGAATATCCAGCGGGAGATCCAAAACGTTGGATTGAATCACCGCGCTCACGCTTTTTTCGCCGACCAGGACGTTGACAAGACCGTTGTCGTTGCGCATATTGAATATTTTTTGCACACTGGGTTTGCGCAAATCGCAATTGATCAACAAGACTTTTTTCCCGGAATCCGCCATGGAAACAGCCAGGTTGGCCGTGGTGAAGGATTTTCCCTCGCCGGGCAAGGCGCTTGTAACCGCAATCACTTTCGCCTTGTTTTCGGGCGTTGCGTCGTCGTATTGCAAATTTACCCGCAGTGCGCGGAAATATTCGGCGATATGAAGGTTGGATTCGTTCTGGCTTTCCAGTGCGACGATGCTTGATCCCGCGTGCGTTCCTTCAAGAAAACGCGGGTCCGGGGGAATGGTTCCCATGATCGGCAGGCTCAGTAGTTCCTCCGCTTGATCCGGCGTATTAACTGTGTTATCCAGCATAAAGCGGAGAAGAAAAAGCCCGTACGCGGCAGCGCAACCGAACAGAAAACCGATCGCGGTGGCCAAAGGGATTTTCGGTGCAATCGGGTACGGCGGAAGTTCCGCGTTGTCGATGATTTGCGCATTTTGAATCGCAAGAATTTTCTGCATCTCGTCCTGAAAGACCTTTCCGTAGGCGTTGGCGATGTCGCGGCAGGCCTCCGGACTGTGGCTGGTTACGTTCAGGCGAATCAAGCGCGTCTGGCTGATCGGCTCGATACTCACTTTAAAAGAGGACATCCCGTAATCCGGCAACCAGTTGACGGAGTCGCGGACGCTCATCTGAATTCTTTGCGTATTTAGGAGTCCCCGGTAGTCGTTGATCAGTAATGTTCCCATGGAAAGGGCGCTGGCAAGATCCTGCTCCGGCGAACGAGTGCTGGATTGCACAACTTTGTCCGAGGAATCGACAAATCGCCCGAAATACAGCGTTATCCCCGCGCGGTAGGTCGGCTTTATGTAAAATTTACAGACTGCGAACGTGGCCGCGCCGACAAAGAGCCCCCCCAGAATGACAAAAAATAAGTTGCATTTCAAAATATTAAGGCAGGGACCAAATTCCAGTCGTTTCATGAGCAATGGCTTCCTACGGTGCCTCCTGCCGTCGCGCGGGAACGGGGGCATTCGCCGGCGGGAGCTGTTGTTTGAGTTAATTGTATCCTATAAATATACATCGATCCGGGCGAAAAGTCAAGACGCACATCCGGGGAATCGGAAAATACCGGAGTACAAATTCGTGGGAACGCTCCGCCTACTTCAGTTCGATATACCCCATTCGGCCCGGAGAGCGGTGGGGACGGCCGGGGATGGTGGAGGACCATTCTCCCGTGGCCGTCTTCTCCGGTGCGTAATGTTCGATGCGCAGGAAGTTTCCGCGCATGAGCATGCCGACGGGCAATTGGCGTTTGCCGGCACGGCGCATGAGTTCCGCCGCCGGAATCGCCACCTCAACATACCAGCCCCAGGGGAGGACGGACGCGGCGGAACGGAGATTCCGCATCGTATATTCCCGGCAATCCCATTGGTTGCCGAAGTCCGGATTCATGCCGTCGGCATCGTACTTCACGGTGTCGCCGGTGTAGAGGAAAAGGGCGTCCAGAATCAGGTTCGCCGCGTTGAACTGAAGTTCAAAGTGCTGCTTATGATCCCCGACAGGATCCAGAAAAATTTCCACCGCGTCGCCTTTATACAAATTGTCGTCGCGCTTTTCTCCATATGAGCGCGGCGCGGAAGGCTTCCTGCACTCAAACGCCACATAAAACGTATCCTTGTCGTAGGTCAGCAAAACGGTTGTTCCGCGCTCTTTCCAGAGTGAGGCGTGATCCTCCCCGAAAGGCGACTGGTCCAGAACGATTTTCGCCGCCTTCACCCAGCCGGCGTCGCCGGGAACGCCGTCGATGACGATCGCTCCTTCGCGCGACGGAACTTCCACGCGCGGCGGTTCCGCCGCCGCAAGGGGCAATGCCCAAAGGAGTAAGAGCCACGCCCCCCTCATTACACCACCCCGAGTTTACGGAAAATAGCCTCCAGCGACGGCGCGTCAAAAGAGCCGGCCAGGACGACCAGCCGCCCTTCGCCCAACGGAAAAATCCAGTGGGAAGGAGCCGTTCCGGATTTTACCTCGATTTTTCCATACGGCCAGGCATAGAAGAGGCGCGCGGGATACCCTTCTTCCGAAGTGAACGTGTCGTCCAGGCCAAGGAGCTCCCAGTCAGGAAGCTGCGGGATCACCTCTTTCCATTCCGCCAGGGGAAGCCGGCGGAACGCCACGTTGTCGCGGTTGAATTGCGCGTAATCGGCGGTCAGAACAATCGTCGCGCCGCCTTGGGCGGCCGCGATCAGGCGCGGGGTAATGCCGTCGTCCAATTCGCAGAGGGGAACGACAATGCTGCGAAGTTTCGCATCTTCCAGCTCCTGCGGCCCGATCAGGCGGCAGCCGGGAAGCGCGGGGAAATAGCTGTTTTCCACTTCAACACGGTAATCCCAGTTCGCCGGGTTCCCGGGGCGCGTTTCGCGTCCCCACTGCTGGCGGAAGCTGAAGTAAAGGCCGAGATCGCGCCGGGACGAACGCTCGGTTACCGTTTTTGTTATGGTAATGGCCGCTTGGATCGCCCGCGCCACACGTCCCAGGCCGCCGTCGTGCCCCAACACCGCGCCGTGCATCACCTCGCAGCCGAACGAGTGTTGGCGCAAATGCCAGTAAATGGCGTATTCCACCCCCATTTCCGCCGACCAGCAGAGCTGACGGACCGTCCGCCCTTCCAGATCGTCCGGCCAGGCGTTCTGGTGTCGTTGCTGCCCTGCTTTTTGTTCCAGAATCCAGAGAGGGCGCGAAGCGCCGCCCACGCCGCGCAAGAGCGCAAGCTGAAAATGCGTCGCGTTTTCCTCTTCCAGGTAGTGGCTGGAGCCCACCGCGTCCAGAGAATTGCGCCAGTCCCACAAATCGAAGGGGATATGCCAGGTGAGGTTGAAAAAGTTCGTCGTAATGCGCTGTGTAACCCCGGCTTTTTTGAGTGCGTTGTACTGCGCCTCGTAAAAGCGTTGCCAGACCGTCGAGCGATAGCGGCGGAACGCCAGCCGGAGTCCCGGCGGGAAAGCTCCCTGCCGGTAGGGGCCCGGGATGGGAATTTCGTCCCACGCGGTGTACACCTCGCTCCAGACGCCGCCGCCCAAAGAGGCGTTCATTTTCTCAACGGTCATGTATTCGTCGCGCAGGAACGCCTGGAAATCACGTTGTGTTACAGGACCGCCCCAGCAGGTGAATCCGTCGCCCGCAAGTTCGTTGTCGATCTGCCAGCCGCCGAGGGCGGGATGATCTTTCAGTAAGCGTCCGAGCCGGAAGGCCATTTCCGCGCAACGTTCTTTGTAGGCGGCGTGGGCTGGCGTGTAATTGCGGCGGATGCCGACGGGCATCGGGATTCCATCGAATGTCGTCGCCGTCAAGTCGGGGAATTCCGTGAAAAAGCGCGGCGGCGGCGTTGCCGAGGGAGTGCACCAGATCACCGTGTACCCGAGCTCGTGTGCAAGATCCATAAAATCCTTTACCCAATCGAGCGTGTATTTGCCCGGCGACGGCTCCAGCATGCTCCATGCAAATTCGCCGCACCGCAACGCCGTGAGGCCGACGGCCCGTCCTTGTTCCAAATCGTGCCGCCACACTTCGGGTGTGTACAGTTCCGGGTAATAACTTGCTCCGACTTTCATTTGGTTCCTCGTTTCATGCAAAAGGGGTTAAAGCGTCCAGAACTTGCGGCAGGAGCGCGGGCAGTTCATCGGCGATCAACGTGCGGTTGGCCAGTTCTCCGGCACGCCCGTGCCAATAAACCGCCAACGATGCGGCGGCGAATAAATCGTCCTTTCCGGCGGCGACGCCGCCTATAAGTCCGGCGAGGACATCGCCGGTTCCCGCTGTTGCCAGCGCGGGGCTTCCGGAGCCGTTGACGACCATCCGGCCATCGGGTGCGGCGGTAAGCGTCCGGTGCCCCTTGAGGACGACGACGCAACCGAGTTTTTGGGCGAGTTCCATTGCCAGCGCGGCGCGGGTTCCATTTGTTTGTACACCGAATGCCTCCGCCAGCCGCGCTGCTTCGCCGGGATGGGGCGTTACAACGGTGTCCGCCCTCTGCTCCCAGCATTCCGGGTGGCGGGCGATGGTGTTGAGCGCATCGGCGTCGAGGATTCGTTTTCCCCGCAGCCGGAGAAGAAGGCGCAGAAGGCGCAAATTCCGCTCATCGTCGTCCCCCCAGCCGCAGCCTGCGACCACCGCGTCGTACTTGGCGGCCTCCTGGTGGTGCTGCAAGCCGGCGACGATCAGGGCCGCCGGGCGGGCGCACGCGCCGGTACTCTCCGTGGCAAGGGTAACATATCCCGCTCCGCTCCGCATTGCCCCCAGGGCGGCGAGGACGCCGGCCCCCGGATAACGCGCCGAACCGGCGACGACAAGGACCCGACCCGCGGTGTTTTTATGCAAATCCGGCGGCAGCGGACGGAATTCGGCGGCGGCGTCGCGCCCCATGTAAACGTGAAATTCGGCGGGAGCGGATGCCGCATCCAGGCCGATATCGACGCAACGGATCAAGCCGGCCGATGCCGGCCCGCATCCGCGGAAAAGCCCGGCCTTGGGAAGGCCGAAGGTTACGGTAAGATCGGCGCGCACGGCGGAGAGGGCAACATCGCCCGTGTCGGCGTCAAGCCCGGTCGGGATATCGAGCGACGCAACGGGGCAACCGGAAGCGTTGATCGCTTCCACCCATTCCCGGACCGGGCTCCGGAGTTCGCCGGAGGCGCCGATCCCAAGCAACGCATCCACAATAAGATCTCCGGCGCGGAACTCGCCGCCAACGGGCGGGGCCTTCCAGGCCTCGATTACGACACCGGGACGGTCTTTCCAATACCGGGCAACCACGCGGCCGTCGCCGCCGTTGTTCCCTTTTCCGCAGACGATCACAAGGCGGCGGATGGGGCGGCGTTCGGCAAAGGCCGCGATCGCCTCCGCCGCGCCGCGCCCGGCGCGCTCCATAAGTTCCGAGGCGCTTACGCCACTTACAATGGCTTGTTCCTCCAATGCCCGAATGACGGCCGTTGTGACCGCCTTCATATCAGAGAACGCGCTCGATGACGATTTCCGGATCGATTTCCTCGCGCAAAATGCGTTCGAGTCCGTTTTTAATGGTCATTGTCGCATGGGGACAACCGCCGCATGCGCCGGAAAGGCGGAGGCGCACAGTTTTTCCTTCGATTTCTACGATTTCCAGATCGCCGCCATCCGCTTGCAGGAAGGAGCGGAGCTGGTCGAGGCGTTCCGTTATTTTTGTGTTCAAATCGGGCATTTTTTTCCTCATTTCGTTTGATTTTTTCTATTCTTCCCATATTATATAGGGACGTGAATCTTTTTTCAAATGGAAAGTGTCGAATTTATGGAAAAACTGTTGCTGAACGGAAAAACATTTGAGGCCTTGTCGGTTTCCTTGCCTCACTCCACGCTGCTCTTGATCGCGGGTTCGAGGGGTGTTCTCGGTTGCGGTTACTTCAAGATCGAAACGGCCGACCGTGTCGGCGAAGCGTTCGCAATTGTAAGCGGCGTCCGCTCTTTTGAAGACATGCTCGCGGCGAAGGTCATTCAGGTGAGCGCCGAAGCCGAAAAATTCGGCGTGAAAATCGGAATGACCGGCGCGGAAGCCCTCGATAAATTATGACGATCGTCATCGATGATAAAATTCCTTTCATCCAAGGGGTTTTCGAATCCGCCGGATGCAAGGTCGTCTACGCGCCGGGTGCAAAATTCACTCCCGCGATGGTGAAGGACGCAACGGCGCTGATCGTCCGCACGCGGACATCGTGCAATGAAGATCTTTTGCGAGGTTCCTCCGTACGGATGGTCGCGACCGCCACGATCGGCTACGATCATTTGGATACAGCGTGGCTCGACGCGGCGAACATCGCATGGACGAACGCGCCGGGGTGCAATGCTTCTTCCGTTGTGCAGTACATTGCTTCGGCGCTGGCGCGGTTGCCGTTTGCTCCCGTGGGACGGGTGCTCGGTATTGTCGGCGTCGGGCATGTGGGGAGCAAGGTGGCTTTGCTCGGCAGGGCGCTCGGTATGGAAGTATTGTTGAACGATCCGCCAAGGCGCGATGCGGAAAAAAACTTCCCGCACTGTGAACTCCCGGAACTCCTGCGACGCTCGGACGTTGTAACTGTCCATACCCCCCTTGCACGCACCGGGCGTTATCCCACGTTTCACCTGGCGGACGCGGCATTTTTTTCGATGATGAAGCCGGGGGCCTTTCTCTTCAACACTTCGCGCGGCGAAGTCGCGGATGGGGAGGCGCTTCTTGCCATGCTTTGCACGAAACGCATCGGCGCGGTTCTCGATGTGTGGGAGAACGAGCCGGAGATCGACCTGGCACTCCTGCAGCGCGTCCGTTTCGGCACGCCGCACATCGCGGGGTACTCCGTGGACGGCAAGGCGATGGCCACACAGATGAGCGTCCGCGCCGTGGCGCAAAAGTTGGGAATTGCGCCGCTCTTCGATTTTGTTCCGACGGGTCTTCCATGCCCGGAACACGCCAATCTGGGCGCCCTGCCCCCGTTGGAGGCGATTCTGGCGACTTACGATCTGGCGCGCGACGCGGCGGCTTTGTCCGCCGCCCCCGGTGAATTTGAAAATCTGCGCGGGAACTATCCGCCGCGCCGCGAATTTTCCGCCTACAGCGCGCCGGGGAACGAAGCGCTCGGATTCAGGGGGCAGCCATGATGCGCCTGGATAAAATGATCGCCGAATGCACGGAACACAGTCGAAGCGATGTGGCAAAACTCGTGCGGCGCAAACTTGTTACGGTGAATGGCGCGGTGGCGAAACTCCCGGATGTGAAGGTGTCCGAAAACGACGATGTGCGCATTAATGGGACGTTGATGGTTTACCGGAAATTCGTGTACTTGATGCTGAACAAACCGCAGGGTTATCTGAGCGCCACGGAGGATAAAACCGATCCGGTGGTAACGGATCTCCTTCCGGTCGAATTCCGTCCGTTTCTCCCGTTTCCCATAGGCCGGCTCGACAAAGATACCGAAGGGCTGCTCCTTCTGAGCAACGATGGACAGTTTGCCCATGCCCTCACCTCCCCTAAAAAGAATGTATGGAAACGTTATTTCGCCATTTTGGACCGCCCTGCCGAAGCACCGGATATCGACGCGTTCAAGGCCGGGATGACCTTCAAAGAGTTCGCCGCGAAAGCGGCGGTTCTGGAAATTACGGATAATCCGTGTGAAGTTTACATTGAAATTGCCGAAGGAAAATTCCACCAGGTCAAACGCATGTGCGAACAAGTCGGCAAAAACGTTCTCTACTTGCAGCGGGTTGCCATCGGCGGACTTTCGCTCGATGAAGCGTTGCCTTTGGGTGCAATGCGGGAGCTGGCCGCGGACGAAATTGCCCTCCTTCTCGGGAAAAATCATGAGTGAATGCGCGAATCTACTTTATTATTCACTGAAATATTCGTCGTCCGGCGGCAAAATTCTTTTGCTGCTTGATGAGGCGGGGGAGTACGCGGATTTTCTCCCCCTGGTTCAACTGGATCGTTGTACCGTGGTTTGCACGCGTTTCGATGCACTGCAATGCTTTGCGCCTGTCTCCTCCCGTGTCCGTTTCAACCGGATGCTTTTGAAGGAGTTCGCTTGCGGGACCTTCGATACGATCCTTTTCCGGATCACCAAATCGAAGGCGTGTGTTCACTACATCATCAACCGCTGTTTCCAGCTTCTGAAGCCTGGCCAGGCGCTTCACCTGGCCGGAGGAAGAACCGAAGGGATCAAGACCTACGCGGAAAAAGCCGCCGCGCTTTTCGGCGACGAACACCCGGCAACCATCACTTCCGGCGATTGCACCGGGGATCGTGTTGTGCGGATCGTCAAAAAATCTTCTTCCCCCGCGACACCCCTCCTGCCGGATGGCGATTACGCGACAATGCGGCAACTTTCGCTCGGCGGCATGGAGTACTGCACGAGTCCCGGCGTTTTCGGCTGGGATAAAATCGACAAAGGGAGCGAAATTCTTGTTTCCGCCCTGCCCTCTTTGGCGCAACAGCGCGTCCTGGATTTGGGGTGCGGCTATGGCTATCTTTCCGTTCAGGCCGCCCGCCTGGGCGCCGCCGAAGTCGTGGCGACGGACAACGATGCCAGGGCCGTCGCGGCCTGCCGGGAGAATTTTGCGTTCCACGCCATTCCGGGGCGCATCGTCCCCTCCGACGGCGGGGATGTTTTGGAGGAAACCTTTGACTGCATTCTCTGCAACCCGCCGTTTCACCAGGGATTTCAAAGCAGTCATGCCGTTTCGGAAAAATTCGTGAATGCTGTTTTTCGCCTTCTCGCTCCCGAAGGGGTGTGTTATATGGTCTGCAACGCATTCCTTGGGTACGAGGCAAAAACAACCCCTTTCTTCCGCTTGCAGAATGTCTGCGAAAGAGAGGGGTTTAAAGTGCTGCGTTTGAGCAAAGGCTGACGGAGAGCGAATTTTTTATTTGCGTTTAAGCTTCGCTTCGATCAGTTCCGCGACTTTCTGTCCGGACATCAGCATTCCGCCGAAGATCGGTCCCATACGGTAGCCGCCGCCCACGTTGTTGGCGCTCATGCCGCAGGCAAAAAGACCGTTGTAGTATTCGCGGGTGTTCTCCACGGTGGAGGCTTCGCCGGAATCGACCCACATCGGTTTTTCGCCGATGACGCCGCCGGTCGTGGTGTCGAGTTTTACGCCCGCCTTCTTGCAGGCAAGCTGCATGACTTCGCTCGGGTGTCCGGTTCCGTCCACGACAACTTCGGAGATGACCGTCAGGGGATCGACGTGCATCTGAAGGCGCGCCACCGGCGTCCAGTTGATGACAAGTCCGTTGACCTTGTTGTTCTTGAAGACGATGTCTTCCACGCTCACGGAGTTGAAAATCTTCGCCCCCGCCTTGACCGCGCCGTAAATCAGCGCGGAGGCAAGTTCCACGGAGTCGAGGGTGAAATATCCTTTCGCGTCCGCGATTTCCTTGTACCCGATGCCGAACTCATCGAGGATGTGGAGCGCATCGGTCTGCACGACAACTTCGTTGAAGAGCATGCCGCCGCCCCACGTTCCGCCGCCGGGGGCGAGTTTGCTTTCGAAAATCGCCACACGGATGCCCTTCTTGGCGAGGTAGCGCGCGGCGACCAGCGCGGAAGGGCCGCCGCCGACGATCGCGACATCGATCTCGAGCGAGTTTTCGAGTTTATCGGCGAAATTGCGGACAATCGCCCGCGAGATCACGTTTTCAATGGCCATGGTTTTTCCTTTCATTGGCAGTTTTTCTAATGTAGCCCCACTCGGGCCAAAAGTCAATCGAGCGGTCTGTGAGCGGGCGTTTTTTTATCGATTTTACAGTTTTTTTACAGAAAACAACCCTTCACGAATTGCATTTTCAGTGTTTGTGCTCTATATATTATATAAAGACAAGAAAATAATCACTCAAACTGATCCTGGAGGGATACACCATGAGTAACACGTTGCGACAAATACACGGACTGATCCTGCCGGAAGGTTTTGCGAACACGGACTTCAACCAGACCGTCTACCTCGATTTCGACGGCGCGGATAATTTGTCCTACAACGGACCGGTTTCGGTGGAAGGCGTAACCGTTTCGGCCGCGCGCCTCGACGCGGCCACGATTGCAACCATCGTTGCGGAACTCAATGAACTCTTCGCCTTCTGCGGCGTTACGTTCACAGTGGAGGCTTCGGCGGAAGGCGCGTACTCCACGGTGTACGTGGGGGAAACAACCTCCTTCGATCACCTGGGCTCTTTCCTTGGCCTTGCGGAAAGCATCGATGTGGGCAATGCGGACAAAAACGACAACGCGTTCGTCTTCTCCGACCGCGTTACCCCGGAAGCCCTCACGGACGTGATCGCTCACGAAGTCGGCCACCTCCTGGGGTTCTCCCACGCGCAAACCACCGGCACCCTCCTCGATTACGCCGCGACGGACACCGCGATAATCATAACTACCCACTACATGGGAGCCCTCAATTCCGTTAACGACGTCGTTATTGTTTCCAAGGGAGGGATTTATACAGACGACGGGTCCATTTCCTCCACCGGAACGGCGACATACCCCTACGCCCTTCGGCTCGGTGCCCCTGTTCGGGTGACACTTGGCGGTGATGTTTCCATTGAAGGCGCTGGCGGCACGACAGCCGCGAAAGAGATTTCCGCCATCGACTTCGGCTCCAATAACGGAACCATGGCCTTCACCAAGGCGACAGGGGCCGCCCAGGGGCACGACACGCCGGTTACGATTACTGCAAAAAATGCTTACAGAACCTATTTGCCCTACATGGCAGAGCAGGGAAGTCCTCGAACCCCTTCCATCCTGAATCCGACAACGCCCGCGAGCAAGAGCCCGGACACTCCAACATATACAAGCGCGCCGCCTACGGAGTGTTCTGCCATGGGAATTTCTTCCAGCAAAACAATCTTTGTGGACGGGGCACTTTCGGCGACATTCGATATTCAGGCAGGCTATGCGCAAGGGGGATATAGAACAGCCGGGAAACCCCTGGACAACGCGTCTTCCAATACTGTCAAGGCATACGCTATTTCCGCCGGCGCCCTCTCCGTAAGTGATCTTTTCCGCGGGACGATGAATGTTTCTGCGACCTTGCGGGCCCGTGGCTACGTTGAAGCAAAAGCTGCGAGTAACACCGTAGACGCCGCCGGAATCCGGGTGGGCGGCGCGCTCAGCATCGGTGGGAAGTTTGAGGGAAACATCATTGTCAACAACACTGGCAATGAAATTATCGGGCACACCTACCAGTTGTACGACGACGGCAAAGATTTCATGCGCAGCAAGAAGAAGGACGTCGATGTTTCGGGCAACACATTCACCGCCGCCGGAATTTACGCCGCCAGTTTCCATGCAGGGAATAACATTACCGGCAACATCGCCGTCAATGTAGCGGGTACAATTTCCGCCGTGTCCAATACGATTGTTAAAGACAGCGCGAAGATCGACGCATCGGGAAACACATTTGCCGCCACCGGAATCAACATGTCTGGTGACCTTGTGATCGCCAACGGCTATGCCGGAAAGACGGAGGTAACAACAAGCGGAGTCATCATCGCCAGCGCCGTTCTGGATCGCCTCAGCGACGAGGATCATAGCAAGGGGAGCGCAGGGGTCGGTTCCGTGGACCTTACAAAGAACACGTTCACCAGCGTTGGTTTCAAGGGCAATACGATCACTTTGGGCGGTGCGTTTTCGGGCTCAATCTATACTTCGACCACTGCAACGACACACGCGGAAATTGCGGGCTATAATCATACCGGGGATATTAAAAACAACAAGGAAGGGCTGATCTCTTACGGAGAAAACGCCGTTTCTTCCATTGGCATTTCCGGAGAGAAAGTTGAATTCACTGGCGTTTTTTCGGGCAGAATCGAAGCCAATGTGACAATTTCCAATACTCAATGGGGATATTTGGGCGATCCCGATCCCA
Organism: Victivallaceae bacterium; assembly: GCA_031549345.1. Classification (GTDB taxonomy): domain Bacteria; phylum Verrucomicrobiota; class Lentisphaeria; order Victivallales; family Victivallaceae; genus CASFRF01. The sequence continues at coordinate 28,844 of JAVBPY010000018.1, forward strand.
TTGGTTATGATAATGATGGAAACCCCATATATACCGGCACAGGTGGCACATTAAAATACACTGTTTCCCCTCCCGATATAGAGGCCTATGGAATTCGGGGGACCACCTATGTAAGCGTATCATCAAGTGGCAGTGTACAGGCGGAACTTGGCGGCTTCATCTCCGCTTCCATCACCGATTCGGTCATTTTTGGCAGCACGGACCCCGACAAAAAAATCAAGACGGCGTGGTCTGTCGGTCTCCGCACGGCTTCACTTATGGCGGAAAAGATCACCGGCGTAATCGCCGGACGAGTGTCCAATTTCATGACGGATACAGAGTATTTTGTGCCCGATTCCAATAGATGGGAGTACTGGGGTGCCCGTGTGGAAACTGCCGGAATCTTTATCGATGATGCTGGTGGAACGCTCAATGGCGGTACCGATGAATACGGACAAGCTAAGGCCCTGCAGCTGACCGAATCTTCCCGTATTATCGCTGTTCGCAACACGGGAAAAGAACAAGGCCTTACTCTCGGAAAAAATGGCACCATTACCGCGATTCTGGGCGGCGCGTCCGGAATGTATGTGAACGTAAACGGTTTCCTCTTCGGGGGGGAATCTTCCAAGACGGTGAAGGAACTCCTCGCCGATATGAACGCCTATGCGGCGATCCGTTATGAAAACACCCCCGCGGCGAATGCTCTCCGCGCGAGCTTGGCCGCGGCGGCGACCGCCGACGCTATCAACACATATCGGGTGAATCAGGACGGGACGAGCACGTATACCACGGCCCGCGATGAAATTATTCTCGACGAGAACGCCATTGTTTGGGGAAGCATCGACCTCCAGGCCGGGAACAACTTTATCGATATCCACAGCAATGCGCAGATGTTCGGTGATCTTCAGGCCTCTCTGGGAACGTTGAACGTTCAGTTCAATTTGCGCGGCGATGCGCAAAAAGGGGCCATCGTATCCCTCACCGACAAGGGAGTTACGGAAAACAGTATCATCACCTTCACCGCCGACCTCTTGAATGTGGGAAGAAGCCTCCCCGTGGAAACGAGCACGGGAACCACCAAGGGCGATGCCGCGACGAAAAAGAAGGTAGTCCCCACAGAATACGGCATCTACAGCCTTATCGAAGGGGATCTGAGCATCGACTGGCTCAACCGTGAAATATCCTTCTTTTACAGGTATTACGACGAAGGGACAAAGACGTACGTGCAGGAAACAGGGCACGCCTCCATCAATGGCGACGGCGTTACCTTTAAAGACGGCGCGCGCGTCTACGCTGTTTACGTGAACCAGGACGGATACGTCGGCGGCACGAATTCGACTGCCAAGGAGTCCATCCGCCTTGTCGTTGCGCCACCCCCCGATACGGCAGCCCAACCGGTTATAACAATTAAAGCGGAAGCCTCAGGAAACTACACCCACCTTTTCTGGAATGCCGTCGAGGGCGCGGTGGGGTATACTGTGGAATATGTCATGGCGGATGGCGTTGTGGCCGATCCCAGCAAGCTGGACTTCAGCATGGCGCTGAGCTTCAAGTGTATCACCGAGTACTGGTCCGGAAGCGCCGCCACCAACGCGTACCTTGCGCTTGACAGGAGTACGTCGCAGTATTACTTCCGCATTACGGCGATTAAGGCGGATGGAACGCGCACCGAGTGGGACTACAGTACGGCGGGATACACCGTCAAGTCGACCGGGTTCGTGGGCAGTGTTTCCGCTGTTACCAACACGGCGGGCGATGCGCAGAATAACGGATGGGATGCCATCCGCGTATCCGGCGGGCTGGTTACGGACAAGGGCGTCTACCTGGATTGGAGCGACGCCATATCCGCCTCCGGGATAAGGGAGTATCAAGTCGAATATGTGATGATTGGATACATAGACGACGAAGGCGAATATATAACCGTCAGTGGAGGGATCGCGTCCACAATCTCTGTCCGCGATGCCTACATCGGTACGCTTACGGAAGCGACGGAGGTTTACGACGTCAAGACCGTTATCAGCGAAACGATTCTTTCCGGCGACCTCCTGACGGCGGGCGCGACGTACAAGTGGCGCGTCCGCGCCATAGGGAATGACGGAACGAACGCGGACACGGACACCGGATGGTCCACCGAAAACGCGCAATTCACTTACAACCCGACGGCGGCCGCCGGTGAGGTCAACCCGGCCTCCCCCCTCGCCCCGACGAGCCTCCTTTTCCGGATGCAGGGATCGGTCGCAACGTTCTCCTGGGCGACACCCGTGGACAACAAAGGCGATAACGCCAACAACATCAAGCGCTACATTGTCGAGTACTCGCAATATGAAGACTTCTCGCGCGATGTGATCCGCAAGGACCTCACGGCGACGGAACTTGTCGCCTCCGGCCTGGTTAACTTCGCCCAGTACTTCTGGCGCGTAAAGGCTATCGACGCAAGCGGGAACCAGAGCGATTGGGTAAAGGGTGACTCCTTCCTTGTCTATGCCAAGGATGAAACAGGTCCCGACGGCATCGTCAAAAGCAGCATGACGGCGGAACAGACCATCGGCGTGGCGGAGGCAACCTTGTCCTGGGCAGCCGTGGTTGACGCCCAGAAAGATGCGCTGACAACCAAGGAAGACAACTACCTTTCCGGCGTCAAAGGCTATGTGCTGGAGTACTCCACCGACGCGAGCTTTGCGACCTCCACATTTGTAACGTCTTCTGTTGATGTCATCGGCGCGATTCCGAAAACCTCTTACACCCTCTCGGGCCTTGTCGGCGACGATTCAACGACGGATTACTACTGGCGCGTCTATGCCATCGACTGGGCGGGCAACAAAAGTGCCGTAACAAACGGGCCGACCTTCTACGTCGATACCCTTGCTCCGGACTTCAACAGCATCGCCGTTACGGTGGATGGGAGCACGGAAAACGGCGGCGCCTTCGTCTTCAACTGGGATGTTACCGACAACCGCCCGGGGAGCATCAGTTATACCGTGGAGATTTTCACCGACGCATCCATGTCTGTTGAATCGCTCCTCCTGACGCAGGCGCTCACCGATACATCCACTTTCTCCACTTCCGTCTTCGCAACCGATGACATCGATTACAACACCTACTACTGGCGCGTTAGTGCAACCGACGGACGACAGAACACCAGCTTCACGACCGGGGCCGTTACAGTGGATCTTGTGGACGACACGCCGCCGCCCGCGGTGGATGGACTCGTCGCGCCCGATCAGTTCGGCATATTCGAATTCAGCTGGAACGGCGTGGTCGACAACAAGTCGAACCCCTGTACCTATACGTTCGTCCTCTCCAACGATGCGGCATTCGGCGGCAACAGCATCACCTTGAGTGGGCTTACTGTAACAACACTGAATAAAAACGACATCACAAGCGCATGGGGCGGTGTGTTGCCCGATAACACACAGTACTACTGGAAGGTCATCTCTGTGGATGGCGCGGGCAACGAAAGCATCGCGGTGGAGGGAGAGTCGTTCTACTTCGACACCATCGCGCCTACGATCACAAGCATGAATGTTACGGTAACAGGCAGCACCGAAACAGGTGCCGACTTCACCTTCAACTGGGTGGCCGCCGACGACCGTCCCGGCGACGTTCAATACATCCTGGAAATCTTCAGCGATGCAGCCATGACCGAGAGTTTCATGTGCGTTGGGCTTCTGAATGATGCCACATACACCTTTGGCAAGTACACAGAGCTGGAAGTGGACGGGAAGAGATTCTACTGGAGCATCACCGCGATTGACGGAAGCCAGAACTCTTCGACTCTCACAGGATCATTCGACGTCGATCTCCTGGATGATACGGCGCCGAGCACCATTCCTTATGTGATTGCGCCGGTACAATTCGGCGCGCGCAATTTTGCATGGGGCGCGTCGGAAGACAACAAGTCGAACCCCTGTACTTACACGTTTGTGTTCTCCGACAGCTACGGGAAAACCATCTCCATCTCCGGCCTTACCACCACATCCGTTACCGAGCAACAAATCCTGGCGGCATGGGGCGGCGACTTGGCCGACGGAAAATACACATGGTCCGTTTTCGCGACCGATGCGGCAGGAAACGACGGCGATGGAATGGGAGGCAATTTCACCGTTTACTCGACGCCCATGGCGTATGGACTTTCCGCGGACCAGGATAACGTACTGGAACTGGTTCACCTGAGTTGGAATATCACGCTGGACGACGGCGCCGCTCTCGACGGTTCTCTCTCGTACTATTACGAAATCTCCACCGACAGGGGATTCTCTCATCTCGTCGCGGAGGGGACAACCCAAAATACATTTGTTTCCGTTTCGGGTATCGACGATTTCGGCAGCTATTATTTCCGGGTTACGGCGATTCCGCAAGATAATGTCCGGCGGGGCGAAGCGAGTGCGCCGTCCTCGCAATTCCACACCGATTACATGGATCATGAAACTCCGTCTCTGCCGGGAGATCCGCGTTTGACCCTTACAATGTCCAACAACAATATAACTTTTGCCTGGGACGCATCGACCGCGGGCGAAGGGAAGAATCCGCTTGGATATGTACTGGAGATCGCCACCGACGAGTCGTTCTCCAGCATTCTGGAAACACGTACATTCGAAAAAGGGGAAACGTCCACCCAGTTTGAGGGTAAAGTCTTTACGGACCTGACCCAGTACTACTGGCGCGTCAAGGCGATTAATCGCGATGGCATTGAAGGCGAATGGATAACCGGCACGTCCTTCACGACCGCCGACATCACGCCACCGGAAAAGTTGACCGGACTTTCCAGCTCCATCGGATTCAACACGAAGACCAGCCTGATGGACGCCGTTACGCTTACATGGGACGAAGCGTACGATGTTTCCGGAATTTCAAGCTACTATGTGGAATGGAGCACAAGCAGCACCTTTGCCAGCACCCCGAAATCCGAGAAGCTGGACGCTTCCGCCACATCCTTCACCATCACAGGGTTGACTGAAGGAACGTATTACTGGCGCGTCTGGGCCGTGGATGCTTCGGGCAATAAAAATGCGATGGATAAGACGGCGGCGGCGAGTTCTGCCTTTACGCTTACCGACGTTACGGGGCCGTTGGCGATGAACGGTCTTGTCCAGGTTCTGGACGAAACAACCGTGAAATTTTCCTGGAAGATCGGTAAGAACGGTACGCCGAACGACATTGCCTACTACATTGTCGAATACGCGCTGGACAAAAACTTCACCATCGACGCTGTCCGGGTGGAAACGACCGAACTCTCGTTGACGGTGGAAAATCTCCAGGAAATGAAGATGTATTACTGGCGCGTCTATGCCGTGGACCAGACGGGCAATTACGGCGCGAAGGTGAAAGCGTCGAGCTTTATGCCGATCATCGATTCCGGCAATACACCGGCCACCGGCCGCCTTTTGGAGCTGGGGAAAACCATCATCGAGGACGTCGGCGCCGTGGGCGATCCGATCGATTATTTCCTGCTTGAGGTTACGGAAAAAGGCCTTTACAGCTTCACGTTCGAAGCGACGGAAGGGAGCATCGAAGTCCTGCTTTACGACAACAAGATGAAGAAGCTTTCGTTCAAGAACGGCGTTTCGCAGGAACTCGCAATAGGCACATACTGCGTCAGCGTAACGAACAAGGCAAAGGATAGCTCGAGCTGGTACACGCTTGTTGCCGATGGGAAGGCGTATCCGGGCAGCACCGGGAACAGCACGCCCGCCACCAGTACCGAGCTTACACCGACAACGCCGCTCCAGGGCTGGGTAGGCCCCGGCGACCCGATGGATTATTACAAATTCATCATCACCGGCGCACCGGGCAACTTTGTGTTCTCCCTCTCCGACAGCGGCGACGGCCAGCTTCCGTATGTGGGGAAGAATATGACGTTTGAACTCTTCACCATCGACGCCAAGGGGAAAACAAAGACGGTCGCCAAGGGGAAATTCAATTCCAAGACCGGTGAATTCCCGTTAGCATCGCAGCTTGCGGCCGGGACGTACTACATCCGCATATCCTCGTCGGACAAAGGAAAGAAGAAGAGCAGCAATTACGAGCTCTCCGTTTCCGCGCAGTACTACACCCTTGCCGACAATACAAACGATACTGTCGCCATGGCGCTCAATAAGTCCGCCCTGGCGAATTCCAGCAAGGTTACGGCCTGGGTCGGGTTCTCCGATTCGTTGGACTATTATTCGTTTGCTGTAACCGGATTTGCGGGGAACTATACGCTCTCCCTCTCCGACCCGGGGACCGAATTCGACTTCATCGCCAAAAACATGAAGTTCACGCTGGGTACGGTGGATGCCAAGGGTAAGTTCAAGGCGATCGAAAAGGGGAAGATTGTGAACGGCGAGTTCCTGATCCAAACGGATTTGGCCATCGGGAACTATATGATCCTTGTCGAGTCCTCGGATAAGGGGAAAAAGAAAAACAGTTCCTATCTTCTCGACATTGCCGGAATCGATTACAGCAAGGGCAACAACGCCGACGATACCAAGGCCGGCGCCACAACCCTGGCCTCGAAACAATCGATCACGGACTGGGTGGGATTCGGCGATGAAGTGGACTACTTCCAGTTTGCCATGGGTGTCGGGCAGCAGGCCACTCTTTCCCTCTCCGGGGTGGAAGCGAAGCAGAATCTTAAGCTTACGATCTACAACGCGGCAGGGAAATCGGTCGGCAGTCTGACCTCCAGCGCCATCCTCAAGGGGTCGGCCTGGACCAAAGCGCTCGCCACCGGGACCTACTACGCGGCGGTTACCACCACGAACGAGGAAAAGTATATGAGCGACTATACCATTACCCTCGCTATCGCGTAATGCCGAAGAAGCTTTTGATCAGCGCCGGGCCGACGCGGGAACGCCTCGACCCGGTGCGCTTCCTGAGCAACCGCTCCACCGGCAAGATGGGGTATGCGCTCGCGGAACAAGCGATGAAGGCCGGATTCCGGGTAACGCTGGTTTCCGGCCCTGTTTCGTTGGATGCGCCGCGCGGCGTCGAGCTCGTCTTGGTTGAGTCCGCGGCGGAAATGGCCGCGGCGATCCGTGCCCGCGCGCCGGAGGCTGATTGCATCATCATGGCCGCCGCCGTTGCCGATTACAGGCCGCGCGTAGTGCATGCCGGAAAAATGAAGAAGCAGCCGGGCGGACTTGTTCTTGAACTGGAGCGCACGGAGGATATTCTCGCATCCCTTGGGCAAAATAAACCAACCGGGCAACTTTTGGTCGGTTTCGCCGCCGAAACCGAACACCTCCTGGAACATGCGCTTGAGAAGCTGCGCCGAAAAAATCTCGACTGGATCGTCGCCAACGATGTAAGCCGGAGCGACCGCGGCTTCGGAACAAACGAGAACGCGGTTACATTGTTGAATGCGAAAGGCGAACAAATCGCCCTTCCCCTGGCCTCCAAACAAGAAATCGCGGCGGAAATTCTCCGCCGCATCCTTCCCCCGGAAAAAGAATCATGAAAGAATGCGCACGTCTTTTTGAATTGAAACACCTCCCCGCTTCCCCCCATTGGGAAGAAACGGACATCCTTTCCGAACCGGGCCTCAAAGCCATCTTTTACGACAGCATCCCCTATCGCGGCAAGCCGACCAAAGTATTCGCCTGGCTCGGCATTCCGGAAAAAAAACAACGCGCCGGGACGCGCCCCGCCGTGGTTCTCGTGCACGGCGGTCTTGGTACCGCCTACCCCAACTGGGTTCGCACATGGGTGGAGCGCGGCTACGTCGCCATCGCCATGGACAACTGTGGCGCTTATCCCGACGAAACAAAAAAACTTCTGGGCTCCAACGACTGGCCCCCCCATCTTTTCGCCGGCCCTTCCGCCGGGACCAAAACGAGCTCGATCACCGAGAAAACAACCGATCAATGGGGATACCATGCGGTGGCTTCCGTCATTCTGGCTCATTCGCTGCTTCGCAGCCTGCCGCAGGTGGACGCTGCCGAAATCGGTCTTACGGGGGTTTCCTGGGGCGCGGTCTTAAGCTGCATCGCAGCCGGCGTGGATCACCGTTTCCGCTGGGTCGCCCCTGTTTACGGATGCGGCCACCTCGACACCCCCGGCGGTATTATCGACAATGCGCAATTGCCGGATCTCCTCAAGAAAAAATGGCTCAAACGTTACGATCCGGGCCACTATCTTTCCCATGCGCCCATGCCGTTTCTTTTTTTGACCGGCACCAACGATTTCGCATTCCCCCTCCCCGCCGTGGAACAGTCCATCGAGGATATACCCGCGGCCTGCCTGCGGAGCTACCAGGTGAATCTTCCGCACATGCATGGCGACGTCAGCGAAAAAGCTCCCGAAATCGCCGCTTTTGCCGAAGCCGTCCGAAACAATTCGGAGCCGCCTTTTGCCGCAACAAGGCCGAAACTCCGTCGCGGGGAACTTTCGACGAACTTCCGCTCCGCCGAACCGATCATTCAGGCCGATCTGGTGTACACTCGCGCCACGGGGTACAGTTCCGACAGGGTGTGGAACACCCTTCCGGCGGGGATGGAAGACGACAAAAGAGCCTTCATTCCCCTGCCCCACCGGGCGGCGGACGTGTTCTTCAATTTCAAAGATAAAGAAGGACGCACCTACAGCTCCCCCATCCTTCAAATACCCGGGGAGGAAAAGTGAGCGGGGGCTCCCGCTGCTCCTGGTGCGGCGACGATCCCGTTTACGTCCGTTATCACGATGAGGAGTGGGGACGCTTCGTTGCGGACGACGCAACGTTGTTCGCCTTCCTTGTCTTAGAGAGCGCCCAGGCGGGGTTAAGCTGGATTACGATTCTTCGCCGCCGTGAAAATTACCGCCGTGCATTCGCCGACTTCGATCCGGTGCGCGTTGCCGCTTTTACGGAAGAGGACGTGGAACGGCTGCTGCAAGACGCAGGAATCATACGCAACCGGGCGAAAATCAACGCAACCATTTCCAATGCACGTCTTTTTCTTGCCATTCAGCGGGAATTCGGGAGTTTCCACGCGTACCTCCTCGGATTCCTTCCGGGCAAAAAGCCGCTTGTAAACCATTGGAAAACGTTGGACGAACTTCCCGCGCGGACGGAACTTTCCGACACAATCAGCGCGGACATGAAAAAACGCGGCTTCAAGTTTTTCGGCAGCGTTATTTGCTATTCCCATTTGCAGGCCACAGGGTACGTGAACGATCACCTTGTGGACTGTCCGGCGCGGAATACGGCTATTTCGGAGAGGTCCGCACCTGCTGTTCCGGAGGACGCGCGGTAATTTTGCTGTTCGGCGGGAGCGATTCGGTCAGCCAGACGTTTCCGCCGATCACCGAATTTTGTCCGATTGTGATGTCGCCGAGAACCGTGGCCCCGGCGTAAATCGTTACATTTGCCTCCACGGTGGGGTGGCGTTTCTGCCCTTTGATCAGCATGCCGCATGCGTCTTTCGGAAACGAGAGCGCCCCCAAGGTCACCCCCTGATAAATGCGCACATTATCGCCGATCGTCGCGGTTTCGCCAATCACAACCCCGGTCCCGTGGTCGATGAACACGCCGCTGCCGAGATGGGCGCCGGGATGAATGTCGATCCCGGTCAGGGTATGTGCATATTCGGTCATAAGGCGCGGGATCAGCGGTAATTTGCTCTCGTAAAGGACATGCGCCATGCGCTGGATCGTGATGGCGCGCATGCATGGATATGCCAGTACGATTTCCTCCTGCGAGGTAGCCGCCGGATCGCCGGCGTAGGCCGCCGCGATATCCTGTTTTACCATTGCGCGGATGCCGGGCAGCGCACGAAGCAGCGCTTCGGCGGCGGCGGCGCTTCGTGTTTTTGCGTCGCATTCTGGCAAAGGCTTCCGGAATTCGCAGAAAAAGTAATAAATTTGTTCCCCCAGTACACAAAGATGCGTATGGAGGCGTTCCAAACGCGGCGCGGTTTCGGTCAGTGTCAGCCCTGTTTCGCCGAATCCCGGGAGAACCAATTCAAACATCTCGTCGATTAGCGCGCGAATTTCCTCGCGGCGCGGAATTTCACCGCGATTGACCCCCACGCGATCGACATACGACTCGTCCAATTCCGCCGCAATCGTATTCAGCAGTTCAACACTCATCGTCTTTACTCCACATTCTGTACTTGTTCACGCATTTTTTCCAGCTCCGTCTTGAACTCTACGACAAGCGGTGTTACCGCCGGGAGCGACGCTTTGTTGCCAAGCGTTGTAATTTCACGGAACATTTCCTGCATAAGGAAGTCCAAACTCCGCCCCACGGGCGTACTCTCATCCGCGAAGAAACGATCCAGTTGCAGGAAGTGGCTTTCCAGCCGCGTAATTTCTTCGCTTACATCCCCTTTGTCCAGGTAGTATACGAGCTCCCGTAAAAGACGCTCGTCGTCCAAAACGACGGGCAGGTTCTCTGCCTGAAGTTTCTCCAGCAGGCGGTTGCGCTGCTGCGAAGGGTAGTCGGCGAGCTGTTCGCGTATCCGAGAGAGTAAATAGGAAAGATGTTCCCGGCGCGCTTGCAAATCCGTGCGCAATGCCGCGCCTTCCGTCCGGCGCATCGCATCCAAAGCCTCCAGGGCGCGGTCGAGCGCCTCCAGCGCATCGTTCGTCAATAATTCCTCGCCCGCCTCCGGGATGCCCGCGCCGAGGACGCCGGGCAGACGCATCAATCCGGCGACATCCAACACCGCATCCAGTCCCAGTTGGCGTTGTACATCCAACGCTTCCCGCGCCAGATTCTCCAAAAGCGGCCGGTTTACCGCCGCGCCGCTTACGCCGAGACGGCACTGGAAGCGGAGCGATACCGCCCCGCGGCTCAGGGCCTGTGCGATTTTTTTCCGGAAGGGGGGCTCCAGAAACGAGTATTCCGCTCCCATGCCGCAACGCACATCCAGCTGCTTCCGATTTACGGAACTGATCTCGACGTCGCAATCGAAACCGCCCTCGCGCGACGAAACGCCCTTGCCGAATCCTGTCATGCTCCGCATATTATTCCTCCGCAACGGCGTGATAGAGGGTCGGGTCGTAATACCGCTCTCCGGTGGTTTGCGCCTTCACCTCTTCCGCGGAAAATTTTGATCCGATATTGACCGACCATCCCGTGAAAGTCTCGGCCGATCCAAGACCGCTGAAGACCCAGAACATTCCGGGTTCCGAAATGGACGGCCAGATCAGCGAATATTGTTTTTTCCCTTTTGTCAGCGCGGCGATCTCTTCCGGCGTGCGCTTGTCGTCCGGATTCAGCGAAAGCGGGAAACTGCTTTCCACGACTTCCGGATTGCTGAACCGCATCCAATTGGAATCGGGAACGGACAGCTGGAAATGTTCCGCATTGGCCGCATAGCTCCGCGCCGCCGAAACAGAGTTGTTGAACACGCTGTCCGGTGGAATAAAACGCTTCCGGATCAGGCGCACCGGACGCCAGACGTGCATGTCCTCCGAGCTGAATCCGTAGACCATGTACGCCTCGCGCCGTTCCGGCAGAAGCCACGTTATACAAATTTGGCGCTGTGCGTCGGAAACCTTCGCCTTGGACACCATGCTTCGTTTGCCGATAACAGGGGCCTGAAGGAGTGCCGGTTTGGTGTTGCGAATAAATCCAATCTCTTCCGGCGTAAGTTCCGTTGCTTGTTTGTAAATGTATTTTCGCGCCGATTCCACCGCGTCTTCCCGCGCTTGCGGCGAAGTCCGGCATCCGCTCCATGGCATAAGACAAAGCGCCGCCAGAAACAATCCGATCCATTTTTTCATACGTATATCCAATCCGGTTACAACCACTTTCTTATTTTAGCACCAAAAGAGGCTATTTTCAATTGCATCCCCCGAAAAACACACGATATTGTCGGAGAGGCAATTAAACTTTAAAGTGTCCCTTCCCTTGAAAAAACGGAAATAAGTGTTATATTAATCGACTAGAGGTACTAGTTCCCGTCCGGAACGTACGATCGGGCGGTTAAAAATTGCAGGAGCGCATTGTGGAATTGAGCAGTACGGTATCGGTAGTCAACCAAAAAGGGCTGCATGCGCGCCCCGCGGCGATTTTGGTGAAAACCGCCACGCTTTTCACGTCGGAGATCCTCTTGGAAAAAGACGGGGAAACGGTGGATTGCAAAAGTCTCCTCAGTGTGCTGATGCTGGCCGCCGGCAAGGGCTCTCGCCTGCGCCTCCTTGTGGACGGCTGCGACGCAAAGCAAGCGGCAAGAACCATTGCGGAACTGTTCGCCACAGGTTTCGGCGAAAATGAACCGATTAAAGAATGACGCTCACTGAACGACCGGAAAAAAAACTCAAGGCGCTGCCGGTTTCCCCCGGGATTGCCATAGGTCGTGTCTGCCGTTTCGGCGGTGGAACATCGCGTTACGAAGATCCGGGCGAATCTCCGATTCTTCCGGAGGATGCGGAGTCCGAACTGGAACATTTCCGCCAGGCTCTGGACGACACGCGCAGGGAACTTGTGGAACTCCAGGAACAGTTGAAGTCCCGCCTGGAAACGGCGGAGGCGGATATTTTCGATGCGCACCTCCTGATTTTGACCGATGCGAAGTTAATTTCCGAGGTCGAAAATGGCGTGCGTACCCGTTTTCTGAACGCGGCCCATATTTTTTACACGGTCATTGAGCGCTATGTCGGCGTATTCAGCCAGATGCAGGACGAATATTTGCGCGAACGCGCCATCGACATTCGCGATGTCGCATTCCGCGTTCTCGGGCACCTTAATGTTCACAAACATACGATTCTTCAACCGGATGATCGCCGCATCTTGGTGGCCGCCGATCTTACTCCCTCGGAAACCGCGCAGCTCGACCCGGCAAAAGTGCTCGGTTTCGTGCTGGAAAACGGGAGCGCGACCAGCCATACGGCGATTTTGGCGCGCTCCATGCGCCTTCCCGCGCTGGTCGGCGTAGGCCACGGCGCCCTCGAAGCGCTGACGGATTGCGACAGGCTGATTATCGACGGCTTTTCCGGGCGCTTGATCCTCAATCCGGAGCCGCGCACCGAAGAGGCGTACCGTGTCCGGGCGGAGGAAGCGGGCCGACTTCTCACCTCGCTTCAGCGCGACGCGGAATTGGATGTGGAAACCATTGACGGTTTTCGCGTCGAACTTGCGTTGAATCTTGAAAGCGCGGATGCGCTCCCGGAAGTCAAAAAGGTCGGCGCAACGGGTATTGGTCTTTTCCGTACGGAATTTTTATACATCGGCAGTGCAACGCCGCCGGATGAAGAGACGCAGTTTGAAATCTACAAGTCGCTTCTGGTGGCGATGGAGGATCACCCGGTGGTGATTCGCACGCTCGATGCGGGTGGGGACAAATTACCCGGCTCGCTGCATCTTGCCACGGAGATGAATCCGTTTCTCGGACTGCGCGGCATTCGGCTGTGTTTGCGGGAGCGCCGCGACCTTTTCCGGTGCCAACTGCGGGCATTGTTGCGCGCAGGCGTGTTCGGCAACCTGAAAGTGATGTTGCCGATGATTTCGGTGGTGGAAGAAATTTATGAAGTAAAGGCGCTGATCGCCGAGCTTTTGCGGGAATTGAATACGGAGGGAGTGTATTGCGTTTCGCGCCTCTCCCTCGGTGTAATGATCGAAACGCCCGCCGCGGTTCTCCAGGTGGAACGGATCGCCCAGCACGTCGATTTCCTGAGTATCGGGACCAACGATCTTCTGCAGTACACCATGGCGGCCGATCGCGGCAATGAACGTGTTGCGTATCTTCAGCAGATGGGGCATCCGCTCTTCCTCGGCATGATCGACCGCTGCGCGCGTGCGGCGCACAAAAACCGCATATGGTGCGGTGTTTGCGGGCAGATGGCGGCCGATCCGTTCCTGACGCCGCTTCTTCTCGGAATGGGCATTCACGAATTGAGCATGGACCCAAGTTCGATTGCCCTGGTACGGCGTGTCGTCCGCGGTCTGCGGATGCACGAAGCCGTGGCCGCCGTGGCCGAGGCTCTTGAGTGCGAAAATGAAACCGCCGTCATGGAAGTCGCGCGCCGGCGCATTCGCGTCGCCGCGCCTGAAATCGAAAATCTCCTCGCCCAACAAGGGTCCTGAGAAAATTTCCCTTTTTGCTTAGAGAGGCTTATCAAGGAGTTCCACGCCGCCGGAACGGATGGCGAGCTGTCCGTGGCAAATGGCGAGGGCGAGGGCGTCGGTGCTGTCCAGGGGAATTTGGTTGACGTCGATCCCGAGTTCGGCGGCCATCATCATGGCAACTTGCTCTTTGGTTGCGGCGCCGGAACCGACGACTGAGCGCTTGGCGCTACGCGGGGAATAGGCATACGCCGCAACCCCCGCTTCCGCAAGCGCGGTCAGAATCGCGCCGCGCGCCATCCCCAGAATCAATGCCGTGGCGGCATTTTTCCCGACAAACGGGGATTCCAAACTGGCGCAATCCGGCGCATACGCCCCGAGCAATTCACGTACGCCTCCGGCAATGCGCCGGAGGCATTCGCTGTGTGGAATCGAGGGTTTGTTGACGATCACGCCGCAATCGATGATCTCGAAACGCGCTGCGCTCTCCAGGCGGATCACGCCGTATCCGGTGGTTCGGATCGCGGGATCCAGCCCGAGGACGATCATGGGTTACTCTTCTTCCGCAAGCTGTTCGGCAATATCGTCGGCAATGTCGTAGTTGGAAGTAACCATCTGGACGTCGTCGAGCTCCTCCAAACGGTCGATCAAACGGAGTACGCCGCGGGCGACGCCGAGTTCCTGGACTTCGCTCAGTGCTTCGGCGCGGCGGGTCTGCTCGGCTTCGTCCGGGGTGATGCCCGCGTCGTTCAAAGCCTGGAGAATGCCTTCGAAGAATTCCGGATCGGCCCAGAGATCCGCCATGCCGTCTTCCACTTGAATGTCGTTTACGCCGGCGTCGAGCACAAGGTCCATAAGTTTTTCTTCATCGGCCCATTCGCCGGAAACGACAAAATGCGCCTGACGCTTAAAAAGGCGCGCCACCGCGCCCGCACCCGCCATGTTGCCGTTGCAACGGTCGAACGCCAAACGCACTTCGCTGGCGGAACGGTTCCGGTTGTCGGTCAGGCACTCGACCAGGACGGCGACGCCGCCGGGGCCGTAGCCTTCGTAGACGATTTCTTCAAAAATAACATCGCCAAGTTCGCCGGTGCCTTTTTTAATGGCCCGTTCGATGTTCACATTCGGCATATTCGCGCCGCGCGCGGCGATCAGGGCCGAACGAAGACGGGGGTTCGCGGAAGCGTCGCCCCCGCCCATTTTGGCCGCGACCATGATTTCCTTGCCGATGCGCGAGAAAACCTTGCCTTTTTTCTTATCGGCAGCCGCCTTCTGGTGTTTGATGTTCGCCCATTTGCTGTGTCCGGCCATCGCGATTCCTCCTGCTATTCAAATTTATTTCCCGTATCTGCTTAAGATAGCGCGAAAAGTGCCGATTTTCAAGCCATATCCATCGTTTTTCTATGGATTTTGGACGGTCATCTCCTCAAGGGGCATGTTCGCCTCCGCCTGATGTTCCGGCTGGATCATGCGGATATTCCGCCAATGCCCGGCCCGGAAGCGCCAGAGGAGCAACGTTCCCTCGATCACATAATAGAACGCGAGTACCGACCAGAATTCACGGACGCCAAGGGGATAAATTTGCGTGTAAAGAATGGAAAGCGGCACAAGGAGTCCCCATGCGCAGCATGAACTGATCAACAAAATCGCCTGTGTATCCCCTGCCCCGCGCAGCGCTCCCATGAAAACGAATTTGACCGCGTCAAAGCTGTTGAACAATACCGCCAGGAGGAAAATCCAGCGGACATGGCCGACGACGCGGGCGAACTCGGCGGGGTCCCCTTCGTTCGGCCGGAACATTTCCGCCAACGCCTCCGGGAAGGCCGTATAGACAATCGCGCCGAGGAGCATATAGAGCGCGCTGATCCGCCACGTCCGGTAGGCGACGCGGTTGGCGATGTTGTGCCGTGCCCGTCCGATGTACTGCCCCACGACAATCGACGACGCGTCGGAAAGGCCGAGGAGCGGAATAAAGAAGATGTTGTTCACCGACAACGCGATGACCGTAGCCACAAGCGCCTCTTTTCCCAACGAGGCGATCAGGAAGGAAACCAACGCGAAAGAGCCCACGTCGAAGAATGTCTGCAACCCGGAAGGCGCGCCGTAGACGAAAATCTTTTTCACGTACTCCCAACTTGCATTCCACCGTTTCCGCGTCGGGTATTCCGCTTGATCCTGCCACAGGAACCAAAATATGACACAGGACATGGAAAACGCACAGCAAAGCGAAGTTGCGATTCCCGCGCCGTAGATCCCCATTTCAGGGATGCCCCACTTCCCGAAGATGAATGCGTAATCCAATCCGATGTTCAGCACGCACCCCGCCACATTGATGATCGCGACGGGAATTGTTTTCCCGCGTCCGCTGAAGAACGCGAAAAAAGGCGCGGCGAAACAGACGAAAACACCGCTCGGCAACAACCCGGAGAAGTATCTCCATTCCTGGGCGAGGAGTTCCGGCCGTTGAGCAAAGGAATGCATGATCTCGTACCCGATTAGCGGAAGGGCGAAGGTGATGAACAACCCGGCCATCGCCGCGAGGAAAACGCCGGAACCGACGACTTTGAGCACCTCCTCCTTCCGTCCCGCCCCCGTAAGCTGTGCGATGAGCGCGGAGGAGAAGTTGCATGTTACCATGAAGAAGCAAAACAACGTAAAGTATAAAATTCCCGCGGGAAGCGACGCGGCCACATCCTCACTGGAATAGTTCGCCAGGAACATACGGTCCGCGAATTGCATGACCGAGTGGCTCGCAGACATAATGATAAGCGGATACGCTACCTTCAGGATCGTCAGATACCCGCCGTGTCCGTAAATGCTGCGCGTGCCCCAGAATGAATTAAAAATCTTCCACATGAATGCCTCTCCTAAAATAAAAAACGGGAACACGTACTATAGCACGGTTCCCGTCTTTTTCAATGTTCCGTTTTTTTAAACGGGGAACATCTCGCGCGGACAATCCTCCGGGAAACAGGAACGCATGATGCCGCGTTCGAGTCCGCGAAGCTCCGCCAGACCGCGCATGCGGCCAAGCGCATGGTAGCCCGGGTTGGGGTTCGACGGCTTCCCGAGATCGTCCATGATGTCGTGTCCGTGGTCCGGGCGGATGGGGAGGCGCCAGTCGGCGCGTCCTTCGCGTTTGCGCCGGATTTGTTCGGCGCAAAGGGCTTTCACCAATTCGTACATGTCGACGCGGCCGCCGAGGTGGCCCGCCTCGTAAAAGTCGCCGTTCGGCTCGATCTTTGTGCTGCGGAGGTGGAGGAATCCCACGCGCGGCGCACAAGCCTTGAACATTTCAACCAAATCGTTCTGCGGCCCGGCGCTGAAACTCCCGGCGCAGAAACAAACGCCGTTGGCGGGGGAATCGACCATTTTCAAGAGTTTCGCCACATCTTCTTTGTTGCTGAAAATGCGCGGCAGTCCGAGGATCGAACGCGGCGGATCGTCCGGATGGATGACGAGGCGGCAGCCGCACTCCTCCGCCGTCGGGACAACCGCGTTCAGGAAGGCGCGGAGATTGTCTTCGAGCTGTTCACGGGTGAAGCCAGCGTAGCGGGCGAGCATGGCGCGGATGTCTTCGAGGGTAACGCCTTTGAAGCCGGGAAAATTGTCGATGATTCCGCGCGTTAGACTTTCGCGTTCGGCGGTGCTCAAGGAATCGAAATAGGCTTTGGCCTCGGCGACGGTAGCGCTGTCGTAGTCGTTTTCCGCGCCGGGACGTTGGAGGATGAACAACTCAAACGCGGCGAAGGTAATTTTGCTGAAATACAACGTGGTCGCCCCGTCGGGAAGACGATGGTGGAGATCGGTGCGGACCCAGTCGAGAACGGGCATGAAATTGTAGGTAATAATCCGGGGACCGTTCACCGCGGCGAGATTCCGGATGGACTGCCGGTAATTTTCAAAGTACTTTTCCCGCGTCGGCGCGCCGGTTTTGATGTCTTCGTGGACGGGCAGACTCTCGATGACGCTCCACGTCAGTCCCGCATCGGAAACGATCTTCATCCGCTCGGCGATGGCTTCCTTGCTCCAGACCTCTCCGTAGGGAATCTGGTGCAGCGATGTAACCACACCGGTGGCCCCGGCCTGGCGGATGTGCGACAACGGCACCGGATCGTTCGGTCCGTACCAACGGAATGTTTCTTCAAAAAGCATGGGGTACTCCTGTATTTTTTATACTATACTCCAACTTTACAAAGAATACAACCGCATAAAGAAAGGGAGCCGGAACTTCTTCCGGCTCCCCAAGAATCAAACGGCACTTTTATTTCGCCAGTGTGATTTCCGTCCAGCGGTCCGGGCTTAGCTTCGACTCCATCGGAAGATCGCTGACCAAGTTGGTGTCCGCGTTGGCATAGTAGACGCGCGCGGTGTTAATCTGACCGGGCTCGTCCGAGAGGATGAACCCGGCGTCGCCGCGCATCTTCATTCCCGCGTCGGCTTTCATGCCGAGGGCGTTCCAGGGGACTTCCAGTTGTACAACGTAATTATCCGAACCCTTCTTGACCTGGATCTTCGCTTCCGGCAGGATTTTAACCTGGTCGAACACGATGGTGGTTACCGGCGACTGGTAGTGCCCCTTCTCCGAGGCCGGAGCGTCTTGGGAAATTTGCTTCATCAACACCGCCACCGGCTTGCCGTTGAAAGGGGCAGCCAGAAGACGGAAATCGCCTTCCTCCGCCGTTCGTTTTGAATTGCCGGAGGGACTCAGCTGCAAATCGACACAGTCGCCTGTTTTGAACAACTGGCGGAAATCCTGCCCGCCGTTTTTCCACGGCGACGGATCGCGCACCGCGAATAGGACATACAGTGTCTGTTCGTTCCAGGCTAACTTGCATTCGCCGGTTACAGGCTGTCCTTCGCGGACAATCTTCATCGCCGGAATTTTGTTCCAATCCGGGAGCTTTTCCGCGCGGAGAACGGTGTAAGGCGACACTTTGCCCTTGGCGGCCAAGCGCGCGGCATTGTCGCGGTCGGCCTCGACGAGTTTGGCGGAATCGACTGTAACCGACGGCGCATTGAAACGCCGGATCGTATCAAGTCCGCGTACCGTGGTTACGCTGCTCGCGGTTCCGGCGTTGCCGCATGTCAAGCGTACCACGCCATCGTTCTGGCGGCCGATCCAGCCGTTGAACGGCTCGGAACCCATGGTGAAAATGTTGAAGGGCATCTTCCGCAATTGTTCTTCGTCGGCCGGGAGCGCCGAACCGGGGAGGCGGCAGTCGCGGAACATGCTTCCGACAAATAACCCGTCGGTCGTAAGATAGAAGTCCTGTCCAAGGTTGCCGCGGAGCATGAAGACATCGCCGCCATCACCGCATTTCGACACAACGCCGGCCACCTTCAAGGGACCGATCAGAAGCCCCGGCTTTGGCATTGTAGCCCGGTGCGAACCGTGAACGCCATGGAAGAAACTCGGGTATGTCCAATTGAGCTTTCCGGTTGTTTTATCCACACCGGCAAGCTCCGTTGGCTTTCCCGGTCGTGCGAGCGAAACAATCAGGTCTTTGCCGCCCGGAACCGGAACAATCTCGCGGTTGCGCAACGGAGAAACAAACGTGAGCCCGGCTTTGCCGTAAACCGGCGCGCCGTTCGCAAGGTAGGAAACGGGCGTATAACAGCCGATTCCATTGTCATTGCCTCCCCAGATCGTCAGTTTTTCCGCATCCATGCGCTGGCCCCAGCCGCCATTGAGGGGTACGCCCGGGACGCCGATCTGTTTGTCCGTGCTCTTCCGGGCGGCCGCAACGATTTCACATTCGGCGCGTTGGACCAGGCCGTCGCCGTTTTTATCGCTCCAGATCGCCACATCGTAGGGATCGAGTCCGGCGAATTCCTCGGCAACCTTACCCAGAACTTTGCCGTGCTGCCCGAGGACCCCCGAGAGTTGGCCGACAGGAACAATCGCCGCAACAGGCCGCCATGCGCCGTTGTCGCTCATAAAAAGCTTATGGCCGATCCAGTAATAATACGGAGGCACATAATAGTACTCGCGCTCCTCGCCGGAGGCCTTGCTTTTGAAGATATGGCCCATGGAATGCGTGCTCGGATCGAGTGTGAAGGTGATCCCCTGCCCCGGCTCGGGATTCCAAAGGACACGGGACATGTGCCAGTCGCGCTTGTTGTAGTCGATCTTCATCTCATTGGGGCCGAAGAACGCGCGCCCGGCCTCGGTATCGTGCAGGAACCCGCCGCTTCCAGCGTACCCGGTGTTGCCGACGTATTCCCGCGCGAGTTTTCCGTCCTTTCCCCAGACTGAAACGCGGCGCGGGAAGTCGGTGTACTCGGCCGTCCAGACCCGTCCGTCGCCGCCGACAGCGACGGCGCTCATCTCGCGCATCGCCTCGCGGTCGAATTCGCCCATGCGGGCGCGGCCACCGCGCTTCCCGTACATGGAAATTTGTTTGCCGGAACGGTCGAACTTCTTAATTTGCATATCTTTGCCGTGGTCGGCAATGACGAAGTTTCCATCGGCGTCAAGGGCCAGCGCCGTGGGAATTCCCGGCGCCGGCGCAAGTTCGACCGCGCGGGTTTTGCCTGTGCCGACATCGAGTGCCGTGAGCTTGTTTTCGACAAAGAAGAACGCCTCTTTTCCGTTATAGGCCAATGGGGTGCGTTCGTCCCCGTCCGGAGCATGCGGCAGACCGGAGGCCGCGTCGATTGTGCTTGCATTCGGTGCGAACGCCTGCGCTGAAACTAAGAACTCTTTTTTGAGCGCGGCGCTTGTACCGTCGAACAGTGCAATTTTTCCGGTATTGAGCACGGCCACGAAGTCCTCCGGCCCCGCCACCAATACGCGGGTGTAACGGTCGTCGCCGAGAAGCTCCTTCTGCGGAAGCGGCAACGGACGCTCCTTGCCATTCAATATAAACGGAGCGTATTTGCCTGTTTTGGCATCGAAGCGCATCAGATAACGGCTCTTGTCCGTCCAATGATTCGGGTCCGTGTAGACGTATTTTTCGTTGGCCGTCATGGCGTTGGTCGCGCGGTGCGAGCTCCAGAGCTTCTTGCCGTCGGGTCCGACGGCGAAAAGGCCGACACCTCCCTCTACAACACGGCAGGAAATCACCATATTATCGCCGGAACGCGCCAGAAACTCCGGACGTGTGTGGTCCGCGGCCCATGCGCCTTTGCCGTCCGGTGTGCTCCACGGCGGCGTGCCGGGGCTGTAAAAACTCATCACATAGCTGGAGGTGAGCTTTCCGGCGACGAGCCCGCGCACCTTATACGTCCCCGGCGCAACTAGTTTTCCGTAATCATCGAGCCCGTCCCACATCACTTCGACTTGTCCCGGGGCGACGGCGAAGTCGGCGACGGAGAACGCTCCGGCAAGGTTGCGGACGCGGTTGCCCCCGGCATCTTCAATGACCAGTGTGAAATTCTCCGCATCGGCCGGAATCGTGGCCCGGACCGGAATCACGCCCGGGAGCTTGGCCGATTCGGCGGCGTAGCTGCGCTGTACGCCGGAGTTGGTTTTGCCCAGCGTGATCTCTCCCCAGGCATTGATGGTCGTCCAATAGAACTCGCGCTTGGTTTCGCCTTTGGCCATGTTGTCGACGTAGCGGTGCAACGGCCAGGCCCGCCCGGTAACTTCGCCCCAGACAAACTCCATGCCCATCTTGATTGATTCACCGGCGGTCATCTTTTTCTCTGCATTGAAAATAACCTTCCAGGGAATCCGCAGTTCATGAACGAAGCCTGAGTTGTCCGTAAGCTTGCGGTAACTCGATTCGATCCCTTCGCCGAGGCTGACGGAATTGTTTTTCCCCTTGTAGAGTTTTTCCGTCATCTTACCGGGTTTATCCTTGAATTCCCAATAGTCGATGTGAAAATTGGCGTTTCCCTGGTATTCCCATACAGTGATCCAACTTGTCTGATCTCCCGCCTGGCAACGGAGCTGCACGGCATCGGCGCGCCAGCCGTTGCGGTGATCGAAATCGGGGTTGATCGAACTGTTCAGCGGCATCGGGTCCTTCCAACGGAACGACAAATACAAGTACTCCGCGTCCCACATCGCGGCGGTCTTCACCGAAAAGGTGTCGCGCACATCGACATCGGCAAAGCTCCAAATCTCCCCGGAAAGGTCCCATTCATCGAGGTTTCCGTCTATTTTAACTTGTGTTTTCAACGGAAGCGCCGTGATTCCCTCGTTTTGCGTCTGCCGCCCCATCATCGCACGCGGCGCGTCGGCGCCGAGGGTCGAGAATGCCATCATTGCCGCCGCAAAAGTCGGCAGAAGTCTGATTGAATGTTTCATCTTTTCTGTCATCTCCATAGCTTACAGGTAACCGGGGATGTTTGCTTTTGTGGCGTCGCCCCCCTTCCCCCAGGTGATCCGGGTGGCGGTGCAGTCGCCGCCTGTGCCGAGAAAAACCGCATTGGGGGGAATCGCCATATGGCTGCCGATTGTCGCACCGTTCACCACCCATACCGCGGTATTCTGGGACGTTGCGCTCGGCAAATTCAACCATTTTACGGAACCGTCGAGGCTGGCAATGTTGCCGCCGGAAGGAAACGTCCCCGGGCTGTGGTTGGTTTCCGCGGGTCCGCCGCTGCCGCTGCTGATGTGGCAGCGATCGGCCCACATCGCGGGCATCATATTGGGTAAATTGGTGAACGCGGTCCCCTGGCGCTTTCTGTATGCGCGAAGGAGCCGGACGGAATCCATCTTATAATCCGCTGTTGAACCGCCATATTGCCCGTACGCGTACCGGTACCAGCCAGTACCGAGCTCCAAAGAACGCACGGCGCCCGGACACTTGAAGACCTTACTCACCGGAACTTTCGATGACGCGTCGAATCCGCCCGCGTTGCCGTTCGCATCCAACGATCCGGCGAGATAGCTTTTGTAGAAATACGTAAAGGAACCTAAAGATTCGGTCGCCACGGCAAAACGTCCTGAAATTCCTCCCGAAAGCGCGGGCATCACGGTAAAATACTTGAAATCCCCCTCGTAGGAAATGGTCGCCTGGACGATTTGCCGGAGGTTGCCGATACACGCGCCGCGCCGCGCTGTTTCACGCGCCTTATTCAGGGCGGGAAGGAGCATGGAAGCCAGGATCGCGATAATCGCGATCACGACAAGGAGCTCGATCAACGTGAAGGGAACCGTTTTCTTTCTCATTTCTTTTTTTCTCCTTTATAGTTGTGGTTATTCAATTCATGTTCAAAAAGCGCCGGAAGGGCGGTATGAAGAGGGACATTTTCACCCCGGCACTGGGCAAGGATGCTTCGCGTACAAAGTTCCAGCACCCGGTCGGTTTCAAATCCGAGGAATGTGAGCGGTATCTCCACTTCCGGAACCCAGGGATAGTTCGCCAGCGCCACGATACGTTTGGGAGAATTACAAAGCCAATTGAGTTCGCACAATGTCGCCGTAACCATATTCAGGCGGTTGTCGTCGTACACGACCAGCGAATCAGGGCGCTGCGATTCCGGCATGGAATGCCAGATGCGGATCAAGCGCGTGAGCGTTTCGCCCCGTCCGGACGGGGGCGCGAGCAGAAGTTGCGGGCAAAATTCCAAGCCATACCGGTGAAACAGCGCCGGAAAGATATCCGGCTTCCGCGAATGCGTCAGCGTATCGATGATTACCGCCGGACGCCGGGCGCCGTTCTCCGCTAAAAAACCAAGCGCGCGGGAATAAAACTCACTGGAGCCGGTTACCGCCGGAATGCCAAACACCGATTCGCTTGAAAGCGCCACACGCGCAATCCCCGGCGCATCGTAAATGGGCGTTCCCGCGAAATTACCGGGAACGGCAAGAAAAAGAATTCCCGCCAGACGCTTAAGGCGCACATCCTCCACCAGGCGCTGAACCTTTTCCCAGTTCCGCAATTCTTCGGCGCACTCCAGAATCTCAAACGAAACATGCAATTGGCGCGCCACCACCGGGAGCTCCGCCACAATCGAGCGGTAGAACCGGTTCACCCTCACCCCATGCTCCAGAGATGCCGGCATAAAAAGACAAATCTTCGAAAGATGCGGCGGCGACTCCGAAATAAAGCTCCCCTCCCACTTCCGTGTTACGACGTAACCCTCCGTGATCAGATCGTCCAGCGCCCGCTGCAAGGTGTGGCTGCTGGTATCGAGCTCTTTTTCCAGGGTCGTTCGCGTCGGCAAACGGCTCCCCGGCGGATAAATGCCGTCGTTGATCCTTTCGCGTAACATCCCGGCCACGTCAACCCAACTTTTCGCCATCGTATTTCTCCTACTGTACTTTGAAGTACATTAGCGTTTTTGATATTATAATCGATAAAAGAAGGAAAGGCAAGCCGTTTTTCAATTTTTTGCAATGATTTTCAAAAGGTTGGTGTTTCGGTATTCGCGCACGAACGGGAAAGCGAACATCCGTCGCTTCCCGAAAGCAGTAAATGCGCCACTGCCAAATATAAGTGCATACCAATTATGGAGAATAAATAAGTGACTGGTGCGATGGGCCCAGTTGGATGCGAGCATATTGACGTAATAGTCGCGAGCGTAAGTTATAAAAAGGCGATGCGAGCGGAATGCGAACCCTCGGCTGGTCTAGCCGTAAGATGCACATAATCAATGAAGGACTGTAACTATTTTTCGTTCGATGCCATTTGAAAAGCAAATCATTGCGGTTCCCCCCGAAAACTGGACAACTTGCATCGGTGTAAAATGGCCTGTAAATTAAAACAGAAAGGGACGTTTTATGAAGAAGTCTTACGACAGCAAATTCAAGAGTCGCGTAGCGCTTGAAGCGTTGCGTGGCGAC
>JAVBPY010000012.1:0-100265 GCA_031549345.1 Victivallaceae bacterium
GTTGTCCAGCATGTTCCGCGGGGACAATTTATTGCGGGCGGCTGATAACATAGCAGAAACCTTCCGCCCCTGCGACGTCGCCGTACGGATAGCCGTCGAGCCCTACGACTGGACGCGAACGCTGTTCGACGCCTACATGGGCACCGCCACCCCCCTTGATTTTGCCGGATTCCTCCCCTTCGTCCCCGGCGGCCTCGGAAAAGGCGCAGATCTGATCAAAGGAGGCGCGCAATTATCAGAATACAAAAAACTTATGTCCCAGTGGGATAAGGCATCTTTCGATTCAATATCCCAAAGCATCAGAACCCATACCGCAAAACACTGGCAAGATGGCGATTACTTGACATATATGCGAAAAGCATCTAATTTTAACACCAAGGGGGCACACCGCACAGTAGTAGGAAATGGGAATATAAAGTGGAAGCGAAAAGACGGTGAATTTATTATTAAAACACCGAGCGGAAAAATTGTGACCTATGGGCTGGAGTGATTCCCGTAATACATTTTCATTGACGGAGTCGAAATGGATGTAGTTCTGACAGAAAAACAACTTGGAGTCTCAAGACGTTCTCTTTTGGAGGGGCTTTATAAACTTATGATTCATTCCTATCATGAAAAACGGAAAGAAGGGGACTTATTGTCGCAATTCGGGCTGGAAGAGTTGTTTTTTGATCTCGAATCGTTTGGGGATGCCGTTGTTGGCGCCGCCTCATCTTTAATAACTGGACGTGGAAGATTCAAATTTCGATTCCAACTCATGTTAGAGAGCTGGGAATCTATTCGTTTTTATCCTCGATTACGGTACTTGATTGACCATGCGGAACTACAAAGGAAACTTCGCCTTAATTTTGCTCATTTTGTCACAATATATTCTCTCTACAGCATACACTTAAATATACGGGCAGAGTTGGATGGTGAACCGTTTCTGCCGAACGGGATCGGAATTTTGCTATTGACAAACGAACAGCTCGGACATTCGAGGCGTTCACTCCTTTGTGGAATACTTGAGCTGAATCGCTATTTTTACTGTGAAAGAGAACAGGAAAAAGCCATTCTAGAAAAACTTGGAATGAGCGGACTTTTTCAAGAGGTCGACCAATTTTCCTCCGGTATTATCCACGTTGCACACCACCTGGCGGATAAAAATTTATTCGATTTTCAAGGCATATTGACAAACTGGGAGTTACTTCGTTATTGCAAAACGATGGAGAAAATAATTCATGATGTGGAATTGCAACAAGCCATCCCCCTCAGTTTTTTCCATGTCATGACACTGTATTGTTTATATGAAATGTATCGAAATATAAACACCGAATTGCGGACGGGGGTTTCGTATTGGAAATAGTCGATTGGGGGACCTCAGATTCACAATATTGAGCACAAAGGGATTGTAAAAGGAGCTCTAGTTGATTATCTCGCCGCGGCAGCCGGAAAGACGGTTGCCAGAGTTTTTGCAATTGACGACCTGGGCAATTCCGGGCTATTTCGGAGATCACTTGATGCGGCCTTGGGCGGATCGGCAACGGAAAACGCATTGAATGATCTTGCACATCAGCGGGATATTGCCTACGATAAAACGTTGAAGCAATACAACCGTGTGCGGGATTGGTACAGGAAAAATTGCCGGTAACGGTGTACAAAATCCGAAAGCCAGATACATGAAAATATCATTATTCCGTGGACCATCAGACGAAGAAACGTGGGTTGATGTAGTGCAGTTTTTTTCTGAAGTTGTGTTAGTCATTGCCTGTGCTCTCTTAATGCTGACTGTTCCTGCAATGAGATCATGGCTTGATGTTCGTCTTTTGTGGATTGAACGCATTTATCGCATAAATTTTGTATACGGAGGAATTAGTTCTTTTTCCTTAGCGGCACCTGTGTTAGCCTTGGCATTCTTCATAGCAACTAAAAAGCTCAGTGGATACGTGGCAGTAAGTTTATTTCTGCTGCTGTCTGGAACAGCCATTTATCTGTATATATATGCTCTTTGTAAGGTCTAAAAATCGGATGTACTCGATGCTGAAAGAAAGAATGAAATTTTTTTGGGGACGGTGGCTGTTTCTTCTGGGGGCTGCGGCGGCCTGGACGGTGTTTTTCGTTTTCATGGTCAACTTTTGGCCGCTGCTTCTATTGTGCTGGGCTTGCTTCTTTCTTTGGCTCTATTGTGAAATCATGAATATCCGCCTCCGAAGGGTGGAATTTTACATGCGCTCCGCCGAAGAGGAATAAAGCTTTGTATGCCGATCTGAAGACCGCCCCCGATGCGGGAAGCGGGAATATCCAGTGTTATTTTATGTCCGTGTTCCTGCCTCCGACAAACGGAGAAGTGCGAACGACGTCGTTCCTCTGGACGCTGGACGATTCGGTCGCCGCGCTGCGTCTGGCGCACGATGAAGCCGTGCTGGGGAAAACCGATCCGGATTGGTGGAGCTACGCCGATCATGGGAATGCGAAGATCGTCAAAATCGAGCTGGTGCGGAGTCAATTGTTTCGCTCCGAACCACGCAAAAACACCTTGCCGGAGTTGGTCAACCTCCCCGGTTGCGGGTTCTCCATGGGAAAGTATGAGGTCACCAACGCCGAGTTCGAGGCGTTTATGCCGGAGCACCGTGCCTACCGCAGTGCCTACTCCTGGCGCGGCCGCGAGCCTGTGATCTACGTAAATTGGTTCGAGGCCGCCCGCTACTGCAATTTCCTATCCAGGAAGCACAATTTGACTCCAGCCTACAACGAAAAAGATTGGACGCGCAACCCCGTCGCCAATGGCTTCCGATTGCCGACCGAGGCGGAGTGGGAGTGCGCCGCCTCCGGTCGCGGCGAAAACCGCCCCTATCCGTGGGGCAAGGAAGCTCCAACCGCGAAGCACGGCAACTTCGATCTCGATGCATTGAGCATTTCGCCAGTGGTACGCGCCCAGGCGGGCGGGGGCGTAACCATCGTCGGCTCGTTCCCCGCCGGGGCCTCGCGCGATGGAATCATGGATCTCGCCGGCAACGTGGCCGAGTGGTGCGACGACTACTATCACCCGGACCCGGCCCATCAAGGCAAACCATCACCCTACCGCTCCATTCGCGGCGGTTCGTGGGGCTACTATGGAAAATCGCAACGTGTCCGCGACCGCGAATTCAACAACCCCGGCTATCCCGGGTACATTTATCTGGGCTTCCGGGTCGTTCTCCCGGGAAAGTAGAAAATATTGTATTTTTTAAACCCGCCTCTTGACATGCATCTGGAATTTGTGTATACTAATACTGTAATTCCAGATAATTTCAGATGGAGGCGGAACAATGTTGGGAAAAGAACGGCAACGGCGGTCGACAGCTCCGGAAATGGCGCAATTACGCCGGTTATGCCGCGAACGGTTGTTTGCCGAATGGCGTTCGGCGGGGACACTTCCGGGGGCTTCCCTGCCGGGTGTCCGCCTACTGAGCGATCGTTATCAACTTCCTCTGAGCGTGATCCGCACAGTCTTGAGTGAGTTGAAGGCCGAAGGCGTAATTGCCGGAGAGCCGCGCGCGGCGATGACCTTGCAGAGGCTGCCGCTTGCGCCGAAAACGATCGCCGGGCGGCGTATTGCATTGATAAGCAAAATGGAGTCCTCGCATCCCTATGCCCGCGAGAACACCAACATCGCCATCTGGCAGGGGATGGAACGCCTGCTGAACGAGCAGGGGGGGACGCTTGAGTTCCTTAATACCTGGTCTCCCGGCGGAAACAGCCTGGGCGGGCTGAATCCGGGAACGTTCGACGCGATCCTTGTGCAGCACGAGGATGATTCATTGATTGCCAAGCTCGCCTCCGTCGGCATTCCGGTGGTTCGGATCGATGACGACAGTTCCTGTTGCCACAGTGTGATGTTCGACGATTTCGACTGCGGCCGGAAGGCGATGGAGCATCTGCTCGATCTTGGGCATACCCGGATCGCGGTGGCGCATTACCCGGAGTTCGAATGGTCGCGCGAGCGATTGTCGGCGGCACGGACTCTCTGTGCGGAACGCGGCGCGGCGGAGCCGCTGGTTTGGGAATTCCCCTATCTGCCCAATTTGATAATGGTTGCCGAAGTGCTCGACCGATACCTCGGCGACCGTACCGCCATATTCGCGGCCAACGACCGCCTGGCATCCATGATCGCCACAATGCTTGAGGAACGCGGGCATCGCATCCCCGTCGATATTTCTTTGGTCGGCTGCGACGATCTGCCTGTTCTGCGCAGCCGGAATTTGACGACAGTTCAGCGCTCTTACACGGAACTCAGCCTGGCCGCTTACGAGCTTTTGAAGGAAGAACTCCTGAATCCTCCCGCATCTCCCGCCTTCCGGAAAATCCGCCTTAAATGTCCGCTGCTGGTGCGCTCATCTTCCCAACAAAAGGAGAAATAAAATGAAGACTCTCCGCCCGCAAAACGATCCAACTCCACCCTGCGTTTGCTTCACACTTATCGAACTTCTGGTGGTGATCGCCATCATTGCGATTCTCGCTTCGATGCTGCTCCCGGCCTTGAGTAAGGCGCGGGATCGGGCGAGGGCGACGCAATGCGTCGGCAACCTCCGCCAGATCGGTGCCGGATTGATCATGTATACGACCGATCACAACGATTATTTGATGCCGATTTACGCGGGGCAGGTTTTGCCGACGCGGCCGTCCGGGGATACGATGTCGTGGATGTATGCGCTCGCATTGCATATGCGCATGGCCGACCGGCTCCGTTGGTTCGAGGGGAATTATGGAGCCGGCATGCCGTTCGGTATTTTCCGGTGTCCGGCGAATGCGTATCAACTGCGGCTCGGCTACATGGACGCAACCGAAGAATCGAACAGCTATGCCGCCAACGGACATATCGCGACCGACAGCCCTTACTATGGTCAGGGACGGCCGTTCCCGTCGAAGGCCTCGAGTTGGAGCGCGCCATCCAAGCTGTTTCTGGTTACCGAGGGGTATTGGTATTGTATCGACCAACCCAAGGCGACTGCGGGGGACGACGCCACGATTCCCGCGGGAATCTGCCCGACGGGGGCGCGGCAGACGCGCTATCCCCATGCACAGCAGGCCAACGTGGTGTATGGCGACGGGCACGTCGCGACGCTCAATCGGGTGCCGAACAGTCAAGTATGGGGGGATTATACGACGTATGACCCGGCGAAACCGGGTTCGGATTTCTGGTATTACCGGCGTTAATAAAATCAAGGAGTTTGTATGTTCAAAAAAATGTTTTCGATGGTTGGCGCCGGGTTGGTGCTAAGTGGCGTCCAGGCGGCGGACGTGGTACAGGATCTCCTGAAGTTCGCGCCGGAGGCGGCGGAGTACGTGGTCTTGTTCGACGCGGACTGCCTCTCCGGGACCGACAATTCCGGGAAGAAGTACGAGGTCAACAACCTGGAGAAATACGGCGCGACGCCGATTGAAAAAGTCGGGTACTATCTTCGGTTGGAAGCGAATGACGGCAAGGTGTTGCAGGTTTTTGCGACGGTCGATCCGTTTATGGAGAAGAACGCCGACTACAGCTTCCCGCGATTCTGGCCGAAGTTCGACCCGATCCAGAAAAACGTGAATAACCTGACGGTCAAGAGCGACGTTCCGGGGGTGGAGAACGGCACGTTCCCCGGCGGAAATGTGGAGATATGGCTGGGCGGTTACACGGCGAAGAACTCCGCCGGGGTCCCCGGCGCGTCGGACGAAAAGTGCGACTTCGGCGATCAGCCGACGCCGGGGAACTACGGATCGTTCCAGCTCCACAACACCGGGAAAAAGCAGACGGTTTTTGCCGTAAACGGCTGGTATTTCAAGGAGAAGGTCGATCTTGGGATCGGCAACGCTCCGACCGGCGAACCCGATTGGTCGCACTCCTACACCGGGAAAAATATGAAGAGCGCCCGGATGTTGATTTTGCTGAAGGTGAAGTAAATGCGATTCTTGCTGACGTTCCTTTTGCTGATGGCTGTTGCGGTTCCGGCGGCGGAGCTCAAGTTCAAGGACACCGACCGGGTGCTGATCTTCGGCGCGTCGAACATCTGGTTCGGGGCGTATCGGCCTTACGGCATGGCGGAGCTCTTCCGGCAGGGGTTGACCGCCGCCGGGTGCAAGGCCGCGGTGCTGGCGACGGGACACCCCGGCGAGGGCACCATCACTTTCGTCAACGGACGGCTGGAGAAGGCGATGGATTGGGCGAAGCCGACGTGGCTTTTGCTCACCGCCGGGGGAAACGACGCGGCGATGTCCTTTCGCAAAACCAACGGCTACACGCCGGAGATTTTTGAGCCGAATATGATCCGGCTGATTGAAATGGCGCACGCGCGCGGCGTAAAGGTCGCGCTGATCACCGGAACCGCCGGGGTGGAGGATGCGGAGGCGATTGCCCGCGAAGACGCAAACGCGGAAATCCTGCGGAAGATCGCGCGCGAAAAGAAGCTGCCGCTGATCGATCTTTACGCGCGGCTCCGCGCCGAGTTGGCCGCGCATCCGGAGCAGCCGCTGCATATCGATAAAATCCACCTGAACGGCATCGGCTACCGGATTTTTGCCGAAGAGATGCTGAAGTGGGCAGGGGTGTCGGAATCGACGATCGCCGCGCAGCGGCCGGGTTGGAACAAGATTCCCTCCATGACGCTCTATTTAAACAACGCACACGTGCCGACCGATCTGGTTTCGGCGGATGATTACGGCGTGATCCACCGTGAAGCGGTCAAACGCGGCGTTACAGTGGAAGCCTATGTCCGGCAGATTTTACAGGACAAGATTAGCGAATTGCGTAAATACTAATGAGCGATCTATGCTTGAGAGCGAATTAGTATAAATAGAAAGGGAGAGCATGTTTTTCAAGTCCACACTCCTTGCCGCGCTGGTCGTTGCGGCTCCGCTTACCGGCGCGGCGGAGACGCTGGTGTTGCGCGGTTACGGCTCCGTTGCCGCCGATTTTGCTCCCGGTAGGGCGACATTCCGTTGCGAATCGCCGGAAAAGGCGGATATCCTCTACGCCAAGTTGTACAACGACCTCACACGGATGGGGACGGAGGCTCCGGCGGAGCTTAAACAGGGGAATGTTCCCGTGCTACGCTTCGGCTCCGGCCGTGTGGCGGTAATCGGACGCGATGGCAACACCGTGGTGGTCTTGGACGAAGTTTCCCCGGAGGCCGCCAAACTGGCCTTCCCGGAACGGAAGCCGTACCCGGTTCACTTCGACTACTACGATTTGCGGGCGCTCAAATTCTACAAGGCGTCGATGTCGTCGCTTCTGGGGCGCGGACTCGAAACCCACTGGCCGTTTGCGAAAAAGCACCATGTGGAGGGATTTGTGGTACATACCGGTTTTGCGCCGGAGCTCACGCCAGCGCCGGGGATCATCAACTTCACCGCAACCGATTATGCGCTGGAAGACGCGCGCAAGCACGGCGGGCTGGTCACGCTCTGCGGAACCTTCGGCGGCGGGCTCCCGTTGTGG
Source organism: Victivallaceae bacterium (assembly GCA_031549345.1). Taxonomy (GTDB): domain Bacteria; phylum Verrucomicrobiota; class Lentisphaeria; order Victivallales; family Victivallaceae; genus CASFRF01. The sequence goes on from JAVBPY010000012.1 coordinate 7,436, forward strand.
CTCTACAACGATGCGCCGGAGAATACCGCCAAAGTCCAGCGTTCGACCATTGTTACCGAGTGGCAGCACGGTGTGGAGGCCGGGAGCTACGAGGGCTACGGGCCCGGGTACGCACCGGAAAAATCGCCGCTTCGCGCCCACCAGAAGCTGGTTATGGAACGCTACAGGAATCACCCGAATCTCGGCGGCTGGCAACTTTACCGCGGTGCGCCGATAGGCGACCAGCTCGGTATGGGGATGGGCGGTGTGCTTTGGGACGACTCTTTGGGCGCGAAGAAAATGTTCGCCGCATTCCTGCGCGAACGCTATAAAACACAGGAAGAGCTGAACCGCGCCTGGCAGACCAAAGCGTTTACTTTTGAACGCGCGGCTGAGGCGCAGCTGATGGATCTGATCGGCGCGGATTACGAGTGCGACCGGTTGCTTTTGAGTGATCGCGAATGGGAGTGGCGCTTGACGCCGGAAGGGGGAAACGAACAACCACCGGTTGCCGACGGCAAGCCGTGGGTCAAACTCCGCTTGGCTCCATCGCAACGAGCGCAGTACCTCGACGCCGGGTCGGCCTATTATCGGTTGCTTCTCGATGCGCCGGAGTTTTTGAAGGCATGGCGTGATAAAACGCTCCACCTTAAGGCGGCGGTCTACGGGTACGACAGCTCTTGCCTGGTGGCGTGGGTGAATGGGAAATTCTTCAAGGGCAAGCCGGTCGGCTCCCATGACACGAAGCTCACCGGGATCGAGATTCCGGCGGGAGCCTTCAAGGGCGACGGCAGCGACGAAATCGTCCTCCAGACGCCGAGCGGACGCCACCGCGGCGATGGCCGTATTCACGGACCCATCTCGCTCTCTCCAAACCCGGCGGAGAATTTTCCCTACCGCGACGCTGGCGTCAACGCCCGTTACCGCGACCTTAAGGATTTCCAGATCGATGCGCTGATCCGCCGGAATCTGGACATGTACCGGTACGCGCGGAATCTCGATCCTGACCGTCCGCTCTCCATCTCCGGCGCGGACGCTCCGATCCTTGGGGCGCTTGCGCCTTACCTCGCGCGGAACGGCGTGGCGATCCAGAGCACTTCGATCGATGCGTTTTATTGGCCGCAATTCCCGGATTGGGGGCGGCTCCACGGATTCCATTTTGTCGGTGAATCGAGCCAGCCCCTCCGGAAAGAGAATTTCGACCGGGTGTTGGGACAACAGTTCTACATGGGTACCTCGGCGACTGCGATTTTCATGGATATCGAGCAGTATATGAAACTGGAGGAGGAAACGCAGCTGATGTCCGGCCGTGCGCCCTTGCTGCGATTGCTCGGCAAATACATGCCGGAGATTGGCGATATCGGCATTTTGACCACCGCCCAAACCTACCAGGCGGGCGGAATCGCGCCGTGGAACTGGAACCTCGGCCGCGGCGAGCTCCAATCCAGCCATTTCCCGAGCTGCATGATCACGGAAAAGGAGCTCGAAAGCGGCCTCGCTTCCCGCTTCCGGGTGATCATTGACGCGAGCGATGTGATGGCTCCGGAAACCGTTGCGGCGATCGGCCGCTACATCGAAGCCGGCGGCACTTTTATTGCCACGCCAGCGAGCGGACGGCACACTATGCTTGAGCAGAACGCCCGTCCATTGGCGAAAATTTCCGGCTTCCGCGCCGAGGATGGCGCCATGACCGGCAGCATCAAGTTTTCGGAAAAAGAAGATGTTTTTCCCGCATGGCGCGGCAAAACATTCAACGGCGCCGGGAACGCGCTGGACTGGAAATCCAATCCGGCCTCGGTCGGCTGCCGACTCACGCCGCTGCGGTTGGATGCCGAAGTTGTGGCGAGCTGGCCGGATGGTTCGGCGGCGGTCGGTGTCCGAAAGCTCGGCAAAGGAAAAATTATCACATTGGGCAGCGGATTTTTCCGCGACGCCCGCGATATTGCTGGCGTATGGTTGCCGAGCAAGCGCAATGAGCTCCAAGAAGCATTCTTCACGCAACTTGGCGTGGAGCGCCGCGCCACGGCGGAAAGCGAACGGATCTGGGTACGTGCGGCCATCGCCAAAAATGGGCTTGAAGAGTGGATCGTCGCCGCCAACGTCGCCCCCGCGACAGAGGCGAAGCCGGAAATTGTAACGGCGATTCACTTTCGCCCGGAAATCATGCCGCTCAAGGTTCGCGACGCTGTTACGGGCAAAGAGGTTGTGTTCAGCCGCAACGTAAATGGCTCGATCACGATTCCGGAACTCCGTTTTGCTCAACACGAAACACGGATTTTTGCTCTGACCCGTCCCGTCGCGGCCGCTGAAGCGCTGAAAACATGGTGGGCTGAAAAGAAGCATTATATGCAGATGACCCCTCCGGCGCACGAGCCCGATCCCGCGCCGTTGCCGGAAACGGTTCTGAATTTCGACCGCTGGCAGTTCAAAGCCGATCCCGACAACGCCATCGGCTCCACGGAGGTGTGGCTACATCCCGGATTTGCCGCCGAAGACTGGCGCGAAACCGCGCCCGGGAGCTGGAAAGTGCTCCGGAACGATCTGGCCGATTACAAAGGAACGGCGCTCTACCGCCGCGTCTTCCAGTTGCCCAAAGCATGGAACGGCCGCACGGTCGCGTTCTATTTCTACACCCGCAGCGCGATTCAGGACAAGGCCGAATTTTACCTCAATGGAAAGAAGTTCCTTGAATTCGACCGCAGCAAACAGCACAATGAACTCCATGGATTGCGCGGCGAAGTGATCACGGAACTTCTGAATCAGAATGGAGAAAATGTTCTGGCTGTTAAGGTTACCGGTGGATCGACGGTGCTTGCGGGGGTTTTGGACAACCTCTACTGTGCCATCGATCGCCGCTTTGAGCCGTCGATCAACCTCAATGGAGATTGGAACGCATTCAACGCCGATCTCCTCACCTCCGAGCTCATCAAAGTTCCGGCCGACCGAGTTCGCGCCCGGTATTTGCAACGGACTTTCGCGGTCCCCGCCGAGTGGAAGGGAAAACGGATTTTCCTGCGTCTTGAAACGCCGGAAATCAACATCTCCTCGGCCGTCATCAACAATCGTGGAAAAGGCCTTAACGGCGCATTCCCGCCCTTCGGGAACCGGACGGAGATCAATATCTCCGATTTTGTCCGTCCCGGCGAAACCAACACCATCGAGCTTTGGCACCGCCACACGATTCCAACGAACTGGATCGGCTTGCAATGGAAATGGCCGAAGGAGAGCAACATCAGTGTAAGCAATATAACCATCGGCGTCAGCGCCGATTAGTATGCAATACGAATTGGGAGATGCCATGGCATTCGATTTTTCACAGATGCCGCCGCGGGCGGCGAAAGGGATTCCGGCGCAGAGGATTACGTTGAGCGGGGGGCGGACTGCTGTGGATTTGGCTCCGCATGGCGGATTGGCGGCGGTGCGTTACATGGGCCCGGCGGGTCTTGGGGGGAGGGAACTGTTTCACGCCGACTTGATTTCGGCATGGACGCAGTTATTCCGTCCGTACGCCGTATTGGAGAAACGCGAACAATACTTTCTTGAATTTACCGACAGCGCGTTTTATCCGTTCGGGTACGACAGTCGTTGCGAGTTGGGCGGCGTCTGGTTCCGCCATCGGTTCACGGTGGTGAACGACGGGTTGATCTTTGAGCTGGAGCGTGAGGACGGCGGCCCGTTTTCGCTGATGCTGGGGCTGACGTGCGCTTCCGCATTGACGCACCGCCCAGGGCGGACGTGGAAGCGCGCGGAATCGGATGGTTCCGTGGCTGTGATGCGCTGCGCGGATAACGGCGTTGAAACGGCGATTTTTATTGGCGGCGAGGAGCCGCTGCGGCACAGGGCCACCGGGCAGGATATCCAGAAAGACTATTTTACCGTGGCCGCACGGAATGGGTGCGCCGCGTTGGCGGTGGGCTTTGGGGGGAGGGTGGAACACTTGCAAAAATGTGCGGACGCGGAGCGGGCGCGGTATCGCGCATCGGCGGCGACGCGCCTGCGGAGTCCGGAATTGGTGCTCGACGGCTTTGTTCACGATTTCCCGGAGGTACTGAAAAGTCTTGCCGTACGCGACATCCCGGGCGCGGTCTGCGCCTCGAACACCGGCTACTGGGTATGGGGATGGGACAGCATGGTGCACTCCGACGCGATGATGCTCGCCGGCATGCGCGGCGAAATGCTGCGGCGCCTGCGGTATTACCGCGACACCGCCGACCCTGTGGATGGAATTTTTCATGCGATCGATACGGGGGGCAAGGTTATTTGCAGTATGGCCCCCGCTGCGCAGACGATTTACTGCATTATGCTCTACAACGCGTGGCTCTTCGGTCGCGACGCTGAAAGCTTGCGCGAATTCTATCCCTTTTCCGCGCGATTGCTTGACCGCGCCCGGCAGGATGTTGTGGGGGAAAGCGAGCTTTGCAAAGGGTTGAGCCTCTACCCGGACTTCCCCGCCGACCTTGGCCAGGACGGGGAGGATATCAGCAGCTTCAACAACTCGATTTTGTTTCAGGCGGCGCGCGGCATGGCTGTGCTTGCCCGGCAATTCGGCGAAAAGGACGACGCAACGCGTTTCGACGCTTTCGCCGATGGCGTGAGGGCAGGGTTCCGGCGTTATCTCTATGATCCCCGGGAACACTATTTCTACGACTCGATCTCGGTGCGCGATTTTTCGCCGCGGGGCTATTATCCGCTTTATGCGGTACTGTATTTGACCTCCTTCGCCGATGAATTGGTCGAAGGAATCGAGGAGGATGTGGCAAAATACATGCTTGAAACCTTCACCGAGCGATCGGGTGTCGCGATGTTCGGCCGTAAGTACCCGATTTTCTACTCCGACGGCAACCAGCTTGGGATGTACAGCACCGTGATCGAGGGTTTCTACCGCCGGATGGTGCGTCGTTTAAACGTTCCCGACACTTTGTTGCCGATTATCCGCAACGACTGGTCGCGCCTCGAACTCTCCGAGGCAAACAGCTGCGAGGCGATCAATATGCGCCTTACCACCGACCACCCCGGCAAAAAACAAATGTACGCCGCCGTCAGCTATTACTCGCTGATTTTCGGCGTCTTCTGCGGCCTCGAATTCTCGCCGGAAACCCTCCGGGTGCGTCCGCCGACCCGCGCGCAGGAAGGGTGGGCGATCACCGGGCTCCCGGTTGGGGAGGGGGCGCTTGACGTTTGCTGGCGTGGTATCGGGAGCAGGATCGCACGCCTTGAGCTCGATGGTCGAATGGTTTGCGAGGTTCCGATTGCCGTGTTGAGCACAGGATTGCACTCGCTGATCGTTTTTCTCGCAGATTGAAGATTCCCCGGGGAAGTTTTTTTCCCAAGACGATTCGTTAAAAACTCAACTCGCGGCGGAGAATTTGCATGATGCTCCGGCCGAGGTTGCCCAGGATCGAGGAATATTTGCGCATGCGCGCCGCGCCTGTGCGGCCGATGGCGAGATCGGTGCCGGAGGAAAACTCAAGTTCGATTTCGTAGTACGCTTCCAGCGGGCGGAACAAGCCGCGATCGTCCACCACCCCGTTCAGCGGACCGCCGTACACATTCAGGAGGGGGGAGGAGGCGGGGACGGCGGCCATGGGTTTGATGCGCGTTACTTTACCCGGAACGCTTTTAATTTCACGCGCAAGGGTAAGTGTTACCGCGTCGCCGGGGGCGATGAATTTGACCTCTTGCTCCGGGAGGTACGCCACGGCGCAGGGGGTGCCCTGCTGCTGCACTTCGCCGATGAGTTCGCCGTATCGCAGGAGGCGGCCGCGCAGGAGATGGCGATCGTGGAGGACAAAACGGCCGTCGGCGGGACTGGCGAATGTAAGCTGGCGGATTTTACGCTGCTGCTCTTCCAGGTCCGCTTTTGTCCGGGCAAGCTGTTCCTGGAACACCGGAATGGCACCGAGGCGTTCCGGATCGCGCCGCACCTGGTCGAGCGCTTCCTGGTCGATGCGGAGTTCCAACTCTTTTTTTTGCCGCTCGTACTCGAATTGCGGATTTTCAAGCCGGAAGAGGATTTCTCCGGCTTTTACCATGCTCCCATCCGGCGGCGGGAGTTCCTGCAAAGTTCCGCTCAAGGGTGTATAAATCAACTGGGATTGGGCGGGCTTGATTTCGCAGGGGGCGCTGATTTGCCACGGGAGCGGGAGCGCCAAAAGGAGCAAAAGCGCCGCCGCGCCGGTCAAAGACCACAATGCCCGCGTTTTTTTCATGGAGGCGCGATTTTTCACCAGAAATTTCCCTTCGTCCCAGATCGGTTTGGCAATCATTAAATATACTTCCAAAATCAGCAGAATGATACCCACCGCTTTGGTAAAACTGAAATAAACCAACAGAATGATCGAAAAGTAAAGGAAAATACGGTAGATGAATGCCGATATCCCGTAGACGCAGAGCATGATGCGTTTCCACCCCTTCGCCGGGTCCGGGGGGACTCGCATTCCGAAAAGGTGCTTCCGCCAGAGGCTCTGCACCAGCGATATGCTCCGCTTCTGGAGATTGTCGATGCCCAGGAAATCCATGAGCATGTAATACCCGTCGTACCGGATGAAGGGATTCCCGTTGATTAACAAGGTGTTGATGATGCTCACCGCGAAAAGGTAGTATGCCATCGAATGCGCCGCCCCCGGCGCGGTGTTCGCCCACACCAATGCGGCGACGCCGCCGATGAGGAGTTCGCTCCCGATTCCCGCCCCGTCGATCAGGAATCGTTTGCGCCGGTCGGCAAGGCGCCAGGAGTCGGTTACATCCGTGTAAAAGCGGGGGATGAAAAACACGAATGCGATCCCCATGCGCCGCACCCGGCACCCGTAATGGCGCGCCGTGTACGCGTGGGCGAATTCGTGCACCAGTTTGATGACGACGACCGCGAGCGAATAGCGCAACAGCCCCTGCAGCGTCATGGATTCCATGAATGCGGAGGTGAACTTGTAAAAATTCACCAGCAAAAACAAATAACCCACCCCCGATACGATTTTTAAAAGGAGCAACGTCCAGCGGTTGAAGATCAACCGTACCGTTTCCAGCGTGGCGACCAGGAAACGATCCGGCGATAAAAGGGGAATGCGGAAAAACAAATAGGTTGCCAGCAGGAGGTGCCAGAACATTTCTTTCTTGCGTTTCCGGGCCGCGATCACACGTTGTTCGGTTGTTCCGTAGACAACTCGCGTCAACCCGGACTGTTGAAGAAAGAGGAGGAGTTCGGCGACTTTTTTGCGCTCGACACGCAATCCCGAGTTTTGGAGAAGCGCCAGAAAATCTCCCATCTCCATGTCGTGCGTGAGGCGGCGGATGATTTCGTACTCCGTTTCCGGGATACGAAAGTATGCGCCGGAAACCGGGTCGTGAATCACCCGCGTCGGCTTCCCGTATTCATCGGGTCCGCCGGGGAAAAGCGTCAGGTCGGCGCGCAGCGAACCTGTGCGGGGCTCGTTTTTGAGCGCTTCCTCGGTCATAGCTGGCGGAACCAGAGCACCACGTGGCGGAAAAGGTAATACCCCAGCGAAACGCGGGGGCCGGAAACACGGGCAATGCCGCGCATTCCATAAAAAAGATTTGCGGAAAGGGGATCGTCCAGCTCGGCCCGGAGAACGTAGCAGAAGGTCCGGCGGGGGGTCAAGAGCGGACGCGGAGAGATGGAAACAAGTTTGCCAGGCAGCGGCGATTCCGGGCGCGTGTGGAGATAGAGGGCAAGTTTTTCCACCGCGTTTAATACCGAAGCGTTCCGTTCGTCCAGCTCGATTTCCGCCGCGAGTTTTCCATCCGCGAGGATTTCGAAGAGGCGCTCTCCGGCACGGACGGCTTTCCCTTCGAGTTTTTCCGCTTCACCGAGATCCGCCACGCCGTCCGCGGGTGCGAGGAATACGCTTTGGCGGAGGAACCATTCGAAGTGTTCGATGTCGATTTTCGCTTTGTCGCGCTGAAGTTCCAGAAGACGGACCTGTCCGCGCTTGGCCGGGTCGTTGAAGGCTTGCCGGGCGATTAATTCCAGTTGGGCCGTGGAGCGGGCGAATTCATTTTTTGCCGCGTTCAGGCTGAACGTGCGTTCCTCCACGTCGAAGCGCAAAATTACATCGCCTTTCTTCACCCGGTCGCCGCTTCGGACGCGGGCTTCGGCAATGACGCCGTCGAACGGGGCATAGGCGGTAATCTCTGTTTCCGGCAGGACGGTGAATTCCGCGGAGACCGTTTGCGGAACACGCACCAGAATCGCCGTCGGAATGAATAAGAGCAACAGCAGGAGGAGGAGGCGCGAAGGACGGAACCATTTGCGGCGGTCCATTACTCCGCGGACCAGCGGCGTGCGGCGTTTGCCAAGGAGCAGCGACAACGACTCCTGATAATTTTCGCGCAACAGTGCGAGCACGGGCGCGGCCATCGCGACAACGTCCTCGTTATCCAGTTCGATGAGCAGGAGAAATTCGCTCTCCATTTCCGGCGGTAAACCGACGCTGCGCAAAGGGAGTACGAAAATAGCCTTGTCCACCTCCATAAGCGCCGCCCATGCGGCGCGCGCCGCTGGATCCGCAGCGAATTTATCGAGGGCTTCGGCATCGAGGAGGGTCGGCGCTTCGATTTTCCGGCAGCTCCGCAGGAGGTCGCGCACCTGGAGGGTGTATTCGCCGGCCGGGTCCACATGCGGCATGCCGGAAAGGGCGAAAACTTTCAGCGTTCCGCCGCGCAAATCCGCCAGCGCCGCGCGGTTGTAGGGGAGCGCCAGAACGGAGTTGTTGACGACATGCGCACCCCAACTTGCAAGATCCTGCTTGGCGAATGCTTCATGGCCAAGGCGTATGACGGCGGAAAGGGCGCCGAGTTTGCCCTTGAGGAATTGCACTTCGCGGTTGGCGGTCGCGTCGCTCACGGCTTGGGTTCCTCTGCAAGGGTGCCCGACATGCCGGGGGCGAGGAGGGCCCGGGCGTTATCCAGCTCCACCTTGATCGCGAACGTGCGGCCGGCGGTGTCGACTTCGGCGGAAATTTCCACAATCTTTCCCTGGTGTTCCGTCCGGGTTTCATCCACCTCCACCCGGCGCGTTTCGCCGAGATTGACTTTGTTCCGCAGCGAGGAATCGAGGTGCGCGACGGCCAGCAGTTTGCGGTCGTCGATGATGTGCAGCAAATTCTGTCCCACACGGACGTATTCGTGTTCCTGCGCGAGTTTGCGGAACAAACGTCCCGCGAAGGGGGCCTTGATCGCGCAATTCTCCCGATCCATTTGTGCGAGTTCCAAGGCTGTTTTCGCGGCGTTTTCGCGGGCGCGGGCTTGTTCCAAATCGAATTCGGCACGATCCAATTCCGCTTTGCTCTGAAAGCCGTGCTTGGCGTACAATTCGGCTATGCGTACGTTTTGTTTTTCCGCAAAACGCGTTGCGGACTCGGCTTCATCCAGCGCCGCGCGTGCGCGGTCGAAGCGCAGTTTGAACGGGAGTTCCTCGAGGAAGACAAGCTCCGCATCTTTTTCAAACGCCGTGCCCTCCGGCAATGCGACGCGGGAAATCCGTGTATCCACCAGAGAGGAAAGAACGGCCGTCCGCGCCGGGTAAAGCACGACGCGCACAGGGGCTTCCGCAAACGTCCCGAACGCCGCGGCCGAAAGGAGGAGAGCCGATAACAGTGTTTTCATAATACCTGAAATATAGCATGAACGGAGTATTTTTCCAGAAAGGAAGGCTTTTTTTGTGGAAAAACATGTTTTTTGAAGTATAGTATATGATTACATCGAACATTAACTTTTATGTCCAAGGAGAAAACGAAATGAACGAGTGGGTTAAACGCAACCAGGATTACACGTTGATCGATGGAGAAAGCCAATTTTCCATCTCTTTTGCCGGTATGGCGTTCACCGCCGACGATTTGAAGGCCCTCCGTCCCATGGTCGCTTTGGCGCATGCGGAAATGAAGAAAATCGAAGCCTGTGAAATCAAGAATCCCGACGAAAAACGCAAGGTCACCCATTTCTCCGACCGTGCCGTCTACGCCGACAGCGAGCTTTTCGCCGAAGTGCAGGCACTGGTGGACGACGTTCACTCCGGCGCCATCACCGGAAGCTCCGGGCAGACCTTCGACTCCGTCGTCATCAACGGCATCGGCGGTTCCGCCCTCGGCCCGCAGCTGATGCAGTACGCTCTCAACGGTCCGTATTGGAACGAACTTTCCAGCCAGAAACGCGGCGGATACCTGAAGCTCTATTTCTTGGATAACACCGACTCTGCGGGCTTCGCCGACGTTGTCGCCGCCATCGACCCGGCCCGTTCGCTGCACCTTGTCATTTCCAAATCCGGCGGCACACAGGAGACGAAAAACAACATGATCGCGATGGAAAATTTCTACCGCGAACACAATTTGGATTTCGCGCGCCACGCCGTCGCCATCACCATGCGCGGCAGCGAGCTGGATGGCTACTCCCGCGGAAAAAAATGGCTCAAAGTACTTGAAATGGCCGAGTCCATCGGCGGACGCACCAGCGAAACGAGCATCGTCGGCCACGTTCCGGCCGCTCTCGGCGGCGTCGATTTCGCCGAGTTCATCGCGGGAGCCTGCGCTATGGACGCGTGGACGCGCCGTGAGGAGTTGTGCGAAAACCCCGCGTACATGCTCGCCGCGTCGTGGTACCTCGCCGGGAACGGCAAGGGCGACCGCAATATGGTGATCGTCCCCTACTCGGACCGTTTGCTCCTTCTTTCGCGCTACATGCAGCAGCTTGTGATGGAGAGCATCGGCAAGGAGTTCGACCGCGCCGGCAAAACCGTCCACCAGGGACTCAACGTCTTCGGCAACAAAGGCGGAACCGACGCGCATGCGTTCATCCAGCAGTTGAACGACGGCCGTAACGATTTTTTCGTGACCTTCATCGAAGTTCTCCGCAACACATCCAAACTTCCGATTGATGAGAAGCTGGAAATGGGCGACTACCTCCACGGCTTCATGGAGGGGCTCAGTTCCGCCCTCCGCGACCGCAAGCGCCAGGTCATCTCCATCCAGATTCCGCAAGTGGACGCGCGCCGCCTCGGGATGCTGATCGCCCTTTACGAGCGCGCGGTTGCGGTGTATGCCGAGTTCGTCAACATCAACGCGTTCCACCAGCCGGGCGTTCAGGCATACAAGCTTGCGTCCAAGAACATCCTCGCCTTGCGCGAGGCGCTTTGCGCCAAGCTCGGCGCCCTCGCCGGGTTCCAGGGGACGGCGCTGGAAATCGCCCGGAAAATCGGCATGGAAAACGATGCGGTGGAAATCGCCGGACTCCTGGACAAAGCCTCCGCCAACTGCGTGAAAATCCGGCGCGACTACGACGCTTCGAAGCGTACGTGGACGTATCTGATTAATTGAATCTGATCCTCCTGGACGAATCCGACCGCACGGACGCCGGATTCTTCCGCCTGACCGGGCGACGGCGCGACCACCTTGATTCGGTGTTGCGCGCCCGGCCGGGTGATGTATGCAAGGCGGGGTTCCTGAACGGCCTTCGGGGAAGGGCGCGGGTGCTGGCTCTGGATGCCGAGCAGGCGATTCTGGAAACGGAACTGGACGAAACGCCGCCGCGTCCGCTCGGGCTAAAATTGGTTGTCGCGCTTCCGCGCCCCAAAACCTTCCGCAAGGTTCTGGGCGCCGCGACGCAGCTTGGGATCAAAGAAATATGGTTTATCCAGACGTTCAAAGTGGATAAAAGCTACTGGCAGACGCCGTTCCTGGAAAGCGCGGCGCTGGAGCACGAATTGCGCCTCGGGCTGGAACAATCGGGGGATACGGTGATGCCGCGCGTGGCGTTCCGGCGGCGGTTCAAGCCGTTTGCGGAGGATGAGCTTCCGGGAATCGCCGCGGGGACACGGCTTCTTTTGGCGCACCCGGGCGCGGGGACGCCGTATGCGCCGTCGGGCGTTGCGGAGTGCGTAACGCTCCTCCTGGGGCCGGAGGGGGGATTCACCCCCTACGAAGCGGATTTGCTGGCGCGCCTTGGGGCGGAAACAATACAACTGGGGGCACGCATATTGCGGACGGAAGTGGCGTTAGCCGCTCTGACGGCGCGCCTGAAACTCTTGGAGGGGTGAATATGGATCGTGATCTGCGTGCGTTTCCTGCGGGAAAAATGTTGATTTCCCCATCGATTCTCGCCGCCGACTTCAGCCGCCTGGGGGAGGAGATTGCCTCCGTCGAGCGCGGCGGGGCGGATTTGCTGCATCTGGATGTTATGGACGGGCACTTGGTGCCGAATCTCTCGTTCGGCCCGCCCGTGGTGCGTTCGATCCGCAAAGTAAGCCGTCTTTTGTTCGACACGCATTTGATGATCGAGGAACCGTTGCGGTACATCGCAAGTTTTGCCGAGGCGGGGTCCGACCACATCACATTTCATCTGGAGTCGAAGGACGACACGGCAACAGTGATCGCCGCCCTGCGCCGGTTGGAACGGACGGTCGGAATTTCGATCCGCCCCGGAACACCGCCGGAAGCGCTCCTGCCATACCTTGAACACATCGATATGATTTTAATTATGACGGTGGAGCCCGGTTTCGGCGGGCAGCGTTTTATGCCGGAAACCATGGGAAAAGTGAAGTTTCTCGCCCGTTGCATCCAAGAGCGTTCTTTAAATGTTCGTTTGGAGGTGGACGGCGGTCTTACGGAAGAAACCGCTCCCCTTGCGCGCGCCGCCGGCGCGAATGTCATCGTCGCGGGGAGCAGCGTTTTCCACGCCGCCGATCCGAGTGCCGCTATCCGCGCACTGCGCGGTTATACCAATTTGCAATCATAAAGTTTGTACCCACCTTGGTCTTGCGGGCGGGAATCCGGCTTGATTCGTTGCCGTTACCTCTGGTAGCGGCAAGCTCAGCAAGCCAAATTCCCTCTCCACAATACCGGCGGTGGGTTACTAACCCTTAGATTGCGCATTGGTATTAGTCGATTAAGACCACCTTCAAAGCGAAGCGCAAAAGGACGGTCTGGAGCGCGCCGCCAAGGAGTACGGCGTACACGAGTTTGGATGGAAGGCGGAGCCTGCCAAGGACGCACGCCGCTCCGAAGAGAAGCAGCGGCAAATACAGCAGCAACAACCGCCCGAATTCACCGCGCGCACTTCCGGAAAAGAGCAGGAAAAGCCACATCAGTCCGATTCCGCAGAGGGGAACGCGGAGTTTGCCGCGCAGTTTCGGCGCGAAAAGAAGGGCGAGTGCCGGAACAACCCCCGCGAACAGGAGCGCGTCCACCGTGTTCCAGAAGCACCACGGCCAATAGGCCATCCCCGCCATGGATTGAAAAATCCGGTGATTCTCCCACGCGCGCAACATCGTCAGGAGGAGGGGGATTCCAACCGCCGCATACGCCAGAAGCACAACAAGGGCTCCCGCGCCCAATGCCGCGACGGCGCGAAGGCGGTCGCGCCGGAGGACAAGGAGACCGAGCGCAAGCACAATGGCTCCTCCGAATCCGAGCGACATGGAGCTCCCCAGGCAAAGGAGCGCGCCGCAGAGGAACAAGGCCCAAAGGGAAGTCGGGATAAAAAAGAACACCGCCATGGCCGTGAGCGCAAAGTAGAACGCGTCGTAATGCCCCAGAAAGAGCGCCGCGTTCGCCGTCCCGAGTACAACGCATAGTTCCGCCGTCGCGCGGTTGCGCATCGGGAAACGCCGCAGCAAAAGAAGAAGGAAAAACCGCCCCGCGCACAATCCGAGAATGCCGAGGAGCAGAAGGTTCAGCGCCCCTTTGCGGGCGGCCGGCGTGTCCTGCGGTATCGCGAGCATCCCCTCCTTCGCCAGTTGCGCCAAGTCGGCGGCGGCGGTCTGGAAAACGCGTGCGCCGAAGTCCGGGGCGCATTGGACGACCAGAGCGGTGAAGAAGACGTTTCCCGGCGGATGCACATGCCGATGGTTGGGCACTTCACCCGCCATCAGCAAATGGAGCTCTGTTTTGCAGTGTTCCACCAAGTTTCCCTCATGACGCAGAACCGTATCCATGTAGCCTGTTGCAAAGCGGTCCAGGAACGCCCAGGCGTTCTCCGTTGCACCGAGTCTTCCGGAGAGGAGAATGCCGCCGTCCAGAAAAATTCCCGCCGCCAGAAGGAGTGGCAACGCGCCGCGTTTGAGGCGCATCACCGCGAAGAACGCCAACGCGATGCCGAGGGCGATCAGGAGAATTCCCAATGGGTCCGGGAAATAGGCGGCCGTTTTATTCCAGACCCATTTCCCGGGAACGCCGAGCGGGAAGCACGGCGCAAACGCCGCGAAGACAAGTCCCAATTGCAGGACGAGCGCCGCCGCGAGGGCTTTTTTCATTTTCCCGCTTGGCGCTGGAAGGGGACCATGGGGAGCCCCGCGCCGTTATACATATTAAAAAGGGTGTTGTCCGCCCAGGCGAAACTGGCCCACACCGGTTCCGCGACGTCGTCGGAGGAGAGGACGACCGTGTCCCCTTCGATCTTCGCGTTCGCCCAGAAGAATTTGCGGTCGGCCCCCGCCACGGCGAAACCCGCCGGAGCGCCGCCGATGGCGCGGAGTTTATCGGCGTAATTGAATACTACGCGGAGTTTGGCTCCGTCGCGCGTTACACTTTTACATTGCGGACCGCGGAATTCAACGTCTTTGCCGTAGGTTTGCGCCAGCGCCACACGGGCGAGGCGTTCGCCCACATCTTTTTTATGCGGCGGGTGGATGTCCATTTGTTCTCCGCGGTCGAAGGCCACGGCGAAACCGGTGTGCGGGAACTCATCGGCGAGGCGCGACTGAATCTCGCGTATGGTCGCCCAGCCGGAACCCGCAACGGGGTCCGCCTTGTACGGCCCATAGCCTGCGAGCTGAACACAATAGAACGGCGCGTCGGGCGCGTTGAAGAGCTTTCGCCACGAGGTGATCATAGTCTTGGAATCTTCCATGTAATACCGGCTGTTGCCGGTGTTGCCGCATCCCTGGTACCAGATGAACCCCTTCAGCGCAAAAGGAGCCAGGGGCGCGATCATGCCGTTGTATCCGGATCCGGGCATCCAACAATCGGGCAGGAAACGGACTTTTAGTTTTCCTTTTTTCGTGCTGACGGCGTATTTCCAGTCGCCGGCGAGCGAGATTTGCGCCGAGGGATCGGCGTTCACTCCCAAAAGCCACATGTCTTCCGGCTTGCCGGTGAAGCCCGCATCCATATTGACCCGCAGTGTGAGCTGGAGTTTTCCGTTCTTCGCCGTCCCCGCCGGGATTTCATAACGCCGAACGCGCTGATGGTGGCCGATGGCTCCGATGAAGACGCCGTTGGCCCACAACGTGTCATGGTGGCTGATGGCGCCCAGGTTGATGCGGATCGGCGCGTTGTTCCAGGATTCTGGGACTTCAACCGTCCGCCGGAAGAAGAGCAGCGAACCGGATTCCGGGGTGTTGCGCCACAAACGGGGGAGCGACACGGTTTTCCAGCTTGAATCGTCGAAGGATGTGTTTCGCCAGGGGAGGGTGGTTTCAAAATTCGGGTCGCCTTTTTGGAAATCCGCATCCAGACGGTCCGAAAAAACCTTGCGGGAATCGGTGTTCGGTCTGTCATTGATTTTCCCGGCGGGGTCCATCCATGTTTCGATGTCGGTGTTTCCGATGCAGCTCTGGATCATGCCGATGGGGACGCCCGTCGCTTTATTGACCTCGCGGGCGAAAAAGTACGCGACGGCGGAAAACCCGCCGTGCGGATTGACTTTTGTGTTCAACGAATTGGGGTTGCATACCTCCCACTTCCCCCCCGCCTGTTCGCGGGGGAGGGGGCTGAAGCTCGTGGGCGGATTCAGGTACAGCCGGATGCCCGGGTGCGTCCCTACCTGGTTCCACCACTGGTTGGTGGACATGATGCCGAATTCCATGTTCGACTGCCCCCCCGCGAGCCACACGTCGCCGACGATCACGTTTTTAAGGACGATTTGTTTGGAGCCCAGTGTAACGGTCAACGGCGCGCCCGAAGTGTTCATTTTCAGGGGGGCGAGGTCCGCCTGCCAGCGCCCGGAAGGGGCAGCTGCTTTGGCGGAAACCTTTTGCCCCGAGAATTCGACGGTGATCTCCGTTCCCGGATCGCTCCAGCCCCAGACCGGGACGGGTTTGTCGCGTTGAAGAATCATATCGTCGCTGAAAAGTTCGTGCAGCGGGGGACGCCAACCGGGTGCGCCTGCCGCCTGTACGGCGATCATTCCGAGCAATCCCCAAAAAGCGAGTTTTTTCATCCTTTTTCCTCCTGAAGAATAGTCATCCAGCGTTGGTACGCCAGGGCCGCGAGGATCGCGATCATGGGCAACGCCGGGAGTTGATAGCGCGGGACCGTGATCGGCCCCGGCATGAAAAGAAAATATTCGATGAACGCCAGCGCCAGCAGGAGCCAATAGTAGTTCCGCCGGAAGGTGCAAACGTAATGCGCAAGCATCAGGAACGCGCCGAAATACGCGAGGCCGGAGATCAGGAGAAACGGTGTAAGGAGCGCCGGAATCCAGAGTTTCCCTTCAAAATAATAATTTGCCGCCGCGAACGCGCCCCGTTCCCGGAGGACGTTGAGTGTGCCGCGTCCGGATTGGGTGAGGCCGAGATTTTCAAAAAACGTCGCCGCGTCGGGGAGGAGGGCGGTGAATTGAAAGTGCCCGCGCAACCAGTAAAACGGATGGGCGCAGATGATTTCGCGCAGACGTTTCAGTTTGTAGTCGACGCGGCTTTTTTCGTCGGGAAAACGCTCTGTATCGGCGAAAGTTGCGGCGCATTCGGCGAGGATGCGCTGTTTCTCCTGTTCGTAATCGGTACCGTGCGCGGCGGCGAGGATCATGGCGCCGTTCTGGTGGTACATGGCCCCGGTGTTGGTATCGATGCAGTACCCCGCGCCGATGGAGGCATTGCGGAACTGCCAGGGGAAAAGAATCGCAAGAAAAAGAAGCGTCCCCGCCATGCCCGCGAGGAGTTTTTGGCGCCACGGAAGCCCCGGGAGGGCTCCCAGGAGGACGAGCGCCGGGAATATCCACGCAATTTCGATCGGGCGAATCAGCGTTCCTGCCGCCGTTAGAATGGTTACGCCGAAGAAGAATCGCGTTTGCTTTGTGCGCCGGAAACGGAGCATCCAGTAGAGCTGGAAGGCAATGACGAGTGTGAAGAGCGTGTCGGTTAAAAACAACGGTGCGTTCGCAATCGCCGTCGGATTCAGCGCAAGGAGTCCGGCCGCGATCAGGCCTGTTCTATCATTTCCCGCCTCGCGTCCTGCCAGAAAGACAGGGAAGACGCACAATGCGCTCGCAAAACACAAGGCGATCGCGAGGCCACGCACGCCGGAAACCGCAAGAATCGGCGCCGCAAAAATAGGGAATCCCGGTGCGCGCACGGCGGTCGGGCTCCCATCCGGCGCATCGAGGAACGCCATGTTGTGGGACAGCGCCCGCGCCGGACCGAGGTAGCCTGTGGTATCGGGTCGCGAAAACGTTTCTTCCGCGCCCTGCATTATGCCGGGAACGGCCATCAAAAGACGCAGCAACAGCGCCGCGACAGCGATCAGAAGTAAAATCCGGTTGGATTTACTCAACACCATGTGGTGAGTACGTCCAAAGTGAACTTCGGGACATGGAGCACATCGTCCGCATCCAGGTAGTACTTGGCGTTGTCCCCCATTCCAATATCTTCACAGAACGGCTCTTCCGCGGGATACCCGACGGCGAGGAGGTAGAGGACATGGCGATCTTTCAGCGCAAGTTCCGCGCTTACCTTTTCGCGGCTGAATGCCCCGAGCCAGCAGGTGCCGAGGCCATTTTCGACGGCGGCGAACATCATGCTCTGGATCGCCGCGCCTGCGTCGGCGGCGACTGTCTGGTCGGCGTTATCGGCCGGTGCGGTTACGGCGATGAACGCCGGCGGAGCATTCTTTCCCCAGACCGGCGAACGGTGCGGCCGGACGTGAGCCCCATAAGCGGTCAGGTCGAAGATCGCTTTTGCGCGTTCCGCACTCCGGATTACCACATAGCGCAACCGTTGTGCATTGCCCCCGCTCGGTGCTACGCGCGCGGCTTCCAGCATTTCGCGGAGCGCGTCTTCCGGAACGGGTTTCTGTTCGAAAAAACGAATGGAACGGCGTTTGAGGAGCTCTTTCCAATCCATGCTTCAGTTCCTTTCCTCCAAAAATTCATAAATACGGGCGCTCATGGAATTTTGTTCCATACGCACAACACCCATTTCACGGATCATGCTCTCGCAGGAGTCGGAGGCGTGTGCGGTGTTGACCATCACATCGCTGCCGAAGTCGCGGCGGACGGTGCCGCCGGGGGCCTTGCTCGGGTCCGTTGGACCGAGGGCCGTCCGGATCTTGTTGATCGCGTCGCGGCCTTCGTAAATCAGGATCAGGCACTTGGCCGCGCCTTGCGTGGAGCGTTCCGCCTCGGTACAGTGGTCGGGGCGGCGGCCGGACATGAATTCGATGATCTGGGCGAACTGGTCGTCCGCATAGGGGATGCCGACCGACTGTGTGAGTTCCGCGACGGCGGTGTCCGGGAGCTTGCACTTGAGCTCCGCCTCCAGGATTTCACGCGCTTTTTCGGCGATTTTGGGCGCGAGCTTGGAGCGGAGCGCCCCTTGGACGGGGCCGTAAAATTCCAGCCCATCGGCGACTGTCATGCGGTGCACCTTGCACCCGACGATCCGCAATCCGGTACGGCTGAGCATATCCATGATGTTTCCGGGACGGCTGGAGGGGCGGCGCCAGTTGTCCGGTTTGATGATGACCAGCGTGCGTTCGTCCTCGGGGGACATCCCGACGGAGTTATCGATGATCGTCGGCGATACGGAGGCGAAATCGGCGAAAATTTTCAACTTGGCCACCGCCGATTCCACGTTCGGCGGTGTAAGCACGGCGGGTTCGAAATAGCGGATCACTCCCGGGTTTTCCTTGTCTTCGACCAAATCGGCGTAGGTGTCGCGGATCGATTCCCCGCTCTGGGCTTCGCGGCTGGAGTGGGGAGAGAGGCGACCGGTTACGGCGGTGAGCTTGGCGGAGGCGTTTTCGCCGCGGAAAAGGAGCATCAGTGTGCGTTCTTTGCGGCCGTCTTCGCGGGGACCGAAATTCGCGCGGACGTAGTCGGCGAGCATTTTCCCGGTCTGGGGAGAGTTGGGGTTGAGCTCGGATTCAAGCTGGTTGGCGTACGCATCGGCCATTTCGCGCGTAAAGGCGAGCATCTGTGCGCCGATGAACTCCAAATCCGTGCGCGACATCAGGCGGGCGATGATTCCCCCGGTGCGTGATTTGAGCAGGCTGTACGGCGTGATGAGGATGTACGATACTTCAATGGCCATGATGGAAATTCCTTCGTTTTCATTAAAACTGAATTGCTGTAACGTACTATACACCGTTTCCATACGCGCTTCAAGGCTCGATGTTGATATTTTGCATAGAGGGGGTATATTAGTTCTCATGGAACATATCTCCGATTCGATCACCCGGCATGACCGGTTTCAACTTGAGGCGGATTTCACCTATCCGCTCGATCCTTCGCGTCCCGGAAACGAATATTACGTCGAATTTTATTTTTTCCTTCCCGACGATCTCGGCGTTACGCCGGAAAATTACGGGAAGCCGCATTTTTACAGCGCGACACACAAGACGCTGCGCCTTAAGACGCCGACGGTTCTCCTGCGGACCATGGGCGGCCCCGGGTCGCCCCTTGCCCGGCTCCGTTGGGCGTTGAACCAGTACAGGAAAGATCCCGGCCAGGAAAACAGAAAAAGCTTTGACGATCAATTGAAAATCTTCTGCTCCTCCATGAAGGATGCGCTGCGGGATGAGGAATTGTTCATCCTTGGCTCGCTTGGGAGCGCCGATCTTCCGCTGATGGTGGAAAACTATCTTACCCACACGGCGCGGATCATCCGCCGGTTTCGTCTGCTGATGGCGAAGCTTACCCACCCGGAGGTGGATCATTCCGCGCAACATCTTTACAACCTGGGCGATGAGTTTCTGAGCATTACCGCGAACCGTTGCCGTTACCGGCTCCACCAGGCCTTGCGTGAAATCGCGCGGCCGGAGCTGGAACCCGTTCGCGCCCGGATCATGCGCGAACTCAACGAGGAGATCACCTACCGGAGCTCCCGCCAATATCCCTCCATCCCCGATCCGGAAGGCGATAACGAGGAAATGGTATACCGCGAACAAACGCTGGAAAAAGTGATTGCGGGTGTTCTACAGCTTCACTCCAGCCGCCGCAAAGACGGTGTTTTTCTGGAGAATCTCGCGTTCGGCATAGCCGCCGGGCTCGCCATGATGTTCGCCACCGCGGTCGCCTTTATCTGGCAGGGGCTGTTCCTTCAGCAGTTCTCCTTTGCATTTTTCGTGATCCTTACGATTGCCTACATGGGCAAAGACCGGATCAAGGCACTTTTGCAGGTCTATTTCATGACCAAGCTCGGGGAGCGTATTTTCGATTACCGGACCACGATTTACAGCGAATTGGGCTCCGAACTCGGCGAGTGCCGGGAGGCCGTCGGTTTTTTTCCCGAATCCAAATTGCCGCCGGAGATCGTGAAATACCGGAACAAAAGCTACCTTGCCGAGCTTGAAAGCAAACGGCAGTCCGGTGAAGTTGTTTTAAAGGGGCGGCGCCACATTCTCCTACATCCACTTCCCGGAGAGGCGATTTTTCGCGAGGTCGAGGTAAACGGGATCGTCGACATGACGCGGATCGATTTACGCGGACTCATGGAGCGCATGGAAAAACCGGATCGTCCTTTGCTTGTTACCGATGGTCGCGGCGGCGTGCGGCGCGCCCGGGGCAAGCGCGTTTACCACGTGAATCTTGTCGTTAAATACGGTCGCGTGGGGGGGAACGACCATTACCGGCGCGTCCTGCTCATCCTGTCGCGGAACGGCATCCAGCGGATCGAATTTCCCCCGCCGGCGCCCTGACGGCAACGGGCACTAATGCGATAGAGGGTCGGTGGCGCGGGGTTATAGAGCTGGGGGGAAACCGCGCCTTCCCCCCAGGCCCCTCATTCGAGATGCCGGTCGGGGGCGTGGAGGGTTCATTATTTGGCGGAGCATCCCTTCCGCCAGGCGATCTCTGATGCCTCGGAAATCATGCATAAAAGCACGCGAAAGGGCAAGTCTTCGTCCATGTTTTAGTACGAGTTTGTATTAACGTCCGGATGGGGCGGGATACTGTATTCCTGCTGTCGGAGGGTGTGGAACGTTCGTGGTCCATGAGGCGCGAGATGCTTTCTCCGAGGTATACAACGGACTGGGCGGAGCTTCCGGTCGTCAAATAGGGGTTGAATATGTGCGGACGTTTTGCCCAGGGGGAAATCCCCGCCGCCTTGCGGAATATTATCAAGAATCTGGTCGAAGAGGCTCATGCCCAATACAAAATATTGCACCGACGGAAAACGCAGTGGCAATTACCCGGGAACCGGGGAAACAGCCGATCGCAGAAATTCTCCGCTGGGGGCTTCTGACGCCCTGGGAAACCGATCCCGCCAACGGCGCTCGAATGATCAATGCACGGGCTGAAACCGTGGCTGAAAAGCCTTCATTCAGGAACTCCTACGAACACCGCCGCTGCCTGGTCCCCGCCATGGGCTTCTATGAGTGGAAGCGTAGTGGCAAGCAGAAAACACCGTATTATTTCAGCGCGAACTCAGACAATCGCCCGATTGTTCTCGGCGGGATTTGGACCGACTGGAATCACGACCAACAACATATTCGATCATTTTCGATTATTACCACAGAAGCCAACGATGTGATGCGCCCAATACACGATCGAATGCCGCTTATCATTACTCCGGAATATTGGCTTGACTGGTTGAATCACGATTTATCCGGAAGAGCCGTAAGCAACATTCTAAAGCCTGCAAAAAACAATATTCTCCGTTGCTGGGAAGTTTCACCATATGTCAATAATGTACGAAATAAGGGAGAGCGGTGCATCTTCCATTTGAAGGCACTTTTCTGACACAAGCAATTAGCGATTTAATGCAAACTGTCCAAAATCGTGGTCCTATATCAATCACCTTGTAAACTACTTACATGAAAAAGAAAACTTTTTCCTTCTTGCTCATCAATAAAGTTCCCCCTGCTATCGATACCGAGGACAGAATAGATGTTTTCATGTCCAATAAAAATATTTTCCACAATGATCTTTTGCGGGCCTCTACTTAATGGAAGATAAATTGTGTGCAATGAATTAAATATATTTTTGTTTTTTTCGGAAAAGACAAGAGCAGAAACACTAATGAACTTACTCGTGTGGTTGCTCGAATTAGTCAGTATCAATAATGAGGCATTTTTATCAAATAGCATGAATAGTTTATGCTTGTTTTTTCGCAACAGTTCTCCTATTATTGAAATCTGGATATCGGCTGAAATCCCGTACTTGAATCTAATATGTTCATCCAGCTTAGTCTCTCCATCCTCAAATACCTCTTCTGCCATTTTGCGCGTAAATGGCAAATCGGAGTTCAGATATGATTCCAATAGTGAAACATTTTTCAAAGATAGAATTGTAGCTTCTTTGTAGCTTCTCTCAGGAATTCTAGGGGGTAGAGAAATAATTAATACAAATAAAGACCCCAAAATAATCGAAACAGTAGATATTATTTTTTTCATCAGAGCACTCTTTTTTGCCATACATCATTAGAAAGAAATCTCATAGTCATTTTTCTTCAGTCTTCCATTTTTGAAATATAGACAACAGATGCCTTACTCCGATTTGCCAGCTTGGAATCAATGGAAATGTATATCCCGTATAGCCTGTTATGGAAGCATTTTTCTTGTCTATGCTATTCAAATAGTCTTTTAGAAATTTCCCTTGAAAACATGCATTCAATTGAATATGTACATCTTCTGCAAATGTTTTATGGACGGCATATCCAAAATCTTGGTCCCATATCACCTTTAAAAAGATGGTATTTTTCCATCAATAGTGCGGACAGTATGTATTTCTCCATTTGAAAGAAGAATATTTATACGGGCCGTATGATTCTCTGGATTATCCATTAACAAAGTCCATCTCATTTTATTGTTTCCTTGATAGTGATAAATATATGACAATGAACCTATTGCGCTTGGGCAAGTGCAAGTGGGGGTATAGTTGCATGGAAAACATCCTTCGTTTTCTGCATAACTAGATAAGTATAACCAAGCTTTGCGTAGATTGTTAGCACACTCTGCCAATCTAAAACGTTCTTGCATCTGTGGATAGCGTGGGAATGAGAGTCCAAGTATAATCAGTAGAGAGGAAAAAAAAGTGAATATTATGATGCTTTTTTCTGTTTTTTGATAATTCGATGACTTGTGATGCATGTCCCACAGTAGACCTATTAATGCCCATGCAGCAAAAAAAACTTGAATGGAAAATTGAATAATTTGTGCCGTTCTGTAAGTTTGAATAGTGTATGAGTCTGGTATAAAGAAATTTTTCGAAAATAAATACGATAATATAATTGTCATGCCTAATGGAAATGCTATGTTTATAATTTGATAACGAATTAGCTTCATTATCGCCTCCAAGCGGGATTATTTATTTGATATTTTACAAAGCTATCGCATTGGTCAATAACATAACTTTGAGTTTCTGCCCCCATAAATGAAACAGCTTCTGCTGCTGTTGAATTAGCAAGCATTCCAGCAATAATAATGAGCTCAGCTTGAACAAATATTGATTGCATTCTATGAATTGTTTTTTTTATGGCCATATTACTATAAATTCCGATCTCCAATAATACTTCATGAAATTGATTCTTGCAAGTCATTAAATTGATTTTTCTTTGCTCGAATAAAATGATTCACGGTTTTACGTCATTTTTCAAAAAAATAAAAATGATATTCAATATAGTCATTTGTTAAAATATATTTTTCGATGGATTTTTCATTGCTTTCTAATATATGTGAAGAAGGTAATACATATTTACCCCAATGCAGCTCATTTTTATTTATTTTATCATATGTTGTTTTGCGCCAACCGCTGTTTACCAATTTTTCGAAATAAGGTTGGTTACTCCGGAATTTTCCCAAAGCATTTTTCCAGTCGATATCATTTTCACTATAAAATTCTTCTATCGTCAAAGAAACATCAGAATCGAAATTCGTCCTCAAAAAATAGCTGGGCCGATTATAATAAATTGCACACAAACATAACACAAGAGAGCAGAATACCATCGCTCCAGATGCGATTTTGTAGTTGTACCGTAGCAACGGCAAAAAAAGCATTGGCCAAATCCAAGCTAATGGAACAATCGGGATAAACGTAAAAAAAACTATTAATACTTTTGCAGAATGTGAAAATGAGATAGTTGCCCAATGATTTTCATATCTTATGTCTGCGAAAAATAAGAAAATCACAAAATTGAACAATAGCATCCCCCCAATATAAAATAGAAGTGATTTCCGTTTATTTTTAATTTTTTCTATGATTTTATTCATGTACATCTATTTGATAATGGTTTGTAATTCTGTATCTACTGCGCGATAATGTAAAAATTGTTAAGATGGCTTGTGCAGTTGTATGTTTAGGTTACATCAAACTATGCAAAAGCAATTGGCCTTTACTGGGTCTACCTCGGCGAATCTGTTTTCTCCCCATTGAGCTAACTAATTTACTTTGAAATGTTTCGTCACCGATAGAAATAGCATCTGAATTGAAGAGTTTCAAATCCTCTTCGGGCGATTCTTGTAAATAATTCAGATAAAAGCGACGGCGCTCTTCGGCTGGTTCCGGCCAGGAGGGAAGCTGTGGGTGAAGGTTTGGATCGACGATACCGTGCGGCTTCGACCCCCTCACCATCCCATTCAGGGCTACGCCGGGGGGAGGCTCCGCTATTTCCCCCAAAAGTTGCCACCCTGCGCACACGGCTGAATGTCGGCACGGGGGGTGTGAAAGGGCCCATCACTCTCCTTGTGCTGATGCTGAACGTCAACACTGTTCGCCTATCGACAAGGGGCTATTGGGCCGAGTACAGTGCGCGTTCGTATTCCGCGCGGTCGGTGATGCGCTCCACGCGGATGTTGGCCCAATGGCGAAGGCGGTAGTCGATGAAACCCTCGCCGGGGCGGACGTTGGGGAAGCCTCCCCGGTCGAAAACAAGCCAGTCGGCCAATCCGTTGAGCATGACGCGAAGATCAAACCCCATGGCAGGGCGGACTGTGGCAAGGGAGGACAGGAGCGCGGTGCTGCAATTGAAATCGATGGTGTTGTAAAAAACCGGCTGCCGGGCAAGACCGTTGACTTGTGCGGCCAATGCGATGAGGACTTTGCGCGTTTCGTCGGGAGTGAAGTTGGTCCGGTAGAGGAAGAGCTGTTCGTGACGGTAATTGGTGCGGAGCATGAGGAGATCGGGGACGGTTCCGAAGATCATGATCGCTTCGTATTTGCGGAAAAGTCCGGCGATGGAGCTGTATTCATCCGCCTTCTCGTAGCGGCATTCGGCGGAAAGAACCAGGGCGGGCTGGTCCTTAAAGCGGAAAATGAGCATCATATGGGCGATCAGCTCGATTCCGTCCCAGTGGGAAAGGGCCATATCCATGCCTTCGAGCTGAAGGAGATCGTAGGTGTTTCTCCGGTAGTTGATATCGAAGTCGGTGGTGGAGCGGTAGTTGAAGTCGCGGATATTCCAAACCGTGAGCGCGTCTTGCCGCAGTGAAGTTACAGGAAGGCGCGCGCAGGAGAGCGTCCAGTCGCGTTCCTGTTGCGGACGCAGAAAGAGGAAGAAAAGTACGACGCCGAGGAAAACCGTCGCTGTCCCCGCATGAAATCCCCACTTGTGTTTGGGGTAGAGCCTGCCTAGGATGGGAAGATACGCCAAGAGAAAAAGGACGACCCCCGCTGCGAAAATACGCACCGGCGCGGGGCCGAGTTTGTTGTAAAAAACGGCTCCGGCGCACCAGAGCGCCAGAACCGCATACAACGTCCATCCCAGTGTCCGCGCGGCGGTGCGGAGCGGTGCGATAAATTTCTTCATTATACGAACCGCAGGCTTGTTTCCTGGAGAATTGTTTCCGCCGATGCGCCGAGAAGAAGTTTGAACTCTCCGGGTTCCGCCACCCATTCGCGCGCAACCGGATCGTAAAACGAAAACGCATCCTTTTCCAGCGACCACGCAACCTTTTTGCATTCTCCGGGTTGCAGCTCCACACGGGCGAAGGCCTTGAGTTCCTTGGGGGGGCGCGGAATGCTTGAAGCCAGATCGGCCACGTAGAGTTGGAGCACGATCGCACCGGCGCGTTCGCCGCAGTTTTTCACGTCGGCTGTGATTTCGCAGCGGAAGTCGCCGCATGTATGCGCTTTCAGGTTTGTTGTCTGAAAGCGCGTATAGGAAAGTCCGTGGCCGAAGGGGAACAGCGGTTGGACCCCCTTCGCGTCGAACCAACGGTACCCCATGAAGACGCCTTCACGGTAATTGCATACTTTTTCTTCGTAGTCGCCGATGGCATGCGCGGGGCTGTCCGCAAGGATGCGCGGGAAGGTGAAGGGGAGGCGGCCGGAGAAATTCGCTTCGCCGAAAAGAAGTTCCGCCGCCGCGTTGCCGACTTCCATTCCGCCGTACCAGAGGAGGAATACCGCCGGAACCGCGTCCAGCCACGGCATTTCCATCGGGCTCCCGCCGACCAACCCCACGACAAGGCGCGGCGTAACGCGCGCCAGTTTGGCGATCAATTCATTTTGCCCGCCATGCAACGCCATGTCCCGGCGGTCCGAGCTTTCCGTGTCGTAAAAGTGGTTGAGCCCGCCGAAGAAGAGAACCGCGTCGGCGTGCTTCGCCGCCGCGAGAATCGCCTCGTCCTCCGCGCCGGAACCGCCCTGTTCCAGGAGGCGGACGACAACACGCGTTGGCCCATCGACTTTGCGCGGCTGGAGCTCCATCGCAAGACGGTAGGTTTGCCCCGCCTTGAATTCAAAATCCAACCCGTTCCGCGCCGTGTCCACGGAGAGGTTCAGGATGGTTTCGCCATCGACCTTGAACCACCCCTGGCGGCAGTCGTCCATCAGGAGCGTCCCCTTCCAGTCCTTTTTCGGCGTGAAGGCGGCGCTCAGGCGGACGGATATTGTATCGAGTTCCGCCGGCGCGAAAGCGATGTCCGCATCGGCCATCGGGACGCGTTTGAAGGGCGTCCCCCGGAAGTCGCGGTTGTCGAAATACTCCGCCATCCAGCCGCCGGTCCCCGCCGCCGGATCGACGATCGCAAGATCCTGCGCCGGAATCGGGGTCCCTGCCGAACTGAAGTCGGGGTACCCGCGGAAATATTCGATTTCCACCGTGTTTCCCAAAAGATTTTTCAACCCTTCCAATGGCGTAATTTCATACAGCGCCTTGACGGCGGAACTGTGTCCGCCCGCGTGGTGCTGTTCCGTCGCGTTGTCGCCCACGACCAGGAGACGTTTGATCTTCGTGCGGTCGAGAGGCAGGACATCGTCTTCGTTTTTAAGGAGAACCATTGCCTTGCGGGCGATGTTCCGCGCGGCGGCCTGGTGATCGGGGGTATTGAACGCCCCCTTTTTTACTGTGTTGTCGAGCAATCCTACGCGGTTCAGCAACCGGAGGATGCGGCGGACTTTGTCGTCCAGGAACGCGGCTTCGACCTCGCCTTTTTCAACCGCTTCGCGGAAGGGGCGGCCAAGGTAATATTCGTCGTAGGTGGGCACGTTGCTCCCCATTTCCAGATCCATTCCGCCGCGGGCGGCTTCAAATGTATCGTGTACGCCGCCCCAGTCGGAGATTACCACGCCGTCGAAGTTCCACTCCTTCTTCAGAATCTGGTTCAGGAGGTAGTCGTTCTGGCAGCAGTACTGCCCGCGGAAGAGGTTGTACGCCCCCATCAGCGACCACACGCCGCCGGCGCGCACCGCTTTTTCAAACGCGGGCAGATACAGTTCGCGCAACGTCCGCTCGTCGGGACGGGCGTCCACGCCGTTGCGGTTGAGCTCCTGGCTGTTCAGTGCATAGTGCTTGACGCAGGCGGCGACCCCTTGTTCCTGGATCGACCGGATGCACACGCTTGCAAGCTCGCCCACCTGGTACGGGTCTTCCCCGTAATACTCGAAATTCCGTCCGCAAAGGGGGGAGCGGACCATATTCACGCCGGGGCCGAGGATGATGTCCTTGCCGCGCGCGCGCGCTTCTTCGCCGAGCACCCGACCGAATTCGGCGGCCGATTCCATATCCCACGTTGCGGCCAACGCCGTTCCCGTGGGCAGATAGGTGGCAAAATCCCAGTCGCAATCCAGCGGGTCCCAGCCGTCGCGCACCAATTCGCGCCGGACGCCGTGCGGTCCGTCGGACATCGTGAATTCCGGGATACCCAAGCGGGGAACACCGGGAGCGGAAAATTTGCTCCCGGCGTGGCAGAGGGAAATTTTCTCCGCCACGGTCATGGCCGCAAGCAGTTCCTCGACGCGTGTCTCTTCAAGCATGGTCAGCACTCCGTCAGGAGGGGATTGGCCTCCAGATCAACCCAGAGCTTTCCGGCGCGGTCGGCAATGCCTTCCACACGCAACGCGGGACAACCGTTCGTAAATGTTACGTTCAGCATCGCTTCGGTAAAAGCCGCGCGCGTCCGGTACCCCAGCGTCGCGCCGTCGTCGGCGACATAACGGAAGGTGCGTGCCCCGGAGAACTCTTTCGAGGCGTACGCCCCCAGTTTCACTTTGAGGAGGCGTTCGGCGTCGGCGAATTCCGGCGGATTGTCCCACATGGGGATGAGCGCGCCTTCGCGGATGAACAGCGGGGTGGTGTCGGCTTCTTTTTCCACGGGGATGTACTGCTTGCCGTCGTACCATTTGTTGTGGAATGGGTCGAACCAGCGTCCGGGGCCGGGGAGGAGGACGAAACGCTTCGTCTGGTCTTTATCGACGAAGGGCGCCTGCATGATGGCGTGGCCCACCATGAACTGATCGTCGATTTTCCCGAGCGGGAATTCCGGCGTATCGGCGAATTCGTAGAAGAGTGGGCGGAGGATCGGCGCGCCGTTCGCCTCGTGCTCGATAAAAAGCGAGTACAAGTACGGGAGGAGCCGGTAGCGCAACCGCACGAATTGCGCGATGCGCGCACAGGTTTTTTCCCCGAATTCCCACGGTTCGCGGCGCTTGGTGCCGATGGCCGAGTGGTTGCGGAAGAACGGGAAGAGGAACCCGGCCTTGTACCAGTCCTGCGCCAGCTCCGGCCACGGGTCCTGGGCGAAACCCGGCACGTCGGGTCCGCAGAAGGGGATGCCGGAGAGGGAGAGGTTCAGTACCATTTCGATGGATTTGCGCAAATGGAAGTAATTGGAGATGTTGTCCCCCGTCCAGATGGCGCTGTAGCGGCTGGTGGAAATGTAGCCGGAGCGGCTTACGATGAAGGGGCGCTTGTCCGGGTTGTGGCGGCGGAAACCCTCGAACGTGGCGCGCTGCATCCCCAGGGCGTATTGATTGTGGTACGATTCGTGCGGCATAGCGCCGTTACGGAAACGCATTTCATCGAGCTCCGAAGCACCCGTCGCCGGGTCGTTCATATCGACCCAGAATCCGTCCAGCCCGGAATTGTCCAGGAAAATACGCACTTCGTCCGCCCACCAGTCGCGTGCGGCGGGCAACGAGAAATCGGGGAACACCGTCGCGCCGGGCCAGACGAAGCCGACGTAGTTGTTGTTTTCGGTATTTTTGCAGTAGATGTCGGCGGCAAGTCCGCGCTCGAAGGTTTCGTAGCCGCGCACCAGCGAAACGCCGGGATCGAGAATCACCACGCAATGGCGGTCTTTGGCCTGGAGCGCGCCGAATTCTTTCTTCGGGTCCGTGAAGTTCGCCGGGTTGAAGGTGAATACGCGGAACTGGTCCATATAGTCGATGTCCATCCACAGCCCATCCAGCGGGATGTTGTTCAAGCGGTATTTCGCGTCCACCTCGGTCAAGTCGGTGGAGGGGGATTTGTAGCCCCAGCGGCACTGCTGCATTCCGATGGACCAGAACGGGGGGCGCGGATGCTTCCCGCAGAGGGTCTGGAGTTTGGAGCAAAGTTCCGGCAGCGTCGGCCCGTGGAGGAAGTACACCGTGGGGAGTCCGGCGGTGGAACCGAACATGAAGTACGGCGTGTACTGCACCGCTTGGCCGGGGCGGAAGTTTTCCGGCGCGTTGAAGCTCATGAACGCGGCGTAGGGGTTATCCAGGAGGATGCCCGCGTATTCGTTGCCGTTTTTGATGATGATGTAGGGGACGTCCACGTACATCGGGTCGGTGGAGGCTTCTTCGATCTGGCGCATGTTGAAGTCGGCCATGACGTCGGTGTTCCAGAATTTGGTGCGCGAGCCGGATTTTTCAAATCCGTTGTTCTTTTCGCCGAGTCCGTAATATGTGTAATCGTTGTGTCCGAAACAGCACATCCACTTGGCGCCGGAAACACCGAAAACATGGTTGTGCATGCTGGAAAGGAATCCGAAACGGAACCCCTTTTCGTTTGCGACAAGTTTCACCGCCGAAGGCTGTCCGGAGAAGGCCGCCTCATCCAGCTCCGCCTGGCTGGATGTTTCCTCCCAGCGCGCGCCATCGTGGACGACCAGCTTGGAAACGCCGTTTCCAAGGTCGGTAACGTCAAATTTCGGGGCGGCGTCGAAGCGGAAGTTGATGGGGTGGTCGCACTTGTTGAAATACATGGGAACTCCTTCGTGTTCGTAATAAAAAAGTTTTCCCGGATACTATACAGGATGAGGGCGGAAATTCAAGGAAGAATACACAGCAGCGTGAAAAGATGTCCGGGGACGATGTCGAACCGGATGATTCCGGCAACGCATTCAAAAGGCGGCTGTGCGTGGAGGGTGAATTGCTCTCCTCCTTCCCATTCGATGCGCGCATCCTGGAAGGACAGGTGTTTGCCCGTGAGGGGATATTGGAGTTTGCAGAAGGCTTCCTTGGCCGAAAAAGCCGCCGCCGCAAAAAGAAGCGCGTCTTTTTGCGGCAAAGTCGCGTAGTACGAACGCTCGGCGGGCGTCAGGATTTCCTCCGCGAGGCGCGGGCGCATTCGCTCCGGGCGTTCCAGATCGATGCCGATGGCGCGCATACGCGAGGCCGCCGCCACCGCCGCCGCCGCGAATTGCCTTGTATGGGTGATCGAGCCGATTGCCCCCGGCGGCCAAAGCGGCTCGCGGGCGGACCCCCGCCCGATCGGCCCCGCGGACAGCCCGGCGTGCTCGAGGGTTTTCCGCGCGAGGAGTCGTCCGGCGGTGAATTCGGCGCGGCGAACGGCGCACGCGTCGCCCAGCGCGGCCTCTTCTTCCGGGAAGAGGGGCGCATTCTGCGGCGCAACGGCTGCGAAACCGACGGTCAAGTCCGCCATGTGGTGATATTCAATGTGCATAACTCCTATTACAGTAAAGGTTCAAGGGATGCAATTCAACAGAAAAAGTGTACGAAAAAGTGATTTTTCGCTTGATTTCCCATGTATGCGGATGTACTAGTATGCCAATGATTGTGAGTTTTTCACGGAAAAGGAGAAAAATACGATGAAAAAGATGATGACAACGCTGCTTGCCTCGGGGATGCTTATTTCCGGCGCGTTCGCGGCCGATCCGGCGCCGAAAGCCAATCCGGCGCAAGCCCCTGAAGTCAAGGAGAAGTCCCCGGCGGAGCTCTTCGCGTTTCTGCCCGAAGTGGTTGCGAAGATCAACGGGAAAGATCTGACGCGCGCGGAAGTCGTTACCGCGTTTGTCGCCGATCTTCCCGATGGGAAACTCCCCCCGTTTGTTACCGAAGAAATGCTCAAGCAGATGGCGCCGCAGATGGTGCGCGGGCTTGTCAGCCAGCGGTTGCTCGGCGAAGCGGCGGAAAAAGCCGGTTTCAAGGCCAGCGAACAGTCGGTCAAGGATTTCTTCAGCGGCGAGCTGAAAAAACTGAAGCCCGAAGAGCTGGACACCATCAAGGAACAGCTCAAAATGCAGAATAAGACGATGGAATCCTACATCGCCGAAGTTTCCAAAAATCCGCAGGCGCAGCGCCAGATTGCAATCAGCCGCCTGATGGAAAAGGAAGTCGGCTCCAAGATCGTCATCGCGGATAAGGACGTGAAGGAGTACTACGACAAGAACCCGAACATGTTCGTCAACCAGGCGGATGCGCCGGACGGGATCCGCGCCTCGCACATTCTGATCATGGTCCCGAAAGATGCGACCGCGGCCCAGAAAGCGGAAGCCAAGAAGAAGATCGAGGACATCCTCGCCCAGGTCAAAAAGGACGGCGCGAAATTTGAGGCGCTCGCCGAAGCCATGAGCGAATGCCCCTCGGGCAAGGAAGCCAAGGGTTCGCTCGGCGCGTTCGGCCGCGGCCAGATGGTCAAAGCGTTCGAAGACGTCGCGTTCGGCCTGAAGGAAGGCGAAATCTCCGGCATCGTGGAAACCGAATTCGGCTACCACGTCATTCGCCGCGACGCGAAAAAGGAAGCCAAGCCGATCCCCTTTGCCGAAGTGAAAGAGGAATTGACCAACTTCCTGAAGCGCCAGAAGATGGAAGAGGCGAATGCCGCTTACGTCGCCAAGCTCGAGAAGGACAACAAGGTTGAAATTCTCCTGCCGGAAGCGCCGGTCGCGCTGCCGGCTGCGAAGTAACGCTTGCACGACTCTGGAGGGGGCGACGGGTAAAACCCGTCGCCCCTTTCTGTTTCAGGAGTTTGAAACATGTTCAAGAACAGAACCGTTAATCCGATGCGCCTTGGCGCATTCGGATTTGTCGCGCAGGGAAGGGGGTACGTGTACTCCGCATTGCTCCTGGATGGAATGCTTGCAATGACGGTTGCGGTTACGGAGGACGGTGTTGTAACCGCGGAGGTGATCGATACACTGACGCGCGAGGCCTATACGGCGTTCCTGGTCGCCGGCGCGTGCGGCGCGTTCGTCGGGCGCGTCCGGCAGGAATACGAAAATGTTCTTGCCGCCGTAAGGGAACAATGCTTCGACCGCGATACTTCGTGGGGCGATTGCGCGGAACAGATTATTGAATATGTCCGTGCGAAATACGGGGACGTTCCGGAGTATTTGTGGCCGAAGTTTCCGGGCAATGCGGTTCTCCGGCGGAAAGACAATGCGAAATGGTACGCCGCGCTCCTGCGTTTGTCCGAAAGGAAATTGGGGCTGTCGAGCGACACGATGATCGACATTGTCGATTTGCGGAGCGAACCGCAGTCGTTGAGTGCCTTGATCGATGGAGTCGGTTATTTCCCCGGGTTTCACATGAACAAAAAGCATTGGTTCACCATTCGCCTCGACGGTTCCGTGCCGGTCGGGGAAATTTTTTCCCGGATCGACGCCAGCTACGAAATTGCCGGTAACAGGAGGTAGGTTATGTTTTTTCTGGGACGGACCCTCATGTCGCCTGTGGAGTCATTCGGGCGGATTGCGGAAAAGGAGAAAGATCCGCTCACGAAACTGCTTTACTTCGGCGCGTCTTCCGCGATTCCCCTGGCGTTGATTGGCAACGCGCTGGGGTTCGGGTGCACATGGGAAGGGTTGCTCGTCGTCAGTGGTCTGCTGCTTGTTGTTCACATTCCGATGGCGCTTTTGCTGGTGAAACGCGACGACGTCGCGCGGAAACGGCTGAATGGGAAGTGGCTGTTCGATTTTCTCCTTTTCACCCTTGGTGCGCTCCTTGTAACCGGGGTGTTTCTGTGGCTGGCGGCCACCATGAGCGCGGGCGCGGCGGAGCTGAAAGCCTCCATGCCGGAAAAACTTACCCCCGGGAACATGTCCGGGGTGGCGCCGCGTTGGGGATTGATCTTCGGGTGCTTCGGGTGTTTGATCGGGGTATTGATTGTGCCGCTTTTTATCTCCCCGTTGTGGATGGGGGCGATCTTGAGCGTAATGGCGCTCCAGGGTAAAGAGGTTTCAACGGGTTTCCTGGACATGGCGATGGGACATTTTGAAGGCGCGCTGGAGTCCTACTGTGAAACGAAGGAATGCAGCGGGGAAGATTTGTCGAAAGAGGATATTATCTACCTCTGGCACGTCGCCGCAAGCCCGCTCGCTTTTTTCATGACCTGGATTATCCGGAACAATCTGGAGGGGGAAAAGCATAAAAAACATTTCGATGCGGTGGAACAAGTGCGCTCCGGGAAATTGTCCGGCATTGATTTTGTGATGACGTACTGCGACGGGCAAATTTCCGAAGAGGATATTGCCCATGCGGGCCGTGAGTTCGCTAGACGGTACTACCAGTACTATTACGACGACTATTTCCCCTGGACGGGGGAGCACGGGAGCTCGGAAACCGGCCTGTACGTTGCCACGGAAGACGGCTACCGCGATTTTTCCCAAACGATCGATCAAAACTACCGGGCGTACCGGATCAGCCAGAAAGAATACGACGGCATGGAGGTTGCGGAGGAAATAAAAAACAGCCCACTGCGTGTCTGGGCTGACCGGGAGAACATCTCCGTTCCTTTGCTGACGGAATCGTACAACACCTATGCGGAAGCGTATGCGCAGGTTCTGGCCCTTGCCAGGTTGCCGGAGGTGGAGAGGGGCAACGCCTTCATCCGAATCATCCTTGTTTTCGTCCGTTCCTTCAATATTTTGGGGCGCTACAACGGATTCATCGAAACGATGGAACGCGAAGAGCTTTACGAAATCGCCCTTTCCCTCTGGCGGCTCGCGCAGAAGGAATGTGCTCTGGATATGGATGAAAGCACCGTATCCGCCGCTTTCGATGAAGACCGTGAATGGTAATACCAACTCGCAATCATAAAGTTAGTAACTTCCTTGCTTTTGCTCGTTCAAGCTGAATTTGAATGGCGCAATAGCGGCGTGAGTTACTAACCTTTAGATTGTGCGTTGGCATAATACAGGAGGTTTGCAATGATTGTTTCTCTTTTCGCCTGTGCCGGGTGCAGTTTTCCCTTCCCCGGTACCTTGAGGGTTGTGCCGCAGTACAGCGCGGGACCGTACATCATCTGGGGTGCAATTCTCCTCGGCGTCATTGTCCTCTATGCGTGCGGTTTCCGCGTTGCGGGGGGGAATCCTAAAAAGAGGATGTACATCTGGCGCGGCACGGTTTTACTTACGGTTTCCTGGCTGCTTGGCCTTTTCATGCAAGATGAGAATTACGGGGTGATTCTTTGGAGCTACCTCTTTTTTATTCCCAACGCCCTTGCATTTTTGGTCGCGGATTTTCTTTGGGGGGTGATGTCGCCTCTATGGGGCATTGTACCGGCTTTCGTGTTGAATACAGGACTGTTTTACCTTATCTGCCGTGCGTACGGCGCCTATTGGATCACCCGGAAGGCGGCCGTTCCGCCGTCTTCGACAAAGGCCGGGAGTGGAGACTCCGATTCGCAATCATAAGCCCTTGGCTTGCTTTCCGGTATTATTCCGGAAGCGTTGGAGATACCGGCTCAGTACGCTTTGGAGTCGAGCGTTTGCTCATCCCGCACGGATTCGATTACAATGTAAATGGCGCGGACAGCATCAAAGTTGAGCTTGGAGAACGCATAACTTGCTCCGGAATCGTTGAGTGACCTCAGAAAAAACTCGTCTTCTGTTTCCGCGTAAATTTTAAAGACAATCTCAGAGTTTTTGAGTATTGCCACCACCCGCTGACCGTTGCCTGGCCGCGTATTCGGGCGGCAGAGCAACCGTGTTCCTGCCGGGTAGTGGGGAAGCATCGACTCACCGGCGACATCCAGAACAAAATCACCCGGTCGCCCGCGCCGAAAGTATTGATAATCTTCGGCATTTGCGGCGGCATAGTCGGCAATCGGATAAATCGCTGTATTGACCGTTGCTGCCGCCGCAAGCGAAAGGACCGGGTAAGGGCCCGCATTTCTCAAATCCGGGAGCTTTACACTTGCGGCATAATCCGCAATAAGCCGATCAATGGCCCGTCGATTCTCCACGGATATCTCTCCGCCGCGTTTCCAATTTGTGATGGTGTTGGCGGAAACTCCCAACATGCGGGCAAGTTCCCGTTGTGTCAGGTGTTCCTGATCCGCATAGCGTACAAGTCGGTCAAACAATTCGTCCACAATAATCCTCCGCCCATAAGATAACCCGTCCGCGCACAAAAAACAATGCAAAATCTAAAAACCATTTCCAAAAAATACAAATTCAATCAAAATGTGATTTGATTTTGTTTTAATTGTGATTATATTGTTATCGTAGTACCAATATAATCGCAATGAGATGGACAATGGAAACAGAAAAAATGTGGAAAAGCGACAAATTTCAACCGAAAATATCGGATGCAAGTCGCGCATTGCGCCGTCGATTTTTCGAAATCATCCGGCAGTCGGAAATGAATCGCGATGCTGTCGCGCGCAAAATTTTTGAGACAGGATTGACTGTTCTTGAAAAATCGTTCGCCGATAAAAAATCTCCTATAAATTAAGATACGGCATATGAAATTGAAGGAAATAGAAAAGAAATTCGCTAAAATATTTGGAATGTTGGTTGCAGCGCGGAAGAACGTTCTGCCAAAGATTATGGACGATGGCTTTCCGGCGGAACAGGAAAAGTATTTTGCCTGCATTGGCTATTGGTTGGCTTTACTGATTGCTCTGGCGTCTCTGGCAATTTATTTATTCTTCGGGTATGAAGCCGGGGCGGACGTGCTTAAAAGTTACGCCTATCTGGCACAGGAGTTTAGGCATGGGAATTGGGAGCACTTTCTGAATCCGAATCTGCCGCTTTTATTGCCGTTTTGCGCGGGAGGTCTCTGCTCCATCTTTCCACTCGAGCCGGTTTTCGCCTGTGTTCTTGTCGCCGGATGTTGTTATATCGCCACGATTCCCTTCCTCTATCGGTTGCTGAAGTCGTTGCTGGGGGATAAATTTCGCTCATCTCTCGGCGTGCTTCTTTTCGCCTGTGCGCCGCAGCTTATGCGTTTTTCGTGCGCCGGATGGGTGGAAACGGGAAGAACCTTCTTCATTGTCGCAATCATTGCCCTGACACTCGAATACGCCGGGCAGATGCGTTGGCGCATTGCCGTTGCGCTCGGCGTCCTTTACGGTTGCCTTTGTCTGGTGCGGGGGGAGGGGATTTTCTTTGCGTTTCTTTTGGGGGGCTGGGGGATCGTTCTTCATATCCAACGCACGTCTTTTCAGAAACGGGGCATCGGGGCGTTATTGGGAATCGCCCTTGTCGCAATCGTTTGTCTGATTATCCTTCTACCGCGCGCCTGGATCAATTATCGGCAGGCAGGCATTTTTCTCCCCGACCAGCGGATCGCCCGGATTTTCTCGAAGATTTTCGGTATTTCGCCGGAGTCCGGCGGCAGTGTCGGTTTGACGCATGATTATTTTACTTTTCCGCTCTCGTCCGTCATTGGGGATTTTATTGACGGAACTGAGCTCGGCTATCTTCTTTTGGGGGTGGTAGGCATTTTCTATCTGATTGTTTCCAAACGTTGGCGCGCTGAATATTATTATTTTCTTCTTCTGGTGATGCTTAATTTCTTCGGTTGTTTGAATACGGTTTCGCAGCACAGATATTTCACACTCAATGTTCCGCTTCTTATGCCCTTCATCGTATCCGGCGTTGATTTTATCTTTCGCCTTCTCCGGCGGCCCGCCGCGTTGCGGCGCTGGACAACGCCGCTTTTTTACGTAATTCTCGCTTTGACGGTGTGCTTTGAATTTGTCAAGGGCATCAGTTATGCGACCCGTGGATTTCCTCTTGCCCGCGAAATTGGGAACTATTTGAAAACACACGCTGAAGAACTTTGGGAAACTCCGGAGCGGCCGACGATTTATTCGGGAGCCTTCGCCGCAACGGCTTATTCCGATTATAAGGTGGCTAACCGCTACTTGGTGGATCTCGGGGATCTGGACGTTTCGGATGCCTTCGATGGCGCGGTCTTCTGGGCGGGCAACCATAAGGGACCGCTGAAGAGGACGCCGCGGGAGGACACCATCCGTCTCCGTACCGACTTTGAGCTAATTCCCCACGCGTACAGTCGCTACATCACCATTTACAGAAAGAAGAAGCAATGACCCATTCCAGTTCCTTTTTGCCGGTGTGTGGAGTGATTCCGGCGTATAAGCCGGAGCCGAAGCTCTGCGACCTTGTCGACGAAGTCCTCTGCGTTGTCGGCTTGGAGCATCTTGTAATTGTTGACGATGCCAGCGGTGGGGCTTACGCCGGAATTTTTGCCGAATTGGCCCGAAGACCGAGAGTAACGGTCTTGCACCACGCGGTGAATCAGGGTACGGGTGGAGGCCTCAAGATCGCCTTTAATCACATCCTTACAAATTGGCCGGAAACGAAAGGAATTGTGACTTTCGATGCAGACGGGCAGCACCTTCCCGCCGATGTTCAAAAAGTGGTCGCCGCTTTCTGTGAAACGCCCGATAAGCTGGTCCTCGGCGTCCGTGATTTTCACGATGGGGCGATAAAGGTTCCTCTGCGGAGCAAAGTGGGGAATCGGATGACGGAGCTGATTTTTACAGCTTTTACCGGCATTTATCTCAAAGATACGCAGACCGGATTGCGCTGTTACAGTACGGCCATGGCGCGCAAATGCCTGACGATTTTGCGGAACCGTTACGAATTCCAGCTGGAGGCGTTGTTGACTTGTGCTCGCGAATGGAAATTTTGCCAGATTCCGATCGAAACGATCTATGAAGACGGCAACCGCTGTTCGCACTTCAATCCGCTGATTGATTCCATCCGCATATATCTTGTTTTTTTGCGTTTTATGGGCGCGGTCTTGTTCTGTACGTTTGTTGATTATCTGATTTTTTCGCTGCTCCTGTGGATGAACGTCACGATTTTCAGCGGTTTGCTGGTTGCGCGGGTATCGAGTGTTTCATTGAACTTCTTTTTGGCACGCAATAAGGTATTTCAATCGCACGGCGACATTATTCCACAGGTGTGCAAGTTTATTTCGCTGGCAGTTTTTCTATTCACTGTTTCGTATTACTCGATTTTATTCCTGAAGAATAATTTCGGTTGGCCGCCGCTGCTTTCAAAGGTGGCGGTGGAGACGATGTTGTTTTTCCTGAGTTTTTTGGCGCAGAATCTTCTGATTTTCGCCGATCGGCCTTTGGGACGCTGATGTTTTATCGCCCCGGAGCATCCGAGAGGATGCCGTTGATTTTGGCCGCCAGCAAGGAACATTCGAAGAGCAGGGCATCCAGGCTGCGCGGCATCGGCTCCAAACCGGAGAAGGCCAATCCGTAAACTTGGTTTTTGTGGCGGATGGGCATGCATACGTTGACGTCGTTGCGACCGGTTTCGGGCGCATGCCGGATAAACACCGAATAGCCGCTTCGGGCGATGTGTTGCAACTCCTCGCGGGTGATGACGGATTTTTGAGGGTTGTGATTCAAGCGTTCAATTGCCCGGTCCTCTTCCTCGGTCAGCGCCAGAATCAGCCGCGCGATATTGGATACGCTGAAGGGCGAACGGTAAGGAATACCCTTTCTTTCCAAGTCCGAACCGCCGTAGCTGCGGTACAAATACAGCACGCTTTCGCCGAATATTCCCCCCAGTGCCACGCCGACGCCGAGTTCGCGGTGTTTGTCTTCCAGCATCCGGAAAATTCCGTGGGTCAGGAAGGAGTGGCTCAGTGCATTTTGCCCGAGCGCGACCATCCCCAGCGCGGGCTCAAACGTCCGGTAGCTGCTTTTGGCAACATAGCCTGCTTGAACAAGATCCTGCAGAATCCTGCTCAGCGTGCTGCGCCCGATTCCAAGTTGTTCGCCGAGCTCCTTCAAGGCGACCGGCTCTTTCGAGCCGGCGACCGCCTGAAGAACGCGCAACGCCTTGTCCAATATTTTGTTCTGCGCCATCGTATTTCTCCTGTTGCAGTGAATATAATCCCGGAAACAGGCGATACAAAGCGTTTTGTGTGTTTTTCGTTTAAAATCCCGCATATAGGGATTATTTCAATGCATCCTCCAAAAACAAGATTTAATCCTTGCATTTGCCCGGCAATTCTTTTATAATAATCATGGAACCAAACCGGAGGGAACCTATGAAATGGAAATTCACGCTGATTGAACTGCTTGTGGTCATCGCGATCATCGCAATCCTCGCCTCCATGCTGCTCCCGGCGCTGAGCCGGGCGCGGGCGCGCGCCTGGAACGCCAAGTGCCTGAGCAATCTGAAGCAGATCGGGCTGGCCGTTATCTCCTACGCCAACGACAACCGCGACTGGGCGCCGCCGCATTATCCGGGGAACCGCTTTCATTACCTCAACGATCGCTACGGATTCCTTTGGGACAAGGATAAGAACGAGGCGAAGGATACGTATTTGTCCACCGCGAAAAAGGGCGTCCTTTATTGTCCCACAGTACAGAATGTGGACGGCGGTTACTTCGGCTATCTTCTCATTGCCTTAAGCTGGGTTCCGGCCGACGCCACCGAATTGGGAAAATACAACAGCATCTGGGTTAATAATTACAGCCGTATTTCGCTGAACCGCTTCACGCGGAACAAGGCGGCGATGAATACCGACGGCGACCGCGCCCCTGCTGAATTCAGCAAACGGGTACTGGCCGCCGATGTGATGTATTCCAACCGGGATGCCACCTTTTATGGAAGCAGCTCCGAACTGAAAGCGGGCGGCGGCGGCGCGCACGCCTGGCACAATTCCAACACCGTCTTTGCCGACGGGCATGCCGAGGGATTCCCGGCGATGTTCTCCGGGGTATCGCCGGATTCGACACTGGCTTCGAGCATGCACAACAGCAAGAAGTACTACAATGCGCATTGGTCGCAACATCCGTTTGTGGCGGTGGCTCGATGAGAAGGGTGTTGCCGGTACTGGCGTTGTTTGTGTTCCCTTTGGTGTTGG
This sequence comes from Victivallaceae bacterium, assembly GCA_031549345.1. Taxonomy (GTDB): domain Bacteria; phylum Verrucomicrobiota; class Lentisphaeria; order Victivallales; family Victivallaceae; genus CASFRF01. The sequence continues at coordinate 48,104 of JAVBPY010000012.1, forward strand.
TGGCGGGAGGGAAGTTCGACAATCCGTTGAAACCCGCCCTGCTGGACCCGGAAAAAAGCGCCGAGGAACCCGCGATGTTCAGCGCGCGCGAACGCCAGGTACGGTGGCACAATATTTTTCAGGACGGCCAGCCCTGCTGGGTGGGCGAAACATGGCGCACCAAGCCGGAAGAGGACCGCAACGTTCCCCATCGCCTTCTTCTCCGTTTCCGGCAGCCGTTCAAAATCGGGACATTGATCGCTTTCGGCGGCGACCGGAACCCGAATCCGTTCCGGGTGGAGGGGAGCCGTGAAGCACCCGGGAGCGTGGCGGTAGTCCCGTTCGGTCGCCTGGTAACGGAAGTGGTGTTCACCGGCGTGGATTTGCCGATGCGGACATTGGTCAATTGGGGAAGCCGCAAACAATTGGAACGGCCGATTGAGTCGTACCAATTGGAGATTGCCGGAATCTATGCTTTGCCGGAGATACGTGTCAACCTTGCTCCAGCAGCCACTCCCCGTGTTTCCGGCTTCAGCAGCCGCAACGCCGCGTTCGCCGCCCGCAACCGGGCCGCGGGGCTGAACGACATGGACAGCAACATTCACTGGCGGAGCCAGAAGCTGAAGGCCGGAGAAACGGCGGAGGCGGCGCTTGAATTTCCGCAGCCGGTCAAATTGCGCGAGTTGGCGCTGTACGTGGGCGGCGAAGAATACGGCGACCGGCCGCGCCTTGCGCGGGTGTTCGCCACCGATGGAAACGGCAAGGAGAACGCCTTCGGAACGATCGACGTTTTTCCCGAGCATGACCGTACCGGCGACCGTTTTTTTCTTTTGTCCAATCCGGCGCCGGAAAAACCGTTGAAATCGATCCGGCTGGAACTTACGCCGCGCGGCGATTGCGTGGCCGTCGGCGAGATTCTGGCACTGGCCGCGCCCGGCGACAATCCCAAACTTACTCCGGGCGGTCCAAGAGAATTTACACTGGCGTTTCCGGTGGAGCAATCCGGCGCGGTGTTTGCTTCAGGGCAAATTCTCGACGAAAAGGGAAACTTTGTTCGGCATCTCGCGCCGGTTGCGGGGAAGGGGGCGTTCTCCTTAACGTGGGACGGACTGGATGATGAAGGGAAAATCGTTCCTCCCGGCAACTATACATTGCACGGCGCGACGCGCGGCGCGTTGCGCGCCGAGTACGAATCCACGCCGTACAACGCCGGAAATCCTCCCTGGGTAACGCCTTCGCGGCGCGGCGGCTGGCTCTCCGACCATGCCGCGCCTTGCGCGGTCGAAGTGCTGGACGATCGAATTTGGGTGGGAGCGCCCTACGCCGAGTGTGCCGACACCATCATGGAGCTTGACGGGGACGGACGCAAACTCTGGGGCGTGCGTTGGCTCAATCTCGGCGGAGCGTCTTTTCTTCGCGCTTATGGCGGCAGGATGTATGTTGCTTCCGGCGGTGCGTGGCTCGGTTCCAAAACCGTGATTTCGGAAGTGGACCCGGCAACGCACGAATTCCGCACGCTTCTTCAACGCGACTACCCGGTTACGCTGGAAAAGAAGGAGCGGTTTCATCGTAGGATTTTGACCGGATTCGCCGCGGGGGAAAACCGCCTGCTTCTCGCTTACGGCGAGTTCAACAAGGTTGAAGTGTTCGATTTTTCGGGCAAGCTTCTGCGGACGCTGGAGGTGCAACAACCAGGGGCGATGCGCATTGACCCCAATGGAACAACGTATATTTTCAGCGGAAGCCGATTGTGTACAATCGATCTGGAAACAGGGAAAACAACGCCGGTGATCGCCGCCGGATTGATCGAGCCGCGCGATTTTTCAGTGTTTTCGGATGGGTTTCTTGTTGCCGACTATGGTGCCAATCAGGTCAAACTTTTCGACCGTGCCGGGAAGTTTATCCGCTCTTGCGGAAGCGGCGAACCGCGCAGTGTCGGAAACTTCAGGAAAGAAATTCTCCACGCCCCGTCCTCCGCCGCGTTGCTGAAAGGTGAAATATGGGTTGCCGAGTCATCGCTTCGTCCCAAGCGGATCAGCGTATGGGATGGCGCCAGTGGGGCCTTCAAACGCGACTATCTCGGCCCCGGCCGTTACGAATCCGGGGGGTGGCTTGATCTTGCCGACAGCAATGTCTATTTTGCCGAAGGGATGATCTTTCGCCGGAAGGACATAAAAGCACCGTGGGAGCTTGAAAGTGTGTACCTCGACGAAAAGAACCCGACGGTGCAGCTGCTGCTCGACAACCGCCTGGGGCCGGAGCGGCCATTGCGACGCGACGGCAGGCTGTATCTTGCCCGTGACCGACACTGGGACATTCCCGCCTACTGGTATGGTGAAATTCGCGCGGATAAAATTCTTTACCCTTGTGCCGCCCTCGGCAGCGGGAAGTTGGTTCGCCGCATGTTTGCCGATTTTCCGGAAAAATCGACTTTCCTGTGGATGGACGACAACGGCGACGGCCGGATGGATCGCGCCGAAGTTCGGGAGTTGCCCGGGGAGTTCACCGGCCTTCTGTGGTCTGCCCGCATGGGCGACGATCTTAGTTTTAACTGGGTTCGCAACCGAAACGAGCTCTGCCGTTTGAAAGTTCCCTACGATCCGGCGAAAATCGAAGTATTGACCGCGTTGGCTGGGCGAAGCGCTCCTGTCGCCATTGCCCCGCTGAGCGATCATTCCATGTTGGTCAACCGCGCTCCGTTTTTAGAGGCGTTCGAAGAGGGCAAGGTCCGCTGGCGCTATCCGAATTTGTTCCCCGGCAACAGCCACGCAAGTCCTCTGCCGCAGGAGGGGGAAATCCAGCATACGCTGAATGTCGAGGGGGTGGTGGCGCTCCCCGGTTTCGGTTCGGTTTTTCTCCTGAACTCCAACAAAGGGCTGCGCCATTTATTCAGCACCGATGGGGTATACCTTGGGCGTCTGTTCGGCGATCAGCGGCAAACGCCGCCTCTGGCGATTGAAACGGTAAAACCGGGCGACGATCTTAGCGGCTACTCGCTGATGGGCGAGGCATTCTGCGGCACTTTCGAGCGCGGCGCCGATGGCATCGTCCGTTTCTCCGGCGGCAAGGGGCACCACACGATTTCGCAAATCAAAGGATTGGAAACATTGCGCCGTTTCGAGCGGCCGTTCCGCTTCACCCCCGAACAGCGGAACCTTGCCGAGCAGGCCGTGCTGCTCCGTGCTCAACGGCTTCACCAAAGCGAGTTGCGCGAATCATTGCAACTGAATGTGAATGCTGCACCGAAGCAGCTGCGCGCCTACGCCCCGGATTGGGCGGAACTTCCCGGCGGCGTTTTCCGGGAACGGGATAAGACCCTCTTCGAGGTCAAGATGGCGCTGGATAAAGAGTATTTTTACGCCTTTTGGGCCGTCCCCCAGGACGACAGCGCCTTTGTCAACGGCGGGGACGATTGGAAACTTTTGTTCAAAACCGGCGATTCGGTCAATCTGGAGCTCGGCTCCGCACGGGGAAAAGAGCCGAATCCGGGGGATTTTCGTTTGCTGATCGCTCCTTTCAACGGGGATCCGATCGCTGTGCTTTACACATGGCGCAGCCGTGTTCCGGGTGAAAAAACGGTATTTTCTTCGCCGGTTGGCGAGGTCGAAGCCGATTCGGTGAAAAAACTCGACAATGCCCTGATCCGTGTGCGCCGCACCGGCGGCGGTTATTTTGTCGAATGCCGGATCCCACGTGCCGAGCTGCCTGTTCTGGAGTCCCGCCCGCTCTACGGCGATGCGGGGGTTATTTTTTCCGATCCGGCTGGACGGATCAACCAACGGAATGTATTTTATCACAACGCCGCACGCGGCATTACCGACGACATCCCCGCCGAAATCCGGGCGCAACCGGGAAATTGGCGGGAAATTCAAGTTAAGGAGCAGAAATGAGAGGATTGTTCTTCGCCGCGCTGTACATATTCGCCATCGCCTCCAACGCGGAAGAGGCGCTGAATATGATCGGCCGCCAGAGCCAGAACGAAGGGATGACCGCCGTTCCCGCGACGAAAAAGGTGGTTATCGACGGAAAATTGGACGAATGGGACCTTTCGGGGCAAATTCGGAGTTTTTCCGAATTAACGTTGCGCGACCGGTTTTCCGTCCGAAGCGCCGCCATGTGGGATGCCGAAAATCTGTATCTCTCCTTCGATTGGCGCGACCCGTTTCCGCTGAACAGCACCATCGATCCGGAGGTGGACGCCGCCTACGGCTGGAAGGCCGACGCCATTCAGCTGCGCGTCCGCGCGGGCGGGCAGGTAAGCTGGGTAACGCTTTGGTCCCAGGGGGCGGACCGCCCGGTTTTTCAGATCGATTACTGGAAAAAGCCCGATCACAGCAAGCACGGAACCACCTCCAGGCTGATGATCGCCAAACGCGGACAAACAACCCTCGAAGACGGCGTGGAGTCGGCTTATACGCTGCATGCGGACCGCGCCGGCTTCACCCACGAAGTGAAGATTCCATGGGCCGTTCTTCACATGAAGCCGCACCTTGCCCGGAGCGGCGAAACAATCCAAATGGGGATCGAATTCATTTGGGGCGACGTAACGGGCGCCTCCTGGCCTTTGCACCGCTACGCCGACAACATGGCCGCAGGGACGACCAGCCGCCATTTTTTCTGGACCAAGGTGGACAGCTGGGGCGAGGTTGTCCTTGCCGACCGTCCTGTCGCGGAAGTGCGCCGTTACCGCGCCGCCGGCCTGCGCCCGGCGGGAACCATTCCCGTGCGTGCCGAATTGCCGCCGGGCGTTTCCGCCTTTACGCTGCTCATTGAGGATGCATCGGGGAATCGCATCCGCAACCTTGCCGCCGATTTTGCGGCAGCGGACTTCGGCGCGGGCGGCAATACCGTGGAGGTGTTGTGGGACGGGCTCGACGATGCGGGCAATCCGGTCGTTCCGGGGACGTATCGTGTCCGCGGATTGAGCCGCGGCGTTCTATCGGCCCGGTATGAACTTTGTTATTTCAACCCGGGGACACCGCCGTGGGAAACCGGCGACGGACGCGGCTCCTGGGGATCCGATCACTCCAAAGTTGAATTCGCAGCGCGTTCCGGGGAGCGGATGGTCCTCGGTTGCGGTTTTGTTGAAGGAGGGTATGGCCTGTGGGCGCTTGGGGCGGACGGCAAAAAAATATGGAGCGACCGGCGCGGCATGACCGCCATGGCCGCCAACGACCGTTATGTTTACACCGTCCCGGCCGCCTGGGACACGACGGAGCCCTGTATTCTCCGTTTCGACGCGGCGACCGGCAAATACATGCCTTTTATCCTGAACGGCAAAGAGCGGCCGTTGCCGTTGCCCCTCAAGGAGGAGCTCGGAGAAACGCAGGATATTTTGGCGCTTGCGGCGAATGCAAAGTATTTTTTCGCTGCTCTTCCGGGCGGTCGTATTGTCGCGTTTGATGGCGAAAGCGGCCGGAAAATTGCGGAGTACCGCCTTGATTTCTTTTTCAGCGCCATTCTTAATCAATACAAGACATTGGGAAAAATGTCTTCCACGCAGTACCTTGTTCCACTGGCCGCCGACGAGGAATCGTTGTGGTTCTTTCGCGGGGGGATGTTGGGAAAACTGGAACTTTCCACCGGAAAGAGCAACCTTTTGAAGCTTGATCTTGTGCCCGAAGAACCTTCCGCGTTGGCCATCGCGCCGAACGGCGATCTCCTGGTGGCCGAGCGTGGGGCGGCACAGCAGTTGAAACGCTATTCGCGCGATGGAAAGCTCTTGCTCCGCTACGGACGCTCCGGTGGACGCGCTTTACAGGGCAAGTACGACCGCGATGGCGTGCGGAACGTTACCGCCGTCGCGGCGGACGCGCGGAACCGTGTCTGGGCGACCGAATACACCGATTTTCCGCGCCGTGTTTCCGTCTGGCGCCCGGAAGGCGCGTTTGAACGCGAATACATCGGCAATACCGAATACTCCGGCAGCGGTGCTTTTCTGCACGATTCCGACCCGCAACGCGCCTACTGGGGGCCGAACGAGGTTACGCTTGACTACCCCCGCCGCGTGTGGGAAATGAACGCCATTCTCTGGAATCCGCCGGAAGCGGGCGATCCGGTTTTCCGCATCCATCCGGGCAGCCACAGCAACGGGCACATCTTCCGCAGCCGCGCCTCCGGTGTCGAGCACGAATACTATTTTGTACCCGCCTACCGCGATTGGGGGGTGAAAATGCTCCTGATGAAAAACAACGGCAACTGGCGTCCGGTGGCGGCCATCGGAACGGTCGGAAACCTTACCGGTACGCTCGATCCGCAAAAAGGCTTTGTTACCGGGCAACCCGGCGGTGAATTCGCCGATTGCGACCCCTATGACTCCTTTTTCTGGAATGACCGCAACGGCGATGGACGGGTGCAGCGTGCCGAGTGCGAGATACTCAAAGCCCGGAAACCGGGCGCCGCCGCGCGTCGCGGCCGCCAGGCGCTGCCGATGCAGACCGGTTGGGGACAGCGGGTCGACCCGGATACGTTGTCGTTCTACGCTTCCGACGAGCGTAAAACATTCTGGCGCTATTCGCCCAGCGCATTCACCCCGGAAGGCGCACCGGTCTATACGAACAAAACACTGAAGCGTTTGGGCGATTTTGAAGCCACCGAAGCCGTTCCCGTCCCCGGAGAGGATACCGTTCTGACCTTTCGCTGCGACGAAAAAGGAAAGTTCCACATCACGGGCGCGGATAAGAATACGGGGAAATTGCTCTGGAGTTATCCGAGTTTATATCACTTTGTCCACGGTTCGCACAAAGCGCCCATGGCGCAGCCGGGGCTGTTGATCGGTCCCCTGAAGATCACAGGCGTCGCCGGAAACTGCGGGGAGGCGGGGAACGTCTTTTTGATGCGCGGCAATCTGGGGCAGGATTTCCTGATGACGACCGACGGCTTGTACGTGGGCGCGCTCTTTCAGGACCGGCGGCTCCCGGTCAACACGCCGCCACCGACGGAAGAGGCCCTTGTTTCCATGCCGATGGAACTTTTCAGCATGGGCGGCGAGCCGTTCAACGGCTGGTTCGGCCGGCAGAGCGACGGCAAAGTGCGGATGACATGCGGCATTGCGCCCCAAGCGGCGATGGTGTTGGGGCTCGATGGGTTGGACACTCTCCGGCGGCTTCCGGCGCGGGAACTGACGGTCGACTCTGTTCAGTTGGCCGCCGCCGCTTTCGACCGTGCGCGGCGCGCACAGTCGGACGAACAAAAGACGTACACGGTCATGCTTGTTAAAGGAACGCCCGATTGGACCAATATCCCGGCGCTCCCGATCCGGCGCGACGGACAGACCGCAAGGTCCATGTGCCGGATGGCGTACACTCCGGATAAGTTGCATTGCCAATTTATCATTGAGGGCGATTCCTCGCCCTGGAAGAACACCGGGAGCGATCTTGCGCGATTGTTCAAAACCGGCGACGCGGTCGATCTCCAGCTCAGTCCGAGCGGCAACTCCAACCGCCGCGCCGTCGCCGGGGATTTGCGGCTTGTCGTCGCTCCTTATGCCGATGAAACCGCCGCCGTGCTGATGCGCCGTGTCGCGCCGGAGGCGAAGAGCGAAAGCGTAACGTACCGTTCACCGGTTACAACGCTGACGTTCGATTCGGTTCGCCGCCTTGCGCCGGAGCTTAAAGTATTGCGCGACGGCGATCGGACGATCGTCGAATTCGCCGTCCTTTGGAAGGATCTTGGCATTGTCCCGAAAGCAAAGATGAAGATGCGCGGCGACGCGGGGATCATCCTCTCCGACCCGGCGGGCGGTTTTAATATCGCGCGTCTTTATTGGGCCAATTCCGATACCAATCTGGTTAACGACACTCCGCTCGAAGCCGATCTCTTTCCCAACCAGTGGGGGGAATTCGTTTTGGGCGATTAGAAGTATTTCGACGCATCGGCGATGGCTACCGGGTGGCGGCCTATGATCAACTCCTCCGCTTTGGGATGGGTGTCGCCCTTACTCTTGAAAAAGATTGCGTGCGGCGGAATCGCCTGCGCCGCACTGTTTACGGAGTTGTTGAAGATCCAGCCCGCAGTGTTCTGGCTGTTGCTGTTGCGCGGCAAATTAAGCCAACGGCACGCGCCGTCGATGCCGACCACATTCCCGCCTATGGGGAACATCCCGGGCAAATGGTTGGTTTCCATCGGCCCGCCGTTGTTCCCCGCATCGACAAGGTTGCAGCGGTCGGCCCAGAGCGCCGGTGCGTAAGAGGGAAACTTCTCTTCGGCGGCATGCAAATTGAATTGCCGGATGGCCTGTTTTTGAATTCGCGCCAGACGCTCGGCGGTCATGGGGTAATCGGTCGTGCTGCCGCCGAACATCGAGTAGGTATACCGGTCGTAGTTGTTGCGCGGCGAGGCGGAGGGGCAGAGAAAAATCTTGTTCATCTTCACCTTGGTGCTCGGATCGCCCTGCGGGTACGAGGAACAGCTTCCATCGGTGTTGTTTTCACCGGCAAGATAGCCTTTATTCAGCGCTGCGAGCGACCCCAGCGTTTCATTGAAAGGCCAGAGTTTCCCGAAAACCCCTTGCGTGAGTCGCCCCCCAAGGGGAAAGCGGTGGAAATCCATCTCGTACCCCATCGATGCGGTCATGAGTTGTTTGAGGTTCCCCTGGCACTTCGCCCGCCGCCCCTGTTCCCGTGCGCGGTTCAACGCAGGGAGGAGCATCGAAGCGAGTATTGCGATGATCGCGATGACCACCAGAAGCTCGATCAGTGTAAATTCTCTGGAACGTTTCATCGTGATTCCTCCTTGAGTTCATCTTCAAAAAAGGCGGGTAGACGGGTCAGTTCCGGGGATTTTCCGCCGCGCGATTGGCGCAGGAGGCTCCGGGTGCCGATTTCCAGCACCCGGTCGGTTTCGTACCCCAGGAAAGTAACGGGAAGAGAAGTTTCCGCTTTCCAGGGGAAGTTCGCCAGCGCCACCACGGCGTTCGGCGCGTTGTGGAGCCAATGGAGAGAGCGGAGCGTTTCGCCGATCACATTCAAATGGTTGTCGTCGTTGATCAAAAGCGAGTCCGGGCGCATTTCCGCCGGCAATGCGTGCCACAGCTCGATTAGTTGCGTGAAGTTGCGCGGGCTGCTTATATGCGGCGATTGGAGGAGCCAGGGGTGGAAATCCAGTCCGAGTGCGCGGTATTCTTTTTCCACGATTGCCGAATTGCTCGTGGCTGTCTGCCAATTGATCGTTGCGGGGCGGCGGAACCCATTTTTTGCAAGACGTTCGAGGCCGCGCCGGTAGAATCCGTTTTCGTCGGTGTATATGGCGGGGATGTTGTAGACGAATGCGTTGGAAATGGCAACGCGGGCGATACCGGGCGTATCGTAAATGGGGGTACCCGCAAAGTTGCCAGGCGTCGAGAGGAAAAAAATCCCCGCAAGCCGGTTGAGTTGGACATCCTTAACAAGCTGCAGGAGCTTTTCGTGGTGCTTCAGGTCGATCGCGCAATCCATTATTTCGTAGGAAACGTTCAGCTTTTTCTCCAACGCCGGGAGCTCTTTGAGGATGGAACGGTAAAAAAGACTGTGCTCTGTGGCATACGCCGCGGACGTGGGCAGGAAAATGCAGATACGGGAAAGATTCGGCGGCAGCTCTGTCACAAAACTTCCCGCTTTCTTGTTGGTTGTGACATACCCTTCCTCGATCAATTGCCCGAGGGCGCGTTGCACCGTGCGCGTGCTTGTCTGCAAATCCTCGATCAGGCGCGTACGCGTCGGGAGGCGGCTCCCCGGCGGGTACGTCCCGTCGTTGATGCGCCCGCGCAAGAGATTCGCCACTTCAAGATTGGTCTTCGACATGATGCGCCTTTTTAATGACTACATGCAGGTAAATTATATCCTGCGCATAATTATAGCCGAAAGAACGGAGAAAAGCAAGGGGGTATATGTGTTTTTTTATTCTTTTATTGATCAACGGACGGTTGGGGTATACCTAGATACTCCCAAAAGGAGGCGATCCTATTGTTCAATGTTTTATTGTTTGGGATATGCTTCAAGCTGCGGTTCGCGGGTGTATTTATGGATTCTCGCCAATATTTTGTATCAATACGCCCGCGAGGAGTAAATTTACCACAAATTCAATCCGATTTTTCAATTCGGCTTGATTCTCTCCTATTTTATCCGGCGCCGCCCGCCAGGAGAAAGGGATAAAAACATACACCGAATTGTCAACAACGCTCAACATGCTGAGGGGATATTTTTGCAATTGTGAAAAAAATCCTTTCCAAAGGCGTAATCCGGCTTCGGCAGTTTCCGGATTGGAACTGTATACCCATGCCGAATTATCGAGGCTTTTTACAAAGTCGAGCGGAGGAGGACTTTCCTTATGAAACGACATTCCAATTGCATTTTTCAGCGTGATTTTTTCAAGATGCTTTCCCCATTGATCGCTCAGAAAAAGCCAATTTGCAGTAAAATGGCAGGGCATTTCACAACAAAAGAAAAGCCCTTCCGCAGTTATTCTGCTCGTTGTGCGTCCCTCGGCGCCGCTTCTTACGGTAATGTATTTCCCTTTTTTGATTATTTTCGCAAAGACCTCTCCGAAGCTCAGGAAGCTGAATTTCAGCACACAATTGGCCTGCAGGTATTGTCCTGTCGCATGGGATAAACTGGGATTCAGGTAAAAAGAATTGACGTAAGGAGGAAAGAATAATGACCTCTTGCATGTGTCGTCATCAAGCATTTTTTTCGAGTACGATGCACCGAGATCATTACAGATTTGCGCCAATGTGGATTCAATCAACCCCGCCTTCATATCGCCTATGCGTTTCTGGTACAGCATAACGCCGTATACAAGGCAAATCGGCAAAATGATCACCCATCCCTCGGTGAAAAACGCAGTACTTCCACCGAGCGCTCCGAGCCCCAAGAGCACCAGAAGCATAATTTTTCTGCTTTTTTTGTAGGCCGCCAGCTGCAGATCAAAAGATTTTTCACTCATTGCCTGTACCTCTTTAATCATCAGATTGCAGGTTTTCAGACTATAACGCAGATTGTTCGATTAAATACACATCTTTTTGAGGTTATGTGCAGTTAATCTGACAATGGTGCGTTTACTCTTTTACGGGACCCCTTTTTTCTAAATCAGACGGGGCGATGGCGACGTAGCCTGTTTTTTCGACAAGGAACTGCCCCTGGGGAGAGAGAATCCATTCGATGAACGCTTTGGCGTTGCCTTTTGGCTTGCCGCGGGTGATGGCATAAAAGGGGGCGGATAGCGGGTATGAGCCATCGCGGATGGTCTCTTTGGAGGGGAAAACCCCGTTGACGGCGAGGAGTTTGATGTCGTTGCTCGCTACCATGGAGGTGCAGAAATAAAGGAAAGAGTAGCCAATGGAATTGCCGTAGTTTTTGTAATCGGCCGCTTCGCGGACGATTGCGCCCATCATACGTCTTTTGTCGTCCATTTTCGGGGGCAGGGGAGGGGTGTCGCCCATGACGCGGAGGAAGGCGGTCTGGCTCCCGCTCCCTTCCGGGCGCTGGAAAAGGCGTATAGATTCGTCCTTGCCGCCGACTTCGCGCCAATTGAGGATCTTCCCGCTGTAAATTGCGCGAATTTGTTCCACGTCAAGGCGGGAGATGGTGTTTTTCGCGTTGACGAAAAAAACGAACGCCTCTTTGCCGATGGGGGTGAGTTCAAGCTCGATGTTCCGTTTTTCCGCCTCGTTTCGCTGTTCTTTGGAGGGGGCGGCGCAGAAGATGATGTCGGAACGCCCCTCGAAAAGGTCGCTGTACGCCTCCGGCGTTGTGCTTACATGGCAGGTGAATTTACTCGTGTCGTACACCGATTCGACAAAGGCGGCGTAAAGGGGATAAAGGGCGGTCGCGCCATCGAGTTTCGGCGTTTTTCCGGCGATGCGCAGCGTGGCGGGTTCCGGGAGTTTTGCAAGCTTGTTATTGCTGAGAAATGGCTTGTAATCGTACCACTCGGTCTCCTGTGTGACGGAGGGTATCCTGTCGTCATAATTGAAATACAGCTCCATCGCCGTAAAGGCGGCAGCGAACAATCCAAGCGCGGCCAGGCCGAGCCACCGGCATATTTTATTCGCAAAAGCCCATGCCGCCACGTTGAAGACGATAATTCCCCCCGCGATCGCCCAGGCAAAGAGATATGAATTCGTATGTTTATTGCCGCCCATGGTAAAGGCGAGCCACAGAAACGTCCAAACCATAAACAAGACCAGAGAGGAAGATACTATGCTCGAAATTCGGAAGTTGAGGCGCTCCCGTTCATTGAGCGGCTCTCCATTCTTTCCTTTTCCGGCAGCAAACCGTCTGATGGAAAAAGAAAAAGTGACAACAAGTCCCAGAATGATGGCAAGAAAAAGAATGAAAGCCATAATGCATAATCTCCGTTATCGTATGTTTGTACCAATTCGCAATCATAAAACTTGTAACTCGCTTGCTCTTGCTGGTTCAAATTCAGTTTGACGAGATTGCCGCTAACAGAGTTAACGGCAACGAAGCAAGCTGAATTTGAACGGCGCAATAGCGGCGTGAGTTACTAACCTTTAGATCGCTCATTGGTATTGGAACATGATTCAACTATACTTGAAAGGCAGAGGAAAAGCAAGTCGGAGTTAGGCAAGAGCACAAAAAAAGCCGCGCACTTTTGTGCGCGGCTTTGCGTGAATCCCGGAAGGGATTACATGATCTCGCCCAGCTTCTGGTAGAAGGCCATGCGGCGGGCGTTGTCTTTTTCCGCTTCCGCGAAGATCGCTTCGGCTTCGTTCGGCGCGCTCTTCAGGAGGGCTTTGTAGCGGTTTTCGCTGCGGATGAACTCCTGGAAGCTGCTGGTCGGGGCTTTGCTTTCCCAAGTGAACGGTTTTTCGTTCGCCGGGTTGTAGCGGAAGAGCGGCCAGTAGCCGGATTCCACCGCGCGCTTCGCTTCGAGCTGGCTCTTGGACATGTCGATGCCGTGCGCGATACAGGGCGCGTACGCCAGGATCAGCGACGGTCCGTTCCACGCTTCCGCCTCGCGGAACGCCTGCAACGCCTGGTTGCGGTTCGCGCCCATCGAGATCGACGCGACGTACACATGGCCGTAGCTCATGCACATGAACGGGAGCATCTTCTTCGGCATGCGCATCCCGGCGCTCGCAAAGAGCGCAACCGCGCCGATCGGCGTGGATTTGGAGGCCTGGCCGCCGGTGTTGGAGTACACTTCGGTATCCAGCACGAGGATGTTCACATTGCGGTTCTGCGACACCACGTGGTCCACGCCGCCGTAACCGATGTCGTACGCCCAGCCGTCTCCACCGAAGATCCAGACCGACTTGTCGACGAAGTAGTCCTTCAGTTCCAGCATCTTGGCGATCAGCGACTTCAGTTCGCCTTCGACCTTGCAGCCGGAGCACTTCAGGAGTTCGCCCATCGCCGCCTGGTTCGCCATCGCTTCGGCGTCGGTCTTATTCCAGAGCGCAAGGGACTTGGTCAGCCCTTCCTTGAGCTTGGCGCAATCGGTGATTTCCAGCGCGCGGTTGATGCACGTCAGGAGCATCTTGCGGTTGGAATCCACCGCCAGGCGCATCCCGAAGCCGTATTCGGCGTTGTCTTCGAAAAGGGAGTTCGCCCAGGCCGGGCCGCGCCCTTCCGCCGACTTCGTGTAGGGAACCGTCGGATAGCTCGCGCCGTAGATCGAGGAGCAGCCCGTGGCGTTCGCCACGATCATGCGCTCGCCGTAAAGCTGGGTGACCAGTTTCACGTACGGGGTTTCGCCGCAACCGGCGCAGGCGCCGGAGAATTCGAACAACGGCTTCAGGAACTGCGATCCCTTGACCGTCGACGGATCGGCGCCGACGTTGTCCGGAAGCGCGTCGAAGAACTTGTAGTTTTCGCCTTCGCCGCGGGCGCGTTCTTCCTCGATCGGCGTCATGACGAGCGCCTTGACTTTGGCGGGGCAGGTTTCCACGCAGACGCCGCAGCCGGTGCAGTCTTCGGTGTAGACCTGGAGCTTGAACTGCATTTCCTTATCGAATTTGCCGGTGGCCTTCAGTGTTTCGAAGGACGCGGGCTTGTTCGCAAGGTTCGCGGGGTCGATCAGCTTGGCGCGGACGACGGCGTGCGGGCAGGCCATCACGCACTGGTTGCACTGGATGCAGTTTTCCTTGACCCAGTGGGGGACCATCGGCGCGATGCCGCGCTTTTCGAGGCAGGCGGTCGAAGTCGGGATCGAACCGTCGATCGACATTTCCGAAACCTTGATCTTGTCGCCGTCCTGGTGGAGGATCGGTTTGATGTTCTTGCGGGCGAATTCGCTCGCATCGTCGGCAATGAGTTTCGGCGCGACGTAGGACGTGGTGATCGTCGCGGGGACGACCGCCTTGTGAAGACCTTCGAGCGCGTTGTCCACGCACTTGATGTTCTTGGCGACGACATCGTCGCCCTTGCGTTTGTAGGTCTTCTCGATCGCTTTCTTGATGTAGCCGATGGCTTCCGCATCCGGAATGATGTTCGCGAGCTTGAAGAACGCGACCTGCATTACGGTGTTGGTGCGGTTGCCCATGCCGGCGGCGTCGGCGATGGCGAGAGCATCGATGACGTAGAACTGAATCTTGTCGTTGATGATCTTTTCCTGCATCTCGCGGGTCAGGTGATTGAACGCTTCTTCCTTGGACCAGTTGCAGTTCAACAGGAAGATGCCACCCGGCTTCAGGCAGGAGGTCATGTCGTAGCGGCCCACGTACGCCTGAACGTGGCAGGCGACGAAGTTCGCGTGGCTCACCAGGTACGGGGAGGTGATCGGGGTGTCACCGAAGCGGAGGTGGCTGATCGTAACGCCGCCGGATTTCTTCGAGTCGTACACGAAGTACGCCTGGACGAATTTGTTGGTGTTGTCGCCGATGATCTTGATGGAGTTTTTGTTCGCGCCGACGGTGCCGTCCGCGCCGATGCCCCAGAACATGCAGCTCTTGAGGCCCGGGGCCTCGGTCTGGATGATTTCACTGACGTTGAGCGAACGCTTGGACACGTCGTCGTTGATGCCGACGGTGAAGCCGTTCTTCATTTCGCCGGCGAGGTTGCCGAACACCGCGTTGACCATCGAGGGGGTGAATTCCTTGGAAGCCAATCCGTAACGTCCGCCGATGACCTTGATTCCCGATTCGGCGAGGACCGCCTTCACATCGAGGTACAAGGGTTCGCCGTAGCTGCCGGGTTCCTTGGTACGGTCGAGGACCGCGATGCGCTTGACCGATTTCGGCAACGCCGCGACGAAATCCTTCGCGGAGAACGGACGGTAGAGGCGGACCTTCACCATACCGACTTTTTTGCCCTTGGCGGTCAGAAAGTTGACCGTTTCCTCAACCGTTTCGACGCCGGAACCCATGACGATGATGACATCGGTCGCGTCGGCCGCGCCGACGTAGTCGAACAAATGCATCGGACGCCCGGTAACGGCGGAAACTTTGTCCATATAGCGCTGCACCATCGCGGGGAGTTCTTCGTACAGATTGTTGGTGCTTTCGCGGCCCTGGAAGTACACGTCCGGGTTCTGCGCGGCGACTTTTGCGTACGGTGCTTCCGGACGCAGGCCGCGGGCGCGGAAGGCTTCGACGTACTTCATGTCGACGAGGTTCTTCATGTCGGCGTATTCGATCACGTCGATCTTCTGGATTTCATGCGACGTACGGAAGCCGTCGAAGAACGCGAGGAACGGGATGGTCGATTCGAGCGTCGCGAGGTGGGCGACGAGCGCGAGGTCGTGCGTTTCCTGGATGCTCGCGGCCGCGGTCATGGCGAAACCGGTGTTCCGGCAGCCCATCACGTCCGAGTGATCGCCAAAAATGGAGAGCGACTGAGCCGCGATCGCGCGCGCCGAAACGTGGAAAACGGTCGGGAGCATTTCGCCGGCGATCTTGTGCATGTTGGGGATCATGAGCAAGAGGCCTTGCGAGGCGGTGAACGTGGTGGTCAGCGCGCCCGCCGAGAGCGAACCGTGCACCGCGCCGACGGCGCCGGCTTCGGACTGCATCTCAACGACTTCGACCTTTTCGCCGAACATGTTCTTCTGGCCGATGCTGGCCCAGGAATCCGCGTACTCCCCCATGGTCGACGAGGGGGTGATCGGATAGATGGCGGCAACTTCGCTGAAGGCGTACGCTACGTACGCCGCCGCGTAGTTCCCGTCTACGGTGATGGTTTTCTTCGACATAACTCTTCTTTTCCTCCGTTGAGTTTTTGAGCTGATTTCAAAAGTCCCTTCGGGCGCTCGAAAAATATCCATTTTCAGGTTGCTCCGAATATACTTTTGAAATCAACTCTTTTGAAAAAAACATAATGGCGGTTTCCCGCCGAATCCAAAGAAACAACCCGGACGCGCAAAGTAAAGCACGCCAACAGGGGAATATAACCCCCTTCGTCCGTTATTGCAAGCAAGAGGGCATGCTTTTGATAAATATTTTTTTATCGAAATCGTTTCCGTCGTATTTTTCTATGTAAATTACTTCAATTGGATGCCGGGAAGGAGTTCCTCCAACTGGCGCGGATTTCGGGCCGTGAGGACGAGGAACCCGCGTTCCGTGGGGACGATCATCAATGTCGGCGTGAGGTTCTGAAGCCCCGGATGCGCCGTCGGATCGAGCGTGTAAGCGAGTCGCCACGCGGAGAACCCCTGCCATGTGGTGATCTTAATTTCCAGGTTGTCGCTTCCGGAAGTAACGGGCAGGTACGTTTCCAATGCGTCCATGGACCCTGCGATCTCATCCAGCCGCGCATCGTCACGCCGAAACCCGCCGCCCATCTTCTGCCAGCGAATCGGATTGAATTTTCCAAGCTTCGCTCCGGCGGGGAGAGGGGGGAGGAGGTCGCGTTTCGCCGTTGTATCCGGGATGCGGAGGGGCTGGGCGAAATAGGCCACGCCGCGGGTGTCGTAATCCCAGCGCGGCCAGACGGCGACGAGATCGTTCGCGCGGAGGCGGAGGCGGAGCGCGTCGTTGCGTTCAAAGTCGGGCAAAGAGAACGTGATGCGTTCGCCCGCTTTTGCCGTGTGCGTTTTTTCTTTGCCGCGCCGTTGCGGGAAGGGGCCGTATTCAACGCTGGCCGTCCCCGCGACGTTGGCTGTAAAGGAGATTTGGACGCCTTTCTTCAGGCGGGTGAGCTCCGGGGTTTCGACCAGTGGACCGGGGGCGGATTCACGCACCAGGAGGAAACGGGGGTAATCCGTCGCCATGAGGGCGACGCCGAGGTGGTCCGATGAAACCAACCCGGAGGGTTTTATGGACGTCCGGGTATCGAGCATGGGGTCGTAGAGCTCAAGCTCCGCCTTTTGCCCGCAAATATTTTTTAGGTTGAGCTGGAACTGCTGTTCCGGAATGGCGTAGCGGAGGGGGTTGAGGACGTCGTGTTCGGGCCGCCACGCATGGGCGAGGTCGCGGGTGACGACGTAGAAGCCGATCGCGAAGGTGCGATCGTCCAACTGGAAAGGCAGACAGGCGAAATCGTCGCGGTGGAAGCGATCCGGCGCTTGCTTCGTTCCATTTCCCCGGAAGGCGAGGCGCGGCATGTTTTCCACAAGCTTTTCGAGCGCAAGGGGACGTGCCTCCGCCAGGTCGCGTCCCGCAGAAAGGAGGCGGGCGACGCGGCCGACGACGGTGAGTTGCGGCCCCATTTCGCGCCGGACCTCCGGCGTCAGCTGGTGCTTGTTTTCTTTAAGGGTTCGGAAGAATTTCTCCGGCAACATGCCGAAGGCGTCGTCCTTCTCTTGTATGGCGTAGACATTGATCGTCTTCATCCCTTTGTGGGATTGGAAAACCAAAGCGCGCAGGAGCGCTTTGGCGCCGAGGTCGTGCAATACTCCGGCAAGACGTTCGTCGCCGCGCGCGAGTCCTGTCGTTTTTTCCAGATATTCGGCGAAATCGCGCCGGTAGAAGTTGTATTCGGTCATCCACAGTTCCGCCGGCCGGCCGGTCCCCGGGTGACTGTAGCGGTGATGGTGCGCCCAGGGGCCTGGGAACGGCTGCATGTCGCGCGTCATGAACTCGGTCTTGTACCCCGCGTGCATGAATTCGGGGTAACTCACGCGCAATTCCGGCACAAAGGCCGCGTCGCCGGAGGGGCCCTTGCCGTTCCCTTCCGCATCGATGGGCGGGGTTTTCAGGCGGTTCGGAAATTCATTTTTGTGGTTCAGGAGCCCCCCATCCTTCCATTGGTTGCCCAGGTTGGCCCCGTTGTAATAATGGCGGCTGAACCCGCCCTGGCCCGGCCACATTTCCGTGCCGTTCTCCCAGGGACGCTGGTTGGCGAAGCCGCTTATAACGGAGACGCCGGGGAGCTTATTCCGGGGATCGAGGGTGTAATACAACGTGAGCGGGAGGAGGATTTCCGCGTTCTCGATGGATTTCCCCTGGTAGCTGAAGGCGGGGCGGCTTTTGAACGTCCGCGCGGGTTCATAGTAATTTTTTTCGTCCAGGAACTGACTGCCGAAGGTGTATTCGTTCCAGACTTCGATGTCGAATCCGGCGTCGGCGGGATCGTCGCTCTTAAGAAGCTCGCGGATCGTCTGTGTGGTGCGTGCGACGTAACGTTTCCAGCCGTCGATGGTTTCGTTTGCGGAGGGATTCGGCGTGCCGTCGGCGAAAACGTCGCCGGAAAGAGGGGCATAGAGGAGCTCGGCAAGGCGCGTTTTTCCCGCCGGAACATCTTTACGCAACGGCGCGGAGAGAATGAGTTTCGTGTCCCCGTCCGGCAGGGGGAGAATTTCCGTAATAAGGGGAAACGCCGTTTGGTAGGCCTGTCCGGTCAGGCCGGTTCGGGCAAGTTTGAACTCCGGGATTTTGCCCGTGAGGAGGAGCTCCCGCTCCCCGGCGGATGCGGCTTTCTTCACGCTCACGTCGCGCGCGCGCAACGGGACAGGGCCGCCGGAGTTGGCATTCAGGAGAATCAGGGGACGGAGTTTGTACGCGCGGAGCTTCGGAATGAGGTATTCCAGTTTCCGTTTCGCCCCGCTGCTCATTTCGTCCGGGTTGTCGAAGCGATACGAACCCCAGCCGATTTCCACACGGACGCTGTGAAATCCGTTTTCATGGAGGAGTTGCAGCACGGGTTCCACATCCTGTTCCGCGCGCACCGTCCAATTGACGCCGGGAATGGTGCTGAATTTCCGCGCGGGCCAGGTGTCCATGTAGGCGCGCCAGGGGGAAAGGAAATAGGAGAGCCGCCCGAAGGGGATCATCTGCTGCGCCGGGTCCTCGTAAGGCCCCGCCAACTCCGTTTCGAGCGTCTTGCCGTCCCATTCGCCGATGCCCGGCGGCGTAAAGGGTGTGTCCGCGGCGAGGACGGGCAGGGCGAACGCCAAAAACAAAAGGCGGCATGGGATGTTCATTTTTGCTCCGCAAGCTTCCCGAAACGGTTCGCGATTACCAGCGCCGGGTCCGCCGGGACCTCGACGCCGCGCGTGGACGGTGTGGTTGCGATGTAAGGCACGTCGCGCAATGTTTTTCCCGCGAACTGCGGCAGCCACGGCGCTTCCGCCGCCAGGAGCTCCCGCGTAAGGCTGCGTATTTCCGGCAGCGTCGCCACGGCGGAGGTCAGGGGATCGAGCGCCAGCGCCGCGACGACCAACTCCGGGTCGCCCGTGAGCGCCGCTTCCACAGCCAGCTCCTGCACGGTAACGTTGCTCCGGTTCAGCGCCGCGCACTGGATGGGGAGGTCGCCGATCCGGTTGGGATGGAGGCCGTTGGCGTCCGCATAGACGGGGACTTCCACGCAGCATCCGGCGGGGAGGTTGGTGATATAGCCGTCGTTGCGGACGTTTCCGTTGAAACGGAAGGGCCGCCCGGTTTCCAGTGCTTCGAGGATGTAAGAACAGTATTCGACGCTGCGCTTTTCGACCTTCGGACTCTCAAAATCGAGGTAATTGATCTTGGTGTATTTTTCCGCCATCATGATGCTGTAGTGGTAGTACGCGCCCGAAGCGCCGCCGAAGTCGGGCTGGTCGCAGAACTGTTCCAGTGCCCGTCTGCTGCTGCGGAACCACGGGAGGTATTCGGAGAGGTGTCCCGTGCTTTCTGTCATGAAATAACCGAACTGGCGCATGACTTCGCCCCGCACTTTTTCGTTGATGTAGTATTCCGGGCGTTCCATGCGTTCGCGGAACGTGGGGTACAAGTCGCGTCCGGTTGCGTGTTCGCGCAGTTCCAGAAACCAGGCCATATGGTTGATTCCGGCGGCGAGAAAGTCGATGTTTTCTTTGGGGATGTCGACGTAACGGCTGATCAGATCGAGGGTTGTCTGCACGCCGTGGCAAAGGCCCACGACCGGAAAACGCGCCAGGCGCGACAACGCCTGGGTGCAGATTCCCATCGGGTTGGCGTAGTTCAGAAGCACCGCATTCGGGCAGAGCTCGTGCATATCGTCCACCAGCGAAGCGAGGACGGGAATGGTGCGGAGGCCGCGGAACACCCCGCCGGGGCCGAGGGAGTCGGCGATGCATTGATCGATGCCGTACTTAAGAGGGATCTTGTAATCGTATCCGTACGCTTCGATGCCGCCGACTTGGATCATGATGATGACGTAGTTGGCGTTGCGCAACGCTTCACGGCGGTCCGTCGTCGCCTCCACGGTGGCGGATGCGTTGTTAGCGGCGATCATTTTGCGGACAAAGTCGGCCATTGCGTCGAGCTTCGGCCGGGTCGGGCTCATGAGGGAGAGGGTGGAACCGCGCAACGCGGGAGTGGCGAGAATGTCGGCGACGAGGGTTTTGCAGAAGATGATGCTTCCGGCTCCGATCAAGGCGATTTTGGGCATGGCGTTGTGTCCTTATTTTTATGCAGGTGAATTACTCTAGCACGGGAAATGCCTTTGTCCAGTTTTTCCGCCGCGAAGGGCTTTCTTTTTTATCCGTCTTGGTGTATAGTACCGGGTGTTTTAATGCAATCATTTCAATCAGGAGAGAATATGGCGCAGGAATACGATTTCACCGCGATCGAGAATCGTTGGCAACAATATTGGGACGAGCACAAGACGTTCAAGACCCCCGATTTTTCGGACAAGCCGAAGTACTACGTCCTGGACATGTTCCCGTACCCGAGCGGCGCGGGGCTCCACGTGGGGCATCCGGAAGGGTACACCGCCACCGACATTCTGTGCCGCTACCGCCGCGCGCGTGGTTTCAACGTCCTGCATCCCATGGGCTGGGACGCGTTCGGCCTTCCCGCCGAGCAGTATGCGGTGGAAACAGGGACCCATCCGGCCGTTACTACGGCGAAAAATATCGCTCGTTTCAAGGAGCAGATCAAAGCCCTCGGCTTCAGCTACGACTGGGATCGGGAGATCGATACCACGGACCCGAAGTATTTCAAGTGGACGCAGTGGATTTTCTGCCGGTTGCATGAAAAAGGGCTGGCGTATTTGGACGAAGTCGCCGTCAACTGGTGTCCCGCGCTCGGCACCGTCCTGGCCAACGAAGAAGTAATCGACGGACGGAGCGAACGGGGAAACCATCCTGTCGTCCGCCGCCCCATGAAACAGTGGATGCTCCGCATCACCGAATACGCCGAGCGCCTCCTCAGCGATTTGGACGAGCTCGACTGGGCCGAGGGAATCAAGGAAATGCAGCGCAACTGGATCGGGAAATCCACCGGCGCGGAGGTAACGTTCCGCACCGAATCGGGTGTGGCGCTCACGGTGTATACCACCCGTCCCGACACGTTGTTCGGCGCGACGTATATGGTGCTCTCGCCGGAGCATCCGCAATTGGCGGAAATCGTTGCCCCGGACTGCCGTGCCGCCGTCAAGGCCTACCAGGAGATGGCGAGCACCAAGAGCGATTTGGACCGCACCGAACTTGCCACGGAAAAAACAGGCGTTTTCACCGGCGCGTATGCCATCAATCCGGTCAACGGCGAAAAGATCCCCGTCTGGATCGCCGACTATGTGCTCGCCACCTACGGAACCGGCGCGATCATGGCTGTTCCGGCGCACGACGAACGCGATTTCGAGTTTGCGCAAAAGTTCAACCTCCCCATCCATTGTATCATCGAACCGGGCGCGGCCTGCGAGCCGGCCTTGAAAGAAAAAGTGATGGCGGGCGCGGCGTGCTGGACGGGCGATGGGATTATGATCCGGTCCTCCAATGCCGATGGGCTTGCCCTCGACGGCATGGTCGTCACGGAGTCCAAGAAGGCGGCGACCGACTGGCTCGCCGCCCGCGGTCTCGGCGTCGGCGCGGTGAAATACAAATTGCGCGACTGGCTTTTCAGCCGCCAGCGTTACTGGGGCGAACCGTTCCCGATCATTCATTACGAAGATGGAAGCATCGAGCTTGTGGATGATTCCGAGCTCCCCGTCCGCCCGCCGCAGCTGGAGGATTTCAAGCCCACCGGTACCGGCGAGCCCCCTTTGGCGCGGGCGAAGGCGTGGCTGGATTACATCGATCCGAAAACAGGCCGCAAAGGACGGCGCGAAACCAACACCATGCCGCAATGGGCGGGGAGCTGCTGGTACTATTTGCGGTATATCGATCCGGACAACGACGTTGCGCCGTGGGATCCTGTGAAGGAAAAATATTGGATGCCGGTCGATTTGTACGTCGGCGGCGCGGAGCACGCCGTGCTGCATTTGCTGTACGCGCGGTTCTGGCACAAGGTGTTGTTCGACCTCGGCTTCGTTTCCACGAAGGAGCCGTTCCGGAAGCTGGTGAACCAGGGGATGATCCTCGGCCTTTCCTACAAGGACGAGCGCGGTGTGCTCATCCCGAACGATCAGGTCGAAGCGCTCGAAGACGGAACGTTCCGCTCCAAACTCACCGGCGACAAGCTCGAACAGGTCCCTGCAAAGATGTCCAAGTCATTGCGCAACGTGATCAATCCCGACGATGTGATCCGCGCCTATGGCGCCGACAGCATGCGGTTGTACGAAATGTTCATGGGGCCGCTGGAGGCTACCAAACCGTGGAACACCGACGGGGTCGAGGGCGTGCACCGCTTCCTCCGCCGTTCGCACCGCCTCATCACCGGGAGCGTTATCAGCGACCGCGCCATGACGGCGGACGAGCTGCGCGCACTTCACACGGCCATCAAGAAGGTTACTTTGGATCTGGACTCCTTCTCGTTCAACACAGCCATCAGCGCATTGATGGTGTGTTTGAATGAATTCAACAACAAACAGGATCTCCCCCGTGAGGCGGCGGAAACGTACACCCGACTGTTGGCGGTCTTCGCCCCGCATCTCGGGGAGGAACTAAATGCGTGCCTCGGCGGAAAAGAGAGCCTGGCCTACGACGCGTGGCCGGTGTGGAACGAGGAGTTCCTGAAAGTTTCCACGTGCGAAATTCTCGTGCAGGTACTTGGCAAACCGAAGGCGCGGCTGATGATGCCCGCCGGAATTCCCGAGGAGGAAATGAGTCGGCTCGCGTTGGCCGACTCCACGGTACAAAGCGCCCTCGGCGGTAAAGAAATACGGAAGACCATCTGTGTTCCGGGACGTTTGATTAATTTTGTGATTTGAAGGTAAATAATGCAGAAACAACCGATGCCCAAGGCCTGCGAGCCTGTGGAGTTTGAGAACAAGTGGTACGAAATCTGGGAAAACCGCGGCTATTTCCGCGGCGAGCCCACGCCGGGCAAACCGGCGTATTCCATTGTAATCCCCCCGCCGAACGTAACGGGGATTCTTACATTGGGGCACGTGCTGAACAACACGCTTCAGGACATTCTCATCCGCTATCATCGGATGCGCGGGTACGAGGTCTGCTGGTTCCCCGGTACCGACCACGCCGGGATCGCCACGGAGTCGAAGGTGGAGCAACACCTCCGCACCAAGGAGAACACCGGCCGCGAAGAGCTTGGGCGCGAGGCGTTCATCCGCCGTGTCTGGGACTGGAAAGAGCAGTACGGCGGGACGATCATCCGCCAGCTCCGCAAACTCGGCAGCTCCTGCGACTGGGAGCGCGAACGTTTCACGATGGACGAAGGCCTCTCCGCCGCCGTCCAGAAGGTCTTTGTGGAGCTCTATAAAAAGGGGTACATCTACCGGGGCCAGCGGATGATCAACTGGTGTCCGGTCGCCAAGAGCGCCCTTTCCGACGAAGAGGTAATCCACCGGGATATCGCCGGAAAGTTCTACCATTTCCGTTATCCCTTGGCCGACGGTTCGGGCTGGCTTGTGCTCGCCACCACCCGTCCGGAAACGATGTTCGGGGATACGGCGGTTGCGGTGCATCCGGAAGACGAACGGTACAAACACCTCATCGGAAAAAAGGTGAAACTTCCCCTCACGGATCGTGAAATTCCGATCATCGGCGACGTGCATGCCGACCCGACCAAGGGGACCGGCGTGGTGAAAATCACCCCGGCGCACGACCCGAACGACTTCGTCGTCGGCCAGAGGAACGGGCTGGACGTCATCAACATCATGACTCCGGATGCGACGCTGAACGCCCACGCCGGGCCAGAATTCCGCGGCCTCGACCGTTTCGAGGCGCGGAAAAAGGCCGTCGCGATGTTGACCGAGCTCGGTCTGGTGGAGAAAATCGAAGACATCACCCACGCCGTGGGCTATTCCGAACGCGGCGGCGTTCCGATCGAAACACTCGTGAGCTTTCAATGGTTCTGCAACATGCGCGAGCTCGCCAAGCCCGCGATCCGCGCGGTGGAATCCGGGGAAATCAAGTTTTACCCGGAACGCTGGAGCAAGACGTATTACCACTGGATGGAGAACATTCAGGACTGGTGCATTTCGCGGCAAATCTGGTGGGGACACCGGATTCCCGCGTGGTACAACGACGAGTCCGGCGAAGTGTACGTGGGGCTGGATGCGCCCACCGCGCCGGGAACGTGGCGGCAGGAAGAGGACGTGCTGGATACGTGGTTTTCAAGCTGGCTCTGGCCTTTCTCCATCATGGGCTGGCCGGAGAAGACGAAGGAGTTGGAGTATTTCTACCCGACCGGCGATTTGGTGACCGGGCCGGACATCATCTTCTTCTGGGTGGCGCGCATGATTATGGCCGGATGTGAGTTCACCGGGCAGATTCCGTTCCGCAACGTGTACTTCACAAGCATCATCCGCGACGAACAGGGGCGGAAGCTCTCCAAGTCCTTGGGGAACTCCCCCGATCCGCTGGATGTGATCCGCGAATACGGCGCCGACGCGCTCCGTTTTTCGATCATCTACATCGCGCCGGTGGGGATCGATATCCGTTACAGCAACGAGAAATGCGAACTCGGGCGCAATTTCGCCAACAAGCTGTGGAACGCCTGTCGTTTTCGCCAGTTGCAGGGCGATGTGACGCCGGGGTTCTGCACGCTTGCGCAAGATGTGCGCCCCACGCTCTCCGCCGACGAACGCTGGATGCTCTCCAAACTCGACGCGGCGATCGAAGGGGTGAACATTTCCCTCCGCGACTTCCGCTTCCAAACCGCCGCGCAGGATTTGTACGAATTGGTTTGGAGCGATTTCTGCGACTGGTTCATCGAGGCGGAAAAAGTTCCCCTCCGCGCCGGCGGGGCGGAGAAGGCCCGCGCGATCGCGGTGCTGGACTATGCGCTCTTCCGTATCCTCCGCTTGCTCCACCCCTTCATGCCGTTTGTAACGGAAGAGTTGGCGCACCAGATGGGGTTTTTGGGCGAAGACGAAACGATCATGCGCGAAGCGTACCCGGAAGCGGACGGACTGAATTCCGATCCGGCGCTTGTGGCGCGTGTGGAGGCCAAGTTCGCGCTGATTCGCGCCGGACGCGCGCTCAAGGCGAACTGCAACGTGGCGGAAAAGCGTTGCGCATTCTATGTGAAGGCGGCGGACGATGCCGCGTGCGCGTTCCTGGAGAGCGAGCGGGCCACCCTGGAGTTGATGCTGAACGCCGCGTCGCTGGAAATTTCCTGCGCCGATTACGACCGCGCCGCGCACGGCGTGGCCCCTTCGCAGCTCGAACAGCTCGGCGTGATCTACTTGCCTCTGGCCGGATTGATCGACGTGGAGGAGGAACGCGCCAAGCTCCAAAAGCAGCACAAGGATCTGGAAGGCTGGATCGCGGCGAGCCGCGCCAAGCTCGGCAACGAGCGTTTCCTCGCCAAAGCCCCGGAAAACGTGGTTGCGGAAGCGAAAGCGCACCTCGCGGATATGGAAGACAAACTCCGCCGCACCGAAGCCCTCCTTGCGGATTTGGGCTGAGGAACGAACACGGAACGGCCCTTGGAACCGTTCCGTGTTCAAAATGCTCCATTGGTATCAGTAGCCTCGCATCCACATGGGGCCGTCGTACCAATTACTCAAACTATAAATTTCACCACAGCTTCCTTTGAAGTCATCACTCTTATTGACCGGAATGCTGAGTAAAAAATATATTTCTGTTTCGATCTTCTGGCTATCCCAGGAGGCAACGCGGATACCGAGCGGGAAATCAGAACGCAAAAAGGATTAACCCAAGAGCAACTTGCAGAACAGTTATATGTATCAAGAACAGCTATATCGAAATGGGAATCCGGCAGAGGATATCCAAGCATAGATTCGCTGAAAGAACTGTCCAAATACTTTGCAATATCATTTTTACGATTCTGAAAGAAAACAGACCCTATCAGGAGACACCGGCAAAGAAAGTCAAGGAGTGAAGATTATGACACAGCAAGAACTTAGAGAAAAGATAAAAAACGCAATTTCTCATGACAGTATCGGAAGGTATGACCTTTTGCCTCTCTTTGCTAATGACACATTGTTTTCTGAGATCATCAAGTATTTTTCTGCTCTATACACTAAAAAAATTGATTTCATTGCATCACCGGAAGCCGTTGGCTGGATTTTAGGTGTTGCTCTTGCAAGGGAATTGCACATTGGTTTTATTCCACTAAGAAAGGGCGGAAGACTGCCCTATCCAGAAAGCCAACTTTTATCCTCAAAATACCTTGATTACTCAAAATCAGAAAAAACTTTAGAGCTTAAAAAGGGAAGCCTTGCTGCTGACAGCCGAGTGCTTATCGTTGATGAATGGATTGAAACAGGATCATCCATGCGTTGCTGTATGGAATTGCTTGAAAAAGAGCAATGTATTGTTTCTGGCGTGGCTACTATTGGGATAGATTACAACGACAATACCAAGTCATGGATTGATTCTGGCTTTGCTTCTTTTATTGGAATTAACATGTGAAACATGGCTCATTTCCTTCTTGACTTTTTATAGCTGGCCTTTCACTGATAACCCTAAAGCGTAAAGAATTGTCCATTTCAAGAAAACCACAGGATGCGGGCCGGGAACAACAACCCGATAGTACTATGCAAAAATAACCGACAAAAGCTTTTGCGCTCAAAAATTGTATCGTATTTAGTTGCATTCGCGCCTCCCATCGAGTTTCTTGCGCGTCCTGATGCTATCTTGCCACGGTTTATCAATCCATACCACGGTTTATCAATCCATATAGAGCTTGCCACTTAGGGAGGAAAAAGATCGGAGTAAACGCTGTTGAAGTACAGTAGCTTTTGATTTTCGGATTACAAGTTTAAAAATAAACCTCATTCGTCGCCTGATTGTTTATTGCTCTTGGAGAAACAATAAAAAAGAAAAATAATGTCCGAAAATGGCTTGTTTTTGCTTGGGCATGTGATATCTTTAGTTAAAGAAAGAAAAACCAGGAAGGTTGATCCATGCGCTTTGATGAATACACCATGCTGAAGGCGTTCAGGGAGAAAGATCCCGCCTTCGACGGTCGATTCTTTGTGGGGATTTCATCGACTAAGATTTATTGCCGGCCAATTTGCCAAGCCAGATTGCCCAAGCCTGAAAATTGCCATTTTTATCCGACTGCTGCTGCGGCGGAACAAGCTGGATATCGTCCCTGTTTATTGTGCCGCCCGGAACGCGCGCCCGGCCTGGCTGTTTCGGACAGTGTTAATCCACTGGCCTATCGGTCGGCAAAGTTGTTGGAGGAATTTTGCGGAAGCGGTTTTACGTTGGATGAACTTGCCAGGCGTCTTGCGTGTACCGGCCGCCATTTGCGACGGGTATTCGTCGACGAATACCAGGTTGCGCCGGTGCAATATCTGCAAACGTGTAAACTTCTACTGGCCAAACATCTTTTAACGGATACTGGATTGCCGGTAAATAAAATTACCAAAGCGGCCGGGTGCGGAAGCCAGCGACGTTTCAATGACCTTTTCCAAAAACAATATCACCTTTCTCCGACACGGCTGCGGAAACAGGCGGTGGAGGAAAAAGTAACCGCGCCCGAAATCAAACTCTCGCTGGGATATCGCCCCCCTTATCGATGGGACGAGCTTTTAAACTTTTTTGCGGCGCGCGCCATTCCGGGCGTCGAGGCGATTCGGGGTGGTGAATATTGCCGCACGGTTCGGTTGCCCGATGGCAACGGAGCCATGGTTCACGGCTGGCTACGGGTTGGGCACAATCCGGCTAAATGCTTGCTGACTCTTACGCTCAGTGGAACGCTACTCGCCGTTCTTCCGCAGACGCTGGCCCGGGTCCGGCGGCAATTCGATCTGGATTGCGCGCCGGATGCGGTGTATGCGGCGCTCTCCTGCATGAACGATATTCGTTCCGGACTTTGTGTTGCAGGCTTGCGGTTGCCGGGTTGTTTCGACCCCTTTGAAATTGCAGTCCGGGCCGTTTTGGGACAGCAGATCACCGTGAAAGCCGCTCGGACTTTAGCGGACCGGATGGTCAAGGCCTACGGAACGCCGCTTGAAACCAATATCGAAGGCTTGACCCATTTATTTCCATCTCCGGAGGAGGTCATCCGCCTGCCGTTTCCGATCGAGAATTGTTTCGGGCCACTCGGCGTTACCGGATCACGCTCAAGAACCATTCTGGAATTGGCGCGGCGGATCCAAAATCGGGAAATCGATCTGAGTTATTATGCCTGTCCGGAGGATACGCTCCGGAAGTTGACCGCCGTGGACGGCATCGGCAACTGGACCGCGCAGTATATCGCAATGCGGGCCATGGGCTGGACGGACGCTTTTCTGGAGACCGATGCGGGAGTCAAAAAAGCGTTTTCAAACCGCCCGGGGAAAGAGTGGCTCGCCCTGGCAGAAGCCTGGCGTCCATGGCGCAGCTACGCCGTGATCAATCTTTGGAATTCATTGTCGCAGATACAACCATAGGAGTCAGTCATGTACTATTCGACCATCTTTCAATCCCCGATCGGGAATCTAACCCTGGCGTGCAAAGACGGAAAAATCGTCGGACTTTGGATGGAAGGGCAAAAATATTTCGGCGATACCATCCCGGAAGCAATGCTCCCTAAGGACGATTGCCCGGTGTTCAGAATCGCCCGAAAGTGGCTCGATTGTTACTTTGCGGGTAAGAAGCCGGCCATTTCCGAACTGCCGCTTGCCCCCATCGGCGGCGACTTCCGGCAAGGAGTATGGAAAATTCTGACCGAAATACCCTATGGCGAGGTTATCACCTACGGCGAGATCGCCCGGAAAATGGCAAAACGGATGGGGCGCGAAACCATGTCGAGCCAGGCTGTCGGCGGCGCGGTCGGGCATAATCCTATTTCGATCATCATCCCCTGCCACCGCGTTGTCGGGGCAAGCGGCAGCCTGACCGGGTTTTCCGGCGGCGTGAGGACCAAGATAAAATTGCTCGAATTCGAGGGCGTCAATATGGGAAAATTATTCGTGCCTAAGAAGGGCACCGCACTTTAATACCGTTGCAAATTCGCGTTCAAACATCTTCCTTATATACATCCTTCCCCGGAACTTCCGGGGAGGGCTTGCACCGCAGGACATCGATGGAAACGAGCCGTGCGCCGGGGACTGCGCCAAATTCGTCGATTGCGGCGCGGATCGCGGCGTTGTCGGCCTCGGAGACCCTGATGGTCTGGTAAAGGTCCAATTTTTGCTCGTCTGAAAATGCGATTACGGCCTTAAGGTCTGTTACCTGGAGTTCCGTCGATTTTCGCAAACCGTATGCACCATACGGCGTTTTATGAAGCCGGTTGCGCTTGAAATATTTTGATTGCGCCACAACATAATTGGATAGCTGCTTGCGGAGTTTGATGATTGCAGCCATGTCCGCCGCCGCCTCTTTCTTGTAGGCGGTTTTGAGCTTTGCAAGCTTGCCGTTCAATTCGTCGGCACGTCGCTTGGAGCGGATCCCGATTAGAACCAAATCACGAAAAATCGCATCCCCTGCTGCGTAGATGGCGGCGGGACATTTTGAATCGACGGAGGGATTCTCCGTGCCCGACTTGCCGGAATAAGTTGTAATATCCATCAAAAAATCTCCTCAGTGTTCCTTTTGTAAATCCAATTGTCGTCATCAGGCAGCCTGAAAGGCCGCAAGTACTCGCTTACCCTTTGTTGGGTTACCCGGCAGATTCCCGCCACTTCCTCCTGTCGCGCGCCGGGGAGTGAATTGCTGCACCGGATCACCCGCCAACGCTCCGCGTTGAGCACGGACCAGGCGCAGAGTCGTACCGTGCGCCGCCACGTCAGTGTGCACCCTGTTTCGTGCGGCGAGCGGTGAAGGGGGCTCTCCCCCGCATATTCACCGATTATGATCGGCCGCAAATGCCGGTACAGCGTCGCGCGGCTTGTGGCGAGAGCAATCCGCAACTCCTCCATGCCCAATTCCGGCGCTTCCATACGCAGACGGGTTGCTTTCCACCGCAATGGATTTTCCGCGGCAAAGTCTGCCAGCAACAAAATCAGGCGGCAGACATCGAGTCCCGGAAAATTCCGCATATCGTACCAGCTTGCGCTGTCTTCTGCGCAAATTTGCAACGCATCGTATTGATTGATAAGACACACCGGCTACCTCCTTGTGCCGGGCGCGTCCGGCAAATCAACAATTCGTCCCGCACACTCCTTCGCCCGGCAGGCACGGCAATGCTTGAGGTGAAGAAACATCACAACCAACGTTGCGAGACAGAGCACGATCGCCGCTCCGTTGATGCCGAAAACAAAAATCCACCATGTGCTCATGGTATTACTTCTCCTTCTCCGAAAACCCGCGTAGGGCGTGGTGTATCGGCGTTTGGTTGTTTCGTTCCTGTGGGCATAGTACTGTTTCCTTGTCTTTAGTATTAATCGAGCAAATCACGCCAGTCGCAGCCAAGAGCCTCCGCGTAGCGTTTGGCAACGCGGGTGGTTTTGATGCCGTTTAGTACGGACATGTTGATTGTTGTTACTTTGGCGTTGAGCCGCTTTGCAAGAGCGGTCTGGCTCAGTTGCATGGCATTGATTTTTCTACGCAGTTTTGTTGTCATTGCGATAATTATTCCCTTTGCTTCTGTTTTGAGGCAAGATATGGCCATTTTAAGCTTCTTTAATTGGTTCCATGGATATTAAATTATAGCGAATACAATAAAATTCAAGTCGTTTTATAAGAAAATTTGCAAAAAAGTAGATGCGGGTTATATTAAATCCAATAAATATTGGAATTGGATATGGCCGTTCTTAAAACAATCAAAAAAGCTCTACTCCGCGCTGTGGCGGAAGCCGGTAATATGCGGCGTCTTTCCGAACGGACGGGGGTCAATTACGCCACCGTCCATAAATTTTGCTCGGGCGAACACGAGATAAAGAATATTCCGCTCGATACCCTGGAACGGTTGTTGCCGGATATGCGTGTATACTGTTTCTCCGACGAATATCCCGCCTTGGAATCCAAGACGCAATTTGTCGGTCAGTCCGGCGGCATCCAGATCGGCCACAACGAGGGGGCGCTCAATGCGTATTACCATGACGGCAAGGCGCCCGCCTCGTCTATTGACTGCATCCGTGATATGGTGCTCGACTGCGACGCGTTGTCCGACGAGGCGATCGGGCAAATCTGTAAAATTTTGAAACGCGAAGCAAAAAAGGAACAATAATGAGGAGTTTGTCTGCCACTGTGGCGTAAAATAGTGCGGATACAACACAACTCCGGAACAATCAACCAGCGTAACATACAAATCACGTGGCCTTTTGGCCTTCGTACCACAATTCTTTTGCTCATCGTCCTTGTCCTGATCGGCGCGGCGATGATCGGCGGTGCGATTTTCGCTGTAACGCGCCTGGTCGCTATCGGCAAAGAGCCGCCGCTGAAGCGCGAGATCCACATCGGTCCCAGGGGCGGTGAGTTTATCATCACCCGAGGCGGGTATAAGCGTTATGTTACGCCTGGCAAGCCCAAGGAGTTGAAGGGAACGCAGTCGCCATTTAGCCATTGAAGTGCAGACTGAACGACGTGAAACAATCCTTATGCAGCGAGAGTGAAGATTATTCTTATGGTTGATTCGTTGATCAAAAATAAAAATCTTATATATCTGAAATCCCCCTTTTTTCTTTGCCGCGCCGGATTGTACGTCCTTCCGACCGATTGAACTTGTTTCCCCACCCTCTTAACGATCTCCCGTGAGAATTCGCGGAATTTTCGGCACTCGCCAAGATTGATAAATCATCACCTTTTATTCTCACCAAAGAGCAGGACAGGCAAAAAATGTGCTTGTCATGCATAAAATTCTTACGAGATTTTTGACGATAACACCGACCGGCGGAAATGCCCGGATTGCGGTGTCCTATTTTCAAGCCTGTCTTGTTCCCCAACTCTTATACCGCAGTAATTCCAATACAACCACTCTGTCGAAGCGGATTGCTTTTTTATGTCGTGATACACGATAAAGAGAAGCGGTTTAAATGTTTACATATCGTTCGCCGTGAAAATCCGGTAAAAACGGCACTTTTGCCCCATGTATAGAGGGGCATTGCTTCCAAGCCACATTCGCCACACCACGCCGCAGACCGCGGAGCCGATACAGCGTACGATACGCAAAACCGAGGAGCCAGTAATGGATTCAATCATGCAGAGTTTGATCGGCGCGGTCGGCGGCGGCGGCGTGGTCGCTGTGGTCGTTACGCTCCTGCTGCACCACAGTCTTGCACAGGATCGTGTCGAACGCCAGACGCTCGCCGAACAAGTACAACGCCTGGAGCGCGAAAAGTTTGCCGAACTCACGCAGCGGCTGGAAGCGCACCTTGAGCAGGATAATCCCGGAGTTACAGACCAACGCCTCAGACAGCTCGACGGTACCATGCTGCGTGTCCTCGACCGGTTGGAACGTGTTTCCGATGAGGTCGCCAAGTTGTCGTCCGCGAGCGCTGAAAACCGCGAGTTTATCCGCAACGTTCACGACGCGCTCAAGGATCTGCGGAGCGATTTTTACAAAACGCAAAAACGATCTTGACACGGATGCCCGAAACGGTCGCGGCGTCGCAAGTCATCATCCTAAAAAAGGAGGAAATCATGTTCGAAGAGAGAACCCGAATCACTACCGGTTTCTGTGCCTGTAACATTAACCGCACCGACGTGCGGCCGGTCGTGTCCTGATGTACGCGCAAATTTCTGATTTGCAGTTGCGTTTGGGAGTTGTGTTTGACCGCATCTATGCTTACGAGCACGAGGCGGCAACAGACCTGGCCGCCGCCTCGGCGGAAATCGACGGATGCCTGGCCAAACGTTATGCCGTTCCGGTAACGGGTGCGGGCACGGCGGCGCTCCTTCTCGACTGGTCGCTTACATTGGCCGAGGAACGTGCTTATGCACGTGGCGGAGCAGGAAAACTATCCGAAAACGTCGCCAACCGCGTCGCCCAGACGCGCAAGTATCTGGAGATGATTCTGAATGGGATGTTTTTGCTCGCAGGGGCGGAAGAAAATTCCGCATCCACTGCCGGAATCACCCTAACGGAGAGCAATGAGTCGGAGTTTACCCGCACAAAACTGGAGGAATATTGATGCGAAAAGCAAGTGCGATTATGGCCGATCTTAAAACACGCTTGGAGACAAGCGGTTTTTTCGGTGCCGTCGTACTGAGCTCCGCCCAGGTCGACGATCAGATCCAACAGGAGCTCCGCGTATTCGGCAAACACATGTTCCCCGCCGTGATCGTGGCGTTCGAGGCCGGAGAACTCGTTGAAGCGCATACGGTGGAGGAGTTTAAGCTGAAGCTCGTTGTGGTGGATATTTTCCGCCCCGGGACAGATGCGATGGCTCTCCGGGTGTTTGCCATGATCGAGCGTTTACGTGAGCTTTTCCCTCCGCGCGGACACCATGAAAACGGGTGTTTTTATGTGCCGGGCGGGATCTCCGCGATGTCCGCGGACCCGATGTTTGTGTGTTTTGCACAACAGTTAACAGTAAAGCAAGGAGTTGAATAGTATGGCAATTGTATTCGGTTTGGCAGAATTTCAGGGTGTGGTGACGGGACTTACCCTCCAGACGGTTACCATCGGCGAAACAGCGTCCGAGGCCGAGGCGCTCGGCGAAGATGGGGTTATTGAACAGATTGATGTGTTCGGTAAAAAAAGGACGATCAATTTTACCGGCAATGTTCAGGCGGATGGCGACATCTCGGCGCTCACGGTCGGTGGAAAGCTCACCGTCAACGGGGATGAGTACACTCTTAATTCGGTCGAGATTTCCACGACTGTAAACGGGCATAGGAGCTGCACCGGAAGCGGTGTCGCTCCCATGAAGGCTTAACCATGAACCGGGATTGCGCCAAGCTCCGCTTGTTGGCTGGGCCGGAGTTCAATGCGCTTCTTGCCGATGATGCGGAACTGAAACGCCTGGAGGACCTTAAGTACGACCGTACCGCCGAGGGACAAATCCTCCTGGAAACGCTCCATGCTTGTACACTGCGGATTGGCGCGCTCCCGGTCATGCCCATAACGGCGGCCAAGTGGTCGCTCCTTTGGCTTCTGGAGTCGCCGTTTATAATAGGGGGGGAGGTAACGGAAACAGATATCTCCATAGCCCTCTACATCATCAGTGCTCCGGACGTGCGGGAAATCGACTGCGCGTTGCACGAGATACCGGTTGCGGCGCACGGTTATGCCGCGGCCACCGGGCTTTCGGCGGAGGAGGCGGCCTGCGAGGTTGTAAATATGATCCGTACCACATTTCGCCCGCTCACTATGCTTCCGCTGGATGTGGAGTCACGGGGGGAGCCCGCGCGGTACGATGCGGGCTGGTTGACGCAGATTACAAGCATTGCCGCAAAGGAATCCAACGAGCGCAGCGAGTACGCGATACACCATATTCCACTCGCTGCGATCTGCTTTTATTATGTGAATTATCGTCGCCGCGAGAGCTCAAATCCCGACGTGATCCGGTGCCGGCCCGATGCGGAGCTGGAACGTCGAATCGAGGCACGTGTGAACGAACTCGCGGATGCGTTTTTACAGAACAAGTCCGTTGAAAGGGAGGAATAAAGTAATGCCAATGATCTGCAAGCTCACACTCGACTCCAAAGAGTACAAAGCCGAACTGGATAGAGTGGTAATCGAGAGCCGTGCCGCCACAGAAAAAATGGGAGTGAATGCCCAAACCGCCGCCGATAAAGCACGTAAGGCGTGGGATGAAATCGCGTCCGGGCGGAAAGCTGTGGAACAAATTAAAGACGCGGTCGGCAATTTGCTCAACCCTGTAACAATCGCGCTGACGGTTATAACTGCGCTTGTTTCGGCTGCAAAGACCATCTATGACCATCTCACCGTCTCCGCCGAGGAGGCGGCGGAAAAGGCCGCTAAATATTCGGAAGCGGCCGCGCGTGTTGCAGCCGAGGAACGCGAGGCGGGGAGTGCGATGAAAGGCCACCTGACGCGCTTGGGCGAGCTCTCCAGCGCCGGGCATACAGACAATAGTTCCATGCGGGAAACACTGGGGCTCCTGACGATCCTGGAACGCCGCTATGGTGACCTGGGGGCGGTGATTGACGGAACAAGCGGCGCTGTGCGCAATTTTGCGGAGGTGCAGCGCCGGGCAGGTGAGGCCGAACGCAGCCGCCAGTCCGGGGCCGTTAAAGCTGAGGCCGATGCGCTGAAGGACCGGATCGGAGCCGATTATCGGGTCGGTTATAAGGAAACGCTCATGTGGGGAACCCGCTGGGCGCGGGGTGATGGCGAAGTCGACGCAATGAGGTACGGGCGCGAGGGCAACGAGGACAAGGCCATTGCCGCCATGGAGGGGGGGCTTAAAAATTCGACCACCAAGCAAGAGATCGATTTTTACTCTGCCCGCCTCGCCGATTACAAGAAGCTTAAGGAGCTGCGCCAGAAAGCCGCGCATCTCAAGAAGGATGGTTACGAAAGCGAGGAAGATTCCGACAAGGCGCTGCTTGAAAAGACCGCCAAAGTTACCGCTGCCAAGCAGGGTCTCGCAGACACAAACGAGCAGACGCGCCGCTCGGAAAGCGACCGGCAGTACAATATTGCAACCTCGCACGGCGATAAGATTGCCAACCGGCAAGCGGCACTTCGTGAGGAGTCTGCCAAGTATGAATATCTAAAAGGGATATCAAACAGTCGGCAGAAGGACGTGGATAAGATGGACGCAAGGACACGGGCTGCGGGCAGCGGCACTCTGTTTGCTCCTGTTGCTCCGACAGCGCACGAACGGGCCGACGCCGAGCTTGCGGCTCTGGCCGCCGAAAAAGAGATGCTGGAGTCCAAGGCGCGGATGGCATCACTGGAAAACCAGATCGCCGATCAGGAGAAGGCTCGCGCGAAAGCGCTGGAGAAGCTCACGGAGCAGGCAAAATACGAGTTGGAATACAACAATTTGATTCTTAATGGCGAGCAGGAGAAGGCTGCCGCCCTCAAGCTTGAAAAAGAGCTTAAGGAAAAAAATTTACAGCTCACGAAAGAAGAAAAAGACGAAATTCTTGCGGCGCACGCTGCTTTGGCGAAGCAGGGTATGCAAAAAAAGAACGACGATGACAAGAAGGATACACAAAAAAAGATTGCCGAAGCCAAGGAGGAGGTTGAACTCCAGCGGCTGCTCATCGCAGGGCGTTATGAGGAGTACGAACGCCTTAAGCTTAAGTTGGAAATGCAGCGGGCAGGAAAAAATATCACCGAAGAAGAAACGCGTGAACTACTCGCGCAACGTCAGGCATTGCGCGACTTAAACCTTAAAAAAGGTTTGCGCGACCAGGCCCAAGGACTTCTGGGGCAGGCGATGACAAACGCCGGACGCGGGGAGGAGTGGGCACGGAAACAGGCGGTGCGCGATGCCGAAGAGAAAAAAGGAGGCAAGCTGAAAGATGAGGAGAAATCGCAGGTCGAACGCCTTGCGGACCTTAGCTACCAGCTTGCCAATCCGGGACGCACCGGATTGGAGGGGGTGAACGGAAGCATTGCCACCAACAGCCTGACCGCGCGCGGCGGCTTCGCAGGCGGGGCAAAAGGCCCTGATGTGGAGAAAATCAACCGCGAAATTTCGCGCCTCAACGCCAAACAGCTCGATATCATTGCCGAAATTGAACTGATTCTCAAAAACATTGCGGGAGGGATAACCACATGACGGAAACGAAAGCCGAAGTCGTAAAATTTGCTTCATGCCGAAGGGAGTGGACCACTTCGGGAGCGACAGAGACGATCACCTACTACGGCACTCGTGACGAAATGCTTGCCAAACAGTCAGCAAATCCCATCGGTAGCAGGGAGGGGACGCTTGCGGTCAGTTTCAGCAATGTCTTTCAGGAGGGAGGGGAGCTCTGGGCGTGCGAGATCCGGTTCTCGGGCGGCAGCGACGGACTCTTTGTCGAGCCGCCCAGCGTTGAATTCGGGAAAAAATCGGCCCAGCTCTCCGGGGGGATGCTCTCTTTACCGTTGTCCGCGTTGTCAAATTACCGGATGCGTTGGGATCATTATATATATTGCGCTCCTGGAAAAACCGCGGAAGCCCAAAAAATATGGACGGCAGCGACAACCCCGCTTATCGAAGGATCCGCCGCTGATTATTGTACGTGGAGTAAGGACTACGTTCCGTATATGATGGTCAAAAATGTTCGCTGGAGGTGCGCCAGTGTTCTGGAGATGCCGGGGGTGAACAGTGTTGACGTTGCGACGTACGCGGTTACGGAAACCGCAAGATTCCGCTCCGCCAAATCGGCCGGAAAAATGGTCGCGGGCTCGCTCAATAGAATCGGAGCTCCCGATGAAACGTTCGGCATCAAAGACGGAAACTGGAAATGCGACAGTGCATCCATTCGATACAACGGCAAGTGCTGGCTTGCGACATTAACATGGACGCGTTCCGGCGATTCTCGTGGATGGAACGCAAAATTGTACGAAACCATTGCCGACAAATCGACAACCGGTTTAAGCAAGTGAGGCAAAAGTATGAGCATTCCTATGCGCTTGGGGCACGGGCAAAATATCCAGGCCGTCGGCAGTAAGATCGACGAGATTATCGAGCACCTGCATCGCGCCAAAGCGGTCGGCGGTCTGGGCATCCACCTCCGCGAGACAGCGAGCGGCACGGTGATTGAGGTGGAGCGGCGCGGGGTTGTGCCAACCGACGGCGCCAGCGTTGAAACGCCGCTCTTTGCAGTAACCGTCAACGATGATGGGTTGCTCGATGTATCGCCCGGCTACCTTAACCGTAACGGGATTTATTTTGGGTTGGTGGCGGAAAAAAAGGATATCGAGCCTGAAGATGGCGTACTTTGCCTTTGCTCTGTTCCGGACGAAGACGGCGTCTGGAGCGAGCCTGAGTACAAGATTTGTACCCCCGGGCCGAGCGCATACCCCATCGCGGCAATCAAAGTGGAAGAAACCGAGTCGGAGGAGGGCGGCGAACCCATCGTTACGGTGACCGTTACCCAGTACCAGGTCACGGTCGCTGCGATCCTGCTGACCAAACTCTGTCCTTTAGCGGAGTTTTGATCATGGAGGAAAAAGAGGAATTCTATCTTGATGAGCGGGATAAAGAAACAAAAATTCCAGGAGAATGGGAAAACGTTGACGGCGGCGGCGATGACGATGATGGCGGTGGCAGCGGCATGGGGAACGGCGGCTGGGGTAAAGGCGGTGGCGGAGGAGGCGGCTACTGGGGTAGCGGTGGTGGCGGTGGCGGCGGTGGCGGCGGAGGCGGCGGCGGTGGTGGTGGCGGTGGTGGTGGCGGCGGTGGCGGTGGCGAAGGCAATGGAACTTCCGGGGATGAGGATGATGGGGGAGGGCCCACACTCATCAACCGCACCGTCAACGGGTATCTTCTGGCGGACCTGAACCATCGTCTGGCGGTTTGTCGGCAATCTTGTGAGGAGATCCCCGACATGGTCGCTTTTGTGGAGGGCGACACAAAGCGTATCCATGGCCGTTGTATCCTCTGCCGCATCGAAGCCGAGTCCGATCAGCCGGAGCGCCAAGTCAATCTGAAGGCGTTCAGTGTCCCTGTCGATGTTTCCGGGGACGATGTTCCCGCCATTATCGGGACGTGGAAAATGGGCGGCCCGGGCGAGTACGATGTGTTGGCAAAATGGCAATCCGGACACTATAATCATGCCGCAATCGGCCGGGTGCGATTCTCCATTTACGGGGTGTCGAGTAACTGGATCGTCTTGCCGCTGAATAACTGGATCGTGGTTGCGACCATAACTGTTACAGAACAATACCGGGTGTACGTCAATGGCGTGCGGGGCCGCATCCGCGGCAATCAAACCATCGTGGAGACCGATTATGCACAAGTTTAGCCGATTAAAGACGGAGGGCAGATAATGCAGGTGATACGTAGAATATATAAGCTCGACGGCGGAAGCGCCATACATTGCGACAACCGCGGCAAGACACTGCCGCCTCCATCGAGCAAAATCGGTGTGGCGACGGCATTGGAGCTTGATTTGCGCCGCACTCCTGAGGCCATAACAGATTCCGAGCCGCTGGAACCGTATCCTTACGAGGAGATTGCGACCGGCTCATACTATTTTGCGATGGATGGCGACTACGACCAGAAAACCGACCCGCCGCTCAAGCGTTTTACAGGTATCCGCGCGTATCAGACCGACGACGAGCCTCCGCGCACGATTTTGCGCGTGGAACTTCCCAATACCGCTCTTCCGGGGCTTCTGGAGGCGGTCGGGACACGGGGGCAAATAACGTTTAAAGCTGAATTCGGGCTTTTTAATGTCGATGAAGGGGCGGATGTTGCGGCCGGAGCGTGGGAGTTCGACTATGTTATCTGTAACCGTGTATGGCTTCCGGGCGAAACGCCGGACGATGTGCGCAACGACCCGGAGTATCTTAACAGCGCACAAATCCATGCGCTGATCGCCGATTATTTTCGTGCGGAAGACGGCGAAAAGGGTGAAAAGGGCGATCCCGGGCTTTCAGCGTACGAGATCGCCGCGGCGGGCGGCTATACGGGGACATCCGAAGAGTGGATTGAATCGCTCCGGGGTGAAACAGGCAAGAGTACCTACGAGATTGCCGTTGATGGCGGGTATGTTGGAAGCATCGCGCAATGGCTTGCAAGTTTGCGCGGGGCGGACGGGGCCAACGCTTACGAGTTGGCGGTGATTCGCGGATTTGTCGGAACGGTCGACGCATGGCTGGCCTCAATCCATGGATCGGACGGGCAGGGCATTCATCCGAACGCGACCGGAGAACTCTCTGAATTGGGCGTTTACGCCAACCAGGCGGCGGGTTTTGTTTTCATGTCCACGATCAACGACAGTGTTGCCCGTACTTCTACCGTGTACGTGTACGCCAAGCGGAGCGACGCCTACAACGATTGGTGCAATCCCGCGGTTATCGTACATTACGAGAAGGCGGCGAACATCAAATCCTGGCCTGCGATCGAATTCGGGAAACGTCCGTCGGGGATGGCGTATTACACCTTTGATCTTGCCGCTTACCCCAATGCGACCATTGCGGCGGTCTGCGTCGACACGGAGGAAGGCGAGCTCACGCTTCCGTATTACAATGCGCTTGGTGTAACGCGGATTGTCCGGTTACCCTCCAAGAGCATGCGGGTGTGGTTTGGCTCGCAGGCCCCGCCGTTTGAAACGGGGCGCATCTACCTTACGCAATTTCTTGGAACGAGCGAGGTCGGGAATTCAGGCATTGTCGATGGCATAATGTACTATGGTTACATTCCGAGCGAGGTCGCCGGCAACGTTTTCCGCGTAGGGGGCATCACCCAAGCCATGCTTGACGATACACGGAGTTTCGTTACCTCGGCCGACGCCGCGCTGCTTGGGAAAACCAGTTTGGGCGTCGTCCCCGCCGGTGCGCTTGTGTTTGCGCTGGTGCCGGGAACCGGCCTGTTGAAGGTGCAGAAGTTTGATGGAATCGGCGCTTGGACATCGTTTAACGAAAACAACGTTTCGACTGGGACCGGGGCGAACGGAGCCGGGTTTATCCTGGATGGCGTTTCGTACGGCCTGTACGGGGAATTTGCATTATCGACGGCGGAAATTTCAATCCGCATCATTAACACGGAGGATCAGGTATGAGCCGGATACAATTGGGCGGGGAGCTGATCCCCGGCGCGGTGGACACGCCGCTCGACGCACGGGTACGCGTGAATACGCTTGCGCAAATTGCGGACATTGAGGTCCCGTATGAGGGGATGATTTTCTACGTCCGCGCAACAAAAAAACATTACCGTGTTCTTTCGCTGGCCAGTCGTAAAATCGGCGCTGCGACGGTGGAGAATGCCGCCGTGGGGGATTACGAAGTTTTGCCGACCCCGGACGACATCCCCACTGTCCCGGAAGTGAATCCGGCACGTCTTGTCCCGGAGGGGGGCTCCGTGGGACAGGTCCTCACCCCTTTGGGGTGGGCGAATCAGGAGAAGGTCGATGAAAATCGCCTTGTGCCTGCGGGAGGTTCCGCGGGGCAATTCCTTGCGCCGTCCGGCTGGACAACTCCGGCAAAGGTAGACGAAAACCGCCTTGTACCGACGGGTGGAGCGACAGGGCAGGTTCTCACTCCGGGAGGTTGGGTGAACTTGCCGAAGGCGGAAACACCGCAAACCCCAGGTGAAGCGTTTATGAGCATTCGCATTCCCCACCGGGCCGACGGGCACCCGATCCACATCCGCGTTACATTCACGCGGACTGGGAGTACGTCGATTGTGTGGTTCAGTGAGACGGGCACGGCAAAATTCTGGACGGGACTGGAATGGATTGATTCCCCGCCGAGTTTTGGGGGCGGGTATTATGGCGGCATGCTTCTTCTGGCGGTGCATACATTCGACGGCTACACGTCCGGCGTATGGAACTACCATGCCGAATGCCTGATATACGATACGGAAACCGAATCGTATATGCGTGTCGAGGATGCGGAAGGCGGTGTTCTCCTGGGGCCGTGTTACGTGGAATTTCCCGCCAGGATTACCGATATTTCCGCATTGTCGGATACGTCCAATGTGATTGGAACCCGCGTTGCAGCCGTGCTCGATTCCACACTCAATACCCATGTTGCTCCCGCTGTTAATTCTATACTCGACGAGAAGCTGTATCCATCGTGGAAGTCATTGACCTATGCTGGCACGCTCGTCATCAAAGCATCCGATGGCCCGTTGCAGAAGGTAACTCTGGATGGCGACGTGGTGTTGACTGCGCCGGTTTTGAGCCGCACTGTCCCCGCGCTTCTTCTGGAGATTGATACCCGGAACCAGTACAGTGTAAAAACCGATAATGTTGAACTTTTGGTCTCCGGAGCGGCGAACCGGGTGCAGATCATGTGGTACTGGAACGGGGCTACCGGACGTTACCCATTGGTGGTACTCGCATGAAGATATTCGATTTATATCGTATCGCCGCGTCCGGGCGGGCGCTTCGCGAGGTGATCGTCGTCAATGCCGGAAATTCGCCGTACCCGGAGACGACCGTTGCCGGTGTAACCATGGTGGTTAGCTCCGGAGGTCGAACGACAAGTACCACTGTGGAGTCGGGTGGGCGTGTGTTGGTCAAAAATCAGGGAGTTGCCACCGGATTGAATGTTCAATCGGGCGGCAGCATGACGCTCTATTCTGGGGGATGCACTTCTGACTCAAATGTATTCTCCGGAGGCGTCGCTGCGATTTCCGGCGGTCGCGTCGCGACGGGGTGTGTCGTAAGCGGCGGCTCGCTTCTTCTCTATTCCGGGGCCGCTGCAGACAACGTTCGCA
Source organism: Victivallaceae bacterium (assembly GCA_031549345.1). GTDB lineage: Bacteria > Verrucomicrobiota > Lentisphaeria > Victivallales > Victivallaceae > CASFRF01. Next base: position 90,895 of record JAVBPY010000012.1, read on the forward strand.
TAAGCGCAGGTTCATTAACCGTTTACAGCGGAGCAATCGCCTCCGCTCCGGTTGTTTCCGGCGGACTGCTGGCAATTGCCAGCGGAGGGGAGGCGTTTAAACCGACCGTGGCACCCGGAGGTTCGATGGCGATGTTCTTGAGCGGAACGACCACAAGTACAACAATTTCAGGTGGCAACGCAACCATTACGGGAGGTACGGCTGACCAGGTCGCGGTTGTTTCCGGCGGCAGCCTGGCGCTTAATGGTGGCAGCACCCTCAAGACGGTGATTACCGGCGGCGGTGTAGTGCAGTGCTACGGCGGGAAGGCGACCTCCAACGTAATCAGCTCCGGAGGTGTGTTCAATATCTCCGGCGGAACTGTTTCCGGCACGGTTGCGGCGGGTGGCGTTATGAATATCGACAACGCATCGACCACGGCTAAAGCCAATGTCGCACGAATCGGCGGCGTGATCAACGTTCTCCGCGGCAGTGCCTACGGCAACGAACTTGCCTATCGCGGCTCGATGCATGTTTTTCAGAGCGGCAGAGCCGACGAAGTGATCGTTAGTTCCGGCGGGACCCTGGTGGTTGATTCCGGCGGAATCGCCAGAAATGTGACGTGTCTTGCCGGAGGAAGTGTCATCGATTCCGGAGGAACAATTACATACAAGGAGGAGGTCGTAGTATGAGAATATTGTTGGCATTTCTTCTATCTCTGGCATTCTGCGTCCGCGCCTGCTGGCCGGACATCGACCCGAAGGATGAGACACATTTAGAAAAAATTACAAATGATTGGAAAGATAAAGTATCCGGCGGGGGCGATGGGGACGGAGGCGATGGCGATGAAGATCTGGGAGGGGGTGAGACTGGAGGGGGGACCGAAGTGGAGAGCGACATTGTTACGTTCGCTGGCACTCTCGGTGTATATGGCGGTGTAATAAGTGGCGGAAATGTTTTTGAGTACCACTCAATTCCGGATAGGGGGCGCGCCATCAGCGTTTCCGCCTATTTGCCGACCACACTCTATATACACGTACGTGCGCCTGAATTAAATCATTATCGAGCAGTCCTACTGGTTCTCAAAGCTCCGGATGGGAATGATTTGGTGGTGATCAATCCAGAACATAACCGACTTCTTCCATTTTTTCGGCAGGGCTTGCGCGTTGCGGGTGATTATATGCTCATGGTTAGCAATGCTGGTGGACAAACTGCTCAGACTATCATAAGGGTGAGCGCACGATGAAAAATATTCTTTTTCTTGTATTGCTCCTGGCGCTCTCCGTGTCGGCTTCGGAACTTTGGGATATCGGGCTTCGTTCGTTTGACGTGGAGCATTTACGTCGGGATGCGGCGTTCACACAGGAAAATCTTCCGCGCTGGAAACGCTGGGAGGTGATCCTCAAGGCCGATTATCCGAAACAGGCGGTAAAACCGTTACCAGGTGGAATGCGGCTGGCTGCCGAGCTTGTGGGGGCGGAATACGGTGCCGCAGCGAACCAGCAGGCACAGCTTGTGGCATTGGCGAAAGACGGGTTTACGGGAGTGGTTGCCGTCTATACAGGCGGCGACCCTTTGGAGTTGCTGGCGGCGATCGACCGTGTCCGGCGCGCAGGGATGAAGCATATTCTGCTCGCGTGGAGCCCACTGCCGGAAACGGCGAAGGCGACGATTTTTCCGGATCCGGATCAACTCGCCGCCGCCCTGACGCTCCTTGCGCCGCATTGCAACGGGTTTATCGTCGGCTGGCGACGCACAAGTTTGCACTTCATGCGGCGCGAAGCGGGGTACACCGCGTATCTGATCGAAGCTGTTCGGCGCGGAAACCCGGAAATCGCCATTGTGGGCGAGCTCTATGGCGCACCGTGCGAAACCGCGCGTCGTGTACATCTTGTGGAACCGCAGCGGAATATTCCCGAATGCGCTTCCGCCGCCACGGCGATGGGGTATGGGATTTTTCCGGCGTCCGTTCGAGATACGTTGAAAAATCACCTGAAAATTACGATTCCCCTTCTGCATTTCAGGGATGACATTGTGTTGCAACCCGCTCCGATTACCGGGGCATTAACCAAAGGAGAATGACGATGATTAAGATGATTGTATTGTTTGTGTTGGGCATGTGCGCCACGTTTGCCGTCCACGCCGCCGATGCGACTGTTACGAATGTGGAGGAGGCAATTGCGGCGTTTAACGTCGCCCCCTCGCGCGACCTTGGCTGGAAGGTGCTGGACGCGGCGAAGATCCTCCGAAAGAACGGTGGCGACATCGCTCCGGCCACGGAATTTTTTTCCGCACTCGGTGACAATGCCTCCGTTTCCGAGGCGACGCGACGGCTGGCGGATTATTGGCGGTTTGAGTTGGCGTACACGGAAAAACGGTATGCCGACGCGCGTCCGTTTGCGATTTCCGGTAAAAATTTCTACGGATTGTATATCTGCGACCGTGAGCTTATGACTGTGGGGCAGCTTGCGCCGGCACTGGTTGCCGCCGATTGCCGGACGGCGTTGGCGGAGGGGATTGGCGCGATGCGCCAGACCGAGGCGGCGATGCTGCTCGATTTGTGGTATGAAGCGGTGCTCGCGGGCAAACTGCCCGATGCCGAGGTCAAGACCACTCTTCAGCTTTTGCGCCGTGTATTTACCCTCCGCGCGAGTAAAGTTGCCGCGTTCGGCACGCTTGCGGATAAGACAACCGCGCTTCTTAACACTTACTGACAATGGAGATTTGACGCATGGAAACACACGCAATTACCCTCATGGCCGACGCGGTACGCTGTACCGTTGTGGATGCGGCACAACAGCCCGCAGCTAGGCCGCTTCTGACGCGCGCCGTCCCCGTCGAGCTGGATATCATCCTGCTTGATCACTCGGGCACACCGTATGCGGAGGATTATCTGGCGGGGTTTGCGTGGTGCCTTGTCGTCAACCGCGCGTCGGGGGCGCAGACGCCTCCGCCGTTGCGCACCTCTGTTGTGGAGGTTGTTCCCGGCGGCCTCCGGGCGGTTCTCGACCAGATGGATACTGTGGAACTAAGAGAAGTCTTTCAGGCTGGGACAACCATTGCGCTTGATGTGGAACTTTGGGGCGTTCGCGACGGCATGGACGAGTGGGTGATTCAATTCCCGGTCTTTGTTCGCGACCGGCGCGAACGCCTCGGCGTCCCCAGAAACGTTAGCATTGATTATTACACGAAGCGGGAGGTTGACTCCCTCCTGGGGCCGTCCTGCCGACAGGCGGTGCGGCGGCCTACCCTGTGGGCGATTGCACGGATATCCGGTGCATCACGCAGGGAACGGCAGTGCGGATTAAGTGGCGCGACCCGGATGATTTGACGCTGAATGGTGTCATATTTTCTTGTTGGGCAGACCGTGCTGGTGCGCAAGATGGGCGCTTACCCTGTGTCGCCGGACGATGGGACGACGGTTGTGGAGGTAACATTGCGCAACAAATTCCATACAACACCCTTCAACGATACGCTCCCGGATACGGGCGATTCGTTTTTCTATGCGCTGTTCACGTATTCGGAAGCAGGGATGGTGAATACGAACGCGGCGAACCACTTTGCCGCAAATGCGTTCACGTGGAGTACCGTGGCGGATGTGGTGCGTTCCGGTGATGCGCCGCTGTATTTCGACATTGGCGACGTATTCACGCTCCCGCACGCCACGCTCGGCACGATCCATTGGCAGGTGGCCGCGTTCGACAATGCCGTGTTGCTTGATGCATCCAAAACGCACAGCATGACGCTGCTTAGCGTTAGCACCCTCACGACAATGCCTTTGGATGCGGCGGAAAAAGCCTACGCCACAACCGCTGATACAACGTTTCAGGAAGGTAAGAAATACTACACATACAACGGGATGGGCTACGACGAAGCGGAGACTCTTCCCGGGGGTGCAATTCCCTCCGCGACGTATTACGAAGCCAACGAACCCTACTACATCAACAGTGGACGCGGACACTGGGGGCAAAGTGCACTACGGCAGTATTTGAACAGCTCCGCCGGAGTCGGCGGCTGGTGGAATGCGCAACATATTTTCGACTTGCCGCCAGCGCAAGCTTCAACAATACAGGGGTTTATGGCCGGGATCAATGATTCGGAATTTCTTGCCGCGGTCGCGGAAACGGTGGTGCCTTACGCAGGCGATTCGATCACTTGCAAGGGATTGATGTACCAGGCGACAGACCGCTTTTTCATTCCGTCGCGAATGGAGATTTTCGGGCCGGTTTGGGCGCCTTACGATGGGATTTTGTGGCCGCTATACGATTGCGCGAACGATGACGACCGGATCAAATATCAATCCGGTACGGCTACTGCGGCGCAGTGGTTTTTGCGTTCCGCGTTCCCTGGCAGCGGCGCGGTACAGTTTGTAATGGGGACAGGAGTCATGCAGGCGACCGGCCCCTCGGTTGTGCTTGCTGTTGCTCCCGCGTGTGTAATCGGTTAAGGAGGAGACAATGGAATACATCAAAAACATCGATTTCAAGAACCGAGTCGAGCGCGAACAGCGCCACCGCACGGAATTCGCCGCGGCCTGCGTCCAATTCCGTGAGTTGTGCGTCCGAATCGCCGAATTTCTTGGGACTCAATTTTACGGCGGTTTCGACGAATACGCGGCATTTGCGCAATCGGCGGCGTACCGGGCCGACCCGACAACGGGTAACACGCTGGCCGTCATGTTGGCCGGAGCAAACGAGCATTGCAAGTACGTTGGCGGCAAGTGCGGCTACGGCCAGCCGGAGTGGTGGCATGAGTGCTGGAGCAAGGCGGATAACGATGTACACGTATGATCAAGTGATTGACAAGCAAGTACTTGCTCGTGCGGCAAAGTTACGGGGGGCGGAGCTTTTAGACGATATCGAGCGTGTATGTGATGTCTGCAACGGAATCGGAGCATGGTGGATGCCACGGTGGATGCGTGGAGCAATCAGCGCCCTGACGCCGTCGCTGGTGATCGTGGCGGACATTCATGATCTTCAATACGATCTTGGCGGCGACGCCATCGACCGTCTTCAGGACGACGCCGATTTTTTGACGAACGGTTACCGCATGGCCAGGTATCGGTATGGGCGCTTCGATCCGCGGCGCATCCTCACCCGGGCGATGACACTGTGGTATTGGCGCAGGTTGCGCCGCTACGGGTGGTCGGCATTTCGCCACAAAAAGGAAACTTGAACATGGAAAATTGTTTGAACGCAGTATCGCTCTTCGCCTTGGCGGCTTGTACTCTCGCGTTGGGCGGCTGCTTATCGCCGACACAATCCATCGTTCGCGAGTACAGCGATGCGGGTGCGCTCATGCGCGAAACGATAACAAATGAGAGTGTCCTTAAGACTGTGATGGAGAGCACCAAACATAAGGTGGTGTTTGTCAACGATCAAAGCTGGCTCGCCGGTGTCCGCGCGATTCCGCCGGGAAGTTCGGCGGAGAATCCCGCCGGAGTGCTTGAAATGCTCGCAGGCAAACGCGATATTACCATGCTGACCGTCCCGGCCAAGCAGGCCAACATCACTCCCGCGACCGCGCGGGGCATCGCAACCTTGATCGAGGCGGCGCGGGCGGGCGATATCACCCTCGGCGCGGAAGGTGTTTCCAGCACCTCCGGGGCCGCCGCGCCTTGATTTTTTGCGTTGCTGTACTATAGCAATAGTGCCGCAGGTTTCACAATTATTGCGGTCGGGGTAGTATCTCGCCCCGTAAGCCTCCCGGAGCAATCCGGGGGGCTTTTTATTTTCAGCGGAATGTACGCATCGCTCGTATGATTATTCTTTGGGGGGGCCGAAGAGGTTGTGCGGGGCATGTTGGGCGATGAAGACGAAAACCAAGCCGAACCAACCGGTCAGGATACAGCCGAAGAAGCCGAAAAGTTTCCAACGGCGCGGCCGTTCCCGGAAAATGACCAGGGCAAGGCCCGCGGGCAATCCGAAGAAAATCACCCAACCCGTCAGGTAAAACAAAACATCCTTCATAAATCACTCCTTTTTCACTACTGTACTTCATTTTCAGGGAAAATCCAGCATTTTCAAACAAATTTTGCATTGCACCGCCGGATGTGCTGAAATAAGCTCTTTTTTCCTGAAAGGAACTTGCAAAAGTTACCCTACAGGTTTACAATACAACAATGTCACCGGTTCCAGGCTATTTTTTCAACCCTAAAATAAGGTGGAAACATGAAAAAATCGGGAGAATGCAGAACCTTTGTCATTGCCGGTCATTCCGGCAGCGGTAAGACAACCCTGGCGGATCTTATGCTCTTTAAGGCCGGCGCCGTTTCGCGCGCCGGAAGCGTGGATCAGAAAACAAGCGTCAGCGATTACACGGTCGAGGAGCAGGAAAAACGCAGCTCCATTTATTCCGCTGTTATGAACTGCACGTGGAAAGACCACGCCTTCTTTTTTATCGATACCCCCGGATACGGTGAATTCATCGGCCAGCTCTTTGGCGCGATGCGCGCGGCCGACGCCGCCCTTGTCGTCCTCGACGGCGTGGACGGTCCGCAGGTCGGCACCGCGCGCGCCTGGAAAATGGCGCGGCAGAATGCAATGCCGCGCGCCGGATTGATCAACCGCCTCGACCACGAACGCGCCGACTTCAAACGGACGCTCGAAAAAATGCGCGCCAACCACGGTAAGAGTGTGGTGATCCCTCTGACGATGCCCAATGCGTCGGGAACGGGCTTCTCTTGCGTCTACAACGTTCTTTTCGACGAGATCCCCGCCGAGCTTAAGGCCGATGCCGACGAGTACCGTTCCCTCTGGATGGACGCCATCGCCGAAACCGATGAAGAGTTGATGATGCGTTATCTCGATGGGGAAAACCTCTCTATGGAGGAAGTTGCCGAAGGATTGCGCAAGATCATCGTCGCCGCCCGCGTGATCCCTGTTTTTGCCGGAAGCGCGGCGAAGGACATCGGCATCACCGAGCTCATGGACTGCATCGTCAATGTTTTTCCGCGCCCCCTGGACAAAGGGACTGTTCTCACCGCCGACGGCACGGTGGAGGATTTGAGCGAAACCGGTCCCGGACGTACAATTGTTTTCAAGAGCGTGAACGACCCGGTTCTCGGGCAATTGACATTCCTCCGCGTTCGGACCGGCGAGATTCGCGGCGATTGCGAAATGATCAACTTCCGCACCGGCGCGAAGGAACGCCTCGGAAACCTCCTTCTAATGAACGGAAAAAACCAGACTCCCATCGAACGTGCCGTTCCCGGGATGCTCTGCGCCGTCGCCAAACTCAAGGATACCCACATCGGCGATACGCTTAGCATGGACGGAAACGCCCGGAAGCTGCGTCCGATTGAATACCCGGCGCCCGTAATGTCCTACGCCGTAACCACCGCCAAGGCGGGCGACGACGACAAGCTGGCTGTTGGGCTCGGGAAAATCGCCGACGGCGACCCGACGGTGCGCCTGAAACGCGACGAGGAAACCCACGAACTTCTCCTCTCCGGCATGGGCGATCAGCATCTGGGCATTATCGTCAAGCGTCTGCGTGACACCTACAAGGTTGAAGCGCTTTTGAGTACACCGAAGATTCCTTATCGCGAAACCATCACCGCCTCCGGCGACGGACACTACCGGCACAAGAAACAGACCGGCGGTTCCGGGCAGTTTGCCGAGGTGATGCTGAAAATCGAGCGCAACGATGCCGGATTCGAATTCGTCAATGCGGTTGTCGGCGGCACCATTCCGAAAAACTTCATTCCCGCCGTGGAAAAGGGCGTTTTGGAAATGCTCGCGGCGGGTCCTCTGGTTGGATGCCGCGTGGAACGCGTTAAGGTTACGGTGCTTGACGGGAAATACCACCCGGTTGACTCCAATGAAATGGCGTTCAAAATTGCCGCGCGCATGGCTTTCCGCGAGGCGATGAACAAAGCAAAACCGGTTCTTTTGGAGCCGATCATGACCGTCCGCACACACATCCCGGACGCCTACATGGGCGATGTAACCGGGGCGCTGAATCAAAAGCGCGGCCGTATCCTCGGCATGAGCATGGAGGAAGGCATGGAGGTGCTTAGCGCCGAAGCGCCCCTTGCTGAGCTCGCCAAATACGCAACGGAATTGCGGAGCATGACGCAGGGGCGCGGATTGTTCGAAATGGAATTTGCCCGCTACGAACAAGTTCCGCCCGCCGTGGCAAACGACGTCATTGCCAGGCACCAGGCGGAAAACGCGGAAAAGGAAGCATGAACCCAGCCGGTTCCGCTGGAATGGCGGAGCGTTTGGAGGGAGCCTTCGCGGCTCCCCGAAAGCGCTTCTGCTATTATTCCGCGAACTCCGCGCCTTGCGCCAGCGCGCGCCTTGCGGCGCTTGGCGCATGGGACTGGACGCCTTATCGAACGCTCGGCGGCGGTGGTTCACCGAGTTTGGTCCCCATTGCCTTCGGCGGGCGTCCTGTCCGCTTGGGCAATGGCGTACTGTGGGCGGAGCCCGCGATCACCGATTCCCGCCAGGCTTTCGACTTGCCCGTTCCGGACCCATTGGAGGGCGTTACCGGCGAAAAAATACGCGAAGCGGCCGAATTGAACCGCGCTCTTTCGCCCGGGGAGCGGATACGGAACATCGACGTGCAATCTCCTTTGAGCGTTGCGGAGATGATGTGGGATTCCGGGCGATTCTACACCGACCTTGTGGATTATCCGGACGCGGTGCACGCGTTGCTGGAAAAAATAACCGCGTTCCAGATCGCCTATATCCGCGCCGTACGCGCGGCGGCGGGCGCGGCGTACAATCCCTGCGGCTTTCCCCTGATTTATGCCGAAGGGCCCGGTACAATGGTCGGCGACGATACACTGAGCTTGCTTTCGCCTTCCATGCACGCAGAGTTCAGTATCCCCTACATCAACCAATTGGGGGATGCGGTGGGCCCGCTTTTCTACCATTCGTGCACCTGGCGCGCAACGCACCTCGACAACGTGCGGATGGTGCGGAACGTTCGCGCATACAACTGGAATCCGGGCAATTCCGACGATGCTGCGATGCTGATCCAAGAATTCAGCGGCAAAGCCGTCCTCGCGTTGCACCTGTGTCCGGGGATGCACCGGACGCGCGATGTCCTCAAATTGGGAAAGAATTTCGCCGACGAAGCCGACTTCCTGGCTTATTGTCTGGACGCCATGACCGACGAAACGTGCTTCTACTGGTGGTTCGAGCGCCTTGCCGACAATGCGCCTTTAATCGAAAAAATCTACGGCCTTCTCTATGAGCGCGGTTTTACTCCGCAAAATTGAGTTGTTCTGTCCGGGATTCCAGCCGTAGAGAGGCCGGTGGCGCGGGGTGATAGAGCCCCGGTGGCGCGGGGTGATAGAGCACCGGTGGCGCGGGGTGATAGAGCCCCGGTGGCGCGGGGTGATAGAGCACCGGTGGCGCGGGGTGATAGAGCCCCGGTGG
>JAVBPY010000015.1:0-113427 GCA_031549345.1 Victivallaceae bacterium
CCCCGTCAGCATGACCGCCTTCGGCGAAACGTCCGACCGCGCCGCCTTCTTCACCGGCAAACCCGCCGTCGGCGACCTCGGCTACGCCTTCCTGTTCCGCAACTACCGCTCCGACCTCGCCAAATGGCAAACCCAAGACCCCCTGGGCTACCCCGACGGATGGAACTATTTCGCGTATGTGAATAATCAGACAGCGAATGCTGTAGACTTTGGCGGCGCAATTACAGTACTATATCAGGATATTAATGGCAATAATGGGGCTGTTTCGTCTGGAGGCGGCCTTAATATCGGCTATTGCGAAGGTGGTGGTTTTTTCGGATATTATATCGGAAGCGCAGTGTTTCAATCAGAACCTGTTATTACAGTGTGTGTTGGAATATTTATGGACCCATACCTTTTTTATGACGATGATATTGGCGTAGGAATAGTTGTTTCATACAGACCACCTTTTATTTGCACTTGAAAGAATGCGAATTTCGATTCAATTATAGAAAGCATGATATCTACCAACTGCTATTAAAATCGCTTAGGAGAAGCCCTCTTAAGTTGTCATGAACCAAAAAGTATTATGCATACCGATACTGAGGATGAAATTCAAAAGAAGAGATGGAAACTTCGACTTTTATATTTTTTTATGATTTCATTTGCGCTGTTTGTTATTCTTATCAGTGTTTTTGTGTTTGCTGTTGATTACTCTCGACACCGGCTTCGCATCGGAAGATATACATGGACGATGAATAAGAATAAAACATCAACGTTGACTGGCCCTAGTGGGTGTACAATCGGTCCTGGCGATATTCAGTTAATCCGAATAAACTCTTACTTAGCCGTCCGTCTGCGATCAGAAAACAAGCCTCTGTGGTGGCTTATCGACCCTGACAAAAACCAGAGTCGATGCGTGGAGAGGCGTGAGATTGACACCCTAATGCATCTTAATCCGCGTCTAGACTGTACAGACCTTGGAGGTTTTTGGACATATAGGTTGATTCCAGAAAAGAAGGCCGAACTGCAAAAGAAATAAGTTAAGGCTCGTGAGACTTTAAGCTTGTAAAAATTACGTGGAATACTCTGCTCGGAAGTCGTTTACCGGTACAACGATCGGAACCAGATCGCGCGGCAGATCGTGAACAACGTCCCTGTGGAGTTTTCGTACACGGCAGAAGGGCGACTGGCCGGAAAGGCGCTCGGTCAATTGTGAAAAAGCCCGATGCGAGAAGAAAAAACGCACAGTATGAGCGTAACCCAAAAGCGTCAGGTGTTTTTTCGCCTGACGCTTTTGATTGCCCGACGCGTATCAACGACCGGAGTAGTTGGGCGCATCCTTCAGCATTGTAACATCGTGGGGATGCGCTTCGCGCAGACCCGCCGCCGTAACCTTGATGATCTGCGCTTTATCCTGGAATTCGTGCACCGTTTTCGCCCCGCAATATCCGAAGGAGTAACGAAGGCCGCCGACGAACTGGAAAACCACTTTCGACACGGGGCCGCGGAAGGGGACCAGTCCCTCGATTCCCTGCGGAACCAGCTTGCCGTCGTCATCCACATCGCATTGGCCATAACGCTCACGGCTCCCTTTGGCGGTCTTCATCGCCTCAAGGCTCCCCATGCCGCGGTACATCACGTAGCTGCGTCCCTGATGCAAGGTTACTTCGCCCGGGCTTTCCGTCGTCCCGGCCAGCGCCGATCCCATCATCACGGAAGACGCGCCGACGGCGATCGCCTTGGCCACATCTCCGGATTGTTTGATTCCTCCGTCGGCGATCACCGGAACATCGCGCGGCACCGCGCGGGAAACATCGTACACCGCCGTAACCTGCGGAACTCCCACGCCCGCCACAACGCGCGTCGTACAAATGGAGCCGGGGCCGATGCCAACTTTAATTCCATCCGCGCCGGCGTCGGCCAACGCCTTGGCCGCCTCCGCCGTCGCGATATTCCCGCCGACAATGTCGGTACGGTCGCCGTACGTCTTCTTGAACATGGCCACGGTTTCGATGACCCCTTTGGAGTGTCCGTGCGCCGTATCGACAACCAGAACGTCGACACCGGCATTGACAAGCGCTTCCGCCCGGGCTTCGTCGTAGGGACCGATGGCGGCGGCGACGCGGAGCTGGTGGCGTTGGTCACGGTTGTAATCGGGCTCTTCGTTATCGATAAGGGTACGCACGTCGGCAAAGCTGTAGAGGCCGGTGAGGCGGCCGCCACGGTCCACGACCGGGAGTTTGCCGACCTTTTTTTCCAACATGATTTTGTACGCATCGGGCATGGAGATGGAATCGGGGGCGAAAATGGGGGTCTTGGTCATGACATCGCCGATTTTGACCTGGTTGTCGGTCAAAAATTTAATGTCGCGGCTTGTTACAATGCCGAGGAGTTTGCCGTCGTGGTCCACAATGGGAAAGCCGGAAAAGGAGTAGTGGCGGAGTTTCTTTTCGTTCAACATCGATTCAACAGTCTGATCCGCATAAAAGACAACGGGATGTTTGATGATGCCGTTCAGGTAATATTTCACCTTCCGCACCTCTTCAACCTGTTTTTCAATGGAGAGATTCTTATGGATGACGCCGATTCCCCCCAAACGCGCCATGGCAATGGCCATGGCACTCTCCGTTACCGTATCCATGGCGGCGCTGGCAAAAGGGATATTGAGCCGGACGTGGCGCGAAAAATGGCAGGAGATGTCCGTGTCCGACGGCAAAAAGTCCGCGTATTGTGTGATAAGAGAGATATCGTCGAACGTGAGTCCTTCAAACGGGAAAGCGGCCATGAATGCGTCGATTGAGCGGATCATGCGGAGGTACTCCTTCAGGGTAAATAGGTTTATTTACCGATGTAATATACAGCCGGAAGGTGTTCTTGTCAATCCTTCCGGCTGTCCAATCCATTGGAAAAATGGTTTTTTTTGCGCGGCAATCCCTTACTAATTTTCCAAAACCGCGGAGGTCATCGCAAAATAGTTCTCCCAAGGGACATATTCCGGGATGCTGTTGCCGGAGCCAAGAGCGTACCCGCCGCGTCCGGCAGCGCGCCGGAGCATCGCCGCGGAGCGGGCGCGAATCTCTTCCGGCGAACGGCGGCAGAGGTAATCGAGATCGATTCCGCCCAGGACGGCGATTTTTCCGCACATCGCCTCGTATGCGTCCTCCACGGGCATGATCTTATCTTCGTAGGAGTGTTTGGCATCGTACTTGCATACGTCGATGATATCCGGCAGGAGTGAAGCCAGATTGCCGCAGGAGTGGAGAATCGCCGGTTTTCCCGCGCGGTGAATGGCCGCGACCATTTTCGCATGCCACGGAATGATGTATTTCCGCATCGCTTCCGGCGAGATCATCGGCTGGGAATTGAACCCCCAATCGTCGTTGACAATGCACGCGCCGGCCGCCGGATGGCTTGCGACAAGTTCGTAATAACGCAGCAAGCGCGCGCCGATCGTGTCGGTCAGGAGCACAACGAACGCCGGATCGTCCGCAAGGGCGAAACAAAGGTTGTCGAAACCGAAAAGGGAAATGGTATTTTCCAGCAATCCTCCCGGTCCATGAAGAATCAACTTCATCCCCGGGGCCAGGAAACGCGCCGCGCGTTCCACAAGATCCATATCAAGCTCATCCTCCGTCTTCCGCCACGCGTAACGGTCGAATCCGGCACGGTCGCTAAAAACGGGGGCTTCATTCAACGAAAAGCTCGCCTCGCGCGTCCGCGCGGGGCGGGCGAAAAGATTGGCCACGGGACAGAGGGTGGCGTAATCGTACCCCGCGTTGCGAAATCCGGCGATGGAGAGGAGCCAGGGATCGGCGATGTCTTCCCCTTTGGTAAGCTCCTTGTAAAGCGGAGCATTCAGGAAAAACTCGAACAAGGTATCCCGCCGGGGAACTTCCCGGGCAAGAATCCGCCGCACATTGTCGAAATCCGGTTTCCGATTCATTGCGTTCTCCTCTTTATGTATAGTGTCCCTCCGGTTAAGCTAGCACGGAAAAGCTGAAAAACAAACGCTTTTCCCTTGAAAATCCTTCCTTTTGTGATACAGTCATGAGCAATACAAAAGGGAGACGCGATGAAACCGACACTTCTGATCCTTGCCGCAGGAATGGGGAGCCGCTACGGCGGTTTGAAACAACTCGACCCGGTGGGGCCCTCCGGCGAAACCATCATGGATTACTCCGTATACGACGCGTTGCGCGCCGGGTTCGGCAAAGTCGTTTTCGTCATCCGCCGCGATTTCGAGGACGAATTCAAACGCTCCATCGGCGGGCGATACGCCGGAAGCGTGGAGGTGGAATATGCGTTCCAGCGCGCCGACGATCTCCCCGGCGACTTCCGCGTTCCCGAAGGGCGCGTCAAGCCGTGGGGAACCGGACAGGCGGTCTACGCGGCGCGCGACATCATCCGCGAACCCTTCGCCGCCATCAATGCGGACGATTTTTACGGTGCGGAAAACTTCCGCCAGCTCGCCGGATTTCTGCATGAAGCCCCCGCCGGACTCCCCGTGCGCGGCGCGCTCTGCGCCTTCCGGCTTGACCAGACGCTCAGCACATTCGGCACCGTATCGCGCGGAATATGCCGCGTGGACGCGGCAGGCAACCTCCAGTCCGTCCGGGAACATACCCGAATCGCCCGTGAAGATGCCGCCATCGTCAACCACGACGATGAAGGCGCCGCCACGATTCTTGAGGCCGACACCCCGGTGTCGATGAACTCCTGGGCGTTTCCGGCATCGGTTTTCGGGGAGCTGGAACGTTGCTTCCTTGACTTCCTGGCCGCACACGGGATGGAGATGAAAAGTGAATTTTACATCCCGTTGGTGGCGGACACCCTCATCCGCGAAGGACGCGGCACGTTTAAAATGCTTACCACCCCCGACCGCTGGTACGGCGTTACCTACCGTGAGGACAAGCCGGAAACCGTAGCGGGCATCGCCGCGTTGATCCGGCGCGGCATTTACCCGGAAAGACTTTTCGCATGATACCCAAGGATGTTTTTTCCGCATTCGGACTGAATAAAATCCGGCAGGCCGAACCTTTCGGCGGCGGGCACATCAACCAGACGTTCCGCGTGGAAGACGGTACGGGAGCGCGGTTTATTTTTCAGCGCTTGAATACCGCGATTTTCCGCGAACCGGAACATCTGATGGAGAACATCCTCCGGGTGACGACGCATTTGGCCGCCCGCGATGTGCCGACGCTTCACTTTTTGCGGACAAGCACCGGCGCGTCCGTGGCGCGTTGCGACGACGCTGTGTGGCGCGCCTACCGTTTCGTCGAAAACGCCCACACAAGTGATATTTTCACTTCGGAGGAGGAGGCTTTTCGCGCGGCGCAAGCCTTCGGAACATTCCAACGCGGTCTTGCCGACATGCCGGGCGAACGCCTTCACGAAACCATTTTGGACTTTCACAACACCCCGAAACGCCTGGACGCCCTGGAAATCGCCGCACAAGAAGACCGGGCGGGGCGCTTGCGCGACGTCGCCCGTGAACTCGACTTCATCCGCGAGCGTGCCGATGAAGCGGGAACCCTCGTCCGCCTTTTGCGCGATGGAGCGATTCCGGAACGCGTCTGCCACAACGATACCAAATTGAACAATGTCCTCCTGAGTGACGCGGACGGTTCCGCGGTCTGCGTCATCGACCTCGACACTGTCATGCCCGGCTTAGCGCACTACGATTTCGGCGACATGGTGCGCACCGGATGCAGCCCGGCGGCGGAGGACGAGCGGAATCTTGGGCTGGTTGGTTTGCGCCCCGCATATTTCCGCGCGCTTTTGCAGGGATATCTTGCGGGAGCGGGGAATGTTTTCACACGGCTCGAAAAAGAACTCTTCCCCCTTGCCGGGAAAATCATCACGCTGGAAACAGGCACCCGTTTCCTGGCCGATCATTTGAATGGAGATGTGTATTTCCGCATCCGCCGCCCCGGACACAACCTGGACCGCTGTCGGACGCAGCTCGCGCTGGTACGCTCCATCGAAAACAACGTCGGAACACTTCAACAAATCGCGGAGGAGTTATCGTGAAAAAACTGCGCCTGGCCGTCGTCGGAACCGGAGGCCGCGGAAGCATCGCGGAACTGGCGCATCTGCCCGTTGAAGGAGCGGAGATCGTCGCGGGAGTAGACCTCGACGACGAACTCCTCACTCGATTTCGGAACACATGGCGTGAAAAATTCGGTGCGGATGTCCGCGGCTATCTTTCGCTTGAGGAGATGCTGGAAAAAGAGATTCTGGACGGCGTATTCATCACCTCCCCGGACGATTGCCACGAGGAGCAGGCTCTGCAAGTCCTGCGCCGCGGCGTCGCCGTTTACCTGGAAAAACCGATGGCGCTTTCCATCGATGGATGCGACAGAATTCTGGAAACAGCCCGCGACCACCGCGCCCGGCTGATGCTCGGGCATAACATGCGCTACATGCCCTTTGTGCTCAAAATGAAGGAGCTGATCGACACGGGAGAAATCGGCACGGTGAAGGCCGTATGGTGCCGTCATTTCATCGCCTACGGCGGCGACGCGTACTTCCGCGACTGGCACGCGGAGCGGGCGCGATGCAACAGCCTCCTCCTCCAAAAAGGGGCGCACGACATCGATGTGATTCATTTTCTCGCCGGGAGCCATTCAACCCACGTGCAGGGAATCGGCGGCCTTACCATGTACGGCGATTTGCCGCGGCGCACGGAGAATCTGCCGAAAAAATCCCTCGACGTCCGCTTTAAAACCGAAAACTGGCCGCCGGAAAAACAGAGCGGATTCAACCCGAAAATCGAGGTTGAAGACCTCAATATGATCCAAATGCGCTTGGCGAACGGCGTTATGGCAAGCTACGAGCAATGCCACTACACCCCCGACTCCTGCCGGAATTATACTGTTATCGGAACACGCGGGCGGATCGAAAATTACGGCGAGGCAGGGGGAAGCATCGAACTGTTCAACACTCGCCGCGCCTCTTTCCGCATGGAGGGAGATGTTTCATTCCCGGTTCCGGCCGGGGGACTTCACGGCGGCGCGGACCCCTTGATCGTTCGTGATTTCCTGGCGATGCTCCGCGAGGGGAAAGCGCCGAATTCCACGCCGCAGGCGGCACGCCACAGCGTGGCGACCGGTTGCCTTGGTGCGGAATCGATCCGCAACGGCGGAGCTCTTCTCCCGATTCCGGCGCTTCCCCGGGAATTGGAAGAATATCCTTTTTATAAATCCTGACTGAGCCACGCCCTCAAGCCGAATCGTTGGAGCGCACGATAAAGAAGGAATCCGCGAAACAACGTCGTATACCGGCGCGGACGGAACCAGGCATAGCGGGCTCGGCAGAGCTTGCCGACGTTCTCGATCCAATAACGACGATTCCACTCGTCAAATCCGGCGCGGGAATGGTCGTTATGAAATTCCCCGGCGTAGTCGTGAATCAGCGCAACGACTTCAAACTCAGAAAAAAGCGCCGTCTGGAGCTTACGCGACAGCCGGCTCTGCCATGCGGCCCCGATTCCATTGTACGCCATTTGCAATTCGGCAAGGGAGCAATTCCAGAAATTTCCGGGGCCATTCAAGCCGAGGCCCAAGGCCTCTTCCCGCAAACGCAACAGCGCCTCGGCGGAACGGAACGGAATCGCGGCAGATCGAAGCAACATAAAAAATCCTCCACAGGTTAGATTGCCCGTGAAGGATTTTGTCAACCGCGTTCGTTAAAGCAAAATGCAAGAAGGGAAAACTTTTCCTCAAAATTTTCTTGTGGTTTTTCCCAAGACGTTTCTTACTTCAGCGCGGCGATGAGCGCACGCGCGTCGTGCGCGATGGCGTCCAGCGCCTTGCCGGGTTTGTAAAGGCTCGAACCGATCCCCGCGCCGCAGCAAAGCGCGAGATACTCGCGCAGATTCCCCGCCCCTACCCCGCCGACCGCCATGATCGGAGCTTTCACCACCGCCTGCAGATCTTTGATGTAGGCGATCGGGAAAGCCGTCGCGGGGAAGAGCTTCAAGTAATGCGCCCCCGCGCGGAGCGCTGTGAACGCTTCCGAAGGGGTCAGGAACCCGGGGATGGAGATCAGGTTTTGCGCCACGGTTTCCCGAATCACTTCCGCATCGGTATTCGGGGAAATGATGTACCGTCCGCCCGCTTTGGCGACGGCGCGCACATCGTCCGGCGAGAGCACAGTCCCCGCGCCGACAAGCACACGCCCATCGGTATGGAAATGCGCCGCCGCGCGGGCAATGCTGGTCAGTGCATCCGGGGAATTCAGCGGAATTTCCAGCATCCGGAACCCGGCGCTGTAAAGAGCGTCCCCCACCGCGATAACTTCGTCCGGCTGGACGCCGCGAAGGATGGCGATCAGGGGACACTCGGTTAGTTTTGCGCTGAAATTCTTCATCGCGCCACCCGCCCGGAAGCGTTTCCTCCCATCAGGGCGACCACTTCGGCGACCGTGCTGTAGTTGTAATCGCCGGAAATGGAATGCTTGAGGCAGCTGGCCGCAACCGCAAAGCGGATCGCCGTTTCCGGCGCCGCATAGTCCTTGGAGTGGAGCGCGTAAATCAGCCCCGCGCAGAACGAGTCGCCGCCGCCGAACCGGTCCACAATGTTCCGGATTTCGTACGGGCTGTATGTGCCGTCCTTCGCCAAAGGCGCAAAAAACGCTTTATCGGTCGCAACGTCGTAAAGCATGCCGCCCCAATTGTTGTGGTTGGCCGAATAGCTTTCACGGAGTGTGATGGCGATGCGCTTGGCTTTCGGAAATTTCTTCGCGAGGGCACGGGCGACTTCCGTGTAGCCGGAAAGATTCAGTTCGCCTTCTTCGATCGAGCTGTCTTCGGCGGCGATGCCGAACACATCGAACGCGTCTTCCTCGTTGCCGATGATGACGTCGGCATAGCGGACAATCTCCGTCATGCAGCGTTTCGCAAGCTCGCGCGGGGCCGTGCCCGGCTCCCAGTTCCAAAGCTTCTTGCGGAAGTTCAAATCGCAGGAAACGGTAACACCCATTTTCTCCGCCGCCGCCAGCAACGCCAGCATGGTTTCGTAAGCGTTGGAGCTCAGCGCGGGGGTGATCCCCGTTACATGCAAATGACGGATGTTCTCCAGCATCGCAACAAAATCGTAGTCCGCGGGCTTTGCTTCGGCAATGACCGAATGCTCACGGTCGTAAATCACGTTCGAGCCGCGCTGCACCGCGCCGTGTTCGGCATAATACACCCCCATGCGCCCGTTCTTGCGGAGGAGGACGCGATCCACATTCACGCCAATGCCGCGCAGCTGCTGCAAGCACGCGTCGGCAATCGGGTTGGCCGGAAGCGCGGTCAGGTAGCAGGACTGGAGTCCGAACATCGCCAGCGACGCGCACACGTTCGCTTCGCCGCCACCGTAGGTCGCCTCCAGCGCGCCGGGGAGCGCCTGTTTGAAGCGCTTCACGCCCGCGGGGGCCAAACGCAGCATCACTTCACCGAAACCGGCAATCATCTTCTCACTCATTCCATACTCCCTTTTTGCATTTTCCGGCGGTCAGTTCAACCGCCTCGATTCCATATTCGGCACATCCGGCGAGAAACCGCGCGGGATCGGCCGTGTTTTCCTTGAACATGCCATAATGCATGGGGCTGGCACGGCGCGGCTTTTTGGCCGCAACCACACGCAGCGCCTCCAAATCGCTCATATTACCGAGCAAGCCATTGATACAGAGAATCATCCAGTCCACCCCTTCGGGGGCGGACCGGAAAAACGCATCCGAACACAATGTGTCGCCGCTCAAATACAACCGCCTTGCGCCGCAGACAATTTCCAGCGCGATCGCCGCGGGTTTCCCGTGTTCGGCATACAACGCCTTCAACGTAAAAGGCCCCGCCTGAAACCGCCCGCCGGCATTCAACTCCAGTATCCGCCGGGGGGCGATTCCATCTTTCTCCGCCGCCTTCCGCACGCCCTCCGGGCCGATTAAAAGACAACGCGGCATTTTCGCCATCACCTCTTGCACCAACAAACCATCGTAATGATCCATGTGCGCATGGGTGCACACCCAGTAATCGGGCCGCAACGCTTCAGCCGGAAAGGGGGGCGGCATAAGGCGTGTCAACCCTTCCACCCTTTCGACCGCATCGCTGAAGTACGGGTCAACCACAAGACGATAACCCGCCTCTTCCAGGAGGAATCCCCCCTGCCCCAGCCATGTCAAATCCATTCTGCTACAACGCCGCCTTCATGTTTTCACGGATTTGCTCGAGCTCTTCCCGCGAAATGTACAATTTGGAAACAATATCGTTGCGCTTCGTCGATTCCTTTCCCTTATCGTCCGTCGAAACGACCGTTTCGATCACCGAGAGCAGGAAGGTTTCGCCGCAGCCGCAACTGTGCACCTCGACGATAATATACAGCGTGTCGCCCGAATTCGCCAGCCCCATTCCCAAAAGGGACGCGAATTGGTGCGCTTCGAGCTCTTCGCGTAAGGTAACGTAATCAATGGATGCGTCCAGACGGCGCGAAGTGAAAATAATGCCCGTCCATTTGCGGCAGCGCTCGCAAAACGCCTTGTCCGCGCACAACCCGAATGCAATCAACGTGCTCCCGAGCACAACAACCAGCCCCTCCACCGCCCACAGCGTATACAACCCGTAGCCGGAAATCACCGTTTTTCCGGCTTTTCCGATGGTCAGGTAGTTGTCCATCTTAGCTACCTCCACGGTCATGTATTGGATGATGGAGGGATTCAATGCTTTCAAAAAATGCGGCACGGAAAAGACGCTGACATCTTTATGAAGCAAAACAACCCAATAAGCCCAGGCAAACCAGAGGGAGATAACGCCGATCGCCAGCCCGATCAGGAGCGTAAACCCGTGGTTGCGGCTCCTGGCGCCCTTGGCGATCAGCGACGCAAGGAACCCGGCCCCCGCCGCCAGGCCGAGGGTGAAGAGCGCATTCACATAAATGATCGGAATGTACCGCACCGCCGCCGCGTACAGGAGCGCCAGCGGAATCGAAGCCAGGACGCCGCCGGTAAACCAGATCAACAAACGAAGGACATCAATTTTTCCGGAGCGCCGATAGTACAAATTTTCCGTCATACTCTTCTCCATTTTTTAAGTGTTTGTCCCTCCCTGGAGCATAGTATACCACGCACCGGCGTGATTTCAAGGTTGGTTTTCAGATGATTTCAGATTCTCGTTGTTTTGTTCCGGCTCCGCGACCAACCCCAAGCCAATCAATGCGCTGCCGAATAAAAGCACCAGCGCCTCCAAAGTCCACAACATATAAAGCCCGCAGCCCAAAAACACCGCGGCCCTTTCCTTGCCTGCGGTAAGATGACTGTCCAATTGCACAAAAAAGCGGGCCTCTTGCAGGAAGACGGAAGGATGGAGCGCCAGCAGAAAACGCGATACGGAAAAAATACCCCCCTCCGGCTGACGCAAGAGATACCAGAAGGCCCAGGAAAACCAGAGTACAACAACGCCGAGCACCAGACCAATCAAGATCGTGACCCCCTTCTTGCGGTCTTTGCCCGCTTGGGGAATCAGCGAAGCGATGAATCCGACGCCCAGCGCCAATGAAAAGGTACAGAGCGCGTTCACATAACCGATCATGGAATACCGCACCGCCGTCGCGTACAGGAACGAAAGCGGAATCAATGCAAAAACGCCGCCCGCGAACCGGAGGAGCGAACGCAGGGCATCCATTTTTCCGGAATATCGATACAATAAATTTCCCATCGTACTCCCCGCTTTGCATAACTGTTCTAGTATACCACGCTCTGAAATGATTTCAAGGTTGATTTTGAAAGGATTCGGATTATATTATAAGGAAGGCTATCCGAGGTTTTCCATGAATCCTTTTTTTGCGTTGAATTATAAAAATTACCTGCCCGCCTTGATGATCAGCACGAATCCGATGATCGTGGCCGTCCAGGAATACGATTTCCTGACGCAGACCGCCGCGTTCGTCGCCGCGTTGCGTGTTGCCGGGAAAGGTTATCTTTTGCTGCAACTGAGCAATCAGCGGGAAACGCCCGACTCCGTTGCAACGCTTGCAGCAATACTCAAAGGAGTCAAGGCGCAGCTTCCAAAGCTGGATATTGTTGTTTTAACCGATACACCGCGCGAACAATCCGCGCTGGCAAAAGCGGGGATCACAACCTGCTTCTGCCACCAGAGCGCGCTCCTCGACGAGCGCCGGTATCCGCTCATTGAATCGCCGGGAAAAACGTGCGACGCTGTTTACTTTGCCCCCATTGTACCGGAAAACCGCCACGCGCTCGCGGCGGAAATCCCCTCGTTGTGCCTGATCGGAAGCTTTACCGATGAGGCTTACGGGCAAACCACACTGGCCGCACTCCCGCAGGCCAGCTGGATCCGGAATCCTTCCGCAAGCCGCCTTTCCCGGGAAATCGCCGCCGCGTGGTGCGGACTGAGCCTTTCGGCTGAAGAGGGCGCACATTTCCGCTCCACGGAATATCTTCTTCGCGGCATCCCGGTTGTCAACACCCCGAACCGGGGCGGACGCGACGAGGTCATGCCCGCATTCGCCGTCAAAACAGTGGAGCCGACTCCCGCCGCCATCGCCCGCGCCGTCGCGGAATGGAAACGCAGCGCCCCGCCGCCCGGGGAAATACGCCGCGCAGTCCTGGAAAAACTACAACCGCACCGCGATCGTTTGACCAACCTTATCGCGCAAATTTTTCACGAAAACGGGAACTTCAGCGATGCGCCAAGCCGATTCCGGCACAAACTCGGACTCGGAGAAACACCCTCGCACTATACGCTGTACCGTTACGGCTTGCTGCGCGCGGACGGCTGACGGATTCCGGCGCAATCCAGCGTCCGCGCGGTATCCGGAAATCGTCCGCGCAAGGGAGAATCATCACGCAAATGAAAATCCCGTTTTTCCAGGCTCACAAACATCGGATCGCCCCAGACGGAACCCATATCGTGCCCGAGCGCCCGCCATTCCGCAAATGTCGCCGACCATGCCGGATGGGAGAACTCAAACCATTCCGGAATGTTTTTCGCGAACGGCAGCGCCGCATCCGGCGCGGGGTCATAAAAGAAATTTCCGTCCGAATAAAATTCTTCCGTCCCCAACGTTTCCCGCGCTTGCGTCAAGAAAAAAGTATTGCCGCTCTGCACAAGCACGTTCCCGAAAAAATTGATGTTTTTCCTGTAATGTTCACCGGGCAAAAGATTCTTGTCATCGCGGTCCGTAAGACCGCAACTGATGCGGAGCCCCGACTCCCCATTGAATGCGCAAAGATTGTAACGGAAAATATTTTCCCGCCCGTAGTGTTGATGCAAACCGTCGCGTGAACAATCATGGCAAATGTTCTCCTCCACAACAATGTGGGAAGATCCTTCGTCGGTATATACCCCCCACCCGCCGTAAAACCGGCAGTTGATGTCGTGGATATGGTTGTTGTAGACACGCGTGCCGGGCTGAATACCGAGAAGATACACACCGCCCATGTCGCAAAGCATCCCGTGCCCGAGATCATGAATATGGTTGTAACCGATTTTGACGTCGTGTGCTGAATTCGGCGCAAAGCCCCAACTCCAGCCGCACGAAATGCCGCTGTAATATAAATCGTGGATGTGATTGTGTTCGATGACCGAATCGGAGACGTGTCCCAGGAGAATTCCCACGCTGCAGCGGCTGTCGCGTCCACATTCTGCAATGTGGTTGTCGGTGATAATCAAGCGCCGCGTGCACAACATTGGCTCTTCTTTCAGCACCGAGTCTGCGCCGCCGGAAGCGGTGATTCCTCCTCCGCCCAGGTTCAAAAAATCGTTGTTCTCTATGCGGATGGAGTCGCATCCCCCGCCAACAAGCACACCGTACCAGCCCGAATTCGTGAAACGGCAGCCGCAAATCGCCAAGTCAGCCGCATAAAATAAACTGATGATTCCCGGGAGATGCGCCGCCGCCTGCGGCGAACCGCCGAAACGGCCGGAGGCGTGATTGGAGCGCACCCAACGGGAGAGAATGAATTCGTTCCGCGGATCTTCCGCCACCGGATTGTGAAAATCGTAAGCCGTCCTGACCTCGGGGCGGGGCGCGCCCGCATGCCGAAATGCAATTCCCTCGAAACGGATGAAACGGACCGGATTACCGGGCTTCCCACGGAAAACAACAAGGGCCCCCGTTGCCGGCACAAATGCCTCGATGGAGTCGGGTGTTTCGCCCGGCTTCGGCAAGTACCAGATTTCCCCGGCTTGGCGGTCGAAATAATATTCTCCGGGCTCCGTCATTTTTTCACGCACGTTTTCCCAAAAATAACGGGTATGCGCCGGATCGATTTCAAAACGAGTGTTCAAACTGAACAAAACCGCGCCGCTCTCCGGTTCGAAACGCTCCACGGGCAATCGACAATCGGTCCATTTTTGCAACAAAACCGCCTCGATTCCAGCAGGATCGTTCCAGTCGTTCGACCAGTCCGCCGGGGCGGGGATAAAACTGTCGCAGGCGGTGAACAAACGCCCGGTAACAGGCCGCGTCGTCCCCGCCGGCGTCAGAACATCCGGGTATTTGGGCCATATGGAACGCGTACGCCGTTCCCCGTTCACAAAAAGCTGTCGCACAGGCCCCATCGCAAGCGCCCGCGCCGGAACCGGTGCAATCCAGACAATCTTGCCCTGGTGTTCGGCAACGCGCCAATTGGTTAAACGCGCCCCTCCATCGAGAATCGGCTGTTCTCCCGGAGCCGCGCGAACCGTCAGCGGCCACGCGTCGAGTTCCGTAAAATACAGAGGGGCGGACTGTTCGTAAACGCCGCCCCCGAGTTCGATGACAAAATCCCGTGCCGCCTCACCGCGCGTCCGGAGGTCGCGCCATCGGCGCAACGCCCCTTCCAGCGAATGCAGCTCCCCCGGGCCCCCCGGCGGCGTTACCGTCAGCATCGAAACCATGGGCATACCTCTAATTGATTAATTGCCAGACACGCCAGGCGATAACCAGCGCGCCGAAAGTGTAAAGATACCAGGAAAATATTGCAAGCCGCCCTCCCCGCAGGAGTTTCAGCAGCAGCAGCAAGGAGAAGTAGCCCACGATCGCCGAAAGAACGAAGCCGGTTGCAAGCAGCGGCCACGCCATCGGCATGGCGTCCGTTTCTTTTCCGGAGAGCATGTCCTTCAATTCCAGAAGCGCCGCACCCCCGATGGCGGGAATCGCCAGAAGGAAAGAAAAACGCATCGCGTCCGCACGCCGAAGACCGGCGAAAAGCCCCGCGGAGATCGTCGAACCGGAGCGCGAAAGCCCCGGCCATATCGCAACCCCCTGCATCAGGCCCACCCCGAGAGCTTGTTTCCAGGACATTTCCTCCAAGGGCGTCCCTGTTTCCGAGTGCCCCGCCGCGCCGCGCGGGCTGGAAAGCTGCAAAAGAAGGGCGGTCAGGAGAAACCCCGCGCCGATGACCAGCGGCTCCCCGAAGATCGGCCCGACCAATCCGCTTTTTTTCAATGCAATCCCGACGACTCCGGCGGGGATCGACCCCAAAATCACCATCCACGCCACGCGAAAACGGCGCGGCGCAAGATAGGAAAGAAGCTCTCGGAAATAGAAAATAACAATCGAAAGGAGCGTCCCGGCGTGGAGAACAATGCCGAGCGCAAGACTCTTGTCCGCATCGAACCCCATCCACATCCCGTAGATGGCAAGATGCCCGGAAGAGCTAATCGGCAAAAATTCCGCCACGCCCTGCGCCACAGCCAGCAGAACGACAAACAACCAATCCATACTTCTCTTTCATCAAGGAATCAGGCGCCGGCCTTTTTCCTTCAGCTCCAAAGCTTCTTTTTTTACTTTTTCCGCCTGGCCTGCCACGTCTTCCGGAGTGAGATGGCGCTCTTCCAGCCGGTCATAATACAACCAGACCAGAAGCGCGCCCAAAACCACGCCGACAACCAGACAGCCGCAAGAACCTGTAATGCAGCCGAGCTTCAAAAAAAAGCTCCGTCCATTACTCGGCATCCGTCGTCAGGAGCATCACCGCTAGAACGGGAATATAGGCGCCCAAATCCACCGGGCCCGCATTGGGTTCGGATATCTGGAATTCGACACAACCGTTTTTCCTGCATTCGCACAAACGAAACTTCTCAGCGGCATCACGTCCCAAAACAAGTTTCTTTGCGTTGCTGCCGAACTCGTCAAACAAGAAAAGCTGCACGGCGCCTTTCCACGCAAGTCCAAGGTCGCGACCGCGGCACGGCAGAACGCTCGTTCCCGCGGGAAAACCTTCGGGACGCGGCATGCGCCCAACCGCGTGCCGCGCGGCAAAAGCGGAAACCGGCTGATTGAAACGGTAGGAGGAAAGAACATCCATGTTCAAAACAGGCATAAAATTGCCCCCTCCATAACTTGTCGCAGCTTCGCAAGCCTCCAGGTTTTCCTCCAGAATACCGTCCGCCTCGACGAGCAAAAGCGCCTCGCCAAGGGGAAATCCAAGGTGTTCGGCAAGAGAACGCATCTCCTCCGGTGTGGGAGAAACCTCAAGACTGTTTTCAAAGAGCCGGAGCTGGCCCACGGGGATGCCGGTCATCTGCCCGAGCTTCGCGTAAGAGAGCCCGGCCGCCATCCGTTTTTCCATGATATAAATACCAAGCTTGGAGCGCAGAAGCTCCCCGCCCGCCCGGATACGGGCAACCAGAACCTTCAGCTCCATTTCTTTTTCCCGGCCGATGCGGAGCATCCGGACCATGGTTTCGATCTGGCTCACGCTCGGCGTGATTTTCCCGCTGATAATCTGGGAAACGGCGGAATCGGTTATTCCCATTGCCACAGCCAGGGTGCCCTGGCGCATTTTCTGCGCCGCGAGAAAAGCCCGGATCAAGTTGCTGAAACGCTGCTTATAAACCAATACATTACCCATATGTTACTCCTTGAAATAGATTTTCATTTTTTGGCAACGATTTGCAAGTTACGGCCAAGCCGCCGTTCCTCTACAATGCTAATATAACAATATTTTCGATTAATCCAAGTCTAAACCACGCTTTTTTTTGATTTTTTTACAATTTATGCTGATACAATTAAAAAAGATACGATTTTCATTGCATTAAAATATTTAAATCATCGATTTGAAAATTAAGCGCGCCCCCGTTATTATTTGATGCTTTGCTGTATTTCAAGCGGTGCGACCGCCACGGAAAGGAAGGACGCGGCCGAAGATTTGAGCAGTTCCGGAGGCGATTTAAAGCGGAAGAACGCCCCGCAATCGCGAAGGTCGGCCGGGGTCAGGCGCGAATGCGTCCGCGATACGACAAGAATTACATCGCGCTTATGTATCTCCTGCAAGCGTTCAAACGCCATGCGCAGCGCGTTTCCGTCGCGCACGAACCAGACCGGACGCGCAAAGAAAAGTTCCGGCGTCATTTCCGGCAGAAAAAAGGCATCGGTCAGAATAACATCGGCATGCTCGGAACGTTTGAAAAGCTCCCCTGTAAGCGCAACGGATTCACGCTTGACATTGCCGAGAAGAACAATACCATACAACTCCATGCCGATCGAAAGCGCCGCCAGCACCCCGAAGAGAAAGCGGAAACGGCGTAAACAAAGGAAACTCCCCGCAACAAGAACCGGCATAAGCCAAAGGAAGTGGCGCGCCCCCCAGATGACGCCAATGTCCCCCCTTGTTAAAATCGGCGGCATAATCAAAAGGTACAGAAAGACCGACGCAGCCAGGAAACGCCATTCGGGCCTGCGGGAAAATAAAAGATTGCGCCAGTTCAACCAAAATCCTGCCGCCACCGGCAGGAGCGGGAGCAGCCCGGTCAACAGCACAACGTTGATCGCGCCGAACGGATTGCGCCAGAGAAGAAGCAACAACGCCGCCGACGCAATGCATTGTGCTACAAGAAGCGCGAGATCGAGCCAATGCGGCCGTTTACGGAATCCTCCCGCGATGATAAGGGCGAGCGTGGGCGCGTAAAGGAACGCATAATACAGCTTCCATTCCATCGCCCCCGCCTGGAAGCGGACGAGATAAATCCAGTAATTTTCCAACCGCATGTACCACGGCTCCGCTCCCGGCACCGCGTTATGGGAGTAGTAGCGTCCGCCGTGAATTCCGAGGATGTGCCCGTAATGGAAATACTGGTAAGCCCACAGCCCCAACGCACCGATCAAACAACACAATGCGGTACGTAAAAGTCCGCGCCAGTCGCCGGAAACCCAGAAGGCGGCCAGAAGCAACGCAAAAATGATGACGTAAAATTCTTCCCGCAGCCAAAGCCCCCCTGCGAGCAACAGTCCCGCTCCCCAGTACATCCTGCGCATCAAGAGAACCGCCCCCCCAAGCGCCAATGCGGAAAAAAGGGTCATTTCCCAAAATTCAACGGCGTAGAAGCACAACGGCGTAGCCGCCAGCGTCAACGGAAGAAGCCAGAACAAGGAGGGAGGGAAACGGAGTCGTCGAAGAAGCGCAGCGAACGCGAGAAGTGTAAGCAACGCACCGGAAACAGGCAATATAAGAAGCCCCGGATAACCGAAAAAACGAAAAAAAGGCGCACTGATGAAAGGAAAAAACTCCGTGAAAACCGAATAAATACGTCCGTTCAAACGCTGAAAATGGAAAACGCCGTCGGGAAAGAAAAGGTTCTCCGGATCGAGCGACTGAAAAGGACTTTCCATCGCAAAATCACCGTCTCGAAGAAAATGGACGAGCATCATGAACTTGTTGCCGCCGTCGGTGATCCAGAACCCTTCCGCACCACAGTAAAGCAGTGCTCCAACCAACAGCAAAAAAACAGTCGCCGCCGGAAAGAGAAGACGGCGCGGCATGTTCATCGCAACGCAACGCCCCTGGCTTCAAGCTCCTCGATTACAAGGTGCTGCGTAACACGCCACGTCCATTTTAGCGCCTCAAAAAGCATCAGGATGGGCGTTGCGACGCCAAGTTCCGCGCGTAAAAAAGCGGACGCGGCCTCTCCGGGCCAATCGAGCGCGCGCAGCCAAACGCCGAGCCGATCGTCCAGATAAAAAGGGATTTTCCCATCGAAAAGCCCCATCATCTCCGCCTCGAATTTCTGACCGTTCACATAGGCGAGCACCGCCTCCGCCGCGCGCGCGCAAACGAAAGTGAACATGGAAACGATCTCTCCGGCCTCCAGTTCTTCCCGTCCTTCGCGTTCCTGAAATTTCCGGACCTCATCGAACATCCGCAGGAAAAGAAGTTTTTCCGACTCGGCCAGGGCCGGAATCTGCGCCAGCTCTCCGGCGCGCAAAAAATTGCGTTCCTTGGCGGCACGCAGGATAAGACGGGCGATTTCGAGCGATTTTTCCATCAATCAGGACTCCTTCAGCAATTGCAGCAAAATTTCACGGCTCGATTCCAGGGGAACCGGACGCGGAGCGCTCTCCAATTTCATCGGATTGGCGGCGCCGGATGCGGCGGCGGATTCGATCATATCCGGCGTAACGCCGGCGGCGGAAAGGGCTTCCGGCACACCGCATCGGGTTAAAAAGGCGCGGTAGGAAGCGATCACCTCTTCGGGCGAACTTCCGGAAAAGAACGAAGCCAGATCCATGGTCCGCGCGGCCACAGCGGGATTTCCAAGGTAATAACGCCACGCCGCCGGCAGAAGCATCGCCGTGGCAAGTCCGTGCGGAATCCGCCCGAACCAGGAATAACTGCATAAATGGGGCAAGCCCGTCGGCTTGAATCGGATCGTCATGCCGCCGAGGACGGCGGCAAGCGCCATACCGGCGCGCGCCTTGAGCGCCGTTCCATCGCGCAGCGCGGCGGGAAACTGGCGGATTAAAATTTCGATCCCTTTTTTCGCGCGTTCATTCGCGCCCGGATCGCGGTTGTCGGCGCCGACATTCAGGAATCCTTCCAAAAGATGGCTCAACGCATCGCATCCTGTTGCGAGCGTAAGCTCCGGCGGCATGGTCATGGCGTACATGGGCAGAACGAATGCGTGGGAGGGAATCAAGGCTGTGTCCACAATCAATTTTTTTACGCCAAGCTCCGGGACGACGATGTTCGCATAGGGTGTAACCTCGGACCCCGTTCCGCTGGTGGTGGGGAAACAGATCACCCGGTCCAGTTTTTCCGCCCCCGGAAGGGCACTGCGCCGCTCATTGCCAAAGTAATCGGCGACATCGCCTCCCGATTGCGCAGTAAGCCACGCGGCCTTGGCCGCGTCCATCACGCTCCCTCCCCCCAAAGCGATCACAGTATCGACATTTTTCGCGTGGAGGAAGCCGACCATCGCCCGCACGGTTTCAACGCACGGCTCCGCCTCGATCGCGGAGAAACGGAAAAAAAGGCGGCCTCCGAGGAGAGCCTCGAAGTGCCGCCATATACCGGAACGATCCGCGGAAGCGCCCCCCGTGAACACGGCGATCCGTGCGGCGTTCCGGTGATCCAGAAGCGCGGTGAACGCTTCATCAACCGGCGCGTCGAACCAGATTTCCGTCTCCGGATAGGCCGCTTCCAGCTTCATTGTGTTACTTGCTCAACGCGTCGAGCATTTTGATGTACTCCTGCCGGATGAAAGCGGGAACAGCAAGCCCGGCCGCGTCGGCTTTTTCCTTGAGCTTGTCGTACTGTCCCATGCGGAGCCACTGGTGGGTCTGCGTGGCGTACTGGAGGCGCACCGGGTACGCGTCGGTCGCAAGCTTCATTTCCGCATCGGTAAAGCCGAGTCCGCGCATGATCCCTTCGGCGAACATTTCATCGCCGGCGACATCCATATGGACGCCGTCGGTGGTCAGGACGTTGTGCTTGAATCCGGTCTTGGCGCGAAGCTCGGCGACGCGCTTCTGCATCATGGCGTTGAGATCGACCAGAACGCAGTTTTTCTCTTTCGCGAGTTCACGGATGAAATCGTTGTAGGGGGCAAGCGCCTTGTTTTCCGGGCTATCCGCGTCTTCCTTGATCATGGTGGACGTCAGGAGAAGCACCTTGATGTTGGCGGCCTGCGCCTGTTCGACCATCGAAGTGATGTTTTTCTTGTAGTCTTCCAGCTTGATCCCCTTGTTCTGGCCGGGGTAAAGGAAGGGGTGCCAGACGTCGTTCACGCCACAGCTCAAGGTCAGGAACTGCGGCTTGTTTTTGAGGACATCGCGCTCGAAACGCTTGGCCATATGCTCCGAGTTGTGCCCGGAAATGCCACACGGCACCAGGACAACCTTATTCATTTTGTTGGCCCAGAACGCAGCACTGAGCATCCGGACGTAGCCGGAGGGGTTGTTCCAGCCGTTCTGGGTGATGGAGTCGCCCATGAGGACAATTTTATCTCCGTCCTTGACATCCATCGCCGCCGCGCCAAAGGCGCACCCGAGCGCAAGAACGCCCAAAAGAATCTTCTTCATGTTTTTTATTTCTCCAGTTTGCTGTTGATCACACTCATGATCGGAAGTCCCGCCGCGTCCGCCTCGGCCTTGAGCTTGAGATAAGCCTTCACCGAAATGCGCGGGCGGCTCAAAATTTCGCATTGCAGCGTTTCGAACGCGGCTTGCGCTTTGGCCATCTCGGCATCGCTGAAACCCAGAGCGCGCAAGACACCCTCCGCCATCAGCTTGTTCCCGGGATAATCCATGTGAACGCCGTCGTAGGTCATGATGTTGTAGGTCTTCCCCGTTTTGGCGCGGAAGTCGGAAACCTGTTTAACCATGTCGGCGTTCAGGTCGGCGAGCTTGCAGTTCTTCTCCTTGGCGAGTTCCCGCAGGAAATCGTTGTAAGGGGCGAGCTTCTTGTTGTTGCTGCCATCGGGATCTTCGGAAATCATGGTCGCGGTCAGGATGACTACTTTGATTCCGGCGGCCTGCGCCTTGTCCACGATTTCGGTGATGTTCTTCTTGTAGGCATCCAGCGGAATGCCGCGCGCCCCGTGCCAGACATCGTTCACACCGCAGGAGAGGGTCATGAACGTCGGCTTTTTGCTGATGACGTCCTTGTCCAGGCGGTTGAGCATGTCGTTCGACTTATGCCCGCCGATTCCGGCGGGATGCAGCGTAACGTTCAAATCGTTGGCCTTGAAGGCCGCCTCGATCAGCCGCACATAGCCGGAGGGGGTTCCCCACCCCTGGTTCGTGATCGAATCGCCCATGAACGCGACCGAATCGCCGCTCTTCACGTCGGAGGCATACAAAGCGCCGAACGCGGCGCACAACAACAGGAATGTGAAAAACTTCTTCATTACTTCACCAACTTCTGCACTTCGCGGCTGATGAGCTGTTGCACGGAAAGTTTTTCCGCATCGGCTTTGGCCTGAAGCTTGGCATACTCTTCAACCGTCACGCGCGGGCGAATGTTGATATCGTAGGGTAGCTGCAGATAGGCCGCTTCGCCCTTGGCAATTTCCGCATCGGTAAATCCGAGCGCGCGGAGGACGCCGTCAGCCATCATTTTGTTCCCGGCGTAATCCATGTGGACGCCGTCGGTGGTCAGGAAATTGTTCTTCCGACCCGTCTTGCCACGGAGCTCGGCAACCTGTTTGATCATTTCGGCGCTGAGGTCAGCGAGCTTGCAGTTCTTTTCCTTGGCCAGTTCACGCAGGAAATCATTGTATCCCGCGAGTTTCTTGTTTTCGTTGTTTTCAACGTCTTCGCGGATCATGGTGGAGGTCAGGAGAATCACCTTGATTCCCGCAGCCTGGGCCTTGTCCACAATTTCAGTGATGTTCTTCTTATACGCATCCAAAGGAACACCGTTGCCGCCATGCCATACGTCATTCACGCCGCAGGAGAGGGTCATGTATGTCGGCTTTTTCGACAGAACATCTTTGTCCAAACGGGCGAGCATCTGGTTGGACTTGTGTCCGGAAATTCCCGCTGGATAATACGTTGCATCGATACCATTGGCCTTGCACGTAGCCTCGACCATCCGCACATAGCCGGTAGGAACACTCCAGCCCTGCGCGGTGATCGAGTCCCCCATGAACGCGATCGATTCGCCGCTCTTCACATCCGCCGCCATGGCCGTCGCTGCACAAACTGCGGCGAACGCCGCCGTCGCCATCTTGAAATACTGCATTTTCGATTTCTCCTTGTTGGTCGTGGTATTTTTTACCGGGGATTCGCGACAAAACTTCCGCCGCGACATGTTTTCAGATAATTCAACGCGTGCACCTGACCGGTCATCTCCAGATCGCCACGATAAACCGGGTCGTGCCAGCCTTCGATGTCAATCGCACCCTTGAAACCGACCAGGCGGAGCTCGGAAATAATGTCCGCCCAGTTGCTGTCGCCGAAACCGGGAGTCCGGTGCCAGACGCTGGTTTCCTTGCCCGCGAAGCCGTGCCGGGCGATGATGTCGCGCCGCACCGTCGCGTCTTTACCGTGGATGCTGAAGAAACGCGAACCCCACTCACGGATCTGCGGCATCGGATCGATCAGTTGCACGAGCTGGTGGCACGGTTCCCACTGGAGCCCGACGTTCGCCGCCGGAAGCGCCTCAAACATCAGCTCCCACGCATCGGGGTTGAATCCGATGTTCCAGTCGCCGGTCTTCCAGTCGCCGCCCATGTTGCAGTTTTCGAACGCGATACGCACGTTCTTTTTGGCGGCGCGTTCGGCCAGGGGCGACCAAACTTCCTTGAAACGCTCAATGTTTTCCGGAACCGGAACGTTCTTAAGCCGGCCGGTGAAGCCGGTTACAACATCAGTGCCGAAATCGGCTGCGCGGTCGATGATATCCCCCCACGCCTTGCGGGTAACCTCGGCCATTTCATCGCGCTCCAGGGGGTTGCCGAAGACGGAGATGGAGCTGATGACGGCATCCGAACCCTTGAGGGCCTTCAGAACATCGCCGACGATCGCCTCCGGGCGCGCGTCCTTGAACTGCTGCCACCAGGTAATGCCGAAGGATTCGAACCCATGCGGGAGAATCTGGCGAATGTACTCGCCGGAGGTCAAACTCCCGCCGACCAACGTGCCGATGCGAATGTTTTCCATGAAACAATTCCTCAAAATTTGATTTGAATTTTGCGTCCGGTTTCGGCGCTTTCGACAGCCGCCTCGACCATCGCCAGCGATTTGATGTTGTCCTGCGCCGCCGTCTGCGGGGTCCCGTTGTCGGCGAGGCAGTCGAGAAATTCACGGATTACCCCGGCGTGTCCGGTGTAACGCAATTCGGGAACCTCCACGGCAACGGGGACGTTTTCGCGGAAGAAGCCTTCCGTCCCCGTAACTTTAACGGCCTCCGGCGCTTTGCCGGAGAGCCAGCGGGCGGAACCTTTTGTGCACGCGGCGCGCCAGTCGCATTCCCAGCTGGTCGGAAATCCTTCGGCGCACCAACTCCCGCGGTAATTGAACACGACGTTGTCGCTGAATTCAAAAATCGCCATCGCCGACGCGCCGTGGGCGTACCAGGAGCCGGGGGGATTCCATTCGTGGCAGTATACGCTTAACGGATCGCAACCGGAAAGAAAACGCGCCTGGTCGAACGTGTGAATGGCCATGTCCAGCAAAAGGACGTGCTTCATCGCGTCGCGGAATCCGCCGAAGTGCACACCGAGGTAAAAATCGGCATTCAGGGTTGTGAGTTCGCCGATTTCCCCGTATGCGAGCACCTGCCGGAACGCGACCATCTCGTTGATGTAACGGCGGTTCTGGATGACGGCATGGGTCCTCCCGGAGACGGCGCCCGCCTGGAGCATTTTCTGGGCCTGCGCCACATTTTCCGCCATCGGTTTTTCCCCAAGGACATGACACCCGGCCTTGAGGGCGGTGGTCACAACATCCAAGTGGCACGGGGGGACGGTACAATCGAACACAACATCCGGTTTCAGTTCGGCAAGGGCCTGCGCCAAATCGGTGTACACACGGGCGTTTGTCCAGCCGAACTCGTCGCGCCGCTTTTCCGCCGCTTCGAGCTTAAGGTCGACGAAGCCCACGAGCTCCACCTCTTTAAAATCCGCAATAGGCTTGAGCCATGCGCCGGAAATACCGCCGCAACCGACCAACACTGCGCGAACATGGAATGCCATTTTCACTGTTCCTTCCGATAGGTGGCGCGATACTTCGCCCATACGGTTTCAAACCAATCGTCGGTATGGGGAATCGGGCGGCGCGGCTGCCAGCTCTGCGCGACGATCCCGTCTGCGTCAAGCGCGGTGAGCAAGACTTCTTCGCGGAATTTCGGGTTTTCCGGCGCAAGCGTCCACTCCGCCGGAAGGCCTTCGTGCACACGCTTGGCGTCGGAGGCAAGCACCATGGCCGAACCGCGCGATCCGACGCCGCTCTCCGCCTGGAACTTCACCGCTTCGAGGTAGATTGCATGGGCAAGACAAAGCTGGAGGTTACGCAACTGTTCCACACGGCACTCGCCGGAGGCGTTGCCCGCGCCGGAGGCACGCAACTTCTTGTATTGTCTCCACGCGGAAGCGACCGCTTCCGGCAATGCGGCAGGATTCCGCAAATGCGCGGCGAATTCGGTCATGCGCCGCTGGAGTTCACGCCGCTCGGCCCGCCAGTCGGTCCCCTTGCCGGAAACGACCCAGGCGTCGAGATCGGTCATCGCCGCCGTGGCGGCCTTGTTGAAATCATCTGCCTTCAACGTGGATTCGGAGTAGGCCGCGCCGATGTACTCGGCCGCGCGGAACGCGCCGACCTGCCCGGCGTTCAGCGCCGAACCGCCGGGACGGGTTACGCCGTGCGAACCGTTGACTTCACCCACGGGGAAAAGATGCTTGATGTTCTCCGACTCATAGTTGACGTCGCCGGCGAGCCCGCCGTTGTTGTGTTGGGAACAAACCGCGATTTCCAGGGGTTCGGTAACCAGGTGGATGTTGTGGTCTTCATACAGCCGGATCGCGCCCGGATTCATGTGGCGGAGGCGTTCCAGCGGCGTGCCGAAAAGCGCGCCCGATTTTTCCAGGTACTGGTGCGCCTCGCCGCTCAGTGTCTTGAAATCGAGTCCGGCGGGGTTGCTCCGGAAGTCGAGGAACACGCGGCGGTTTCGCACCACCGTTTCAAAGTACACCAGCAAGTCGACCAGCGAAGAGCCTTCGATCGCTTTGCGCACATCGAACGGCCACTGGTAGCCCTTCAGAAATACCATCGAGTTCAGGAGGCCGGAGTCCTTGAAATAGGGGACCAGGAACTCCTTTTCATCGGACACGCCGTCCGCCGCGGTGGAAATAAAGCGGGGGAGCACTTGCATATAGGTGCCGGAAACGTTCCAGCGGAATTTGGTGGAGGCCAATCCGAATTGGCTTTCCGGAAGATTCCGCGCCGCCGCACCCGCTTCCAGCGCAAGGCCGATCGCGCCGGTGTGCACGGGCGGATACACGCTCGCCTCGTACAATCCGCCGGGGCCGCCCACGGCGAAAACAACGTTGTCGGCCATATACTGGGTGAATTCGCCTGTTTCGGAATCGACGGCAATCAGGCCCGCGGCCCGCTTATCGGCCCCTTCGCCTACGGTCAGAAGGCGGACGGCGACGCGGTTTTCATCGGTCGGAATGCCGCTCTTTTTGAGTTCCGCGATCAACGCCCGGCACATTTCGCGCGAGGTATAAGGTCCGCAGCTCGTCGCGCGGCGCAAAGGATCGTGGTCGGTTTTGTACCCGATGTACTGCCCGTACCCGTCGAACGGAAACGGAACGCCAAGGTTGGCGAGCTGGAAGAATGCCCGCGCGGAGAGGGCCGACTCCACCAGGGCTATGTCGCCATGCATCGAACCGTTGGCGAAAAACGTCTCCGCCAAAAGCTCCGGCGAGTCGGCTTCACGCCCGTACATGCCGAGTTTGTAGTACGTTTGCTTGTCGCTCCCGGTGTTGATCGAGGTCCCCATCTGCAGACCTTCGGTCACCACCCGGACATCCTTGACGCCTTCCGCCCGGAGGCGGAGGGCGGCGGCCAGCCCGGCCGCGCCGGAGCCGAGAACCAGTGTGTGGCAGCGAACCGGGATCATCTCAGAGCCTCCCGATTTCGAGACCGCCGGAGATATCGATCACCTGCCCGGTGGAATACGCGATATCACCGCGAACAAGCATGGCGACCGCCTTGCCGATGTCTTCCGGAAAGCCCCAACGGGGCTGGAGAGTCACGCCGGCGGCGATGAGTTTGTCGTATTT
Source organism: Victivallaceae bacterium (assembly GCA_031549345.1). Taxonomy (GTDB): domain Bacteria; phylum Verrucomicrobiota; class Lentisphaeria; order Victivallales; family Victivallaceae; genus CASFRF01. The sequence continues at coordinate 26,972 of JAVBPY010000015.1, forward strand.
CTCCGTTACTGTGGCGGTCATATCGGTCTTGATGATGCCGGGGCGGATTTCGTACACGTTGACGCCGATTTCGGCCAGACGGACGGCCCAGAGCTTCGTCGCCATCGAGATAGCCGCCTTGGAAAGGCAGTAGTCGCCGCGGTTGATGCTCGCCATCGTCGAGGAACAGGAGCTCAAATTCACCACGACACCGTAAAAATCGGCGTTCTTGGCGCGTTGTTCGGTCATGTGCCGCCCGACGAGCTGCGTCAGGAAATAGGGGCCCTTGAGATTGATGCCGATGAGGCGGTCGAAGCTCTCTTCCGTGGCGTCCAGCAAATCGGCACGGACGTTCGGGGCCACACCGGCATTGTTAATCAAGGCGTTCAATTCACCGAAACGGTCGACGATCTTCTTCATCATCGCCTCGCGCGCCGCGCCGTCGGTGATGTTGCACTTGACGTACATCGCCTTTACGCCGTATTTCTTCTCCAGCTCGGCGCAACGCGCCGCGTAATCGGGCTCTTCGCCAAGATCGCAGAACACAACGTTCCACTTTTCCTGCGCCAACTTTTCCACAATCCCCGCGCCGATGCCGCGCGCGCCGCCGGTAACCAATGCAGTGTAAGCCATTTTTTATCCTTGTCCTTTAAGGGTTCAGCACTTTTTTGCAAGTTCGGCGGCCGCGATGACCGCGTCTTCGATCGCCTTCCAATTTCCGGCGGCGATGTCGGCTGGTTTCCCGAGCCAAGTCCCGCCGACGGCGACGACTTCCGGAATCGCCAGGTATTCGCACACATTCACGCTCGTCACGCCGCCCGTGGGCATATAACTGAGCTTCAGGTGTTTGTACGGGGGAATCATCGCCTTGAGCATGGCTGTCCCACCGGCGGCCTCCGCCGGGAAAAACTTCAGCATCCAGCAGCCGAGTTCGCACGCCTGTTCGATTTCCGACGGCGTGCACACGCCGGGCGTGAAAGCGAAGCCGCAACGCGCCGCTTCGCGCACCACCGTCGGGTTGAACCCGGGGGCCACGGCGAACTTAGCGCCCAGCTCGAACGCCCGGTGTAAATCGCGCACGTTCAACACCGTCCCTGCGCCCACGAGGAGCTGCGGAAATTGGCGGGCCGCCTCAGCGATAATCTCCGGCGCAGCCTTGGTGCGGAACGTAATCTCCGCGGCGTTGAGGCCGTGGCGGGCAAAAATTTCGCACGCCTTCATGCCGTCTTCCACCGACTCCAACGCCAGAACCGGAACAATCCGGACTTTGCGCAACGCGGCGGCGGTATTCTGGTGCTGTTCGATCAAATCGCTCATTTTTCCCTTCTTTCTGTGGAATTGGAATACATCAAGGTAAGATAGCTTAAATTCAACATTTTTCAAGCAGCGCGTTCATGCAGGCCGTTACGCGCGAAAGTTCTTTGGCCTCCGTAACAAGCGGCGGCATGGTGTACAGATAATTTCCGAACGGACGCAGCCAGACACCGTGCTCCAGAAGAGTCGGCAGAATCCGCGCCGGATCCAAAGGCGTTTCAAGCTCGATAACCCCCACCGCGCCCAAAACACGCACGTCGCGGACTCCGGCACGTCCCCGCGCAGGCTCCAACTCTTGGCGCAACTGGTTTTCCAGTTGCGGAACATGTGTCCTCCACGCCCCCGCGGCAAACAAATCGAGCGAGGCACATCCGGCGGCGCACGCGAGCGGATTGGCCATAAACGTGGGGCCGTGCATGAATTTTCCTGGCTTCCCGCCGGAAATCGCCGCGGCGACGCGCTCGGCGCACAACACCGCGGCCAGGCCGACGGCTCCGCCCGTCAACCCCTTTCCCAAAAGTACGAGGTCGGGCGCGACATTGGCGTGCTCGGCGGCAAACATGCGCCCCGTGCGCCCGAAGCCGCTGGCGATTTCGTCGAAAATCAACAGCACGTCGTGCGCGTCGCACCAGGCGCGGAGGAGCTTCAAATAATCGGGGTGGTAAAAGCGCATCCCCCCCGCTCCCTGAAAAACCGGTTCGGCAATGACGCCGGCGATTTCGGCGGAATCGAGCGCGGAAAGCGCCGCCGCCACCTCCCCTCCCCCATCCCACGAAGCATCGAAAACACACTTTGGGCGCGGGAGAAAATGGTGCGCGGCCAGAACGTCTGTAAACATGCCGTGCATCCCCTCCGGGTCGCAAAGCGCCATGGCGCCGAGGGTGTCTCCGTGGTATCCGCCGCGAAGCGCCGCCAATTTGCGCCGTCCGCCGCGCCCACGGGCAAACTGGTACTGAATCGCCATTTTGACGGCGACTTCGGCGGCCACGGAACCGGAATCCACGTAAAACACCCGGTCCATACCCGGATAAACGGTCAAAAGTTTTTCCGCCAATTCCGCTGCCGGGCCGTGCGTAAACCCGGCGAACATCACCTGGGAAAACGCCTTCAATTGCCGCTCCATCGCCGCAACAATCGCCGGGTGCCCGTGCCCGTGCGCCACGCACCACCACGAGGAAACGCCGTCGATCATTTTCCGCCCGTCCGCAAGCTCGATAAAGACCCCTTCGGCGCGCCGAACTTCCAGAACCGGCGGCGGCTCCGTGGTCGACGCGTAGGGGTGATACAAGTGTTTCCGGTCAAATTCCAAAAGATTTTTCAATTCCATACTCCATCAAAAAGCGGCGAAAAGTCATCCCCCGCATCCACGAGAACCGCGGGGAATCCCCGTCGCGCAAGCTCTTCACGCATCATCGTCCGCGCGTCGGAAGCGAGCACCGGATCGGCGGCGGGAAAATCGTTGAAAACGATCCCCGCCAATGCGACACGCCGCCGCTCCATCGCCTCCAGCGCAAGGAATGTATGATTCAACGCCCCAAGCCGTCCCGAAGCGACAAGAATCATCCGGTATCCAAGCCCAGCGGCGTAATCGAGCTGCCAGAGGCCACGCCGAAGCGGTGCGGCGGGACCACCCGCACCTTCCAGAAGAACAACATCGTAGCGCGCATCAAGCATTGCACTCGCACGCGTGATTGCATCCACGTCGATCCGGGTATTTTCCAGCTCCGCCGCCAGGTGGGGGGACGCGGGGTATGGGAGGATCACCGGCGCGGTCAGCCCCTCGGCATCTTCGGGAAAAACCATACCGCCCATCATGGCCCGGTGCGCTTCGATATCCTCGGAGCGCCCGGTATTGCCTGTCTGCACCAACTTCTGGGTAATCACACGGACGTTGCGCGCCAGAAGAAAACGGGCCAGGAGCCCCGTAACGTGCGTTTTCCCGATCCCGGTGTCGATGCCTGTAATAAAGTAAATCATGAACTCAGCGCTCCAACACCGGCCGCGCTTCGAGGCGGGCAATTTTCCATTTCCCCTCCTCCTTCACAAGCTCGCACTCCATGTCGCGAACTTCGTCCACCGCCCCTCCGCCGCGGACAACCCCGCGCAGACGGGCGGAGAAAGAAACATCGGCGCGTTCCGGGGAAACAATACGCGGCGCCATGTCGGAAAACGACATCTCAGAAGTGGCCATCATCTGCCTGTAGCGAAGAAGGTTGGAGCTGAGCGCTTCCGGGGTATACCGCCCGGAAAACGAATCCGCGCCCGTAACGGAGAGAACACATTCGGCGGCAAACAAGGACTTGGACGAATGCACCTTCCACAATCCCAAGGATGTTTTTTCGCCCTCCGTACGGCTGCAGACATACGCGAACTCCCGCAGAACCGCGCGAACTTTTCCCTCTTCCGAACTCCGGAAAAAGAAAAACCAGACCGCGCCCGCGGCAAGCAGGAAAAGCGCGAAAAAAACAACTTTTTTTCTGTGTAAAAAATTCATAGCGGCGCTCCGATGATGCGGTTCAAGTCCACCTGTCCGAAATGATGCGACTCCATATTCATGCTCCGGTTGTCGCCAACGACATACACATGGTGCGGCTTCACCACGCGCGGAGGAAGTTCCCAATCGGACACATACCGCACATAAGGCTCCTTCTGTGCACGGCCATTGACGTAAAGAACGCCTTTGCGGAACTCCACCGTGTCCCCGGCTTCCGCCACCACACGCTTGAGAAAATACACCCGGTCAAGAAAACGAACAACCACCACGTCGCCTCTGTGCGGCGGCGTGAACCAGAAGGCATACCTTTTGCATAGTGTGAAACCGTGCTCGGGATAGGTGGGCAGCATGCTCCCTCCCTGAATAACGCAAGGCCGCAGAAGAACGCCGAAAACCACCAGCGCCAAACACGCAACAACCGTCATGCGGATGAAAAATCCGCGCGTCATACGGGGAAGAAAAAAATTTTTTGCGCCCCCTCCGGCGGTTGAATCGTCGGAGCGGTGTGCAGTAAAAATCAGCCGTATAAGCTGATTGAACCGAATCTTCATATTCTACGAGCGCTCTTATCCCTTCTTTTCCGACTCAGCCGCCTTCTCAATAAGCGGCAGGAACATCTTTTTATCGTTGCCTTTCATGTACGCCTCTTCCGCGGTGATGTTTCCCGCCTGGAACTGCGTCATGATCGAGCCGTCCATGGTCACCATGCCGCGCCCTTTATTGCCCTCGATAATCGTTCGGATGTTGGCGATCTGTCCTTCGCGGATGGAGTTGGCCAAGCCATCCGTCCAAAGGAGAATTTCGTGGACCGCCGTGCGGCCTCCTCCCTTTTTACGGCAAAGAAGTTGCGACACAATACCCTGGAGCGATTCCGCAAGAAGTGTTCGGATCTGCGCTTGTTCATTGGCCGGAAACGCGTCAATGATCCGGTCCACCGTTTTCGAGGCGCTGTTGGTATGAAGGGTGCCGAACACCAGCATTCCCATGGAAGAACAGGTCAGGCCCATTTTAATGGTTTCCAAATCGCGCATTTCGCCGATGAGCACGATGTCCGGGTCGGAGCGCATCGCGCCGCGGAGCGCCTGAGGGAAGGAGTGGGTGTGTACGCCCACCTCGCGGTGTGAAATGACCGAGCGTTTGTGTTTATGCACAAATTCCACCGGGTCTTCGATGGTAATGATATTCCGTACGCTGCTCTCATTGATGTAATTGATCATCGCCGCGAGCGTGGTGGATTTGCCGCTGCCGGTAGGGCCGGTAACAAGAATCAGCCCGTTGCGGATTTCACACATCTCCTTGAGGACTTCTGGCATGTGAAGCTCCTCCAGCGTCTTGATCCGGCTGGGAATGTGCCGCAAAACCGCACCCATTCCGTGATGATCGTACAAACAATTTACGCGGAAACGATCGCCGGTGTGAATTTCATACGCAAAGTCGATGTCGTGATGCGTCAGGTAATAGTCCCAGCGGGTGGCGTAGCAAATGTCGTGCAGCATATCGCGCATCGCGTCGGCGTCCAAAATCCGTTCGTCGGCCGCCTGCAGGTCGCCATGCACACGGAATTTGGCCGGCAACCCAGTCGTGAGGTGCAAGTCCGACCCGCCGAGTTCGAGCATCTGGACGAGATATTTATCGATCATCCGTTCGTTCTGCTGGTTCATGCTTTGGGTCCTCCGTGTTCGGTGGCGAAGCGGCGTGCCTCTTTGATCGCCTGCTCCCGTTTGAGCTGGGTGTGTGACGTTTGTTCGTTCAAATTGGCCGCGGCGACTTCGTACGTGATCAGATCGCGGCGATATTTTTCCAGAACGCAAGTGTCGTAGGTGCACATCCCCTGCTTGAGGCCGATCTGCATGGCGGCGGCAAGTTGGAAGGTTTTCCCCTCGCTGATCAAATTGCCCACGGCGGTTGTGTTGACAAGAATTTCATAAATGGTTGTCAACCCTCCGTTTGCGGCGGGGACGAGGCGCTGGCAAACAACACCGCGCAGGTTTCCTGCGGTCATGGTGCGGATCTGCGCTTGTTGCACGGCGGGAAAAACGTCGAGCAAACGGTTGAGGGTATTCCCCGCGTCGCCGGTATGGAGCGTCCCGATAACCAAGTGTCCGGTTTCCGCCGCGGCAATCGCATGTTCGATGGTTTCCAGGTCGTGCATTTCACCGATGACCACCACGTCCGGGTCTTCGCGAAGCGCCGCACGGAGGGCGGTATGGTACGAATCGGTGTGTGCGCCGATTTCCCGCTGCGTGACACGGCAGCCGATCGACTCCTGCAGGACTTCGATCGGATCCTCCACGGTGATGATATGATCCTTCCGGGCCCGGTTCAGAATATCGAGCAGCGTGGAAAGAGTCGTGGTTTTCCCGCTCCCGATAGGGCCGGTGATCAACACAAGCCCGTTGTGGTAATCAAGGAGGCGCCGAATGGTGGCCTCATCATTCTCCAGAAAGCCAAGCGCGGCAAGTGAGGGTTTTTCGGATGGAACCAGGCGATAGCAGCCGGAAATGCCGTCCTTTTGCATCGTCAGCGCCACGCGGCAGCGCCCTTTCCCCCGTCCGAGAGCCAGGGCAAAACTCATATCCCAATCCGTCTCGAATTTTTCACGCAACGACAACGGGAGGAGCGCATAGTTCACATATTCGGCCTGTTTCGGGGTGAATACGGTGCTTCCGATCATTTCGATGGCGAGATTCCGGCGCACATAGGGGCGCGCGCCCGCCGAAATATGCAAGTCGCTTACGCCGGCGCTTCGCAATGTTTCGAACAAACCGAGCATAAACGCGGAAAGTTCATCGTCCCCCATCGCCATGACTTTTTCCACGTCGAAAATTTCACCCAAACTCCCGACGGCCACGGGCTCGAAGGCGGAGGGAGCGACAGGCGGGGCGGAGGCGGGCGGCTTCGGCGCGCCGGGCCGTGGCTTGGGCGCGGCAAAAAGGCTCGGGCTCTCGCCGTCCGCCGCCTGTTCGACGGCGATTTCGATTTCGGTCTGAATCCGGTCGCACATCTCCTGCGCGTCCTCTTCGGAAAGGTCGCCGACAAGCTGATCGAGGACGGCCTGCGCGTATTCCTCAAGCTCCGCATCGCGTTCAAACGAAGCATAGAACTCGATCGCATCGTCCTTTTCGACGAGCTCGGCATCGACCAACGCCGCAATAAACCATTGGACATCCAGCTTCATTGCCATTGCCGATCCTCCCTTGGTTGCTCCTATGGATACTCTTTTCGAAAGTATACAACGCGCGGGGAAATATTGCAAGTCCCCGCGCGAATTTTTACTTGTCGAAATGCTTTTTAAGCATTGCCACCGAGCGCGTCAACTCCGCGGCGGCCTTCTTCGGACGATAGCATTCGTCGTACGCGCCGTAGCGGAACATCCCCTTGCCCTGAATGTACCACCGCCAGTGAATCGGCACGCGGATGTCGGTCAGGCACCAGGGGCAGTAGCCGGAAATTTCCGGCAGCCCCTTGAGGACTTCATAGGTGTCGCGCAGGAGTTTCGCGTGGCGTTCCTCGCTGCCGAGCTGGTCTTCCGGAACCTGCGCCCCCAGGAGCGACATGCTGCCAAATTCGCTTAAGACGAGCGGCTTGTTGTACGGTTTGCACATCCGGACGAAATTCGAGTACGCCCCCTGCGCATCGTCCCCGTTGTTCAAATACAAGTTGGCGGAGAGGACGTCGAAAAGGTGATACCACTCCGTCGAATGCATCGCGACCCACTGCTCGTGGTAGTCGGTTACAAACTCGTCGTTCGCGCGCGGGCTCCAGTTGGAGTTGATGGAGGTGTGGTTCGACGCTTCGGCACAGCTGATCAGACGGCTTGGATCAAGCTCGCGGACGCGCTTGACCTGGCTGATCCAGTACGAATAATTGTGTTCGTCGTGGTTGTCCGGGTTGCGCCAGCAGCATTCATTGGAAACACTCCAGAAAATGAGGCTCGCACGGTTCCAGTCGCGCCGGACGGTGTCCTCCATCATCCCCATGGCTTTACGCGTCATGTTCGGCTCGCGCATGGCGAAGAGCCAGTAGGCGGGAACCTCCTCCCACCAGAGCATCCCGGCGCGGTCCATTGCGCGGCCGAACATTTCGGCATACGGGTAGTGCGCGCAGCGGAGGAAGTTCAATCCGAGTTTCTTGGCGTGGTCAATGAGCTGCAGAACGCCTTCCTCCGTGGCGGTGCGCCCCGTCCCCGGAAATTCGGAGTGGGTGCAAATGCCGTACAGACGGATCTTTTCGCCGTTCAGAAGGATATCGCGCCCGCAGGTTTTGATTTCGCGGAAGCCGATTTCGTCGCGCAACGTTTCTTCCTTGGTAACAACTTCGACCGCGTACAGTTTGGGATTCTCCGTGGACCACAACGTCATTTCCTTCCGGTTGCGCCGGAACGTTACGACCGCCTTTTCGCCGACGCGCATCCGGCATTCCCCGGAAAGACCGAGTTCGGGGATGCGCACGCTAACATCCCGCGTGGCGGCGGCGTCGAGCGAGGCGAGCTCCATCTCGAAATTCAGCTCGGCGACGTCGCCGTCAAGATGCGTCCATGTGCGGAAATTTTCAACATGCACCGCCGGAACCACCACGAGCTTCACGCCGTTGATGATTCCGCCGTCGTTGTTCCAGTCGAAGATTTCCCCCGGAACGCGGTCGGCGCGGAGGTGATTGTCCACCAATACGAAGAGCTGGTTGTGCTTCCGCAGATATTCCGTTACCCGGAAACGGAACGCCGAATAGCCCCACTCGTGCTTGCCGACGAAAAGACCGTTCAGATAAATTTCCGACTCGTAGACCACGCCATCGAAGCAAAGGTACGCTTCCTTGCCTTCCAGATCGCCGTCGAAATCGAAATTCTTCATGTAATCGGCATGGCCGTCGTACCACTTCAGCTCGGGGAATTGCGTCTTCCAGGTGCCGGGGACCTGAATTTCCCAAAGCCCTTCCTCGTCCCAGCAGGGGAAAATCTCGTCCCGCTTGGAGGGGTTGCGCCACCATTTCTGGCGGCGGCAGCGCTGCATCGGGTCGGGACAGAATTTCCATGTCCCGTTCAAATCCATTCCATCTCTTCCGTAGGTAAACATGCAGTCATTCTCCTTATGTTTCAGAATTTCTTCAATTCAAATTCGAGCACATGCTTCCGAGTGTTCATTTCCGGGTTCCACAACGAGCGATGACCATCGCGGTTGCCGAGCATCGCCCACGTGGTGTCGTCATTCAACAATGCTTCCGGGTGTTCAAAAAGCCCATCCTGCCTCAAAAGCCGTCCGGGCATGAAGCTCGCTCCGTCGAATCGCCGCATTCCGGCGAAAACCACGCCGACACCGTTGTCACCGGAGGCGGTCAGGCGCATTTTTTCCGGGTTCGCCAACATCGCAGGAACGGGCGCATAGTAGGTATAAAACGGCAGATCACCGGCCCACTCCGGCTTGGGCATTCCGGCAAAAACACTCTGAAAAACACCATCCGCGCCCGCCAGCTCGACCGTCAGCGATTCGCGTCCGTAGGGATCGGGCAAAAGCAATCGGAGTTCCAGATAACCGCCCGCCGCTTTCCGGGCGGCGGCATGACGCTCCAGAAGCGGAATCGGGCGCGACTGCCGCATACGCATTCTGCCGGCGTCCAGCCCCGGACGGAAGATTTGCCAGAGGCGTTCGCGCTCGGCGAGGTTGCGCTCCCAGGCTTCTTTAAGCTCCGCCGGATCGGCGGAACCGTCGTTGCGCCACAGCTGATTCTGCCACAGCAATGTGTCCTGGATCAGCAGTTCGCACTCCACGCGCAGCAGCAACGCGGCCAACACCTTTTTCCCCAGCGGCCGCCCGATCCTGTCGGAAAAAGCCAGGAGCGTTGTCCGCGCCATGCGGAGCATGCCGATCAAGCCGGAGGTCGCAGAGCCGGGCGAACGGCGAAATCCGGCGAGTTCGGGGCCGTTAGGGCGAAAAAGGCCCGACCAGCCGTCCAGCTTGGGGGCGTCGGCAACCATCCGCAACGCGCCGGTAAAAATTGGATCGGAGCAGCCGAAAAGATCCTTCACCGCTTCGGCGAAAACCGCCTCCGCATCCCCCTGCCCCCGGCATTTCCACCAACGCCCGGCAAAAGCGACTTGCGGCAAGAAGGCGTACAGGAAATCCCATTCGTGCTCCCAGGTGGTCATCAGCATTCCATCCGGCTTGTGCTGGAACGCGTATTCGCTGATGCTGAGGGTGTTGCCGAGCCACACTTCACGCGGGGCCACCCAGCAGGGCCGTCCGCTGTTTTCGTAAACATTCAGGATGTCGATCCGGCGGCGGTTGCCGTATTTGGTTTCTTTCCCATCGACCACTTCGTTGTATTCCCAGAATACCTGTACGATCTCGCGCGGAAGCGTTTCCAAAAGTTCGGGGAAAAAGTCGGCCATATCGTCCCAGATCGCCATTTTTTTGCCAAGCTTTACGCAAATAGCGTAGAGGAACTTCAGGTGTTCGGCGAAAATCTCCGCGTGGGTCGTCCCGGCCGCCAAACGCGCCCGGCAGCGCGAACAGCTTGCGAGGCGGAAAACTTCGTCGCAGCCGACGTGCAGCTCTTCCGCAGGGAAAATCGCGGCGACTTCGGACACATAACGCGTCAGGAATTCGAGCACCGCCGGATCGCTTGGGCAGAGCTCCATGCGTTTCCGGTCCGGGGGCAATTCGCGTTGCTCCGAAAGGTGCGCCAACTCCGGGTGGCTCAAAAAAAGCTCGCAGTGCCCGAGCGCGTTCAGCGCTGGAATCACCTTGATTCCGCGCTTCGCGGCGTACCCGATGACCTCCTCCATCTCCGCGATGGAGTAGGAGCGTTCCGGGTCGGCAAACGAGAAGGACGCGGTGCGCACGCCCCCCTCCAGATACAGCATCAACGCGGTGTACCCGTTGCCGGCGGCGAAATCGGCCATTTCGCAGATGTACGCCACCGTCTCCTTCTGGCGGGCCAGATCCAGTTGCAGTATAATTTCCATTAGTATTCGTCCATCAGTGCGCGCATTTCGCGCACTGCCTGCTCCATGCCGACCATGATCGAACGGCCGACGATGCTGTGCCCGATATTCAATTCGTGCAAATGGGGGATCTCGAGAATTCCGGCCATGTTCTCGTAGTCGATCCCGTGTCCGGCGTTGACCTTGAGTTTGCGTGCATTTCCCCACTCCGCCCCGGCGATCAGGCGCTTGAGCTCCGCCTTTTGGGCCGCGCCGCGCGCGTTGGCGTAGGAACCCGTGTGGAGCTCGATGTAATCCGCGCCGACACGCGCGGCCGCGTCGATCTGGGCCTCCTCCGGGTCGATGAACAAACTCACCACAATACCGTCGCCCTTGAGCAAGTCCACCGCGCGGCGAATACGGTCAAACGAACCGAGAACGTCCAACCCTCCCTCCGTCGTAAGCTCCTCGCGTTTTTCCGGAACAAGGCAGGAGCTGTGCGGGCGAATACGGCGGGCGATGGCCACCATTTCGTCGGTAACGGCCATTTCCATGTTCAGAAAGCGGACCTTCTTTGCGAGCATTTCAATGTCGCGGTCAAGGATATGCCGCCGGTCCTCGCGCAAGTGCGCGGTAATGCCCCAGGCTCCGGCGCGTTCCGCCGCAAGCGCGGCCTCCACGGGATCGGGGGACTCGGCGCGGCGCGCCTGGCGCACAGTCGCCACATGATCGATATTGACGCCAAGATTCAACATTCCATACCTCTGAGTTCCTGGATTAAATGGGCGAGTTCCTCCAGGCGGCGCGCGCTGTTTTCCTGGCGCATGCCGTCCGGAACAAAAAGAACGCAAAGCTCGCATTCGGTGCGCAAAGCGCGGCGAATCCACGGGAGAAGCGGTTTCGCCGCAAGGTGGTTGCCGGTTTCGGGCTGGTAATGAATATGCATCGCCCCGACGCGGAACGCAAGACGGGGCCAGATTTTTTCCGGGTCAAGCGCCGCAAACCCCGGTTCGTGCGGATAAAGTTCCAGCGACCAGCGGAGGGAGTCGAACATCATCTCCCGCAACAGTCCGGCGAAGACATCCGGATCGTTCCCCGGTAGGCGCAACGGAAGAAGCTGTGTCCACCCCTCCTCGCGCCACGTCCTGTAACAGCTCCGGAGGAGGGAAAAGAGATTTTTCCTGTACTCCATATCCTGTACGGCAAGCGACAAATCGAACATGCCCACCCCCGTCGAAATGCCGAGCCCCAGGGCGCGTTCGCACATTTCACGCAAATATTCGCCGAAATCAAGACGCATCGAGTGTTTTTCGCCGGGGAGGAGGCGGCACAACGACGCATCGTATACGTCGCGCACGATCCACTCCACATCGAGCCGCGAAAGTTTCCGCCCAAGCTCCGTATTTTCCAGCCATCCCCCCGGAATGGCCAAGACGGAAAATTCCGGAGAGAGCGAAGCGGAAAGCTGCGCCGGAAAATCCAACGACACGCCGAAGTGCGTCTTTTTCACAACGCAAACCCCGCTTCGCGCAGTTTCTCCAGCGTAACGCCCGATTCCTTTTTCGGCGCTTCGGCAAGCTCAAGACTGCGGAGAACGTATTTACCCATAAGATCGGTTTCCAAATTCACGGAATCACCCACGCGCCGGTCGGGAAGCGCCGTATCCGCGCGGGTTACAGGGATCAGGTGAACACTGAAAAAATCGCGTTCCAACGCCGCCAGCGTCAGCGAAACACCGTCCAGCGCAACGCTCCCCTTGCAAACGAAATACACCGCGAGTTCCGCCGGGAATTCGACATCCATAATGGTGTCCTCGCCCGCCTTCCGCAAGGCGCGGACCCGTCCCGTCCCGTCGATATGTCCGGCGACGATGTGCCCCCCCAATCGGTCGCCCAAACAGAGCGCCCGCTCCAGATTCACCCGCGCCCCCAAAGGGAGATGCTCAAGATTGGTCCGCTGCAGTGTTTCCGCCAGGGTGTGAAAAATCAGCGAACCATCGGTATTTTCGCGTTCCAGCGTCAGGCAACATCCGTTCACGGCGATGCTTTCGCCGTATTCAAGATCGGCAAAGCGCTTTGCAGGCAGAAGCGTCAGTTTATCGCCGCCGCGTCCGATGAGTTTCGCCGTCGTTTCCACCAATCCGGTAAACATGCTTCACCTCTTTTCGATCCGGCCGGAAACAGCCAGGTCATCGCCATACAACACCGTTTGCACATCGCGCAAGCGAAGCGCCTCGGCCAGACGCGCGGGATCCTCCCCGCCGAGAACCGGGCGGCTCCCGCGCCCGCCGAGCAACCGGGGCGCAATATGGAACTCCACCTCGTCCACCGCGTTGCAACGCAATGCGGATGCGGCCAGCTCCCCGCCCCCCTCCAGCAAAAGCGACGTAACGCCTTCGCCGCCGAGTTCTTTCAAAAAAACCTCCCATGCCGCCGCATCGTCCAATATGACACAACGAACCGGTTCCCCCGGAAAAAATCCGGCGATCTCCTCCGGGGAAGTCCGGCGGCAGGCGACGATTTTCCGGGGTTGGCGCGGCCAATCGGCGGGCTCGCGGACGGTGAGCGACGGGCGGTCAAGGCGCACCGTTTCGGCCGAAACCATCACCGCGTCGGCCCAGCGCCGCAATTCCTGCACCCGTCCGCGCGCCGCGGGGCCGGTAATCCATTTGGATTCCCCGGATTGCGTCGCGATTTTTCCGTCGAGCGTCATCGCCATTTTCAGGAGAACCCACGGCTTTCCCTTGGTGATCCAGGAAAAGAAAGCACGGTTCAAATCAGCGCACAACGCCTCTTCCACGCCGTATTCGACATCCACGCCGCCGGCACGGAGAATTTCCACCCCTCGTCCGGCGTGCGCCGGATTCGGGTCCAGCGAACCGATAACCACCCGGCGCACACCGGCGTCGAGAATGGCGCGCGTGCAAGGCGGCGTCCGCCCCGTGGTGCTGCATGGTTCCAACGTTACATACATCGTCGCGTCGTCGGCGCTTCCTTGAACGGAGCGCAACGCCTCCACTTCGGCATGGGGCAGCCCTGCCTGGTGGTGGTACCCTTCACCGATCGAAACACCGTCGCGCACAAGCACCGCGCCGACCATCGGATTCGGGGATGTCATCCCCCAGGCGCACCGCGCTAGCGTCCAGGCGCGCCGCATCCAATCGGCGTCCTCCCGGAAACTCATTTTCCCACCGTCTCGAAGATCGCGTCGGCGTAAAACTTCGGATCGAACGGTTGGAGGTCTTCCGGCTGTTCGCCGAGGCCGACGAAGAATGTGGGCAGATTGAATTCCTGGTGCAGAGCAACGACCATGCCGCCGCGTCCCGTACCATCCAACTTGGTCAACACCAGCCCGGTTACACCGGCGGCGTCGGAAAATTCCCGCGCCTGGTTGATCACGTTGGCCCCCAGCGTCGAATCCACCGTAAGCCACACTTCGTGCGGGGCGCCGGGGTACGCTTTTTCCAGCGAACGGCGGATTTTCGCCAATTCGGCCATTAAATTTTTCTGGTTGTGCTGCCGCCCGGCGGTGTCGATCAAAAGGAAGTCGGCTTTTTTCGCCAAAGCGACGCGCGCGCCGTCGTAGGCCACGCCGGCGGGGTCCGCGCCGGGTTTCCCGGCAATCACTTCGGCCCCGATGCGTTTTCCCCAGAGTTGAAGCTGTTCGACGGCGGCGGCGCGAAACGTATCGCAGGCGGCAAGAACCACGGTTTTTCCATCGGCGATCTGCCGCGCGGCGAGCTTGCCGATGGTGGTTGTTTTGCCGGAGCCGTTGACGCCGACCATCAGGATCACCGTCGGCCCCTCCCCTTGTGCCGCGTGTATTTCGCGCACATTGCCGGAAAGAATGTTGGTGATGCTCTCTGCCGCGGCGCGGCACAAATCCGCATCGGTGGCGATCAATCCGCGCGCATAACGGTCGCGGAGCTCGCCCACGATCTTTCCGGCCGCCTGCACACCGAAATCGGCGGCGATCAGACGGGCTTCGAGTTCGCCGAAGCTCTCCGCGCTGTGCGCTTTAATGCCGGTAAAAAGGCCGCTGAATGTGCGGGCGACCTTGGTCGCCGTTTTCTCCAGTCCGCTCCGGAAAATGGAAAAAATAGACTTCATTGCTGTTTTTCCCGCGCCGGACGCTGCAAAGTGTCCTTGATCGCGTTCAGGACGCCGTTGATGAAGTTGATCACATCTTCGCCGCTGTAATCGCGGGCAATGCCGATGGCCTCATCGATGCTGACAACGGGCGGAACATCCGCAACGAAAAGCATTTCGGCCACGGAAACGCGCATGATATTCCTATCCACCAAGGACATGCGATCCATGTTCCAGTGCGCCGAACGGGCACTGATGGCGCGGTCCACCTCTTCGCGATTCAGGGCCACGAGGGTGAAAAGCTGCTCGGCGTATTCACGGCCCTTGCGGGCGTAACGGTTTTCCTTCAGCTCGTGCGCGTCTTCGAGTTCCTGATAGTACTCGTCCCACGTTTTCATGTCGGGCGTTTCACCGAGCATATCGCAACGGAACAAATACTGCATGGCCAACTCGCGCCCGAGCCGTTTGGAGTGCAGTTTCTGTACGGCCTCCGAGGTCATTTTATCGCGGCGCTCAAGTTCGCCATTTCAATGGCCGCCAATGCCGCGTCCACACCTTTGTTGCCCGCCTTGGTTCCGCTGCGTTCGATCGCCTGTTCGATGTTCTCCGCGGTGATCATCCCGTAAGTAACCGGCACGCCGAACTCCAGACCAAGTTGTGCCAGACATTTGGATACTTCCGCATTGATGTAGCCGGCATGGGGCGTCGCCCCCTGGATGACCACACCGAGAGCAATGACCGCGTCGTACTTCTTCTGGAGCAAAAGCTTTTTCACGGCAAACGGGATTTCGTACGACCCGGGCACATACGCCACAGTAATGTCCGCCCCGGCGCCGCCGTGGCGAAGGATCGCATCCTGCGCGCCGTCCAGAAGACGGCCGACAAAAAAATCATTGAAACGTCCGCAAACAATCGCGAAGCGCAATCCTTTTGCGCTCAGCGTTCCTTCATAAACCATTCCGAGCTCTGCTTTCATAACCGCGCCTTTTCGTTAATTTCCGTCAAAACGATACTATACCATGCAATTCGAGCTCTTGCAAGCGTTATTCTTTCCAGGCCGCGTCAAACCGGCGGAAGGAATCCTCCAGCGCGGCAACTTCCATCGGGCCCGCCGCAAGGTACGCTTCAAGCATTTTCGCGCGGTCCACGGGCGGCGCCGCGCGAACACCCGCGCCGAAGTTGCCCGCAATGGCGGCGGCAAGTTCCGACGCGAGATCGTTGCCCGCGTTTTGGCGCGATCCGCGCTCCAGGGCGCCGAGGATCCGCTCGTGCTCGGCACGCGCCGCCTGAAGCTGCCGTTCCAGGCGATTCGTCTCCGATCCGCGGAGGAGCAGGAGGAAGCGGGCGAGCGCGGGGAACGGCGCATAATCGCCATCGTCTAGAAGCGCGAGGCGCGCGGACGCATCCTCCTGCGCGCCATCGCGCAAAAGTTCCCAAATGCCGCCGAGTTCCAGCGCCAACGGCTTCATGCGGACAAGTTTATCTTTCCGGCTTCCCATGCGCGCCCTGGCCAATTCCTTCTCGCAGCGCGTCCAGGCGCGGTGTTCGCGGTCGCCGAGCTCCGGCGCACTCTCCTTCGGCAGGGGGCCGATTTTGGAAAGTTCGTTCTGGATCTGCCGCGCCCTGGTCTCCGCCGCCTCCGGGTTGGAGAAGTCGAGGCCTTCGAGCTCGACGATCAGTCCCTTGAACGCATCGGCATGGGCGGAAAATTCGGCCCGGCGCGCGTTGAAAAACGCATCGAGCGCCGCATTGAAACGCTTGGCAAGCTCCGGCTCGCGCCGGCCCGCCGCGCCGGCGGCCTGGTAGCGGGCGCGCAGATCGCGCGCCTTCCGTCCGGCATCGGCGCCTTCGGTCAGTGCTTCGGCCTCTTCGCAAAGAGCTATTTTCGCATCGATGACGGCGGCAAAGCTCTGATTCCGCTGTTCAAAATACTGGCTCCGCGCATCGAAAAAGTGATTGCAGGCGGCGCGGAAACGCGAATAAAGCGCGTCATCCTGTTCGCGCCCGGCATGGCGGAGAAGTTTCCACTCCTGCTGCAAAAGTTTGAGCGCGTCGGCGGTTACATTCCACTCGGTCTGGGCCATCAGCGACTCGGCCTTTTCACAAAGGGCGGTTTTGGCGGCCGCGGCCTCGCGCTGCTCCGCGTGGAGGACGCGGTAATGTTCGTCGATCCTCTTTTGGAGGGTATCTGTCAACGTGTGGAAACGCGGTCCTGTTTCCTGCTGTTTTTCGCGCGGAACGGCACCGAGAGAACGCCAGCGTTCGCGGATCTGCCGCAATTTCCGGGCGGCGGCGGGAAGTTCCTTCTCCTCCGCGACGGCGAGCGCTTCAAGTTCCTTAAGAATATCCAACTTCAGCGTATAACTTTCCCAGCGGGCCAAGTCGAGCGCCTGAAAATGCTGCGACAGCATTGAGGAAGCTTTCCGGGCCTGTTCACGGAAACGCGCTTCGGTTTCACGCGTCCTCTTCTCCTCCATATTCAGTGTGCCGTGCAGCAGACTGAACGCGGAGTCGATTCCCGGCTTACGTTCCTTGATGAGCGAACAATCGGCGGCGGCCACCAAAGCGGCCAGCTCTTCCGTAAGCGCCAAAAGGGCGTCGAAAGCATTTCGCGCAACCGTTTCCTCCGCGTTCAAGCGTTCATGAAGCGCGGCGTTTTTCTCCGCATACGCCGTTACACGCTCATCTCCGGAAACGACAAAGCGGAGAAGTTGCGCCCATTCGCGTTCCACGCGTTCGAGCTGCCGTTTCAGCGGCAGGATGCTCTCCGCCGCGCCCATGCGTTCCAATTCGCCGAGTAAATTGCCGATTTCGCCCTGCGCCGCGTCCCGCTGCGCACGTTCCGCCCCGGCCTTGGCCTGGGCGTGTTCGCACGCCTTCATAGTTTCGGCGAGTTTGCGGTCAAGGATTTCCGCGTATTCCGGAGGAAGTTCCGGCAATGCGGGAACGCGTTCCTTCAAGGCGCCGAATTCGCCTTCCGCGGCGGAATCGCTCCGTTCGGCCAACGATGCAATCTCCACGCAGAGTTGTTCCCATGCATCCAATTTTTCCCGCAACGCAGCGCCGACGACGCTCTCGGGTTTGTTCTCTTCATCCGCCATAATTTGCGCTCCCGTTACGTTCATAATCCATTTCGAAGAAATGTACCGCCATTTTGAACTTTTTTCCAGTCCCGGACTTGCTTTTTTCGCAAAAAAACCTATATTCCCATTTTCGGAAGCAATTCCGCTGTGATGAAAATTTTATTTAACTCCAAGGAGATACCATGGCGCAGACACACGAATTCAAGACCGAGGTCCGGCAACTTCTTCACCTGATGATCCACTCTTTGTACTCCAACAAAGACATTTTCATGCGCGAGCTCGTCGCCAACGCCGCCGATGCAATCGACAAGCTGCGTTTTGAAAGCGTGAGCCGTCCGGAGCTCGCCCGCGACTGGCGCATCGTCATCACGCCGGATAAAGACGCAGGCACCCTTTGCATTTCCGACAACGGCGTCGGGATGACGGAAGAAGAAGTCATCGCCAACATCGGCACGATCGCCCAGAGCGGCACGCGGGCCTTCTTGAAATCGCTGGAAGAGAAGGGAACCGGCGGCGCCGACCTCCCGGAACTCATCGGCCAGTTCGGGGTGGGCTTTTATTCCGCATTCATGGTGGCCGATGAAGTAACCCTCCTTACCCGCAAAGCGGGGACGGACGCCCCCGCGGTCCGCTGGACGTCGAACGGCGAAGGGACGTTTGAGCTTGAGCAAGCGGAGAAGGACGAGCCTGGCACGGAGATCACCCTGAAACTTAAGCCCGAAGCCGCCTTCTACCTGGAAACGTGGAAGGTTAGCGAGGTCATCAGCCGCTACAGCGATTTCATCGCCTACCCCATCGTCCTCCCGGTAAAAAAAGTCAACGACGACAAGACCGAAAGCATCGAGGAACGCGTCCTCAACTCCGCCAAAGCCATCTGGCTGCGCAAGCCCGACGAAGTAACCGAGGAAGAACATAAAAGTTTCTTCGCCCACCTCGGACACGGCGGCGGCGAATACCTCAAGCCGATCCACATCTCCGCCGAAGGAATCAGCGAATTCAAGGCGCTCCTCTACCTGCCGCGCGAAGTGCCGTTCAATCTTTTCATGCCCGATATGCAGAAGAAGGGCCTCCAACTCTACGTCAAGCGTGTCTTCATCTCCGACGATTGCAAGGAGCTTCTCCCCGATTATCTGCGTTTCGTTCGCGGCGTAGTCGACTCGAGCGATCTCCCGCTGAACGTTTCGCGCGAAATCCTTCAGGACAACCCCCAGATGCTCCGCATCCAGAAGGCGCTCGTGGGCCGCATCCTTTCCGACCTCAAGAAAATGCAGGAAACGGAACCGGAATCGTACAAAACCTTCTTCAAGGAATTCGGCAAAGTCCTCAAGGAGGGCATTCACTCGGACTACGCCAACGCCGAAAAGCTCAAAGGGCTCGCCTTGTACGAAACCATGAACAGCGCCCCCGGCGAACTCGTGTCGCTCTCCAGCTACGTTGCGGCCATGCCGGAATCGCAGAAGGACATCTATTACATCACCGCCGAAAAGCGCGAAATCGCCGCCGCCTCACCCGCGCTGGAATTTTACCGCGACCACGGCTTCGACGTTCTCCTTATGACCGACGCCATCGACGAATGGGTCATGCAGTCGATGATGCAGTTTGAAAAGAAGAACTTCAAACCCATCGCCAAAGGCGAGTTCGAGCCCGACGCAACCGAAAAGGAAGCGTTGGACAAAACCATCGCCGACGCCAAGGAAAAGTTCGCCGGGCTCCTTAATTTCCTGCAAAATTCCCTGAAGCCCCACGGCGTTTCCGAAGTCCGCTTCACCGGCCGCTTCACCTCCAGCCCCTGCGGCCTTGTGGTGGACGGCAACGCGCTGAGTCCCCAGATGGAACGTCTCTTCCGCTCCATGAAACAGGAAATCCCGGAAAGCAAGCGCATTCTCGAACTGAATCCGGCCCATCCCCTCATCGAAGCCCTTCAGGACATGCATGCCGCCGATCCGGCCGATCCGCGCATTGCGGAATACACCGAGCTTCTCTTCGACCAGGCCGTCCTCGCCGAAGGCGGCTCCCTCGCCGACCCCGCGGCCTTTGCCCGCCGCCTCACAACTCTTCTTATGAAGAATGTGAAGGCGGGGAAGTAAATACATGCGAGAGGGGAAAACTTTTAAGGAAAGTTTTTCCCCTCTCGCGCTCTCCCTTTTTCAAACCTCTTTGGGCGGCATTTACGCAATTGGCATTCGCCAATTGCGTAAATGCGAGGCGAAATTATGAAGATTGCAACGTTTGTTCTAAATGCGCTGTTTCGCGTCGCGGCCCTGAATATTGTTTTGTTGGCCGCTAGCGCCTTGATTTTCAAACACGGTCCACTGCGGACCGTGGCATATTTTTCCATTATTCCGATTGATATTGCATTTCTGTATTTTTGGGGAAAATGGCAATACGGCAATTATATGGGGAAAAATACGGACGAGAAGACGTCGAAGACGCGTCCAACATCTTGGAAAACATTGTTTTTGCTTCCGTGTGCGAGCGCCTCCTGGTTCCTTCTGTGGCTGATCAATCCCAATGTCGCCCTGAGCATCGGAGCTTTCGGTATATTTGCAGTTCTCGCGGTTGCGACGAGCGCCTATCTCGTTTTCAGGGAAAAAAACAAATACCTCGCCTTTTTTTGTATGGCGGCAGGGTTGTTTGTCCTTTTTTGCGCCTTCTTCGCATTGGCCTTCATCGGCGCAAAAGCCGATTATGTATGCGGAACATCGTGGTACAACAGCGGGAAATTTATAAAATATTTCGTCGATATCCATCCGACTTCGCGGGAACTTCCGGAAAACGCAACCAATATCCGTGTTCGCGGACGAAGCGGATTCACAACCTCATACAACTGGACGGCACAGGTTTCGGAGGCGGACTTCCTGAAATTTGCGGCGAAATATGGTTATACACTGAGCGACAACACGTATTTCAACGCCAACCCGGAAACGCAAGATCAAGTCTTTGACGCCTTTTCAATCATCCGCGACCTGGGCGGCCCCGATGCTCCGATAAGCAAGCCGGACTCGTTTTATTTCTACAATTACCGCTACAGGAACCACGGCGGATTGACTTTGCTCTACGATCGCACCACGCAAACGCTGTACGGCAATTACGCCAATCGCTGAGCTATTCACTGATTTGCTGGATGCCGCGGTATTCAATGGCTTCGGGAAGCGTAGAGCGTTGGATGAAGCGCTGTAGAACGGGCTGTTGTTTGCGCCAAATCTCGATCCGTTTCTCCTGGTGAAGCTTCGCGGAGGGATCGTCGGCGCGAATTTTCTCCCAAGCCTGCCCGTCCTCGTATTTTTTCGTCGCGCGAGACAGACTGTAAGAAAAAAATGCATCCGGATTGTCCCGAATCAATTGCGCCTGCTGCCGAAACGCCTCGTTCCAGAGTTCCACATCCGCCTTACTCAACGCGGCGTATTCCGGATCGAAGAGTATCGCGGCGAAATTGAGCAGAGAATAGAGGTTCGCGGCACGGTCATTCTTGAATTTCGGCCTTTCCTCCTCTGTTAGTCCGACTGGAAATGCCGGCGACGAGTTCGACTTCGCACGCCGTCTTTCCCATTCGCGCTGTTGAAACTCCCGCGCCTGGGGATCGGAAGCGAGGAGAAATTCGTGCTGCAGGCGCACTCCCACGCCAAGACCCTCCATCGAGAGAGCCTCATCCTTAAGATAAAGTTTCTTATATTCCGGATCGGTGGCCAATATCAGAAGCATTTTTTGCTCTGCCTGGTGCTTTTTCAACGGCGAATCGGAATTCTCGGCGCGTTCCTTGGCAAGTGCGCCGAGCTCAGGCATCGTCTTAGCCCATTCCTGGATCATTTTTTCCATCACGTCTTGGTTTTGCTGCTGCCGCTTGCGAAGCGCGGCGAATTCCGGATAGCGTGCTTCGCCCAATTCAATGAGCTTCGCCTTGTACGCGGCATGATCGTCAACCGGTTTTGCAACGGCGGCGATCGGCAAGGCTGCGGCGGCGGCCAAAAGCAACAACATTCTGGTACAATGCATGGTTTTCTCCATTGTGCAGGCATCAATCTTCCTTTTGGAACGATTGTACACGACTTATTTTACCCACTCCATATAGCCCACAGTAAAGGGAAGTCGAGGGAATACTTTAACGCCGGTGTGAGTGAATCCATTCGCGGCGTACCAATTTTTCAGACGGGTATTTTCTTCAATGATGTCGAGGCAAATTTTGCAACCGTTGGATTGAACAACCTGTTCTTTGCAGAAATTCAGGAGTTGCCGACCCAATCCTTTGTGTCGATACTCGGGAAGAACGGCAAGATTGTGCAGTTTGAACACCTTGTCGTCCGCATTGGAGAGAGCAACGAATCCTGCAATGCGCCCCTCCTCATAAAGAACGTACATGCCATGGCATCGATTGAAAGTATCCTGAAGTCTTTCCAATGTCATAAAGCTGGTATGGGTGGGAAAATTCTGCTCGGTTAAACCGAAATCCTTTGCAACAGTGGCAAAACTGACCCTTATAACGTCAACGACGTCGGAAAGATCGGAAAATACCAGCTTCTTGATTATTATTTCAGCCATTTTTACGAATCCTGCCGGAACATACACTCTCTTCTTTTTAAATGCAAGCCCTTTCCTTACGCCAACCGCTGACTCACAAGAAGGTAGACGGACACGTACTGAAGCGAGCTCCCGGCGAGGACGAACAAATGCCACACCGCGTGGGAGTACGGGCGTTTGAATGCGTAGAAAATCACGCCCAGCGTGTACGCCACGCCGCCGCCGATCAAAAAGAAAAGCGCCGTCCGGGAGAGCCCGGCAAGGAGCGCGGGAAAGCAAAGGACGCACAGCCAGCCCATCGCAAGGTACAACGTTTCGGAGAGTCCGCGAAAACTTTTGAGCGTAAAGCACTTCACGCAGATCCCGATTCCGGCGAGCACCCACTCCGCGCCGAGAATCCAGTATCCCATTGTGGAGCGCACCGCAAGCAGCATCAAAGGCGTGTACGTCCCGGCGATCAATAGATAGATCGCACAGTGATCGAGGCGGCGAAGGAGGCGCTTCCGCGCTTCGTCGCGCGCATTGTGATAAAACGACGAGGCCGCGTACATCGCCAACAACGCCAAACCATACGGAAGCACCGCCGGCCAAGCCGGGGTTCCGGCGCGAAACAAAAGGAGCGCCACCCCGGCGAGGGCGATAAGAAACCCCGCCCCATGGGTTAAAACATGCAGTCGTTCTTCGTGCACTGAATACATTCAATCGTCCTTTCGCCGGGCGATGACAAAGCGGTCCCGTCCGCAAAGATCGCGCCGTATTTCCACTTCATTCCAGCCGTTTTCCAGCAAATGCGCTTTCAGGCGCTCTCCTTGCGTTTCGCCCATCTCCCAGATTGTCCATCCACCGGGGCGCAGGAAATCCGGCGCGGAGGAGGCGGCGCGGAAAATCAGCGCCAACCCGTCGTCGTCGGCAGTGAGAGCCGATTCCGGTTCAAATTCCCGCACGCTCCGGGGCAAAACAGCGTATTCGGCAAAACTTACGTAGGGAAGATTCGCCGCGACCAAATCGAATTGCCGTCCAGCGAGAGGAGCGAACAAGTCCCCGTGGAAAAACTCGACATTGTTTCCCAAGTTATGGCATTCAGCATTGCGCCGTGCAATTTCCAACGCTTTCATGCTCAAATCAACAGCAGAAACCACCGCGTCGGGCCGGGCGTGCGCAACAGAGAGTGCAATCGCGCCGGAGCCCGTCCCCAGATCCAATATGGCGCCGCCGCGCGGAAGATGTTCGATGCACCACTCCGCCAGAAGCTCCGTTTCCGGGCGCGGAATCAACGTGGCGGGCGACACCTCCAGCGTAAGATTCATGAAATAAGCATGTTGGAAAATATAGGCAAGCGGCTCCCCCGCCAAACGCCGCGTCAAAATCGCATCCAATTCCGGGTGCTCCGGAATCGTAGTACCGGGGATAAGCCAGCGCGCGCGCCCTCCCCCGAGGAGTTCATCCAGCAAAGAAGCCGCTTCGGCAAGGGGGGATTCGATCTTGGCGGAGGCCAGGAGATCGACCATTTCGGAGGTATTCATGCTTATTCCGGCAAATTGAAGCGTTCACCGAGGCTGCGGAGAATGCGCGCGGTATGTTCCTCCGGAGCAAGAAGCCAATCCGCGCCGCTGCGGTTCAAATTAACAACCACTTCGGCAATGTGGCATATGCCGGAATGCTCTTCACGTTTTCCGTATTGAAGACGTGCGCCCTCCGTCCCGAAAAGGCGAAGATCGAATGTAAACAACGCTTCCTCCATGCCCAGTTCCGCGCAGAGCGCGCCCAAAAGACGAATCCGCTCCGCGATTATTCCATCCAACGCGTCCCCGTCCAATCCCTTTTCTCCCAATTCAAGGTAGGCGAACTCGACGAACATCGCATCCCGCCCCAATTGCCACATCCGCAACGCCCCCTCCGGCATGGAACGCCACGCGGTGTTGGTAAAGTACGCGGCATCCAATTCGGCAACGGCAACTCCTTCGGTCCTCTCGGCGGCACGGCGCAGGGCGTGCCGCAGGACCGAAAGATCGAACATTTTTCCCGGAAGATGCGTGGGGGCAAATTGCAGTGCGAGTAAAACATCTTTTTTCGCACGGGGCTTCCGGCGCTTCATAAAATACTCGCGCAGATACTGCGCTTCGTCGGCATAAGGGGCGCTCCCCTCCTGCTCTCCAGTCTGGCGTGTTTCATACAGGAGGCCGCGCAGCATTTTCCCGAGCATTTCACGTTGATTGCGGAGCGCGCGACGGATTAAATCCTGCAACTCCGTGGCGCGGCAGGCCGCGCGGCTCGCCGCTTCGACAGTGCGGATGTAGAAAACCCCCGTCTGGAGCTCATTCTCCACGCCGTTGGCGCAAACGTGCGGCAGCGTCGTGAAGGGGCGCACGTGAAGCACGGCGAAACGTTTTCCATCCACCAGCGGGCGCTCCACGGTTACATCGATGGGCGGCTCCACATGGCCATTGATGAAAGTTACAACAATCGAAGGATCAAAAGAGGCGGCCTGTTTTTCGGTCAACCCCATGTAGTCCGAGGGGTGCCCGGAAGCATCCTCCCCCACGCCGATTACCACATCGCCGCCGCGCGTGTTGGCCAGCGCCAGCACATGGCGCACCAGCTTGGCTTTTCCGGCGCGCGGCAATTCGTTCCAGTCCAACGCCGATTTGTAATCGAGCACATCGGATTCGACGCCGCGGCGGACAAGTTCGGCCCAATCGGTCATTCGGTTTTATCTTCCTGGTAAACAAGGTGCATGCAATTGTCGCAGTTGGCCAATACGCCGCGGGCGATGACGGCCAGCGTTTGCGGCGTTACGCGCAAACGGCAGTTGGAACAAATACCGTTTTCAATCGGCACAACCGGACGCCCCTGCCCTTTTTTGAGCAAATGCCGGTAGCGTTCAAGCATGGGGCCTTCAATTGTAGCGGACATGTCGGCCGCCTCTTTTTCCAGGCGGGCGTTTTCGGCCCGGAGCTCCAGGACAAACGCATCCAACTCGGTGAGTTCTTCTTTGATGCCTTTAATGGAGGCCTCCACGGCGGCGGTAACATCCCGGACGTTGCGCCGTTGCGCCTCCACCTTGTCCATACTTTCGATCACGGTGCTTTCCAGAGCGCTGATTTTGTTCAGGACCCCCGCGATTTCACCGAGCATCGCCTGGTATTCGGTGTTTTTCTTGATGGAAGCCGACTGCTGGCGCATTTTCGCGGCCGATTCATTCAAACGGGCGATTTCCGATTCCGCACTTTTGATATCCAGTTCCGTCTGTTTGAGTTCAAGACGCGCCTCTTCGCGCCGCGCCTGCTCGGTGCGGCCGCGCTGAATTACTTTGTTTCGCTCATCCGGCAGCATGGCCAGGCGGGCGCGGATATCGCGCATCCGTAAATCCATACTCTGCAGCTTCAACAACATTTCCGCCCATTTCGCCGCCATATATACAAAGCTCCTTTCTTAAAACAATTCCGGCTGCTCGCCCGAACGAACGATCCGTTTGAGGCCGAGTTTATCCCACGCCCTGGGTGTCGCCATGCGTCCCTTCGACGTGCGCACAAGATAGCCCTTCTGAATCAGGAAGGGTTCGTAGACATCTTCAATGGAATCCTCCTCTTCCCCCACGGAAACGGCGATGTTTTTCAACCCCACGGGGCCGCCATTGAAATTTTCAACGATGGTTTCCAGAATCCGCATATCCATTTCGTCGAGTCCGTCGCGGTCGATCTGGAGCATTTCCAGCGCGGCGGAAGCGACTTCACCCGTTACGATGGAATCGGCGCGGACCTGCGCGTAATCGCGGGCGCGGCGAAGGAGATTGTTGGCGATGCGCGGGGTTCCCCGGCACCGCGAGGCGATTTCCCGCGCCCCCTGCTCTTCGATCTCCACACCGAGGATGGCGGCGGAACGCTTGAGGATCTTCTCCAGACTTTCCGGATCGTAGTAATCAAGCCGTATGTTGATTCCGAAGCGGGAGCGCAGCGGCGCGGAAATCATCCCCTGCCGCGTCGTCGCTCCGATCAGCGTAAAGCGTGGAATATTCAGCCGTACGGAACGGGCCCCGGGCCCCTGTTCGAGCATGATGTCGATAAAGAAGTCCTCCATCGCGCTGTACAAATATTCCTCGACCGTGGTGTTTAGACGGTGAATTTCGTCGATAAAGAGCACATCGTGCTCTTGCAAACTTGTCAGAAGCCCGGCGAGGTCGCCCGGCTTTTCGATGGCCGGACCGCTGGAGGTCTTCAATCCGCAGCCGCGTTCGTTGGCGATGATGTAGGCCAGCGTGGTCTTCCCGAGTCCCGGCGGACCGCAAAGGAGGATATGGTCGAGCGCCTCCTCCCGCGCGGTGGCGGCGTGCACGAACAGCTCCAGCTGTTCCTTGACGGTTTCCTGCCCGGGGAAATCGGCGAATTTCGGCGGGCGGAGGGATTGTTCCCGCAACGGCTCGCGCTTATTCAAAGTAGAGGTAATAAATCGTTCGGTCATCCGGATAAATTATTGAAAGGTGCTTGAATTTTTCTTTTTTTCGTGTTATCTTACCAATAGCTTTTTTTATAAAAATTACCAGTGTCAGATTGGAAAAAAGAAGGAAATTATCATGCCGACCGACCCGAATTTGATGAAACTCGCCGCCGACTCCATTCGAATCCTCTCCGCCGAGGCGGTGCAGAAAGCAAAATCGGGCCATCCGGGCATGCCCATGGGCTGTGCGGATTTCGCGTTCACCCTCTGGTACAAATATATGCGGCACCACCCGCAAAACCCGGCATGGCAGGGGCGCGACCGCTTCGTCCTCTCCGCCGGACACGGTTCGATGCTTTTGTATTCGCTCCTTCACGTGTTTGAATACGGCTTGCCCATGGAAGAACTCAAAAACTTCCGCCAGTGGGAAAGCCTGACACCGGGACACCCGGAACACGGCCACACAACGGGCGTGGAAATCACCACCGGCCCCCTGGGGAGCGGCTTTGCCGGCGCCGTCGGCATGGCGATCGCCGACGAGCACTTCGCCGCCCGCACGGGCATGGCGGGCGCGGGCTTTCCGAAGCGCCGGATCTTCGCCATCGGCGGCGACGGCTGCATGATGGAAGGCTGTACCTCGGAAGCGGTTTCGCTCGCCGGACACCTTAAGCTCGATCAGTTGGTCTTCTTCTACGACGACAACTCCATTACCATTGAAGGCGGCACCAACCTCGCGTTCTCCGAAGATGTCGGCGCGCGCTTCGCCGCCTACAACTGGCGCGTGGTGCGCATCGCCGACGCCAACGACATCGCCCAGTGCGACGCGGGTCTGGCCGAGGCGCTCAAGTCCGACGGTCGCCCCACGCTCATCATCGGCAAGACTCAAATCGGGTTCGGCTCCCCCGGGAAACAGGGAAAATCCGCGGCGCACGGCGAACCGCTCGGCGACGATGAACTCGCCGCGACCCGCAAGGCCCTCGGTTTCGCCGCGGAACCGTT
Source organism: Victivallaceae bacterium (assembly GCA_031549345.1). Lineage (GTDB taxonomy): Bacteria > Verrucomicrobiota > Lentisphaeria > Victivallales > Victivallaceae > CASFRF01. Next base: position 54,797 of record JAVBPY010000015.1, read on the forward strand.
CACCATCCCGGCGGAAGTGCGCGCAATGTGCGCCGCCCGCGTCCGGGAACTTGAAGCGGAAGCCGCCGTATGGGATAAAAAATTCCAGGCGTTCCTCGACGCCGATCCGGCGCGCGCCAAGCTGGTCTCGCAATACCTCACGCGCGCCGTCCCGGCGAACATCGCAGAAGAACTCCTGAAGGTCGCTCCGGTGGACAAACCGATCGCCAGCCGCGCTTCCAGCGGTGTGATTCTCCAGAAGGCGGCGGAGCTTGTCCCGGCGCTCTTCGGCGGCGCGGCGGACCTCGCCCCCTCCACCAAGACGGACATCAAAGGCGGCGGCGATTTCTCGGCGGAAAACCGCGCGGGCCGGAATTTGCACTTCGGCGTCCGCGAATTCGCGATGGCGCTGGCGGGGAACGGCATGGCCCTCTCCGGAAGCTGCATTCCGTACACGTCGACCTTCTTCGTTTTCTCCGATTTCATGAAGCCCGCGATGCGTCTGGCGGCGCTCCAGAATCTGCACCAGATCTACGTCTTCACCCACGACTCGTTCTACGTGGGCGAAGACGGGCCGACCCACGAACCGATCGACCAGCTCCCGATGCTCCGCTCCATCCCGAACCTCACCGTGATCCGCCCGGCGGAAGCGCACGAAGTGGCGCAGGCCTGGGCGGTGGCGTTGAAGGCGACCGGACCGGTGGCACTCCTTCTCACCCGTCAGGACCTTCCGCCGTTCACGGCGGAAGAGGCGAAACGCGCGAACGTTTCCCGCGGCGCGTACATCCTTTCGGAAGACGCGGATTTCGATTTGATCCTGATTGCGACCGGCTCGGAGGTTTCGCTCGCGCTGGAGACGGCCAAAGAACTTCGCGACCTGGGCTGCGGCGTCCGCGTCGTTTCGATGCCGTCGCAGGAGCTTTTCCTGCAGCAGGACGAAGAATACCGCGAAGAGGTCCTTCCCGCCTGGTGCGGAGCGCGTGTTTCGGTGGAAGCGGGCAGCACGTTTGGCTGGCACCGTTTCATCGGCATGGACGGCCTCGCCATCGGCCTCGACCACTTCGGGGCGTCGGCGCCCTATAAGGTGCTGGCGGAAAAATTCGGATTCACCGTCGAAAGCATCCTCCAGCGGATCGCCGACCACTTTACCTCCGACGGTTGCGACTGCGGCTGCGGCGAAGATGGCTGCGGCGACGATTGCGATTGCGGCGACGATTGCGGCTGCGGCTGCGAAGACGAAAAATAAACAATAAAACAACAAGACAAATCGCAACGCCGTCCTTGACACAGTTCAGGGACGGCGTTATATTATGCCGTTTGGACCTGTGTTTTTTCAAATCTCTATGAATAAGGAGTTCCCGATGAGTTTGCTTACTTTGATCGCCGATGTCGTCGTTCCCGCCTCCGACGCCCCCCAGGCCGGGGCCGCGCAATCGTCTCCGGCCGCGGGCCTCACCAGCATGATTCCTTTCCTTTTGATCATCGGCGTGATGATTTTCCTGATGTTCCGTTCGAACCAGAAGCAACAGAAAAAACGTCAGGAAATGCTGGATAAATTGGTTAAAGGCGCCCGTGTCGTGCTCGCGGGCGGCATGTTCGGCAAAGTAATCGAAGTGCGCGAAAAGAGCTGCCTTGTGGAAATCGCCCACGGCGTAACGGTGGAAGTTTCCAAGAACGGCGTTGTCGGCATCGGCGACGAAGACCTCGCTCCGGCGGATAAGAACTGAGGAACGCGATGAAAAAGCAACCCCTTATGCTCCGCACGGGCATCGTGCTCGTCATCCTCCTTGTTTTCGGCATTTCGATCTGGCCGCCGTTCCAGCGCGATTTTTACAAAACATTCCAGTCCGTCTGGAAGAACCCCTCCGATGCGGAACTGACCGCGCTGGTGGCGGAAGCCAAGTCCATGACCGCCAAGAATCCGGAACTTTTCGCCACGCAGGCGCTGTTGACCGCCGCCGAAAACAAAGGCATTGAGTTCAAGCCCCGCGTCAACGGACAAGGGCTGGAAGACAACCGCGACGTGTTGAACATGGTGCGCAAAAAGGCATCCAGCTCGATCCGTTTGGGATTGGATCTCAACGGAGGTGTCGAATTCGTCCTCAAGCTCCAACCGGACGAAGTCTTTTTGAAGCGCCTCGAAGCGATCGGCAAGGATGACCGCAAAGACGCGGAAACGCGGATGCGCGCCGAGTTCGACCGTTACCGCGACGTCGCCATTGAAATCCTGCGCAGCCGCCTCGAGCAGCAGAAGATTTACGAAGCGGAAATTTCCCCCTCCGGCGGCGAACACGTTTCCATCAAAGCGCCGATCGTGGCCAAGGACGAGAAACTTAAGCTGATGAACCTGATCGCCATGAGCGCCAAGCTCGAATTCCGCCTGGTCGCGGCGAACAACGAAGAGCTGGTCGCCCAGTACCGGGAAAACCCGGATCACTTCATCGTTCCGCCGGGCTACGAGCACATGACCGAAACCCGTTTCCGCCCGGGCCAGGCGCCGGAAATCAGTCATTTCTTCGTTGAAATCAAGCCGCAGATGGACGGCAAAGGCATCGCCGATGCGCGCGCCGACCGCGACCAATTCGGTCAGCGCCAGATCCTGTTGCGTTTCAACAAAGAAGGCGCAATCCGTTTCGGCGAAATTACCACACCCAACGTCGGGCGGATGCTCGCCATCGTCTTGGACGGCAAACTGTACAGCGCGCCCCGCTTGAACCAGGCGATCACCGAAGGCAGCGCCTCCATCACCGGATCGTTCTCGGAGGAAGAGTGCAAGAACGTCGCGGACGCGCTGGTTTCCGGCAGCTTCCCCTTCCAGATCAAGATCGACGCGGTGTTCGATACCGACCCGAAACTCGGCGCGGACAACGTTTCCAACGGCATCTGGGTGGGGCTCCTGGCCCTGGTGGTTGTCGGGATTTTCATGATCGTCTATTATCTTCGCGCCGGCGTGATCGCGGTGCTCGCCCTTTCGGTGAACGTAGTGCTGATCCTCGGCGCAATGGCGGCGTTTGACTGCACCCTGACCTTGCCGGGTATCGCCGGTATCGTGCTGACCATCGGCATGGCGGTGGACGCCAACGTGCTGGTGTTCGAGCGCATCCGTGAAGAGCTCGCCTCGGGCAAAAACCTCGCGTCGTCGGTGGCGCTCGGATTCTCCCGCGCGTACTCGGCGGTTTTGGACTCGAACCTGACGACGCTGATCGTCGGCATCATCCTCCTCTATGTCGGCACGGGCCCGATCAAGGGGTTCGCCGTAACACTGAGCATCGGTATCCTGACAAGCTTGTTCACCGCGCTCTTCCTCTCGCGCCTGGTCTTCGACTACATGGACCGTTACGCCTCCTTCAAGGGGCTCAAGATGATGCAGGTCTTCCATAACCCGAACTACAATTTCGTAAAAACCTGGAAGCCGGCCATTATCGTATCTTCGATCCTGATCGTCCTCTCCATCGCGGCGGCTGTGTACCGCAGCGGGGATGCGCTGAGCGTGGACTTCACCGGCGGCACGCTGGTAACCTACGACTATAAACAAATCGTCCCGGCTGACCGCGTCGCCGCCCTTCTTAAGGAAAACAAGTTCGACGCGATCGTTACCTACAAATCCGGCGCAACCGCCGATGTCCGCAAAATTGAATTCCTCCTACGCAATGTCCCGACGGATGAACAAGGCGGCGCGGTCAGCCCGAAATCCCAAATCGCGGAAATCGTGAACAAAGCATACCCGGAAATCAGCCTGTCCAGCGGCGGGGAAACCACCGTCGGCGGCCTGATCGGCAAGGAATTCAGCCGGACGGCCCTCCTGGCGCTCCTGCTCTCCACCATCGGGATCGGTATCTATATTACGTTGCGTTACGAATTCAGCTACGCAATGGCGACGGTGCTTTCGATGCTGCACGACGTGTTCATCGTCATGGGTATTTTCCTTGTCTGCGGCGGAGAAGTTTCCCTTTCCGTGGTGGCGGCGCTCCTGACGGCGATCGGGTATTCGGTCAACGACACCGTGGTGGTGTTCGACCGTATCCGTGAAAACGTCAAGCTCGGCATGCAGGGCTCCTACCAGGATGTTGTCAACCGGTCCTTGAACCAGACCCTCAGCCGAACGATGCTGACAAGCGGCTCCACCTTCCTGGTGGTGCTGATCCTGTGGCTTTGGGGCAGCGTGGCGATTGCCGACTTCGTGGTTGTAATGATGTGGGGCGTCGTGATCGGTACGTATTCTTCGCTCTTTATCGCCACCCCGATCATCGCTCACTGGCACAAGCGTGTGGCGCGCCTCGACCGTACGGAAAAACCCGCAAAAACGGAAAAGGCCATCCCCGCGAAAACAGCGGAATAAAGCAACATTGTTCAACGACGCGCTCCTTCACGGGGGCGCGTCGTTTTGTTTTTACACGGAATTCTTTTGGCCCGATCGGAGCAATGCTCCGACACTGGCTCCGGCCGCCTCAAGATTCTCCCGGGAGCGGGCAAGCGCCTCCGCCAGGGAAAGAGCTCCGGTGGAAATGCTGAAAACGGCGGTGTAGGTATGGAGGAATTCCCGGTAATCCCCCTGCAATGCCCCGGAAAGCAAAATGACCGGTTTGTGTTTTTCCCGGCAAATCGCGGCAATCCGTGCGCACAGTTTTCCTCCGGCGGTCTGGCTGTCGGTTTTCCCTTCGCCGGTGATTACCCAATCCGCATCGGCAACCATTTCCGGAAAACCAATAATGGACATCAATAAATCCGCGCCGCTGTGAAATTGCGCGTTGCCGATTTGCCGCAGGGCGAATCCAAGGCCTCCCGCGGCGCCGTCGCCCGGGGATTCAACCCGGCATTTCATAACCTCACGGTAGTGAAGAAGATTGCGTTCCAATGCATCCACCATCAGAGGCGTCGCACCCTTTTGCGGAGAAAAAACCCTTGCCGCGCCCCGAACGCCGGTGAGTGGATTGTCGACATCGCACATCACTTTGATTTTCAAATCCCGGGGTAAATTCGCCAGGCAGGACATGTCGGCCGCGGCGATTTTATCCAAATCGCCGCCCGATAATCCGACGGGCAATTCATTCTTGCTTGAGTCAAAAAAACGGACGCCGAGGCCTTGCAGAAAACCCGCGCCTCCATCGGTGGTGGCGCTGCCGCCGATGCCGATCAGAATTTCTTTTTTGCCCGACTTGATGAGAAAATCCAACAATTCCCCCGTCCCGTAGGTCGTAGTTTTCAGGGGGTTGAGTTCATGACTTTTCAACAACTCGATTCCGGAAGCCGACGCCATTTCCATCACGGCCCTATCCGAAGACAGATCGCCGTACACCGCCTCCACCGGACGCATAAGCGGATCATGTGCCATAACTTTTTCAAGTCTTCCCGATGGAAATGAAGCCAATACGGCCTCCACCGTGCCTTCCCCGCCATCCGCCATGGGGATGAGGACGACACAAGCGCCCGGCAGAGTCGTTTTGAGCCCGATGCCGATATGCCGCGCAACTTCAATGCTGCGCAGGTTGTCTTTGTATGAATCCGGCGCTACGATGATTTTCATTTTCAAAACATTCGGCTTGCCCCTATCAACACAGCCGGCAAGACCAAACAACAAAGTCAGGCGTTGTTTTCGCCCTCCGGGCGTTTCATGAGGGTAACGGTTTCCGAACGGTTGAACTCCGTCTGCTGGAGAATCTCCGCGGAAAGGGTGGGAATCACCCGGACCGGGAAAGCCGAATCGATCAAAATGGAAAGACCGCCGTCGGCGAGTTTCTCCCAACGGATGCGCAGTCTTCCGCGCACCGTCGGCAACGTAACATCCACCCAGGAAGCCATATCCAGCTCCGGCTCAAGGAACACGGCGGAAAATCCCGGCTCCGCGGGGCGAATGCCCGCGATTTCCCGGATCATCACCGGCACGGGCGAATGAAGAGCGCCACCGTTGAAACGCACCGAAGTCGGGTCGCTGCGGTCCTTCTGGAAACTCCAGGCGGCCACGCCCGGACAGCGGTGCTTCTTCCAGTATTCGGCGAAATAGTCGCTGGCCCAACCGGAAAGTTGCAACGAAAAAAGCATGTCCGTAAAAAGGAAGTTGAAATACGGATCGCCCGCCTCCTCACAACGGTCGAACGGAGCATCCAGATTGAAAAACCGATGGAAGAAACGTTCAAAATTCTCCAGTGGCATCACCCCTCCGTACAGCGTACAGAAATTGGCAAAGAGAAGTTGCCCTGTATGTTCGGAATTCCGCAGCGAGCTTGTGGCAAAAAGCCCCGTCGCCTCATCGAAATTCTTCGCGCGGAGGGCGGCGGCAACTTTTCGCATCGTCCTCCGGCAATGCTGCACTTTCCCCTTTTCATCCAAAATCGAATAAACCTCCGCCGAGGAAAGAAGAAAACGGCAGAAGAGCGCGTTCAAAAAAGTCGGCACACCCCCTGCCCTGCTCCATTGCACATTCAAAAGCCCGCCAACGGCGTCCGGACAATTCGACGCATCGTACAGAAGAAAATCATCGCCGAGCTGCATCTCGAAAAATTCGCGCAGAAGATCCAGGCACGGACGGAGCCGTTTCAATTCCTCCAAATCGCCACTGTAGCGGTAGTTGAAGAGCATCCAGACAGGAAAAAACATCGTCTGGTTCATCTGCGAAGTGTTCCGTCCTCCCAGGGAAAGAACGGGGATATTCCCGTTTTCGTACTGGGCGTCGGCAAATTGCCGGAGCCGCGCCGCGGCGTATTCGCAATCTCCGTACGCGATGGTCATGCTGACCGCGTCCATGTAGGCGTCCAGCATAAACTGGTCGTGTTCCTTATCCGCGCGGGGCTGGCTGATGGTGGCGGCGCTGCGGCGGACGGAGGCCGCTCCGGTGCGCCAGAAGTCGTTCAGCCACTCTTCCGAAGAACTGAAGGCGCAGCGGACGGTGTGGGGGTGGACCAATTCATCGAAACTCGCCCCGAGCAGAGTAACCGGCTGGCGCGCCCGGCGCACGGAAACAAGCATAAAAGCCACGCTGTCGGGCATAAATCCGGTAAAGGAGTTCAACCCCTCCGCGCAAACCAGCGTGCTCGTCGTATTCCGTTGCCCCCCGCGGATGGGAAGACCGCCAGGACCCTGCCGGACGCCGAGCGTGATATCGACGATATCTCCGGCGGAAGCCTTGACTTCCGCACGGGCGTACCCGTAACGCAAATGGTCCAACTTGTAAAGATGGTACTCCCCCTCCGCCAACATCGTGCGGACGCCATTGCCGTTTCCGTGCGCGGGACGCATATGGGCATGCAGAAGCCGCGCCCCCGCGTTCGCCGCGCCTTCGTTTCCTTCCTGGAAAATATGCGAATTAAGCCGTTCGAAACTCAGCGACGCGCTCACATCGCTCATCGGCAAACGCAAAGGCCCGGCAATGCTCCATCCCTCCGGCGATTCCGCAATGGTATCCAGATACAAAATTTGTTCCCCGGCGGAGTGCTCGGGAAATAGAATTGCGATCCCCGCACTGTTCACGTTCGGCTGCTGGTAAACCAGAAGACGGTTCCACCCCTGAACGAGGGGGATGTCCGCCTCGGCGGCGAAAAGGCGGGGGGCGCTGAGAACGAGTTTTTTATTGCAGAAAATCCGTGTCGGATCATCGGTGTAGGCGACGACCCGGACATTTCGTTTTTCTTCGCTGTAAAGGAACGTACAGGCGGCAAACGTCGCTTTGCGGAGCGAAGAAAGGGGGAAGGAATTGAAGTGAAACTCCGTCCAGAACCGGCCATCCGTAATTTTCCCCGACTCGACAGGCTCAAAGAAAAACTGCTCCGCCGCCCAGGAGGGGAGAACCGGATGCAACGCAAGCGATGTGCCGCCCGCGCCGGGGGTACAAATGCTGTTTGGGCGGAACCAGCTCAAATCCTGCTCGAAAGCAGGACCGAGCCAATCGCGCGGCAAAAGATTCAGGTTCTGAAAATCCGTGTAATTGTAATGCATTCCGCGCCGCGGGCGCGGGGCGGAAAACGCGGTCCCGGAACGCAAAAGCCAATTCGAATCGCTCCACGCGACAGGCCTGCGGTCCACTTCCAGCTGGCACCACAAGCCCGGCGTGCGCCCGGGACACAAACCGGCATCGTAACGGACGATTACGGCAATAACGTTCAAACCGGGTTGAAGAAGGCAGGCGATGTTGTCGTGCCAATCGACATAGGCGCAATCGGGATCCGGGTGCGGACGCGGACCGCTCCCGATCAGGCGCTCGTTCACAAAAAGCTCATAGGAGGAGTTCGCGCTGATCCAGAAGGGAGCTTCCAGCCCGGGTTCATCGAGCGAAAATTCTTTTCGCAACAAAAGGAAACAATCGTTCCCTGAAAGATGTTCGTCATGCCAAATCCAGGAGCCCCGGATCTCTCTTGGCAACGTACCTCGCTCCATGTACCACCCCGCTTCCTGCGCTTCTCCCTCGAAACAGAAAAAATTTCCCTTCCCATTTACTAATGTACCCACTTTTCAAAATTTCAACGTGAAAAAGCACTGAAAACAAATAAAAGTCTCTTTTACAATCTTTTTATATCAAATTTTTGATCTTCCAAGATGAATTTCCTTCCCTGAACCCATAATTGGACATAAATTAGTGTTGTCAATTTCCAAACCTCCGGAAATACAGGTTGAAAAGTATAAACTCGATGCTAGATTATATACCTTGAGCTCAGGGAGAAAGAAGCATCGGAAACCGAGACGAAAAACCGGAACGGCGCAGAGAAAGGATGCAGGGCATTTTTGCATGGATAAGGTATGGGCATGAAGGGATCGTCCGCAAATAAAACGAAAAGGTTCGGGGATCTGTTCAACCGGATCAACCTGAAATTGCGGCCAAAACTGATTCTGATCTTCTTTGGGGCCATGATTATCCCGGTCGTTCTGCTTACGGTCATCGCGCTGAGGCAGCTCACGGAAATGGGCCACAACTTGCGCGACATCGCCATCGCCGACTCCACAAAAGCGCTCAATGACGGCGCAAGAGAGAATATCGAGAGGCTGACCACCGACACAGCCGCCGCCGTGGCGGATTTCCTCCGCCGGCAGGACCAGAACATCCTCAAGCTCGCACGAATCACCCCCTCCGACAAGGCCTATAAGGACTTCGGCGAAACCAGCGAGGGGCGGCTGACAAAGCAGGGCGAATGGGTACTTTCGGAGGACGGCATGTCCTGGGAGGAAAAACACCCCTGCGTCTATGAAGGCTCCAGGGATAAGTCATCCAACCGGGAAAACGACGACGTGCTCTACGGCAGCAGCTTTAATTACAGGATTCCTGAATACAACGAAACGCACCATGAGTTTGTGCCGTTGTATGACGAGATTACGTTTATCGATACAAAGGGCCAGGAACGATATAAATATGTATCTCCACACTCGCGCAAGAAGAATTACCCGCTGAATCCGGCTTTATTGAACGTATCCGATAAAAGGAATACATACGTTAAAGCCGAAACCTATTTCAGCGAGTTGAAAAAACTTAAAATACACAAGGATGGAACGAGGGACATTTATGTTTCGGATGTCATCGGCGCCTATGTCGGCACGAATTACATCGGGATGTACACGCCGGGCGTGTTGAAAAACAATGTCCCCAAGACACATCCGAATTACGACATCCTCCAGGCGATTGCCAACCTGCCGGCCGACAAATTCATTGAAGAGGCAAAAAAACAGGCTTTTGCGGGCAAGGAAAATCCCCATGGACAGCGCTTTGAGGGAATCGTGCGCTGGGCCGCGCCGGTTGCCGACGACGCGGGCGAAATCATAGGTTTCGTGACCATGGCATTGAATCACGACCACATCATGCAGTTTGTCGACTATATTACGCCGATGATCGAACGCTATACCCACTTACCCAGCGCCTACGAAGGCAACTATGCGTTTATCTGGGACTACAAGTGCCGCAGTATATGCCACCCAAGGCATCACTCCATCGTCGGCTATAACCCGCTTACCGGCGAACCGCAGCTCCCGTGGCTGGAGGGGACCGTTGCCCTTGAACGGGATTACGTCCATGGCGGTTTCCTCAAAGAAGAATACGAAAAAGGCAAATTCAGAACAATCCCCATACTGGACAAAGATGGGAAGAAAAAGTTTGCGGAAGACACGCCTTATTTCTACTGGAATACGGCCGGCGGCGCGGAATGGCTTGCAGCCAACCCATCCTGGAACAAACTCAGCGATAAGGACGCGGGCATGAGTTGGGGCCGTTTTCTGGAAAAAAACATCGGGAACAGAGAGATACTGCCGCAGTTCGGCGAGAGGGTCCTGAAAGACAAAGAGGGCAATCCGGTAAAAAATGCCGCCGGGAAATATATCCTCGACTACCAGTCGCGCGACAAAACACCCGTGGCCGCGCTGACCAGGGCGGGCTTTGTCGGCCTCGACGGACGTTATTTGAATAACGCGCCGCAATGTACGGGATGGATGGACCTTACCGAAGACGGCGGATCGGGTTCGTTCTATATTCTTTGGAGCGGGCTTTACAAACCGACCACCGCCGGCGCGATTCCATACTACACAGGGCAGTACCATCCGGATGTGCGCGGCAACCGGCGCGGATTCGCCTTTGTCGCCATCGGAGCGGGGATTGAGGATTTTATCGCCCCCGCTGTGGCAACGAAAATCATCATCGATAAAGCCATCGGAGCGAATTTGTTGAATAATATGCTCCAGCTCGGCGGTACGGCAATTTGCATATTCGTTCTGGTCATTTTGACCGCCAGCCTGCTGTCGTCCTACCTTACGGGAAATATCAAGCTGATTTTGGACGGCATATTGCGCTTCCGCGCCGGGGCGCGGCAATTCCGGCTGCGTTCGAACATCAAGGATGAATTCGGCCAGCTGGCCAACTCCTTTGACGAAATGGCCAACAGCATCGAAAACAGCATCAAAGAACCCCTCTCCATCATCGACATGAACCGCAACATCATTTATATGAACAGCCACACACTCGCCATTATCGGCAAAACCCTGGACGAAGTGATCGGGCGGCATTACAGTCAAATGAGCCTTTATCCGCACGGCTCCGAATACGATCCGATCGTCGCCTTGCAACAGCGCCGGGAACCGGCTGTATTCTACCAGAACACGAGCAAGCGCTATTACAGAGGCAGTGCGCACCGCCTTTTTGACCAGGCGGGCAAGGAGAGCGGTTTCATCATTGTTACGAATGACGTTACGGAAATCGAAGAACGCCAGAAAGCGGAGCAGATGAACCGCGCCAAGAGCAACTTCCTGGCGAAAATGAGCCATGAAATCCGCACACCCATGAACGCGATTATGGGCATCTCCGAAATTCAGCGCCAGAGCAGACATCTCGCCCCGGAAACGATGGACGCATTCAATAACATCTACGATTCGGCCGATCTTCTTCTGCACATTGTCAACGACATTCTCGACCTCTCGAAAATCGAGGCGGGCAAGATGGAAATTGTTTCCGACAAGTACGACTTCGCCGCAATGATATGCGACACGGTCCAACTCAACATTATGCGCATAGACTCAAAGCCCATCGACTTTAAAATCGAGATCGACGAAAAAACACCCTCCATCCTGATCGGCGACGAACTGCGCCTGAAGCAGATTTTAAGCAATCTGCTCTCCAACGCATTCAAATACACGGATGAAGGCACCGTGGAGCTGGCTGTTTTTACCGAGCCGGGAAATGGCGGCGCCCCGTCCGACGTAACGCTCGTCTTCCGCGTGAGCGATACAGGCTGGGGCATGACCAACGATCAAATGCAGAAGTTGTTCGACGAGTATTCGCGTTTCGACCCGAAATCCAACAAAACGATCGAAGGCACGGGGCTCGGCATGAATATTACCCAACACCTGATCCATTTGATGGGCGGCGAGATTACCGTGGAGAGCGAGAAGGGCAAGGGTTCCATTTTCACCGTCCGCCTGCCGCAGTGCGACGGGAACTCCGGTCCGGTGGGTCGCGAACTTGCGGAAAAAATAAAAAAAGACAGATTGATAAAGTCGTCGCATGCGAAAAAGGCCCCCATTGTCTATGCGCGCATGCCCCATGTGAAGGTCCTTGCCGTGGATGATATAAAGGTGAATCTTTCGGTCGTGAAAAAAATGTTGTCGCTGTACGAAATTTCCGCCGATACGGCGATGAACGGGTTCGAAGCAATCGAAAAAATAAAAAATGGCTCCAGGTACGACATCGTTTTCATGGACCACATGATGCCGGAAATGGACGGCATGGAGGCGGTCAGGCACATTCGGGCCATGGGCGCCGAAGACCCGTATTACAAAGACCTCCCGATTGTCGCGCTGACGGCCAATGCGGTCAGCGGCATGAAGGAGATGTTCCTGGAGAACGGCTTCAGCGATTACCTCTCCAAGCCGATCGAACTGATCAAGTTGAACAAAACGCTGGAACGGTGGATTCCAAAGGACAAACGATAAAATCAACGAACGAGGCACTAATATGCTTTTTTTCTTGTTGTTATGCTGGTTTGTGCTTCGTATGCCCTGATTCCGTTCGACTTGAGCAGGCGATTTTTTATGGCGTCGATGTTGGCCTGCCTGCTCTATTTCGGCGCCCGCCTTGCCGTCCTCCTGTGTGTTGCGGGGGAAATGTCTTCACCCTCAAATCTCATTCGACTGAATCGCTTGTTTCTGCGGCCTTTGGATTTGTTTATGGGGGCATTGCTGCTGTCCAAGTTTACAATAACGGATGCCTCTACTATGAGCTTGGCCGAAAACGAGTAAAAAGGCCTCTTTTACCGTCTTTTTACAATGCTTTTTCAGTGTTCTGACAACATTTTCCTTGCCCGGGGTATATTTACTTGTAAAAGCCCCCCACAACAATTATTGTAAGGAAGGAGATGAAGAATGAAACACAGAATCGGTATTTTATTCAGCGCGCTTTCACTGGGAGTGCTCGCCGCACAACCCGCCATCACGCTGAAGGTGGAACCGGAACGACGGGTATTCCCCGCCGGAGCCGGAACCGAAGCCATTCTCCGCATCGCCATCGATGTGCCGGAAACCCCCAGGAAGGAACCGCAGAAAACACGGGTGGACCTGGCCATCGCCCTGGACTGCTCCAGTTCCATGAATTCCCAGCGAAAAATCGAGAACGCGCGTGAGGCGGCCCAAAAGGCCCTCGATCTCCTGGGGGAAGAAGACACATTTTCCCTTGTAACCTACGACAGCTCCGCGCGGGTCGTCATCCCCGTAACACGCGTAAGCGCTTCGGCGCGCGAGGAAATCCGACAGGCGATTAATGCGATACGCACACGCGGCACAACCGCCCTTTTCGCGGGCGTTTCCCTTTCTGCGGCCGAGCTCCGCAAAGCCGGGGACGTGCCGGGACGCGTACGCCGATTGATCCTCCTCTCCGACGGGCAGGCCAACGTGGGGCCCTCCTCTCCAAGCGAACTCGGAAGACTCGGCGCGGCGTTGGTCAAAGAACGCATTTCGGTGAGCACCGTCGGCGTGGGGGACAACTACAACGAAGATTTGATGACGGCCCTCGCCCAGAATTCGGACGGCAATTTCTACTTTGTGGAAAAAAGTTCCGAGCTTTCGTTGATTCTTGAAAAGGAACTCGGGAGCGCCCTCTCCGTCGCGGCACAGGGCGTCAAAGTGAAGATCATCTGTCCTCCGGGCGTCAAGCCGCGCGGAATTCTCGGACACGAAAGCAAGATCGATGCGCAGACCATCGAAATCGACTTCAATCAGCTCTATTCCGGCCACCGGAAAGTATTGTTCCTCCAACTCGACCTCCCCGCGCAGCCCGATGGGAGTACACTGCCTTTGGCGGAGGTTCGTGTGGAGTACCAGACCAACGACGCGAAGCCCGCGCCCGTTCTTCTGGAAAAAGCCGGCGTCACATTCAGCCGCGACGAAAAAGTGCTGGAAAGCGGTCTGAATCCCTCGGTCTACGGGGAAACATTGCTGATTAAAAACCGGACACTTCGCGAAGAGGCCCTTCGTGAAGCGGACAGCGGAAACCGTGAAAAAGCAAAAGCCATGCTCGATAAATCCCAAAAAGAGGTCGCTGACTTCGCCAGAAAATCAAACAGTCCCGCCCTCGAAGCGGCGGCGGAAACCATGAATAAAGAAAATGTACGCTTCCAGGCCGCCCCAAGCGGCTCGTCGGATTATTCCAGCATCCGCAAAGAGATCAAAGGCCGCAATTACCAGGAAATCAACAAACAACAATACAGGCAGTAAACTTTTATGAAACGACGAGCCTCCGAACGCATCGCCCCCTGGGCCCTCGGCGCGACCCTGTGCGCAGCCCTGGCGCTCGGAGCGCTCGCCTTCTTCCTCTCGCGGCACGAGGAGGAGGTACGGAAAAACCAGTTCCGCGACCTCCTTAAAACCGAAGCCAAACTCTTCGCGGAGCGTTGCCGCAAGCATATGGAACACCTGCGCATCGGCTGGATCGCCCGCGCGGCGCAGACGGAACCGACGCCGGAAGGGTTGGATGCAACCCTCCGCGTCGAACCCTTTTTCCGGCACGGTTTCCTTGCCGAAAGCAAGGGGGATCTCCTGTATCCGGCGCGCTCCGAACGATGGGCGCGGCGTTATTACGAGCTTTTTTCCGAGCTTGTCAGCGCGGAAACCGACGCGACGGAGGAGCATGAAAGCGCACTGCCGCGCAATGGCGCCGCGCAACGCATGGAGTCGCGTTTCGCCCTCCTTGCCTCCAGAAGCGACGGGGGGATGATCCCCTGGTTTTCGGACAACCAGTATGCGCCGCTTGTTTGGGCGGCAAACCGTAAGAACGCGGCGAAAATCGTCGGTTTCGAGTTGGATGCGATCATGCTTTGGGCGCAATTGATCCCCCTCTTTCCCGACCGCCTTCCGGAGTTTTTCCGTATGGAGCTGATCGATGCGGGGGGACGCTTGCTGCACGCCACAGGCGGCGAATCGCACGGAACGCCCGAAATCACCCATTTGAGCGCGCTGGACAGCGCACTCCTGCCCAACCTCCAGCTCCGCGCAATGCTCCTGCAGGAAAATCTCCCGGCGGGAACAGGGGCGCTGGGGGTCTGGATGGGAATTACGGCCCTCCTCCTTCTCTTCCTCGGCGCGGGAGGGCTTTCACTTTCGTTGATCCGGCGGGAACTGAGGATCGCCCGTCAGAAAAGCTCCTTCGTTTCGCAGGTTTCGCACGAGCTTAAAACCCCCCTTACGAACATAAGGATGTACGCGGAACTCCTGCGCGATCACAACGGAGAACTTACGGAGGAAAAGCGAATGCGCTACCTTCAGGTGATGGTCGAAGAGAGCGAGCGCCTGAGCCGCCTGGTCGGCAACGTCCTCGATTTCTCCCGCCTCGACGACGGCCGCAAACATTATGCGCCGGAGGAAATCGATCTCGCGTCCTTCCTCCGTGAAACGTTGGATTTTCTACAGGAAAAATGCCCTTCCCTCATCTTCTCCCTCCGCCTGCCCGCCGAACCGGTCAACACGGTTCTCGACCGCGATTCGCTCCTCCAGGTTCTCCACAATCTTGTGGACAACGCCTCCAAATATGCCGCATCCGGGAAAAAGCTCGACGTAGAGCTGCGCCAAGGAGAGATTCGTGTCCGCGATTACGGCCCCGGCATCGCACCGGGCGCGGAGACACGCATTTTCCAGCAATTTTTCCGCGCCGACACATCGTTGAACGCCACGGCGACGGGTTTCGGACTCGGTTTATCCATCGCACGCGCCCTCTTGCGGGACCAGAAAGGGGACTTGCGTTACGAACCATCGCACCCCGGCGCGTGTTTCATCATCGTATTCCCCGGAGAAGCACCCCATGAAACGTAAAATCCTTATCATCGAAGACGACGCCAACATCCGCGCCGGACTCGCCGACGCCCTTACCATGGAAGGATACGAGGTTACGGAAGCACCGAGCGGCTTCACCGGGTTGCAGGCGTACGAGGAAAACAAACCCCATCTCATCCTCCTCGACCTGATGATGCCGGGGATGAACGGCTACGACGTCTGCCGGAAAATCC
Organism: Victivallaceae bacterium; assembly: GCA_031549345.1. Taxonomy (GTDB): domain Bacteria; phylum Verrucomicrobiota; class Lentisphaeria; order Victivallales; family Victivallaceae; genus CASFRF01. Next base: position 70,729 of record JAVBPY010000015.1, read on the forward strand.
GCCGCAACGACGAGGCGACCCCCATCGTTATCCTGACGGCCAAAGGGGAGGAGATCGACAAAGTCCTCGGCCTGGAGCTCGGCGCGGACGATTATGTAACCAAGCCCTTCAGCCTTCGCGAGCTTTCCGCACGCATCGCCGCCCGGCTCCGCCAAGTACACACGGAGGTTCCGGTTGTGCCGGAATCGTTCGACTTCGGTCCCTGGATCATCGACGCGGCGCGCCTGCAAGGGCATTGCGAAAACAAACAAATCGAGCTCACAGCGCGGGAAGTCGCGTTGCTCCGCTTCTTCGCCGCACATCCGGGTATTGCGTTGCGGCGCGACCGGATTATGCGCGAAGTGTGGGGCATGGAGTTTTCCGCCTCGCGCACACTCGATCAGCACATGGTAACGCTTCGCCGCAAGCTCATGCTCCCCGGCGAAGCGGATTTACTGGAAAGCGTTTACGGCGTGGGCTACCGTTACACCGCGCCCGCAAAATCCAACAAGTGAATGTATTTTTCGCGCTCGACGGCGTGGAGGAACAAATACAACCGCGGCCCTTTTTCCTTGCCCAGAAGGAGCATATAAACGTTCTTGAAAAAACGGGCCTGGCATTCCTTCTTTGCGCGCTCATCCAGCTCGCCACGCACCGTTCCCGGAATGGCGTACAAATATGTCATCAAATCGTCGAGCGAATAACCGCCCGCGCATAAGTACGCGTGGAGAACGCGAATTTCCTGCTGCTCCGCAGGGGTGAGCGCCGTAAAATACGCATCATCCCGCGCGGCAAGGAGCGTATTCATGCTCTCCGGCGAACACTTTTCCAGCCAATAGCGGGCGAGGCCAAGGCGTTCGCTGAATTCCGCTTCCGTATACGGCGTGCCGATCTTGGCGAAAATCGTTTCGAGCAACGCGGGGTTGAAATCCACGATCGAACCGAAAGAGACAAGCTGCGCCATCGGCACCGTATGGATAACGCGCCCTTCCATCTGTACCCGGCTCATGACTTCGCGGGTGAATTCGTTGGCGCTGCCGTCGTTGAACTGCGTGAGCATCTTGTCGAACTCGAAGTACTGCCGGAGAATCTCTTCATCAAAGCAGAAGTCGAACGCCTTCTGGGGATCGCTTTTGGCGTAAAGCCAGAAAATAAGCTCCGGCTGGTAAATACGAAGCAGCGTATCGGGCGTAAGGTTCAACCCGGAGGAGCCGGACATCTTCCCCGTCGTCCCCTTGATGCCGATGAACTCGTATCCCTGGAAAAGGGGCGCCTGGATGTTGTAGATCTTTTCCGCGATGATCCGGCTGGTCTGGTAGCTCCCGCCGGGACTCGCGTGGTCTTTCCCGCCCGGTTCGAAATCGACTTTTTCCGCCATCCAGCGCATGGGCCAGTCAATCTTCCACGGGAGTTTGCAGTTGAAGTCCTTGCGGAAATTGAAGGTTCCCGTGTACCCGCAGCGGCAGGTGAATTCCGCCGTTTCGCAGTTTTCGCCAAGCGCGGTAACCGTGGTGGTGTCCTTGCCGCAGACGGGGCAGAAAATGCTGACGGGATAGTAGTTCTCCCGTTCCTCCGCCGTGGTCTCCTGGGTGCGGAATTGGTCGAGGATATCGAAAATCTCGTACCGTTTTTTCAATGCGGTGATGATGTGTTCCGCATAGCGCCCGGAACGGTATTCGCGCGTCTGGTAACGGAAATCGACATCCACGCCGAAGCGCTTCAACGAGGTTTCAAATTCATTCTCGAAATGCTTCGCGTAGCTTTCACAGCAACCGAACGGATCGGCCGCGTCCGAATACGGCTTGCCGAGATTCACTTCGAATCCGGGACAGTGGGCGGCGACGTTGACGGGGATTTTCCGCAAGCGGTCGAACTCATCCCACGAAAATAAAAGCCGCGCTTTCTTGCCCAAACGGCGAAGCGACTGGCAGACAAAATAGCTTGTGGCGATGTCCCGAAAATTCCCGATGTGCACCGAACCGGAGGGGCTGATTCCCGCGGCGCATACGTATTCGTCCTTATCCGGATTGCGCTCGATAACCTGGCGCGCGACTTTTTCCGACCAATGCATAATTTTTCCTTAGTATGTGTTCAAAATTTTTTCATACTATACAACCAAATTGCACTTTTTTCAATGAAAACAGCTTGATTAAAGACTCTTTCGCACTATAATGTAAAACATGGAATTTTTCATTCGATCCATGCGCCAAGACGACCACAAAGCGCTCGGCGCGATTCAGAGGGAAGCATACCCGGCACACCTCCGGGAGTCGTTCGCCACTCTTGTCCGCAAAGCCTCCGTGGCGCCGGAGTTCTGCTTCGTCTGCGAAGAAGCGCTTTCCGGGACGGTGTGCGCCTACCTCATTGCGTACCCGGCGAGCCCCGCGCACCTTTCGATGCTGGACGTTGCCGCGAAGTGCGGCGAAGGCGGCGAATCCTGGTACATTCACGATATGTCCGTTTCGCCGCGTTTCCAGGGAAATGCGCTCGGAAAACGCCTGTTCCTCCACGCCCTGCGCGAAGTGTGGGAGCGCGGGTTCCGCCAATCCCATCTGATCGCCATTGCAAGAGCGGTCCCCTTCTGGAAAAAATTCGGCTACATTGCGGAAGAAGTCCCGCCGGAGGCGGCCGCGACGCTCGCCGGATACGGCGCGGAAGCGCGGCTCATGCGGAATTCAGCGCTTCCGCGCGATGAGGCGGATGGGATGATAGGTTAACGTTACGCCACCATGCTCCGAGACAAAACGTTCGCCATAGGCGAGCATGAACGCCCTCAGCCGGCGCTTTGTCCAGGTTTGCCCGGCACCGGTGGCATTTACGCCGGTGGCCTTGAGGTGCCGGAGAACAGCTTCCGGATCGGAAAAATCGTATTCGCACAATTCCTCGTGCACGGCAAGCAACTCAAATTCCCGCTCAATTTCAGCGCAGAGCTCCGCAGAGGCGGGGTAATGAAGCCCCGCGCCGGAAAGCGTGCGCACCTCGCGCAAATTTTCCGGGCCGAACGTGGTGAGCGCAAGCACCCCGTCCGCATTCAACGCGCCGGCGGTCTTTTTGAGGAGCGCCGGACGGTCCTCCACCCACTGCCAGAACGCGTTGGAAATAACAAGGTCCAATCCCGGCGGAAACACAATCGTTTCCGCCGATCCTTCCAGGAATTCCGCCCCGAACAGAGGCGGGTCCATCCGGTAAAGATCGTTCAGAAACAAGGTATCGAACTCGAACGAGGTGAGAAATTTCCGCGTAAGGAGCCCCTCCCCGCAACCAAGCTCCAACACTCGATCGTAGTGATTGCGTCCCAGGGCGCACGTGAGCGCGGTCAACAGCTCTTCGCCCATGCGATCCTGTACGGCGGCGGCGGCGGCATAGCTTGCGGAACTGCGGCGAAAACGGTCACCCACGGTCTCAGGATTCAGCATACAAGCGCCTCCCAATCCTGCGGCGCATGCCGCAACGGCGCTTCGAGAACGGGAACACTCAGCGCCCCCCACGCCGCGCGTTGCGCCGGGGCCGGAAAAATGCGGTCCTGCAGACCTACGACAGCCCGCGTAAAGAAGGTTGACTTCACCGCAGGAAAGCCCAAAATATCGCGTTCCAGCGCCCGCAGTTCGCACTGCTGCTGCGCCGGGTCACGCACGTTTTCCGGCGTATCCGGGCCGAACACGCGTTGATTAAAGCGTTTACGTGCGCTTTCCTCCCCCCACCCTTCGATGGTACCGCGAAAAACGGCTGGCGCGATGCCGCGTTCGGCGTCGATGGGAAAAAGCGTCCCATTCACTGCGAGCGCATCGCAACACAACGTTCCCGGCAGGACCCGGTGCGCCGCCCAGACGCCCAGCGACCAGGCGACGACGCGAAACGGACGTTCCGCGGAAAAGTCGTAATCGCACGCCCACGATTCGTAATCCCAGAAGACCACGACTTCGCGCCCCTGCCGCGCCAAGGTGCGGACCGACTCGGGGGACATGCCCCAGCCGTGGAAGAACAAAACAAGATCATCACCCGCTCCCCACCGCTCAAAGCGCATGCGCCACCCCATCAAGCGCCGCGAGAAGCCGCGCAAAATCCTCCTCCTCCAACGCCGCGTTCAAAGAAAAACGGAGGCGGGAACTATTCGACGGAACCGTCGGCGGACGGATGGGAAACACCAGAATTCCCCTTTCCTGCAAGCGCGCCGCAAGCGCCACGGTACGCGGAGCGTCCCCCACAAGCAAGGGGATTACCTGCGAATCGCCGCATGTGGCGAACCCGAGCGCCGAAAGCTTCGCCCGCAATTGCGCGGAATATACCGCCAACCGCGCCCGGCGCGGCGCGAGCAACGCGCGGCGTTTCAGAACAAACAAACTCCAACGGAGGATCGCGGGGGGCAGCCCGGTGCTGAAAATCAAGCTCCGCATCCGGTTCACCAGGTATTCCCGCACCTCCGGCTCCACAATGGCGTAGGCTCCCGTGGAACCCCAGGCCTTGCCAAAGGTCCCCACAAGGATATCGACCTCGTTCATCAGGCCCGCATATTCGGCCAAACCGCCGCCCGACGCGCCCAACACGCCGACGGCGTGCGCCTCGTCCACATATAAAATCGAACCGTAGCGTTTTTTCAGTTCGACGATTTTCCGCAGATCAACACGGTCGCCGTCCATGCTGAAAATGCTTTCGCATACAATGAAGACCCGCCGCCCCGCATCCGCGCCGCCGGCAAGAAGGCGTTCCAACTGCCCGTAATCGTTGTGCGCATAGCGCTTGTACTCCGCATCCAGAAGTCGGAGGCCGTCGATCAGGCTCGCGTGGTTGAGCTTGTCGGAAAGGACCAGATCCCCCTTGCGCGCCAGCGCCGGGAGAATGCCGATGTTCGCGTGGTAGCCGCTGTTGAACACCAGCGCGGAACGGTTGCCGTACATCCCGGAAAGCTCCGCTTCCAGCATGGCATACTCCGGCGTGTTGCCGGTAAGAAGGCGCGACGACGCGGCCGACAAGGCCGGCAAATCTTCGGCGTTTTCAAGATAAAATTCTTTTCGCCATGCAAGGTCGGAAGCGATGCCCAAATAATCGTTCCCCGCGAGGTTGAGGTATTCCTTCCCCTCCCAGCGCGCCCGTCCGGCGGGCAGGTTTTCCACAACGCGCAGCGTGCGCAAATTCCCGGTGGACTCCAGCGCACGGAGTTCCTCCGCGAGCGAGCGCCGGAAATCATCCGTCATTTCAAAACGCCTCCAGCTCGGCGATGAACGATTGATCGTCCTCCACCTTGCGTCCGCGTGTGGTGAGGTATCCCCCCGTAATCATACTGTTCAATCCCGAAAGCATCAGAAGTCCCTGAAAATCCTTCATCCGCGTTTCGCGCCCGGCGGCGAATTTAATCATTTTCATCGGATTGAGGAGCCGAAAAAGGGCAAACGCCTTCGCCGCCTCCGCGGGCGTGATCGAAGGACGTCCTTCCAATGGCGTTCCAACAATCGGCAGGAGAACGTTCAGAGGGATCCCCTCCACGTCCAGCGCGCGGATCGCCAGCGCCATGTCCACCCGGTCCGCCCAGCTTTCGCCGAGCCCCAGGATGCCGCCGGTGCAATTGGTTACGCCGAACTCCTGAAGATACCGGATCGTCTGTATTTTATCCTCGATCGCGTGCGTCGTGGCGATCAAACGGCCATAGGCTTCCGGATTGGTCTGCAAATTCATATTGTAACGCCACGCATGGTGGCTGGCGAGAACCTCCGCGCACGCGCGGCTCAGGATTCCGATGGAAACACACAGCTTCATCTCCGGGTACCGGCGATGCAGCGCGTCCAATTGTTCGCAAATCGCAAGAAAATCCGGGTCGGCCGGATCGGTGTAGCCGTAGCCGCTTGTAACATAACCGAACGCGCGGATTCCGGCGTCGTACACCTTCCCCGCCGCTTCAAGGACGTCTTCCAAGGGGAGCAAAGGATAACTTTCGATTTCCGTGGAATGGTGCGCCGACTGGGCGCAGAAACGGCAATTCTGCGTGCAAACCCCCGATTTCGCGTTCAGAATCGAACAGGCGCGGATCTCCGGCGCAAAACGGTGCCGCACTTTGTTGGCGAGCGAAATCAAGTCCAGAATATCCTCGCCCTGAATTTCATCCGCCAGCGCAAGTGCTTCTTCGCGCTCCAGCGTTTCACCGTTCAAAACCTTGTAGGCGTTCTCAACAAGCGGATGCAGCATGCTGATTCCTCCGTTGAAAATAAAGCACCAACGCGAGGTCCACCGCGACAAGGAGCGCGTTCAGAATGTACAGCCCGAGCACCCAATTGACATCGTGGTTCACCACCTTGTTGGCGATGCCGCAAAAATAACCGATCAACACCAGCCATAAAAAAATCACGCTTTTCCCCACAGGATTCTTCGTCTGCCAGGTTTTAATGATCGCCACCGGCCAGCTCGCCCCGAAACAAAGGAGCATCCCCGCTTCAAATAAACTCATGACGTTAAACTCCTTACTTCAGCAGGCCGCAAGCCCGCAAGGAAGCGGTGAGCTTCTCGCGGTTCGCCGCGCCGAGTTCGCAGAGGGGAAGGCGGTACTCTTCTTCGATCCACCCGGTCATCGCCAGCGCGGCCTTGATCGGAATCGGGTTGGTTTCGATGAATTGGTCGCGGAAAAGCGGATAAAAGCGGTTGTGGATTTCCATCGCCTTCTTCACGTCGCCCGCGGCGAAAGCGGCCACCATTTCGGCCATTTCACGCGGAATGATGTTGCTCGCCACGCTGACGACGCCCGTTGCGCCGACGGCCATCATCGGCAGCGTGAGCGCGTCGTCGCCGCTTAAAACAGTGATGTCGCACAGAGCATGAATCGCGGAAACGCGTTCGGCGCTCCCCGCCGCTTCCTTGACCGCCTGTACCATCGGGTGCGCGGCCAGGCGCGCCACGGTCGACTCGGCGATGGCGACCCCGGAGCGCCCCGGAACATTGTAGAGCATCACGGGAAGACCCACGTCGGCCACGGCGCTGAAATGGCGGTAGATGCCTTCCTGCGTGGGCTTGTTGTAGTACGGGGTTACCTGCAATGTCGCATCGGCGCCGAGTTCTTTGGCGGCGCGCGTGAGTTCAATGGCTTCATGGGTGGAGTTCGCGCCGGTTCCGGCGACGACCTGGCAGCGGCGGCGCGCGTGTTCGATCACCGTTTCGATCACCCGTAAATGTTCCGAGCACGAGAGCGTGGGGGATTCTCCGGTGGTCCCCACGGGGACGATTCCGGCAACGCCACCGGCGATCTGCGCATCCACCAACTTGCGAAGACGCGGATAATCGACCTCATTATGGCTGAACGGAGTAACGATCGCCGTGTATACGCCTTGGAATTGCATAAGAACTCTCCTTCGGTTTTTCAATTTCACACCCTATACAATACCACCTTAATCGGCACTTTTCAATCCTCCGTGCCTTGAATTAACACAAAATGGAGTTACCTTAACTAAAATTAGCAGGAGGGCGATTGCCATGAAAAAAACAGTAACAAGAATCGGTTGCGCCGCGCTGGCGTTGCTGCTCTGCGGCTGCGTAAGTTTTAAATACGAGGGCGAGGCGGAAACTCCGCTCCCGAAGGCCCGCATTTACGAAGACGCGTCGAAAATCACAACGCCGCACCGCGTCATCGGCCGCGCCGTTGTTTCCGGGGATTACCAGAACATCTCCTTCGACAAACTGAAAGAACGGCTGCTGGAAGAAGCGGCCGCACGCGGCGCGGACGCCGTCCTGATTACCACCAACCAGGTTGTCCCGCGCGACAGCTCCATCGAAGTAACCGGCGTTCACACCGCCTTCATGGGAACCGGTCGTTCCGACAGCGGCAATTTGAACCAGATTTCGCGCGATTTCGACGAAGGCGGCTACGGCGAGGCGGAAATTTTCAAGAAAAACAAGCCCACCCCGAACACGCACCCGACAACGTCGTACCGGCGGGTGCTCCGCGCCGATTTCATTCGTCTTGATCCGGCTCCGCAGGAAGCTCCGCCGAAAGCGGATACACCCCGATAACATACTCGCCGCGTCCCGCGCCCGGAATCCGCGCGGCGAGTTCCGCGGCGCTCCCACGAAGAATTTCCTCATGTGCCTTGGTCGCTTCGCGGACAATGGAGAGGGAAACATCCGGCGCGATTTCCGCGATTTCCGCAATGGTTTTCCCGATCCGGTGCGGGGACTCGAAGAAAAACGCCGTCATCCCCCCCGCGAGAAGCCCTTCGAGAAACTTCCGTTTCCGCCCCGATTTGACCGGGGCGAAGCCGTGGAAGGAGAATTTATCCACCGGCAATCCGGCGGCTGTCGCGGCGAAAGTGAGCGCGGAAACACCGGGAATTACAACCGGTTCGATCCCCGCACGGACCGCTTCGCGCACAAGCAGGAAGCCGGGGTCGGCGATGGCGGGCGTACCCGCGTCGGAAACAACCGCGACATTTTCCCCGCCGCGCACACGCTCCAGCAAAGACTCGGTCGCCGCGTGTTCGTTGAACGCATGATAGCTCACAAGACGGGTATGGATATCGAAATGCGTGAGGAGCTGCCGGGTGCGCCGGGTATCCTCCGCCGCGACAAGATCGGCGGAGCGGAGTGTTTCCAACGCCCGGAGGGTGATGTCCTCCAGGTTGCCGATGGGGGTGCTGATTAAAAACAATTTGCCTTCCACAACAATAACCTTGAATCCTTTCCGCAATCGTACTGGAAAAAATGTGATGCACGGTGTAAAATACATCACTTCAACAAAAAGGCAACCACATTCATGGAAGAAAGACTGACCAAGTTCCTGAGCCTTGCGGGCGTCGCCTCACGACGCGGCGCGGATGAACTTGTGGCGGCGGGGCGCGTCGCCGTCAATGGCGCCCCGCCCACCGGCCCGGGGATGCGCATTACGGAAAACGACCGCGTAACGCTGGATGGGCGCCCCGTCGTCGTCCCGTGCGAACGCAAGCTCTACTACATTCTTCACAAGCCGCGCGGCTATGTTACAAGCAACGCCGATCCGCACGCGACGAAACTCGCCCGTTCCCTGGTCCCCGCGACGGAACGCTTGTTCGCCGCCGGACGTTTGGACAAAGACAGCGAAGGGCTCCTCCTTTTTTCCAACGACGGCGACCTTGTTCACGCCCTGACCCACCCCCGGTTCGGCACGCGCAAGGAATACCATGTAACCACCCGTACCCCCCTCCCCCCGGAAGCGCCGCGCCGCCTTTGCGAGGGGATCGAAGACGCGGGCGAACGCCTCCGCGCCCTCCGCGTGGAGGAGCTTTCCCCGCAAAAATACCGTTTTGTCCTGAACGAGGGAAAAAACCGCGAAATACGCCGCATGGTCGAAGCCGTCGGGGGCGTCGTCGCACGCCTGAAACGGGTCGCGATGGGGGGCGTACGCCTCGGAACCCTCCCTGTCGGTGCCTGCCGTACCCTGACGCAGGAGGAAATCGCCCTCCTCCGGAAAAACCTCGACACAAAACAGGAAAAGGAATAAAATCCCATGCAATCCCTTCTTCTTGAAAACATTCAAATCATAACCCCGGACCGCAAGGTTGAATGGGGGGCGCTTCACATTGCCAATGGAAAAATCGCGGGGGTTCTCTCCGCCGGGGCCCCCCTCCCCGATTGCGACCGTACGCTCGACGGCGGTGGGCTCCGCGCCTTCCCCGGCCTGATCGATGTTCACACGCACGGGGCCATGGGGCACGATTGTTCCGATGGCGATGCGGAAGGCATGGCCGCTTTCGCCCATGCCAAGCTCGCCGAAGGAGTTACAAGCTTCCTCCCCACCACCGTTACCCTTTCGCGCGACGCCCTCCGGCGGGCGATGCGGACCATCGCCGCCACCCCGCGCGGCGGAGCAAAAATTCCCGGCGTCCACCTGGAGGGCCCGTTCATCCATCCCGCATGCGCGGGGGCCCAGGCGGCGGAGCACGCCATTCCTTTCGATAGCGGGCTTGTCCGCGAAATGCACGCGCTTTTCCCGATCCTGAAAATCTCCTTTGCGCCGGAGCTTCCCGGCGCGGAAGAATTCACCCGCGAAGTGCTCAAACTCGGCATCACCCCCTCGGCGGCGCACAGCAACGCCACCTACGCCGAATTCGCCCGCTGCCACGCCGCTGGACTGCGCGACATGACCCACTTCGGCAACCGCATGTCCCCCTTGCACCACCGGGACATCGGGCTGGTCGGCGCGGGAATGCTGCACCGGGATATTTATCTGGAATTGATTTGCGATAATCTCCATCTCGCCCCGGAGATGCTGCAACTCCTATTTCAAACCAAAGACATCGGCCATCTGATCCTTATCACCGACTCCATGCGCGCCTCCGGCATGCCGGATGGCGACTATACCCTGGGCGGACTCCCCGTCCGCCGCGCTTCCGGCGCGGCACGCACCCCGGATGGCGCCCTCGCCGGGAGCGTGCTTACCATGAACCGCGCCCTCGCCAATGTGGAAACCCTGACCCGCCTCCCCCTGCCGGAGCTGGCGCGGATCGGCAGTTTGAACGCCGCCGTTTCGCTCGGCCTCGAAGGATTGGGGCGGCTCGAAGCGGGTTATTGCGCCGACATTGTCCTCTTTGAGGACGACTTCACCGTGAACACCGTTATTCTGAATGGTGAAATTGCAGCAACAAATCCAATGCGATAGAACACCGGCGGGGGCGGCGCCATGCGCGGAATCCAACGGGGCGAAGCCGTAGACTATCGCTTGCGCTCAAAGACATTTTGAGCTTGCGTGGCGGCATTTGCGGCGAGGCGCTCAAAGATATCGCGTTCGATTTGCGTCATTCCGGCGGTAATGAGTGCGTGACAGCGTTCGATGACCGCTTCGATCCGCGGAACGAGCTCGAGGGCTTTATCCGTGGCGTGGAGCCGGAAGTTGCGGCGGTCGGATTCGTCGACCTCACGGGTAATGAATCCGCTGTCGAGGAGTTGGCGCACGATGACGGCTGTGGTGCTTTTACTGATCATGAGTTCTTCCGAAAGCTTTTCCTGGGAGATGCCGTCCCGCTCCACAATTCCCATGATGAACGGGAACTGTCCCATGGTAATATGCAACCTCCGCAGTTCCCGCGCATAAAACGTGTGGGTACGGCGGCTGATCTTATAGATATCCAGCGTCAGAGCACTCATTGAAACTCCCGATAAAAATGTTCGATACAGAACTATTATGCCACGCTCACAATATAGCCCATTATTGGCAAGTTTCAACATAAAAATCGATTTTCTTGCACTTTTCCTTGATTTTTTATGAATGAAAAGCTATAGTATAATCGTTCGCAACAGAACCAATCAAGAAAGATTCCGATCATGAAAACATTCCTCTCCCTTGCCGTTCTCGCAACGGCGCTTCTCCCTCTTTCCGCACCGGGCGCCGAAAACGGCCCCCCTCTTCCGACAGTGGTCGTGGGAAAGGCGGTCAAATCCTCCGGCGGCGCGGTCCGGCGTTATGCGGGTGCGGTCGAGGCAATCCGGAAGGTAGATGTGATGCCGCGCGTAACCGGGACTTTGCTGAAGACACACTTTGAAGAAGGAAGTCTGGTCAATGAGGGCGCGCTGCTTTATGAGCTGGAAGACACCACCTACCGCGCCGCCGTGGAGATTCTGAAGGCGCAGAAGGAGCAGCAGGAAGCTACATTGCGCTATGCGGAGCTCCAATTCCAGCGCAGCATCGCGCTGCGCGCCAGCAACGCGGTGGCCGAGACCTCGCACGACAAGGCGACTCTCGATCGCGACTCGGCGCGGGCGCGCCTCAAGGAGATCGCCGCGTCGCTGGTGGATGCGGAGAACAACCTTTCCTATACTCGCATTCACGCGCCGCTTGCCGGACGGATCGGCAAGAGCATTTTCAGCGAAGGCAATCTGATTTCTCCGCAAGCGGGGAAGCTCACCGACATTGTAATGACCGCACCAATTCACGTCCGATTCAGCCTCAGCGAACGGATTTTCCGCCGTGAATTCGGCGGCCGGGACGGGATCGGGAAACGGGCCTTGGTGCGCATTCTTCTGGCGGACAACACACTTTATGCAGAGAGCGCCCGTGTTTCGCTGGTCGACAACAAGATCAACGCAACGAGCAACTCGATCACCCTTTGGGCCGTTTTTGAAAACAAAGACCAGGCTCTGAATCCGGGAAGTTTTGTGACGGTGCTCCTCTCCGCCGGAAATGAAGAAAACGCGCTTGCGATTGCTCCTTCCGCGCTGATTCCGGAGACCGACGGAAGTTTCAGCATCTATGTACTTGATGCGGAGAACCGCGTGAGCCGCCGCAAGGTAAAAACCGGCGATACCGTCGACGGGCTCCAGGTGATCAAGGAGGGGATCGACGGCACCGAAAGGATCATCCTCGACGGCACCCATAAAACCAGCCCCGGCGGAACCGTCGTTCCCGTCGCGGCGAAAGAGTAACACGCCATGTTCGCAGAATTTTTCATCCATCGCCCGAAGTTTGCCTTCGTAATCTCCTTTGTCACGGCGCTCGTGGGAGCGCTGTGTCTCATGAATCTGCCGATCGCCGAGTACCCGGAAATCGCGCCGCCGACGGTCAAGGTTACCGCCAACTATCCGGGCGCGACCTCGCAGGTGATCGCCGAAACCGTTGCAAGCGTGATCGAGGAACAGGTCAACGGCATCGAAGATTTGCTCTACTTCAAGTCCGAAAGCGACAACAACGGCAATTACACCCTCACACTGACCTTCAAGCCGGGGATCAACTCCGATATCGCGCAGGTGAACGTCCAGAACGCCGTGCAGCGCGCGGAGTCCCAGCTCCCCGAAACCGTACGCCAGATCGGCGTTACGACCAAGAAGCAGTCCACCGACATGGTCGGCGTCTACGTGTTCCAAACCGACGGGAAAACACTTTCGGAACTCCAGCTGTCCAACTATGTGCGCATGAACGTCAAGGACCCCTTCGCGCGGCTGCCGGGAATGGGCTTTGTGGAGATCCTCGGCGAACGGAACTACAGTATGCGTGTCTGGCTCGACCCGATCAAGATGTCCGCCCTCGGACTGACGCCGGAGATGATCATCGGCAAGATTTCCTCGCAAAATCTCCCCGTCGCCGCCGGATCGCTCGGCGGAGAAAAATCCAACCCCTACCTCCAGCTCAAGATCGAAGCCGCCGGGAGGTTGAAAACAGCCGAGGAATTCGCCGCCATCGTCGTAACGGCCACCGCCGACGGCGAACAGGTTTCCCTGGGCGACATCGCCCGCCTCGAGCTCGGTGCCGAACGCTACACCGACGAAGGCTATTTCAACGGCGAATCGTGCGTCGCCATGGCTATCTACCGCCAAGACGGAGCGAACGCGGTCGAACTGGTCAAGAATGCAAACAAGCTCCTTATCGAACTCGAGGAACGTTTCCCGGAGGGGATGAGCTCAACCCTCGCCTACGATCCGACAAATTACATCATTGTGAACGTGAAGGAGATCGCCTTCACGCTCGTCGCCGCGCTGCTGCTGGTCATCGCAATCACCTATGTCTTCTTGCAGGACTGGCGCGCGACGCTGGTTCCGGGGCTGGCGATCCCGGTTTCATTGCTGGGGACCTTCTTCTTCATGGCGATTTTAGGCTACTCGATCAACGTGCTCACCATGTTCGGACTGATCCTTGTGATCGGCTCGTTGGTGGACAACGCCATCGTCGTAGTGGAGAACACCATGCGCATTATCGAAGACGAAAAACTCTCTCCCGTGGAGGCGACCTCCAAAAGCATGCGCCAGATCACCGGCCCGGTGCTCGCCGCCACGCTGGTTTCCGCGGCGGTCTATGCGCCGATCGCCTTCTACGGCGGCATCGTCGGGACCATCTATATGCAGTTCGCGGTCACGATGTGCATCGCGTTGTGCATCTCCGCATTCAACGCCCTCACGCTGAGCCCGGCGCTCTGCGCGCTGATCCTTCTCCCGGCAGGCGTGCGGGAGCGCAAGAAGGTCATCCTCTTCCGCTGGTTCGACAAGATGCTGAACTCCAGCCGCAGCGGCTACATCCTCTTCTCCAAGGTCATGATCCGCCGCCTTGTGCTGACGATGATCCTGGTCGGCGCGGTACTCGGCGGGAACTTTTTCCTGCTCCAGAAGCTCCGCGGCGGCTTCCTCCCCGACGAAGACAAGGGCGTGTTGATGTGCGAGCTCGAGCTCGCCCCCGGCGCTTCGTTGGAACGCACCGAAGCCGCGCTGAAGATCTTCAACGAAAAAACACTGAAGATCCCCGGCATCAAAAGTGTACTGACCGTCGCGGGATTTTCGATCATGAGCGGCGCAAGCGAAAACCTCGGCTGCGCGATCATCGCGCTCGAAGATTGGGATAACCGCGCCACGCCGGAACTCTCCATCACCGCCTTGCGCGCCAAAATCATGGAGGCGGGCGCGGGCATTCCTCAGGCGCAAGTCCGCGTCTTCCAGCCCCCCGCGATCATGGGACTGGGCGTCTCCGGCGGCGTGACTTTCGCCCTCCGCAGCTCCGGAGAAGACACCCCACGGCAGCTCGAAGCGCAGACCGGCAAACTCCTCGGCATCCTGAACAACAAGGAAATGATGCCGGAGGTGATGTACGCCTTCAGCGGCTTCAACGCCCGCACCCCGCAGCTCTATCTGGACATCGACCGGCGCAAGGCGGAGGTTCTCGGCGTACCGGTCAGCCGGATCTTCACCGCGCTCCAAAGCAACCTCGCCTCGCTCTACGTGAACGACTTCAACTTGTACGGCTACGCCTTTAAAGTCAAAGTCCAGCTCGACGGCAAAGATCGCTCGACCCAGGGCGAACTCGAAGAGCTGATGGTTCAGAACAATTACGGCGAGATGGTCCCCCTCACCGCGATCGCCGACGCCCGCATGACCCTCGGCGCGCAGAAGATCGAACGCTTCAACCAGAACATGTCCGCCACCGTTACGGTCATCCCGATGCCCGGAGCCTCCACCGCCCGCATCATGGCCGATATCGAAAAGACCATCGCACAGGATTTCCCGAGCGAATACGGCGCAAGCTGGACCGATATGAGCTACCAGGAGAAGAACAACGATGGCCGCATCGTCCTTTTGATGACGCTCGCGGTGATCTTCGCCTATCTCTTCCTCGTGGCGCAATACGAGTCGTGGACGATCCCCATACCGGTGATCCTCTCCGTCGCCTTCGCCTCCCTCGGCGGCATCGGCGCAATCTACTTCTACGGTATGCTGCTGGATATCTACGCACAGCTCGGAATCATCATGCTGATCGGCCTCTGCGCAAAAACGACGATTCTCATGGTCGAATTCTCCATGCAGGAGCGGAACAGCGGTAAATCCATCGTCCGCGCAGCGCTCAACGGAACCCAGTTCCGCTACCGCGCCGTGCTAATGACCGCCTGGAGCTTCATATTCGGCGTGCTCCCGCTGCTCTTCGCCTCCGGCGCGGGCGCCGAAAGCCGCCGGATCATCGGAACCACAACCTTCTGGGGCATGATGATCGCCACCTTCTTCGGCATCGCCTTCATCCCTCCCATGTTCGCCACCTTCCAAAAAACCCGCGAGACATTCAAGAAGAAAAAGGAAGTAAAATAAGACGATGCGGGAAAGAAAAATCTCTTGGAGAAAGGGTTTTTCTTTCCCGTATCCTCCCTTTTGCAAACCTTTGGAAGCATCCAAAGAATTAACCGATAAGTACAAGAACGTATCGGACAGGGCAAGGCGTTTTTATACGCAGGGCGTTGATTTTTTAGAAACGCCTTGTATTTCGAGCTTGAAATTCTTTAAAGAAGCGCTATTGTTCCTATCATGAAAAATTGGAATCCGGAAACCATCCTCCGCCTTCTTCGCGAAAGCGGCGAAATCGCATTGCGCTATGCGGAAAATCCGCCGCAGGAACTCAAGGCGGACAGCTCCGCCGTTACGTGCGCCGACCGCGAAATCGAAGCGCACCTGGCGCTCGAGTTCGACCGTCCGGGGGCGGGCCGCTACCTCCTCGGGGAAGAAACGATTGACTCCCGCCCCGAAACATATCTGGCGGATGCCCTGCGAAACGCCGCCTATATCGTCGACCCCATCGACGGAACGGCCCCCTATACCGCCGGTTTTCCCGTATGGAGTATCTCCATCGGCCTTGCGGAACAAGGCGTTCTTTCCGAAGGAGCCATTTACCAGCCCGTGCCGGACCGGGCTCTTTATTCCGAGAAGGGGCGTGTTTTTCAAGCGACCGGCCTTCGCACGCCGTCCCCGAAAATCGAGCCGTTCCTTTTCCGGGGACTCCCCTACAACTCCGCCGTCCCCCTCTGCATTCCGCAACGGATGGCCAAATACGGACAAACAAACGTGCCGAACCAAGTTTTCGTCTGGTCGGCGTGCGTCGCGACGCTGGACGCGGTCATGCGGGGTAAAGTCCATGCGGCGTTGGTGTACTGCAAGTTGTGGGATCTCGCTGGCTCCTGGCCTTTGCTCCACGCCCTGGGGGTGAACTTCCGTTTTACCGACGGTTCCGCATTTTCACCGGACCTTGTGCACGGGAATGCCTTTCGGATGGCGCGCGGCCCCCGGCGATGGGGCGTGCGCACCTACGCGCTCGCCGCGCCTTCGCAAGAAGACGCGGAGCGCCTCCTGCCTTGTTTTCTACTGCCTGAACCACGCCCGAAGGAGGGGTAATGAGTCAAGATATTTACATCGTCAGCCTCGGCTGCTCCAAGAATCTGGTCGATACGGAAATTATCGCAGGACAACTTTTGTCCTCCGGCTGGGGCCTTACGTTCGACCCGGCGGAGGCGGACGTCTATCTGGTCAACACCTGCGCGTTCATCCCCTCCGCCCGGCGCGAAGCACGCCAGGAGATCCGCACCGCCGTGGATTGGAAACGCCGCCGCCCCAAAGGAAAAATCGTTGTCGCCGGCTGCCTGATGCAGCACGAAGCGTTCGCCGAAACGCGCCGGGAATTTCCCGCCGTCGATTACTGGCTGGGCGTCAATTCGATTCCGGAGGTGGTTCAACTCCTCGCCGCGCCGCCCGCCACCCCCGAAAGCGTCACGGAGCCGACGTACCTTTACGACCACAATACGCCCCGCCTTCAGCTCACCCTTCCCCACTACGCGTATTTGAAAATCAGCGACGGCTGCGACAACCGCTGCAGCTATTGCGCCATTCCGAATTTGCGGGGAAACCTCCGGAGCCGCACGCTCGAATCGATTGTCCAGGAGGCGAAAAACCTTTTGCACAACGGCGTCCGCGAACTCCTGGTCATCGGGCAGGACATCACCGCCTTCGGACAGGACCGCAACGACCCGAAGGCGGCGGCGGAACTTCTGCGGGCGCTGGACGCCCTCCCCGGCGACCACTGGATTCGCTTGCTGTACACCCATCCGGCGCACTATACCGACGATTGGATCGAAGCGATTTCCGGCGCGGAGCATATTCTGCCGTACCTGGATATCCCTCTTCAGCATATCAACGACCGTATCCTGCAAGCCATGGGGCGCAAGGTAACGCGCAAAGAGATTGTCGCACTGCTGGAAAAGCTCCGTGAAAACATCCCCGGCCTTACGCTCCGTACGACATTCATCACAGGGTTCCCGGGGGAAACGGAAGAAGAATTTGCGGAGTTGCGCGCATTTTTGACCGAACAACGCTTCGAGCGCTGCGGTGTTTTCGCCTACGCGCCCGAGCCGGGTACCCCCGCCGCAAAACTTCCCGGGCGCATTCCCGGCGCGTTGGCCGAACGCCGCGCCGCAGAACTGATGCGCACACAGGAGAAGATCATGAAACAGCGCCAGAAGGAATACGTGGGGCAGAGCATCCGTGTCCTGATCGACGATGTGGAGGACGGCGTCGCCGTGGCCCGCGGCCGCATGGACGCGCCGGAGATCGACAACCGCATTTTCCTGACCGGCCCTGCGGTGAACCACATCGAACCGGGCGAATTCCACCGGGTCAGGCTCCTGAAAGTACAGGATACCGACTTGATCGGAGAACTGGAGTCTCCCCAATGAACATTCCCAATATCCTGACGGTGAGTCGTATTGTCCTCATCCTCATTTTCGTTGTCCTGGCGGCCAACGCGGGGGAACCGGACGAAACGCCGACGCATGCGGAAAGCGTCATACGCTGGATCGCTTATAGCCTGGCAATCATCGCTGCCGTTACCGATCTCCTGGATGGCTACCTTGCGCGCAAATGGAACCAGGTAACCGACTTCGGGAAGCTGATGGATCCTCTGGCGGATAAAATCCTTGTGATGTCCGCCATGCTGATGGCGGTGGAATTTCAGCTTATGCCGGCCTGGATTGCCGTCGCCGTGCTGACGCGCGAATTCATGGTTACAGGGCTCCGCTCTCTGGCCGCCCAGAAAAATATCGTCATCGCCGCCGACGGCTGGGGGAAAATAAAAACCGTCCTCCAAATGTTGATGCTGGCACTGGCCGGCGCCGCCTGGGTGGGCCTCTTCGACCTCGCCCGCCACGGCTGGCAGTGGTATGTGTGGAACGGATTCCTGATCGGCATCGTCGCCGTTACGGTCTTCTCCGGCTGCGCGTATTTCTACCGCTACCGGCATATTTACATAAAATCGCTTTAATTTAGTAATTTTTCCTATTTTTAAATTTGTATTTCAGCCAAGAGCGGGCTACTTTATTAGAAGACACGGCGGAAGTCCGCCGGTGTAAGCACGTCAAAGAGCAGGAGGATATTATGCCGGAGTTGAAGGGAAGCAAGACCGAGAAGAATCTCGAAGCCGCATTCGCGGGCGAATCCATGGCGCGCAACAAGTACACCTATTTTGCCGGTGCGGCCCGCAAGGAAGGTTTTGAACAGATTGCGGCGATTTTTGAAATGACCGCGAACAACGAAAAAGAACATGCGAAAATCTGGTTCAAGCTGTTCCACGGCATCGGAAACACGGCGGAAAATTTGAAGACCGCGGCCGAAGGCGAACACTACGAGTGGACGGAGATGTACAAGAACTTCGCGGCGGAAGCGAAGGCGGAAGGATTCGATGAAATCGGCCGCCTTTTCGAACAGGTCGCCAAGGTGGAATACCGCCACGACCATCGTTACCAGGCGCTCTTGAAGAACGTCGAAGAACAGCACGTTTTCACCAAAACCGACGACGTTACCTGGGAATGCCGCAACTGCGGATTCACCATGAAGGGCAAGAATGCGCCGAATTCCTGCCCGGTGTGCAAACATCCGCAGTCGTATTTCGAGGAAGAAGCCCGCAACTTCTGACCTCTTGATGCACAGATAAAACAAGGCAATTCCGGGTTTTCCGGGATTGCCTTTTTTTTGCGCCGTGCTATAGTAGAAACATGCTGACACGTGAATTACTCCGCTACAGTTGCCGCGCCGGATCGATCAAACCCCAGTTCATCCCGGAGGATGATCCCCGGGAGCGGGAGCTTGCCGCCAAATTTCTGAGCGTATTCTGCGGCGGGACGGAAGAAAAAATGCGGCGCGGCGAGTTGGAGGAACTTCTGGAGCCGTTGGTTCGCGCCGAACGGAAAAACTCCCCGGCGGCGGGTTTCGTCAAACTCCTGACCGACCAGTCGGAGTTCGCAACGCAGCAGGAGCGCGACTATGCATCCTACCGGCGCGAACGGTTTGCGCGCGCCGCCGAAGCGTTGCGCCTATGCGGCGGAGACCGTGCGCAATACGCCCGCCGCCTCGGTGCGGACGCGGGCGACCTCTACGGCGATTTGCCGGAAAACGAGGAATTAAGAAGCACGCCGGAATGGACGCCGGCGGAACTGATTGCGCGCTATAATCTCAGCCTTGTCCAAAGTCTGCTCCTCTACACGGAGGAGTTGGAAGTTTCGGTTCCTCCGGTCGAAGCGTCGGAACTGCGGAGGCTCCTCCGTTACCTCAAATTTTTCCGCCTCCTCGCGGAGATTACGCGTTTGCCGGATGGAAGTATTGTTCTGAACATTTCAGGCCCTTTCGCCCTTTTCGCAAATACACGGAAGTACGCGCTGCAACTGGCTTCGTTTTTTCCGGCGGTGGTGCTTCTCCCGCGCTGGAAACTCCGCGCAGGGCTCAAAATCGGAACAAAGAAGTTGGAACTTTCGCTCACGCAGGCCGCTCCGCTCCACTCCCATTACCGGAATTTCTCCCGTTACATGCCCGAGGAAATCACCCTTTTTCTCCGGCATTTCAAGGAAAAGGGGGCGGGATGGCGTATCACCGGCGACACCACGCCGCTGACACTGCCCGGCGGGCGGATCGCCTTCCCGGATTTGAGCTTTGTATGCGAAAACGAAACCGCCACAATCATTCACCTGGAATTGTTTCACCGCTGGCACACAACCGAGCTTGCCCGGCGGCTGGAATGGCTTTCGGAGCACCCGGAATTGCCCCTGCTCCTCGGGATCGACCGCTCGATCTGCGACGACGAAGCTTTTGCGGCAATGCAAGCCAAGTACCCGCTTCTCGCCGCACGTCTTTTCCGTTTTCGCGATTTTCCCGGCGTGGACCGGGTGCAAAAAACTTTAAATGACTTTCTAAAAGGAGAAAAATCATGAAATTAACCCTTGACGTTCCCCTCTTCCTGGAAGCCGATGTGGTCGTCTGCGGCGGCGGTCCCGCCGGTTTCGCGGCGGCGTTGTCGGCGGCGCGCGCCGGAAAACAAACCGTTTTGCTGGAAAAAGGCGGCAGTTGCGGAGGTCTTGGGACCCAGGGACTCGTTCCGATGTTCTTTGTCGGCGGCGAAAAAGATCTTGGTTTCGCCTGCGGGACCGGGCGCGAAGTAACCAATCTTATGCTCGAACAAACAAAAATCACACGCACCTGGGGCTGGCAAACCACCGACCCGGAGTATCTGAAGCGCATCTACGACGCGCTCCTTCTGGACGCGGGGGTGAAGATCATTTACGAGGCCAAGGTCGCCGCGGTCGTCCGCGAAGGATCGCGGATCGAACACCTCCTGGTCGCCACTGTGGGCGGTTTGAAAGCGGTGCGGGCTAAAATGTATGTGGATGGCACCGGCGACGCGGCCGTCGCCGCCTTCGCGGGAGCGCCCTGCGAAATAGGCGATGAAAATGGAACCACCATGAGCCCCACGATGTGCATCCAGTACTCCAATGTGGACCTCAAAACATTCGGCGACTGGGTACGCGCGGGGAACAATCCGCGCGACATCTGGATGCGCCTTATGAAAGAAGGCAAAGCCCCCATGCCGGAGTACCATTTCGTGGGCGTGCGCACGTATGGGAATGGAACCGTGGGCGGCAACCTCGGCCATATTTACGGAACAAGCTGCGTTACGGAAGACGGCCTGACATTCGGCCTTACCGAAGGGCGCAAAATCGCCCTGAAGTACTTTAATTTTTACCGCGACAATGTTCCGGGTTTTGAGAAGGCGGACTTCGTCAACACCGCAAGCATCCTCGGCGTGCGCGAAACACGCCGCATCGCGGGCGATTACAAGCTCTGCTACAACGATTACAAAACCCGCGCCGTTTTCGACGACGAAATCGGCCGCTACAATTATCCCGTGGACATTCACGCGTCGAGCACCGATCCCGAAGCGCAGAAGAAGGTGGAGGAAGAACTCCGCGCCACCAGTTACCGCCCCGGCGAGAGCTACGGCGTCCCCTACCGTTCTCTTTGTCCGCAGGGGTTGGACAACCTCCTCGTCGCGGGGCGCTGCCTTTCCGCCGATCGCCCGGTACAGTCGTCGATCCGCGTGATTCCCGGCTGCTTCATGACCGGCCAGGCCGCGGGGTTTGCGGCGGCGATGGCGACGGAAACATCCGACATCCGCAAAATCGATGTCAGGGTGCTCGGAAAAACCATCCGCGCCTACGACGACGAACGCCGCAAATAAGGAAATCGGTATGCTCGGCGCCATCATTGGAGATATGATCGGCTCCCCCCTATACGGAAGCGTTGAAACGGATACCGGAAAATATGCTTGATGTATACAAACAATTTCAGGAAAGAACATTGTAAATGGACACCCAAACCGTACAGCTCACGCGCGATGGGCTCCGGATCCCGCGCATCGTCTTCGGCACAAGCTGCCTGGGCAATTTGTACCGGGCGTTGCCGGACGCGACGAAACTCGCCCTTGCGCGCAATTGGTTCGCCGCCGTCGGCGTTCCGGCGGTCGATTCGGCGGGCAAATACGGCGCGGGTCTTTCGCTGGAATGCATCGGCCGCGCCTTGCGCGAACTCGGCGTTCCGCGCGATAAAATCGTCATCAGCAACAAACTCGGCTGGCGGCGGATGCCGCTTGAGCCTGGAACGGAGCCGACGTTCGAGCCGGGCGTATGGGCGGGGCTTTCGCACGACGCGCGGCAGGACATTACTTACCAAGGCATCCTCGACTGCTATGCGGAGGGGCGCGATCTCCTCGGACATGGCTACGATTTTTCCATGCTCTCGGTGCACGACCCGGATGAATACCTGGCAAACAAAACACCCGAAGCGCGAAAAGCGGCCAAACAAAATATCCTTGATGCCTACCGTGCCCTCTTTGAGCTGAAGGCGGCGGGGGAGACCCGCGCCGTCGGCATCGGGGCCAAAGATTACCGCGTCGTCATGGAGCTGTACACCGACGTCCGTTTCGACTACGTGATGTTCGCCTGCGCCCCGACGGTCCTCCGGCACCCGCCGGAACTCCTCGCGTTCATGGAAAAGCTGCGTGCCGACGGTGTCGGAATCATCAACTCGGCGGTCTTCAACGCCGGATTTCTCACCGGCGGGTCAATTTTCGACTACCGCGAAATCACCGAAGAAGAGGAACCGGAACTTTTCCGGCGGCGCGACCAATACCTTGCGCGCTGCCGCGAATTCAATCTCGACCCGGCGGCGCCGGCCGTCGAATTCGGAATGCGCCTTCCGGGGGTCGCGGCCACGGCGCTCAATACCTCGAACCCGGCGCGGATCGCCCCCAATGCGGAGTCGTGCGCCCACCGTTCGCCGGATGCGTTCTGGCGCGCGCTCCGCAACGACGGCGTCATCGGGGTGGATGTATGCTGAAAATCGACAGCCACCACCACCTCTGGCGCTACAATTCCGCCGACTACGGCTGGATTCCCGACTTAATGGCCTGCCTTCGGCGCGACTTCCTCCTGCCGGAACTCCGCGCCGCGCTCGACGCGGCCAATGTGCAATGGAGCGTGGCCGTCCAGGCGCGTCAAAGTGAGGAGGAAACAGAGTTTCTCCTCGCCCTCGCCGGAGAGGCGTCATCGCCGATTCTCGGCGTGGTGGGCTTCCTCCCCCTGGCCGCCGACGATTTCCCGTCGCGCCTCGAAACATTCGCGGCGGAAAAAAAGCTCAAGGGGCTGCGCCACGTTGTCCAGGACGAGCCCGACGACCGCTTCCTCCTCGACCCCGCGTTCAACCGCGGCATCCGCGCGCTGAAGCGTTACGATCTTGCGTACGATATTCTCATCTTTGAGCGCCAGCTCCCGGCCGCGATCGAATTCGTCGATCTGCACCCAAACCAGCGCTTTGTCCTCGACCACATTGCCAAGCCTGGAATCAAGGCGGCGGAACTGGAGCCGTGGCGGTCGCGCCTGCGCGAACTCGCCCGCCGTCCGAATGTCTGCTGCAAACTCTCCGGCATGGCGACGGAGGCGGATATGAAATGCTGGACCATAGAGCAATTAACCCCTTATTTTGAAACAGTCCTGGAGGCGTTCGGCCCGGAACGCCTCCTTTTCGGCTCCGATTGGCCCGTCCTGGAAGCGGCGGGTGGCTACGAACACTGGATCTCCACTTTGGAGATATGGACATCGCGCCTCAGCCAGACGGAGCAGGAGCTTTTTTGGTACAAAAACGCCACAACCTTTTACCATTTGGAGCAGGAATGAAAGCATTTGTCATCGATCGCGAGTTCTCCAGCAGTTTCATCGAGGTCACGGAGCCGGAATACGGACCGGAAGACGTCCTGCTGGATGTCCGCTACGTCGGCCTCTGCGGCAGCGATTTGAACACCTACCGGGGGTTGAACCCCCTGGTCAGCCTCCCGCGCGTTCCGGGGCACGAAATTTCCGCGGTCATCGCCGCGAAAGGAGCGAAAGTTCCGGCGGAATGGAGCGTGGGCCAGGCGGTTACGGTTTCGCCGTACACCAACTGCAACGCATGCGCCGCGTGCTTCGCGGAACGCCCAAACTGCTGCCGCTACAACCAGACGCTCGGCGTGCAGCGGGACGGGGCGCTCGTCCCGCGCATCGTTGTTCCGTACCGCAAGCTTTTCGCGGGGGGAGCGCTGAGCTTGCTTCAGCTCGCCTTGGTGGAGCCTTTGACGGTCGGCAACCACGCCGCCGACCGTTCGGGTGCGACCGAAGACTCCTTCTGCGTTGTATTCGGCTGCGGCGCGGTTGGCCTCGGCGCCGTCGCGGGGCTCGCGGCCAAAGGCGCAACCGTGTGCGCCATCGACATCGACGACGCAAAGCTGGAACTCGCCAAAGAATTCGGCGCACGCCACACACTCAACTCGACGCGCCAGGAGGTCATTCCCACACTGGACAAGCTGACGCATTCCTTCGGCGCCAACGTGGTCATTGAAGCCGTGGGCCTCCCGGCCACCTTCCGCGCGGCGGTGGATATCGCCTCCTTCGCCGGGAACGTAACCTACATCGGCTACGCCAAAGCCCCCGTGGAATACGAAACCAAGTTGTTCGTCCAGAAAGAGCTGGATATCCGCGGCTCGCGCAACGCCATGCCGGTGAACTTCCGCCGCGTCATCCGCCTGCTTCAAACAGGCGATCTCCCGGTGGAAAAAATGGCGACCCGCGTTTTCCCCTTCGCGGAAGCAGGCGCGGCCCTCGAGTTCTGGCATAAAAATCCGACGGCCGTCTGCCGCATCCTGATCGAGTTCTGAACCGAGGCGAAATTTTCAGGAATACTCATGGAACCCCTAAAATATTCTGCCATGTTCAATGACGGCGCCACGCAGAGAAACATATTGTTTTCACGGCTTGCTTCGGCGGTGGCCTTGGCCGCGGCCGCTTCTTTGCTTTTGGGCTTCACCGTCTGGACGCTTGGCGGGCTGATTCCGGTCCCCTCTCCCCCGGTCGGTCTTTTTCCTCCCCATGTCATGGAGCACATGAAACCGGAGCCCGGGGAAAATTTCACCTTCATCGTGCTGTGTCTGGCGGCTCCGTTGATCTCTTTCGGGGCGGTGTTCATCGCACAGAAAATACCCGTAAAGTTTCTGTTGCCGCCGTGGTCGGTGTGGCTGATTCCGGCACTGGCACTCTGGTCCATCGGCGGGTCCAAATTCCACTTGATCTATTTCGAGCCCATGATCCCGTGGTGGCCGCTCGCGGCGGCGCTGGCAACTGGGCTATGCTGTTTGTGCCGAAAATTCCGGGCCGGCAAATGGGAAAGGATGATTTGCGCCGGATTGATCGTATTTTTGCCGGTTCTTTCCGTGTTGTTTTCACGTATTTATACGACGCATAACCTTCATCAACTTTTCATCCACCACCTCGATATTGTTGCGTATGCCATTGCGCAAGCGGCCGGCGGCGGCAACGATTTTCACCAGTACGGGGGTTATATCTATATGCTCGCCCCGGTTTTCCGACTGTTCGGAAGCGGAGTTTTCAGCATATCCGTGGTTATGGGGGTGCTCTATATCGCCGGATTCGCTCTGCTGTTTCTTCCGCTTCTTCGCATTGGACGTCCGATTTACATCGCCGGAGCGGCGGTGTTGCTGTTTATCGCAGGGTGCTGGGCTGCGTTGGATGAATCGTTGTTCGATCCGTATTTCGCCTACTTCCCGATCCGGTTCATTGGCCCTGCCATGGCGGTTGCGCTCTTTGTCCAAGGCGAAAAGAAACGCCGGACATCGAAATATATCGATGCGGCGTACGGCGCATTCGCCGCGGTTTCTTTGTTCTGGAATTTCGATTCCGGGGTAGCGGTCGCCGGAGCGTTTATCTTTTTCGAGTTGATTCTTCTGCTTCAGTCCAAGTTCCAATGGCGTTCGTTGCTGTTTTTTGCGGGATCGTTCGTAATCGCCGCAATTGCCGGGATTGCCTGGTTGACGTGGCATTTGGGAGCTTTCAGCGGCCTTGGCGGAATGTTTTTCGCCAACCGTTTTTTCGTGCAGTACGGATTTTACATGCTCCCGATGCCGCCTTTGCCGCATTTGTGGGGACTTGTGGTTCTGCAATACCTGATCGGGCTGGTAGTCGGCGCGTATGAGTTCCGTACATGCAAGGAATCGTTGTTCGGAAAAACGGTCGTTTTTATTTCGGTTATGGGGCTCGGGCTCCTGCTGTATTACATTGGGCGCTCGCATGATTTCAATCTGGTTGCGGTTTCGTGGCCCGCCGTTTTGCTTTTCGCTTTATACGCGGGAAGAGGCGGAAAAGCATTGCAATACTGCATGGTGTTTTTGATGATCATGGGATGCGGTACCCTTATTCTCAATTACCGTGGCATCGCCAATGGGATACGGAAATTATGCGTAGACGGCAATGATGTGAATCCGATCAAAGAAAACACCCAGTTTATCATGCTGTGCGCCAACGGACGCGATAAAGTCAATATTTTAGGGTACGCGCAGGGAATTTTCTACGCCGAAAGCGGATTGCGCCCCGCGGTATCCAATTGCGGTGAAATCGAACCGAAAGACAATGCCGCATGGAATGAAATGCTCCATAAAATAACCTTGTCCGATGCCCCGTTGTTCCTTTCCATAGGCCCCGCAGTCGACTTAAGGCAATACGAAAAGGCCTTGAAAAGGCACCGCGTTGTTTCCAGCTCCCGCAACAAAGCCATGTTCTATCTGGAACGCGTTCCCTAGAGCTCTTCTCTGAACTCCGCGCGGCGGGATTGTTCCTGGAACGTTCCAAATTCGTGTGGAGCGAGGTGCTTGCGACGGGGACGCGGGCCCTGGCCGCCCGCCGCGCCACCGGAATATCCCCCCTCTGCCCATCGGCGGCATGAATCGCATAATACCAGTGGGCAATCATAAAGCTTACAACCTCCTTGCTCTTGCGAGCTGGAATCCGGCTTGATTCGTTGCCGTTACCCCTGGCAGCGACAAGCTCATTAAACAAAATTTCCGCTCCCGGCACCTCTTTAATACAAGAGAATCAAAATAAAAAAATCAACTTTTTTGGAAAAATGACTTGCTTTTTGTTTTGTTTTTTGCTATTATAGTTGCAGATAGTTGTAGAAATAAAAAGGAACCATGCATGGAGAATACCGGGCGGAAACGCCGCATGACGGCGATGGAGATGGCCGAGCAGCAGCGCACAGTGCGCACGGCGCTGCTTGGCGACCTGCGCCGTTCCGGCGCGGGCGAAGGAATGCTGCTCGACGGCGAACGGGTGCTGGCCGCGCGGTACGGGACCACCTTGCGGGTGGTGCGTGGTGTTCTCGGCTCGTTGTGCGGCGAAGCGTTGCTTGAGAGCGTACCGCGCGGCGGAATGCGCCTCCGCCGGCCGGTTCAGGCGTTGGCGGGGAAGCGCTTCGCGCAGATCGGTTTTATGCAGCTCCACCTCTCGGAGGCGTTCGCAACCCGTCCGGCATTGATCTCCGCCGGGCTGGAGAAGGTTCTGAGCGATCAGGGTGGCACGCTGGAGTTTTTCAATACGTGGCTCCTTCCGGATTTTGCCGGTGAAATTATTCCGCGTTTACAAATGGGGCGGTTCGACGCAATTTTGTACACCGGGCATGATGACAGCGCGATTTTGCGGATGCTTTCGGAAATCGGCATTCCTTTGGTGGCCATCGAGTGCCCCAATGCGTATTGCGACAGCGTGGAGTTTGACAATGCCGAAACCGGGCGGATGCTGGCGGAGCATCTCCTGGGGCTCGGGCACCGCGACGTCGCGATTCTGCGTTATTCCGATCTATCGTGGTCGGCGGCACGCACGGAAGCGACATGCACGGAGTTTGCGCGGCAGGGCGCGCCATCGCCGGAAATTCTCGATTTCAATTATTCAAACGGAAAGGATTTTGATTGGCTCCTAGCGGTTGTGCCGGAGATTTTGTCGAACTTTTCGGCGTTGATTGCGCCGAATGATCACATGGCCTGGAAATTTCTTCAGGCGGCGCAAGCGACCGGATCGGCAATCCCCGAATATTTCTCGATCACCGGCGCCGACGATCTGCCGGAACTGCGCAGTTTGAATTTGACGACGATACAGCTTTCACACCAGGAGCTGGGTGAAGCCGCTTACGAACGTCTGCGGGATGCGGTTTTGAATCCCGGCGAGCGGGAGGCCGCCCGAAATTTTCTTTTAAAAGGGCGACTGATTGTACGTTCGAGCACCAAACCGTTCACAGGAGAAAGGAGTTAACGATGAATCGCAGGGAATTGAAGAAAGGCCGTTTTACGCTGATCGAGCTTCTCGTGGTGATAGCCATCATCGCAATTCTCGCGTCCATGCTGCTCCCGGCGCTGAACAAGGCGCGGGCCATGGCGCGACGGGCGAGCTGCACATCGAACCAGAAACAAATCGGGGCGGCGATGATGCTGTATCTCGGCGACTTCAACGACCGCTGGACGGCGGCGTTTTTCGACGGCGGCGCGCATCCGGTAAGCGGCGGAACGCCGACATCGATTCCGTGGCAGGCGGCGATCGCATACTACTCCGGGCGGATGGCGCGGCTCGACGCCAAGGCGTGGTACAGCGATTTAACCTGGCAGGCAAAATCGCCGACTTCGCTGGAAATTTTAAGTTGTCCGGAGGACCAGGCTCCGGCGTCAGACGGCAATTATTATGGGACGTACGCCATCCAGGGAGGACAGACGATGGCGCTACCCGGAAGGCTGGATCACAAGAAATTCTCCAACCTCAAGTGGCCGAGCCGGACACTGGCTGTAACCGATGGCAAACTCCGGAGTACCGGCGTTTCGGAAACACTGCATGGATATTTGTACAACAATACGCCGGCCGAATTCTATACGTCAATCTATGAGCGGTTCGTTTCGCACAACGACAGCAAAAACATCCTGTTTCCGGACGGGCATGTAGAAAATCAATCGAACTCTTTTATCTATCAGGGAACACAGGAAACATGGGTGGGCTACGCCAACCGGCTGTTTACCGTCGAATAATGAAAGGATTGAATATGAAGTGTCAATGGGTATTGCTTGGTGCCGTGTTGGGCGTTGCGACGGCGTGGGCGGAGCCGCCAAAGGCGGTCGATCTGGATTTTTCCGTGGGTGCGGACGGTAAATTCGTGAACCGTGTGGCTCCGGAGTCGCGGCCGCAGATTGTGCGAAGCACATCGCCGTACGGGCGGCTGCGCGGAATTTCCGCCATTCCGGAGGCCGGGAAACGCTATCCCGGCCCCGCGCTCGACCGCAAGGGGACTTTCGGCGCGTTGCGTTTCGGCAATGCCGCCGAGATTATGGAGGCGATCGACTTTGTGCCGAAAACCAATGAGCCGTTCGCGGTGTCGTTCTGGTTTTATGTGTATGCGCCGGAGCAGTATTTCGGCGGCTCGCTCTTCGACATCGGCTTCGGTTATAAAGAGGGGTTGCGCCTCCAGTACGTCCGAGCCAACTATGCACCCGAAGGGTGGATGACAATGGCCTACGGCGACGGAAGTACAAGCGGTACCATCATCCGCAAAAATTGTGTGGCCGAAGTTTGGCATCAACTAATTCTGAGTTCTTCCGGAAAAAATTTTACGCTTTATATCGATGGGGAAGCGGTACAGACCGTCGACGCGCCGTTGCTGTTCCAGAAAGACATCCGGCCGAACTTCGGCGGTTTTCTGCGGCCGCAGAAGAGCACCCTCGACTTTAAGAGCGACGCGTTCACAATCTTCCGCGGCGCGCTGACGGCCGCGGAAGTCAAAGCAGCCTACGATGCAGGGAAGAACACCGCATCGATCGAGCTGGAGAAACAGCTCGACGAAATGGCCTTGGAGCTCCCGAAGGCGACATTCGGCTACTTCGTTGCCGGAAAGCCGATCCCGGTAACACTCAAGAATCCGGGCCCGGCCACGGAACTTACGGTGAATGGCAAGAGTTACCCGCTTCCGCTCAAGTCCCCGGTCGAGCTGAAGTTTGACCGTCCCGGGGTCTACACCGTTGCGCTCGCGGCGCGGTCCGGCGGAAAAACGCTGAAGGCGGCGAACTACGTCGCGGGAATTGTTCCGGCGCTCCCGACGGCGACGAACCTCGGCGCGGCGGAGACCGCGACGCGGCAGCCGGAGGCTCCCGCGCTCGGACTCAAGCTTGACAGGATCACCGTCGACTGGCGGGAGATCGAACCGAAAAAGCAGGAATACGTCTGGGAACGCTTCGATTCCGCCGTCAAGCGCAGCCTCGAACTCGGCGCGACCCCGGTGATCTGCCTGACCGGCATCCCCGACTGGGCCAAACGCGCCCCCGGCGCGGGCAATCTGCCGGAGGAGATGGAGCTTTACACCAAAATCTGGCGCTTGCTGGTGAGCCGGCACGATGCGGTGAAATATTTTGAAGTCTGGAGCGGACTCACTCCGGGTATGAATCTGAAAGGCTCCGGCGACGCGCAACTTTCCGAGTACGCCGCGTTGGTCAAAACCGCTTCCACCGCGATCCGCGAGGAAAATCCGGAGGCAAAAGTTCTCGCCGGTTGGGGCGTCTACGGAAACACGAACTTTGTGCGTGAATTTCTCGCCAAGCACGCCGATGCCGGATTCGACATTGTATCGCTCTCGCACCAGACCGGCAATCCGCTCCAGCAGCGCTCCGAGGTCGCCGCACTGGTCAAGCTCGCAGGCGTCAAGCCGGTCTGGATCACAAGCTGCGGCTTTGCGCAACCGGAACGGTATGGCGAACTCGCCGATCCGAAGGCGCCGCTTCCCAAAGAAGGGTGGCCTTTAACCATGATTGACGAGGAAACCGGCGCGGCATGGCAGATCTGCCAGCTCGCGATGTGCTTCGGCGACGGCGTGGAGAAGATGATTCTGGAATCGGGCCCCTCCAAGTACCTCCCGGAGTTGAACGCCACCGACGGCGCGCCGGGCGCCAAGGGGATCGCCTTGGCGGTCTTCGGCGATCAGGTGGGAACGGGGAAGATCATCCGCCTGGCTTCCGGCGATCCCGCTCTCCATGCATTCCGTTACCAAAATCCGGCGGGGAAATCGGGGCTTCTTTTGTTCGCCCCCTCCGAAACGACGGTCAAGGTTTCCGCCACTACGCCGGAAGTAACGGTGCTCGATTTGTACGGCAACACCACGAAGCAACCCTCCGCCGCAGTCAAAATCGGCCCTCGCCCGATCTACGTTCCCGGTGTTGCGGAACTGGCGAAATAACAAGGGAGTCATCATGTTTTTCAGGAATTGCACTTTCGCCGCAGCGTTTTTGTGGGGAGCGGCGGCTTTCGCCGCTCCGGCGAATCCGCAGGAGTTCACGGAATACAAAAAAAATCTTTTGCGCGATCCTGCACTGATCCGGCTCTACACCTTTGAGGAGGGATCCGGCGAGGAAGCCGCCAACCAGGTGATGCTCGATCCAGGGCGGATCGCGATGACGGGCGGACCGCTCGGCTCGCTGACGCTTCACCGGCTCACCCCTTTCGGTTCCGACATGCATGACGTTCACGGCGGCCATTACACCAACGATGTGCGTTCGCCGGAGTGGACGCGCGGACGCTTCCCCTGGAAATCGGCGGTGCGCAGCGGCAACACCCGGCTGGGGATGTACCGCAGCGGCATCACCGGCGCGGAATTCACCGAAGGGGGGACGATCAGCGGTTGGTTCCGCCCGGATGAAGCGGAGGGCGGCTGCGACATCTTCAAACTCGGCGACGCGTGGAGCGTTGGCTTCCGCCTCTCGTACTCGTACAACAAGCACGCGCCCCAAGGCGCGCTGCATTTCAACATCGGCGATCAGGGGAAAACCGGGCTTTGGGCGACACCATGCGCACCTGGAGTCTGGCACCACTTCGCCGTGGTGATCGGCAAAGAGAAGGTAGAGCTCTACATCGATGGAGCTCTCAAGGCCGAGAAGCCTTTCGCCGGAAAAGTCATCCCTGTCAAAGGCAGCGAGCACCCTGTTTGCACCCCGTTCTATGAGTATTCCCCGGGCTTTGCCACCTACTTGTTAATCGGGAGCAACCCGATCCGCAAGGATCAGGAGCAGACGCGCTTCGACCTCGGCGAACTTGCCATCTACAAGCGCCCCCTGACGGCGGCCGAAGTCGCCGCACAGCGTGCCGCGGGAAGCCCCGCAGGCACCGTCGAAGAACAGCACGCCGAAAGCAAGGCTCTGGCGGCGGAACGGAAAAAACTCGATGCCATCGAAATGAGTATTCCAATCGATACCGATGGATACTTCCGGCTCGGGAAATCGATCCCCGCAACCTTTAAAATCCCCGCCGAAACGGGATTCGGAGGCCGCTACACCGCCCGCGCCGAGCTCGAAACCCTCTATGGGAAGCCGGTCGGCAAGTTCGACAAAGCTTTAACGCCGGGCGCTCCGCAGACAATCGAAATTGCGCCGCCGGGGTGCGGAATCTACTGGCTCGACCTCGCCGTGATCGGGATGGACGGCAAGGTGGTCAAGCGCCTGCCGCGCAAGTTCGGGATCGGCATTGTTACCCCTGCTCCGCAGAAGCTCTCGGAGCACAATCCCATGGCCTTCTGGGCGGACAGCGACAAGTTCCACTTCGATTCCCCGATCCGGCGGATGAATTATCATCCAGATCCGAACATCCGTGTGAAGATGTTTGAGGATAATTACGATCGATACAACAAACTGATCCCCGACTTCCGCGCCTACGTCTGGTTCTACAGCCGCTATGTCAAGCCGCAAAACGCCGCCGAAGACCGCAAGTTCAATCGCGATATGTTCACCGAGGCCGCGAAAGTCTTCCAGGGTAAGTCGATCATGGGCTTCGAGATGTCCAGCGAACCGCACGATATCGACACGGCCTGGTACGTCCAACACCTCGCCGACGCGCGGGAGCTCTTCGACGCCGCCGGGCTGAAAAAGCTCCCGATGGTCCCCCCGGGCGGCGCTCCCCCGTCGCTCCCGATGATCGCCGACATCCTCAAAAACGGCGGCGTAAAGTACATGGACGGCATTTCCTACCATCCGTACCCCGCCAACCCGGTCGGCGCGTTCCTCTGGGACAACACCATGACCAAGCTGCGCGAAGTTGCGGATAAGTATCAGGAAAAGAAGTTCATCTTCTGGAATACCGAGGGCGGTGTGAACAGCCTGCCCCGCCTCCGCGATCGCCCGATGACCCGTAAGGACGCGCATGCCATGCGGCTGCCGAGCGCGCAAAGCTACGGCCACGAAATGTTCCTCTACTTCATTTCCATGGTCCCGGAGGACGAGGCGGCGGCGCTGCAATGCCACGCAATCATGCTCGACATGGTCAACGGCTATAAGATCTACACCATTTGCCAGACACCGAACGTCGAGGCCATGCCCAGCCTGCGCGGCGTGGCGGTTACCGCGCTCGCGGGGCAGGTCCTCAATAACCACGTCGCGGCAACGCGGATGCCGCTGGCAGGGGTGGAGAACATGTGTCTTCTTTTCAAGCAAAGCGACGGCAGCGCCATCGCTTCGCTCTTCAGCATGGAGCCCGCAGTGCTCACGTTACGCCTCAAGCCGGGCACCGCCTACAAAACCATGGATATGCTCGGCAACTACAGTACGCTTAAAACCGACCGCGACGGCATCGTAACGGTAAACAGCAACAAGCACCCCTTATACATCTTCGGCGTTCCGGCGGATTTTGCCGAAGTGATGCCGCTGAAGTTGACCGCACCCCAAGCGCTCACCGACAAGGGCGGGCTCAAAGGCGAGGTGCTTGTCACGAACCCATTCAACCACAAGCTCGCCGGCACCCTCTCGGCAACCCCGATCCGCGGTGCAACAATTGCCCTCGGCCAGACGAAGATCGACCTTGCGCCCGGCGCGAGCATCAAGATTCCTGTCGAGCTCCAGGCGACCTTCCTGAAGCGGCGCCCCTATGCGCTGGGAATCAACCTTAAAGACGGCTCCGGCAAAGTGCTTTCCGCCGCGCAGACAATCTTCGATTCCCCCGGCGTGATCCTGATGGTGCCGCGCTTCCGCCAGGCCGTCCAACTCGACGGCGACGAAGCGAAGTGGACGCAGGTTCCGGAAGTCGTCTGCGACGACGCCGACAGCGTGGTTCACGGCAAACCGAACTTCGCCGAAGTCTGGGTTCCCCAATGGATCAACAAGGAAGACCTCTCCTTCAGCGTCAAAGTCGCCTACCGCAAAGGAGAAAGCATCTACTTCCTCCTCAAAGTAACCGACAACGTCGTCATCCCCGCCCCGGAGGATAAAACATCGATGGCGTTCCGCTACGATTGCCTGGAATTCTTTTTCGACGGCCGCAAGGCGGCGGAGCTAGGCTCCACCATTTCCGCCGGGGCCGACCAGGCGGTGGTGATCCCGCAGGCAACCGCATCGCTTACCCCCTGCAACCTCTGGTACGCCAAGAGCGGACAGGAGCACATCCGCGTGGAGTGCGTCGGCAAAAAGACCGCCGGCGGTTACTTGATCGAAGGCAAGGTTACGCCGAACGGAAAGAGCACCTTCAAGGTCGAGCCGGGCAGCCAATTCCGCATGGACTTCCTTGTGGACGACACCGACAGTCTGGAACTGCGCCAGCTTCGCAAATCCGCGATGGCACTGCACGGACTCTTCTCCAACTTCATCGATTCCAATGTCTGGGGCCGTTACGAGCTTTCGCTCGACACTGTCCGGTAAAAATCAAGGCACGGCGCCGGAAAGGCTGAGAACCTCCGGCGCTATGCACCCCCGAAATCGCGGATAAGCCGCGCGGCGCGCGGAAATTCATCGGGCCGGACGGAGCACCATACGTGGGCGTTCTCCGGCTTCTTAAGACGCCGGAGAACGGCCTCTATGCTGTCCATATTCCCGACGAGCTGTACCTTCATGTCCAAACTTTCGAGTTGTTCAAAAACTTCCGGCCACGCGCTTTGCGGCGGCTGGCCATCGCCGGGAATCCACTGGATTCCCTTCATCCCGGGAACCGAGGCGATGGAGGGAATATGCCCAAGTTGCCCCTTCCCGTCGAGGTGATAGAACCCATGATCGAGTTTTGCACAGACGGTCTCCAGCTCCGGCCGGACGAATTCGTGGAACATCCCCGGTGAAATCATGTAGGAGAAGTCCGATTGCAGCATATAACTACGCCCGGAGCTCAAAATCGAGGCCCAGCAACTGCTTGCGCTCCAGCGGCCGCGGCGGAGGATGGCGTCGAAGTAATTATAAGCCTCGAGCCACGCGGCGGTTTCTTCGCGCAAAAGGCGCTTCACACACTCCGGGCGATCGAAAAGATCGGTCAGAAGCGCCTCGGTTCCGCGCAAAGAAGCGAGTACATCCAGGACGCCGCCAAGGTCGGACATCGCCAGAAAAAAGGGTGTTTCCTGCTGCAGCGCAAGCGCGCCCTCATAAAGCTCCGTAAGCCACAGACCCCAGTCGCTCCGTGAATTGAAGCAAAGCGAAAAATCCTCCGGAGCGATTCCCCCCCAGCGTCCCGGCCCGAACCAGACGGTCTCCGGCTCCGCGAAAGCTTCCCCGCCGAGCATTTCCGCAAGGACGCCGGGGCCGAAATTCATCCGCAGCATCGGGAAGGCGTCGCCCATGTAGTCAACGCTTTCCAGGTGCGCGCACTCGTCGCGCAAAATAACCCGGGCGGGCGTCCCCCGGGGATGAGAGCCGGGGATGAAATGACGGCTCCAGGGGACACGCCGCACAAGGATGTGGAAAAGAGGGCGGCCCAATTCGCCGCGAAACCAAAGATCGTTGTTTCGGAGAACGGCATCCAGGTCCACTTCGCGAAATGTTTTCATGCTCCCCTCTTCATACGATTTGTATCAAGGAAGATCCACATCCTCCAGAAACTTGGCCGCCATTTCCACGCAGGAAGCACAGGGGAATCCGCGCTGCTTGATTTCCTCGCACAATTCGGTGCCGGCGGCGGCGGTAAAACGGCGGCGAAAATCGGCATGAAATTCTTCCGGCGCCAACAAAAGCGCCGCATACAACGCCCCGCAACAACCGCCGGGCGCCCGACCGCCGCCCATCATTGCAAGCGGCGCAACCACTTCATCGCCGCACCCGTATCCGGCGGCGACCGCCTGGGCGCAGTTATGGAGCCTTGGAACACAGGTGAAAAGTTCGCGTGCCTTGTTCACATCAACATCCTTTATTTTCAATCGAAGCGGCGGCGGAGCGGCGTCGCGGGAATGGACATTTCTTCGCGGTATTTGGCGACCGTGCGCCGCGCAACCTGAAGCCCTTCTTCCTTAAGCATCTGCGAAATTTTTTCATCCGAAAGGGGGTGCTTTCCGTCTTCGCCGTCGATCATCGCGCGGATCCGTTCCATCACGGAGCGGTTGGAAACCGACTCCCCATCCCCCGCCGCGTATCCCGTCGTGAAAAAGAAGCGAAACTCAAACAAGCCCTGCGGCGTCGAAACATATTTGTTGGCGAGGGCGCGGCTGATCGTTGTTTCATGCAGCCCCAATTCATCCGCAACCTGCCGCATGGTGAGCGGACGCAATGCTTCCACCCCTTCGGCAAAAAAATCGCGCTGTGTCCGCGCAATCACCGCGGCGATCCGCCGGAGGGTGTTCTGCCGCTGATCCAGCGCCCGCAAAAGCTCCCGCGCGGCGGCGATTTTTTCGCGCAAATACGCCCGCTCCTCCGAATTGGCGGAATTGTGCTCAAACATCTCCAAATATTGTTCCGAGAGACGCGGACGCGGAACAGCCCACGCCTCTTCCTCCACCACAAACTCCCCGTTCTCCTGTACAATCGCAAGCTCCGGCTGAACATACGGCGTGTCGGCGCGCGCAAGCTCAAGGCCCGGCGCGGGGTTCAGAGAACGGATCAAACGAAGCGCCTCGTTCACCGCCGCCACGGAAACGCCGAGCATGCGCGCCACTTGCGGAAGACGGTTCTGGGCGATCGCCTCCAAATGATCGTGCAGAATCGCGTACGGCAGCGGATCGGTTTCCCCCTTGCGGCGGAGCTGCAACTCCAGGCACTCGCCGAGCGAGCGCGCCCCGATCCCCGGCGGATCGAAAGACTGCACCTGCCGGATCGCCCAGGCGATCTCTTCATCGCCGGCGTTTCCCGCCATCGCAAGATCGGCCGGAGAGGTGCGCAAGTAACCGTCCACATCCAAACTGTCGATTACAAGCTCGATCAACGAACGCTGGCGCGGCGTCAGCGACTGAAACGCAAGCTCCTCGACAAGCTGATCGTACAGCGTCGGCGCGGAGGCGAGTGAGTTGAGCAAATAATCGTGCTTCTCCTGCGCCCGGTCGTCTGCGCCGTAATAATCGTCCCCGCCCCGGTCAAGCATCGGCAGGTTCTCGGACCAGTTGTCGGCGGATTCGGCCATGGCGGCCTCCTCCTCGTCTTCATTGCCGACGTCAAGATGGTTCCGTACCGTGAAACGCTCCGGGGGCACGATCTCCTCCCCGGGAACCGAAGCGAATTCAAGCACCGGATTGGCGGCGATGATTTCCTGGAGTTTTTCCTGAAGCTCCCAGACCGGCGCCTGAAGAATTTCCAGCGACTGAAGCTGCCGGGTATTCAAAGAAAGCTCCTGCCGGAGCCCCTGGTATTGCGATAATTGTTGGTCTGCCATGAAAAAATGCGCCGTCTAAGATAATTTTAGTGATAATCTTCCGTTTTCGAGTTGATTTTTACCCAAAGAGAATTTAAATTCTTGAACTGCTTTTTTCCAGTCGAAAAAGCAAAAAAAATGGTTTTTTTCCGAAATACGTTTGGAACGGTATGTATCAGCCGGAATTTTTTACGGAACATGTGCAAATATCAGCTCTCGGGAGCGGCTCCGGAGGCAATGCGTTTGTGATCAAGGCGGGCGAGGAGGCAATTCTCGTCGACGCCGGTTTTTCCCGGCGCGAGCTTGTCGCGCGCCTCGATGCCATCGGTGTAAACCCGGCTTTGCTGCGCGCCGTGCTCGTCACCCACGAGCACGACGACCACGTGCGCGGCTGCCGCGTCTTCTGCGACGCGTTCAACCTTCCGGCGTGCATCGCCGGAAAAACGGCCGATTTTCTGCGGACAAAAAACAAACTCCCGCGCCAACTTATGCTTTTCGAGCCGGGAGCCGTGTTCCGCATGGGCTCTTTTTCGATACGCTCCTTCGCGGTGCAGCACGATGCGGTCAGCCCTGTCGGATTCCGCATCGAATGCGGCGCAAGACACATCGGGATCGCGACCGACCTCGGCGCGGTCAACGCGCTTGCGGCCCGCCATCTGCGCGATTGCGACGCACTGATTCTGGAGAGCAATTACGACCGGGAAATGCTCCGCAACTCCGAACGCCGGCTTCATTTGAAGCGCCGCATTATGGGACGGCACGGCCATCTGGACAACCGCGAGGCGGCGGCGGTTCTCCCCGAGCTTCTGACCGACCGCACCAAACTCCTTCTCCTCGCGCACATCAGCTCTGAATGCAACGCGCCCAACCTTGTGAAAGATCTTATGCACGAACATCTTCGCGGAATCGGTCGCGAAAAACTCCCTTTCGCCGTCCTGGAACAGGACCGGGCATTTCCCTTGTTTGATCTCGGCGACCGGGAGGGGCTTTCATGAGCACGGTCCCCCTGAAGGTACATTGCCGCAAATGCAAGACGAAACTTGATGTTTCGGAACTGGAGCCCTTCTCCCTCTTTCAGTGTCCGAGTTGCGGCGTCCCTCTCCGCGTTCCGCGCCGCTTCGACCGTTTCCTCCTCGAAAAAATCTGCGGAATCGGCGGAATCTCCAAAGTATACCGCGCGATGGACCCGGAAAACCACCGCCGCGTCGCCGTTAAAATCATCGAACCGGAATTCAGCGAAGACGGACTTTTCGAGCGTCTGCGCGAAGAAGCGCGCCTCGTCAGTCAGATCGACAGTCCCGGCATCGTCCCGGTCTACGGCGCGGGAATCTTCGAGAACCAGCCCTTCCTCGTCATGCGTTTTATGGAGAACGGGAATTTGGAAATACGCCTCAAACGCGGCAAACTCCCCCCCCGCCAGGTTCTCGGCTGGATGCTTACCGTAGCCAAAGGGCTGGCGGCATCCTTATCGCAAATGATTGTTCATCACGATGTTAAGCCAGGGAACATCCTCCTTGACGCGGAGGAGCAAGCATACCTTGGGGACTTCGACTTTGCGGAAATACAGCTCTCACGCAACCATGAACAACCGTGCACGGGCTGGGCAAGTCCCGGATATGTAAGCCCCGAACGGCTTGTCGACGGACGCGAAAACTACCGGGGAGACGTTTTCAGTTTCGGCGTTTCCTGCTATGAACTTTTGACCGGAGTCGCTCCGTTCGGGCATCGCACCGAGGAAGCGGATAAACTCCTCGAACGCCGCCGCAATCCCAATTACATCCCGTTGTGCGAACTGCAACCGGAGGTGAGCGCCCGTTTCTCCGCGCTGATCGACCGCATGATGTGCTTCGACCCCAAGGAACGCCCCGATTACGAGGAAATCATCGGCGGCATTATGGAAGAACTTCAACCCGAGCTCAGCACCACCGACCCCTTCTGGCGGCGTCTCCTGAGCCGTTTTAAACTTTCCTGAGTTTATTTATGCTGAAGCGCCTTAAATCCATCCGCACAGCACATTATTATGCCTTTTTCGCGACGTTGACTGCGTTTGCCCTCCTCTTCGCGTTCTGGCGCGCCATTCCCCAATTCGGCGGGCGTTTTTTCGGCGACTTCTTTTACCCGTACCTAAAGGTTACGCGTCTTTTTTCCGGGACCGCCTCCGACGGGACGCTCCTCTTTGCAGGAAAGACAGAACTCGCCGAACGTGTAAAAAATCTTGAACGGGAAAACGCCATCCTCGCGGCGCAGGCGCGGGGCGCGGCGGTGTTGCTCCAGGAGAATGCCCGACTCCGCCTCCTCCTTAACCTTCATCCCCCCGCCGGGTGGGAGTATGTTTCCGCCGAAATCATCCTGCGCGACCCCTGGTTCTGGGATGAATCCATGACGCTGGATCGCGGCAGTAGCGACGGCGTGGAACCGGGAGCGGCGGTCATCGCCGTTTCTGCGGGAGGACGCCCGGTTCTCCTCGGTGCGGTGGACCGGACAACCCGCCATACCGCCACGGTGCTTTCTATTTTCCACCCCAGTCTGCGCCTTTCCGCCCTGCTGCCTTCCAGCGGCCAGACAGGAATTATCAACGCCTCCGGAAGCCGGCGCGGCGGCGGGACGATTTCTCTTGAGATGCTTCCGGCGCGCGGAAATTACATGTTGCAGGAAGCGGCCATGACCACCGGTTTTGAAAAACGAATTCCAGCCGGGCTGAAGATCGGAAATCTCACACACATCGACCAACCCGATTCGTTCTTCTCCAGCCGTCCGCACGCCAGCGCCCTGGTCGCGCCGGAACTTCAGCCAAGCCTCCTGCGCCACGTCCTCATCGCGCGGAGAAAGGCGGAGTAATGACGCCCGAAACACAGGAAGAAAACCGTTTCCTCCGCTGGAGTTTCGCAAGCCTCGTTTTCGCACTCCTCATCGTCCTGGAGCTGCTCGGCGGCAACACCGGCCTCCCGCTCCCCCTGCTTCCCGGGGGGATGTTCTATTTTGCTTTGCAACAGAACAAACGCTGCGGCATTCTCTTCGCCGCCGGGGCAGCGATTGCGACGGAATGCATCTGGGAACGTCCTCTTCCCCTTGCGTTGCCCGCGCTGGCGGCGACGCTTCTTTTGCTTCCATGGCTGTTAAAACGGCGCAATGCGGGGTTTTCCCCCTTTCCATTGGCCGGTGCGGCGATAGCAAGTCTTTATGCGCTCGTATTCGGCATTCTCCGTTTCTGCCTGCGTCCCGTGGACGCGGGGGAGCAATTGCTCGATCTCGCGGCGTTCGTCATCGGGTGCGCGCTGTTCGGCGCGGCGTACTTTCCCGTCCTCTGTCTTGTGCTCGACCGGATCGCCTACCGGCTCGGCCTTGCGCAAGCAATACCGGAAAAACCCGTGCGCCGCATCCAGATCAGGCGGCGGCGCGTGCGTTAGCCGATTTTGAAAATTCGAGTTTGATCTATCGGAGATGGCGGCAGGCGGCGCGCGCACTCTCCACAATTTCCCGCTCGCCGGGGACCACCCGGCCGCGCATCAGGATGCGTCCGTCGCAAATGACGGTGTCCACACAGCTTGAATCGGCGGAATAGACCACATTGGAGGTAAGGTTGTGGTCGGCGACCATCAGGCTCGAATTCAAGTCCAGAAGCACCACATCCGCGAAAGCGCCTTCGGCGATCACCCCGGCGTTCAGCCCGAACGCGGAAGCGCCGCCGCGTGTGGCCGCGTGCAGAATTTCGTTTACGTGGCAGGCGGCGGGGCCGCCGTGCTCGATTTTAGCGCCCAGTGCGCCGACTTTCATCTCGTCGAACATGGACAAACTGTTGTTGGAGGCACAACCGTCGGTACCGAAGGTGATCCGACACCCCGCGTCGGCGATGCGGCGGAAGCGGAACCGGCCGGAAGAAAGCTTGTAATTGCTGCACGGCATGTACGCCAAAGAAACACCGCGCTCTTTGAGAAGATCGATGTCCGAATCCGTCAGATGGATGGCGTGCGCCGCGAGCGTCTTCGACGTGAGAAGCCCCAGCGAATCGAGGTATTCCGCCGGCGTCATCCCGCCGTGCGCGGCGCGGCAGGCTTCGACTTCACCCGCCGTTTCTGCAATGTGGATATGGATCGGAAGATCCTCCCGTGCCGCGCCTTCGGCAATGGCCCGCAGCGATCCTTCCTCCACAGTATAAATCGCATGCGGAGAAAGAGCCAGGGTAATCCGACCGGAAAAATCGCCGCGTTTCTCCCAAAGCTCCTCGTTGTGCGCCTGGAACTGTGCGCGCGACGCCGGGGAGGCGCTGTCCAGCGTGATCATGCCGATGGCGGCGCGTACACCGAGTTCCTCGGCGGCGCGCACGGTCTGCATCGGGTGAAAATACATGTCGTTGAAAAAGACGGTGCCGCTCTTGATCATCTCCAGGATCGCAAGGCGCGATCCGTGGTAGATGTCCTCTCCGGTCAGTTTCGCTTCGGCGGGCCAGATGTGGTTGCTGAGCCATTCAAAAAGCTCCATGTCATCGGCAATGCCGCGCAAAAGCGACATCGCCGCATGGCAATGGGTGTTGTAAAACGGCGGAATCGCCAATTTTCCGGTGCCATCCAACACCGTTTCGAACGTGCCGGAAATCCCCGGCGCAACACGCTCGATTTGTCCGCCGCGCAGCGCAATATCGGTAACAACTCCATCCAACAAAACATTTTGAATCAGAACAGACATATCAAAATAGCCCCGTTTCCGCAAGTTCGCGCGCGATGACACCGCGCTCTTCGACAATTTTCCAGTACGTTTCAACCAACTCAGCCGGAGGCGGGTGCACTCCGGGCAACACGCGTCCTTCACAAAGCTCCAATGCGGCGGCATTGGAGAGCGCCATCGTCGGATCGATGTAACGAAGGAGCGTCGGTTCCTCCAGGATAAAATTCAGCGGCACCTTCGCATTCAGCACACGCGATGCCGGAAGCGCCGCCCCGAACTCATCCTCCACCCCCAAATTGGCGATCAACGCGGGCGATTGCGCGAGTTCCACCGCAAAGTCGCGCAACGCGTTCCGGACGCCCGTTGCGCTCACCACGCACCACGCGCCGCGCACAGCGTCCCGAACGCCGTTCCGATCATGTCTGTCCAGCAAACGCACGCCCGCCGGGACACGCGGATTGCGCGCCGGATCGTCCACGGCAATCACATCGGCCCCGGCGCGCGCGGCGTCGTAAGCCGCACCGCGTCCGACCTTGCCGCAGCCGAACACCACAACGGCGCGTCCCGCAAAGTAGCCATGCCCAAG
>JAVBPY010000007.1:0-85298 GCA_031549345.1 Victivallaceae bacterium
TGACGGAGGAATCTCCATCGCCACATCCGGGAGCGTGAACTTCACCATCGACGGCGCCGCGTCGAAAAACGCCGCCGTTTCGTTGCGCACCGGGAACGGCGTCTTCGGCGACGATTCCGCCTCGCTCTCCATTACCCTGAGCGCGGAAACGTCCGGCGGACGCTACGTTCTCTTGCGCGGAAGCGATGTTTCCACCATCGACACATCGAACTGGAATATCGTGGGCGACGGCGTCAACATCGCCGAGGGCGATCCGGAAACCGGTTTTTTCCCGATCCGTTACTACACAAAAAAAATGGAATTATGGATTCCGGTCCGGCCGTTTCCCTGGCCGCGTGAACGGGAATTGGTGTACAGCATCGATCGAAGCAACCCGAACGAGCTTGCGCTCGTCGTCGGCATCCGCTATTACTACGAGCGCCCGGATATCATTCTCTACGGCGCGGAAACGGGGCTTGCCGGAGAAAGCAATCTCGACACGCTCAACCGTTCGCTCCTCGCCTGACCCGCGTATTGAATAAAACCGCTCTAACGCGTTGCTTTTTCACATTGCATGCGCTATAATAGAGAAGCATTTTAAACGCCCTATATTTCGGTGTTAAAAAAATACGCCGAAACGATGAATACGGAGTCAACCAGGAGGACGAAAAAATATGAATACGGAACTGATTCACTCGGGGGGGATTCAGAAACTCTCGAGCATCCAATATGTCTATTTGGACTTCGACGGGGAAAGTACCCGCTACAATGGCGAGCTCCTGGCCATCGACAAGGTGGAGTTGACCGATTCGCTGTTAACGCGAGAGGAAATCTGCGCCCTCACCGCCGACCTCAATGCCCGTTATGCCCATTCCGGCGTGGTGTTTGTTACCGATCGCCCGGTCGGCATTGAATTCTCCACAATCTACATCGGCTATACCGACGATTTGGGCGGCTACCGCGGCCTCGCCGAAACCATCGATCATGGCAACCGGAACGCCTCCGACAACGCCTTCGTCCTCCTGAACGGCTCTGAATCCGTCGAACAGATCGCCGACACCATCGCCCACGAAACCGACCATATCGTCTTCGGGCTTGACCACGGCGGAGAAGGCATGGAGCGGTATGCTTATACTGTTGTCTATTCCTATCAGACCTACACCGGTGCTTTATCCAGCGCTCTTCATCTTCAGTATCATGGCGCATCAAGCCAATACGGCAGCGCGGAACCAATTTTTACCAGCACGTACTATGATAAAGCGGAAAACACCGC
Organism: Victivallaceae bacterium; assembly: GCA_031549345.1. Taxonomy (GTDB): domain Bacteria; phylum Verrucomicrobiota; class Lentisphaeria; order Victivallales; family Victivallaceae; genus CASFRF01. The sequence goes on from JAVBPY010000007.1 coordinate 1,253, forward strand.
CGTGAACTACGGGGGCCGCTTGTATGTCTCCCGCGGCGGCGTGGCGAACAACACGACCGTGAACTCCGCCGGCGGCCTGAATGTCCTCTCCGGCGGCGTGGCGAGCAATACGACCGTGAACTCGAGTGGGACTTTATTTGTCGATATCGGCGGCGTGGCGAGCAATACGACCGTGAAGCCGGGCGGAACGGCGGGGGCCGGCTCCGCGGGGTATTCCGGTTTTACAAATGCCGGAACAAACACCGTAAGCGTTGGGAAAATCGCGGATGGAAACGTGGTCTCCTGTACGGTCAACAACCTCTCCTTCACGGGCCGTTTGTTCCTGGCAAACGGCGCGGTGGCGAACAACACCATCGTGAATCTTTTTGGCCATCTTCATGTCCTCAGCGGCGGCGCGGCGTACAACACAACGGTGTATTACGACATGACGCTGTACAACGGCGGCGCGGCGTACGGAACAATCGTGAGTTCCGGCTACAGAATGGCCGTTTCCAGCGGCGGCACAGCGAACAACACCACGGTGCAGAATGGCTCTCTGACCATCCACTCCGGCGGCATAACGAACAACACGATCCTGAATGGCGGCACGTACCCCAACGGCAATTTGTACATTGCAAGCAGCGGCACGGCAAACAGCGTAACGGTGAATTTTGGCGGGGGGCTGTATATTTCCGGCGGCGGAGTGGCGAACAACATTACTCTGCACTCCGGCGGAAGAGCGGGGGGCGCGGGGGTCTACGGTTTTACGAATGTAGGCTCGAATGCCGTGTTCATCAGCAAGATCGCCGACGGCAATGTGGTTTGTACGATCAGCGATCTTTCTTTTACGGGGTACTTATACCTGGGCAGCGGCGGAGTGGCGAACAGAACCACAGTGAATTCTGTCGGCCTCATGTATATTTCCAGCGGTGGCACAGCGAACAGCACCACACTGAACGAGGCCAGTCTTCACATCTCCAATGGCGGCGTGGCGAGTGGAACCGTCATAAACTCGGGAGGAAAACTCTACGTTTCCAACGGCGGCGCCGCGAATGCCACCATCGTGAAAAATGGCTATCTTACCGTCTACAGCGGCGGCACAGCAAGCGGAACCATTCTGAATGGAGGCGTTTCTCCCGATGGAAATCTGTACGTTGCCAATGGCGGAGTGGCGAACAATACCACGGTGAATTCCGGTGGAATACTGAATGTTTCCAGCGGCGGAGTGGCGAATAACACGATCTTAAGTTCCGGCGGGAGAGCCGGCGGGGCCAATGCGTTCAGGAATACAGGTGAAAATGTTGTGTCCATCGGCAAGATCGCCGATGGGAAAGTGGTTTGCGCGATTGACGCTCTCTCTTTCTCTGGGTTCTTGATTCTGGGAAGCGGGGGCATCGCAAACCGTACCATCGTGAATTCTTATTCTTATATGAACATCTCCAACGGCGGCATGGCGAACGACACCACGTTGAACGGCTATCTCTATGCCTCCAACGGCGGTGCGGCGAACAACACCACGGTGAATGCGGGAGGATATCTGAGAATTGAAGGCGGCGGAGTGGCAAACGACACCATCGTAAATTTCAATGGCGGACTGTTTGTTTCCAGCGGTGGCACGGTAAACCGCGCCACAGTGAATTCCGCCGGCTGGCTTGAGGTCTATAATGGCGGTCAGGTAAACAATCTTATGGTTGGTTCGGGCGGAACTCTTTGCGTGTACAGCAACGGCAAATTGGGCGGAACCGTTTCCCTGGCCGGCGATCTCATTGCCCACGAATCAATCGACGCCCGGCAGACGGACATTGTGTTTGTTGTGGATCAACGAAAAACATCCGATTCCTCCATCATCGACAACATCTCGAATCTGCGGAACGTCGGGACGTACTCAATTACTGTGAAAGCCAGCCAGGAGATGGGAGAATACAAACTTGCCTCCGGCGCGGCGGGATTCAACCAAAGCATCACCATCGGGAATGGGACGATCGATTACGGTACGCTTACCGTCAACGGAGCGGTGGTAAACGGCAACGACGGGAAGGCTTATTCCCTGACTGTCCGCGACGGAACTTTGCTGCTCACTGTCGCGCGCGGCGTAATAACGCACCAAACCCCGGTCGTTACCCTTGGGGCGACCGGATGGACAAACCAGGATCTGTCGGTTTCCGCTTCGTTCAATGCGTTGGCCGCAAAAATCGAATATTCCATTAACGCCGGGAGATCGTGGAGCATTTACACCGGCACGTTTACGGTTGCGTCCAACAGCGAATTGCGTTTCCGCACCACGTACGCGACCGGCGAAATTTACATTGACCAGTATATGGTTACCAACATCGATAAGGTCGCCCCGACGATCAGCGGCATTTCCCCGAACATCACCGTTGCAACCAACAAAGAAGTCACGGTTACGGCCAACTTTGCCGATGATGTCGGCGTGGCGACCCGGCAGTATAAAATAGACGACGGCGCCTGGAACGATTATGGCGCGGGGGTGACGATGACGGAAAACGGCATCGTCTATTTCCGGGCCGTCGACCTTGCGGGGAATGAGGCCTTCGCACAATACACGGTTTACAACATCGACAGGATCGCGCCGGTGCTGAAGGGGACGATCACCACCCGGCAGAACAACAACAGCGTAACTCTTTCGTGGAGTCCGGCCACGGACAACACCGGTGTGGCCGGATATTTCCTCCAAATAGGGAACAAAACGTACGACGTCAAGGGGACGACGTATATTGTCGGCAATATGGCGATCGGGGATTACACCTGCCGCCTCCAGGCCTACGACGCGGTCGGGAACAAGAGTGAATGGAGTGAAGAAGTATCGTTCCGCATTCAGGACTTCACCGCGCCTGTCCTGGCCGGAGCTCCTGTGGTGTCCGTCAAGGGTTTCTCCGCGAAGATTTCCTGGATGGCGGCGAGCGACAACATCGGCGTGGCCGGATACAATGTCTGGCTGAACGGAGAAAAATTTGAGACGCAGGACACATGGATTTCTTTCGACGCGCTCGCCCCCCGTTCCTATTCCTTTCAGCTGGAGGCCTACGATGCCGCCGGAAACAGCACATGGAGCACCGAGAAGAAATTCCGTATCATGCCGGACGGTTCGGACGAAGGCGGGCCGGGGGCGGTTTCCCCGGTTGCCAAAGTGGCGAAATACAATGCCACGCTGAAGTGGACGAAGGCAGCCACGTTCGAAAAAAAGGTAAAAATCGCCGGGTACGAAGTCCGCCTGAACGGGGAAATCCTGAACGCCAAGAGCGCGTCGTTGTCCCTGAAAAACCTCGCCTTAGGCTCATACACCTACTCCGTCCGCGCGTTGGACAGCCAGGGGCTTTATGGCGCCTGGAGCGAAGAGAAAACGTTCCTGATCCTGGACGTTACGGCCCCTGTCGTGAAAAATGTGCAAACTACTTTTGCCGGATACGCCCTGACGGTGAGTTGGATCGGCGAGGACAAGGTGGGTGAAATCGTCTCCTACACGGTCAAGTTCGACGGAGTCGTCCGCGAAACGCTCTCGGGGAACGTCAATTCCGTCCTCTTGCAGCTCTCGGCGACCGATGTGGGCAAGCACAACGTCGAAATCGTCGCCTTCGACGGTTTCAACTACAGCAAAGTGAGTAAGAAGTCCGTTACCGTTACCGATATCACCAATCCCGATCAAGTTACAGGGCTGAGCCACACAGACGTCCGCGACACGAAGTACACGACAACGCTCACCTGGAATGTTGCGACCGACAACTCGGGGCAGATATCCGGCTACTTAATCGAGATCGATGGCAAAACCTGCAAATCCACCAAGAACACACTCAAGGTGAGTAAACTGAGCGTCGGCGAACACTCTTACCGCGTGATGGCGATCGACAAGGCTAAGAACGAAAGCATGTGGAGCGAAGCGGTTTCGTTCACGGTGTACGATGTTACCGCTCCCAATAAGGTCTCCGCCAAGGGAAAAGTTGTCGACAACAGCCTCGCCGTTTCCTGGCAGGCGGTTAAGGACAACGTCGGTGTGGCCTTCTACGAAGTCTGGGGCGGCGAGTCCGCCAATGGCATGAGTCTTCTGGCGCAATTGAACGCCGACCAGTTCAACTTCCAGTTTGAAGACCTTCAAAAGGGGACTTACTTTTACGGCGTCCGCGCGGTCGACGCCGCCGGAAACGCAAGCGTGCTCAAAGCTGCCAAAGCCTTAATCAAAACCGATCTCGTCGCCGTCGAAGTTCCGCTCCTTGGCGATGAAAAGAATTCCCCCCTTGGGGGATTGCTCGCATAAAACGATATTTCCGGAAGGCATGGGGGAGTCCAGCACTCTCCCAACCCGATGTTTGCACCTGCTTGGGGTTAGAGTGTCCAGGCGCGGAGCTGGCGGATTTCGGCGGGCCAGCGGGATTCGTCGATGGTTTCGAGGGTGAGCGGAATTCCGTCCAGCCGGGAATCGCGCATCAATTGCTCGAAAAGGCCCCAGCCGAGATTGCCTTCCCCAAGGCACTCGTGCCGGTCGAGATGGCTGCCGAGGACGCCCTTGGCATCGTTGAGGTGCATCCCCTTCAGGAAAGAAAACCCGATCAAACGATCGAAATCCTCCCAGATGCGGGCGTAATCGTTCACCCAATCGTACCCGGCGACGTATGCGTGGCAAGTATCGATGCAAACGCCCAATCCGGGGCGACCAACTTGTTCCAGCAGATAGGCCAGCTCCTCGAAGGTGCGACCGATGCTCCCCCCCTGCCCCGCGGTATTTTCCAGAACAGGCATCACGCCGGGGACGGCGTCCATGGCGGCGCGGACGGATTCAGCGATCAATTTCATCCCTTCTTCGGGCGAAAGCTCGCCCAACGTGCTGCCGGGATGGAAGTTGAGGCGGTCGATGCCGAGCGCGGCGCAACGTTCCATTTCGTCGATAAACGCAGCAAGCGAGCGGGCGCGCTTTTCCGGATCGGGCTGGGCAAGATTGATCAAGTAGCCGCTGTGAGGAAGGATCTGGCCTGTCCCGAAATGCCCCTCGGCGCAATTCTTACGAAACGCAACAATCGCCTCCTCTTTAAGAGGAGCGGCGTTCCACTGTTTCTGGTTTTTAGTGAAGAGGGCAAAGGCGTTCGCGCCAAGCTCCGCGGCGCGGAGGGGCGCGTTTTCAATGCCGCCTGCGATGCTGACGTGGGCCCCGATGAATTTCATGATAAGAACAACTCACGCGTAAGTAAAACAAACTGTTCGACGCTCAGGCGTTCGGGGCGCGTTTCCGGTGAGATTCCAAGCGCGGCAAGGGCCGCGAGCGCACGCTCCTTCCCGTAATTCGCACCGAGAACTTTCCCGAGCTGTTTCCGTCTTTGCGCAAAAACATGCTTGACCACACCGGGCAGGTACCGGGCAACCTCCGGCGCGGGAAGAGTTTTCTTGCGGGCGAATCCCACAAGGGCGGAATCCACCTCCGGCGCGGGGTAAAACACCTCCGGCGGAATAATGCGGAGGATGTTCACATCGTAATGCAATTGCGTCCGCACAGAAAGCGCACCGTAATCGCCGCATCCCGGCACGGCGGCAAGGCGCTGGCCCATCTCTTTCTGAAGCAGAAAAACCATGCTCTCCGGCGGATTTTCCTTTTCCAGCAACCGCGCGATAAACACGCTGCTGATCGAATAAGGAAGATTCGCCACGGCCCGGAAAGGCCCCTGCGGCAGGAATGCGTCCAGGTCCGCGCGACAGGCATCGGCCTCCAAAAGATGAAAGCAAGGATTGTCGATGGAGCGCCGGAGGTATTCGGCAAGGCGATGGTCGAATTCGATGGCGTACACGTTCGCCCCCGCATCGAGGAGGAGGCGCGTAAGCGCGCCGAATCCGGGCCCGACTTCCAGGATTGTTTCCCCGGCGGCGGGCGCGGCGGCACGGGCGATAGCGCCGAGAAGGTTCGGGTCCAGAAGAAAATTCTGGCCGAGTCCGCGCCCGGGGCGCATGCCGAGCTTTTCCAGCTCGTCCAATAAATCTTGTTTGTTCATTTGAGATAATCGCTTTTGGATGTACATTAACGTGTCATAGCTAAAAATTCAAGCGGAAAACCGAAAAATGAAGCACTTGCAGGTTGTCGCGGCGATCATTCGGCGCAACGGACGCGTCTTAATAACAAGCCGCCGCCCCGGTGACGCGGAACAAGGTTGGGAGTTCCCCGGCGGAAAGCTCGAAGCGGGCGAAAAGCCCGCGGAGGGGTTGCGCCGCGAATTGCGCGAGGAACTGGATGTCGATCCTTACGTATTCGACATGGTGTACCGCGTGCGCGTCGAACGGCCGGGGCGGATTCTGGAGCTTTTGTTCCTCCGCTGCACCCTTGCACCGCAAACGGAGATACGCCCGCGCGAAGGACAATCGTTCCGCTGGCTCGCGCCGGAAGCACTCCTCGAGGTGGATTTGCTCGCGCCGGATCTTCCTGTCGCAAATTTTTTAATCGCCGGACAATAAAAGCACAGCAACGGACGTTGTATGAGTGAAAAGAAAAAAATGGAACCCGATCGGATCCCGGAAGACTTTGTTCTGATTGCCGCGTACCTGGGCGGGGACAACGATGCGTTCGCCGTGTTGTACGAGCGGTACAAGCGGCAGGTGTACAGATATCTGAACGATCTCCTGCCGGGGCGCCAAAGCGATGCGGACGATGTGTTCCAGAGGACGTGGCTGAAGGCGATCGATTCGCTGGCGCGCTACCGGGACGAGGGGTATTTCCTGGCCTGGCTGCTGCGGATCGCCCGGAACGAGTTTCTGGATCGGATGCGGTCGGAGCGGCGGCGCGGCGCGATGGAACTTCGCCCGGAGGAGGATGCGCCCGAAGAAGCGGGGCCGCCCGGCGGAGAGCCGTGGAGGGAATTGGATGCGTCCGAGCTCGGCATTGTATTGAATTCGGCCCTGGCGGAACTTCCGCCGGAGCAACGGGAAGTGTTTGTATTGCGGCAGGAGGAACTGTCGTTCAAGGAGATAGCGGAAATGCAGAAGTGTTCGATCAATACCGCGCTGGGAAGGATGCAGTATGCACTGCGAAATTTGCGGCGCATTTTGGAACGAATCGACGCGGGAGGGCTCTTACCATGAAAAAAACAATGCTCAATGAAGAGATCGTTGTTGCAGCGACCGATGCCGCGTTGGAAAACGCGCGCCGTCCGTTGCCGGATGTTCCCGCCGCGCTGGACGCCCGGATTCTTCTGGCGGCGGCGGGCCGGGCGCGGCGCCGCCGCGTACATTGGCTGCGCGCAACCGGCTTGGCGGCCGCGGCGGCCGTGTTGTTGGCGTTCGGCGGGGTCTGGATGCTCAATGCGCCCGAAAAGCTCCCGGCGGCCGATCCCGCGGCGCTGGCCCTTTGGGATTGGACGGGCGTGGAGCAAAACGGCTATCAGATGAGTCTTGAGCTGTACAACGGACAGGCGGAGCTCGCCACACTGGCGATGCGTTAACGGCGGAGGAAGATGCGATGAGGTTTTTTTTAGCGGTTGTTTGTGTGCTTTGCGGCCTTGGACTTGCGGCGGCGGAGGGTGATGCGGCGATGCGGCAGGATGCGCCGCGCCGGCCGCGCTCCTCGTTCTTTTGGCGCGCGTTCAGCGCGATGAACGAAACGGAGCGCGCCGAGCTCATGAAGCTCCAGCGCCAAAACCCGGAGGAGTACCAGAAGCGCATTGCGGAAATCGCCGAGCGCCAGCGTGTTGCGTTTCAAAAAGAAGTGGATGCCCAGAAAAAGCTGATCGCCGATTATCGCGCCGCCGGCGACGACGCGGAAAAAGCAAAGATCAAAGCCGAACTGGAAAAACACGTCCGCCGCGAATTCACAAAAATCCTCCAGGACAACCGCCGCATGCTCACCGATATGGAAAAGCGCGTCGAACACCTCCGCGGCGAAATTAAAATGCGCGAGGAAAAGGCCGATGAGGCCGTCGCCGCCGCTCTGAACGCATTCCTCTCCGGCGAAGCCGTCCCCGGCACTCCTCCCCCGCGCCCGCCCGAAGAACCGGGGAGGCGCGGCCAGCAGCCGGGCGCGAAAAAATGATCGTCCACATCACGGGCTGTACGGGATTTCTCGGGAGCCATCTCGCGCGGCGTCTGCGCCTGAATCCGGGGGTTGTATTGTGCGACACCCCGGCAGGGAGCGACGCCGTTTTCCATTTCGCGGCGATCAGCCGGAGCGACGACCCGGAAATGCTGTACCGCACCAATATGCGCCTCCTGGATGAACTCCTGGAGGCCGCCACCCGCGCCGCAATCTATTTTGCAAGCACCACCCATCGGCGCGAAAGCGCCTACCACCGCTCCAAGCGCGACGGAGAAGCGCGTCTGGCAACACGCGGAAACGCGTGCAATCTTCTGTTGCCCAATTTATTCGGTCCCGGCTCGAAGCCCTTCCACAACTCGGTGGTATCCACATTCTGTCACCAACTTTGGCGGGGTGAAACGCCCCGGATTCATGCGGATGCTGTACTGGAACTTCTGTACGTGGAAGATCTTTGCGCCAAGCTGGAAGCGCTTCTTTTCCACACGCCGGTTCCCTCCGTGTTCTCTCCTCCCCCCACCGGAGAAATTACGGTTTCCGCACTCCTGGAACGCTTTGGCGCGTTCAAAGAAGGCGCATTGCCGGAAAATGCATTTGAATGCTGTTTATACAACACATTGTTCAGCTACAGAAAGGGTTCCGTATGACGCCCAGTGCCCGCAAACGCCGCGACGCCTATGCCCTTAAACCGAATACCGGATTCCTGCAACGGGAATTCGGCCTCTGGATGTGTTTGGACGCATGGTACGCCGACGGCCTTCCGCGCGACGTGGACCTGAACGAGTTCTTCGGCTACGAACCGCCGGGGAGTTATCATTTGCAGGGCCTCGGCTGGTGCGAAGCGTCTTTCTTCCCTCCGTTCGCCCCCGAGTTGCTTGAGGACCGGGGAGAAACCGAGGTCGTGCGCGACGCCGCCGGACGCGGTGTTTTGTACTTCAAGGGCCGCCGCCACGGATTCATGCCCGAGTTTGTAAGCCACCCGGTAACCGATATGCAAAGCTGGAAAAAAGAGGTCAAGCCGCGCCTCGCCCCCGATGCGCCGGGACGTATGGCCGACCGCGAAGAAGACCTCCGGAAAGCGCGCGAAGCGGAACGCGACGGCCTGATGATCGTGCAGAACATCATCGGCCCCTACATGTATTTGCGCAGCTTGATCGGCCCCGGCGAGCTGTTGTACGCATTCTACGACCAGCCGGAGCTGATTCACGACTGCATGGAAAGCTGGTTTCTCCTGGCCGACGCGGTAACCAAGCGCCACCAACGGGAGCTCGTGTTCGACGAGGTATTCTTTGGCGAAGATATCTGCTACAACCACGGGCCTTTGATTTCGCCGGAAATGATCCGGGAATTTCTCTTCCCGTACTACCGCCGCCTTCTTGAAAACATCCGCGGCCGTCAACTCGACGCGGCGCGGGAGCTCCACATTCAGTTGGACTCCGACGGCGACTGCCGTCCGGTGATCGAGCTTTACCGCGACGAACTCGGCTTCGACGCGTTCTCCCCCTTTGAAGTCGCCTCCGGATGCGATGTGTTGGAAATTGGCCGGCGCTACCCGGAGCTTGTGCTGCACGGGGGCTTCGACAAACGCATCCTCGCCGCCGGACGCGACGCAATCGACCGCGAAATCGACCGTCTTTTTCCCGCGATGCGCGCCCGTGGTGGCTACATTCCCACCTGCGACCACGGCGTTCCGCCGGAGGTCAACTGGCGCGATTATCTCCACTTCCGCAAGCGGTGCCTGGAATTCAGCTGAGGCGGATCGGGCGGAACCGCCCGCCCCTGCCGTATTCGACGGTCCGGACGGGAATCCATTTTCCGTTTGCTTTGAACTGGAGTACGCCCCCCTCCATCGCGTAAAGTCCCGCGCCGAAGTTCTCGGCAGCGGCGGGAAATACGACGTGGTCCCCGGCGAATTTCAGACGCTCCACATTGTATTCGGCGACCTCCCGCAAAAGAGAAGGATCGGCGAAATCGGCATGCGAACGGCCGCGCAAATCCAGCGCCATCGGCTCGGAAATGCCGAGGACGGGACCGGAATCCATCTCCGCCGCGCCGTTCCCCACATAAGGCTGGGCGAGGATCACACTGCTCCGCAATTCCGTAAATCCTTCCTGTATGGCGCGCTCCGTCGGGCGAAAATGAAGTCCGGCAAGGATTCGTTTCCCATCGCGTTCGACCGTAAGGTCCCCAGGGTGCACATTCAGACACGGGAAGCGCCCCGTGAGATTGGTCAGGGGAAGAAAACCCGCCAGAATGCCGCACTCGGGGCGGTAGGGGAGCACCTTGTCGGCAAGGGCCGCGGTCCAGGCATCGCGGGCTTCGCGCCCCGCCTCCGTGGCCAACGAAATGGAAGCGAGCCCGCGTTCACGGTAGAACGCGCGGATGTCGAGCGCCGCGAGAGGCAGCCCGAACGCGCGGGCCAATTCCGCCGCGCGGCTGGTTTGCGGCGCATCGGTAACCATGAGAACGAAATGCAAATGCGGCGGAGCGGTGCGGAGAAGCACTTCCGCGTTGGTTCCGCTCCCGCTCATGAAAAGAGCGCAGCGCAACGGTGGCGGAACGTGAAAAAAAGGCGTTGCCATAGGATTCCTTAAAAGAAAATTGTTATTCTGCCGTCTGTAATTTGCCTTCTCTTTTTTATTTTTCAAGGAAAATGACGAAAAAAGCGCGCGTATTGCGTTTTTTCATTTGCGAGATTCTCCAAATCGCAGTATCTTATGGACAGTGTATAAATTTTAGAAATTGCTATGCGAAAGGGCGGTACAATGAGTTTCCCGAAAAAAATGGTGTTGGCGGCGTTGGTCTGTTTTTGTGGCCTGACTGGTTTCGGCGCATGGTGGTCGCAGGGGCCGCGCCGTGACATTGAAACATTGGTGGTTGTCGCCAATTACAAGACGACCCGTCTGATCGCGGATTTGATCCAGGCGGAAAGCCGCCAGCCTTATTTGCTGCTTCCGGCCGCGGAGTCCGGCGATACGCGCATTTATTTCTGCCCTCCGAAAACAGCGGCCATTGAAATCCCGGAAGCGGAATTGGCAAAATTCGTCCAACAGGCGAACCCGCGCCGCCTCCTGATCGTCGGCGACGAGCGCTACGTGCCGCGCCGCACCATCAACCAGCTCGGGACGGAAATTCCGGTGTTCATCGTCGAGGGAAGCGACTGGCAGCGCAACGTCGACGAAATCGGCCACATGCTCCCCCTCTCGAATCTGGGACGCAACTTCGAAAAGAACTACGCCAAGCTGATGGAAGGGCGCCTCTACCGTCCGATCAGCGCCCCCGCGGCCAAAGAAGGAACCGTTCCGTCCGCCGAATAATAAGCAGGATCGCAGGAGAAGACCATGTGGAATTTGTTCAGGATTACCGACAACACGTTTAAAGAGTCGGTGCGCGAACCGGTTTATTTCCTGATGCTCCTCTGCGCCGTCGGCTTGATCGCCCACTTCCCTTCCATGGCGTTGTTCGTCTTTTCCGACCAGCTCAAGCTGGTTGTGGACAGCGCCATGGCGACGTGCCTCCTCTTCGGTCTTCTTGCCGCCATTCTTTGCGCGAGCCACACTGTGGCGCGCGAAATGCGCAACGGAACCGTGCTTCTCCTCCTCTCCAAACCGGTGTTCCGTTGGACGTTTGTGCTGGGGAAAATTTTCGGCATCCTCCTGGCCGTTCTCCTTTTTACAACCATTTGCGCGACGGCGGCGTTTGTTTCCGTGTACGTTGCGACGGATCAGTTTCAGATGGATATGGGTGTTTATTTCCTCTTCATGGGCCTGATCGCCGCGGCGTGTGTGTACGGAATGCTCCGCAACTATTTTGCGGGCGCTTCGTTCGGGGCAGCGGCGGTGCTTGGAATGGCCATTCTCATTCCTCTTATGCTGGTGTACTGCATTTTCTTTAAGGAACACCCGGCGCTGGAACTTGAAGATCTGGCCTTCGCTCTGCTCCTCATTAACTTTGCGGCGGCGGCGATGGCAACCATCGCAGTTGTTTTCGCAACCCGGTTGGATGTGGTGGCGAATCTTTGCGTATGCAGTTGCGTGTTCTTCGTCGGCCTTGTTTCCAACTACTTGTTTTTGCACGATACGGGTTCGGCGGTGCTGAATTTTCTTGGCTCCACCCTGTACGCGATTTTCCCGAATTGGCAGTACTTCTGGCTGGCGGATGCGATCGCAACCCAGCGTTCGATCCCGGGCAGCTATGTTCTTTGGGCGGCGGGGTACGTCGGCGTTTACATGACGCTCTGCGCCGCATGGGCCGTGGCCCTCTTCCAGAACAAGGAAATCGCCGGGGACACGCGAACTTGAGCTGGCTTTGGGGCATTTTTGCCGGAATCGGCGGATTGCTCATCCTTTGCATCCTGGCCGCCTGGTCGTGGCGGAAGAAAATCGCAAAAGAATTCGCCGCGTACATTGCGGAGAAACGCCCGGACATCTCCATCCTCCGCATCACCGCGTCGCGCATTCATTTCCGTTCGCCGGATACGGAGCGCGGACAGCTGGACCTTCATAAAATCATCAGCGCCTGTTCCGCAATCGACGCGAACGACCCCAAGGGACGTCGCGCCGTTTACGAGCATTTTTTCAATTCGGTCCTCGCCGACGATGCCATTGCGGCATTCTCCTACGCCGAGCACGCCGCCTCCATTCTTCCGCAGCTCATTCCCGCGGCGCATCTTCCCGAATTTATAAAACACGGCGGAGTTCTTCACCGTCCATTGGACGGGTTGCCCCTATGTATCCTGTACGTCGCGGACGCAGAACAAAAAATGCAATATTTGAATGAAGAGGCGTTGACAGAATTGGGGATTTCGCCCGATGCGCTGCACGAACTTGCCCTGTCGAATCTCCGGAAAATATTTCCGGAACAATCGGTCCGCGCCGTGATCGAAAGGAACACCATGATCCTGGTCGCCGCCCACGATTGTTACGATGCGGCCCGCATCCTCCTGCTCCCTGAGTACCTCCGGGAGGGTGAAAAAATGATCGCCCTCATCCCCGACCGCGACACTTTGGGATTGGCGCCCGTGCCGGAATCCGGCGACATGAGCGCCCTGCAAAAACTGGCGAATACACCGTTCAACCGGGACAAATTGCTCCTCAAAAAACCCGTTCTTGCAACACGGAACGGGTTTGCATTGCAATAAAAAAGGCCCCTCGCGCAGAAGGGCCAATCGGGGATGCGTCTTAGAGGAAGTCGGCCGCTTTGGCGAGCGGCTTGGCGATTTCATCCTTGTTGATGGCGAGCAGCTCCTTGCCGAGCGCGGAGAGCGCCGAACCGTAGGAGTTGATCGGGTACGATAGGATCGCGCGAGCAAACAGCTTCGGATCTTCGGTCGCAAGCGCATCGGCGAGGAGATTCTGGTGGGCGGCCATGCCCATCGTTACCCCGGCAACCGCCGAAGGAATCGTGAAATGCCCCGCCGCCTGCCGCGTTTTACCGTGGAGATGGAAGGTGTATTCCGCCACGTAGTCGGGGTTCATCCCGACGATCGCGCCGTCCGACGGGCAGCTCGCGGCGACCTTGACCGAGCGGACGCCCGCAATCGCGGTCAGCATCTGCACAAAAATATCGCGGTCCACACGTCCGAAGCGCTGGTCTTTTTCCCAGTAGTTTTCCCAGAAGCCCGGTTGGGAAGTCAATTCCAGCGCGGCCTTGAACGACGCGTCGCCGGCGGCGCGGTTGGCATACTGTTTCTTCAGGAGTTCGTCGATGTCCACGTTCTTGTGCGCGGCGAACTTGGCGCGCATTTCGGCGACTTCTTCCTCGTAACGGAGGTGGGCGATGCCGTCGCCTTCGCTCGAAAACACCATCACACCGAGCTTGAGGTACACTTCGCGTAAAAGCCGGACGCTGCGTGTGATGTTCGCCTTGGAGCCCTCGCTCCACCAATGCTGGAGGGTCGGACCTTTCCAGACGGCCGGCTCGAACGCGCGATCAAGTTCGGCAAAGAGCTCCTTGCCTTCCCATACGCCGCGGGTGATGAAGCTCATGTGGTTGACGCCGGCGCATTCCCCGTCGTAATTACGCGCTTCCTCGTCGCGCCCGAAAAAGCGCGAAAGGTCCCAAAGGTGATTCGTGAAACCCGCGCACACGCCGTAGGCCTGGATGCGCGTATGGCGCGTTACCGCCGCCGCCAGAACCGCCACAGGGTTGGCGAAGTCCAACAAAATCGCGTTCGGGCAATATTTTTCCATCTGCCGGGCGATACCCAGGACAATCGGAACCCCTTTCGCCGCCAGGAACGCGCCGTTGACGGAGAGGTTGTCGGAGGAGATGAAGCCGTGCCGGAGGCTCGGCTCGTCCCCAAGGCGGAAGGACTTCGGCGAACCCGCCAGGAGCACCACCGTCACCACATCCGCGCCTTGCAGGGCCGCCGGGAGGTCGTTCCCGCTGGTAATCCGGCATCCGGCACGTTTGAATTCCGGCGTTGTTTTCGCCAACGCTTCCACGACTTTCGCCCGTTCGACGTTCAGGTCATACAGGTAAATTTCGCCATTGTCAAACACTCCGGGTTCGGCCAACGCACTGCGAATAATCGCAAGGTACCGATGCGATCCTCCACCGACAAATACCGCTTTCATTGAAAAATATGCTCCTTGTTTGTTTGGGGAACTATTCTTTGGGGACGCACAGCACGCCACCGGTGTCGGCACTTGTCGCCGCCGCCGCGTAACGTGCAAGGTAACCACTTGTAAAACGCGGCGGACGCGCCTTCCAGGAAGCGCGACGCTTGGCCAGGACTTCCGGCGCGACTTCCAGCACAATGGAACGGCCGGGGATGTCGATGGCGATGATGTCGCCGGGCTCCACCAGACCGATGGTTCCGCCCGCCGCCGCTTCCGGGCTTACGTGTCCGATGCATGCGCCGCGCGTTCCGCCGGAGAAACGTCCGTCGGTAATCAACGCTACGCTGTTGCCGAGTCCGCGCCCCATAATGTAACTCGTGGGGCCGAGCATCTCCTGCATTCCGGGGCCGCCCTTGGGTCCCTCGTAGCGGATGACGACCACGTCGCCGGCCTGGACCTTGCCTTCAAGAATACCGTCGCAGGCTTCCTCTTCGCTTTCAAAAATGACCGCCGGGCCGCGATGGCACAGCATCTCCGGCGCAACGCCCGCCGCTTTGACCACGCATCCCTTTTCCGCGAGGTTGCCGAACAAAATGGCAAGGCCGCCCTGTTTGCTGTACGCGTTTTCGAGGGTGCGGATCACGGTTCCATCCGGCGCGGGCGCGGCGGCGATCTGTTCGCCGATGGTTTTCCCCGAAACGGTTTTCGCGGAAAGATCGAGCCGTCCCAGGCGGGAAATTTCCTTCATAATCCCCATGATCCCGCCCGCCGGATGGACGTCTTCGACCATATGGTAGGTGCTGGAGGGGGATACTTTGCAGATGTTCGGCGTTTCACGACTGATGCGGTCCAACTCACGTAGATCGAGCTTGGTCCCGGCTTCCGTCGCAACCGCAAGGGTGTGAAGGACGGTGTTGGAGCTTCCCCCCATCGCCATATCGAGCGCAAGGGCGTTCCGGAAGGCGGCGGGGGTCGCAAGATCGCGCGCTTTCGGGGCCGCCGGATCAAGCGCAAGGGCGACCGCGCGACGGGCGGCGGCCTTCCAGAGATCGATCCGTTCCGGCGATGTCGCGCCGATGGTTCCGTTGCCGGGCAACGCGAAACCGAGTGCCTCACAGAGGCAGTTCATGCTGTTGGCCGTGAACATGCCGGAACAGGAACCGGGGCCGGGACAGGCGGCGCACTCGAGTTTATGGAGCCCTTCGTCGGAGAGTTCCCCGATCCGGTTCCGGGCGACACCTTCGAAAATGGTAATCAAATCGGCGGCGCCGCCCTCCGGATTTTTCCCGGCTTCCATGGGGCCGCCGGAGGCGAAAACCGTCGGGATATTCAAGCGCATCGCGCCCATGAGCATGCCGGGGACGACTTTGTCGCAATTCGGGATGCAGATCATGGCGTCGAAGGGGTGGGCGCTGCCCATGGTTTCGACGCTGTCGGCAATCAGTTCGCGGCTGGGGAGCGAGAACTTCATCCCCGCGTGCCCCATGGCAATGCCGTCGCAGACGGCGATGGTGTTGAATTCCAACGGGACACCGCCGGCCTGGCGGATCTCCTCGCAGATGATTTCTCCGACTTGCTTGAGGTGGCAATGTCCGGGGACGATGTTCGTGTACGAGTTGCAGACGCCGATAAAGGGTTTGTTCAAATCGGCATCCGGGATTCCCGCGGCACGCATCAGGCCGCGGTGCGGGGCGCGGCCGGGCCCCTTCTTCATGATGTCGCTGCGCATGGTTACTTCACTTCCTCGATGCGGACATCGTCCAGCCAAAGGGTGCCGGTTCCGCTGTAGATCATGAAACGGATCATGGCCGCGTCATCGTCGGCAGCGGTGGTGTGCACGGCGGAGTATTCGGTCCAATCGAAATCGCCGCTTTTCTTGATCCAGACCAGCGGACCTTTTTTCTTCTCCCAGAGGTCTTTCCTGGGCGCGGTGAAAATGCCGCCCCAGCCGAACTTCGGCTCCGCGAAAGCGAGCTTGTCGCCCTTAACCCAGTAGGAAACTTTGTATTTGGTGTTGCCCTTGACGGTGAACGGCTCGAAAAGCATTTCGATGGCAATCGGATTGTTGCCGTTGGTGATACGCACGGAGGATTCACCGGAATGCTTCACTTCCGTATCGCGTGTGAGCGCGCCGGAGCCGCCGCCGACACGCCAGCCAGCGGGAACCTGGTTGTCGGTGAGGGCGAGCGCCTTCTGGTCCTTGCGTCCATAATTTTCCCACTTTTCGAAGTCGCCGGCGGGGAGAAGATTTTCGGCATCGGCATACGCCGAACTTGCAACAAAAAGGCCGAAGGCCGCGATCAACATACTTGTGAATTTCATGTGCAATCCTTTCGATGGTAAAATACGAGTTCTCTTACTATATCTCTTTCCGCATTCATTTCAAGACACCTTCCTTGCTTTTCGGGGACTTTCGCGGTACAGTATGGAGAAAACAAGGAGAGATCATATGAAAAACTACCGCATTGCGAAATTCAGCGACATCGAGCCGGTCATCTGCCCCTGCGGTTCGACGCGCCGGGCATTTACCGACGACCCTTCCCAAATCGCCTCGATGCATTACGTGGACATTAAAGCCGACTCGGAGATCCACTACCATAAAAAGTTGACCGAACTGTATCTGATTCTCGAAGGCGAAGGGCATATGGAGCTCGACGGCGAAATCATCCCCGTCGGCCCGATGACCGCGTTGCTGATCCACCCCGGCTGCCGCCACCGCGCCGTGGGCAAGCTGAAAATCGTCAACGTCCCCATTCCCGCGTTCGATCCGCACGACGAATATTTCGATTAATTTTTTCTCCGCCTCCTTGACAACGGGAAACCCATCGGCTATAATAACTGATATAACCGATATAGATGGGGTTTTTCGTGAACACGGAATCGACTGGAGTGTTTTTATCGGGCTTCTCCCCGGGGGACGGCACGGCGCTGAATGCGCAGCTTGCCGCGTACCTTCGCCAGGCGATTTTAAGCGGAGCATTCGACGGCGGAGAGCGCCTCCCCTCGTTGCGTGAAATCGCACGCGCCTGCAACGTCAACTACTTTTCCGTCCAGCTTGCGACGGAGGAGCTGATGCGCGAAGGACTCCTCTACAAGGTACAGGGCAAGGGGATGTTTGTCCGCGACTTCGAGCCGCGCGGCGGCATGGTCCTTGTGCTTGTGATCGAAGAAACACGCCACCGGGGCGCCTCCTTGTTCGTTCACGCGATGGTGAACTTCCTTTGCCGCGCCCTCGCCGAACGGGGACTGGAAGCGCTGGTCTACCACGATAACCGCGCGCCGAAAGACCGGGGGACAACCCCGGACTACCTGCTTGCGTTATTGAAAGCCAACCGCCTTGCGGCGGTGGCGGCCATGAGTGTTCCCCGCGAATCACAGGACTGGTTCGACCGCCTCCCCCTCCCGCACCTCTCCATCAACATGATTATGCCGGAGGACAATGCGCTGATCTGGAAAGGGCTTCATGACCTTATGGACGGCGGTCGCTTCCGCCATCCCCTGGTGGTATATCCCCAGGACGCCAACCCCCTGCGGCCGGAAAGCCCGATTCTCGCGGGGATGCGCCGGGGCGGCATCGACTGCGACGCGTTCGAACTTTGCCCTCTCGATGCCCATACGGGGCCCGCAGGGTTTGCGAAACAGGCATTCGAGATGCTGCCCGCGTTCTTTGCGCGTAACGAAAAGCCCGACTTGCTCCTCGTTTACCCGGATGTGGTTCTGCCCGGCGTGATTCCCGTCCTTTTGAATGCGAAAATCCGCATTCCGGAGGAATTGACCGTGGTCTGCCACCGGAACGTCGAGCTCCCCATTTTCTGCCCTTTTCCCGTTCAGCATGTGGATGTATCCATCGAAACGTTCGCCGAGCGCTACGTCGATGCAATCTGGCAATCAACTCATACACCCTAAAGGAGGCAATATGAAACGTCGCCGCATAACGCAATTTACCTTGATCGAGCTCCTGGTGGTGATCGCGATCATCGCGATCCTCGCTTCGATGCTGCTGCCCGCCTTGAACAAGGCGCGGGCGATGGCCAAGCAGATTTCCTGCACCAACAACCTGAAAACCTACGGGTTGTACCTGAATATGTACAGCGATACCTACAACGGCTACCTCGCACAGGCCTTCCGCGCCAAAAACGCAACCGACTGGGGGGGCGACACGACCAAACCGACCGGGTACATCCTCCACACCTCGCTCTTCCCCGACCGGATGCTCCGCATGAACGCCAACATGACGAACGGACGCGGGGAGTCCGTGGGTTCGGCCCCCAAAAGCGCCTCTGCACTGTGGTTCTTCAACTGTCCGGAAAATACGGCCCAAGTCTATACATACGGCTTGGGGAACGCCAGTTCCTACGGCGTCAACAACGAGATGGGCAGCACGACCACCGCCGGGGTGAAAACCTATCGCAAGCTCGGCCAGGTACGCCGTCCCTCCCTCCTATACAATGCGGGCGATGCCGACTATTACGTTCTGGAACCCTGGAAGCCGAATTCCACGGACCCGGAATACTCCATCAATCCCCTATACCAGAGCCAGATCAAGTTCCGGCACCGCGAAACGGCCGCCAATATGCTCTTCGTGGACGGCCACGTGCAGACCCGCAACAACCCGATCATCAACCGCGGCAATTTCAAGGGCGCGGTCAACGGCGTCAACCGTTATGCGAACGAAGCGCGGTGGCATCTAGCCGGCGGAGCGGACGAAATGCAGATGGATTGAAGGAGGCGCTATGAAATATCATAAATACTCATTACCCTAATGAAGTACGCGCGACTGCCAAAGACGACGTTTCCCTTGGCAATTGTCCGTATTTTTGACTTGTAATTGATTCAAGCAAGATGTATTCATAAGAAAGCGTACCAAAAAAGGAGACAAACTATGCGATTTGAATTCAGGTCGGCCCTCCTGGCCGCGGGCTTGGGTTGTGTGGCGCTCGGCTGCACGGCGCTGAGCCCCGCTCCCGGGTGGGAAACGTTGTCGGAGGTCAAGGTTCCGCCGGGGCAAAAACTCCGCGGCTTCGGTCCCTGCGAACTTACTTTTGCGGAATACCAGTTCGGCGCGCAAAAGGTTTCCGCAACACGCTTCTTCACCGCAAACGAAAAGGCGGCGGATATTGTCGCGGGAAAGTTCATCGGCGATTTGCTCGACTCCTACCAGGTCAAGAAGCAGCAGTTCAAAAAGGCCCCGGTTTTCGTCACCTCCGGCGGCCAGGCGTACCTTGTTACCCGTTCGGGGAACGAAACGGTCATCTACGGCGCGCGCACCCTCGACACGCTTGCGGCTTATGCGGAAGCGCACTCGGGCATCCTGGCCAACGCGGTCGAGTCCGGCACGTACCCGGAATACATGCGCCGTTTCGCCTGGGGGACTTACGGCATGGGCGGATTGGAAAACTTCCACGGATGGATGACCCTTCCGGGCATGGACAAATCGGTCAAGGACCCGAAAGAGGACTTCGAGTTCCTTAAACAGACCGGCAATATGCATTTCGATAACTGGCTCGACATCGCAAACTTCGACTCCAGCGACGGCATCATGATGCCGCAGGGGCGCCGCTACAAAGCCCGCTACGCCAAGGAACAGAAAATTCCCTACGCCCACCGCGTCTATGTTACCGCCGGCGGCAGCGACTGGACGGCGCGGCGTTTCCCCGAGTACATGGAACGCCCCGCGTGGTTCCTCCAGAGCGGCTGGCACGGCGCGTTGATGTTCTGGAAGGCGAATCCGCACTTAAGCTGGTACTCTTTGGATATGCAGAAATACCTTGCGCGGCATACCATGAAGATGATGGAGGAAGCGCAGTCCCCGGAAACCCGCGGCTGGATGCATCCCCACGGCGAACTGGTTCATGACCCCTGGTACGACATGCACAGCGATTATTCGGGCATGGCGCACCGTCATTGGATCAACTACCTGAAGAAGAACGGAGTAACGCTGGAAGAAGCCGGCCGGATGTTCGGCCGCGGCGCCTCGCCGTTCCAGAGCTTCGAACAAGTTCCGATCCCCGAATTCGCCACCTTCGCCGGATTGCCCGGCCAGATCGTCCCCCTCCAGGGCGAATGGTTCTACCGCAAAGACATCGACACCGCGCCGAAAGACAAGGCATGGTGGAAAAAGCCGGCCGAAGAACGCTATCTTGGAATTCGCGACAAATGGTTCCTCCCGCAAGCCGACCTCAAGGAATGGGGGGCGATCAACATGCCCGGCAGCGAGGAAATGTACTCGATCTACCCGGACGGAAAGCGCGACTACACCTCCAGCTGCTGGTTCCGGCGCACGTTCAGCTACCGTCCGGATCTTGCCGCGGGCAAGAAAGTGTATTTGTACTTCTTCCCGATCAGCTTCGGCGGCATTCACTCCGGCGAGAACGCCCGCTACCATGGCTTTTACCTGAACGGAGAAAAAGTCGGGGAAATCGGCCCCTGGGGCGCGCTGGATGTAACCAAACAGCTCAAATCGGGAAACAACGAAGTGGTTTTCCAACTCCATGGCGGACTTTGGAACGGACGGATTTTCCTTTCGACCGACGCGCCGAAGGTGTTCCCGTACCTCGGCGAAGCGCAGAACCGCCTCTGGGAACTTTGGACCGAATGGCGCATGGACGCCAAGTTCGATGCCTGGGCGGTCATCCTCGACGGCATGCGCCAGGTCGATCCCGACAAACCGATCAAATTCATGGCGCCGCAGGGCTTCGGAACCGCCCGTTACATGAATCTGGCGTACAACTACGGCGGCTACCCGCACTTCACCGGGGAAGGCATGTGGTACTACCCGTGGTACAAGCGCTATTCCAAGCTGTACGGCATCCCGGCGACCAGCGAACTTGCCGGTCCCTCGGACACCCTTGAAAAGCAGGCCAGCGGCTTCCGCCGCACCTTCCTCGCCGGACTCGACGGACACGAACCGGTTTTCCTGACGCAGACCTATTCGCGCAAGCCGGAAATCCGCGAATGGTGGATCGGCCATAAGGATGTGCTCAACCGCATGGGCAAGTACGACATCTACGGTCCGCAGGTCCTCATCTACCGTTCAAGCTGGAATGCGCTGAACACGCCGCTTGCGCCGTACCCGGCCATCGGCACTTCGGGGCGCATGATCAACAGTCCGTGGAACTGGGACATCGGGCGCGGCACCCTCCAGACCCTGGGGCAGTCCTACTTGTATTTGGACGACAACGGCGTGCAGGACGGCAAAATGTCCGGTTATCCGTTGATTTTCGATTGCGGCAACGAAACGGTGGACACCGCGGTTCTCCCGCTTTTCCGGAAATACGTCGAAAACGGGGGCGTGTTTGTTACCCTCCCCTTCACGGGGCGCAACACACGCACCGCTCCCGACACCTGGCCGATCACCGAGCTCACCGGCTGCAAAGTCCTCAAGGACCGTCCCATCGGCGGCAAAATCACCTTTGAGAAAAACCAAACGGTCTTCGCCCGCCTCGCGGGAAAAACGTTCGACGACAACGGCAAATCCATGGACTGGATCGGCAACAACCTGAACACCTACAGTGTGGAACTGGATCCGGGCGCGGACGGCGTTGTGCTCGCCCGTTACGAGAACGGCAGTGCGGCGATTGTCGCTCGCAAGCTCGGCAAAGGAACAGTCATCACCCTCGGCAGCGCTTTCTGGCGCGATTGCGCGGACATACAGGGACTCTGGTGGCCCGGCGAGCGCGAAACGGAGTTCGTCGGCGACCTCCTGAACGGGGTAAACTTCCCGCGCGCCTTGTGCGAATCGAGCGACCGTTTGATCTGGCCGCAGCCCTACCGGGCGAACAACGGCGTGGATTTCGTAACCGTTCTGGTCAACTGGAACGAAAAAGACGTTCAGAACCCGACCATCACCCTCCGTTTGCCGGAACGTCCGGCGCGGTTGGTGAGCTATGGGGTAAACGGAACCATCGAAATCCCCTTCAAATGGGATGCCGGCGTCCTCACCGCGCAGGTGGAAATGCCCGCCCGTGAAGTCAAGGTCCTCGCCGCCGAGGTGTACGAGCCCAAGTCGGCCGTCGCCCATTGGTGGAGCCGTCAGCAGGAGCTCTGGCACGAGCTCGTCCCCGCCACGATCGATTTTTCGGCCTACAAGACCGGAAAATGGTCCGATCCCACGCTCGATCTTACCGAGAAGGCGAAGCTGACCAACGATGCCCCCAAAGGCGATTGGACCGTTGCGAAATTCGATGACTCGAAATGGACCTCCGCCCCGTTGGATGTGTTCAACTTCTGGGGCGGCGCGGACAAGTCGCCCCTCTGGGCGCGGGTGCGTTTCAATGTCGATCCGGCATGGCTGCAAGGCGGCATGACCCGGCTGGTTTCCGGCGCCTGGGTCGGCCCGCACTACATGAACCCGACGAAGATGTATTTGAACGGAAAAGAGATGCATGGCTTCACCAAGAACAACTTCAACGAATTCGATGTAACGCGCCTTCTCCTGCCCGGCGAAAACGTCATCGCGTTCGAGGCGAAGGGCGACGGTGAAAAGTACACCGGCTTCATCGGCAATTTGTTCTTATTCCATCGCGATGCGCCGCTGCAATCGCTCCCGCTCAACGGCGCATGGTTGGGGACGGATGCCAAGGGAAATCCGGCCACGCTGAATATTCCGGGAAGCGGCAAAGTCCGCCATCCGGCGCGCAGCGTTTTCATCCCGGAATCCTGGAAGGGAAAATACCAGATTCGTTTTTACGAAGAAGGCGTCCCCTATTCGGTCCTCGGCGTGTGGGTTAACGGGAAACTGGTTCGCCGGCATCACCACAACCTGGGACGCTACTGTGATATCGACATCACCAACGCGCTCAAGTTCGGTGCGGAGAACAAGCTTGAACTGGCGTTCGGCACCGAGCGCGCCGGCCGTTTGTACAAAGAAATTCACAATTTCGAGATCGACACCATCCGCCTGGATCTTTTCCCGGCGGGAAACAATGAAGAAGGAGCCAAGTAAATGAAGAAGTCGATATTTTTGCTCAGCGCCGCCGCGGGGCTGAGCCTTTCCGCCGCCGATCCGGTCAATCTACTGGACAACGGCGGACTGGAAAATTGGAAGACGTTGACCACACCGCCGCGCATGATTCTCCTGAAGGACAACCTTGCCCCGGATATGGGGACGCAGGGCGGCCTGGAAGGGGAACGACCCAACGAACCCATGGCGACGGGCGAGCGCGACGAAACGGTGAAACGCAGCGGAAAATATTCGCTGAAAATCACCAACCCGTCCTTCGACAACATCACTAAGGTTCTTCAGTACAACATTCCGGTGGAAGGGAACACGAAGTACATCTTCCGCTGCTACGTCAAGGGACAGGGGATCGACCGGAACCAGGGAAAAAGCATCGGCGTCTGGGCCGGCTTTAACGCCGGACCGGATAAGACCTTCTGGAGCGACAACAAAGGCACCCTGTTCGCGCCGAAATTCGAAGGCGACTTCGATTGGCAGAAAGTGGAAGTCGAAGTTACCACCCGTGAAAACGACAACCGCGGCATGATTCAAGTCCAGCTCCGCAACGCCAAAGGCACCCTTTGGATTGACGACCTGGAACTCATCGAAGCGCCCAAAGCAAAATAACATTTCGTCGATATAAAAACGCGCGAGGAAAACCTTTTATAAAGCAAGGTTTTCCTCGCGCTCTTTTTTGCGGCATCCTGTTATGCCGGATCGGGAAGAAGCACGTGCGGCGAATTACCTTCTTGCGCTGTCGTAAATGCAATTACCGCGGAGAAATGTTTTTTCGACAGTTACGTCTTTCAATTTCTGCGGCGTAACGGTGAACACATCGGCGCCGCAGACGACGAAGTCCGCGCTTTTGCCAACCGTAATGCTGCCGATACGGTCCTCCGCACCGACTTGCCGGGCGCCGTTGATGGTATAAGCGTCGACACAATCTTTGACGGTAATCGCTTCCGATCTCGGCGGCGCAATCATATCATCGGTTGCGCGATTGACCGCCACCCACATATTGAGGAACGGATTGACGCCCGTTTCGCCATCGGATACCGGAAAATCGCTCCCGAAGGTTACCGTCGTGCCGGCTTTGATCAAAGATGCAAGCGGAACCTGCCGCAAATAACGTTCGCGGCCGAGCACGTCTTCGGTGAATTTGTCCGCTATGAGCCAGACGGGCGTGGTTTGAAAAAAGACATCTCTCTGTTCGCCGAAGCGCTTTACTCCGTCTTCCGGCAAAATCTGTACGTGGCAAATGGTCTTGGTCCCTTTGATTTTACCCAGTTGCTTATGAAAATCCAGCGCCCTGCTGATGGCCGCGTCGCCGATGGCATGATTATGGACATTAAATCCTTCCGCCGCGGCGATCCGGCCAATTGGGAGCATCTCTTCCATGGTGATGGTGGCGGCCCCGCGGCCTTTCCCCGGGGGAAGGTAATTTTCGAACATCCAGGCGGACTGCACCTCCAGCGTACCGTCGCCGATGAATTTCAAGGTTTCGGGATGAATCAGGTCCGAGGTGTAGTTTTTACGGAGGTCGCGCATGACTTTGAGTGCATGATCCTTGTTGTCCACGCAGTCGCCAAAGTAGATGTAGCTGGTATAGCAGCGCAAAGTCAGCTCGTTATTCTCCTCCAGCGTCTTCAACGTGCGGATGGCGGGTTCCTCGGTAAGGAGCCCAAAGCCTGCGTCGCAAATGGAAGTAATACCGTTCCGGGCGAAAATCTTCAGGTTTTCGAGCAGCTCCTTCCGAATCGCTTCTTCTTTAAAAATATTCATTTTGCGCATTAAATGGATACCGGCGACGCCCTCGATGACATAGCCGGTCGGATTGCCATCGGCGTCGCGCTCGTAATAGCTTGCTCCCGGGATCGGGTCGGGAGTGTTCCGGGTCAGGCCGGCTTGTTCCATAGCTTTGGTATTGAACCAGTAGGCGTGGCAATCGTCGCTGAAGATGATGGCCGGACGGTCCGGAAATACCTTGTCAAGGTCGATCGCCCGAATCGGACGGCAGTTGGTGCCGAAGCCGATGCCGAGCACAATGGGAAGGTTCCGGTGTTCGACATCGGATGCCTTTTCCTTCAGGGAAGCAAGGGTGTCTTCAAGCTTCAAATTGCTGTCCACCCGGATCATTTTGAGCGAAGTCTGGGCCGAAGTGAGAATCGGGTGGCAATGCGAATCGATCATACCGGGGACCACACGCTTGCCCTGCAGATCAACGCCCCGTCCGTACTCCATGGCGTCCTTATCGTTGCCGACGTAAATAAAATTGCCGTCTTTCACCGCAAACGCCGTAGCCGCCGGATTCTTCGCATCGGCGGTATAGACCTTGCCGTTGTAATAGACTGTGGCGCCATCGTCGGCCGACGGCCTGCCGCAGCATCCGGCCAGCGCAACGGCGACCACTGCGGCCAGCGCCCAAAAACGTGAATAGTTCTGAATCATGGTGCAACTCCTTATGGGGTTTACAAGAACACATCAACCAAACAATCCGATTATTATACCATTTCGGCCATCGAAAAACAAGCCGGACAAACCGAAAAAACCTTTATTCGTTATGACTTGAAAAATGCCGGACGATTTAAATCGGGGCAGAATGCTCTGTAAATTAAAACAGAAAGGGCCCTTTATGAAGAAGTCTTACGGCAGCAAACTCAAGAGCCGCGTGGCGCTTCAAAGGTTCATTTTGAGCATAAAATATGGTACCAGGGACGGGACTCGAACCCGCAAGGTTGATAACCGATTGATTTTAAGTCAATTGCGTATGCCATTCCGCCACCCTGGCATGGTGTGGTTTCCGGAGCTATAGTATAACGCTAAAATCGACAATTGCAATGGGGAAATGCTTTTTTTTATCTTCAAACTTGACAAGACCGTTTCTCCGGCGTATGGTATAAAGATTAATATTGTTTGCTAACCACCCCTCCCGAAAGGCGTTTATGAATCGGTTGCTCATCGTTGAATCCCCCACCAAGGCCAGAACCATCGGCAAAATGCTCGGGAAGGAATACACCATCGTCGCCTCCATGGGGCATGTGCGTGATTTGCCGGAAAAGAGCCTCGGTGTCGACATCGGAAACGGGTTCATCCCCGAATACGTCAGCGTCGACCGCGGCGCAAAAGTCGTCCGCGAACTCCGTGCCGCCGCAAAAAAAGCCGATGAAATCTACCTCGCCCCCGACCCGGACCGCGAAGGGGAAGCCATCGCCTGGCACCTTGCCGAAGTCCTTAAAGACGTCCATAAAAAAGATTTTCACCGCGTAACGTTTCACGAAATCACCCGTTCCGCCATCGAAAAAGCCCTCCAGAACCAGACTGTCATCGACATGAACCGCGTCGATGCGCAGCAAGCGCGCCGCGTCCTGGACCGCATCGTCGGTTACCAGATCAGCCCGCTTCTCTGGTCGCGCCTGGAAAAAGGGATCTCCGCGGGACGCGTGCAATCCGTCGCCCTCCGGCTGGTGGTCGAGCGCGAGCGCGAAATACAAAACTTCAAGCCCGAAGAATATTGGGTATTCTCCATCCTCTTCCGCACACAGGATGGGGGAGAATTTTCCGCAAAACTCTTTAAGATCAATGCCGCCGATTTCCGTATCTCCAGCACAGAAGAGGCGGAAAAATGCCTCCGCGCCATTCAAAACGGCAGCGCGCCCGCCGTCCGCGGCGTAACACGCCAGGAACGCAAACGCAGCGCCCCGCCGCCGTTTACCACAAGCACCCTTCAGCAGGCGGCCAACAATTCCCTCCGCTTCTCGGCGAGCAACACCATGCGTTACGCGCAGCAACTATACGAAGGGATCGAGCTTGGCGCGGGGGGTGCCGTCGGTTTGATCACCTACATGCGTACCGACTCGGTGTCCATCGCCCGCGAAGCCCAGGAAGCGGCAAGCGCCTACATCCGCGAAACATTCGGCCCGGAATACGCCCCAGCGAAGCCCAACTTCTTCAAAAACAAAGCACAAGCCCAAGAGGCCCACGAGGCCATTCGTCCCACGGATATCACACGGACACCGGAGTCCGTCGCGGCTTTTCTCGATCCGGGGCAGCTCAAGCTCTACACACTTATCTGGCGCCGTTTTGCGGCGAGCCAGATGACGCCGTCGATTCAGGATTTGACCACCGTCGACGTCGCCATCGGCGGCGCGGATGGGAATGAATACACCTTCCGCGCCACAGCTTCCGTGCCGGTTTTCCCCGGATTCCTGAAGGTTTTCGGCGACGAGCCGCGCAAGAAGGACGAAACGGCAAACGCGGCGGTCCTGGGCGCGCTCAAGGAAAAACAGCCGCTGACGTCCGCGGAATACGAATCGGAGCAAAAATTCACGGAGCCGCCTCCGCGTTACACCGAGGCGTCGCTGATTAAGGAGTTGGAAGAAAACGGCATCGGCCGCCCGTCCACATACGCTACGATTCTGCGGACGATCCAGACGCGCGATTATGTACAGATCGACCAGGGAAAACTTTTGCCGACGGAGCTTGGCTTCCGCGTTACGGATTTTCTTGTTTTGCACCTGCCGGAGTTATTCGCCGTGGGATTCACCGCGCGCATGGAACAGGAACTCGACGAAATTGAAGAGGGCAAAGTCCGTTACCGTGAAATGCTCTGCGCTTTTTACGAGAAATTTGCCGCCTGGCTTCTGCAAGCGCGGCAAGCCGATGCTCCGCCGGAAGACACGGCGCGCCAATTGATCGCTTCGCTGGAATCAACGAAATTCGCCGCACCGGAGAAGCGGGGACGCCGTACCTACGACGACAAGAAATTCTACGATTCCGTTAAAAAACAGTTTGCCACGGATGCAAAAATCACAGCACGGCAGTACCAGGCGCTCTTGAATCTCGCGGCGAAATATGCGGATCAGCTTGTCGCCGTTTCTCTTCCGAGTGCGATCAAGGAAGAGCTCGCCACCGCAAAAACCGCCCACGCCGAGCGGGAGCGCAAACGCGAAGAGCAACTTCCGAGTTCCGAACAAGCCGCCGACTACAAACGTGTCTTTGCGGCTTTCGACAACGTTGCCTGGGAGGAACCCGCCACACGGCGCGGGCGCACGTACGACGATAAAAAGTTTTTTACTTCCCTGAAAGATCAGGCGCTCGGCGGCAAACTCTTAAGTGAAAAACAACTCGCCTCATTAGGGAAAATCGCTGAAAAATATGCCGCGACGCTGGCGGAGCCGGAATTTGTGCGTGAACGCCTTGCCCTGCCGGTCCCCACGGAATCCGCCGCGACGCCTTCGCCGGAAATCGCCGCAATGCTTGCGCAGCTCGGCCGCGTTTCAGCCTGGGCGGAGCCGACGAAGAAGGGGCGTTTCACCTACGACGATAAGGAATTTTATCAATCGCTGGCCAAGCAGCACGGAAATGGCCGGCAGTTGAGTCCAAAGCAATTGGCGGCGCTGAAAAAGCTCGTCGCGAAATACGAAAAGGAATTGGAATCATGACGACTGTTACACTGAAAACCTCGCTGGGCGACATTGTGCTGGAAATGATGGAGAAAGAGGCTCCCGGAACCGTGAAAAACTTCCTCGCCTACGTGGACAGCGGCTTTTACCGTAACACTCTTTTTCACCGTGTGATCCCCGGATTCATGGCACAGGGCGGCGGTATGGAGCCCGGCATGAAACAGAAAAGCGGCAATGCGCCGATTAAAAACGAAGCGACCAACCAGGTACCGAACCGGCGCGGCACGGTGGCCATGGCCCGGACGTCGGTGGTGGACAGCGCCACAAGCCAATTTTTCATCAACCTTGTGGACAATGGATTCCTGAATTTTTCTTCGCCGACGCCGCAAGGTTTCGGCTATTGCGTATTCGCCAAAGTAACTTCGGGCATGGACGTTGTCGATCAAATGGCCAAGGCGGAAACAACCTCCCGCGCCGGCCATCGCGATGTCCCCGCCAAAGACATTCTGATTCTTGATGCGGTGCGAAACGAACAATAACAGCAATTCACGCGTGAATTCTTGACAAGGAGGTTCCGATGAAAACATGGTTGGCCGGAAGCTTTGCCGCTCTCTTTTTACTTGCCGGATGTGCCGTGGACCCGGCAGGGCAGCACGACCGCAGGGTCTTCGACGCCATTGCCGCCGAGCTGGAGCCCGGCGGGCCCATGTACCAGATTTCCGGGACGAAGTATCTCTTTGAGAGTCTTTCCCGTTTCCCGGATCGCCTCGGAACCCTCCTTCTTTCGCACGATCTTTCGCCGGAAAGACGCATCCAGGTGGCGGAAGGAATTAAAACAGGTACGGAAATCATCCTCCAGTCGGGGCTTGCGGACCTGGAAGGCGCCGGATTCAGCGCGCGAATGGTCGAAGCGCCCAAGGGAGGCGCGGGACCGCTTTTCCGCGCCCGTACGATGTTCCTGAATGGAAAACCCGAAGCTCCGGGAGTTCTCTGGAACGTTCTCGCGGCGGAAAACCGGCCCCTCGCCGAGGATTTTGCGGCGTTGCCGGCCAATACGCTTGTCGCCTCTTCGGTGCGATTGCGCCTCAGTCCGCTCCTCTCCAGCCTCTATGCGCGTTCGGATGTCCAAAAAATGCTCAAGGAGGCGACGACAGCGCCTGTTTGCGAACAAATCGGCGCGGGCATTGACGCACTGGACGGCGATTGGGTTTTCGCCCTTCTCGACCTCTCCACGGAGGAAAAGGGGACTTCAGCAGGGATCATTATTCTTATTCCCGATACGAAGGGAGCGCTGGCCGCCATGCTGGAGCTTGGCGCCGGAGCCGCGCCGGGATTTCTCGCCCGCGTGGACAAAGGCCACTACCAACTCACGCTCCCGGATTCCATTCCGTTTGTTTCCAAGCCGGTTATTCTGAGCGGGGATGGACAAATCGCCCTCTACTCCAGCCAGGAAACACTCGATCACTTTGCCGCAAGCACGAAAAGCCTTGCCGACACGCCGGAGTTCCAGCGTCTCCTGAAATACGTCCGCCGGGAAGGAAATGGATTTGCATACTGCTCGGCCAAAGCCACACCGTTCTTCCAAGAGCTTCTGCTGCACATCAACCCGGAAATGGCGGCGCCTTTCCCGCTCAGCGGAACGGATATGCTGCGGATTTCCAGCACCCTCCCGAACGGGCTGCTGCTGGAAGAATGCTCCGGGCGGGAACCGCTGCAGGCATTCGCCCTGACGCTTATGGACTTCGCCCTTTTGTCCATCGATGAAATGATCGCCGAAAAAGTGGATACGGAAAATGCCGCCATCCGTGCCAAAGCCGACCAGGACGCCTGCGACGCCAACATCGCCGCCATCGCCAAAGCCCTCGTCCAATACATGACGAAGCACAACGGAAATTTCCCCAAGGAAAGCGATTTGGAGGGATTGCGCACGCTCGTACGCGAAAAATACCTCGAACCGCGCCAGCTTCTCTGCCCGGCGGAAGACGGAACGCCGGCGGAAAATGCGGAAGGTCTTTCCTGGGAAAACGTGAGCTATCTTTATTTCGCCGGAACCTCGCCGCAGGGCGTTCCGACGCTCCCGCTTCTGCTGGAATCGCCCTACAACCACGATACGGTCAACGTCCTCCTCCTCAATGGGAAGGGGGAAAAAATTTCCCTCGCCGAAGACGAAGACCCCAATTTCCGAAAACTCGTCGCCCGGCTGCAATCGCGTTACCAGTATCCCGAAGCGGATTTCCAGCGTCTTTTTGAAGCGGCGGCCAAGCTCGACCGGCTTCTGGGAGAATGATGGCGCCTAAGATCACCCTCCTGGAACTGGAACGCATCGATTCAACCAACCGCTACGCGCGGGAACATTTCGACGAACTCGCCGACGGCACGCTCGTTTCCGCTTGGGAACAAACGGCGGGACGGGGGCGGCGGGAACGCGTCTGGCAATCCCCGCCGGGCGTGAACATCTATGCGTCGCTGGTGGTGAAAACCCCCGGCGACGCGGCGATGCTGGGGTATTTCGCGGGCCTTTCCGCGCTGGAAACACTCCGCCAAAGCTATCCAGAAGGAAACTTTTTCATCAAGTGGCCCAACGATGTGTACACCTCCGACTGCAAGATAGCGGGCGTCCTCTGTGAATCGGCGCGTCTGGAACGCGGGCGAATCACCGGCGCGGTTCTCGGGATCGGGATTAATGTAAACCTTTCTCCGGCCATTCTTGCGGAACTCGATCAACCCGCCGCCTCGCTTCTCAGCCTCTCCGGAATTGAATTTAATCGAAAAAAAGTTCTGAAAACACTGGAAAATTCGCTCTTTTCATACTATAGTGTATACGAGGAAAATTCGATGTCGCTTTTCCTTGAGTGGAGAAGAGCGAACCGCCTTCTCGGTGCGGAGCTCGAAGTCGAGTTCGGCGACGGCATGCGGCGACGGGGTGTTTTTGCGGAAATCGCGCCGGACGGCGCTCTAATGCTGGATACGGGCAAGGAAATGCTCTGTTGTCGGTGCGGCGATGTACGGATCGACCGGAAGAGCATCCAAAATATTTTATTGAAAAAAACATAGATTCAACGAAAGGGGATACGGAATGGACGGAATGCAGTTGCTGGCGGATGGCTTTAAACTTATGATCCTGGGGATGGGGACGGTATTGTCCTTCCTAATCCTGATGATCTTTTCCATGAACCTCCTCGCCAAAGTGCTGAAGCCCTTCACACATCTCCTCGAGGCTCCCCCCGCGCCGCCGAAAAAGTCCGCGGCCTCCGCGGGGAACCAGGCCGATGCGGAGCTTGCCGCCGTGGCCGCCGCAGCGGTCGCTTTGTTCCGGG
The DNA here is from genome assembly GCA_031549345.1 of Victivallaceae bacterium. Taxonomy (GTDB): domain Bacteria; phylum Verrucomicrobiota; class Lentisphaeria; order Victivallales; family Victivallaceae; genus CASFRF01. The sequence goes on from JAVBPY010000007.1 coordinate 33,469, forward strand.
AAAAACAATAAGCATTTCTTTAATTATTTACATATAAGTCAAGGAGTTTTTTGCGATGAAAAAGATTCGATTCATGGACACCTCGTTCCGGGACGGTTTTCAATCCTGTGTCGGCGCACGGGTCAAGACCGACGATTTCCTTCCGGTGCTGGTGGCGGCGAAGGAAGCCGGAACAACGTACTTTGAAATCGGCGGCGGCGCACGCTTCCAGAGCCCTTACTTTTATTGCCAGGAGGACGCGTTTGAATCCATGGACCGCATCCGCGCGGCCCTGGGACCGGACGCGGAGCTCCAGACGCTTTCACGCGGGGCAAACGTGGTGGGCCTTGTTTCGCAATCGAGCGATATCATCGATCTCCATGCCAAGCTCTTCAAAAAGCACGGCGTCACCACCATCCGCAACTTCGACGCATTGAACGACGTGCGCAACATCGCCTTCTCCGGGCGCTGCATCCACAAGCATGGTCTTCGCCACCAGGTCTCCATCGCGATGATGGGCCTTCCGCCGGGATTGAACGAACCGTACGCGCACACGCCGCAATTCTACGCCGACCGCCTCCGCGACATCCTCGACGACGGCGTTCCGTTCGACAGCGTGGTCTTCAAAGATGCCTCCGGCACCGCCACACCACAGACAGTGTACGAAACAATCAAGCTGGCGCGCGCCCTCCTCGGCCCCGACCGGCAGATACAGTTCCACACCCACGAAACCGCCGGACAGGGTGTCGCCTGCAACTGGGCGGCCATCGAAGGCGGCGCGGATGTGATCGACCTGGCCATGGCTCCGCTCTCCGGCGGCACCTGCCAGGTGGACATCCTCGTGATGTGGCAGAAGATGCGCGGCACCGACTATACGCTGGACATCGATCCGGAAAAGTACCTCAAAGTGGAACAGCGTTTCGAGGATGCGTTGAAAAACTATTTCATGCCCCCCGAATCGATGGAAGTTACCCCCAAAATCATCTTCTCGCCGATGCCCGGCGGCGCGCTCACCGCGAACACGCAGATGATGCGCGACAACAATTGTCTGGACAAATACGGCGCCACCATCGCAGAAATGCGCGAAGTCGTCGCCAAGGGGGGCTATGGCACCTCCGTTACGCCGGTGTCGCAGTTCTACTTCCAGCAGGCATTCAACAACGTGATGTTCGGCAAATGGAAGAAGATCGCCGACGGGTACGGGAAAATGGTTCTCGGCTACTTCGGCAAAACACCGACGACACCGGACGCGGAAATCGTGCAGATCGCCGCCGAGCAGCTCAAGCTCCAGCCGACGACCGAAGACGTGCACGCCATCAACGACCGCAACGCCAAGCTCGGCATCCCCGCGCAGGTTGCGAAGCTGGAAGCGGCGGGCCTCCCTGTTACCGATGAAAACATTTTCATCGCCGCCGCCTGTGAAGACAAGGGTATCGAGTTCCTCAAGGGGAACCGCCCCTTGGGTATCCGCTATAAGGAAGAAGAGAAGAAAGCCCCCGCACCGGCTGCGGCGAACGCGGTGGCGCGGGGTTTCACCGCCACGGTGGACGGCAAACAAGTATCGGTGGAACTGAACGCCGACGGGGACGCTTACGTCGCCAAAGTCGGCGGCAAGAGCTTCAACGTCAAGGTCGCCGAAGGGCTCGCCGCCGTGGCGCAGAGCGCCGCCGCCGGCGGCGAAGCGGGCTCCATCACGGAACTTAAATCGCCCCTGCCGGGGACGGTGGTGCGTCTGGAAGTCGCCGCGGGGGACCGCGTGGAGGCCGGAGATGTCATACTGGTACTGGAAGCGATGAAAATGGAGTCGGAGATCAAAGCGGATAAAGCCGGCGTGATCGTATCCATCGAAGTCGCCAAAGCGCAGGTGGTCGCGGCGGGCGACGTGCTGGTGACCATCGAGGAGAAGTAAGCCATGGGGAAGTTCATTCAAACACTGCTCCTTGCGGCGTTCTTCGTCCTTTCACTGGCCGTTTCGGTCCGGGCGGCCGACGGCGTTGCGCCGGAAGAACTGGCGCTCCGCAATCTGGGCGAAAGACTGAAAACAGTCGAAAATTTCAAACAACTTGCGGTGCTCAGCACCGCGTGGGCCGATACCCAGGCGGGGGATAAGCCCCTTTTTCTGGTTACGCAACTGGACAATCGCGTTTTCCTGAGCTTTGTCGGCGAAAAACCGGCGACGGTCTTCTCGCTCTCCATGAAAGCGGGCGACAAGTTCGGCGCGGGACGGGAGATCATGATCCTCGTTCCGGAAGGACGCAGCAAAGCCAAAGTAACCCTCCCGATGGGGATGACCGTAACCGCGCTCGGTCCGGGCGTTGATGCCGCCGCGCGCCTGAAACCGGGAATGCTGATCGCCGAGTTCGCCATGACGGTGGTTGCGCACGACTCCATGCCCACCGGGATGAGCACGGAAAAACCCCTCCCGGGCTATGGCGATGCGTTTAAGGACCTCTGGAAAAGCACAGGAATCTACGACATTTACCGGCAGACGACCAGCGACTTTTCCGCCACCTGGATGCTCGGCTTGGGCCGTGTCCTGATGATGCTTGTGGCGCTGATCCTCATTTACCTGGCCATTTTCAAGGAATTCGAACCGTTGCTCCTGCTCCCGATCGGCTTCGGCGCGCTTCTGGCGAACATCCCCCTGGCGGCCCTTTCCGGGCCGGACGGCTTGCAGGGGCTCATCTACGCGGTCGGTATTGAAAGCGGCGTTTTCCCGCTCCTCATCTTTATGGGTGTGGGTGCGATGACCGACTTCGGCCCCCTCCTTGCGAATCCGCGCACGGCCCTCCTCGGCGGCGCGGCGCAGTTGGGTATTTTCACGGCTTTGATCGGCGCGCTGCTTTTGACCAAGTATGTGCCGGGGATCGAATTCGGCCTCAAGGAAGCGGCGAGCATCGGAATCATCGGCGGGGCCGACGGTCCGACGTCGATCTATCTGACCAGCAAGCTTTCGCCCAAGCTCCTCGGCGCGGTGGCCGTGGCGGCATACAGCTACATGGCGCTGGTGCCGATCATCCAGCCGCCGATCATGAAGCTTTGCACCTCCAAGAAAGACCGCTTGATCCGCATGTCGCAACTGCGCCATGTTTCCAAGCTCGAAAAAGTGTGTTTTCCGCTCCTGATCACCCTTCTTTGCGCGTTCCTCCTCCCGGATGCGGCGCCCCTGATCGGAATGCTGATGTTCGGCAATTTGATGCGCGAGTGCGGCGTGGTCGAGCGTTTGAATCAGACGGCGCAGAATGCGTTGATCAACATTGTAACCATCTTTCTCGGCCTTGCGGTCGGTTCGAAGCTGGGAGCGGATCAGTTCCTCTCGCTCCAAACGCTTGGAATCCTGCTCCTCGGCGCGATCGCGTTCGCGATCGGAACGGCGGGTGGCGTGCTTTTCGCCAAGGTCATGAATGTGTTCAGTAAAAACAAGATCAATCCTTTGATCGGCTCGGCGGGCGTTTCCGCCGTTCCGATGGCGGCGCGTGTATCGAACAAGGTCGGCTTGGAATACGATCCGAGCAACTTCCTTCTGATGCATGCCATGGGCCCGAACGTCGCGGGGGTCATCGGTTCCGCCGTGGCCGCGGGCGTTCTCCTGAATATGCTCAAGTAAGAAAATACGACGAAGGGCCATTGCGCGGAACATCTGCGCAATGGCCCTTTTTATTCCGACGCCCGTTGTTTCACCGTGTGCCGAACAAGCGGTCCCCGGCGTCGCCGAGTCCGGGCAGGATGTAACCTTTTTCATCCAGCGCCTCATCGAGGGAACCGAGATAGATTTGCACGTCCGGATGCGCATCGCAGAGTGTTTTTACGCCTTCCGGCGCGCCAACGATATTGAGAATGCTTATGCGTGTGGCGCCATGTTTTTTCAGGCAGTCAATCGCCGCCGACGCACTGCCGCCGGTGGCAAGCATCGGATCAAGGACGAAAACATCGCAGTCGGCAATATCCTTCGGCAGCTTGCGGTAATACTCCACCGGCATAAGCGTTTCGTGCACGCGGTAAAGCCCGATATGGCCGACGCGTGCGGCCGGAAAAAGATCAAGCATGGCATCCACCATCCCCAAACCGGCACGCAGGACAGGAGCAATACAGACGGGATTGGCGAGAAAGCACCCGGTTGTCTCCTGAAGCGGAGTACGTATGACCCGTTCTTCCGTCCCCAGATTTCGCGCCGCTTCGTAGCCGATAAGCAAGGTGATTTCGTGAATGAGCCGGCGAAAATCCCGGGTATTTGTTTCGCTGCTGCGCAGCATGGAAATCTTGTGATGAATCAAAGCGTGGCGGACGATGTGAAGATTGGTGTATTGCATAGCTAATCCTTTTGTGGAGTACAAGTTGTATTGATTGCTGGGGGCCGGAATCACTCCCGGATTTGATTGAGGATGTTCGGGTCCTTAATTTTAGCATCCTCGCTCAAAAATAAAATTTTTGTGACAATCTCGGCGGTTTTCGGGTCCTCGTCCACAAAGGGAAGGAATACACGGCCACGCTGCGCCGAATGCACTGCAAGAATGTGAATCATTCCCTGCGCCGCCTTGTGGCAGACGCCGCTGCCGAGGTGCACCGTGTAATCGCCGTACGACCCTGCGATAAACGCATGGCTTCCGTCCAGGCGCACATTTTCCAGCTTGAACAAAGGAAGCATGGCGGCAATCAGCGCGGCGCGCATTTCCAGCGTCGAGTGGCTCGCTTCGGGATCGACTCCGCCCGCGTGGGCGACGCTGACCACAAGATCCGCGTCGCGCATCGCCTCCGAGAACAGCCGGGGCGGAACTTCGGAAAGGGGCACGGCCTTTTCGGTGCGGCGGTTCAGGAACAAGATCCCTTCCAGCGCGGGCGGTTCCACTTCCGACGGGGCGAGGAAATCCACCTCCACCGTCATCCGGGCAATCAGGTTTTCACGATGGAACACCTTCTGCAACCCCGCGTACGTTACGGGCATCCAACCGCGCGCGCGGAGCATCGCCGCCGCTTTGCGCGGCTGAATCTGCTGCCCCGCGTAGCGCGTCGAAACGAAACCGTCGAGCTTTTCGTCGTCGTTCGGGACATAGAGCTCGCGGAACACCTGTTTGAACGGCTGCGCGAGTTTTTCGCCGATCAAAAGTTGCTGAAACTCCGCCCAACGTCCGGAATGCAACAAATCGAGCGGATGGGCGATGGTCAGTGTTTTAATCCCCCTGGGCATATTCTTCAGGAAAAAGATATTCTCGCCGTCATTCCAGAGGAGCGCGTTCGCCAGAGGCCCCAGGACAGGGTTCCGGGCGATGGCGCGCACCTCCCCCACCTGGAAAACATCGCCGCGTTCCATGGCGTTCTCCAACGTTCGTTTGGCGCGGCGATGCTGCTCGCGCAAATCACGCACCGCATGTTGCAATTCTTTGACGTAGGCGTTGTCCTTCAGCGCGGCGGGCACGGCCTTCAGTGCCTTGCCCCCTTTGTCGGTATGAATGGAGGGCGCGCCCATTTCGTCAATCTGTAAATGCAGCATAACCTGGCCGGTTTGGCGCGGCACAAAGAGTGGGGCGAGCTCTTTAATCTTTTCGTCCTCCATCGTCCAGAGGAAGCGGGTTACGTCGTCGAATCCGGCGGTGCGCGCAAGGTTGGCGATTGCCGTTTCAACGGCGAGCTTTTCCGTGGCCTGCCGCTGCGCGCCGAACTGTCTGGATTCTTTGGCAAATTTCTGCAACCTCTCGTACCGGCGACGGAAATCCACGCCGGGGAGGATGCCGTAGGCCATGACCATTTCCTTGTTGCGCTTGGAATCCATATTCGATTCGATGTCTTCACACTTAAGCTTGCCGAGCGCCGCGTCGGAGAATATCTGCGAGCGGCGGTGGTGGGCGGCTCCTGCGATGTATTTTGCCGCGTCGTACAAACGTTGGAACATCGCCTCCCCCACCGCGTTGTGGGCGAAGCGGAACCATTCGATATCGAACGCACCGTCGTTGAACTCCCGCGGGGCAACCTTGGTCCAGCGGGCGATGGCGGTTTCTTTTTCCTCGTCGAACGATTCACTGACGTGGGCGTGAAAATACCACCCCGCCGCCGGAAGATCCGGCGCGTTCAGGGCCTCGCCGACAATGCCGAGCCACGCGGGGCTGTACATCGCAGCCTCGATCAGTCGCTGTTCCGGGATCGGATTCTTCTGCAAAAGCGCCGCGAGCGTCTCCCCGGTTTCGCCGGGGAGCGGACGCACCACTTTCAGGAGGTGCGACAGAACTGTGTATTTCCCTGTTCCATAGAGGCTGCCGCGCACCAAAGGTTCTTTGCCGATCCGCGCGAGAATGCGCACAAAATACGCGCAGCCCGGCACATAATGGAGCGTCGAGGCGTATTCGCTTGCATCGACCGGGAGTTCCAAACGATCATCCAGCTCGGTATCCACAACCCGTTCCAAGGCGCGTAGGAGGAGTGGATGCCGGCGGAATTCGTCGCGCCGAAAAAGAGTGCTGTGCTCGAAAACAAAACGGTACAACTCCTTTTCGCCGATAAACCCCGCGGCACAAGCCTCCAGATAGGCCGGAAGCATGCGATCCTGCAACACGCGGTAACTCCGGCGGCCATACCAATAGGCGTGCAACTTGAACGCATCCGGCGAAAACGGTATTTTCGCCAAAAGATTGAACCAGAATAACACGCCGTTGTCGTACCACGACCACGTGCACCAATTCTGTTTTGTAAAAAGCCAGCTGAAGTACCACGGCGTACGCCGGGCGATCGCCGCAAGGTGGGTGACCAGCGTCTCTGCGGACGTCCCCTCCCCGGCCTGCATAAATAGGATCATCGCAATATGCACCGGCCAGCGCGGCGGCGTTTCGGTGGTGTTTTTAAGCTGTGTGCCATAGAAAACACCCAGCGCCAGTGGAACATGGTTGTCCTCGCGGTAAACGGAGTGCATCAAAGCCAAGGCCGCGAGGACGGTTTCCGGCGCTTCGTTGCGGGACGCGAAAAAACCACGCCAGACTTCGGCTAAGGGAAACATATCGAATGTTTCCAACCCATCGTTTTTATAGGATGTTTGTACATCCAATCCCCAATATTTTTCCGTTGGTCCGAAATTCCCCAGGACGACGCGCGCCTGCGAACCGTCGTACCGAGCCTGGAGGTACTCAAACTCGCGCTGTTCCTCCACCAGACAATCGAGGTCATGGATCAGTTGCTTCGCCGCAGCGAAATGCGATTTCATCCAGAAACGCGGATGGTTGGCGCGCCCGGATTTCGGCAGCTCCCAGCGGAGGCGCAGCCGGGGAGTGTAGAGGCCGAACCCATTCCCACGGTTCCAACGCGCCTTGTGCCGCCGCTTGCGTTTGAATTCCCCGAGCGCGACCTCTTTCCCGGAATCATGGAGATGCTGCAAAAACGCCTTGCGGTGCGGCGAATATTTGATGATGCGGATGGCGGCCTCGCGGACAGCGTCGTTCTTCAGCGCCAGTAGATCCTCCAGCTTTTCCAGCTCTACAAAAGAGAGGCGCGAGGGCAACGCCTCCAATGCCGCAAGACGGATCGACATGCTGCGCGAATGGACGGAGTCCAGCAAAAACGCCCGCAATTCCGGCGTTCGCGGAAATTTTTTCCGAATGCGCCGCCCCTGCGCGAAAGGGGTTGCCGAACCGAAAAAATTCCAAGGGAGAATGGGTTTCCACATCCTGTAAAAAACCATCGCTTCTTCGAAAAACACCTTCTGCGCCGCCGTTGCCATCCCCGAGGCGCGCCGCGCCAATTCATGCAACGTCTCCCGATCACCTCCGGACACAGCCAGCCGGACCAGCGCGGTCCACACAGGAAGCCGTGAAAGGGTCAGTTCGCATTGCGGAAAGAACGGATTGACGATCTTCCTCTCCTTCGCGGGAAGCGCGTCCAGCCAGCGCAGAAAAATAGCGGACAAGCGGCGTTGTTCGGCAGCCTGCGGCGGGATTTGTTTGTTTGCCAGGAGGAACGACGCCTCCGCTTCGGGAAACGTGCGGAGCAAGCACGCTTGCGCCACCGGATCGTCGTGAAACAGTTCCGCGTGGTCGGCGATGAATGCGTACGTATATTCCTTCCCCACCGTTTCCATGAAATACATCGCGGCGCATTTGCGCGGGGGGGCATCGGAACGATCCTGCAAAACGTGTTCCACCGCGCGGAGCGCGTCGGCGGTTTCGGCGTTGCCGAGCGCCCAGAACGCCAGGAACAACGTTTGCGGATCGCCCGTTTTCAGCGCTTCGGCGCGGTCTTCGGGAGAATCGAGCATGCGAAGCGCGGTGTCGAACGCGTGCTTGACGGCGGCAGGTCGCGCAGCCTCCAGCCCCAGCCCCGTCCAGGTGTCGAAGGCGCGCACGACCGAGGCAAAGCGGAGTAAATTGTGTTCCCGGATCGTTTGAAGCATGAAACGGAACGCGTCGAGCCGACCGTCCGAGCACGCCTCCACAATCGTCTGCCGCAACCCCTCCTGAAGACGGGCGGCGACCAGGAGGTCAGCCAGCATTTTCCAGCTCGATTCCCGCGCGGAGTAGAGCAAACCTTCGATCAAAGGCCGCCCCGCCGCATGGGCATTTTCGTAGATCGCGCGGCGGCAATATTCAATGGTTTTCGCGTCGCCTTCGTCCAGCTTGATCGCGAGAATCATGGTCAGCGCCTGGGTGGCCCAGTAGTTTTGCTCCAGATATTCCGGGCGCTCGAAAAAGAGTTCAACGTACTCGTCCGGCGTAAGGTTGTACCGCTGGAGCTGAAAAAACGCGCGGAGCATCCCGAATAAAATTTCACCGTACTGCTCCGGCTGTTCCGTGGAGCGAAACGCGCGGCGGAAAAGTCCGTACTGGTGCGTTCCGGACATTTTATATTGCAAAGCCTTGGTCGCAAGATGGGACCAGCGGCGTCCGAACACACCCAGGATAAGGCGGTTGGCGGGACGAAGAAGCGCACGAATGGTCTTTTCCTGCAACGCAAACAAACCATATGGATGATCCAGTTGCGGAAGCAACCCATCAAACGGACCGAATCCCACGCGGAGCTCTTTCCCGAATGTCCGGATTCCGTGAAACTTGCATTTGCGGCTTTTCCAGAACGCCGCGACCTCCTTTTCCGTCTGCTGCCGGGTTTTCGCCATCAGTACATCCTCCCGGCGAGCATGGCGAGCTTGATAATCATGATTTCGGCCTCCTCTTCCAGCCTGAGGGGAGCGTCCAACGCGGTCAATTCGTCCATTCCGGAAAACACGCGGAACAAACCGTCTTCAAAGGCCGACAAAGCCACTTTCACCGCGCCCGCCGGATCGGCGGCGCGTTCGTCGTAACGCGCGCCGAAGCCGATCTTGCCGACGCGCCCGGCCTGTTCGCGCAATTCGTCTTCCGTGAGAAAAAGCGGCAAAGGAACGTCTACTTTCTTTGCATTGAACTCGCCCACCTGAAATTGCACCAAGGAAATGAGGAGTTCCCGGAGGGTGGAAACGGAGTCCGGCAACTCGATTTCGCACTCCATCAAGGATTTGCGCCGGGCCGGATTCTTCAGTTTAACGCGAATTTTCATACAACGCCGTTTTGGCGGAGCCAAGCCTCCAAGCGCGCGGCGTCAAACACTTCGCCGGGCCGCCAACGGCCGTTGAATTCGAGCGTGGGGACCACCCAGTCGTCGCCGCCGTTCACTTCAATCACTTTTTGGACAACCTCTTGCGGCTGTTCCTCGATCTCGAGGTAGTTGAACGGAATGTTTTTCTCTTTAAGCCATGCAACCGTGTTTTGACAATGCGGACAAATGCTCCAGGCGTAAACATTCAGTTTCATTTTCACACTCCGTATAGTTCACCGTATTTGTTTTGCAGATACCTGAGGTAAGGCCCCGCATCCAGCTTCCCCGGCAAGCGCGCAATCAGTTCATCGGGGTAGAACTTCGCGCCGTGCCGGTAGAGCCCATCCGTCAGATGTTCCCGGAGGGGGGCGAAATTCCCCGCCTCCAAATCTTTTTCCAAATCCGGCAGGGCGGTACGCGCCGCGTCGAACATCTGCACGGAAAGGACGTTGCCCAACGTGTACGTGGGAAAGTACCCCACGGAACCGCAGGCCCAGTGCACATCCTGCAGGACGCCTTCGCGGTCTGTTTCCGGCACAATGCCGAGGTATTCGCGCATGGAAACACGCCAGAGCTCGGGGAGGTCGGCCACGGAAATGCGGCGTTCCATAAGCGCGATCTCGATTTCCACGCGGAGCATAATGTGGAGATTGTACGTCGCCTCATCCGCCTCCACACGAACAGCCGAAGGCGCAACACGGTTGACCGCCGCGTAGCATTGTTCCGCGTCCAACCCGTCGAATGCGCCGGGAAAACGGGCCTGTAAACGCGGAAAAAAACCGCGCCAGAATGCGCGGGAACGCCCCACAAGATTTTCCCAGAGCCGCGACTGCGACTCGTGCCAGCCGAGCGACGCGCCGGTCCCCAAAGGGGTGCGGTCCAGCGCGGGCGCGATGTTCTGTTCGTAGAGCGCGTGCCCGGCTTCGTGCAGTGTGGAGAACAACGCGGACAATGCGTTGTCTTCAAACAATCGTGTGGTGATGCGCACATCGTCCAGGTGAAAAGTTGTGGTAAAGGGGTGCTCGGAACGGGCCAGAGCGCCACGCCGGAAGTCAAAGCCGATCCGGCCGGCGACTTCGGTATTCAGCGCCCACTGCATCGCCTCCGGGAAATGCCCGGAGGGAAGCGCGTCGACGGGGTGCGGACGCGCTGTAATCGCTTCGACAAGGCGCGTCTGCTCCCGGCGTAAATGCGTGAAAAGAGGGAGGAGATCGCGTGTTTTCATCCCCGGCTCGTGGTCGTCGAGCTGTGGATCGTAGATATGATCGTAGGGAGCGAAAAAATCCGAATACGCACGGCGGAGATCGAAAATACGTTCCAGATACGGCGCGAATTTTCCGAATTCATCCGCCTCACGCGCCTCCATCCAGTTTTGGAACGCCAGCGCGGTCAGGGAGGAAAATTCGCTCACATACGCGGAAGGAATCCGGCGCTGCCGGTCGAAATCGCGCCGCAAATTGCGGAGGAGGCAAAAATCGTCCGACTCCGGGGCACAATTCAACCGGTACGGCTCGAGCGCTTCGAGGAGCTCCCCCATGCGGTCGGAAACAGTGCGCTCGTGCGCGAGGCGCGCAAGGAGGCTTAACTGCCGCGCCCTCCCCTCGCCGCCGTTTGCGGGCATGGCGGTCTGCTGGTCAAATTCCAGCACGGCGGCGGCGGAACGCAAGTCGGCGATTTCACCGCAAAGCTCCCGCAACGCGGCGAAAGTGTTTTTCACGGCGCATCCGCTTTGGCGGTGAGACCGCGTGCAAAGGCGACAAGCTTCCGGGTATTTTCCGGGCTCGACTTCACATCGAGCTGGAGCTGCTTCTGCTTCGGCGCAAGCTTGATGCTGTTTAAGATCAGCGTCTGAATATCCGGGTTATCGGCGAGAACCCCGGAGAGTCCGAGCGCAAGGGCCAAATTCCCCTGCAACGCCATGGACGAGGCCGCTTCGGCCGAAACCGTATCCGCGATCAGGTGCAGCCGAATGCCCTCCCCGGTCGCGCCATCAAGGAAAAGGGCGCCGCGGCAGGCATCCACCTGCGATACGTACATCATAACCTGCGGGGTCTTTTTCCACGCGTCCGGCACCGTCCCCTTACGGGCGGAAACGGCCAGGACCGGATCGGCCCCGAACTTGGCCATCTCCTCCGAACGGGCCTTGCCGAGGGGGGCCTTCCCCCATTCACTCACTTTGGAAGCCTGTTCCGGCGGAAAATAAACCGCCAGCGTATCCTCCGGGAAAATCAGTATCCCGCCTTTCGGATCGGTATACACGTCGCGGTCGCCGACACGGTCCTTGGTCAGGTAGCCGTCTCCGATCATCTTCGTCAGAAGTTCGTCCTTGGGCATCACAAGGCGCGCCAGAACAACAGGGGGCGTTTCCATCGTCTTGCCGTTGCAGACAAGCAAAAACTCGCTTGCGATGTCCGCGATGTTGCGGGAACTCCCGTCGCCCATCGGAATTTGAAAGGCCGCCCGTTCCTCCGACCGGAAAATCTTGCTGTTGAAGAGCCGGGAGGCGTTAAAGTAAATCAATCCGTCGCACTCTCCGCTCGCCATTTTCATCAAATCCGCCGGGGCGGCGTACAGCGCGCCGGAAAACGAGAGGCTCAAGAGAAGAAACGCGGCCTTTTTCAGTATGTTTTTCATATGCAACACCCTTCTTGTATGTTGCATGAAGATACACTCTTCCGGGAAAATATTCAAGTGTTACCCGACCCAAATAAGCGTTAAATCTTCTTCGGCGGTAATTTCCATTTTCCGCACCGGATTCGGCACAAGGAAGGAATCGCCGCAGGCAAGCGACTGCTCCGAAGCGGCCTTCAGCGTCCCCTTCCCCCCGATGACAATGCCGAGCTGCCACGGAGAATCAAGTTCATACACCAGAGTCGCACCCTTTGGAACAACCAATTTCCCGACACGAAAACAGTCGGTGTGCCGCGCGTCGATCACGCGGTAAAAACGCGCCCCCCCGCGCTCCCATTCCAATTCCGGCGCGATGCGAAGGCGGGCAAGGAGCGCCTCGCGCGCCACGCCTCTGTATTCGAAGCAGTCGAGCCCCTGCTCCGGGGTCAGGCGTCCCCACATATCCAACGCGGTCAGCTCCAGTTCGCCGATGCGTTTCTCCGGCTGGACGACAAGGTCGGTCGGTTCCTGGACTTCGGTCATCAAAACACCCGGGCCGATGGCGTGCGGGAGGCGGCCGGGGATGAAATACACTTCGCCGGGTTGCACCTCCACCTTATGGAGCATGCCCACGATGGCGGGAATATCCTGCGCTTCCACCGCCCTGCGGAAGGCATCGCGGTCGATCCCCGGCTTGAAGCCGAGGAGGATGTACGGTTTTTCACCGCCGATTTCACGCGTCCGCAGAATCAGCCAACTCTCGGTCTTCCCGTATTCGGAGCGGCAGTATTTCCGCGCGAATTCCCTATCCGGATGGCACTGGATCGGCAGACGAATCGCGGAATCCAGAAATTTGCACAGAACCCCCAGACCGTCGCGGGAGGAGCCGAGAATTGTTTCGCCGTCTTCGCGCAGAAGCTCCCGCAACAGCGCGCCCCCATCCCGCAGGCGCGAGAGCCCTTCGTCGGGTGAGGTCGCGTGCTCGGCATTCTCCGCCGCCGTCGCGGAGCCGAGCCAATTTTCCGGGAAAAAGCAGTCTTCGCCGCGCGCCCCTGTCATTAATTCATCCAGCAACGCGCCGCCAAGGTAGCAGCGCCACACGCGATTCGGGGCAAAAAACAACGGATCACAATACGTATTCATACAATGGTTCCCTTAATAAAATTTTGGCTCGCCTTCCATTCCCGCCCTGTCCGGCGCTGACGGCGGAGCGCATGAACCGCCGCGCGCGCAAGTTCCTCCATCGGCTGGCGGCAACTGACGACCCGGTCGCTCAGCCCATCAATTCCGTACACGGGGATCTTCTCCACGAAAGGCAGAACCCGCAACGCCATCGCATCGTTGACGGCGAACACCGCATCGGCCGCAAGAAGCTCCGGCGGGATCTGAAAAGTGCCATGACGCGGCAATCGGACGATCGCAGCCGGAAGCCTGCGTGCCCGGCATTCCGCGAGAAAGGCCTCTTCGCGCAAACGGTCGGAATCGGCATCGAGATCGGCGTGGCCGACAAAGACCGGATACCGCACATCCCCCGCCTTGTGAAACAGCTTTTTCAACGCGTCGGCGTTGTCCAGCCCAACATAATCGGCGTATACTCCGGGGAGCATGCGGTCGAAAAAAACCTGGTTCACACCCAAAACACGCAAACGGGCGAACGTCCCTTCCGGGAAACGGCCGCCGGAGGGCCAGACGACAAGATTGCGTACCCCGCACGCGGCAAGGTCCAGCGCCGCGCGTTCTTCCAGTTCCGGCGATTCGTCGGTCAGGCGTAAAATCAAAAGCTCCCCCTGCGCCGCCAGCTCTTGTTCCAGCGCCCGGATGAAATCAAGCGCGAACGGGTCTTCCACACTCCCCAGAAACGCGATTAAATTCCCCGCCCCCGAATTGGCGGCGCAATGACGCGCCACAAAAGTGCCGCTCCCGGGGCGGCGTTCGGCAATTCCGGAGGCGACCAATTCATCGTAGGCGCGCCGGACGGTAACACGGCTCGCGCCGCCCTCTTCGGCCATGGCCCGCTCGGTGGGCAACCGGTCGCCCGGATTGTATTCGCCGTTCAGGATGGCGCGAAAAATCCGGGCGCGCAAAGCGGAGGTTTTATCCCTCTGTTTATGCAATGTTCCGCCCCGCCTCCAGGCGTTCGATGATATCCTCCTGAATCGCCGGAGAGAGGTCGAGGAAATTCACAAACGTGCCGTGAATCCGCATAATATAGATTCCGCTGGGCACGTAATGCTTGGGATTGGAGAGAATCCGCCGCAGATTGTCCGCGTTGTCCAAATTAAAATACACATAGAACGGCGCCTCCGTCCCCTGCTCCGGCGGGCCGAAAAGGGGGCGGATCACCCGGTCGCGCATCCATTTGCCCGCGTCGGCCCCGACCGTTCCCGCGCAGGGGATGCCGATGTGCGAAGCATAGCCCCCCGTCATCCGGTGGTAGGGGAGTTTGCGGAGCGACAGGAGCCGTTCCGGGAGTTCGGCGTGCGTCGCCTCCGGCCGGGGATCGACGCCGTAGCCGAGCATTTCACGCGCCATGCGCCCGTCGGCCGTGGCGCCGACCCAATAACCGTAAAGAAGGTGAGTGCTCGGCGTGGACCAATCGGCAAAATACGGCTTTCCGGCGGGATTGCGCAACGCGGAAACGCGGCGGCTCACCGCCTCCACCAGCTTCACCGCCATTGCATCGGAAACGGGGCGGTTGTTCCCGTATTTTTCCGCCGAGGAAAGCAATTCCTTCAGCGCGCCGTGCCCGGAAAAATTCGCGCACAACGCGCTCCGGAGCGCGGCGGCATCCCACTTTTTTGTCGCCAAAGCCTTGGGGATTGCCGTCAAAGAATCGGTTACAACGCTCAATCCGTGGATCAGGCAGCCGGAACCGTTGTAGCGCGCGCCGGGATTGACCGGATCGCGCATGTCGCGGAACGAGTGAAAACTGTCGTGGAGGCTCGACGTCAGCGGCACAGGCTTGCATTGCCCCAAAAGCGCCGTACAGCCGTTCCCCGCTTCCGCCATACGGGGCAGAAAATAATCCAGATAACGCAGGAATGCCGCCTCGGGGTCGGCGTACACCGTCGACAAATCATTCAACCCCAGGGCCTTCCAATCCGGAGCAAGACGGCGGCCGGTCAGCGTGGAGCAGCCGTCGTTCAGCGCAAGCTCCAGAATCTTGGCCAGATTCAGCCAGGTGTTGGTGGTGTTCAAAGAGCTTTTCCCCATCACAAGAGGTTCCTGGCATCCGGCGATGGCGTACTCGGCCGCGTCGGCGGGGGCTACGCCGGAGGCTTCCAGCATGGGCAGCATGGAATCATCGTTGAAAAGCGACGGCGTGGAATGCCCCGGCGTAAAGAAAAACCGCCCCAGATCATTGTACAATGTTTCCGGCGTCCCCGCGTGAATCCGCGCTGAAAGAGCCGGTTGCGGATCGTTGCTGCGGAAAAATGCCTCAAGGATCACCGAGGTCATCGGCGTGGTCTTGTCGTTCCCCTTTTCGTCGCGTCCGCCGAGGAGAAGATTCTGGGAGATCGCCCAGCCACGGCTTCCGACGATGTAGAACGCCAGAAGATGGCGGAACATCGAAACCGCATCCTCGAACGATTCGGTCTTATAATACGGATCAAACACGCGGTCGAGGTTGCCGGCCGAGAACGCGTACGGGTTCGGCGCTTGCTCCAGAACCATCAGCTCCCAGAGGAGGATAAAGCTCTGAAGCGCCTCGCCAAGATTGCGCGCTCCGCGCACCGGTACGCGTTCCAAACGCGCGGCCATGTCCGTCAGCCGCGCGGATTCTTCCACATCAAACGTTTTCTCCGCCATCTTCAGCGCGAGCGCGCGGTAACGGTCCGCAAGAATGCCCGCCGCTTCCAGACTCCGCGCCATCGCCATCCCGTATTCCGTGCCGGACGCGAGGGCGCGTTCGCGCAGGGCCGCCGTACCTTCCGCCAGCAAAGGCCGCATATCGGGAATCGTGTGGCCCGTAACGGGCTCCATGAAGAACGCGACCTCGCAGGTATCGTCGGCAAACTTGCCGTAATGCGCGTACAAGCGCCGCGTGTACGCGTCTTCCTCGTAAAACTTACGGACGCGCGCGACGCGCTCTTCCGTAAGATCGCCTGTAATAACCACATCGCTGTAAATAGCGCACGGATCGCAGTATCCGCCGAAGCTCTCCACGCGGAAAGCCGGATTGATCAATGCATACGAAGGGGAAAACGCCACATCCTGCGTTCCGGCGAACACGCTTCCCGGCTGTATTTCCAGCGGAATCGTCCCTGCGAGGCGGCAGAGGAGTTCCGCCTGCCCGGAGGGGGTTTCCACTTCGATCCCTTCTTTGCGCAAATCGCCGATCAGGGTCATTTTTATTTCCTGGACATAGAACCAGGTGTTGACGACTTCCTGCTTCCGCTTGTATTCGCGGAGAATTTCCACACCGTCATCCAGATACGACATGCCGCACCTCTTTTATTCTTTGTTGACCGGCCGCAGAAGGGGGAGCTTCCAGAGGCTCGCCATCCGGGTCGGAATTTCCGTGTTGTCAAGGACGCCGGCGAAGTTCTCCGCGCCGGGACCGTAAGCGTAAATATTGACCGGAACCCCCGTGTGGTTCTTGGATGTGTAGTATACGTGGGGACGGCGCGGATTCTCCGTGTTGGCCATGGTGTAAAGGCCGCCGGTTTCGTGATCGGCGGTGATGACAATGAGCGTGTCCTTGCGGGCGGCGGCGAAATCGAGCGCGGCCTTGACGGTGAAGTCGACCATCAGCGTCCCCCGGATACTCAAATCCGGGTTGTTGCCGTGCCCGCCGAAGTCCGACTGGCAGCCTTCAATCATAATGAAGAACCCTTCCGGCTTCTCCGCAAGGCGGCGGAACGCCTCGGCCGCAAGACGCGAAAGGAGGGTTACATCCTCCGTCCAATTGCGGATAAAGCCGAAAACCGGCTGCTTCGGCGCACGCTGGAACGCATCGACTCCATCGATTTTCGCGTACCCTTTGGCGGTGAATTCAGCGATAAGATCCCGGTTGTCCTTACGCGCCCCTTCCATCTTCTCGGGGAGGAAGTCGGCGATGCCGTCGCCAATGAGAAGATCGTACCTGGAATTCAGCGCCGCCTCGGCGATATCGGCGGCCTGACTGCGGTGCAAAACGTGCGCCATAAACGCGCCGGGGGTGGCCCCGGTGAGCTTGTCGGAGGTCATGATTCCGACGGCGCGGCCGGAATCGCGCGCCTCCTCGGCGATGGAGCGCACGGCGATTTTCTGCGGCGTCATGCCGAGCATCCGGTTGTTGGTCTTGTAGCCGCTGGAAAGGGCGGTCCCGCTGGCGGCGGAGTCGGTTACCGCGTTGTCCGCCGAAACGGTGATCGCCATCCCCGTAACGGGAAACTGTTCCATGACAAGGGTCTGCGGCTTTCCATGCGCATAGGTCCCGGCGTAGCGGATCGCCCCCTGTCCCATGCCGTCTCCGATAATGTAAATGATGTTGCGCGGGACGCCGTTGCGCGGCGCGGAACGGAGCGCGGCCGCATCCACCGTTTCAGGCGCCGGACAATCCTGTTTGAGCGCAAATACCGCCGGAGGAACAACCTTGAAGAACGACGGAGCCTCCGCCGCGCCAACGGCGAAAGCGCCGGATACGGCAAGAACGGCGATCGAATGCTTGCAAAAAGACAACATAAAAAATCCCTTCCACAGTAATTGGTATGATAGTATAATACCACTTTTCCGAAATACAAGGGGCCGATTGACCTGCCGGAACTTTTTTTTACATTTCCGGAGAAAAGCACTTGACATTTCAATACAGCTTCGCTATAATTATGATTGTATTGAAAGTCGCCGCACACACAACATCGCAAGGAGGATAAAAATGCAACGTCCGCACAATACGCGCCGCTTTACCCTGATCGAGCTCCTCGTCGTGATCGCAATCATCGCCATCCTCGCTTCCATGCTCCTCCCCGCACTGAACAAGGCGCGCGAAACGGCCCGCCGCGCCAAATGCCTGAGCAACGTCAAACAGCTCGCCACCGCCTCGCTGATGTACGCCGGGGACTTCAAGTTCTTCCCCTTCCAGAGCAGCAACGCCACCGGCGCGGTCGCAAGCGGCACCGATGCGACGCAGCGCGCGGACAATATGCGTTATTTTTATAAAAGCTACGTCGGCGGCTCGCTTGTGGATGTGGGAAGCGGCGTCATGAGCATCCCCAAAAATGTCTCCGACAAACCCTCCGGAGTCTGGATCTGCCCGGCGGCAAGCAATAAGTTCAGCAATCCGGGACATTATGTCATGGGCGGCGGCTCCGCGATCGATTTCGGCGTTGTCCCTGAACGGTTGCAGCGAGCACAGGCAGCGGCCATCACCCGTTATGGACGTATGATCAATGGGACGAGTCCGGCGATCTGGTGGGACCGCGTCAACTGGAAAACAAGCGCAACCGGCCTGGTGCCCCTCGCGGATTCGGCGCGCCTCGACGCGATCAACCATCCGGACGCAGTCGGCAGCGCCGTCGCGGGCGGCAACGTCGCATCCGTGGATGGCTCCGCGCGCTGGTTCAACAATTACATGGGGTACGACGCTACCGTCGCCACAATAAAAAACAATGTCATGCTCCCGAGTAACAGCGATGCAAACCGTTCCGTGCTTCCCAACAACATCATTTCCCTTACAAAACTCGACACATCCGGAAATGCCAGAGCGACAGCCTCCTGGCTGACGGGGCCGAACGGACTTTCGCTGGTCAACGCCAACTGATTTATGATCGAAATCGGAACATGCCCGAGCTCCACGCGGGAATCGGTCAAGCGTGATGAGTTAATCCGCCGGATTCGCGCGCGCGTGCTGGACGGAACCTACCCACCGGGGGCGCGGCTCCCCGTACGCCTGGAACTCCTGGAGGCGCTGGAAACCACACCCATTACCCTCCAGCGCGCCATGCAGATGCTCTTCGACGAAGGGGTGCTCGTTTCCGGCGGGCGACGCGGAACATTTGTAGCGGAAAAACCGCCGCACCTTGCGCGCTATGCGCTGATCCTCAACGACGCGCCGGACCAGAAAAGCAACAACTTCGCCCGTTCCCTCGCACGGGCGGCGGAGCTTGTGGCGGCGCGGCGCGGCGTGGAAATTGTCCCCTGCCACGTCCCGGATATAAGCCAGAGCCGCCGGGAACTGGAAAATTTGCATTACCAGGTGCAGAACCACCTTTTTGCCGGGATCATCTTCTCCAACAACCCCTTTAAGCACCTCGAAACGCCGCTTCTGGATACGCCCGATGTTCCGCGCGTGATGTTCATCAACGCGGACAGCCGCCAGTTCCCGGAAATCATGCGTGTCGGGAACGATTTCAGCGATCTGCTCAACCGATCCCTCTCGCACATCGCCACGCTCAAACCGCGCGAGTTGGTCGTGATGCTCCCTCTGGCCAAGCTGATGGATGCCCTGCCCGGGCTTTTGGCGGAGCACGGTTTGAACTGCCGCCCGGAGCACCAACTGTTCCTCTCCAATTCCCATGCGGACGTTACGCCGCAAATCGTCCGCCTCCTCTGGAGCAAAGACCGCGCCATCCAGCCGGACACCCTCTTCATCGGCGACGACAACATCCTCGCCCGCGTGACCGAAACACTGGTGGCCCACCTGGGGCCGGAACACGCGCGGCAAATCAAAATCGTCTCCCACATGAACTTCCCGCTCCTGCGGAACTACCCCATCCCGATACGGATGTTCGGGTACAACCTGGAGTGGTTTGTCGAGCACGCCCTCGATCTTGTGGACGCCGAACGCACCTGCGGCGTGCGCGGCCCGATGGCCCTCCTCCCCATCATGGAACACATTACCCCTTAAGGAAAACATGATGAAAATAAGACGTTTTACGCTGATTGAACTCCTGGTCGTCATCGCGATCATCGCCATCCTGGCCTCAATGCTCCTCCCCGCCCTCGGCAAAGCGCGGGAAACGGCGCGGCGGAGCAATTGCCGGAGCAACCTGAAGCAGTTGACCACGGCGACCTTCATTTATCTTGACGATTTCCGTTATTTGATGCACCAGGGGGCCAACAACAACGGAACCTCGGGCACCTACGCCAACGACAACCACTTCCGCGGATCGATCACCTACTTTTACACCCGTTACCTCAGCGGAAAACTGCGCCCCGGCGACCTTTTCCCCACCAACATCATCCACGGCGCGTCCAAGGCTTGGTACTGCCCTTCCGGGCAACAACCCGGCGGCGCGCTTTCCGTCTACGCCTGGAGCGGCGGCTCCTACGACGATTACCCGAGCCGCCCCGAACTCCTCTACAAAATCCACAAACGCGCCATTGGCCTCGGCCGCATGAAGGGGCTCCCCCCGGCCCTTTGGTCGGACATCGCCCGCTTCCAGGGAACAACCGCTTCCGAAACAAGCTGGCCGGAAAAAACCAACCACGTAACCAACGGGATGATGGCGGCCGGCGGAAATGTCGGCAGCGTGGACGGATCCGTCCTCTGGCTCAACCGGGCCGGAAACGCGGATTCGGAGAATGTGTATTTTTCCAACGGCGGCTCGGACTGGCAGGCGCACTACCATCCGTCGAATATGATCTACTTCAAGGTCAGCACCACAAACGTCTGGGGCGTCGGAGACACCATTTACATCGGGCGCAACACCCTCTTACGAACCAGCCTCTAACCAAACAGGAAATATGAAGAAAACTCTACCCGCCTTTTGTTGTCTGCTGCTCGCCGCTTCGGCGGCGGCGGAGATCCGCCTCTCCGGGCCCCTTTCACCGGAGCTTGCCATGGACGTCGCGGAAAAAGGCGGCGTCTATTCCGTGCGCCTTACAGGCGAAGCGCCTCACGGAAAAATCCGCATCAAACTCGGCGCGGCGGGCGAAAAAGCACTCTTCCGCACGGCGGAGAAACTCCCGGCGGAAATAAAAATTCCCATTGCGGAAATCGGCGGAAACGCCCCCTTCCGCCTCGCGTTGGAGGCGGAGTATTTCAATGCGGACGGCACCTTGCGGCAGCGTGAAATTTTCCGCGCCCCCGCCTTTGGCGATACACTCCCCGCCAACCCCGCGTTGTGGGAAGTTTTTGACATCGCCGCCTACCGCTCCGCCGAGGAAGACCGGGCCAAGGAAATTGCCTTCACGGTCGAGCAACCCTTCGCCGGAAAACTTTCGGTGGTCATTGAAAAACCGGATGGAACCCGCATCCGCAACCTTGTTTCCGGCCTGGAATACGCACCCGGGAAACACCGGATCGTCTGGGATGGGCGCAACGAATTCGGTGC
This sequence comes from Victivallaceae bacterium, assembly GCA_031549345.1. Taxonomy (GTDB): domain Bacteria; phylum Verrucomicrobiota; class Lentisphaeria; order Victivallales; family Victivallaceae; genus CASFRF01. The sequence goes on from JAVBPY010000007.1 coordinate 54,861, forward strand.
GCAGGCCGCCCCCGGAGAGTACCGTTTCCGCGCCGCCGCGCACCCTGGATTGCGTCCGCAATTTAAAATGCAGTTCGCCAATGGCGACGAAACAATGTTCTCACCCTTCGGCTCCAACCACGGTACCATGAGCGCCATGGCGGCCAACAGCAAAAATGTCTTCGCCGCCGCGTCGATCACTGAAGGCGGGCACGCGATCATCATGATGACGCCGGAAGGCAAATTCGTGCGCGGCTTCCGCCAGCTCTCCGGCTGCGGCATCCAGGAGGTCTTCCTCGCCGCCGACGAAAAAAACCTTTACGTGGTCAACGACGGCCGCTCCTGGAGCGGCAAAACCGATCCCCCCGCCATCACGCTCACCGTCTACAACACCGAAGACGGAACACCCGTTACCCTGAAGGGGAAAAAGACGCAGCTTCTCCGCCTCTACGCCGCCCCGAAGGACTCCAAGGGACTCTCGTTACGCGGCGCGGCGCTGTTGGACGGGAAACTTTTTATCTCCAACGCCCGGACCAACACCATCATGGTCATCGATGCGGCAACCGGGGAAGAAACGGCGAACTTCCCGCTCCAAAATCCGGGAGTACTCGCAGTACGTGCGGGGAAACTCCTCGCGATATCGGGGAATGAACTCGGGGAACTGGACGCGCAAAAAGGTTCGTTCCGGGCGCTTTTCACACTCCCTTTCGCTCCGCGCGGCCTCGCCGCCGGGCCGGACGGCCTCTACGCCTCCGGCGCGGAAGACGAAACGCTCAAAGTCCTCGACAACACGGGGAAAATCAAACGTTCGCTCGGCGTCCCGGGGGGAAATTACGCGGGAAAATGGAACCCCGACCGGCTGGTTGAAGCCACGGGCGTTGCCTTCGACGCGCAGGGGAAACTCTGGACGGCGGAAAAACGGAGCAACCCCAAACGCCTCGTCCGCATGGACGCTGCGACGGGAAAAACCATTTACGAAAAAATCGGTTGTCCGCCTTACGGGAGCCCCGGTGTCGGATTCGATCCTTTGGATGCGAAGCGCTGGATCGGGCACAGTTGCCTGTGGGAAGTGGATGTGGATAAAAAGACCTCCAAAATTACCAGCGTCCTCCAGAAAACACGGGGACATTTGAACGGCATGATCGCGGAGCCTCTCAATTACCGCTTCATCCATCGCGATGGACGGACGTTCGTTTTCGGTTCTAAAAACATCTGCGTCCTCTCGGAGTTAATGCCAGATGGAACGCTCAAGGACCTGGCGATCCTCGCCGACGTGGTGAACTTCTACCGCGGAATCGGCTACAAGGACGATCCGGCGTTCATCGCCGCGACACAGAAGGTTTTCCCGAAGGGTACGCCCGAAGGCAAATTCCGCGATCCTTCGTGCAACTACGCAGGCATCCTCTGGATCGATAAAAATGGGAACGGGAAGCTCGACGAAGACGAATTCCAATACACCCCCGGCAACGGTAAATTCGGTAATTTCAGCTGGGGGCAGACCTACGATTCGCTCGACTTCGTCCTCCCCTACGTGGATGCGCAAGGGAAGCAGTGGGTCGTCACCTTAAGTCCGGACGGCTTCCTTCCCTCCGGCGCGCCGAACTACTCGGTGGAAAAGGCCATGCAAAACGCCAAGCCCCTTCAATCGGAGCTCCCCCAGGGGAGCCGCACCATCGCCGACGGCGCGGTTACCGACGGTTCCGGCGGCATCATCATCAACTCCACACCCTACATGATGAACCTTACAAACGACGGAAAAATCCGCTGGTTCTATCCCAATAAATGGGTCAATGTCCACGGTTCCCACAATGCACCCCTCCCGCGCCCGGGTGAATTGCAGGGGGTCCTTTTCAGCATCGGCACAGCGCCATTGGATAAAGAGGGCGGCGTAAGCGTCTTCGCCGGAAACCACGGGCGTTACTTCGTGTTCACCACCGACGGCATTTACCTGGACGAACTCTTTGACGACTGCCGCGTGGCGGAGGTTGTGGGCCCGTCGCTCATCGGCGGCGAAGCGTTCGGCGGGAACTTCGCCCGCGATGAAAAGACGAAACGCTATTACCTTTCCGCCGGATCCAGCGGCTACCGGATCTACACACTGAACGGCCTCGATAAACTCCGGCGGACGCAAGGATCGTTTAAAGTAACCAACGAACAGCTCGCCGCCGCCGCGCGTGTGAGCGCGGCGCAGGATGCGGAGAGCGCGCAACCAAAAGAAGCGCTCTTCCGTTTGGTTACGGGCAAGCCGAACATCGGCGGCCTCCCCACCGCCGCCGACTGGTCGCTCACCAACGAATGGCCGGTCCGCGTCAAGGCGGGGTACGACAATACGAACCTCTACCTGGAATACTACACGGCGGACAGCTCGCCCTGGATCAACAATGGGAGCGATTGGACGATGCTCTTTAAAACCGGCGACTCGGTCGATTTCCAGATCGGCACCGATCCCGGCGCCAAGGCCAACCGCAGCAAGGCGGAAAAAGGCGATCTCCGCCTCCTGATCGCCCCCTTCCAGGGGAAGAACATCGCCGTCCTCTATATCTTTGTGAATCCAACGCGGAGCAACCCGAACTTGGTCGAATTCGCCAGCCCCTGGCGGAGCTACGCGGTCGCCGATGTGCGGAAACTCGATAACGTCGTCATAAAGGTGGAGCCCTCCAGCGGCTCCTACCGGTTGACGGCGACGATTCCCCTGGCGGAACTCGGCCTCTCCGATCTTAAGGGAAAGACGCTCAAAGGAGACTTCGGCGTAATCTACGGCGACCGCGAAGGAACAGTGAACCTTTCGCGCCAGTATTGGTCCAACAAGTCAACCGGGTTGGTCAACGACGTTCCCGGAGAAATCATGCTCGACCCGCGTTCGTGGGGAACCTTGAAGTTTGGAGAATAAACTGCCATGCAACGTACTTTTTTGACCCTTCTTTCCTTTGCCGCATTCTCGCTCGGCGCGGCGACGCTTGAGCTCACCGGCGTAGTCGGCAACTCGGGCGCGTTTGCAAACCCCGTAACGTTTGCAAGCACCGAGGCCTTCAGCCTGGGCGGAGCCTACGACGCCGCGCGCGGCGTCTATTACGAACGAGGCGGGAAACAGAAGTTGAACGCCTACACCCTCGACGGCCGCCTTGTGGCGACCTACCCCCTCCCCGGCGGCAGCGACCGTTACGACACCATGGTGCTCTGCGGAAACAATCTTTTCTTTTCACTGGGGGGCAAGCTCTACGCCATGCCTTTGAATGCCAAGTCCGGGAGTTCGCCCAAAGCGATTCTCCCGGAATACACCAAGGTAACCACCTTTTCCGCCTCGTCGCATAAAGGAAGTTTCCTCTTCCGGACTGCCGACGCGAAACTTTATTCGCTGCACGCCGACACCCTTAAGGCGACGCACCTGGGTGCAATCGAAACCCACCATGTCCATGGACTGGATTACGATGAAAACGGCGATATTTTCGCCGTCCTCGGCCCCATGGCGCACAAATTCGCCGACGGCAAGCTCCTTGCGAACGACGAGTGGCCGCGCCGTTTCATCGGCAACCGCGAACCGGGCATCGACCGCGCGCAGAAGATCGGGAACTACTGGTATGGTTTTGCCGGACACGGCACCATCAAGCGTTTCGATTCGGAGTTCAACCCGGCCCCCGGCACGGTCTACGGCGGCGCCTCTGGGCACTTCATCGGCACGGTTAAGGTGGATTACGACCTCAACAACGGGCGGGGCATTCACGAGATTTCCCCCGGTGTGTTCATCGTTTCCGGCCGCACAGGGGTTGTCCAGATCGCCGAATGGCGTCCCAAACTCCAGCAGTTTGAGATGATCCGCCGCATCGGCGCGCTTCCGGAGCTCCAGACGCTGGCGCTCGATCCGCAGGGCCGCCTCCTCTTCGGCCACAACATCTGGAACGCCGACGCGGACAGCCGCGCGCCCGCCGCGGTAGGGCTCCCCTTCGTGAGTGCCGCGCCCGCGGCGGCCTTCGGCGCGGACTCGATTCTTTTCCCGCTCCTTCTGACGGGCCGTCCGTCGCTGGCCAACGGACAGCTTGAGTTCGGTAAAATGAACCGCGCGCCCTACCCCAAGATGGAACTTCCCAAAAATCTTGCCGGCGTCGCATGCGTTTCACAGGAAAAGCAGACCCGGTTGCTGTTTCTTACCCCGGAGGGAAAACTCCTCGGAAACGTCCTCAACAACTCCCGGAGCAACGTCTGGAAGGCCGCGCTCCCGGAACAAAAAATGGAACTGAAAACCCCGGTCAAACGCTGGACGTCGCTCGCCGTGATCGACGATAAAACCCTCCTTGGCGCCGCTGACGGATCGTTGATCGAACTCCTATACGAAAAAGGAGTATGGAATGAATCGAAGCGCTGGAGCGACGGATTCGGCGCGGATCTCTCCATCGCTGTGAACGGCACATTGGCGGCCGTGGCCGACAAAGAGAAAGGGAACGTAGCCATCTACGACCTTAAGACCCAGGTGAAACTCGCGGAAGCCCCCGCCGGAAAACCGGCGCGGACGGCCTTCAACGCGGGGCGCGTGATCGTCTACGACCAGGCCGGACAACGGCTCCTGAAATTCGAGTACAAGCCTTGATTTTTAAAACTAACCATGTATTGTTGAACACAACGCAACGATTTAAGGAGAAAAATGACCCTGAAACACAGTAAATGTCTCATGTTCCTTCTGGCGGCGGCCCTCGGCGGCGCGGCACAGGCGGAGAACATGATCGAACGCCAGAGCCAGAACGAAGGGCTGTATGCCGTTCCGGTTCCGGGCAAAGTTACGATCGACGGCGACCTTTCCGACTGGGATTTTTCCGGCCGGAACTGGAGCTTTATCGATATGAATATCCGGAACCGTTTTTCCGCGGAACTCGCGGCCATGTACGACGCCGACTATCTGTATATCGGCATTAAGTTCCGCGACCCCACGCCGATGTTCAACACCGTCGACCCCGCCTTCCAGCCTTCGGAAGGCTGGAAGAGCGATTCGGTACAGTTCCGTATCCGCACCAAGGACCAGACAAGTTGGCTGACCGCGTGGTACTTCACCAACAAAAAACAAGTCGCCCTCTACCAGGATCTCTGGGGCGATTTGAACGAATACCGCAAGGGAACCACCTCCAAACTCTTCGTTTCCAAACCCGGTTCTATCGACATCGAAGGGACCAACGGCGCGCAAATGGCCCTCAAAATGGGCGCCGACAAACAAAGCTACGTCCAGGAAATGCGCATCCCCTGGAGCTTTATCTACAAAAACAAGCCCGAGATTAAAGCGGGAGAAAAATTCCAGCTCGGCGTCGAATTCCTCTGGGGCGGCGCGACCGGCAACGGCTGGCCGAATCACCGTTACGCGGACAACATGCAGCCGGGACACACCTCGCGCGAGTTCTTCTGGTCGGCCATCCGCACGTGGGGCGACTGCGAACTGGTCGCCAAGAACAATCTGCCGTTGCGCCAGTACAGCAACCCCGCGGATAAACCCCTCGGCACCATTCCGGTGCGCCTGGAAATTCCCGCCGATGCGGAAAAGTTCACCATCGCCATCGACAACGCCGAAGGAACGCGCGTCCGCAACCTCGCGGGCGACTTCATCGCCGGCGATTTCCGCGTGGGCAAAGTCGCCGGGAACAAGCAGACCGTGGAGGTCAATTGGGACGGTCGCGACGACGCGGGCAACACCGTCAAACCCGGCACATACAAAATTTCCGGCCTTTCCCACAAGGGACTCGGCGCGGAGTACGAAATGTGCTTCTATAACCCCGGCACCCCCCCGTGGGAAACCGCGGACACGACCGGAAGCTGGGGTGCCGACCATTGCGGCCCCCTGCGCCTGGCGCGCGCCGGGGATCGCGTCTGCGTGGGGTACCACGATGCGGAGGGCGGCTCCGGCGTCATGGTTCTGAACAACGAAGGCCGCAAGCTCTGGGGCGAAAAACGCGGCGCGTCCATGCTCGCCGCCGACGAGCAATATACCTACGCCATTCCGGGCTTCATGGGCCTCAAGCGCGTACCCCTTTACCGTTATAAGCTCACGGACGGCGCGTACGCCGCCTTTGTCCGCGACGGCAAAGAACTCCCCTTCGAGCTTATCATCCGCGATCTTTTTCCGGAAATTCCCGCCAATAAGGTGTCCGGGGTCCACGGCGACGTACAGCACGACATCACCGCCACCGGCATGGCCGCCGGGAGCAAAACCATCGCCATCGCGATCGCCACACAGGATAAGAAAGGGAAACTCGCCCTCCTCAACAAGGCAGACGCCAAACCCATCCGTGTGCTGGATACCCCCGTCCTGGACGAACTCACGTTCGACGCGAAGGAAACCCTTTACACTGTTTCCGACGGCAAGGTATTCACCATTGACCTCGGCAAGGGAACGCTGACGCCCGTCGCCACGCCGGGACTCGCCAAAGCCGGAGCGATCAATATCGACCTCGCGGGCAATCTCTGGGTCTTCGACCTCGGGCCGGACCAGCAGATCAAAGCCTATGCCAACGGAAAACAGACGAACGCCATCGGCAAAAAAGGCGGACGCCCCCTGATCGGGCGGTACGAGTCCGACGGGATGCGCAGCGTAACGGCCGTCGCGGCCGATGCGCGCGGCGTTATCTGGGCGGTGGAACACCACGACTACCCGCGCCGCGTCATGGCGTGGGATCCGAAAACCGGCAAGCTCCTCAAGGACCTCATCGGCAACACCGGCTACGCGGGAAGCGGGGCCACCTTGCACGAAACGGATCCCAACAAAGCCTACTACGGCTCCATGGAATTCTCGCTCGACCGTAAAAACCGTACCAGCAAACTGGAAGAAATCATCTGGGCCGCGGATCCGTCCAAGGACGTGGATTTCATCGTCCGTCCCCAAGCCGCCCTCCCCCACCGTTTCGATGCGGTCATCAAGGGCGCCAAACGCGAATATTTCTTCGTCCCCGCCGGACGCGACTACGAAGGGCACAAGCTCTTCATGAAACGCAACGGCAAATGGATGCCCGTCGCGGCGATCTCCACCGCGGGCGAACTCTCCGGAAAAATGGGCTACCACGGCATTGTCCTGAAGGAACCCTCCGGGGAACTCGCCGGGCTCAACGCCTACGACACCGTCATCTGGAACGACACGAACCGCGATGGAATCCTCCAGCGCTCCGAGTGCGAAATCCTCCCCGCCACGGAAAAAGGGACGCCGAAGAAACGCGGCCGGATGCCCTTCTCCATGCGCACCTGCTGGGGCGAGCGGATGGACACGAGCGATCTGTCCTTCTACGCCACGGGCGTCATTCGCCACAAGCCGGTGGATTACACCGACGACGGCGCGCCGATCTATTCCTCCAAAGGAATCGAGAAGGTGTTTGAAAGCAAGCGCATCGAGCAGGATTTCGTTCCCGTCCCCGGCACCGACACGCTCCTGGTGCTGAATTGGGGAAAGAATGCGACCCTCGACGGCTACAATAAAAAAACCGGCAAACAGCTCTGGACGTACCCGAACCCCTTCGACGGCGTCCACGGCTCCCACCAGGCAACCATGCCGAGCCCGGGGATGCTGATCGGCCCCCTGAAGATCACCGGAACGGCGGACATCGGCAACGGCGTCGGCAACATCATGCACATGCGCGGCAACCTCGGCCAGGACTTCCTCCTGACCATCGACGGGCTGTTCATCGGCGCGATGTTCCAGGACTGCCGCCTGCCGAGCCTGAGTTTGCCCTCCACCGAAGCGGAACTCCTCGGCCAGCCGATGGAAATCTTCTCGCAGGGTGGCGAGCCGTTCAACGGCTGGTTCGGCAAGCACTCCGACGGCAAAGTCCGTCTCACAAGCGGGCTCCCCCGCCAGGCCTCGATGATCATGGAAGTCAAAGGACTTGACAGCGTCCGCCGCGCGGCGGGCTCCAGCATCACACTTACCCCGGATGCGCTCCTGAAGGCGGACGTGTTCAACCAGGCGAACGCCAAAGCGGCGGCCAAAGCCGCCGAGTACAAAATCGCCAAAATCCAGGGAACGCCCGACGACAACGCCTGGAAAAAGGCCCCGCCGATGGCGATTCGCCGCGAAGGCCGCGCCGAACAAGCCGCCGCGCAACTTCTGTACAACGACACAACGTTGTTCGTCCGCTGGGAAATGCGCAACGACAAGACCCCGTGGTTCAACAACGGCAAGGATTGGAAGCGACTCTTCAAGTCGGGCGACGCGTTGGACTTCCAGATCTCCGGCACGCCGTTCGCCGCGCAGCGCAAGCTGGACGACAAATGCACCCGCATCCTGGTCGCCAACTTCGAAAATGCCCCTCTCGCCGTCCTGATGAAACCGAAGGCGGCTCCGGGCGAAACGAAAACCCCGCACCAGTACTCCTCGCCGGTAATCACCCTTGATTTCGACCGCGTGGAAAAATGCGCGCAAGTGGAAATCAAGCTGGAAAAACGCGCCGACGGCTGCCGCGCGGTTGTGGCGATTCCGTTCTCGGTGCTGGGCTTCAAGCCCGTTTCCGGGGCGGCGTTCGCCGGCGACCTCGGGTTCATCTCCTCCGACGCGGCGGGGATCGAGAACACGGCCCGTACCTACTGGAGCAACCAGAACACAAACCTGGTGAACGACCTCCCGAACGAGGCGCAGCTCACTCCGGCCCACTGGGGCAAGCTGACCTTCGAATAATACAAAGTAGAGCAATGTTGTCAGGCGGGAAGGAAAATAATTTCCTTCCCGCCTTCTTTGTGTTGCCAAAATCTTCCAGGAAAAGTCCTTATTTCAGCAACAGTGCAACGAGAATGCAAAAAAATTGCGCAACGTTCACGATCGAAGGAAGAAGATTCCACAAAAACAATAAATTGGAGTTCATTCTCTCTTGCCAACCCCTTCCGAATGTGCTATCTTATTCTCGGGTTAGTGCGCATGTATTAAATGAGGGGGAAATGTGGCGGACATAAACTTTTCGATCAAGCCGATGGATATGAACACCCATCAACTCAAGCCGCTTCCCGTGGAACAACCTAAAACGGACGAGCCGCCAAGGCAGTCGTCGATTTACGGCAAACTGCCCGATGTGCCGACGATGGACGCGGCGGACGGAATTAAGTTCGATTTCAACGAGGGGATCCGCATCCTCTTCCCGCATAACGGCAAAGCATACCGCTGTGTCTTCAGCGACATCGACACGGGAATCATCCTCTATTCCGCCGACACCGTTCCGGGGGCATACGTTACAAGCGTCAAGAAATTCTACATCAAATTCCGTCTGCAGGTTTTTCCTAAAATTGAAAATCCGGTCCCGGAGCATAGGCCGGAGCCGATCTTCACCCACGACTACGACTGCAAAGACAAAGTGGTGATGATTCAACTCCCCGTCGGGACGATCGGCGACTCAATCGGCTGGTTCAGTTATGTCGAACGCTTCCAGCAAAAACACGGCTGCAAACTCGTCTGCGTAATGACCCCGTGGATTGCGGCGCTGGTCAAGGATCAATACCCGGAAATCACCTTTATCGCCCCGGAGGACACCCTCCGGTACAAGCCTTATGCCACCTATTATATGGGACTGTTTTTCAAAGGCAACGTGGACAACCAGCCGATCGACTTCCGCTACATCGGGCTGCACCGGACGGCGGGCTATATTCTCGGCGTCGATCCGGCGGATATTCCGCCGCGTTTCAATCTGAGCGCCAAGCGGAAAATTCAGGAACCGTACGTGTGCATCGCCGCGCAAAGCTCCAGCCAGGCGAAATACTGGAACAACCCCTTCGGCTGGCTGGAAATCGTAAAATTCCTCAAAGCAAACGGCTACCGCGTTTTATGCATCGACAAACAGCCCGTCTACGGCGTGGGTCTGAACTGGAATTACATCCCCTATGGCGCGGAGGATTTTACCGGGGACATTCCGTTGCAGGAACGGGTGGACCTGATTAAAGACGCCGACTTTTTCATCGGCTTATCCAGCGGTTTAAGCTGGGTGGCGTGGGGATGCCGCGTGCCGGTGGTGATGATTTCCGGATTCACGCACCCGACCAACGAATTTGAAACGCCGTACCGGGTGATCAATTACCACACATGCCACAGTTGTTGGAACGACATGCGGATCGATTTCGATCATTTCGACTTTCTGTGGTGCCCGCGCCACAAAAATACGGACCGGCACTTCGAATGCACCCGCCTGATTTCGGCGGAGCAAGTAATGACGACAATCAAAAAAATTCCCAGCTTTCAAACTCATATAAACGGAAAGCAAAAATGAGAGCAACATTCGAGAAGGTCCTGCCGGTTTCCTTTTCCATGTTTTTCATCGGATAGTTCATTTTGGAGAGAGGAAAAAAGCGAAACGGATATTTCACGAGAACAGGTTCCTTTATGCTTTTTTGACAGCATCACATGAGTGTGTGTAGTATGAAACAAATTTTATAAGTAGAATACGTGTATGGATGAAAAAATCGACCTTTTATCGAAGAGTGTCAACGCTCTTGAAACGTGCAACGAACTGCTGAAAGAAAAAAACCAGCGCTTGCTGGAGGAGCTCTCGGCCCAAGGCGAGCAGTGCCGGAAACTGCAAGCTGAAATCGATGAGCTCTCCACGTCCCTTCTGCAGCACAAAGACAACGCCGCGCAAATCGAACGGTTGCAGTCGCAGTTGCAGCGCGCCCACGAAAAGGCGTTCAACATCGCGTTCACGTCTTCGTACGTAACAAAACAGATCATCGGATTCGTCAACTCCAAAAGTTTCAACTGGACCAATTTCTTCCGCTACAGCAGCGCGAGTCTGATGAAAGGAAGCCTGCAGGCAAAAGCGGATTTCTTTTCCAGAATCTCCAAGCGACTTTACAACAAACAAAAGATGAATCTTCCTTCGGCGTTGAGCGGCATTGAGCGCGAGCTCAATATCCTCAACGCGGCACTGGACGAGCTATGTATCGAAATCAATCCATCCGCATTCAGCGGTCGCGGCAAAAAGGGGAATACCTTGAGCCGCTCGAATTCCGCCCCTCCGGCCGAATCCGTTACACAATGGCGTGACATTTTCAATCGCACCAAGACCCAGAGCAATACTGTTATGATCGCCACCGTTCTTTTTTACGACGCGGACGGGCAGCGGTATATGTATGGCGGCGCGGAGCGGTACATTGTCGAGTTGTTCGGGATATTGACCAAACTCGGCATGAAGGTGATGGTTGTTCAAACCGGAACCACGAATTGGGAGCTGTCTCATCCGTCGCCGTATGGCGACATCCCCGTCAAGGGGTTGGCGTCGGAATGCAAATACGAAGAATTCAGTGAAATTTTTTATACCTGGCAGCAAAACAATCCGGCGGCACTGGTCATTTATTCGCCGTTTTGGCTGGCGTATCCGTGCGTGGCGGACCATGCACTCGGGATTTCCCACGGAATATTCTGGGACTCCGTCGGATTTCACTCGAGTCCGGAAACGGCGCACCACAATCAGGTCAGTTTCCGCGAAGCGTTTGCAAACTGCCGCAACGTGGTTTCGGTGGACGCCAATACGATCAACTGGTTCCGCACTATTTACAGCGACCGGGAAACCCGCTTCATCCGGATTCCGAACTTTGTGGATAAAACGGAATTTTTCCCCGCACCCAAGGATGAAAAGAAGGACAAAATACGCATCGTTTATCCGCGCCGGTTGTATGGCGCGCGCGGATTTGACCTTGTTGTGCGCGTAATGCCTGAAATTTTCCGTGATTATCCGAATGTCGAATTGCACTTGATCGGGCAAATCGATGCGAGCGTCAAGAATTCGCTCAAAAAGTTTCTTCACGACTTTCCCGACCGCGTTACACACCGCTGCTGTCCGTCCGAAGAGATGCCGGAAGTCTACCGCAAGGCCGATATCGTCCTCATCCCGACACTGCATTCCGAGGGAACCAGCCTCTCCTGCCTGGAGGCCATGGCCAGCCGCTGCGCCATCATCGCCACCAATGTAGGCGGCCTGCCGGAGCTGATTGTCGATCACGCCAACGGTTTGTTGATCTCGCCGGAAGCGGAAGATTTGCTCGGCGCCCTAAAAGCCCTGCTCGATAATCCAACCCTGCGGAAGGACCTGGCCGACCGCGCGCTCCAGATGTCGGAAGCATTCAGTTTGGCACATTGGCAGAAACGCTGGGAAGATGTGCTGCACCATTATTTGTCGCCCAATACACCCCGCCCCATCGAATTTGTGCAATTGGCGGAACCGGGTATGACGTGGAACGTGATGAAACAGCGCCCGCAGCAGCTTTTCCAGGCGCTGGCCGGACTCGGCTACGACAGCACTTATATTTCAGCGGAAGAAACATTGCAGCCGGACTTGATCGGTGAAATTCCGGCGCAGCTGCAGATTCATCCGATGACCTTCTTCCCCGACTTGAACGACAAATACCTCTATTTGTACACGCCGTTTTTGCTTTACCATTGCAACTATCAATACGGGGATTTGATCCGTAAATCCAACTGCAAATTGATTTTCGATATCCTCGACGATCCATCGATTCACACCGATCCATCGACGGGGCGCCAGAATCCGCTTTTTGCCGAAAACTTCGATTTGCTGCTCAAGAATGCCGATTTTGTCATTACAAGCGCAAATGTTTTGTACGATAAATACGTCAAAGTACGGCCGGATTTATTGTTGGTCCACAACGGCGTTACCATTGCGGACTTCAAACGCACGGAAACACCGCCGCGTCCAAGCGATTTGCCGCAGGACGACCGGAAAATTGTCGGTTATTACGGCGCCTTGGCCCAGTGGGTCGATTTTACGTTGATCGAATACGCCGCCAAGTCCTGTCCGGACTTGCACTTCGTTTTGATCGGGTTGAACGCCGACGAGCGCGCGCTCGAACGCTTAACCGCGCTGCCCAATGTATCGTACCTCGGTTTGAAGCACTACAGCGTCTTGGGCGACTATTTGCATTACTTTGACGTGGCGACCATTCCGTTCAAAATCAATCCGGTAACCAATGCCGCCTCCCCGATCAAACTCTTTGAATACTGCGCGGCCGGAGTCCCCGTGGTAACAACGGCGTTTACGGAAGTATTGCAATACCATGAACGTGGAGTCGCCGTAGGCAAAAACCACGAAGACTTTGTGGAGAAAATACGGGCCGCCGCCCGTTTATCCGCCACGGAAAAAGACGCCCTGCGTCAAAAACTGCAAGGCATCGCCGAAGACAACACATGGGAAGACCGCGCGCAATCCATCGTGCGGATGTTGGAGAAGAAGCATGTTTAAGAAACTTGAAGATGTTACCTACGAAGCGTTTGGAATCAAAACATCCGCATTTTACAAAAATAAATTCAACCGGGTCCCGCACCAGGATTATATGGCCAGTCCGGTAACGATGTTTCATATCGGTTCGGGGCGGATAAAATATCTCCTGCGCGAATTGAGCGGCGGCAAGGTGTTGGATATCGGCTGCGGCAACGGGCATTATGGGATGACGCTGAAAAAGCACGGCGCGGCCGATTATCTGGTCGGTGTGGACCTGGATGCGGAATGCCTGAAGCAGGCGAAACGTTACTACGATGAAGTTGTGCGGCTCGAGGTCCTCGACAAACTGCCGTTTGCCGACGAAAGTTTCGACGCTGTTTTTTCCGGCGATTTTTTCGGCCACCTGGAGTTTCGTTATAAAGACGCATTGCTTGCCGAAATTCACCGCGTTTTGAAACCGGGCGGAAAAACCATCCATCTGATCGAAAGCGGAGACAGCAATTACCTGCAGTGCAATCAGGACGATCCCAACGATCCGGTTCGGCAATACGTCCATGTCGACGGGCACATCGGCGTTGAGCCCGCCATTGCGATAAAGCAACGTTTCGGACGTTTTTTCGAAAATATCGTTATGCGAAACGCTATGCTTTTCCCGTTTTTCAACGTTCAGGGAATGATCGGCAACGTCGCATTTTTCGACACGGCGTTCTCCAAACTGTTGGGAACATTTACCCAGGAAGAGGCGCAGGCGGCCGATATTGTAACCGGTTTTTTATGTGAATATACGGAGCAGGCCGCACTGCGGATGAATCCTCTTGCCCTGGACCCCACCGCCAATGTGCAGACCTTGCCGCCGGAGTTGACCCAAAGCTGCGGCATGGTTTTTCTTGCCGGAAAAAAGAGTTTGCAGCGGAAAAAAGTCATGGTGGTTTTCGGAACCCGCCCGGAAGTGATTAAAATGGCTCCGGTCATTGCCGAATTGAAACGCTACCCGGACTGTGAACTGAAGGTATGCTTCACCGGGCAGCACAAAGAAATGGCACAGAATCTTTTCGCGTTATTCGGCATCGAGCCGGACTATCAACTCGAAATCGTAAACTCCACACTCTGCGGATCGGCCGCGGAAATTCTGAAGGCAATGGACAAGCTGTTCGGAGAATGGCGCCCGGATCTTCTCCTTGTTCAAGGAGATACAAACAGCGTATCGGCCGCGGCCCAGGCCGCCTTCTATCATCAAATCGAAGTTGGCCATATCGAAGCGGGGCTGCGAACCTTCAATAAACATCTGCCGTTTCCGGAAGAGATCAACCGTGTGATAACCACCCGCATCGCGGATTGGCATTTCGCGCCGACGGGATTGGCAAGACAGAATTTGTTGAACGAAGGAATCGCCCCGGAAAGAATATTCGTAACCGGCAACACCGTGATCGACGCGCTGCTGCAAACCACGGACAATTTGGAACAACATCCCGAACTTGAATCCGAGTTTTCTTTCCTTTCTCCCGGAAAGAAGTTGATTCTTTTGACCGGACATCGCCGTGAAAACCAGCAGGGCGGCATCGCGGCGATTTGTGAAACCCTCAAGACATTGGTGCAGCGCGGCGATGTCGAAATTATTTTCCCCGTTCACCGGAATCCCAATGTCCGCACCGTCGTGGAGGATGCTCTGACGGATATCCCGAATATTCATCTTTGCCCGCCGCTGGATTATCTGCGCTTTGTTTACATCCTGAACCGCGCCACGCTGGTAATGACGGATTCCGGCGGGGTCCAGGAGGAAGCGTCGGCCCTGGGAAAACCGCTGGTGCTCCTGCGTGACGTAACCGAAAGACCGGAAGTGTTGGATCTGCCGCAAGTACGCGCGGTCGGCACGAATACGCAAAAAATCCTTGCCGCGGTGGAAGAGCTTCTGGCGCAAACACACCTTCCGCAGTCCAAGTCCTGCGCCTTCGGCGATGGAAAAGCCGCGCATAAAATCGCGGCGGCGATATTCGGGCGGAGCGGCTTTTAATGAAGTTGCTTTTTCTGTCCGGGGTGCATTATTCCTCGGTTATCGGCGGACGGACCGTCCGCCTGGCCCAGGCGCTCGCACAGAGTCATGAGCTGCACTTTGTTGAAATTCCGAGTCTGAGGAGGCCGCGGCTGCGGCCGCACCGCATCGACTCGGGCGGTATCTCCGTCCACTCTTTGCCGCCGTGCCTCGGCGGGATGTGGCACAAGCGCATCGCCGGATACATCAAAAATAAAATAGGGTTGGACAATGCGCAAATCGTTGTTTCCAATCCTTTCTGGTGGCCGGTCGTTGCGTGCCTGCCGGAGGCGAAAACAGCGTACGATTGTCTGGACTTTGTCGGAATACACCATAATCCGAACGGGGAGGAGTATGAGCGGCGCTTGGTACAACGCGCCGACCATGTTTTCATCGTTTCAAGACAGCTGGAAAAATATCTGGAAAAACAATCCGTGCTGCTACCCAACGCCGCACCGAAAAATTGGCTCGATTTTCCGCTGACGCCCGGGGAAAAAATCATCGGCTTTCACGGTGCTTTGTACGAATGGGTCGACTACCAATTGCTGGACGACATTGCCGCGGCGTTTCCGGATTGGACGTTGCGCCTGGTCGGTCCCGTGCGCTCCGAGCGGCAAATTGCCCCGTTGCGCACCAGAAGCAATGTGGAGTTTCTTCCGCAATGTTCGTTTGATCGCCTACCGGAATCCATCGGCCGTTTTCAGATCGGGATTGTGCCGTTTCTTGAGGACGAAGTGGCCCAATGCGCCGACCCGCTGAAGAACTATGAATACCTGGCTTTGGGAAAACCTTTTGTAAGTACTGTGCCGATTGCGGATTCTCCTTTTGTAAAATATGCAAAAAAGGATGCTTTTATCAATGCGCTGCACGATATGATTGCCCGTATGCCGTCGCCGGAAGACTGCCGGGAGAGCGTCAGAAACCAAACGTGGGAAGACCGTGCCCGGCAAATGGAAATGGTGTTGCGCGGAGGCCGGCATTGATGCAAAACAAAAACATCGTTTTTTGTCTGCGCAGGGATTTCATCCAAAAGCCCGGCGGAGATACCACGCAGATGGAAAGCTGGGCAAAAGTCCTGCGCCGTTTGGGTGCGCAGGTGCACATCCACGCCGGTGCGGTGCAGCCTGAAGATCTGCGCAATGCGGATTTCGTTTTCATTTGGCATCTGGAGCGTTTGCATGAGAGCTTTCAGCCATGGAATGTCGCGCGCAAACTGAATATTCCGGTCGTCCTCGTCCCGACGTACTGGCGCCGGCAAAAAGCCGGAATCGGCCGGGCGTTTACCGAGCAAATAAAATTATGGGCGCGTTGCGTGCGTCACGGCAGGGACGAAGCGTTGCTCTCCATGTTTTTCCGTTCCTGGCAGATTTCCCGCCGGACGCTGTTGCAGGACAGCGCAATACTCGCAGTCAATTCCAATGCGGAAAAAGAACTTTTATTGCGTGACGGCGCGCGCAAAGAACAAATCCGCGTGATCCCCAACGTGATAAATCCGGAAGAAATTTCCGCCATTGCCCAGCAGCCCTGGGAAACGAGGGAAGGAATTGTCTGCATCGGCCACTTCTGTCCGCGCAAAAACCAACTTGGAATTATTCGCGCCCTGGCGAACACCGGTCTTCGGATAACGTTTATCGGCGCGGCGCGGCCGATGCACCAACATTATTTTGACCGTTGCCGCGATGAAAGCTTCGGACGACATCGGTTCACAGGCCCCCTCCCCCACCACGAGGTGCTTGAGTTTCTCTCGCGTTCCCGGCTCTCCATTTGTGCGAGCTTCGCGGAAACGCCGGGCATCTGCAATCTGGAAGCGGCGGGGATGGGCTGCAACCTGGTCCTGCCGGACATTGCCCCGGTACGGGAATATTTCAACGGACGCGGATATTATATTCAGCCCGAAACGATCGATCCATCCGTCATACTGAAAGCATTCAACGAAAAACCGGCGCCGGAATTGCGTTTATCGGTCATGGAACAATATACCGAATCCGTTCTGGAGAGAATTTTCTCCACCCTCAATGAGGAGGCGATGTGATGACCCATCTGGTCAAAAATTGGCATATCATTTATTACCGGACTTTGGGCGAACTGCGCGCGGAATCCAGCAACAGTTTCGCAGGATACATCTGGTGGGTGCTGCAACCCTTGCTGGCCTTGGCCGTGTACTATGTGGCGTTCAATTGGCTGATTCCCCATACGCAGAGTAATTTTGCGCTGTTCTTATACGTCGGCATCACGGTCTGGCAATTCTGGGCAGGAACGGTGGCGCGCGCTGCGGGATCTTTGATTGTTCACCGTCCGCTGATGCTGCAACTGAATATCGCCAAATACGTGTTCCCGACCACCGCGACACTGGTAAATCTGGTCAAGTTCTTTGTCGCCCTTCTGCTCCTGATCGGCATGGCATTTTTTATCGGCGGAAGCCCGGGAATATCCATGCTTACGCTCCCGCTTCTTGTGGCGGAACTCTTGTTTCTCACCTGGAGCGCGGGAATCCTTGTGGCGGCGATCACGCCATTTTTTCCCGATTTGCAGTGGCTGATCGAATTTTTTCTTCACCTGATGATTTTTTTGAGCGGCGTATTTTTCGATCTTGCGATATTGCCGGAAGAGGTCAGAACTATTTTGTCCTACAACCCAATCGCGACCATCATCGCCCAATTCCGGCTGGTCCTTATTTCCGGCACATGGCCTTCTCCGGGAACATTCCTGATGCCCCTCGCATTCGGCGGCTTGATGACGGCAATCGGACTTTGGATTCTATTCAAATTCGATAAAAAATACCCGAGGATGACCTGACATGAAAAAAGAATTAGTGTATCAACTGGACCATGTCGGCGTCGCCTATTTAAAATCGGCCACACTCCCTTGGCAACAAGGCACATTCCAGGCGTTGTCGGATGCGCATTTCAATATTTATTCCGGGGATGTCATCGGCATTATCGGCCACAACGGCGCTGGAAAAAGCACCCTGCTGCGGCTTCTGGCCGGGATTCTCGAACCGGATACCGGGCGTATTTACCGCGAGAAGGAAAACATCGGCATTCTGGCTTTCGGCGCAGGTTTCGAGGAGCGGTTGACCGGACGGCAAAACATCATGCTCGACGGTATTCAACTCGGCATCGAAAGACGTGTCATCAAAGAGAAAATGGGCGAAATCATCGAACTTGCGGGGATCGGTGATTTCATCGATCAGCCCGTTAAGGTTTATTCCACGGGAATGCGGGCCCGGTTGGGTTTTGCCATCGCCTATTTTCTCAATACCGATGTGCTTTTAATCGACGAAACCTTTGTCGCCGGAGACGATGCGTTCCAGAAAAAAGCCGGAATTTTGATTACCGGGAAAATTCAGTCCGGCATCACCGTGGTGATGGTAACCCATGCCATGAACGTCGTCGAGCATTTGTGCAATCGGGTAATCCAAATTGAACACGGAATATCCTTGCCGGAATTGCCGGTCAAAGAGTCGATCGAACGTTATTTAGGGCACGAAACATGAATTGGCGAACAACGCTGCAATCCCCCTGGTTCTGGTGCGCCGCCGCGCTGCTTTTGTTCGCGCCGCTGCTTTTTACCGCGCCGATACCGGCCAACGACGCAGCGTACCGTTATGTTCCTATGGCCGAAGCGTTTGCCGCGGGAAATTGGCCCTATGCCTTCCATCCCCGCTTCGGCATGCTGTTTTCATTTTTATCCGGGACCGCCTCCTTATTGACCGGATGCAACGGATTCCGCGGCTGTCAAATCGCCGCGCTGCTGCTTTGGGCGGCGGCAATTCCGCCGTTGTACTATCTTTTCAGAAAAATATCCAATGAAAAAATGGCCCTCATCGGCATTGTCCTCTACATCCTCTGTTCCAAATTGCACCGGTATTTCTACGAAGGATTGCGCGATAACGGGCGGACCTTTACGCTGGCCTTGCTGGTCCTCGGCCTGCTTCAGTTTTATCAAAACCGTAAAAGCGTCGCGGGAATATTCAATATCTCCATCGGTTGTGCGCTGCTGTGTCTGTTGCGCGCGGACGGCCCGGTGATCGCGGCGGTCCTGTTGATGTGCGCCGTGTTTTTCGACCTCACGGGCAACCGTTGGCGGTGTTGGCGGAGCGCGGCGATGTCGGGAATGGTCATCGCGCTCATTTTGCCGCAGCTTTATTTGAATTACACGTGGAGCGGCTACCCGGTTCCCTATGCCCGCTATGCCATTATCCTGGAGAACATCGGGATTCCCCCCCTGGGCGAGGGACGGCCATGATGCCGGGAAATTTTTTCATCCCCTTGCTGAAGGGCATCTACCCGTATTTTTCGATCGTGGCTTTTGCAGTGATCGTCCATCGCATCCGGAAAAAATTGTGGACACCCGCGGAAACGATATTGCTGCTCATTTATGTGGTATCGACCCTTTTGCCGATCCTGCAAATTATGATTGCCGACAATAAAGTGGAGTTCAGTCAACGTTATTTGCTCCCGTCCGCCCCTTTGTTGTTCGGCTGGGCGGCTTACGGCGTTTTTATGGTGTATGAACGGTATAAGGGAAAATACGTCCGGCAACTTTGCGTTCTTGGTGCAATACTCGCTCTGGCCCTTCTCCTCGACGGCTGGGGAGCGACGATGAAGTTTTATACTTCCCGGCGCATGCGTGTGGAGCGAATTGTAACCGACACCGCGGCGACGTTCATCCGCGGCCACTATACCGGTCCAAAACTCGATTCCCCCACGCGCAATTTGGACGTGTACCATTCCCCCTTCCGCCCGGTGGTGTGGAACGGGAAAAAATTCCCCTTCATCGGCGCCGCAGCGGGTGGAAGACCGGAACCTTCCGCGTTCAACGATAAACCGGATTATTGGGTCCTCCCCGCGGCGGCTTCGCCGGCGGGCAAAGAACTGCACCGTTTTACGGCCCTGGGAGAAGAATATGTCATCTATGGCCGGTAAAAAAATAGCCTTGCTGCATTACTGGCTTTTGACCATGCGCGGCGGCGAAAAAGTCCTCGAACAACTCTGCCGGATGTTTCCGTCGGCGGATATCTACACCCACGCCGCGATTCCGGAGAAACTTTCACCGGAAATAGCCGGGCACACCATTATCGAGTCGCTGATCGCCAAACTGCCCGGGGGACGCCGTTATTGCCAGCATTATTTGCCTTTGATGCCATGGGCATTGCGACGGTGGCGTTTCGACGACTACGATTTGATTGTCTCCAGTGAGTCCGGACCGGTCAAAGGGGTAGCCAAGCCCCAAGGGGTCAGACACATCTGCTATTGCCACACCCCGATGCGCTATGTGTGGGATATGTTTGACGATTATTACCGGAACGGCAATTTTCTCGCCAAAGCCGCGATGCTGGCGAGTAAAAGCCACCTGCGCCGCTATGATCTGAAATCCGCCGAAAACATCGATGCATTCATCGCAAATTCCCATTTTGTGGCGGAAAGAATCCGGCGGATTTATGACCGGGAGGCCGCGGTGGTCCATCCTCCGGTCGATACGGACTTTTTCGGACAGGCACTTTTGCGTGAGCGCACCTACTTTCTTTTCGCGGGTCAACTGACCGCATACAAGCGTCCGGATCTCGTACTCAAGGCGTTTGCAAAGCGGAAGGATCCATTGATTGTGTCGGGGGACGGTCCTTTGTTGAAATCACTCCGAAAAAACGCCCCCCCCAATATCCGCTTCACCGGCCGGGTAGCCGATCGCGACTTGCGTGATTTGTATGCCGGCGCCAAGGCGTTGATTTTTCCCGGCGTTGAAGACTTCGGAATGGTTCCGGTAGAGGCCCAGGCCGCCGGTTGCCCGGTTGTTGCTTATGGCGCGGGCGGTGTGCTCGAAAGCGTAATTCCCGGCCAAACCGGGGTGTTTTTCACCGAACCCACGCCGCAATCCCTCCTGGAGTCTCTTGAAGAATTCGAATCCATGCGCTTTCTTCGAACGTCTTTACAAAACAACGCCGAACGTTTTTCAATTTCGCATTTTGAGCGGAACTTTTCGGAAATCATCAAAAACCATGGATTCATTGCAACGAAAGAAAAAGCAGACCATGAACCCAAATAAATTGCTCTTCAAAAAATACGGAAAACTTTCCTGCATCCTCCTTGGGGGCACAACCTTTGTTATTCTAAGCCTTCTGGGATGCGCCGTATGGATCAATAAGATGTTCGGCGGTTCCTCGGTATTGGAGTTTGTCTATCATCTGAACATGGGAATCCAGGGCGCCGACAACCGCTACTGGCAGTCGGCGGTAAAATACATCGCCCTCGCCGCCGTTGTTGCGGTCGTGTTTATGGCGTACTTGTCCGGCATGTTTTACGCCGTGTTTTTTCGCCTTGCGGAGATGAACCGCTGCAAGGGAAAAATCCACAAAGCGTTCCATTGCGCCGCCAAGCTCGTTTCCCCGCCAAGCTGGAAATTCACGGTGCCCTGCGTGGTGATTGCCGGGGTCGCGGTCGTTTTCTGGGTCGACCGCCAATTGAAGGTTACGCCCTACATCGCCGGAGCGCTTGAGCATTCGAAGGTTTTCGATGAAAATTACGTTTTCCCCCGGTTCTCCGAAATAAAATTCCCGGAAAAAAAGCGCAATCTTGTCTACATTATGGCGGAATCCCTGGAGGACGACCTCAATAAAAGTCCTTTCTTCGAACCGGTGATGCCGGAGCTCCTCAAACTTCAGCAGGAGAACATTTCTTTCCGCGGCCACCAGCAGGTGCATGGGACCAATTGGACGGCAGGTGGAATGGTGGCCATGTTCATGGGTTTTCCCATGCATGTTCCGTTGAGTCAAAGCAATCGTTTCGGCACCCAAAAACACTTCCTGCCCGGAGCCCCGTCCATCCTTGGCTTGTTGGATCAAAATGGCTACAATATGGCCTTTCTACTGGGGAGCGATGTGAAATTCGCCGGGAAAGATAAACTTTTCGCGCACTCTAAATCCATAAAAATCAAAGATTTGCAGTATTTTTTCGACAATGGAAGCGCAAAAAAAGAGAATATGAACAGCTGGGGGCTTTGCGATTATGCCCTCTTCGATTTGGCCAGGGAAGAAATTTCCGCGCTGGCGGCGGAAAACAAACCTTTTTCGTTGTTCCTCCTTACACTGGACACACATGAATCCGATATTAAAGGCAACGGTTTCGTAAGCAAGTATGGCGATATCAGAGACGCATTTTACAACCAGAATCTTCAGATCAAACAGTTTTGCGATTGGCTGAAAACGCAACCGTTTTATTCCGATACGACAATCGTCATTGTGGGGGATCATCTGGCGATGGTTTCCCTCAACTCCCTTGCCGATTACGCGCGCGGCCATCGCGAAACGTACAATTGCATCGTCAATTCGGCGATCCCCAAACAATCCAACGACCGCTTGTACGGGACGTTTGACTTTGCACCAACGGTATTGGAGGCGCTGGGCTGCCAATTGCCGGACCGCCGCTTCGGATTGGGGGTATCTCTTTTTTCCAACCAGCCGACATTGTTTGAAAAGGTAGGGTTGAAGACATATTTGTCGGAAATGAACAAACAATCCAGAATTTTCAACTCGTTCTTTGCGGAACCGGGGGATCGGTAATGCCAAGATGGATCGAATTTCCCCTGACCGTCGGATTGCTTTGCCTGGCTTTGCCGGTTATGCTCCTGATTGCGCTGCTTTTGAAAATAAACGGCAGCCCGGTTGTATTCCAAGACCGGCGGCTTGGCAAAAATACCCGTCCGTTCTGCGTTTTCAAATTTCACACCATGGTCCCGAACGCCAAGCAAGAGTTGAACGCCATCTTGGAAAAATGTCCCCAAAGCCGTCATGAATGGCAGACAAAGCGAAAAATCATCGCCGATCCGCGCGTCACAAAAATCGGATATTGGTTGCGTCGATTCAGCTTGGATGAGCTGCCGCAACTCTTCAATGTCTTAAAGGGGGATATGGCCCTGGTTGGGCCCCGTCCGATTACAGAGGAGGAGCTCCATTTTTATGGGAAGCACGTATCTTCCATCTTTTCGGTCAAGCCCGGCATGACCGGACTTTGGCAGGTATCGGGCCGCAACGAAATTGCCTGGCCGCGCCGGACGGCGATGAATGTTTTTTATGCCCGGCGCCGTTCGTGCTGCTTCGATTTCAACCTCATCGCCAGAACGCTGCGCATTGTCATCAACGGGCGGGGAGCATTCTAGAAGAATGAATTCTGTTTGGGGACTTGCAATCTTCAATTCAAAGGATATGGTAATTCAAGTTCCTTCAGGCAGACCTCCTTTAAGGCGGCTGCGTTTGCACAAACAATATTGCCCCATCGAAGCCGCGGGCGCGATGGCAAAGTAAAAACATAACAGAAAAGGAGCCTATTATGAGCAAGGGACAAGACGCAAAAAAAGAAACGAAAAAAGAACCGCAAAAATCCTTGAAAGAAAAACGGCTCGAGAAAAAGGAAAAGAAGGCTGGGAAATAATCCTCTTCTCTCCTGCTTTTTCGGGAGGTCGACCGCTCTCGGACACTGCTCCATCGTCCCCTGGTCGATGGAGCGGTTCTTTTAACAGCATAAAGAGAAATGGCATGCGGTAAGAGTATATGCCGATACCCGCTATTGAAGAAAAAGAAGCTTTTCAAGTGCTGGCAATAAGTCGAATCTTCAACATGGAAACTTGCACGGCGGAGATTCCAAAATTCTGGACTTGGTTTTTTGAAAACGATTATCAAAAAATCATCCCCGGCAGGTTCGGCGTCTGCCACCACACCACACCGGACGGCAAGAGTTTCACTTATTCCATAGCCGCGCCTTACGTTGGAAGGACACCGATTCCGGACGGCTTCGAAGTCTTGACGGTTCCGGCGCACTCCTGGGCTGTTTTTTCATGCATCGGCCAAATGCCGCAAGCCATTCAAGAAATGTGGCCGCGCATTTATAACGAGTGGCTGCCCGGTTCCGGCTATGAAAAGCTGGATGATTTCGACATTGAACACTATCCGCCATGCGACTTGCAACGCCCCGACTATGAAACCTTTATATGGATTCCGGTTAAACGGGACGTGTCGAAGTGAACGCTCCGGGAACCGGCACGAAAAAAACTCCGCTTTTGTTTATTTTCGGCGGTCTTCCGGCGTGCGGAAAAACGACGATTGCCAAGGCGCTTGCCTCAAAACTCGGAGCGTGCCACCTGCGGATTGACACGCTTGAGCAAGCACTGATACGCGCCGGCTTATGTCCGCCCGGAACGCTTCGGGGCGAAGGGTACGAGATCGCCTGCGAATTGGCAAAAGACCAGCTCGGCAACGGTATTTCCGTCATTGCCGACTGCGTCAATCCCTTGGAGTTGACCCGGAATTGGTGGCGCGCGGTCGCCGTTGCCAGCGGAAGCCGGGGGATTGAGGTGGAGTTTGTCTGCTCGGACGCTTCTTGCCACCGCCAGCGCGCGGAGAATCGCCCTGGCGACATTGAAGGCTTGATTCAGCCGGACTGGCAAGCCATCCAACAACGGGAATATGAAAAATGGGGTCGAGCACATTTGGTACTGGATACCGCGCATTTGACAGTGCCTGATGCGCTGGCGCGCATTTTGAGTTACATTGAAAATCCGATGCGTTGAGTGCGGTGTGCCTGCGGCCGGATAATACAAAGCCCCGGAGAAGTCCAATGACGCGAACTGGAAGTTGTGCGAAAGTGATTATATTGGAGACCGCATGAAACAAAGTGTAATGGATATGAAATTCCACAGTCTTTTCGCCACCGTCGAGTGTTGTTTGGAGCGTCATGTTTGGATATTGGATCGCAATTACGACGAGTGGAAAATCGACATGATTCATATCTTAAAAGGTTCCGCCTATGACGGCTATTTTGAACGCATCGCCGAACGGATCAAAGCCGTTTTGCCCTCGGAAAACCGCCGGACGATTCTCGAACTCAAATATACAACACCAGGAACGGAAAAAATCATGGGAGTTCAATATTTTCACGCGATCATCGGTGGCGGCGTGCGCACCCGGAATAAATTTACCGCATTGAATCCATTTTCTCCATAGTAGCCTCCCCATCATCTCGGACGACATTCAGAACTTCATCATTCACGGAAAGAACAGGATGGAGATTTTGCAAAATTGTTGTTTCAGTGTTCCTTGTGTCATAAAAAATTGTCTTGCACAGTAAAAAAACAAGGGAAAGAATACATAGGATAGGAATAATTCTTGCCTGAATGAATAATGCTCTCGGGTTGAAGAAAGATCTTTCTTTACTTATGCAATAATCCAGTTTTTTCAATGGGTGATTTGCCTTTTTCCCATTGGATTTTTTTATGTTGTACAAAAAAGTCAATATGATGCGCAATCTATTGTGGGTGCGCCAGATAACCAGCCAACATAAGCCAAGCAAAGAAAGTCCGCAAGACAATACAAAGCACTGTTCAAAAAAACTCCCCCTGAAGCCGACATTCAAAATAATGGCATAGACAACAAGAAAAAAATTAAATCTTTGATTAAAAAGAGATTCAACTATAGCTCTCTCATCGTATAGACTCCACGTGCAGGAATCTTTGTGAATTTTCATATCCTTCAGAGTTGGAGCATGTTTTTTTATTTCTTCTATTTTCATTATTTTCCCTTTACATAACTATCAGTTAAAATAAACTATATTGCCCATAAAAAATCAAGGTTATGATCCTCCTGAATGATTAACTCTATTTTGTCCCCCCGCGTATATTTGCGAATTTTGCCGAAAATCCTCCGAAAAATGGCGGATAAAAAAAGAAAAAAAGTTATAATCACTGAATTGTAGCTGCATGCATTTTATTCTTTGGCAATAAAATGTATACTCGACACGTTATATCGGGTAAGGAGAACAGCAACTATGAATATCAATCTGCAAAAAATCATCATTACCGTATGCATGGTCGCAATAGTAAGCGCAGGATTTGCGGCTTCAGATGGGACAGCAAAACAATTCAAATTCAGTACCACCATCGAAGAGGAGCGTCCAGAGCTGAATAATGAAACGAAAAAATTAATTTCCGCCTATCGCCGCGATCCATCCGAAGCGAATACTGCGGCACTGCGAAAACAAATCGCAGTCAACTATGATAAAGTTCTGGCACGTAAAAAGGAAAAACTTGAAGAATTAAAACGAACCGCAAGGGATGCGTCCAAGGTTCAAGAAATGCAGCTTATTGTCGATGAGATGGTACGTGATCGAGATAAACGCATCGAACAAAGCATGCTTCGTTTCAGCGATCCGCGCCTGCGACCCGGTTCGCGCGATTCGAATGATGGATATTTGCCGGTGCTGGGGGCGGCGCAAAATGTGTCGATTGCTTATACTCCGGTCACCAACGAGGATTATGCGAAATTCATCAAGGCAACAGGAAGAAAGCCGCCGGAAAATTGGACGAATGGCATTATTCCATCTGACAAAGCACGGCATCCAGTGGTGAATATTTCCTATAATGAGGCGACCGCCTATTGTAAATGGCTCTCGGATAAAGACGGGAAAGCCACTTACCGTCTGCCGACTGAGGTGGAATGGGAATTTGCCGCCGGGCATATGCCTAAAGATGCGGATTTTAATTGTGGCGCAAAAAACGGCACAACACCGGTTGATGTTTATGCAAAAACATTGGCGGCTTGCGGAGCAATTGACATGTGGGGTAACTGTTGGGAGTGGACTTCTACGAAAATAGAAAAAAACGGTAAAATGGTTATGGCGATTAAAGGTGGCGCTTGGAATTCAGCAAGGACGGGTTGCCGTACCGAACAAAAAGGCGAAGGAAGGGCAGCCGTTGCTGGTTTTAATGATGTCGGTTTCCGAGTTGTTCGCGAAAAATAGAAGATTTTTGAAAAAAGGCAAAAAAACCATCCTCAGCCGGATGATTTTTCTTCTATAGGATTGTTTCCGAATCAGAATGCCTCTCGATCCTCAAGTGAGATTAGGCCGGCTGAAAGAATCGCCGAAAATTATGTTCCTAAATATTACCTATTTTCGGAATGAATATATTCGGCAACCGAAAGATCCGGTTGCCGAATGATCCCTAATAGTGCAACGTTTCCAATCGCGTCATAAAGCTCCACGGCATTTTCAGGCAAGCAAAGAAGCGTTTTCGAGGATTTTCAGACCGGCGGCACAGGCGGGGCAATCACACCATTTTCCGCCTTTGGCTTTGACTTCATGGGCGTGTTCCGCTATGACTTGCGCTTTCTTCGCTCCAAATATCTGTGTGCCATGCGGAGATTCAACAAATTCAATGACTTGTTGAATCGTGAGTACATCCTCCCGAATTTCCTGCAGCAGCGCGGCGGCGGCGATCTTTTTTGCCTCGGCGTCAACCGCATCAAGCCATTTCTGTCCCGCGTCTTTGAGCTCCCGGCAGCAGGAAGGAGCAGCTATCATGTCTTTGACGATTTGCGTGAGTTCTTTTTTGTCCATTTTTCATCTCCTTTTATTACGTGTGGGGGTATTCATTTTTTCAGATTGTTTTGCCGTATTTCCGCCTCACGGACATTGTCAAGCACCCGCTCCAAATATGCCTCCAACTGCATGATTTCTTGATCGGAAAATCCTTGATAAGTCAATTCCGTCATCCGGTCGGAAACTGCCAGATATTCTTTTTCCAGCGCACGGGATTTGGATGTCAGCGCGATCAATATTTTCCGCCGGTCGCCGGGAGCGGGCAGGCGCTTTACCAGCTCCCGCTGTTCCATACGGTCCAACATACTGGTCAAAGTGGCATTGGCCAGGCCGGTTTTGTAAGACAGCTCTTGAATCGCGATTGCGTCTTTGTCCCAAAGTACATATAAAATTCGCCCCTGTGGACCGTTGAATTCTTCAATGCCCTGCTCGATCAACATTTTTTCAAAAGTCCGCCCGCTATACTGTTTGATGAGGGAAGTCAGAAATCCAATCCGCCTGTTCATTGCCATATTTCCATACCAAGAGTGTTCCCATATAAAATATTTTCATGCATTATATTACTACATCGAAATATCTTTGTCAAGATACGCACATACTATTTTCTGAATAAATGATGAAAATGGCAGGAGCTGAAAATACTCCAACCCGATCGGATTTTGCGTTAACCATTTTCAGAGAGAATGAGAGATGTTTTCGCGAAACCTCTCTTTTCGGCACGCGAAAAGGGCGGTCGAGAAAGTGAAAGAGAAGAACGTAGATGCTTTGGGCGGGGGGACGTCGTTTACCGTTTGGACGATGGGGAATTGAAGCAAAAAATGGCTCACCAATAAGATCGACGCTCACTGCCGGTGTTTCGCCAACCGGCCCAGCGATAATAGGCGAGGCCGATCAATGCCGGGGGGATCGTCGAAAGCGCCATTCCCCAGCAAGTTCCGGCAAAGCCGTATCCCAACGCAAAGCCGAGCAGCCAGCAAAGCAGCAGCCGGAGCACCACCGCTTCGAGAAGCGCGTTGATCAGCGCCAGTAAAGCGGCTCCGGTTCCGGTGGCAAACGCGTCGCAGGTAAACATGACCGCATAGGCCAGGCCGCTGAAAGAGCAAAAAATCCGTAGATAAACCACTCCGGCCCGGATTACTTCAGGATTCGAGTCGAAAAGCCCGATGACTGGTCCGGCGAAAAGTTGAATCGGAATGATCGCCGCCATCGTCCCGAACAGACTGAGTCGAAGTCCGGCCAACGCGGTTTCGGCTGTCCGGCCGATTTTACCGGCGCCCAGATTTTGAGCGCTCATGGCGGTTACCGCTTGCCCCACCGCCCAGCATGGCATTCCCGCCAGCGTACTGATTTTAAGCCCGACTCCGGCGGCGGCGGTGGCGACGACTCCGTAACGGTTGAACATGGCGGTAACCATCATAAACGCCAGATTGGTCACGAGCATTTGTACGGCGGATGGAATGCCGGTTTTCAGGATGCTTGCCGCCTTGTCCGGTTTTATGGCAAAGCTCCGCCAACGGAAATTGCGCAGTAATCCGAATCGTCTCAGGTAACCGAGAGCGACCGCCGCCGCAATCCCCTGCGCCGCCACGGTCGACCACGCAGCACCGGCCGTCCCCATTTGCAAAGCACCGACCATGATCAGATCGAGAATGATATTGATCGCCGACGCAATCGCGACAAACAACAATGGACGCCGCGAGTCTCCCAACCCCCGCAGCAATGCACAGGCCGCGTTGTAATCGAATACGAAAATCGTTCCGCCACTCAGGACGCACATGTACTCCGACGCTTCCGACAATGCTTCGCCGGGCACCCCCATCCAGACAAATATCTGTTTACACATCAAAATGCTTGCCACCGTCACCGGCAACGCGATCAATGCCATCATGGTGAATAATGTACCGACCGTTTCCTGCTCGCCCTGGCGGTCTCCGGCGCCTCGGCTTTGCGCGACGATCACCGTTCCGCCAATGGTTACCCCCATGCCGACACTGGTGATGATAAAGCAAAGTATGGAGGCGTTGCTGACCGCCGCCAAACCGATGCTCCCAACGAATCGTCCGACGATAACCATATCCGTAATATTGTAAAACGCCTGGAGCAGATTGGCGAAAAGCAACGGGACGGTGAATTTGAGCAGTTGTTTCGGGACGCTCCCGACCGTAAGATTCTGTTCTGTATTTTTCATGATTCTGATTCTTTTCAAAAAAGTGCAAAAAAAAGTCGCGGACAAAACTTCGTCCACGGCTTTTTTCGCGTACGGCAAGACATTGCCTTACAGCGAGTCCAATCGCCAGGCAACTTGCCGATGAAAAAAATCAGTTCATTCGCGCCCCGGACAATGTCTCATCGTATCCATTGTCGGAGCTTGCTTCAATGCAAAATTTTCCTAATGTAAAGTCAAACATAATTTCCTGAGAACCTCTCATCAGATCCCTTTACGATACATGTCTTTCTGTGTTTTGTCAATAGACTGCCGGTGATTTTGAGAGTACCGATTGCCGCAATAACAATTTTTTTGGCAGGAAATGTCAGGCGCCACTCGGAGATACGTCGACGCAAGCGTTATGATTCAGGTTGCGATGTCTTTTCCAAATATATGAATTTTAAATCATCAGGCACCACTTTTTCAGCAAAAATCTTGTATCCTGAACGTTCATATAATTTGATGTTATTTAGGCTTTTTGAACTTGTGAACAGTTCATATCTTTTATGTGGACATACTCTTTTAATCTCTTTTAAAAGCCTTGTTCCAATTCCTTGCCTCTGCATATCCGGGTGGACTATCAGCTTGCCAATATATAATGTATCATTTTTTGAGTAAGCCCTGACAGACCCGATAATTACATCGTTTTCAGCAACGGCTTTGAGAAATACGCCATTGGAAAATTCT
>JAVBPY010000001.1:0-37161 GCA_031549345.1 Victivallaceae bacterium
GTCGCCACGCAACGCTTCAAGCGCTACGCGACTCTTGAATTTGCTGTCGTAAGACTTCTTCATAAAACGTCCCTTTCTGTTTTAATTTACAGGCCATTTTACACCGATGCAAGTTGTCCAGTTTTCGGGGGGAACCGCAATTCTTTAATCTCACGAAATTATATATAGCATATGTATGTTCACTTGTCAAATGAAATGGGATTGTGGTTCGTTTTTCGTAAAAATGGAGAGCGGTTGATTTTGCGAGCCGTTCGGTGATTTGAGCTTGATTTCGCGTAGGTCGAGTCACACGGGAAACCCCGGAAAAGTTAGAGAGATAGAGGAATCGGGCGGATTCGAGGGCGATTTGCGCCTCTAAGTCCGCCCGGTTCATTTCGGGCGGAATGCGCAAAAGTCTTTGACGGAAAGGGATATGGCGAAAAAGAAAAAGCCGGTCGTTTGACCGGCGTGACTTGCAAATGGTGGAGCTGAGGGGAGTTGAACCCCTGACCTATACGTTGCGAACGTATCGCTCTAGCCAACTGAGCTACAGCCCCATTTTAGAACAGCCGAGAAGGTCGGTTGTTGCCATGAAGTTACTATAGTGCATCTTTGTATCTTTTCAAGCTCAGTCATGGGTTTATTTTGCTTTTTTTGCGAAATTTCCATCATGGAAGTGCCTTGTCGATGCTGATTGCCGGAAACAGGGGCCGGCACAAGGCCACTTATTGATGCTTGACGGCGAGATGAATGGATGAAAAAAAGGACCTGCGATTTTACCCGCAAGTCCTCAACGATAAAAATGGTGGTGGGGGGTGGATTCGAACCACCGAAAGCGGAGCTAGCAGATTTACAGTCTGCCCCCTTTAGCCACTCGGGAACCCCACCGGAAAAAACAAATGGAGCGGGTAACGGGGGTCGAACCCGTATTACCAGCTTGGAAGGCTGGTGCACAGCCGTTATGCCATACCCGCAACTCGTTC
This sequence comes from Victivallaceae bacterium, assembly GCA_031549345.1. GTDB lineage: Bacteria > Verrucomicrobiota > Lentisphaeria > Victivallales > Victivallaceae > CASFRF01. Next base: position 963 of record JAVBPY010000001.1, read on the forward strand.
GTAAGTTGGTGCCGAAGGTGGGAGTTGAACCCACACGCCCAAGGGGCACTACGACCTGAACGTAGCGCGTCTGCCATTCCGCCACTTCGGCGCACCGCATACTCAATCAACCCGGAAGGTCGTTCTACAACTCGCTTCCACATCCTTTAATCTAGCTTGTTTTTCACTGTTTGCAAATCGAATTCGCCAATTTTTCGAAAAAATGTTTTTTTTCGGAAAAAAAAGCTTTTTCAACTGGCACCATACACATTTTTGTTGTATCGTATAGAAAATAAATAAAGAAAGAAAAAGATGGGTGTCAATAATTGGAAACCGACCGGAAAATATTCGGATGAACAAGTCGAATCCTTACGGAAGAAACATAATTTACCGCGGCCGATCGCCGTTTACTTCGCCGCGCGCGGTGTAAAGGAAGAGGATGTCGGGGATTTCCTCGAGCCGCAGCTGACGCAGCTCTCCGATCCGTACCGCTTTCCGGGGATTCAGGCGGCGGCCAAACGCCTCTGGGAAGCGATCGCCGCGCGGGAGCCCATCCTGATCCACGGAGATTACGACACGGATGGAATCACCGCAAGCGCCCTTTTGAGCGGCGTTCTGCGTCAAAACGGCGCCATCGCGAATTCCTTCATTCCGCACCGTTTTGACGATGGATACGGCTTCACCCCCGAATCGCTCGATAAGGCCATCGCCGCATTCGGCCCCTGCAAGGTTTTGGTTACCGTGGATTGCGGCATCACAAGCCGCGAAGCGGTCGGCGCCGCGATCGCCCGTGAAATCGATGTGATTATTACCGATCACCACGAAGCGGGTGCAGAATTGCCCACTGCGTTGGCGATCGTCAACCCGCGTATTTATCCGGAACTCGCCGACCTTGAGCTGCTTTCCGGCGCCGGGAGCGCTTTCAAATTGGCGCATGCTTTTATCAAATACGGGCGCGAAAACAACCTCGGCGGATTCCAGACACGGTTGGGGGAATTCCTTGATTTCGTCGCGCTTGGGACGGTGGCGGACATCGTCCCGATCCTCGGCGAAAACCGGATCATGGTCAAGGCGGGGATCGAAATACTCCGCAAACAGCTTCGGCCGGGCGTGCGCGCTTTGATCGAAAGTTCTCATTTGCGCACGGAGCTCTCGCCCGCGGACATCACCTTCAAGCTGGCTCCCCGCATCAACGCCGCCGGACGCGTCGGAGATGCGAACGTTGCGCTCCAGCTCCTGGAGTCGGAAAATATTGTGGACGCCTATGAATACGCGTCGCAGCTTGAAACATTCAACCGGATGCGGCAGGAAAAAGAGCAGGAAATCTACCAGGATGCCTGCGAACAAATTCGCCGGAACCTGGCGTGGCAAAGCTCATATGCCATGCTTGTCGCGGGGCGCGACTGGCATCAGGGGGTGATCGGTATTGTCGCATCGCGTCTGGCGCGCGACTACAACCGCCCGACGATCGTTCTCACGATTCAGGGCGATGACGCGTATGGTTCGGGGCGCAGCGTGGCGGGTCTCAACCTGGTTGAAGTGCTGAGCAAGACGTCCGGTCTTCTCGAACGTTACGGCGGCCACCCGATGGCGGTTGGAATCGGCCTTAAGGCGGAGAAGATCGCCGCATTTTTTGAAGCGCTCGACCGACAGATTTCCGCGACGCTTCCTCCGGAGGCGCTGGAGCATTTTATCGGCTACGACGGCGAGATCGAATTGAGTGAGCTGACGCATGAATTCTATCAATACCTCGCCATGCTTGCGCCGTTCGGGCACAGCAACCCCAAACCGGTTTACCGCTTCAATGACCTGGAGCCGACCAAGGTGTACGCAGTCAGCGGAAACCATTGCCGTGGAACACTTTCGCGGAACGGACATCCGCTTGATTTTATCGCGTTCAATCAGCCGCCTTCGGCGTTTCATGCGCGTTCGGTCGACGTCTTGGCGGTGCCACAGCTCAATACACGTTTCTCCACGCCGGTCCCGCAGCTTAATATCATCGATTTCAAGGTGAATTACTGAGCGAACGGAAAAAGGCGAGTGTTTTCGCTATGGCTTCCGGCAGGGGTGTACGGACGGACACCCTGAGCTCCCGCTCCGCACGCGCGATGGAAGGGACGTAGGATTGCACGGGGGCGTTGCCAGGTGGTGTAAGAACTTCAATTTCGGCCTTGTTCCCGGCGCATGTGCGTACCATTTGCGCAATCTCCAAGATGGAGTATGCCTGGTCCGAGCCGACATTGAAGATGCTCCCCGGGGCAGCCCGGAAAAGGATCGTCCACAGCCATTCGGTGAGGTCTTCCATATACAAATAGGAGCGCCGGGGTGTTCCATCCCCTTGAATGACGATTTTATTCCCGGCGAGGCAATCCCGGATGAAATTGCCGATGGCAAAGTGCTTGCCGAGCGGCAGGTGTGGCCCGACAAATGCGAAACAGCGGGCAATGGATACGTGCTTGCCGGAGTTCTGGCAAAGTTGTTCCGCCTCCAGCTTCGCTTTCCCATAGGCGGCGAGGGGGGCGCAGGGAAAATCCTCGGATACATGTTCCGGCAAATTGCCTCCGTACACTGCGCCGGAGCTGATGTACAGCATCCGCCCGAAATGGAGCTGGAGCAGGCGATGGGTTCCGGAAACAATCACATCGTGCATTTCCGCGTCCGAAATCGCGGCTGTAGGCTCGGTCGCCGCATGAATAACTATATCGAATTTTTCCTGTTGGAAAGGAAATGTGCGGATATCGCCCTGAACGAACCGGTGTCGGGAAAACTCAGGATGCCGGACAAGAAAGGTTGCCGGATCGCGCGATAAAACCGTTGCTTCACAGTCAGGCGGCAAGGTCTGCAAAAGCCATTTCCCGAAAAATCCGGTTCCGCCAGCAAGGAAGAGTTTCATAATTCTTTTTTCCGGAAAGAGAAAAATTTATGGCCCAGGTAGCTCATGGAAACTGTTAGAAAAGTTAGAAGAACATTCGCAAGAATCGGATGAAAGCCAAGGAGCGTAACAAGAATATACAGCCCCGCCATTGCCAGAAGCATGGAACTTCCGTAGACGATGTAACAGCGGAAGTACTCCCGGAGGATATTGCCGCGCGTCTTGAATACGAATAATTTATAACAAATGTACGCATTGGTGATCGCCAGTATGTTGGCGGGAATGGATAACGCCAGATACAGGTAATCTTTCTCTCCGATCATCAGCGTGAAGGCGAGTCTGCGGCTGAATATCTCAAATAACAGGGCGTAGATGGCCAAACCGAATACCGTATTCCAGCCGCCGACCACCAGATAACGGACAACGCGGCGGAATTCCGCATTGCTCCGCCAAAATTCGTACCCTTTTAAAAACAGTTCTCTCATGAACGGGGGGCGTCGGTGAAATTGATGCGCTCGTCTTCAATGACAAGGGGTTTGTTCTTCACCTGTGTCCAGACTGCGCCGAGATATTCGCCGATAATTCCGATGAAAATCAACTGTATCGCCGAGAAGAAAAAAAGCCCGATCACCAGAGGCGCCAGGCCAAGCTGGAATGTTTCCCAGTAGACCAGTTTGTACGTAAGATAGCCCAGGGCAATCAATAAGCTGACCCCGGCCATGAAAAAACCAGTGAAGACCGCCAGACGGAGCGGGAGTTTGCTGTAGTTGACGAATCCGCTCATCGCATAATCGTAGTAGGAAAATAGATTGTACGAGCTTTTTCCCGCCTTGCGGTTTTCCTGTTTATAGGGGATTTCGATGCGCTTGAACCCGATTTCGCTGATTACACCGCGAAAATACGGGACCGATTCCTTGAATTGCTTCAGGGCGTCGAGTATCTTCCGGTCATAGAGGCCGAATCCGTGGAAATCCCGGATGAGAGGAATTTCGGAAAGACAATTCAGGAGGCGGTAGTACACCCGGCGGAATTGCCGCATGATAAAGCTTCCCGTATACTCCCCCTTTACGGCACAGACCGCATGAAAGCCTTCTTGCCACTTGCGAATAAGTGATTCAAGCATCTCCGGCGGATCTTGTAAATCGGAACACATGAGAACCGCGCAATCACCGGAGGCGTTCAGGAATCCGTTGTATCCGGAGCGTGCCGCACCGAAGTTGTTGGCGTTGAAAATGCATTTGAAGTTTTTATCCGAGGTCGCGATCTCCCGCAGTATCTCTCGCGTACGATCGCTGGAACAGTTGTCGGCAACGATAATTTCGTAATCGTATTCCGGGAATTTTTTCAGGGTTGCACGAATCCGATTGTAGAATTCACGAATGTTGCCTTCTTCGTTGTAGGTTCCGGTGCATACGGAGATTTTTTTACGCCTTTCATTCATTTTTTGGGCCGCCAATCAGTTTTTTGTAAAGGAGTTTCTCCATGGGGAAGCCGTCGATGTTGTCGCGCGTGTAGTGATCGCTCAGGTAGATTTCGCAACGGGAGCAGGAAAAGTTTTCCGATTTCCGGCCTTCAAGCTGCATCTTCTGAAATTCAAACCATGCCTTGGATTCCCAGAGGGCGCGGAGCGGCGTTTCGTCCACATTGCCCAGATTGGTTCCACCGATAAAATCCACACAGCAAGGGGCGGCGTCGCCGTTCGCCCGCACCGCCATTGTTGTGAACGCCATCGGACAAGCGATTTTCGGGGTGCTGTTTTTTTGAAAATCCGCCTTGGCGGAATCTGATTTTTCCTGGTAGTATTTATCGACAAATGCGACGTCCTCCACCTGAATCCAGTTGTGGGGCTTGTCCAGATAAAGCTCGTCCCCGACATCCTTGTACATCGCCAGGAACCGCTCGTTTTCCTCCCCGTATGACTCGAGCATTTTAGGGCTTACAAACGGTCTTGTTGAACCGGTCTTGCGCTTGATTTCTTGCAGTATGCGCAAATTTTCATGGATCTGCGCAGGCATTATCGGAGATTGCGTAACTTCCTTGTGGCGAGTTGGATCGGCAGCGTAAACGGAAACGCGCAAATAATCCAATTGCTGCGCAACCATGGCTGCGGCGATTTCCGGCGTCAGCAAACTGACGTTGGAGGTGGTCTCGATCCGGTCGGCGATGTCCGCCTCGCGTGCGATTTTCAGCATTTCCGGAAAGTCGTGACAAAGGAGCGGTTCCCCATACAAACTAAGCTTCAGGACTTTCAGTTTCTCCCCTTCCCATGCTTTTAGTTGTTCAATGATCCGCCGAAAGCGTTCCAGAGGCATGTGCATACGAGTTTGGGTGAAATAACTTTCGTCCCGAATGCTCTGAAAACATTGAATACAACGAAAATTGCACAATCCGGTCGGCTCAATAAGCAACGTGAACGGTTTGGGCAGCGGCAAAACCTCCAGCAGGTTATGGCGTTGATGGTTTTTCAGCTCCGTGTAACGGATCATAATGATATCTCATCGTTAATGTTTTACGGGTGATTTTGCCTGTTGAACGGCAACGGAAATCCTGGCGGCGGAGCGGCTGTCGTTGCAGTAACCACACGCACGCAGCGGGGCGGTTCGGGAGAGCAAAAATCTTGTCCGGCGGGACAATTCATCGGCAGATTCTTCTCCGGGGCCAAAGTCCACATAATCTTCATTCGCGTCGGAACAGAGCCCCAGATTCACCATGTGGGCTCCGTACTGGCAGCGATACAGCCTTCCATGTAAGAAAAGAAGGCAATCTTTCCACGAACAATGATTGAAAATATCTTCCTTGAGTTTCTCGTCATACCCACGGTAAGCCGGCTCTCCCATATCGAGCCAGCTCTGATGCTTCACAATATAATACGCGATTTTTTCGCGTTCCGCCATGGCAATCAGCGAATCCAGTTTTCTGGACGATATGCCGTAATCATCGATGCCAAGCCGCACTTTGGGATGTTTCAACAATTCCAGGATTTTAGAATCCGGAAGAATCGTGCCATTGGTTAAAACGCTGATGCCCCATACTTTGTCTTCATTGATCGTCCACGCCAAATAACGATGAAATTCGGGATTCATGAACACCTCACCGCCGACGAAGCCTACCTCCATAATGGATCCCACCATTTTCGTCAGGCGCCGCAGGGCCAGAATATCTCGGTCGAACTTGCCGTCGACCGGATGTTCGTAGCGTGTGACCATCGCCAAGCATCCGATGCATTTCAGTGAACAGCGTTCCGTTACGGACAAGGAAAGAAAAGGTATCTGCAATTCTTCCTGCATCTCTCCCAGGCTCCGGCGCTTGAAAAATTCGTATTTGCCGAGTTTTTCCCTGACAGGCATCAAGTCATGGGCATTGGTATTGGAACCGTCCGCATCGGAAATCCTCAACAATTCGGATACATCAAATACCTCCGAGAAGCCGAGAGTCCCCAGATAATCCGTTACTTCTCTGAAGGCGGAAGGCGTACAAATTAAAATATGGCAGTGAAGATATTGAGCGAGCTCCTTTGGGTCGATAATCTCCAAACCGCAAAGAGTTCCCAGCTTCTGCCGGTCCGCAAAAGCAAGCGGTTGAATGCCCCATTTCCGCAAGCCGGTCCAAACCAATTTCCCCCAAGCGCCGGCGCCATAAATCACTACCGGTTTTTTCGCCGTTTCGGCAATTTCCCGCGTGTAGACTGTTATTTTCACCGTGGACTCCTCGCTTTATAATACGGCATAACAAACAGTTTCATAGTCAGAAAAAGTATGGTGGCGCAGGTAAATTTTGTATTCCGGAACCAGGGATTTTATGTAAAGCGGAATTTCCCAGAAATGGTTCAACTCATGATAAATGCAAATCGCCAGGGTTGGTTTCTGATGGCGGATTGTCTTCTCGGCCCCCTTCAGCGCTTTCAATTCATAGCCTTCAATGTCCATTTTGATGAAGGTAACTTTGGCGTCTTTAAGGATTCGGTCGAGTGTATCGATCCGCCCGGTATTGCTGCCGGTGTTTACCGTGCTTGCAGTGATTTCATCGCTGTAGCTGACGGTTTCGGCACAGTCCCCCAAGCCGTACGAGTAGAGTTGGATCTTGTCGTTGCCTGTAATGTTTTGGGCTGTTTCCTGCAATTTTCGATAATTGTTGTCGGCGATTTCAAAGGCATAATAACGATCAAATTTTCCTCCGGTCCGGCGCAGGAAGTCCAGCAACGAGTCCCCGTCAAACGCACCGCCGTCAACCAGGCATTCGTGTTCGGAAAGTCGAACAATGTCCGCCGGGAAATATTGGTCGGGCGAATGGATGTTTTTGATCGCGTATACGTCTTTCTGGCCGTGGAAAACCCGGTCGATAATAACGTCGAAGACCTTTCGGGAAGCGTCATCTCCCAAAATGTTGTACAGTGCTTCCAGGTTGGATGTTACGGCATCCATATCCATTTGCGGAAGAATGGAGGCATTGATGATGTCGTATTTCCGGATTGCGGACACCTGCGGAAAACCGTTGGAAGTCAGCCACTTCAGGATTCCTTCGAAACGATCGACGGAAATGAAGCATGCGCATTGTTCTTTGATTTTCAACAGTTCCTCCGGCGATATGCAGGGGATGCCTGCAAAGGATTTTCCCCATTTAGCCGGATCACTGTCGCAAACAAAATCGATTTTACGCGAAAGATGCTCATTCCATGTGGCAACGATCGTCGGGTAGATCATTCCGCAGCCATAAAAAACCACGTAGCGATACGGGGCAATCGCCCGCTCCAGTTCGTCGATGTAATTGACCGGATCGGCGGTCAAATCGGCGATATGTTGACGGCTGTCGTTGCTCATGGTTTGATGTAATCCTCGTCCGTGAAGACATCCTTATAGCTGACCGGAATCGGCTTGCCGTAGAATTTGGACATGTATTTCCGGATGAACTCCCTGTGCTCCCCGGAAAGGCAGAGCGCGCAATGATCGTGAAACCATTTTATGCTCATGCCGCGCGCAATGATGTCTTTCAAGGGCTCTTCGAAAATATTGCCGATCGAAATATGGATGAAGGCACAGGGGAGAATATCGCCGTATTTGGTCAGATGAAGAATATTCATGACCGTGCCGCAGCCGCGATCCTGCCCGTATGTCGGAAAGGTATCCCGGTGGACAACAGGGTATTTGTTGCGCAATTCCATCAGGAAACGGTTGTCCTCCGGAGTAATGAGCACTTCCTCTTTGCCCTCCAGGCGCCCGATGGCGCGCGCGACGAAGATATCGAGGTTGAACTCATTGTCGTTGGCGAATTTCGCCAGGGCTTCGGTCTCTTTGGTCTGGCAGTTCTGGTGGCTGATCATCGTGTTGATGCCGGTCTGCATCCCGGCCTCCCGCGCGTAAAACAACGCCTGGACGGCCTTGTTGTAGGCCTGCTTCTGCTGCCTGGTTTCAAGGTATTTGCTTTCGTCGAAGCTGTCCAGACTGATTCGCATTTTATCGACGCCCAGCTGCTTCAGGTGGACTGCTTTTTCTTTGGTCAGCAACAGTCCGTTTGAGCTGATGGCAATGTGGAACTTTTCCGGATTCAGTGCCAGGATAATTTCATCGAGGTTGTCGAATGTCAGCGGTTCGCCGCCCGAAATATTGAATTGCGCCATGCCCAACTCGTCGCACTGCCGTGCAAAATCCTTCAAATCCTCGATGGTTAACGAGCGTTCTTTTTTAGAAAAAAGGGCATTGCTGCAGTGCGTACAATTCATATTGCACTTGTAATCGAAACAAAAGTCCACGATGGCCGTGCACTCGCCGCGCGCCGCCTTTTCGTCGTACTTCATGATTTTTTCATACACCAACGGTTTTTCCTGTTTCAATTTGGCCCGTCTGGCGTTTTCGATCGGTTTCCGGTTTTCTTTGTCGATGATATCCATGGTTTTATCCCTCCATGTGTGTTAAATGTTCCAGTTCATTTTCCCGGAGGACATAAATCGGAAAATCGCGCCCGAAGCGCTGCCTTGCCAACTTTGCCACCTCGGTGGAGTATCCGCCCGCGATCACAATCAATAATTTCAATTCGCCGGGCTTGATGCTCTCCGGCGCGACGATCGGAATGTGTGTCGCCGGTGTCAGTTTACCTTGCTTAAAAGGGGCGGAGTCGATCACGCAGCGGAGTTTTTTATGGAGGCCCGCCAAGGCAAGAACCGCGAATGCCTGGTGGCTTGCACCCCAGACCGCACTGTCTGCGACACCATATTGGTCCACAAGCGCGTTCAACTGCTTTGCCAGTTTTTCGCGGGCGCTTTCAAAGCCGGAAAAGTTCGCCGCGGGGCGTTTTCGGACTTCCATTGAAAGGATGTATCCATACCAGAGTGTTCTGGATGCGAGCACGTCGAAACCGTTGCGTTCCATGGTGGACGCGAGGGTTTTTTCTGTAAAATAGTATAAATGATCGGTGGTGAACTCCGCGAAAGTATTGTTGGCAAGTATCATATCGAAATTCGGAACTTCCACGAGGCCGGTTCCTCCCTCGCGCAGATTCCCGGCGATTCCCCGCAAATATTCATTGATGTTCGGCAGGTGCTCCAGGTAATTCAAAATGAAGAACCCGTCGAACGGGGCGGCGGGGTGCATCTCCTTGCCTGTCTCCCAGTAGAGTTTTTCGACCTTCAGCCCGTCGGCGCGGCAATGCTGCACGCTGTTTTCGCCGAACTCCACGCCATGCGCGTCAATGCCCGTTCCATCCAGAAGCCTCAGGTATTCGCCGCGTCCGCAGCCGCACTCCAGAACTCTACGCAGATTGTAACGGGTAAGCCAGTCGCGCAATTGGGCGCGGCGGAACTCCCCCATTTCCGGCGAAAACGCCGCCGCGCGGATGACTTCGCGGTAATAGGGGACGGGAGGACCATCCAGTTGAATCAGTCCGCATCCGGCACATTGGCGCACGTTCAAGTCCACGCTCTTATCCGGCACGGAGGCGTCCGGCAAGTGCTGCGCCGCCGCGGGCATTCCCGCATAATGCAGCAGCCGTTGCGGGAAAAAGGAGCTTCCGCAAGCACGGCAATGCGCAATGGGAATTTGCAGCGTCAAGATTTCCGCATCTCCGTAATTTTCTCCAGGAGCTCCCAGACGCAGCCTTCGCCGCCGCGGGATTCCAGTTGCAGGTTTGCCAATTCTTTCACTTCCGGAATCGCGTTCGAGGGACAGGCCGAAAGTTTGACCAGACGCATCACCGGAATGTCGTATTTTGCGTCGCCGACGTAGCATGTTTCTTCGGTGGTAAGCCCGCTTTTTTCCAGAATCTCGTGCAGCGCGACCGGCTTGTTTTTGCAGCCGTTGTAAAAGTAATCCGGTTTGAAGCGCTCCCGGAAAAACAATGTGATCGGCGTCGCTTCCCCGGTGATGAGGCCGACTTTGTACCCTTGGCGCTTCATCTCGAACACCGCGTCGATGTCCTTGAAGTCAATGGTCTTGTATTCGTTTCCATGCGAATCGACCGTGACGCGCCCGTTGGTCAGGACGCCGTCGATATCCAACAATACCAATTTAATCATTCTGCTCTCTTTTTATTATTCATTCGATCTTCCGCATCATTTTTCTGCAGATCTCCGGCCTTATCAGTCCCACCACCAGTTTTTCGATGGCATAACTTCATTGGGCCAGGCGAAAAGGACTATTTCCTTTGCCGGAGCATGATTCAGACCGACTACACGGTAGGTATAATTTTCCAGCTGTTCGCCGAGCAGTTTTCTGATGCCGTAAAATTCGTCGATCGAATGATAAATGGCCAGAGATAAAACAGGGCGGTCGCGCTTCAGTGTTTCCAGCATCCCCAGTGTCATCTCGTAAGCCATTCCTTCCAAATCCGCTTTGATAAAGCCTATTTTTTCAGTCCGGGTCTTTGTAAAAGCATCGAGTGTGGTTACATCGCATTCATTTTGGCCGGACGCAGCCAAGGAGGTCCCGGCGTATCCCGAGTCAAAAAATGCCATCTTTCCGCATTTATCGGCCAGCGCGGCCCGCACGAATTCAACCTTGGAGGAGGGCAAGCCATTTTCCGCCATCGTGCGTTTTAAACACGTCCCGTTGCGTTCGGATATATCGAAGGAAAAAATCTTGGATGGGCTGTATCCGGCAAGAACCAGGGCTGAATCTCCGATATAGGCCCCTGCATCGATAAAAATCTTTCCCTTAATGTAGTTCAATACTTCCGGTGGAGCATTTTTCAAACCATGATGATAAACGAAAACTTCCTCATAATAGTCATAACCGGGGGGGAGTTTATATTGGCGTTGCGCGCGTAGCAAATCGTCGGAATGCTGTTTCGATAGGGGAGGGATGTTGTTTTCACCGATAAAAACATACAGTTTCCCCGGTTTTATCAACTGGCGGTATTGAAAGAAGGGAGAGGTTTCGATCGTTTTTTGTGAACGTTCATCAAAACTCCCATGAAAGTTCAGGCATTCGGCTTCAGACGGATAAAGTTCGGCGGCAATGTTCTGCTTATCGCTGAGAACGGACAACATTTTATGACAGGCCACCGAAAACGCGATCAATTTGAGCCATATATTCTTATCGTTTCCCGGAATCATGACCAGATTTCCATTGCGCGACTGCTGATAAAACCACCTCAAAAGATAGCGGCGATACCCCATTTTTTCGCAAAATCTCTTCCAGAATATCATCATCACGCTTCCTGTTCTCTACTTTCGGCCGCGGGCAACATATTCTCCTGCACCTCCTCCGGGGACAAATAGGGCCACATGTCTTCCAGGGGCTTGGAAACCATGCCGCCATTGGGGAGTTTCATTGCCTGTACCTTGGGCATAGTCAAATGCGAGGGAGTTACGACAACACGGCAGATCACCGGGTCGTCGCCTTCCAGAACGCGGGCGATGGCGTCCGGGAGCTCGCGGTTGGTGGCAACGCATTCGCTGCGGATGCCGTAGGCCGCCGCCTGGCGCGTTACGTCGGGGAGGGTCAGGCCGCTGCCCGGCTCCGAACCGACGAAAAATCCGTCGAACATATTCCGCTGCGTCGTCATGATGCTGCCATAGCCGCTGTTATCCCAGATGAACATCTTGATGGGCAACTTCAAGCGGGCGACGGTTTCGAGCTCCTGGATGTTCATTTGGAACGCTCCGTCGCCGTTAATGAGCACCGTACGGCGCCGGGCGTTCGCCAGGCATGCGCCGATGGAGTAGGGCAGGCCGAAGCCCATGGAACCGAGGCCGGCCGCGTTGCGGATTTTCTGCCCTTTCTTTACCTGCATGGCTTGATAGGTTACTTCGCCTGCCGCGCCGGAACTTTCCGGAACGATAACATCGTCCGGGGAAAGCTGCTTGAAAAGCTCGTTGGTGAAAACATACAGATCGACCTTGTCGTCCGGTTTGTTGTAATATTCGGGGAGAACCACCGGGTAGCGCTCCTTCATTTTCCGGCAATACGCCAGCCAGGAGGCGTGCTCCGGAAGTTCCGCCCCTTCAAGGCGGCGGAGAAAATCCCCCGCGTCGGCGGTAATGCCGAGATCGATGCCCTTGACCTTGCGGATTTCGCACGGATCGATATCGACCATGATTTTCCGTGCGTTCCGGGCGAAATCGGCGCTGTTGAAGGCTGTTACGCTCGGCTCCAGCCGGCTCCCGACGATCAGGAGTAGATCGCAGTTCTGGACGATGAAGTTCGCGTAACGGCTCCCCATGATACCGGGAGGACCGAAATTCAGCGGATGTTCAAAGTCGAGCAAGTCGATGATTTTCCAGGTCAGCAGAACCGGAATTTGGTGTTTTTCGGCAAAAGCGGTGAGAATCTCGCCCGCATTGGCCATCTTTACGCCGTTTCCGGCGAGAATAAGGGGGCGTTTCGCTTGTTTCAGGGCCTCAAGTACCGCGGGGATTTCGGGAATATCCCTCTCCTGCGGCGCAACGGGGGGAGTGAAGGAACGTAGAGCGGTTTCATCGATCATAGAGCCTTGCACGTCCAGCGGAATATCCAGCCAAACCGGCCCCATGCGTCCTGTGGTCGCTTCGTGCCAGGCTTTCTCCAAATGAAAGCGGATATCTTCGGGTTCCAGCACGGTTACGGCATATTTGGTGATGCACGAAACCATCGAAACAATGTCCACTTCCTGCGAACCGACCTGGCGGCAGCCCGTCCCTGTTTTCAAATCCGGGCGCTTCGCCTGGCCGGAAACGAAAAAAGCGGGCGTGGAGTCAATCCACGCCGCCGCCACCGCCGTAACGGTGTTGGTGCTTCCGGGGCCGGAAGTTACCATGCCCGCGCCGGGGGTGTTCGTATGCTGGCCCCACGCTTCCACCGCAATGGCGAGCGCCTGCTCGTGCATAAAGCAGGTGTAGCAAAGTTCTTTGCTGCGCCCCAGCGAGTCGTTGAGGTGCATGGCGCCGCCTCCGGGGAGCATAAATACCTCCCGGATACCCTTTTGTGCCAGAAAATGGATTACGTAGTCGGAGAGTTTTATCATCGTCATCCCCGCATTTTCTTGCGGACGGCCATTTCACGTTCGGTGAGCTCCCGGAGGCCGTTGCCCAATGCGGATTCCATTGCGCGGATTTCTTTGACGAAGTTGATGAGTTCCGCCGGTTCCACCGAGGAGGACTGGTCCGAACCGTACATTTTGCGGTCGAGCGTGATGTGGCGCTCCACCGACACCGCGCCGAGGGCGACCGCGCCGAGCGTCGCAATGTTTCCGATTTCGTGACTGGAATACCCCACTTTGACGCCATAGCGGCGCGCAAGTTCCGGGATCATCCGCAGGTTGGCTTCTTCCGGGAGCATGGGGTAGGTGGAAACGCAATGCAGCAGTTCAAAGGGGCAGTTGTGTTTGCGGAACAACGCGACCGCCGCGTCGATTTCTTCCCATGTGCTCATGCCGGTGGCGATGAAGGTGTAGCGGCCTTCCTCGGCCGCCGCCTCCAAGATGGGCATATTGGTGAGAACGGGGGAGGCGATTTTATTGTATTTGAGGTTGTAGCGGCGGAGGAATTTCTGTGAATCCGGGTCCCAGCAGGAGGCGAACCACTGGATGCCCTGTTCGCGGCAATAGCGGTCGATCTCATCGTACCCGTCCTGGCCGAACTCGAGGCCCTCCTTCTGGTCGCGCTGCGTTTTTCCCCAGGGACTGTCGCGGAGACCGTCCAGGAATTCCTTCGTATATACTTTATCGATGGTTCTTTTTTGGAATTTCACGGCGTCGCATCCGGCGAGGACCGCCGCGTCGATCAGGCGCTTGGCAACATCCAGGTCGCCGTTGTGATTGATGCCGATTTCCGCCGAAATGAAAACTTTTTCGCTCATTGTTCCGTTCTCCTGATTGTGGGTGCCCCCCGGATCCTCCGGCGGCCTGTTGTCATGCTCCGAGGCACCCTCTCAATTATAGCGATATAAGAGGACTTTGTCAAGTTTTTCGCGCAAAACTTTTCACGTTTCCAACCGATTATATTTTGCGTGCCTTGATAATAAACGAAAGAGGAAGTTTTTTTGCCCGCCAGGGGGAATAGTAGTCGGAGGAGAATTCGACGGGACGGGACAACGTGTCGCGGTCCGTTTCTTCGATCAGCCGTTCGACTGCAAATCCGGCATCGGCAAGCACATTGATGTAGGTGGAAAGGCGGCGGTTTTGCACGGTAACAGCCCGGCCGCGCAGCACAAAGGAAAAGGACTCGTCCCGCGTGTACGTTCCGGAAAATACAAGCTCCTGATCGGCAAGATCGACACAATGCATGAGAGGGTGATCCCAGGAAAAAATAAATAGGCCGCCCGGCTTCAGATAGGCGGCTATGTTGCGGAATGCCGCTGTAAGATCGGTTGTCCAGCCGATGGCGTAAATGGAATACACCAGATCGAAGTAATTCTCGGGCAAACCGCATTTCTGCTCCATGGGGCTCTCGAATAACATTGGAGTGTAGCCGTTACCCTTCAAATACTCCCCAGCAATTTCAATTTGTTTTGCCGAGAGGTCCAAACCCCACAATTCTTCTGCTCCTTTTTCGCCGCACCAGGCAAGCGAATGCCCGCTCCCACAGCCGATATCCAGGACTTTTTTACCGGATAGAGGGGGAAACAGGCGCAATTTATCTTCCGTCGGAGTTAAACACCCGTACGCCGGCAACGCGGTCGCGGCAAACCATGCGGCAGCCATCGCATCCCAGCTCGATTTATTCTGATCAAGAACAGCGTTCATCCGGTATCCTTTTGCGATACTGTATGCCGTACGGCGAAAAAAGCAAGCATAGTCAACTAAACGCGGAAACTTTGTACCGCGTTCGGTATGGCTCCACACGAGATAGGTTCTCTTACTGCGCTTCCGTGTATTTAGCGACCCGTTGCGCTTTGGTTTCGTGCACGGCCAGACGCTTGCCATTGAGCGCGGCCGCACCGGGGGCTTCGACGGTCAAACTTGAAAGTTCTTTGCCGTTCAGGTCATAAATGCCGACCTTGTTTTTGGCGCGTTCGGAGATCACGATCCGCTCGCCGTCCACGGAAATCAGTGCCTCCGGCTCAAAGGAAGCCTGCCAGCGGGAGGATTCCTTCCAGTGATCGCCGTCGGGCTCGAAGAGGATCAGCTTGCCGTCGCCGAGCGCCGCCAGCTTCTTGTCGTTGATTCCAATTAATCCGGAGTACGCTTTTACCGGCTGCGCCGTGCGCAATTCGACCGGATCGAGCGTTTTGAAGTCGACGGTATGAACCGTATAGAACAATTCGCCGCGCTGGATTGCGCCGGAGCGGTCCAGAAGAAGCGCGAACTTTTTACGATCGCGCCCGTAGATCGCCGCGCCGACCATCTTCGGCAGGTTTTTAAGCTTTTGATCGTGAAACCGCGGACGCCGCTCGTCCTCGAATTTTCCAGTTGTAACGGCGAATTGGTCGACATACACTTTACCGAAAGCCACCACCTCGTCCGCGCCCACGCGGACGCAGGCGGAAGGGTCGATCCCCACGCTTCCGGCAATCGGCGCAAGCTCTGAATCATTCTGATTCCAGAAGGACCTCCCCGCCAGAACCCGCCCGGACCCGTCCAGCTCCATCACGGAAACCCGCGGCAATGCGCCGATCCGGCGCATCCGCTCGAGCTTCCCGGCGACGGCGTTCCATTTTCCAAGCACGATCACCCCGTCGTCGCCGCCAACGGCAAAGACGCCGTTCCCGATTTCGGCAAAGCCGCCGGGAATGGTCACATCCCGGTCGCAGAAGACGTAACCGATGAAGTGGCCCCCGCCCCCGCCGAAGATCACCCCGGGATCGGCATCCAGGGTTTTTCCGTTAAGCCGCACCACCGTACTGCCAAAGCCGCTGGCATAAAAGTAGTCGCCGACAAAGCGGCCGTTCAACACCGGGTGGCCGTGGCCGATCACCGTCTTCGGCCATCCGGGGCCTTCAACGTATTTGCCGTTTTCGATCTTGCGGGCTTCTTTATTGAAAAAGGCATAGAGAACGCCCTCGGCGTTCCAGTCGAGCGCGGAGCATTTGCCGTCGGGCAGTTTCCCGAAGGCTTCTTCCTTGCCGGTTGCGGGTTCGAAGGAGCGCAAGGTTCCGTCCTGATGCAAGAGAAGAATCTTCCCGTTGCGGGCGGAACACGTGAGCGTTGCGATGTTCTTATGCGGGTACGCCGTCTTCTTCGCCGCCGTGCCGTCGGGCGCGTTCATCGGCAGCTCCCAGAGCTCGCCGTTGCGTTTGAACAGCAGTTTGTCGCCGCAACGCGTCAGGGGATCACCGGAAGGTGAAAAATACCCTTTGGGGATGGAGTATGCCGCTTCCAGCCTGCCGTCGAGCGTGTAAGCGTTCAGGATTCCATCTCCCGCTGTCTGGTAGAGCAAGCCTGTCGCCGGATCAAAGACCGGCCCTGCAGGAACAAGATTGCCGTGCGGCGCGCGCGGCGAACGTTCGCCGAAGAGCACCGGGCGCGCCCGCTCGCCGGAGTTCCCCGCATAAGAGGTCAAGCGCCACTCGGCGGCGCAATTCAACGCCAGCGCGGCGGCGGCGAAAGCAAAGTAGATCCGTTTCATCGATTATTCTCCGAATTTGATTTCGCCCCAGTTGCCGACCGGGGGTTCGATTTCGCCGGGGACGTCGTTGACCAGTCCGGTCTCGCGGTTCGCCCAATAGTTGCGCGCCATGTTCATGGTGCCGTCGCGGTCGCCGTAGATCACGCCGAAGTCGCCGCGGAACGGTCCCTTGGCCGGGGCGATCCCCAGTTCGGCCAAAGGCACGGTGGCGGTAACGGTGTAACTCGCGCCGGTACGGTCGAGCATGATTTTCGCCGAATCCAGCCGCCGGACATCGTCCGCCTTATAGGTGCGCCACGGACTGGCGAACTCCGCCGGGGAGCCCCCGCCGCCGGGAACCCGGAAGCGGTAGAGCACCGCGATGTTCTTCCCTTCGAAGGGGGCGATCAGCAAGCGCAAATCGCCGGGAGCCGCGTCACGCCGCTTCTTGTTGAGCATCGCCGGATCGGCGGCGAACTGGAAGTCGACGCTGTCGCCGGTCTTGAACAAAGTGGTCCAATCCTTGCCGAAGTTCACCCACGGCGTGGGGTCGTCGACCCAGTAGCGCAAGTAGAGATTCTTATCATCCCATCCGGCGAAGATCCGGGTGTTCAGCGCGCCGTTCCGCCACTCGAGCGTCCATGGGAGCTGGCGCAAGTCGCGCCCGATCCAGCGCTTGATGGTTACGCTTCTGTTGCGCGTATCGGCGGCATCCTGGAGGGGATTCAGGTTCCGCGCGGCGGCGAGCTGTTCGCGGCTGACCTCAAAGGTCTGCTCCGCGCGCCGGACTTTGTCGAGGTTTTTGATCCGGTAGATCCGGTAGGAGCCGTGGCCGTTCTGCATCAAATACTGGCGGTTCACCCGGTCGTACTGGAACATGCCGCCGAAGGGTTCGCCGCCGATGCAGTCCTCTCCCTGGGTATTGGCCAGGCGGAAGTCGGAAAAGAGCGCGTCGAGGTACATTCCGTCGGAGGTGATGAAAAAGACCCGGCCGAAGTTGCCGTTGAAGGCGACCACGTCGCCCTGCTTATCCAGCGGTGCGGTTCCGAGCGCAAACAAAATCCCCTGGAATTCCCCCGGCTTCGGCAACGGCGCTTTGTGCGAGCCGTGCACGTTGCTCCAGCGGTTCGGGAAGAACCAGTTGATTTTGCCCGACTCGTTATAGCTTAGCATCCAGGGATCGGAGTTGGTGATCACGTTGTTGCGCAAATCGCCGTAGGAATCGGTCGCCGCGCCGCCCTTGCTCCCCGGCGGAAGGTCGCCGATCGGCTTGGCCTCCTGCTGCGCGCGGGCCAGCGAGTAATTCAACACGCCGTTGGGGCGCGTCCCTTCCGGTTTCAGTGTCATGATCTTTTCGCTCCCGTCCGCAAGGCGGAGCGGGAGGCGGATATCCAGCCCCATCGAGGTGATGCCCCAGGAGCCGTCGGTGGAGGCGGACTTATCGGGCAAGAACTCGAATTCGTCTTCGTCCGGAACGCCGTTGTTGTTCTTGTCCAGCCACATCACCCCGGCGCGGTTTACGTAACGCTGCTTGTCGTTCGCGTATTGCGGGAATGCCCGGTCGACCGCCGCGCGGAAAGCCGGGGAGGGGTTGACCAGCGAGCGCGCAAAGGAGTGGACAGATGAGATTCCGGCCATCATTTTCAGCGTCCCATTGGGCAGATATTCAGAAATCGAAGTTACCCGTTCGGAACCGATTACGAAAATCCGCTTGCCGTAGCGGACGAAGTGGTAGCTCCGCGCCGGCGTGAACAATCCGGCCTGCAGGGTTTCCGGCCAAAGCACGTTGACCACCTTGGCGCTCTTCTTCTTCAAATCCACCTCCCACTCGCAGCTGTCGCCGAACCAGCGGGAAGGCTTCTCCGGGTCGAATCCGGCGGAGCTGCCGCCGTAAGCCACCGCGCCGTATTTCTCGTAAAGGATTTTGCCGTTTTTCCAATCCCAGCGGGTTACGCGCTTGGGATTTTCGCGCTTTTCGGCGGTCCACAGGGTTCCGTCGGGGGCCAGCAGCACACCGGTCGGCTGGATCATCCGCAAGGGGCGCCATTTTCCTGCGTACGCGCCGCCGGGTTCGCCGATGGTCTTTATCGCCTTGCCGGCGAGGGTGTGGATCCGCACTGTGGAGTCGGGCGCGCCGGAGATTGCGATCTGGTCGCCGCGCACAGAGAGCGAACGCGGCTCGTAGTCAAGCTTGAAGAGCGTGCGGAACTGTTTGTTTTCCACATTCAGCTCCACAACGTCGCGGCCGCTTGCGGCGTAAATTTTGCCGTTGAAAGCGCACAATGCGCGCGGATCGGGCAACGGGAGTGTTTCAAGCACCTTGCCTTCCAAGGGGGCGATCGCCATCAGGCAGTTGGATTCCCGGTTGGCGGCATAGAGCTTTCCGTTACACCACGCCGCGCCGGTCAGCGCCACTTTTGTATGACGGTTTCGTTCAACGGTGTTGTACGTATCGACCGCCGGCTTGTACGTGCTGGTGAAGAGGAACGCGGTCCGCTGGTTGTTCACCGGGACGATTTTTCCGGTATCGACCTCATAGATGTTCAAGGTGATCCTCTGCGACACATCTTTGCTCGAATAGGTCGATCCGTCTTTGAGCAAATAGAGGTACTTCCCGTCGGAGGCGGGGTAGGCGACTTTGGCCCCCGCGCCGTGGATCTGCGGATAGTGGCGCACCACCTTGCCCGCCGGGGTCAGGGCGGCGGTCGATTCGCCGCTTTCGGAGAGGGGGGCGGCAACGTAAACGTACTTGTCGTCGGAAGCGAAGGACTCGAAGTCGGAGTGATCCGGGCCCCAAGCCTTGAAAGCAGGCTCGTCGCCGTCGGCGAACTTCATCAAAAATTCCCACTCCAGCCCCGGATGGTTTACCGAACGCGCCCGGTAGCGCCCCGGCGCGGCGTCGCGCCCCGCGTCATCGCGGCCATCCCACTCAACCATTTGTCGTCCGGCCGGATAGCGTTTTCCGGAAACGAGGTTGCGGAGGCGGTTCCCTTTTTCATCCTCAATCACCACCGTGAGCACGCCCGGCTGAGAAAGCTCGAACGGCAGCAGGATTCGCTGTTTGTGGTCGGCCATCGTCTTTTCGTATCCGTCAAGGTCGAATTCGGTGACGCCGCCCAACCGTCCAGCGAGGCGGGGACCCCAGAAAATCTCGCGCTGGCGCAGCGTTCCGTTTTTGCGGAACCACGATATTTCCAATCCAAGCCGCAACGGACCGGAACCGAGTTCGGCCCCTTTAAGTTCCACCGTCGCCGGGAATTGCGTCAGTTTCTTTTCCAGCACTTTGCCGCGGGCCGCCAGGAAGCGCCCTTCGATTTTGCCTCCGAAAGGGTTTTCCGCCCGGATCGTAATTGTACAGTCGTCGCCGTTGCGCTCAAAGGCTGCCGACACTGCCGGAGACAATGCCTCCGAGAGGGTGACGAACGCCCCTTCCTCCACCGCTGCCGCGCCGAGCGTCAGCGAAAAAAAGACACCAACCATCCATTTTTTCATTTTCATGTTCCTCAGTCGGCCAATGCCACGAAAAATCCCTGGGCCCAATGCTGATAAAACCATTTACGCGAATTGTACATGGTCGTGGCGAGGGTGGAGTCGGGAGACGCGCCGTGAGTCATACTGCGGAAATGCGCGGCATGGCCGTCGGCGAAGACCGTCGAGGCCCCCTTCCAGCTGTGCGCGGCGCCGCCGGAGTCGCGCAACCTGGGGGAGTTGCTCGGGCCATAATAAGACGGGGTGTAAAAATTGACGACCGTAATGTCGGTGGCCAGCACGCGTTTGCTGAATTCGCGTCTGGGCCAGGCGCTGTGCACCGCCATGCCGTTGGTGTTGAAGCGCTCCAGCGATATATACCGGTAGGAATTCACCCAGCCATTGATGTAAGTGCCGCTGTTTTTGCCGACTCCCGGAGTGTTGCCGTCGTGGCTCTGCGCCACGATCGCGTAGCCGAGGTGCTCGGGGCTAAGCATACCGCGAATGGTCGGGCAGGTGGACGCTTTGCTGGTGGGGCTCATATAGCGGTTGTTCTCGATTTGTTTGTTGTTGGGCGTGTCCCACATATACCCCGGCATATTTTTGATATACCACGGCCCGCTCGCATCGTTCTTCAGCGGAGCCCAGTCGTTGAAATCGCCGGCGTACTGTATCAACGCCAGGCCCTGCTGTTTCAGGTTGCTGACGCATTGGGCCGTATACGCCCGCTCCCGTGCCGAGTTCAGCGCGGGCAAGAGCATACTTGCCAGAATGGCGATGATCGCGATTACAACGAGGAGCTCGATCAATGTAAATACTCTTTGGTGCAATTTCATATTCACTCCTTATATGTTGGGGTATCTTCGTAAAAAAACACCTTCGGTTGCTGCGGACGTCCGCCACGCCGCAGCTCCGCCAGCGCATCCAGGCCATTTTCGAGCGTTCGCGCCATATCGACGCCGTAATAACTGACATCCAGTCCGGAATCGGGCAATGCCGGATAATTGCAGACGGAAATGACTTTGAGTACATCGCGCGCGGCGTCGCCATAAAAGTGGCGCAATATCTTTTCGAGCGGCGCCAAAAACGTTTCGTTGCGCAAGATCAATCCGTCCGGGCGTTCGGCGTTGTGCGGGGAAAAGAGCAAGGCCAGCGGCTCCTCGGCAAAATGGTGCTTCCTCATCTCATGCGGCAGCACCAAAAACGCTCCCGCCGGACATTCAAGTTTGTAGGCCGCCGCCAGTTTCCGGAAATCCTCCGCCCGTTCCGGCAAAAGCTCGGCGCGCGTTTCCAGGAACGCCACACGGCGGACGCCGCGTTCCGCCAAGTGCCGGAGCTGCGACTCCAGTTTCCAGACATCGGGCTCCTTCCGCAGCGGCGGCAAATGCTGCGGGAGCGTACTGTCGCCCGGTCCCCAGAAGCCGGTCATCGGCAATTCAAACTGCGGAAACAAATCCAGATGATGACGCGAAACCGCCTCCCAGAAAACCCCCGCGTAACAATTGGAACGCAATTTGCGGAGCAACTCGTGATTTTCCGGTATATCCAAGGGCAGGTCCAACACAAAATAACAATCGATTTCGTAGCCTCTTTTGCGTAAGCTTTCCGCCGCCATCAACAGTGCCCGGGTGTGATGCCCGACATCCTGCTCGGTTCCGTAAAGCAACATGGCAAAGCGCGACAGATGCGGCAGGCGGGGCGCAACGCGGGTACCAATACGTTCCTTGGCCTCCAGTATGCCGTCGTCGAGGAGAATTCGGAATGCCCGCTGTACCGTTAGAGGCGCGGCGGTGAAGTCGGCGGCAAAGCGGGTACGCGGCGGCAACTTCATCCCCGGCCGCCATGCGCCGGAAACAATTCGTTCACGGATATGGGCGACAATGACGTCGCGCTTGCGCGATTCGGTTTCGCGTGTTTGTCGTGTTGGTTTTTCCATAAAGAATAGGCGTGCTTTCTGGTACACTTTTATAGTATATGTCAAGTGTACCAGAATGTCAAGGGCAAAGGAACCGAAAGATAAAAAAATCAAAACTGGCCCATCCCAGGCGCATTTAGTGCGACACTCTTCGTGAAAAGAGCATAAAAAAGCGGGAAAGAGCAAACTTTCCCGCGTGAAGTATTGTTTGATTGTTTTTCAGCGCTCGTTGTCGAGGAGAAACTGACGGTAGCCGTAGCGGTTGGATGTTCCCGCGTCCTTTGTTTTCGCGGTGATGACCTCGATGCGTTCGAGGACTTTCCCGTCCGTAAGTGTTTCCGGGTGGATTAGTTCGCACTCGGCGGAAACGATCAATTGGGAATGCTTCGTGGATTCGCGTTCGGTGGCGAAGATCCAGCCGAGGCCGGGGATGTCCTTCAGGAGCGGAACACCGCCGACGTCGCGGACGACCGATTTCTTCTCGATGCCCCCGAGATAGAAGGCGTTGCGTCCGTTGCCGAGCATGACTTTTTGTTTGGCGTTGTAATTGCTCCTGCGGACCATGCCTGTGGAGTCGTAGCCGATCATCGATATGGTGGCGATATCGACGGCGAGCGTGGTGGCCTTTGCGGAGATCGACGGTGTGATCTGGAGGATGAATTTGAAGGTGTCGTTCAACGTTTTAACATCCACCGTGTTGCCGCTTTCGGGCTTGCCGATCGGAGTCAGGGCGGCGTAGAGAGTGCCGCTGGAACGCTCCAGCACACCCGCCGAACCGTTCTGGAGGGCGAGTTCGCCGGTGCAGGCGATTTTTGCTTTCCCCTTGGAAACGAGGAAGTCGAGGAACTTGCTGTTCCACTTCGGCTCGAAGTTGAAGTAGTTCACGTTGATTGTCCCGGAAGGATCGATGGGGAGGACGATGTCGCGCAAGTTGTAGTTGCGCGAGAAGGCCGCCCCGGTGGAAAGAAGTTTCACCCCGTCGTTGTTTTTCCAGGACTGAAAGTCAATGCCGAGCGTCCCGTCGTTTTCGCTCTCCAGCTCGTAAACAGTGCAGCGCAACCGCACTTCCGGGTGGGGAACGTCGTAAATACGCAGCATTTCCTCGATGTTTTTGCGTGAATAGAGGGCGGTATTGAAGAAAAGGCAATTCAAATCCTCGTCTACCTCGATCTTATCCTTGCCGCCGATCAATTCCACTGTGTCGTTCGATACGTTCGCGCCGACAAGAAGGAGCATGGCTTTGAGTTCCGCCGCCGGGCGGTTCGCGGGAAAATAAATAAATTTCGGCTGCCCGGAAGAATTCATGATTCCCGGCTGATCCAGTTTGTCGACCAGAGCGTCGATCCCCATTCCGTTGGTGCTGTCTTTGAAGCGGTAATCCTCCGCCGATACAATCAGGATTCCGGTGCCGTCGTTGTAACGGATGCATTCGATGCCGGTCGGGACGAATATTTTGGTTGTCCCGGCAACGTTGTTTTTATGGTAGGTGTTGTAGTAATCCGGGTTGACGCGCCCGGCGGCATTGTTGTAATCAACGCGCAGGATCTGCACCATTTCGCGCAGATACGGACGGATTGAATAAGGGTCGGCGTGCTTAAGGACATAGGTTTTTGTGAGGATCTTCGGATCGTTCACATCGCGGACAAAATGGACGACCTCGGCATCTTCACGGATGTTCAAGCGCAGATGTGTCTGGACATGCGAGGGGGCGTAGGCCGGGTTTTCGTTGCTTGTCGGCTGCTGGTTCGCCGCAAGGGGAAGGGCCGGGAGGGCCAGAAGAAGGGGTAAAATCCGTTTCATGCTTTAGAATCCTTTGTTGACAAGTTCGTTGACCGGGGTAAGTTCTCCGGCGAGAAGCGCTACTTCTTCATCCGGATGAACCGGTTCGATGGAAACGGAGAGGAAGAAAAAATGATTCTCTTTGGTCGTTGTCGTGGTGCCGAAGATGTATTTCAGAATTGGAATTTCACAGAGGAACGGGATGCCGATGGTTTGTTCGATTTCTTCGGCCTTGCTCCATTGGGCAAGGAGACGTTCGACGCCGCCGCGTACCGTAACGGCGCCGGAGGTTTTGCTCGCCTCATAAAGCTCGTCGCCTCGGGCGTTGCGTTCGACTACGTTTTTCATTTCCAGGGAGTAGGCGAAATTCGCTTCGGTGAGGATGTTGGCGGCCTCTTCGCGGGAAATCCGGAAGTTTCCGTCCTTATCGGCATCGCCCAACAGGAAGATCGAAGGTTTGGTGATTTTCAAGACGAATTTGTCGTTGGCGGAGGGGACGACCGCGCTGGCGAATTTGTCGTTCTTCGTCAGATTCTGGTAAGAGGGGGAGAAGGCGAGTTCGCCGTCGGATCCATTGACGATCGTCAGCGCCGCACTGCTGTGGATGCGCGCCAACCCGTTCTGCTGAAGAAAGCGCAGGAAGGAGAAGTCGAACGACGGGGCGAACAGGAAAAATCCGTAAGGTCCGAACGCGGAGTGAATCGCGGAACCTTCGAGAAATTTCGCGCCGACGTCGAAGAAGTTCAGTCCGGGGCCGTTCTTCCAAGCCAGATAGTCCAGGCCGACGTCCACCAGATTGCTTTCGCGCACTTCGTAGATATTCAGCGTCATGCGCACTTGCGGCAAAGGCCGGTCGAGCCACGCGAGGTATTTGCGAAGATCTTTGTCTTTGTTGATGGAATCCTTCCAATAAATGGCGTTGGTGTGCGCATCGAACGCCACGGTCGCGTCCTGGTTGGCGCCTTCGGTCGCGTTGGAGGGAATTCCGGCTTTGATCATGATTTCCGCCATGCGGGCGGAGCCGCGGTAGCGGGGGAAATACACGTTGCGGGAGATGCCCGTGCTTTCAATGCCGGAGCCGTTTTTATCCGCCGGGCTGGGGCGGTCCAGTTTGGCGATCATATCGTCCACATACGGCATAAAATCAACAGGACAGCTCACGGCGAGAAGTTGGCGGCTGGCCGCGGAATAGTTGATCCGGTCGGCGGTTCCATTTTGCGCATAGCGGCGTATCGCGCCGAGGACGAAAGGAACAAGGTCGTTGGCCTTCTGGTGTTTGAGCTCGTAGATTTTCGATACCATGTAATTTTGCGCATCATCTTCCAAAAGGCGTATCTTCTGCACCTTTTTCGGGTCCTTGGCTTCCGCGCCGACTGCCTGGAACGGAACGGCCGCTCCGCTTAAAACGGCCAGTCCGGCGAGAACCAGGTTTTGCCAATTTGTTTTCATCGTACTCCTTAATTCTTGGGTTGATGCATACTTTAGCGTCCGTTCGTTTGGAAAAGGTTAGCGATTTGTGATAAAAAGATGTTTTTTGCCGAAAGAAGACTTGAAAAAGTTTCTTTACGGTGTAAAATAGGGGTAAATAGGGGCTATTAGGGGCAATAAGGATCATGGATAACGAAAAAGAATGCGACGATGTTCTGTTTCTCGGCGAGTTCGACCATGTGTTGGACGCGCAGGGACGCATTACCATTCCGCGTGATTGGCGGAGTGCGGAAGGGGAAAGTGATTTTGTTCTTTTTCCCGCGCGCGATGCCGCGTTGCTTCTTTTCCCCGTGAGGGTTTTTATGGAATTCGTTGCGCGGACACGCAAACTTGCCATTGCCAATCCGGATGCCCAGAAGGCTTTCGTCGCCTTGGGGGCCAATTCGCGTCGATGCCGCAGCGATCGGCACGGGCGCATCGCGCTGGAGCGGAAAATGCTTGACTCCATTCACGTGGGAAGCCGGTTGAAAATGCTCGGCGCGATTTCGCACATCCGCCTTTGCGCGGAGGAAAAATGGGAGCAACCCACGGGGGCGGCTTTGGGGGAATATTTGGATGAAATCCAGAAAATGAGCGCGACTGAACCCGATCTCGCCTCGCTTCTGGCGCAAGGAATGTCGAAATGAGCGGAGTTGGAGAACACATTCCGGTTCTGCCGGAGGAGGTCGCCGCGGCGTTCGCGTTCATCGGCGATCGTCCGGCGCGGCTGATCGACGGCACGCTCGGCAACGGCGGCCACGCGGCCATGCTTCTGCGGGCGCATCCGGGGCTGGAACTCCTTGGCATCGACCGCGATGAAGACGCGCTGGCGCGCGCGGCGGACACACTTGCGTTTGCCGGAAAACGTGTGCATTTGGCACGCGGCGTTTATTCGGAAATGGATTCGCTCGCCGCGGGGGCGGGCTGGGAAAAAGTGGACGGTATTTTGCTCGATATCGGCGTATCCTCTCCGCAAATCGATACGGCGGAGCGGGGCTTTTCGTGGCGCATGGACGGACCGCTGGATATGCGCATGGATCGGCGTTCGCCCTTGACCGCCAGCCGGTTGCTGAACCGGGCGACGGAAGCGGAACTGGAACGGATTTTCCGGGAATACGGGGAATTTCCGAAATCGCGGAAATTGGCGGCATGGATTGTTGCACGGCGCGATGCGCACCCGTTCAGTGTGGTGGCCGACCTTGTGCATGCGTGCGATGAGGTGATGGGCCGTCGCCGTTCCGGTGAATTGCCGCATCCGACGTTGCCGTTTCAGGCGCTCCGTATCGCGGTGAACGACGAACTCGGCGAATTGGAGCGCGGCCTGCCGGCGGCGCTTTCTTTGTTAAAAGAGGGGGGGCGCCTGGCCGTTATCAGTTTCCATTCGCTGGAAGACCGGATGGTCAAACAGTTTTTCCGGCACGAAGCGGCCGCGTGTATTTGTCCGCACGGTTTGCCGGTTTGCGTGTGCGGTAAAACGGCGACGCTGCGCGAAATTTCGCGCAAAGCGTATGTCGCCGGAGAGAAAGAATTGGCGGGAAATCGCCGTGCGGCTCCGGCCAAACTGCGCGTGGTGGAAAAAATCGTACAGGAGAGGGAATAAAAATGGCGGTGAATTTACAGACAGGTGATTTTCGTTCCCGCTCGACGGGAGCGGCGGTTCGTTCCTCGTATTGGGGGAAATTCTTCCTTTTGATGCAAGTGCTTTTTCTGGTCATCCTTGTTGCCCTGATCGGCAACGCCTATATTTATATGAACCAGAAAATCGCCAATACGGCGACGGCGATACGCGCTTCAAAAGAAAATATCCGTCTCGCTGAGCGTGAGTTGGATGCCTTGCGCATCCAGCGCGAGCGCCTGGCGAGTTGGACGCATATTTCCGGATTGATCCGGAAGCATAATCTCGGATTGCGCCCCCCCTCTGCCGGGCAGGTAACGAAACTCGCTTTGCGTGCTCCTGTTTCGACAGAAGGAATGCGGCAGGTCGCCGGGCGCTGATAAGCTTTATGCTAAGCAACAACGACGCCATTCGTGTACGGATTCGCATCGGCGCTTTTTTAGTGCTGATCGTCGCACTCGGTTTGGTGGCGCGGCTTTACTATGTGCAAATCGTTCAGCATAAGTTCTATCTGAAAGAAGCACAGGATCAGTACACGACCAACAACCGGGTGATTTACGGAAAACGCGGGGAAATTCTCGACAACCGCGCGTATCTCCTGGTCGGCAATGTCCCCTGTGTGAATATTTTCGCCGATCCCGGTGGGTATCTCAACCGCGAAGTGCGCCGCCGCCGTGCCGCGCTTTTTCTTGCGCGCGAGCTTGGATTGGACTTCAACGAAGTTTATTTCAAGCTTGCGCCGGAACGCAAGGCCCGCGGTAAGGATGGTTTTTTTGTTCGTCAGGACGATGGTTCCAGCCTCATGGTGCCTGTGCGTAACGCCATGCTGGCGCGAAATCTGGATACGGAATACGCCGCGGAGCTCCAGAAAAAGACCAAGAACGAATACATTTACAATCTTTTTTTCAAAGAAGGAACAAAACGAAGCTACCCCAAGGGGAAGATGCTTTCCAATATCCTCGGGTTCACATCGCTGCAGGCGGATGTCGAAGTGCCGATGCTTGGTGTCGAAAAAGCCTACAACGGTGTTTTGGCGCCCCGGAACGGGACGATCAGTTACGAACGCTCGCGGCGCGGACAGCCCCTTGCTTACGGGAAACACTTTGATTCCGTCCCCAGCCGGGACGGCTGGAATGTGGTGTTGACCATCGACGAACGCTTCCAGTCGATCATGGAGGAGGCGTTGGACAACGCGGTTTCGAAATGGAAACCCCAATCGATTTACGCCGTGATGGCCGATCCGTACACCGGACGCATTCTCGCCGCCGCGCAGCGGCCGACATTCAACCCGGAAGAACGCTCGAAAGTCGTCAATGAGGACGCGTGGCGTCTGCGGCTTCTTTCCGATGGGCTTGAGCCCGGATCGATCATAAAGCCTTTCACCATCGGGCGCGGCCTGGATGCCGGAATCATCACGCCGGATTCGCGTTTCGACTGCGAGAACGGCCTCTGGAATTACATGAACAAACCGTTGCGGGACAGTCATCCGTATGGAATGCTGACGACAACGGAGATCATCAAGGTTTCCAGCAACATCGGCACCGCCAAAATCGCCCTTGAAATGGGGCCGGAATTGGTGGAAAAAACATTGCGTGATTTCGGGTTTGCCGAACGGACCGGCCTGGGACTCCCCGCCGAATCGTCGGGCATTTTCCCGCGCGATGCGCGCCAATGGCGCGGCATCGGCCTTACCCGTTATCCGATCGGGTACGGTATTCTGGTTACGCCGGTACAAATGGTGCGCGCCTATTGCGCATTGGCGAACGGCGGACGGCTGCTTCCATTGCGCTTGGTGGATCGCGTCGTCAACCCGGAGACGGGGGAAATGGATGTTCCGCCGCAGGATGAAGGTATACAGATGTTTCAGAAAGCCGATACCTGCCGCAAATTGGTGGAGATGATGTCGCTAGTAACGCAAAAAGGCGTCACCGCGACCGCCGCCCCCGTCCCCGGCTACCGTGTTGCCGGAAAAACAGGGACGAGCCGCAAGTATGTTCCGGGGCATGGATACGCTTCCGGAAAATATTTTGCGAGTTTTGTGGGATTTGTTCCGGCGGAGAAACCCGCGTTTGTCTTGCTCGTTACAGTGGACGAACCGAAGGGCGCCTACTACGGCGGTACCGTTTCCGGGCCGGTTTTCCGGGAAATCGCCGAACGTGTTCTCAAAGTAATGAATATAGCGCCAACGGAAGAGGTGAAGAAGTGATTGCCGGAAAAAAACTGCATTTTATCGGAATCGGCGGCATCGGGATGAGCGCTCTGGCGCAGTTTTGCCGGGCGCTGGGGTGTGCGGTAAGCGGGAGCGACCGGGGGGCAGACAGGCCGGAGAATGCGCGGATTCTCGCCCCGCTTGCGGCGCAGGGGATTGCCATTTATCCGCAGGACGGTTCTTTCATCAAGGCCGGCGCTCCCGATTTTATCGTTTGGTCGAGCGCGATCGAGGAAGGGAACGCCGATTTCATCGCCGCCGGTTCCATTGCGCGTCTGCATCGCGCCAAAGCGCTGGAGTTTGCCATTCAGGCCGCCTCCGCGCGTTGCACGATCGCCGTTACGGGCAGTTGCGGAAAAAGCAGCGTAACCGCTTATTTGACCGAAGCGCTTTTGAATGCGGGCGCGGATCCCTCCATGCTGAACGGCGCTCTGAGCAAACGTTTCCGCGCGTTGGAACTCGCCGGAAATTTCCGTCCCGGCAACGGCGATTTTCTGGTTTACGAAGCGGATGAGAGCGATAAAAGCCTGACCGCCTTTGCCCCCGATTATGCCATTATTCTGAACATGGGCACCGATCATTACGGCAAGGAGGAACTTGCCGAGGTGTTCGCGCTGTTTCTCCGCAACGTCCGGCGCGGCGCTGTTTTGGAACGCGGCGTATACGAGGCTCTCAAGCCGCTTCTTCCTCCGGATCTTCCCGTGGTGATTTTTGAATCCGGGGAAGGGGCGCAGGGCGAGTACGCGCTCCGGCGTTACTGTCTTAAGGATCGCGTTCCTGTTGCGGAATTTTCCAATGGAGAATGGATCGCTCTTCCGCAGCCCGGGAGGCACACGGCATTGAATGCATTGGCAATCCGCGCTTGGTTCGGTATGGCGAAGAAACCGTTTACCCCTTCGCTTTTGGAGCGTTTCGACGGCATCTGGCGCAGAAACGATTTCGCTGGGCGCACCCCCTCGGGAGCGATGGTGTACGACGATTATGCCCATAATCCGGAAAAGATCGCCGCGGCGATCCGTGCCGCCCAGGAACAAGTCCCCGGCCGTGTGTTCGCAGTATTTCAGCCGCACGGCTACGGGCCATTGGGGTTCATGCGTCCGGCCCTGGGGGCGACAATCGGCGGTGTTCTGCGCCCCGGCGACGAGTTTTTGTTTCTTCCTCCGTATTACGCGGGGGGAAGCAGTTCTTTTTCGCCGACGAGCGAGGAAGTGGCGCACGACTGCCGTTCGCGTTCGGTGTGTTACATTGCGGCGTTTGGCGACAGAGAGGCGCTGCGCCGCCGGCTGCTCCGTTCCGCCGGAGCGGACGACATGATTCTCATCATGGGGGCGCGGGACAATTCTCTCTCCGATTACGCGGCCGGTTTCGTATCCTCTACCGTCTCCGCCCGGGTGTAACCGAAGGATTCAATGAGCTCGGTCTGCTGGAAGAAGGAAGCCGCGCGGGGGCCGGATAGCTGTTCTGCGGCGTCGACGGCGCGGCGGATGAACCAACGGGAGTCCGAGGGGATTTTCCATTGGTTTTTTGTTCGTCTTCCTTCTTTTCCTCTTCCGTCGGCGGCGGCGTGTAGAGGCGTCCGCGAAGAGCGCTCTCCCGTGTGCTCCGGGAAACTTTCTGAAGGCTTGCCATATCCACAACCGCCGAGAAATGGACAAGATAGCCTACGCACTTATCCTCGAACCCCTCCATAGGGACCATCTTTTCCACGTCTGTTCGCCACGGCGTCGAAAGAACAAGAAACAAAAGGAAGCTGGAAAGGATAAATCCGGTGATGAAGCCGAACGCCACTCCTCCCGGTTGCTCGAACAACGGGGGGATTGGACGGGTTTCCGGCGCTTCCGCCAGCTGGCTGCTCAATTTTTGAAGCATCACCAGGAGGAGCACGAAGAGGACCAGCATCGCAAGCCCCGGGAGAAACGCCCGGAGCGCTCCCGGAAGAAAGTCCTGCAGGAGCGGCGCAACCATATCTATGCTCCACAGGGAACAATACGCGGCAAAAACCGTGCTCAGCAAAAAAATAAATGCGCGGTTGAAACGCCGGCTGGCCATGAAAACGGCCATAAGAATCGGAATTCCCCAGAAAATAAGATAAATCATCCCTTACTCCAGATTCAGTGAAACACGTTCGACTTCTTCGATCGAAGTAATGCCTTCGGCAACCAGCTTGAGCCCCTCGTACATCATGTTGGAGCTCCCGTGTTCCCGCTCGATTTCTTCTTTGATGGAGCTTAAAGTAGCCCCTTCCGCCTCCAGGGCGACACGGAGGGCGTTGTTCATGATCATCAAGTCGAAAATCGCCACGCGCCCGGCATACCCCGTGTTGTCGCAATTGCGGCAGCCGACGGGCTGGGAAACCTCCTTGGTATCCAATCCGGCTTTCAGAAAACTCTGGCGCGTTCTTTCCGAAATTTCACCGCGCTTTTTGCATGAACAGAGTTTTCGCACAAGTCTTTGCGAAACAATGAGCTGAAGTGATGCGGCGACGCTCCGCAGCGAAACGCCGAGGTTGGCCAGGCGGTCCACCGTCCCGAGATTGTCGTTACTGTGGACGGTCGCGATAATCAAGTGCCCGGTTTGGGCCGCATGGAAGGCGATCTCGGCGGTTTCCTCGTCGCGGATTTCCCCGAGGCAGATGACGTCGGGACTTTGCCGCAGGGCGTTGCGGAGGAGTTTGGCAAACGTAATGTCCGCACGGGTATTTACTTCCATCTGGCTGATTTTGTCGATCACATGTTCGATCGGGTCCTCGATGGAAATGACGTTTTTCAATGAATAATCGATGTTCTGGAGGAGGGCGTAGAGCGTGGTTGTTTTTCCGCTTCCGGTCGGTCCGCAGATGAGGATCAATCCGGAAGGCACCCGGAGGGAGCTTTGGAGAATCCGGAGATTTTCCCCGGCGAGCCCCGCATCCTTCAACGACAAAGGGGCCGAAGAGGAAGCCAGAACGCGGATGGCCACTTTTTCCCCGCCGAACGCCCCCACGCTGGCGGCGCGGAAGGAAGCCGGTGTTTTGCCGCTTATGGCGCTGAATGCGCCGTCCTGCGGGCGGCGTCTTTCGGTGATGTCCATTCCTGCCGCCACTTTAAGGGCGCTGACGACGCTGTTGCCGAGCTCCAGCCCCATTTCGCCGACCACGCGGAGCGAGCCGTCCACGCGGAAGCGAATCACCAGTGTTCCATTGGGCTTCGGGTCCAGGAATACATCGCTCGCCTTACGTGCAAGGGCGTCGTGGAGCAGCTTGCGGGTGCGGAAAATGGCTTCACCAGATTTGCCGTCTTCCTCCCCCGCCTGAAGAACCGGTTGCCCCTGCGAGTCTTTGATGAAAATATCGATCTGTTCCCGTTCGCTGCGGTTGCGGCGTGCGGAGAAGTTTGATTTCACATTCCGGAAAGCGTTGACGCAGGCGAGTCCGGCAAGCACAAGAGGACCGGCAAAAAGCGCCAGAAGGTTCACCCATTGTTCCCGTGGTCCGAGCGCTTCCCGTTCCTTCCATAAGGCGGAGAGGGCGTAAATTCCGGAGTAAAACCAAGCGGCCAGAAGAAGAAGCGCGAGCGGATCGTAACTCATCGGCGTGGATACCCCTTTGTTAAATGAAAAAAACCTACGAACAAATATAGGGTGTGTTCCCGCATTTTTCAAGTTGAAAACGCTTGTTCATGTACAAAACTTCCCGGGAACGACCTGCGATCAGGTCGGTATTTTCAGCGGAAGATCCCAGCGGTGTTCGGCGGAATAGATAAAATAACCGGACCGGTCTTTGCTGCATGTGAGCGGTGAAACAGGGAAACGGTCTTTAAGTTCGGCGCGGACGATTCTCGGATCGGCGGAGTTCATCAGGGTATAGACATCCGGGGTATGAATGGTGTAAAACCAAACGCCCGCCCCTTTTCGGGAGGTCCGTATTTCAGCGGGAGGCGGAACAAATTCGCCCAGGGCCGCCTGGATGACGGCGCCGACGAAATCGTACCCCGTGGTCATGGGAACCAGGTCGCTGCCGATGAAATCCCCGCCCATGCGCGCACTGACTTCAATGACGCAGAGGGCGCCTCCGGGGGCGATAATGAATTCGGTATGTCCGGCCCCGTGTCGAATTCCAAACGCATCGAGGGCACGGAACGCGAGCTCGCGAAGGCGCGCGAGGGTATCTGCGGCTTGCCGGCTCGGCTGGTGGTGGGCGAGTTCGACAAAGTGCGGCTTGCCGGAGGTTACTTTGTCGGTAATTGCGACGAGGTAGTGGTTTCCCTCGAAGCTGATGGTCTCGACACTGACCTCCACGCCGCCTGTGAATTCTTCGACAACCGCCTCGTGGCAATGGGAGATATCCAAGGCTTTTTTGAGGGCGGTGCCGAGGTGCTTGGGATCGTTTACCATGCATACGCCGAGGCTCCCCGAACGATCGGCCGGTTTCACGACAGCGGGAAAACGTATGGAGATGGGTTCATTGCCCGCGGTGCAGCGGAATTCCGGACATGGAATGTCCCTTTCGGCAAGGCGTTTTCGCATCAGCCCTTTGTGCGCGGTGAGGCGGGCGGATTCGACGGAATTTCCCGGTAAGCCGAGTGCTTCCGCCACGGCGGCCACGGCGGGAACGGCGATATCACTTGCGATGGAACAAACGCCCGCAACATTTTCCGCGCGGCAAATGGCGATGATCTTGTCGTGTTCCGTAACGGAGATGGGATAGAATAAATCGGCCTCACGCGCCGCGTTTGCGCCATCGGCCCAAGCGAAACAAATGGTACGCAGCCCGAGCTCGCGTGCGCGCCGCACCAAAGGAAGTTGCAGGTATCCGGCCCCGATGATAGCGAGTGTTTTCATTTTTTCCTCCCACACATGGCATACTATAGACCTCAAGATTGGAATATGCAACCGTCAAAAACGAGCTTTTTTTGAAAAAAGAATCGATTTCGACTTGCAAAAGGTAAAAAAAGAGATAATGTATAGGACAACACGCTCCGACATAGCTCAGCGGTAGAGTAGGTGGCTGTTAACCACTTGGTCGCTGGTTCGAATCCAGCTGTCGGAGCCATTTTTTTGCTTTCTTTTCCGACCGTCCAAACGGTGAACAGTTCCCCCCCCCGTTCAAAAACTCTACGTTTCTCTATTTCCGTTTTCGCGTCGACGCAAAATCTCCGGAAAAGGGTAAAAAACGGAGAGAACATCTCTGAATCTCTCTAAAAGTGGTGAACAGGCATTCCGACATGGGGCATCCATACTTTTTTTTACGAAACCTCGCCTCAAACCCGAAATACGGTTAACAGAAGTGCCGCTATTCCGCCATCCATCCGGATCGGTACCCCGTTTTTGCATTTTTTGCTTTTTTTCTCTTGATGCCTTGTCTTAAATGCTGGATCGGACGGTATATCTGCTTCTGGTATTCGATTCCGATATTTTTTGCTTGAAAAAGGCTGAAGTACATGTATGGTAACGGTTAAAGAGAGCAATCAAAGAGTATGAATTATATGTTTCGGCGGAAAAGGCGAACGTAGAGAATTGACAAACTCTATTAGGAGATGTTTACAATAAAAATGAACATTCGCTATGTATCGGGGAAAGAGGATTTATTGGACAGTGTAAAAGATTTATGGGAAGAACTCAATAAATTACATATTGATAAATCTCCCTATTATAAAGACTTTTATGCAAACAATACTTTTGAAGCAAGAAAAACAACTTTGCTCTCAACGGCCCAAAAAGGTCAGTTGTATATCGTGCTGGCCTATAACGCGTCTCTTGTTGTTGGTTATTGTATCGCAAGTGTAGTTGATGACACCGGCGAAATCGATTCAATTTTTGTTTCCAGCGATTATCGCAAAATGGGTATAGCCGGTAACCTGATGGACAAGGCATTGAATTGGCTCAGGCAGAGCAATCCTAAGAAAATGGTTATCAAAGTAAGTGTAGGCAACGAAGAAGTTTGGGGGTTCTACGCGAAGTATGGATTTTATCCCCGTTTGACGGAACTACAGATGCCTCATGATTAATTAAGTTAACCTTCTTAACACTAGAAGCTCTTTTCCGAATCGAAAATTTCTTTAAGCTTGAAAGTGACTGATGGCGAGGTATCTTAAAACATCCGATCAGGCTATAAATCAGACAGAAAAATCATATAAAACGTCAGGAGGCGCCCTCATGGATAATAAGCATTTTTGCTATAAAAAAGGAACGGAAGCATTTTTTTAACATTGCCATGGAGGGGCTCAAAGGTAAGGTGGATGGAGAAACATTTTGGGACGCTGTCGCAGAAGATGCGGTTTTTGATTTCCGGTATCGTTTCCCCGGGTTCACCGACAGGTTCGAAAGCCGCGACGCCTATAGGAAATGGTTCGACGGTTATTCGAACGACCTTCATTCCGCCGATAATCTTAGAATTTACAATGCGGAAGGAGGCGTTGTGATACTGGAATATGAAGTGCATGGAACCGTACCCGATACAGGGAAAGCCTATGACAACAGGTTCTGTTCCATCGTCACGATTAAAGACCGTAAAATCGTTTATTGGCGTGATTATATGGATTCCCTTGCGGCGATGCTGGCAAGTTCAAGATAAAACAAGTCGACGGTGCGGAACGATTGCAGAATATTACCGGAACCTCACCATAGCGGAAAATGGTGATACATTACAGTCCCCAATAGTCATAATGCAAATATTCAGAGGAAGTTTTAATGATAATTCAAGAGGCTGAGAAAAAGGACTTACAGGAAATACTTGATCTGCAATACCTCGCATATCAGAGTGAAGCGCGTTTACTTGATAACCCTGATATCCCGCCATTAAAGCAAACACTTGAAGATGTGAAAAGAGAATTTTCCAATGGCGTATTTCTCAAAGCCGTTGCTGAAAACGATGTAATTATCGGGTCTGTCAGGGCTTACTCAAAAAATGATACATTATATATTGGCAAGCTGATAGTCCACCCGGATATGCAGAGGCAAGGAATTGG
>JAVBPY010000020.1:0-6342 GCA_031549345.1 Victivallaceae bacterium
CCTGTTTGAGCCCTTTTTTTGGTAGGTTTTTCTGCACATTTTGGTTGGGTATAAAAGCGCCCATGTAACGCCTATGTAATTGGCCGCGCGGGCGGCGGGGCGCGTCCGGGAGCTGGACATTCCCCCGGGCCTCAAGGCACGGCAGGTACAGAAGTTCCTGAGCTCGCGGAACGATACGGTACACGCCGCCATTTCCGGACGGCGCGTACGGTACGTAACCGCGGGCGCGGGGGGTGTTTCCGGCTGGAACGAGCGCCCCGCGGAGCCGAAGTTTGAAGATGGCTTCATGTACGCGCTGCGGCAGCACCTTGAATCGCACGGCGCGCTGCCGGACATTGCGGAAGATCCTCTGCCGCCGGAACCTGCTGTACGCACCGAGGAGGCCGCGCCGCTGGTGGTGAAAGTGGAAAAACTCCTGAAAGTTTTCGGTTCCTTCACCGCCGTGGACAACATCGATTTCGAAGTACGCAAGGGTGAGGTGTTCGGCCTTTTGGGGGCGAACGGCGCGGGGAAAAGCACCACCTTCCGGATGCTTTGCGGCCTCAGCCGCCCCGACGGCGGAACGCTGGAGGTTGCGGGAGTGAACTTCCGCCGGGCGGCGGCGAAGATGCGTCGGAAGCTTGGGTATGTTGCGCAGAAATTTTCCTTGTACGGGGATTTGAGCGTGCGGGAAAATATGGAATTTTACGGCGGCGCGTACGGACTTACCGGAAACCGCCTCCGCGAACGGATCAATTGGGCGGAAACGACCTTCAGCTTGCAGGCGTATCGCGACACGGCGACGGCGCAGATTCCCGGCGGTTTTCAGCGCCGCCTCAGCATGGCCTGTGCGTTGCTGCACGAGCCGGAGATCATTTTCCTGGATGAGCCAACCTCCGGCGCCGACCCCCTCGCGCGCCGCGAGTTCTGGCTGCGCATCAACGAATTGGCCGATTCCGGCGTTACGGTAATCATCACCACCCATTTTCTGGACGAGGCGGAGTTCTGCGACCGCATGGTCATTATGCAGGACGGGCGCATCCCCGCCGCCGGAACGCCGGAGGAAATCCGCCGCCACGGCGCCACCGCCGATTGCCCGGAGCCGCCGTTGGAAGAGGCGTTTGTCGAAATCATCCGGAAATTCCGGCGCGAACAGGAGGCGAAGGGGACATGAGCTTTTTTCGCCGCATGCGCATTCTTCTTCTCAAAGAGGTGCGACAGCTGCTCCGCGATCCGTTCAGCTTGGCGATCGGCATTGCCATGCCGATGGTGCTCCTCCTCCTTTTCGGCTACGGCATGTCGCTCGATCTGAAAAATGCCAAACTCGGCATCGTAACCCCCGAACGGACGGCCACGACCGATAAAGTGCTTGCCGCGTTCCGCTCCAGCGGATTCTTCGACGTGCATGTGTACTACAGCCCCGCCGAGGCCGACCGCGCGGTGGCCCGCCACACGGTGGACGGCGTCCTTTATCTTCCCGCCGGGTTGGAGCGGAAACTCAACCAGGGCGACCTCCGCCTCCTGATCGCGGTGAATGCGGTCAATGCCAACCAGGCGCAGCTTACGGAGAATTATGTGCGCGGCGTGCTGGCCATTGCGCTCCGCGGGGAGGGGATGAGCACGGGGCCGGTTCTTTCCTTCGGGCGTATCTGGTTTAACGAGGCGAATGACAGCCGCTATTTCCTGGTCCCCGGTGTGATTGTGTTGATTATCACGTTGATCGGCGCGCTCCTCACTTCATTGGTGATGGCGCGGGAGTACGAACACGGAAATCTGGAGTCGCTTTTTGTTACGCCGGTGCGGACGACGGAAATTCTTTTCGCCAAGGCGTTGAATAACTTTTTCCTCGGCACCATCGGGGTACTTATCTCTCTGGCGGCGGTGCATTGGGTGTTCGGGGTGCCGATGCGGGGGAGCCTGTGGGTGATCCTCCTGGGGGCGGGGCTGTATCTTCTGGTGTCGCTGGGGCTCGGGCTCTTGATTTCAAGCGTGACGCGCAACCAGTATCTTGCGTGCCAGGCGGCTTTGCTCGCGACGTTCATGCCCGCGTTTATGCTCTCCGGGTTTATTTACGAAATCAACAATATGCCGTGGCCCATTCAGGCGATAACAGTGATTGTTCCGGCGCGGTATTTCGTCGAATTCCTCCTGACGGCGCTTCTTGCGGGGAATGTCTGGCCAGTGCTTGGGCGC
The DNA here is from genome assembly GCA_031549345.1 of Victivallaceae bacterium. Classification (GTDB taxonomy): domain Bacteria; phylum Verrucomicrobiota; class Lentisphaeria; order Victivallales; family Victivallaceae; genus CASFRF01. The sequence continues at coordinate 2,173 of JAVBPY010000020.1, forward strand.
GATCTCGCGGTGCTCGGTTTCTTTGCCGTCCTTCTGTTGGTTCTGTGCCGTTGGAAAACCCCGAAATCGCTGGAGAAGTAGCATGACAAATTTTCTCGCGCTTCTCCGCAAAGAGATGATCCAGCTCTTTAAAAATCCCAAGAGCCGCTTCACCGTCCTCCTGCCGCCGGTGATCCAGATCCTCATTTTCGGCTATGCGGCGACCATGGATTTGCGGAGGATCGATTACGCCGTGCTCGACCATGACCGCAGCACCGATTCACGCAAGCTCATCGCCATGTTCGACGGTTCCGGCATCTTCCGGCGTGCCGCATGGCCCGCCGGCGAACGGGAGCTTTACGATTTAATCGGCAATCGCCGCCTTCTCCTCGGCCTGGTTATTCCACAGAACTTTGCCCGCAATGTGGAGGCGGGGGCCTCCCCCGTGCAGATTCTCACCGACGGGCGCAACTCCAACACCTCCGGGCTTGCAATGGGGTACGCGCAGAACACCGTGGAGCGCTTCAACCGCGAATACCGCCGGGACAACGCGATCCCGAACCCCGGATTCGAGCTGGAAACACGCGCCTGGTTCAACGTCAATTTCAACATGCGTTATTTCATGATTCCGGCGTTGCTCGCGCTCCTTACCCTCACGGTCATCATGCTGCTTTCCGCCATGTCGCTGGCGCGGGAACGGGAGGAGGGGACGTTCGACCAACTCATGGTCGCCCCTTACGATCCGTGGCAGGTCCTTTGCGTAAAGGGGATTTCCTGTGTAATCGTGGGACTTCTTCAGGCGACGCTGGTGTTGCTGGTGGGACTGTGGTGGTTCGAGGTGCCGCTTCGCGGGTCGCTGGCTCTTCTCTACCTCGGCTTCGGGGCGTTTCTTGCGGCTTCTACGGGGATCGGGATGGTGATTTCCGTACTATGCCGGACGCTTCAGCAAGCGATGCTCGGCACCTTTTTGCTGGCGGTCCCCTGCGGACTTCTTTCCGGCATGTCCACACCCATCGAGAGCATGCCGGACTTTCTGCAGTATTTGACCTACTTCAACCCCATGCGCTACGGCATCAAACTGACGCAGCAGTTGATGCTGGAAGGTGCTGGCATGGACCTATTGTGGCCGTATTTCGCCGCCATGCTCGGCATTGCGACCGGGGCCTATCTGCTTGCGTGGATCGTATTCCGCCGCCAGCTCAGAGGATAAATCCTTCCGCCTTCAGGAGGCGGTGTTTGAAGCGCAGTTCCGGCGTGTCGCCCCATGTCCCCATAAAGCCGCCGGGTTTGCCGCCGAAAGCGATCACCCGGTGGCAGGGGATGTACAACGGGAAGGGGTTGAACGCCATGGCCGCTCCCACGGCCCGCGCCGCGCCCGGACTGCCGACGCGCCGGGCGAGTTCGCCGTAGGTAACGGTCCCTCCGCGTGGCACTTCGCTCCGGAGGGTCCGGAGGACGCGTTCCGTCCAGGGGGTGTGAAAATCGGGCTCCAGCCATTGCTCCAGATCAGGGCACCCACCGCCATTCAGGGCGGTTTCCAACATTGCGACCACTTCCGGGAACCGTTTGCGCTGAGCGGAAATCTGGTTTTCATCGGGGCGCGGCAGGAGGTGAATCCGCGTAATTTTCGCCGGATTTTCGGGCGAAGTTTCCAAAAGGAAATAGAAGTCCGTTTCCATTTTTTACCTCAAAGAATAAAGTTGATCGCCGGAACGGCGGATTGTGAGCAAGAGTTCCAGTTGTACCAAAGTGGCGGAGAGACGGCCGAGCTCCCACTGCGTCTGTCCGTGCAACGCGTCGAACGATTGTTCCGGCGCTTCGCGGAGGAGGCGGCATATTTCGCGGCAATCCGGCGGAAGATCGGCGGTTCCGTCGTGCCCATACGGCGCGGCGGCTTCAAAGAGCTCGTCGCCGCCGGGGGCGAAGCCGGGGAGAAGACCGAAGCCGAGTGCATTGGCCACGTCGCGGAAATCCTCCACCAACCCCGCGCCCTCTTTGATAAGTTTGTGGCAGCCGCGCATCTGCGGATTATCGATTCGTCCCGGAACGGCCATGACCTCACGGCCGAATTCCATCGCAAGACGGGCGGTGATCAGCGCGCCGGACTGTTCCCCCGCCTCGGTAACCAAACAAAGGCGCGAAAGCCCGGCGACGATGCGGTTCCGGCGGGGGAACGAAGTGCGGCTGACGGGGAAACGCATCGGAAATTCGGAAATGACCGCGCCGCCCGTTTCGACGATCCGACGTGCCAGCGGGACATTTTCCTGCGGCTGTACGTTTGCCAGCCCGCCGCCCAGGACGGCGACGGTGACGCCGCCGCACTCCACGGTGGTCTGGTGCGCCACGGTGTCCACGCCGAAGGCGAGGCCGCTTACGATGACGATCTTCGCGGCGACCGCCTCCGCCGTCAGGCTCTGGGTAACGCGCCGTCCGTAATCGGACATGCGGCGCGAGCCGACGACGGCGATGGCGTCCTGCCGGAAATCGGGGAGTTTGCCGCGGACGTATAAACACAAAGGCGGATCGAAAATGCCGCGCAAAATCTCCGGATAGGTTTCATCAAGCAAAGTGGCGATGCGGACGCCGCTTCGTTCGGCAAGAGCCAGTTCTTCTTCAAGGTTGTATTCCTCCGGCCAGCGGGCGAGGCGTTTTGCAAGCTGGGGACCGATGCCAGCAACTTCCAGCAAATCCGTTTCCGTGGCTCGAAACACCTCGGAGGGAGTGCCGAACGCCGACACCAGCGCCCGGTATTTGACATAGCCGATGCCGGAGATAAGGTTCAGGAGAATCGTCGCTTCGCGGTCATTCACGGCAGTTCTCCAACGCCTGGAGGACGGTTGATTCCGGGACATCGCCAACTATTTCCACCGAACCGATGGCGCGGGGGAGAACCAGTTGGAGTTTGCCCGCGCGTGTTTTTTTGTCGCGCCGCATGGCTTCGAGGAGATCAGCGGCGGCAAACGCGCGGGGAATCGAAGTCGGCAATCCGTATTTTTGCAGCAGTTTTGTCTGACGTTGGGCGTCGTCGCGGGGAAAAAGCCCCGCCAGCGCCGCACACTCCGCGGCGGCGGCCATGCCGATGGCGACCCCTTCGCCGTGGCCGATGGAAAAATCGCTCAAAAGCTCCACCGCATGGCCGAAGGTATGGCCATAATTGAGGATGGCCCGCAGTCCCGCTTCCCGTTCGTCGGCCTCCACCACGGAGCCTTTGAGCTCGCAGGAACGATGGATGAGCGCGTCGTAATCCACGCCTTCTTCGAGGCGTTCGAACAACGCCGCGTCCAGGATTACGCCGTATTTAATGATTTCCGCGAGCCCGCAACGCATTTCGCGCGCGGGAAGGGTACGGAGAAAAGCCGAGTCGATCAAAACCAACTCCGGCTGGAGGAACGCCCCCGCGAGGTTTTTTCCCGTGGGAAGATCCACCGCCGTTTTTCCCCCAACGCTTGAATCGACCATGGCCAGAAGCGTTGTCGGGATCTGGATCGCCTGGATGCCGCGCATGAAAACGGCCGCCGCAAACCCTGTTAAATCCCCCACCACGCCTCCGCCCAGGGCGACAAACCGGGAATGGCGGTCGCAGCCGGCGCGGACGGCGAAGTCGAGGATCTTTTCCAACGTTCCAAAGGTTTTGTTCGCCTCGCCGGGGGGGAGGATGAGCGTTTCGCCGGGGAGGGCGCGGAGGATTTCCGGATGGGCGGCGGCGACGTGTTCGTCAGTTACAGTGATGGAGCGCCGACCGTGCAGCGCGTGCTCAAGCGCCTCCGTGGCTTCCGGCGATGCGAACGGAGCGAAGCGTATTTCGCTTTTCGCTCCCGGTGTTGTAAGAAAAAGTGGTTTCATACAGTAGAATACATCTTTGAGGCTGTTTCGTCAAGCGCCTAATCGGATAAAATCATAATTCGAGCTTTGTTTACTTGTCTTTAACTTTTATGGTAGTACACTGCTCTTGAGCGAAGCGGAGTTACTATAGGCAGAGTATCACGAATCAAAATGAGCGCGGGAGCCACGTGTTCAATCGCGGCCTGAATAGAAGTTGGATACTGAACGACGCCCGGAAACCGCGGCGGGCAATTCAATGTCATACATTACGGTTTTGGCGGTTTCGGCCCGTAAGTAAATTTGTTCGCATTCCTGGATTCCGTTCCGGGCGGGAATTTCCTCTTGAAGCGCAGAACGGCAGAAGGATGT
>JAVBPY010000005.1:0-53506 GCA_031549345.1 Victivallaceae bacterium
GCGGGCGCGGTAGCGGGTCGGGCCCCTCGCGGGCCCGCGTATTGAAACGGAAAAGCGGCTCCAGCCGTACAGGACAAGTACGTCGGGCCCCTCTCGGGCCCGCGTATTGAAACGGAAAAGCGGCTCCAGCCGTACAGGACAAGTACGTCGGGCCCCTCTCGGGCCCGCGTATTGAAACGAAGAATAATCGAGGCAATTGGCGCTAAAATGCGGTCGGGCCCCTCGCGGGCCCGCGTATTGAAACCACGCCGCGTTGCGGGTCACGACCGCACTGAGCAGTCGGGCCCCTCTCGGGCCCGCGTATTGAAACAAACTACAAGCGTAAACTTTGTAACAGAAGCAAGGTCGGGTCCCTCTCGGACCCGCGTATTGAAACCAAAAATCCGCCACCCGGCGCGTCGCGTCGGAAAGTCTGGCCCCTCTTGGGCCAGTGTATTGCGTAAGTATATTATCTTTGCCGTTTACGTTAGTTGTTGCGCCCTCGTAATAGTTGCATGGCATGTCCTTACGTAATGGCCACTCCCGTTGCAAAAAAATTAATTGTTCGCGAGGAAGAGGATGTCTTTATTCGTAGGCGACTATCGCTTATTTTGAAAACGCCAGGAGGAGAATGCCACAGAGGATAAGGACGAGTGCGGCGGCTTTGAGGCGGATGTTCGCGTCGTGGAAGCAGCGTGCGCCGACAAGGAATGTTACAATGCAGCTGCTGCGGCGGATCAGTGAAAGGATGGAGATTTGTATGTCCGGCAGGCTCACCGCGTAGAAGTAAAGGTAATCGGCGAGGATCAGGAGGAGTCCTGTCGCCGGAATGCTCCATCGCCAGTGAAACGGGCGGTGATTTTTAAAGCAGAAACGCCGGATGGCGAACGCGCCGCCCAGGACGAAAACAAGATCGACGGAAAACCAGAATTGAACTGTCTGGCGGGGAATTTGAAGCGAGCTTAGAAGGTATTTGTCGTAAAGCGCCGAGGCGGCACCGAGAAGCGTTCCCAGTAAGATCAGGTGCACGCCACGGTGTTTGCGGAAGGAGATTCCTTCGAGTTTTCCAATCAAAGAGAAGCTGTAGTAGCCGCAGAAGATCAGAAGCATGGCAAAGGCTTGCGGGAGATCGGGGTATTCCGAGAATATGAAAAGGCTTCCGATAAAAGTCCACATCGGCGCGCTGGCGCGAATCGGCGCGGCAATCGAGATGGGAAGCTCGCGCATGGCGTAGTATACCGCTGTCCAGCTTGCGGAAACCAGGAGCGATTTGAGCAGGAGAAGGTGCCATTCGCCCCAGGAACAACGTACGATTGCGGATAAATTTCCCGAAAGGGCGCTGCCGCCGACAAAAAACAGACTTCCTGTCAGTGTGGCGAAAAAAAGAACCGGCATGACCGAATTTTCGCGTACCGCGTGTTTTTTGCAGATGTCGTAGATTCCGAGCATCAGCGCGGAAGCCAAAATAGGAAGCAGCCAGGGAGGAATATTCATAAGGAAATGAAAAAAGCCTGCCGCGCGCACCGGGAGATGCGGCAACAGGCTTTTTTCGGAGCCGGATTAGTAGTTCCGGTCGCCGCCGCGTCCGCCGCCGAATCCGCCACGGTCGCCGCCGCCGAACCCGCCGCCTTCGCGACGGGGACGTTCTTCACGGGGACGCGCTTCGTTCACGACGAGTTCGCGTCCGCCCTGACGGGAGCCGTTGAGGGCTTCGATCGCGGCATTGGCTTCCGCCGGGTTGTTCATTTCGACGAAGCCGAAGCCCTTGACGCGACCGGTTTCGCGGTCGGTTACCAGGCGGGCGCTCGCAACGGCGCCGTAGACTTCAAACGCCGTGCGGAGGTCGTCTTCGGTCATCGAGTAAGGCATGTTTCCAACGTAGATATTCATTTTTTCCCTTTCTCCCCCAAAGTCATTGTGTTGTATTAATCGCGCAGGTACAAACCGGACAGGGGGGAAGGAAAAAGCCATCAGGGAAGATACGCTGCAACATCCAAAAGCCCATAACGGGCGCAGGATCAAAAAAAGTAAAATCTATCGCAATTGTGGTGAAAACTCCAAAAAAACATAAAAAAGCGTATCTTATCTATTAAGGTACATCGCAAATATTTAAATGCAAGCACTTTTTTTGTTTTTTATGAAAAAATCTCAGAGGCCGGAGAAGTAGGTTGTCGTAATGCCGGCGGGGAGTTTGCGTCCGGAATTTTCCGGAATGGTCATTTCGCGGCTTTCCATGCGCCCGGAAGCGCCGAACGCTTCGGCCAAAAGACGCTCTTGTACCAGCGGGGTGAAACCGGGAGAATGCCCGCTGAGCGTAATAAAGAAAGGACGGCGCACATCCACCAGGCGTCGGCAGAGGAGGAGAAGCTCCGGAAGATCGTCTTCGATCTTCCATACCTGACCGGCCGCGCCGCGCCCGAAGGTCGGCGGATCCAACGCGATCGCCTGGTATTGCGCGCCGCGCCGCAGTTCCCGGTTGCAGAACTTGAGGACGTCATCGGCAATCCAGCGGATCTGATTCGGCACATGCGGATTCAGCGCGTGCATTTCGCGCCCCCAATCGATCATGCCGCGCGCCGCGTCGAGGTGGCAGGTTTCCGCCCCCGCCCGCGCAAACGCCATCGATCCAAGGCCCGAGTAGGCGAATAAATTCAACGCCCTGGGCGATTCGCCGAGTTTCGGCACCATGGCGGCGAACATATCCCAATTTTCGTATTGCTCCGCAAAAAAACCCAGATGCCCGAATCCTGTCGGCTTAACCAGCATGGTAAACCCTCCCCACGCGGCCTCCCATGTTTCCGGAAGGCGGCGGCGGTATTCCCAGCGGCCGGAACCGGAACTGTCGCGAATGAATACCGCATCGGCGCTTTTCCATGTGTCCTCCGGAAGCGACGGACGCCAGAATGCGTTCAGCGCCGGGCGGACAAGCCGGAAAGGGCCGACTTGCTCGAGTTTGCGGCCATGCCCGGAGTCGAGAAGTTCATAGGGGAGGGGGGTATTCTTCATTCTTCCGCCTGGTAGACGATCTCGCCCGCGATAACCGTGAGGAGCGGACGGTTCGTCGTCTGTTCAAAAATTGCGATATCCGCACGGCAATTCGGCAAAAGACGGCCGCGATCCTTCAGGCCGAGCGCTTCCGCCGGGTTCCGCGAAACCGCCATGGCCGCTTGGGTTTCCGTGAGGTGTCCGCCGCTCATAAGGCTGTGCCAGCCGGAATCGAGCATTGTCGTTGTTCCGGCGAGGAGGCTTTGTTCATTCTGGGAATAGCCGTTTTTTACCGAGATGGTCGAGGGCCCGATCCGGTATTTTCCGTCCGGCATCCCCGCCGCCATGGTGCTGTCGCTGATGCCGACGAGCTGGTGCGCCGGTTTGCAGCGGCACGCCAGATCCACCATGCGCGGATGGATGTGCCGGCCATCCATAATCAGTTCGACCGTTACGCGGTTGTCGGTCAGCGAGATGCTGGCAAGATTCATGCCGCGTTGGTGCAACGGCGGCATTCCGTTGAAAAGATGTGTGCAGTGGCTGGCCCCGGCGTCGATGGCGCGCAACGTTTCCTTTTCATCGGCGATGCTGTGCCCCATGGAGGGAATAACATTGTTTTCGCAGAGGAATTCGACGAGTTCCTTTGCGTGTTTGAGCTCCGGAGCGAAAGTCATCAGCCGGACAAGGCCCGGAGCCGCCGCGAGCATCTCCCGGGCGAAACCGAGATCCACGGGACAGATGGCGTCCTCTTTCTGGGCGCCGCGCTTGGCGGGATTCAGGAAAGGGCCTTCGATGTTGATGCCGACCGGAACCGCTCCGGCGCGCGGTTCGCCGATAAGGCGCGCGAGCTCCGCGAGATTGGCGATCATCCGTTCCGGCGTATCCGCCACAACCGTGGGGAAAAATGCGGTTACGCCCCGGCTTGCGAGGAGTTGCCCCATGTCGTCGATGCTGCGTGCCGACTCCAGCGCCGAGGAACAGTCGAAGCCCCCCGCCCCATGAATGTGCGTATCGACAAAGCCGGGTGTCGCATACGCGTTCGGGAGATAAACGACGCTCATCCCCGGCTCGCGCGTGAAAGCGGAAAGTCCCCCGACCGCGAGAATGTTTCCTTTTTCGCACAAAAGCGCGGCCTGGTCGATGCGCCGTTCGGGCGTGACCAGGTAGTTGAGCACAAATAAGGATCGGTTCTTAATCATAAGACTAGTATACACCAATGGAATATCTTTTTCAAGCCGCGCAGCGTTTGGAAGGCTTTTAAATTGCGAAAAGCGCGTTATAGTATCCTGCAAACGGAAAACCACAACCGGAAAAGAAGGAAATACAGTATGAATCCATGGCGTGTTGTTCCCGAGCTTTATTTGCTGCCTGAGATTACCGAGATCAACCGGCTGCCCATGCACAGCGGACTCATCCCCTGGCCCAATGCCGAAAGCGCGCGGCCGACGTTTGCGGCGGGCGCGGCTTCGCCTTTCTTTCAGTCGCTCGACGGCACGTGGGACTTCATCCGCCTGGCCCGCCCGGAGCTGACCCCAGCCGATTTTGCCGCGCCCGGATACAAAATGAGCAAATGGCGCAAAATTCAGGTTCCTTCCAACTGGACGCGCCAGAATACGGAGGATTTGCCGATTTACACCAACGTGAAGATGCCCTTCGCCAACACGCCGCCGATTGTTCCGGAGGAAAATCCGACCGGCCTCTACCGGACGAAGTTCACCGTTCCGGCGAGCTGGAAAGATCGGCGCGTGGTCATCCAGATCGGCGGCGCGGAGAGCTATCTGGAGGTGTATTTGAACGGCAAGTTTATCGGAATGGGCAAAGACACCCGGCTGTGTTCCGACTTCGACCTCACTCCCGCGTTGAATTTCGAGGGTGAAAACGTCCTCGCCTGCCGGGTGATCCGTTGGTCCGACTCCACATATATCGAGGACCAGGACCAGTGGTGGATGGCGGGCATTTACCGCAGCGTCTTCCTTTACGCCACCGAAAAGGCGTACCTGGAGGATGTGTGGGTGAACGGCGACCTGGACCTGGATTCCGGCGACGGACTCCTCCGCATCCGCACCCACGCCGGATTCGACATTCAGTCGTTCCTTCCCCGCGGACCGGAGCGCGACTATGCCCTCCGCTGCGTCCTGAAAGATGCCGGCGGGCGTGAAGTCTGGCGCGAATCCGCCCGCATTCACCATTTGTACCGGGCGCACCAGTACACGAATGTGCTGGAAGGGCGCCTCAACGGCGTCCGCCCCTGGTCCGCCGAGATTCCGTACCTTTACACGCTGACCGTGGAGATGCTCGACGCCGAAGGATGTGTGGTCGATTGCCGTGCGACCCGCGTCGGCTTCCGGAACATTCAGCTCGGCGACCGCGAACTCCTTTTCAACGGCGAAAAGGTTTACATCCGCGGCGTGAACCGCCACGAGCACGACCAGGTGCACGGCAAAACCCTCTCCATGGAGGGGATGATGCTCGATATGTTCATGCTCAAATCTTTCAACTACAACGCGATTCGCTGCTGCCACTACCCCGACGACGTGCGCTGGTACGATCTGTGCGACGAATACGGCATCTACGTGATCGACGAGGCGGACATCGAGTGCCACGCCAACTACGCGACCATGTGTCGCGATCCGCGCTGGCGCAGCGCCTACATTGCGCGCGTTTCCCGCATGGTCTTGCGCGACCGCAACCACCCCTCCATCTTCTGCTGGTCTATGGGCAACGAGTCGGGCAACGGCGAAAACCATACGCTCGCAACCGAAGCGGCCCTGGCCCTCGACGACACCCGCATGATCCACAACGAAGGTGAGATCAAGACCTACTGGGATCAGGGGACGAACATGTACGACGACGTCGGCGTGCGGTACAACTCCTTTGCCGACCCGATGTACCCGGAGATCGAAATCCTCGTGGATTGGGCGGAGCGCGGCGGCGACCGCCGCCCGTTCATCATGTGCGAATATTCGCACGGCATGGGGAACAGCAACGGTTCGCTCGCCGACTATTGGAAGGCGATCGAGTCGCATCACGGTTTGCAGGGCGGTTTCATTTGGGACTGGGTGGACCAGGCGTTCCTGGAGAAAACCCCGGATGGCAAAGGGACGTATTGGACGTACGGCGGCGACTACGGCGAAAAGGACCACGACTTCGATTTTGTCTGCAACGGCATGGTCTTCGCGGACCGCACGCCGCATCCGGCGATGTGGGAATTCAAGTACCTTTCGCGCCCGGTGCGCGTTACGGCCATGGAGCTTGCAACGCGCTGGTTCGCGGCGGCGAACTGGTACAATTTCCGTACGCTGGAACATCTGGAAGGGCGTTGGGAGCTCCTGAAGCAGGGCGTCAAAGTGGCGGAAGGGGAGATCGAGACACTCTATGCCGCGCCCGGCGACGCGTCGTGCTTCGAAATCCCGTTCCCGGTGCTGGATGTCGCCCCCGGTGAAGAAGCGCATTTGCATATTGCCTTTGCCCTTCGCAATGCCGAGGGGATGCTGGAGGCCGGACACGTGGTCGCCACCGATGAAATCGATGTTACCGGAGCGATGAATCTTGTCGCGCCGGAAGCGCCCGCGCGGGTTTCCGGCAAAGTGGAGCTCAAGTCCACCAAAACGCGCATCACTGTGCGGGCGGGGGCGTTGGAGGTGGTGGTGGATCGCGCCAAGGGGGCGATCAGCTCCATAAGCCGTAACGCAGAGGCGCTTGCCGTCTCCGGCCCCGTCATTAATCTCTGGCGTGCCGCGACCGACAACGACGGCATCCGCGGCTGGAGCGGGCAGGAGAGCAAGGCCCTTGGGCGCTGGCTCGGCGCCGGATTGGATCGTTTGACTCTGCTCGCGGGTTCCGCCGAGGCGGCGGAGAAAGCCGGGTGTGTGGAGCTCACCTTGCGTCAGACGCTGGGCGCGGCGAAGACCGACACCAAGGTGGAGGCTGTGCAGATTGTTACCATTGCCGGCGACGGCTCCATCCATTGTGTGCTGGAGGGCGACGTGGCCTCGAGCAGCAAGACCCTTCCCCGTTTCGGGGTGGTTCTGGAACTGGCGAAGGGGTTTGAAACGGTCGAATACTTCGGGCGGGGGCCGCACGAGAATTACACGGACCGCCGTGCCTCGGCGTTCTTCGGGCGTTACAGCGACACGGTGGACGGCATGTTCACGCCGTACGTCATGCCGCAGGAAAACGGCAACCGGACGGACGTCCGCGAGCTGCTTCTTTCCAGCGGAAAACACACCATGACGGCGACGGCGGAATTCCCGTTTGAGTTCACCGCCAGCCACTTCCGCGCATCCGAGCTTTTCGCCGGACGGCACGTTTACGAGCTCCGGCGCAACGACGAAACCATCGTCACGCTGGATTTGAAGCAGGCGGGACTCGGCACCAACTCGTGCGGACCCAAGACGCGGCCCGAATACGAGATTGCGCCGGGCAAGTACCGTTTCGCCTACACGCTCCGTTTTGATTGAAGGAAGAGCGCGCGCCGATGATGACGACAATGACTTGCATGATTGTGCTTTCCAGGCAGCCGTACCGCGAAACGGCGCTGCTCCTGGGGGGCTTCAGCCCCGATTTCGGACGGCTGAACCTTGTCGCGCACGGCGCGCAGTCCGCTAAAAACGGAACCCCTCCCGCCGCGGATCTTTACCGGGAGCTGGAGGTGGAGTTCGAAGAAAAAGGGGAGGGGGATTTGTTCACGGCGCGCAGCCTGGAACTCCTGACCCCCTTCGATGCCCTAGCGGAGCAGCCGCGCCATTTTCTCTTCGCAGGGAAAATCGGCGCGTTTTTGCTGAAAAATTCCCTGCCGGGGGTGGCGATGCCGTTCACCTACGACTCGCTCCGTTCCTGTCTTGGGCACTTGGCGCTCCCGCCGGGGCATTCGGACCGGACGCTGGAACAACTCGCGGTGATCGTTAAGCTGACGTATTTGTACGAATGCGGCCTTCTGCCGGAAGCCGCGACGGCGGAGCAGGGGGATTTTCTTGAAAACCTCGTCGCCTCCGGCGTGGAGGATTCTCCGCTCCCCGACTGTCCGCCGACCTACTGGAACGCGCTCAATTTGTGGTTGAACAGCCTGATCGATTTTCACCACCTCAAGCGCTGATCGCGCGAAAAATAACGCTGTGTTCCGTTTTTCCTCTTGACATTGTATGAAAAATAGAGTATAATGCAATCAGGGTATTATTCATATTATTCACTCGACATGGATGTCCGGTTATGGAAGAATCGAAAAACTGGAGCCTTCGCCGGCAGATTACGGAGCATTTCCGCGAGGGAATCCTCTCGGGGAACCTTGCCCCCGGCAGCGTGATTCCGCCGTCGAACGTGGTCGCGCAGCGGTTCGGAACCTCGACCGGCAATGTCCACCGGGCGCTTTCGCTGCTTGTGGCCGAAGGGCTCATTTCGCGCCGCTCCAAAACCGGAACCGTGGTGAACGAGCAGCGGCGCGAACTCAAATGCATCGGCTTTTCCGTCCGCGAATCGGCGCTGTACCGGATCGACTTCGTGCGCCTCCTGGCCGAGGAGGTCCGCAAAGCCGCCGCCAAGCGGAACATCGACGTCAAGCTGATCATCTACAACTGCACGCCGAACGATTTTTCCGCCTGCCGCGAAGCGCTCATGCGCGGAGAGGTCCAGGGTTTGATCACCAACGGAACCTCCGAAGAGGAGTACAAGACCCTGCTGAAGCTGCAGGCGCCTTTTGCCTTGATCTCCGGCGCCAATTACCGGAACCGCGTGAACTTCCGCCCCTCTATGCTGCTTGATTCCGCCTTCGAAAGTTTTCGGCGGCGCGGATGCAGGAAGGTCGGCTTCATCGCGGCGATGCCGGGGCCGCCGTTTTCGGAGATGGAATTGAAGAAAAATACCGACTGGTTCATGCGCGGCTTCATCGCCCACGCTGAAGCCCACGGCATGAAATGGAACATGGATTGGATGAGCTTCAAACCGCGCGATCTGATTCTGGACCGGCGCGGCTACGAACGCCTCGCTTACGACGCCTTCAAACGCATCTGGTCGTGCGCGGAACGTCCGGACGGCCTCTTCGTCTATCCCGATGAGCTCAATATCGGAACCCTCATGGGCATTCTCCATCGCAAAGTGGAGGTCCCCCGCGATCTTCAGCTTGTTCTGCACCGCAACAAAGGCCTCGAGCAACTTATGCCGCTGCCCGTCGAATGGATCGAAGTCGATGTGGCGGCCATGGCCGAGGGGCTGATCACGCAGCTTCTGCGCTGTTTCAACGGAGAAACGACCGAACCAATTTGTGTCGACTGCCGTTTAATCGAACAATCCAACACGTAAGGGAGATATATGAAAAAATGTTTTGTCGCATGGATGCTCTTAGGCGTGGCGCTCTGCGTCTTCGCCGGAGGGGGCCGTAACCGCGTGGTCGAAGCCCCGCTGGAGATCAAGCCCCTTTCGCGCCCCGTAACGATGGATGGGGATTTGGAGGAGTGGAATCGGGACGACGCGGTTTTGCTTACGCTCGCGCAAAGCAAAGCGGCGGGTGATTCGCCGGGGGTGTACGCCAAGTATGCCGCACGCGTCGCCATGCAATACGACAATGAATTTCTTTATGTCGGCATCTGGTGGACCGACGATACGCCGATGGGGTCGAAAAAGACCCCCGGAATCATCCCCGCGGGCGACGGATTGGTGCTGAGTACCGGAAAAGGGACGAACCCCTTTATCGCGTTCTACTACGATCCGGTTTCCAAATCGAACATCGCCGTGGCGTTGCCGAATTCGCTGACCGACAAGCCGGGACGCCCGCTGCCGGAAGTGCGGCAGGGCTTTAAGAAGGCCGCCGCCGGCTACATGCAGGAGATTGCCATTCCCTGGAAGACGCTCGGCATGGATCCGGAAAAAGATGTCGCGCCCCGTTTCGGCATCGAGTTGGCGCTCGACGGCATGGATGGCGGCCTGGGCTATCGCACGTGGTGGAAGGAAAAAATGAGCAGCACCACCTCCGGCAACCGCTGGGGCGGCGACATGGGTTGGGGAATCATGGACGGCATCGCCAAATCCACGCAGGTGGCCGCCACGTTCGACCCGAACTCCGGCGCGTTGGTGGAGTTGAAGCCATCCGGCGCAATCGCGCCGCCGAATCCGGCGGTCATGGACCATGGCAATGAGCTGACCCGTACGACGAAAATGATCGCCGTCCCCGCCAGGAAAATGGTCGTGGATGGAAAGCTTTCCCCGGATGAGTGGGAAGAAGCCTCCGGCACGGTGATCTCCATCGAACCGACCCTTTTCCCGAATCGCTATGCCACGAAAGTTTTCTGGGCGTATGCGCCGGAAGGATTGTATGTCGGCCTCCGCTTCCTGACGGGAGGACCGCACCAGAACGTCTCCGACCCCCGCCTTGTGCGCCACGGGTATGACGGCGGCGACGCCGTGCAAGTCCGACTGGCCACAGACAAAGTCAGCCACGTGGACGCGTGGTATTTCGACGCGGCGAAAATCCCGGCCATGTCCATTACCTATGGCGCGCGTTTCAACGAGGGAAAATTGGACGACGCGCTCCCCAAAGGGGCCAAAACCGCTATTTCTCCGATCCCGGGCGGCGGATATGAACAGGAAATTTTTCTCCCCTGGGCGCTGATTACCGAATCCGGGAAAGCCCCGGCCGGATCGTTCCGCGCGGTGCTCGATTTGTTCTACGGCGGCGACGAACTGAACCGAATTCCGTTTATTGTGAACGGCAAAGTGATCGCCGACCGCGCGGTCGCCACGCTGCCTTTCACCGCGCCGAAAGATGCGTTCTACACCCTTGAAATCGTGGACGAAGCGGGCAAAGGCGTTCGTCGCCTCCTCGCCGCGACACGCCTCAAAAAAGGCGAAATCGTCAAATGGGACGGGCTCGACAACGAAGGAAAGGCCGTTCCCGTCGGGAAATACGGCTTCCGTGGATTGTACCACGATGGCATCGAAACCGAATATTTGATGTCCTTCGACAACCCGGGCACCCCCGCCTGGCAGACGGTGGACGGACGCGGCGAGTGGGGCGGCGACCACTGTCCGCCGCAGGCCGTTGCGACCGACGCGAACGGCGTATACCTGGGTTGGTCGGCGGCGGAAGACGGCTCCGGGTTGATCGGAACGGATTTCTCCGGCCAACGGCAGTGGGGATTTTTCCAGACCCCGTATCCCACCGGGAACGGCTCGGCGCTTCTGGCGGTGGACAACGGCAAACTTTATTTTGTGATGGATCGCGTGGCCCGCTCCGGCAAGAGTCTGCGGAAGGGTGAAAAGCTCCTGGCGTATTTCGACACGGTCATTTCCGTACACGATGCGAAAAACGGGAACTGCGTCGATTTCTCGCTCAAGAAACCCTATATCACCTTAAAAGAGTACACGGTGGAACAAACCCCGTCGAACTGGTTCGCGGATTTGTACAACGACAACAAAAATTTCACGGTGGATAATTCCTGGGTGCGCGATTTTTATTACTTCAGCGACCGCATGGCGGGCGCGTGCGTATCCGGTATCGCGGCGCGGCAGGGGAAAGTCTATCTTTCGATGCGGTTCGAGAATCAGGTGAAGGTTTACGACGCCGCGACGATGGAGGAAAAAACCGCATGGCCGCTGGAAAAACCCGGCGCGCTGGCGTTTGACGAAAAAGGAAAACTCTTTGCGCTGAGCGCCAATACCGTGGTCGAACTCAATGTGGCCGACGGCAAAGTGCTCCGCACTCCGGTCAGCAACAATCTGAAAGCGGCGGCGGCGCTGGCGCTGGACGGCAAAGGCAACTTCTACGTCGGCGATTGGGCCGACCAGCAGTGTGTGAAAGTGTTCGACGCTTCCGGTAAATTTGTCCGCACGATCGGCAAAGTCGGCGGGCGCGGCTGGATCGGCAAGTTTGACCGGGATGGAATGCTTTTCCCGCACCAGCTGGCCGTGGACAAGAACGGCAAACTCTGGGTAGCGGAGAACGAGGACGCGCCGCGTCGTGTGAGTGTATGGAACGCCGCGAACGGCAAGTTCGAAAAGCATTTCATCGGCGGCTCCACCTACGGCGGCGTAACCGGCGGCTACCTGGACCCGAAAGATCCGACCATTGCGTTTGCCAACAACACCGTGTTCAAGCTCGATTACACCAAGAAGAGCTACGAGCCGATCTCCACCCTGTGGCGCCGCACATCGCACGATGAATACTGGAACTGCGAAATCGAATTGGGTTCCCCCTTCAAAATGTTCCGGCGCAACGGAAAGACTTTCATCGCCGTGGGGAGCCGCGACGCGATGACCATCGGCGAACTCACCAGCGATTACCGTTACATTCCGCGCGTCGCCATCGGCGGTATTTTCAGCCGCTCGGACAACGAACGCACCCTCGCGGGGCGCGAAAAGGAACTCCTCTGGCGCATGAGCCTGCCCCCGCCGGTCTTCAAAGGAAAAGGCGGATTCAACTACATTTGGACCGACTTGAACGGCGACGGCAAAGCCCAGCCGGACGAAATGCAGTTCCACAAGATCGGCGCCGATCTGGGTATGCTGGATAGCCATTGGGGCATGGGCGACATCGACAAGGACTTCACCTTGTACGTTACCGGGCGGGAGATTGGCGAGACGCGGCTGTACGGCTTCCCGGTGATCGGCTGGACCGAATTCGGGCCGAAGTATTCGTTCGAAAAACTCGAAAAGCTCGCTCCGTACACCGGGCGGCTCGGCGGCATGATGGTGGATAAAAACAAAAACTTCATCATGAACGAGTTCGGTGAATACCGGAAGAACAAGAAAGATCCGCACATCACCAGCTACGCTCCCGACGGGAAGATCAACTGGCGGATTCCGACGGTCGCCGACCACCGCGCGGTGGGAAGCATCACCGGCGAGAAAATCCTCCCCTTCATGACCAAGGGCGAACTGGGCGAAGTTTTGACCTTCACCCAGTGGCACGGCTGCCAGATGCCGATTCTCACCACCGACGGCCTCTATGTGGGACGCATTCTCCGCGACCCGGCCGAAGGCGGCGAGGATGGTCCCGACGTATACCGCGGCGAAACGATCCAGGCCATCACACAGATGGACGACGGCCGGATCATTCTGGCGCACGGCAAAAATGCGCACCACCTCTTCGATATCAAGGGGCTGGACGCGGCCAAGCGTTTCAAGGGTAATTTCGCGCTGAACGCCGCGGAGGCGGCGGAGGCGGCGGCCAACGTCGGCAAGGCGGCGAAGGCGGCGGCGGACACCGCGCCGGTTCCGCTGCCCATCCTGAGCGCCCCGATCAAGGTCGACGGCGACCTCGGCGAATGGGATCGCAAGACGGCGGTTTCCGTCGGCGGTGAAAAAGCGCCGAACGCAAAAATTATGCTTCGCAGCGACGAAAAGAATCTCTATTTCGCGTACGAGGTGAACAAAGGCGCGCCGTACCGGAACGATGGGAAGAACGTGAACCAGCTCTTCCTTTCCGGCGACGTGGCGGACTTCCAGTTTTCCTCCAACCCCCTGGCGCAGCCGGGGCGGCGGATGGGGATGGGCGACCGACGGATCGTCTTCGGCAAATTCAACGGCAAGGATGTGGCGGTTTTCTACGAAGCGGCCACGCCGGGCGCGAAGAATCCGCAGGGATTCAGCTCGCCGACGCGGACGATCAACTTCGACTCCGTGAGCGTGATCGCCAAGGCGGAAGTCGTCATTAAAGACACCGCGACCGGATACGTTGTGGAAGCCTCCGTTCCCCTGAAGCCGTATATTATCGACAACACCCTCTGGCCGAAACGTCTGATCGCCGGCGACGTGGGAATCGTGCTGGGCGATGCGACGGGCCGCCGCGTGGCGCGTTTGTACCGCTTCAACCGCGACACCCTTGTGGTCAACGACATTCCGAGCGAATCGGAACTCCGCCCGGAAAATTGGGGAACGCTGGAAGTGATTCCCGAAGTGAAGGGAAAGAGGTAATATGAAAAAGACACTCTTGCTTGCGGGGGCGTTCCTGGCGCTCGGATTGCAGGCGGCGGAACTGCCGAAAACGCCGTTCGCCGTATGGAAGCTCGATTTCTCCGACGACACGCCGGGGCGGCCCCCAAAATTGGAAACCAAAGAAGCGTTGGAACGCAGCGCGGCGAATCCATGGGACGGGCTCCCGATGCGCCGGATTTCCGGCGCCGACTACATCACCGCCACACGTTATGTGACGGTGGAGAAATCGGCCTCCGGACTCGACGGAAACGTGCTCGCGCTCCATTTCAAGGACAACGAACAGCCGCACTGGGGGCCGCGTGTCTTCCTCCGCGTGCCGCATGCCGTGGCGAAGGCGGCCAAAGTCCTGACGCTCTCGTTTGATATGGCCCGCGATAACGACGGGCGTGTCTCCGGGTATTCGCTGGAAGGGATTTGCGACGTGAATTTCTACGAGTCGGGAGATTTCAAGGCGAACCGCCTCGTCCAGCTGGGGCGTTATTCGCCGAAAAAGCCGATTCACCTTGAGTTTACGATCGACAACGACGCAAAAACGCTCCAGGTCCGCGTGGACAACGGCGCGCCCGTCAAACTTGACTGGCGCAACCCGAAGCAGGGGGAATTCGTCGGTGTGCGCCTCGATGGCCTGCTCACCGGCAGCTTCGCCCGCGAAGTGGGCGTAACCGCGTTCGACAACATTGAATTAACTGTAACCGAATGGCGTGCCGCGCGCTGACAACCGCGGAGAAAGGGGGAGAAAATGAAAAAAAGGGTATCCGTTTTTACGCTGATTGAACTCCTGGTTGTGATCGCGATCATTGCGATCCTCGCCTCCATGCTGCTCCCGGCGCTGAACAAGGCACGCCAACAGGCCATGACCATCAAGTGCGTGAGCAACTTCAAGCAAATCGGCGTCGGCATGGCGATGTACTGCGACGATAACAAGGGGATTTTTCCGCCCGCCTCCGGGAACACCGTCCAGAATGCGAAGAGTCCCAAAGTAACAGGGGCGAACGCGCTCCCCGGTAAGTTCGCCAACTGGAAGTGCTTTGTCGGCATTTATACGAATCCGGGTTTTGCGGATGCCGATTTGCGCTACGCGGGGAAATTTCAGACCTCGGGCATTCTGAAAAACTGGATCATGGAATGTCCGTTCACAGGGGCGACTTCCGCCGACAGCGATTACGCGATCAACGGAGAAGGTTCGAACACGTGGGCCACATGTGAGTATGCCACCTCGGGTCGGGACTCCGGAAAGATTTTCGGCGTCACGCTGGTGCATCAGAGCAAGCTTAAGACGCCGAGCAAGGTCTTCGCCGCCTGCGACGCGAACAACACCTACCGTATTTTCTCCAACATGAACGATTGGCTTAAGGCTACAACCACGGCCAATACGCCATTGGTTCTGTACACCGCCATCCGGCACGGGGGAAAGATCAACATTCTCTTCGCCGACGGTCATGTGGAGAGCAAGCAGACACACGGCCTTCCGTGGGGACAACATGGCTACCCCTCCATTCCGACGGCCAAAAACAACCCATTCATGGGTTGGCCCTACGATATCTAACACCAATTTTGCTTTTGGGTTTCGCATTGCGCGAAACCCAAAAGCGTAATTCGCGCCGGCAGAGAGATCCCGGACCATAAAATAGGAACCACCGTATTCGACATTGTAAGCGGACGGCGCGCTCTACGCGCCGATGCCCGCGGAAAAGGAGGAGGAAAATGCGAAGAAGAACGTCTGTTTTTACGCTGATTGAACTCCTGGTTGTGATCGCGATCATTGCGATCCTCGCCTCCATGCTGCTCCCGGCGCTGAACCGTGCGCGCATGACGGCAATTCGTGCCAAATGCATCAGCAACCTGAAACAAATCGGCAATGCGATGCAGTTTTATGCCGATGCCAATGCCGACATTCTCCCCCCGGCCTACGCATTCACCGTGCAGAGCGCGAGCGTTCCCGAGGTGCTGAATGGGGTCAGCGCCACGGACAAAGCCCCGGATCGCCAGATTCATTGGTTCGGTTTGCTTGCAATGTACGTCCATTCCGGGTATACCGACGCCGATTTGCGCTACGGGGGAAGTCGGATTTTAAAGAACTGGGTGTTCAAATGTCCGTACCCATCCGCTGTTTCCACGGAAACAGTGTACGCCATCAACGGAGAAGCCCGCGGGACGAGTCAAGCTTCCGGGACTGAACCCGATACCTCCTACGCAACAACCGGGCGGAACAGCGGTAAGATTTTCGGTGTCACATGGGTGAAACAAACCAGGCTGAAATCCCCCAGCAAGGTTTTCGCCGCGGTTGATTCCTTTACGGAGCGCCTTGGTTCCAATATGCAAAGCTGGCTGGTGGCCGCCGCCGCCGACCCCAATAGACCGTATGTATATTATGTGGCCCAGCGGCACGGTGGAACACTGAATATTCTCTTCGCGGACGGGCATGTGGAAAACCGTTCCGCCATCGGGTTGCCGTGGGGTGCCAACGGGCATCCGACCGATCCGTCGAAATTCTTCATGGGCTGGCCGTTTCGGTGATTGGCGCGGCTTAAAAGGCGGAGTGCATTTTCGATTCGACCTCCGCAATGGCATCAAGCATTTTTCGCATCGCACCGGACTGTTCCGGCGCATAAGCGAAAAATTCTTCAAGGGTTCCGCAAGGGTAGTCCGGGCACGCGGAGCATACTTGCACCCCTTTTGCGACGGCGCACGAACGGATCGAGCAGGAGTTCGCGCAGTGAAAACATTTGCGCCCTTCCTCGGTCATGCATCCATCACAGGAGATGAACTCGGCTTTGATGTCGTCGCACTGGTAACGTTTCCGCCAGTCGGCAGCGACTATTTCAAGTTTTTCCGGATCGTTCATTTGCGTTGCACGATAAGCATCGCAGCGGCTACATATTAATCCGCATGGCGCAATATTGATTGACATATTTGACTCTCTGGGTTATCGGGGTTTTTCCAATCGGCGGCAGTAGAGGTGGAGGACGTCTTTGCCGAGCTCCAGCCAGCGGCGCTCGAAGTCGCTCAAAACGCCGGGGAGTTCCGATGTTTCCGGGGTAAACGGGGCGAAAAGACCGGAACCCGCGAGGATGCGTTGCACGGCTTCGCGGTATTGAACATCGTCGCTTGAAAAATGGAATACGCCGCCGGGCTTAAGTACCCTGTAGAGTTGTCCGGTAAAATCGCTCGTCAGCAGCCGGTGCGCCCGGTGGCGTCCTTTGGGCCACGGATCGGGGCAGAGGAGATGAACACGGTTGAGCGAAGCATCCGGCAGCGCGATGGCGAGCAGATGCCGCGCTTCCGTCCGCAACGCGCGGCAATTTTCCACATTCTCCCGCTCAAGGCGCTTCACCAGTTTGCGGAGGCGGCCAACCATCACGTCCGCGCCGAAAACAAGGCGTTCCGGGAATTTTTTCGCCAGCGCCGTGGTAAAAGACCCGACGCCGCAGCCGAGATCCAGCTCCACGAACGGCGCGTCGACGCGGAGGGGGTGGTATGTCCCTGTCAGGAACTCAATTTTTGCATCTTCGGGGTATTTTTCTGTGTTTGCCATTTTAAAAAACCGTTTTGTGTGATATAGTACATAATATATCTTTTCCTGATGCATTCCGCAAGGCGGCTGGTAGGGAAGTCCATGAAAATTTTATTTGCTTATTGTTAACCCATAGCGAAAGAGAAGACAAATGATTCAAGACTTTTGCGGAAAAGCCGGTTTGAAGCTGGCCATCGGCGCCGATCACGGCGGGTTTGACCTCAAGAATACCCTCCTTGCCGAACTCGGCAAGCTTGGCGTTTCCTTGCTGGATTGCGGCCCGGCCAAGCTTGACCCCGCCGACGACTACAGCGTCTACGGCGTCGCCGTCGCCCGTTCCATTGTTCTGGGCGAAGCGGATTGCGGTATTTTGATCTGCCGTTCCGGTGTGGGCATGGCGATGGCCGCCAACCGTTTTCATGGCGTCCGCGCCGCCGTCGCTTTCGATGCGGCCCAGGCGCGCCGCTCCCGCGAGCACAATGCAAGCAATGTCCTGGTCATCGCCGGGGATTCTCTCAACGCTGCCTCCGCGCTGGAAATCGCCCGCGCCTGGCTCGGCACGGCGTTCGGTAACGAGGAACGCCACGTCCGCCGCCTGGAGCTCCTTGAACGCACAAGCTACGACGACATCGCCGCCCTCCGCGTCTCCGATCCCGACATCGCCCGCATGATCGACGGCGAAGCCGAACGGCAGAACGACGGCATCGAGCTGATCGCCAGTGAAAACTTCACCAGTTGCGCCATCCGCGCCGCCCAGGGGTCCGTGCTGACCAATAAATACGCCGAAGGCTACCCCGGTAAGCGCTACTACAACGGTTGCGAATTCGTCGATGAAGTCGAAAGCCTTGCCATTGAGCGCGCCTGTAAACTCTTCGGCGCGGAGGCGGCCAACGTCCAGAGCCACGCCGGGAGCCCGGCCAACCAGGCCGTTTACATGGCGCTTGTCCAGCCGGGCGACACCGTTTTGGCCATGAGCCTCGACCACGGCGGCCATTTGACGCACGGGCATCCGCTGAACTTCTCCGGGATGTTCTACAAGATGGTCCCCTACGGCGTGAATCCGGACACCGAGATGATCGACTACGACGAAGTCGAACGCCTGGCGCATGAGCATAAACCCAAAATGATCGTCGCCGGAGCGAGCGCCTATCCGCGCGCGTTCGATTTCGCCCGTCTGCGGGCGATCGCCGACCAGGTGGGCGCCTACCTTTGGGTGGACATGGCGCACATCGCCGGCCTCGTGGCGGCGGGCGAGCACCCGAACCCCGTTCCGTTCTGCGACGTGGTAACTTCCACCACGCACAAAACCCTCCGCGGCCCCCGTTCCGGGCTGATTCTCTGCCGCGAACAATTTATTAAGACGATCAACTCCCGCGTTTTCCCCGGCTTGCAGGGAGGTCCCCTGGAGCACGTCATCGCCGCCAAAGCGGTGTGCTTCAAGGAAGCGATGTCGCCGGAGTTCAAAGCCTACCAGCGCCAGGTGCGTTTGAATGCGGCGCGCCTGGCCGCCGAGCTTGCCGGACGCGGGTTCCGGATCGTTTCCGGCGGGACGGACAACCATTTGATGCTCCTCGACCTGCGCCCCAAAGGGGCGACGGGCAAGGTGGTCGCCAACGCGCTCGATCTGGCACGGATCACGGTCAACAAGAACATGATTCCCTTCGACCCGGAGAAACCGTTCGTTACCAGCGGCATCCGCGTCGGTACCCCGGCGGTGACGACACGCGGGATGAAGGAAGCCGAAATGGTTCGCATCGCCGATTTCATCGAGCGTGCGGTCGCCGTGCGCGAGGATGAAACGGCGCTCCGTGCAATCGGCGTGGAAGTCAAAGCGTTCGCCCGGAGTTTTCCCCTGCCGCAATTCATCGGCTGAGAGTAATTAAGGTTAAGGTTTCATCATGATTGACTTGAAGATTTTGCGTGAAAACATCGAACTGATCAAGCGCAATTGCGCCCGCCGTTCGTGTCCGATCGACATCGACGCGCTTTTTGCCGTGGATAACGACAGCCGCGTCCTTTTGCGCGAGGTGGAGGAACTCCGCGCCGAGCGCAACCGCCTGAGCAACGAGTGCCGCGACAACCCGGAAGCCCGTGAACAAGTCAAGCGCATCAAGACCGAGCTGGCGCAGAAAGAGGAAAAACAAGCGTTCCTCAAGGCAAAGCTGGATCAAATGACCGCCTTCCTGCCGAATCTCCTGGCGGATGACGTTCCCGATGGGCTCGACGACAGCGGCAATGTGGAGCTCCGCAAAGTAGGCCAGCTCCCCGTGTTCGATTTCCCGGTGCGCGATCATCAGGAGCTCGGCGAGATGCTCGACATCATCGACACCCAGCGCGGCGCGAAAGTCGCCCAGACGGGCTTCTATTATTGGAAGGGGAAGGGCGCACAGCTCGCGCAGGCGTTGTTTTTCTGGACGCAGCAGCAGTTGGTGAACCGCGGCTTCACCCTTTTCATGACCCCTTGCGTGGCCAAAGAGCGGACGTTGTTCGGAACGGGCTACCTGCCGTTTTTTGCGGACGAAACGTACCAGCTTAAAGACGAAGACCTCGCTCTGATCGGTACTTCCGAGCAGACGCTTGTCGGCTACCATGCCGACGACATTCTGGAACCGGAAACCCTTCCGTTGCGTTACACCGCTTTTTCTCCGTGCTTTCGTACCGAGGCGGGGAGTTACGGACGCGCGGCGCGCGGCATTTTCCGCGTCCATCAGTTCCATAAAGTGGAACAGATCATTTTCTGCCGTCCGGAAGATTCGCCGAAGTTCCACGAGGAGTGCCTTGCCAACGAGGAATACCTCCTCCAGCAGCTCGGCCTCCCTTACCGTGTGGTGAATGTCTGTGTGGGCGACCTCGGCGCGCCGGGGAGCAAAAAGTACGACATCGAAGCATGGTTCGCCGGCTTCGGCGGTTACCGCGAAGTTACCAGCAACACCAACTTGACCGCCTTCCAGAGCCGCCGTCTGAACATCCGCTTCCGCCAGCCGGAGGGGACGCAGTTCGTCCACACCATCAGCGCCACGGCCGTAACCGACCGCGTCCTGGTGGCCATTATGGAAAACTACCAGCAACCGGACGGCTCCATCGTCGTCCCCGAAGTCCTGCGCCCCCTGACCGGCTTCGACCGGATCGAAGCAAAAAAGTAATAGTAGTACCCGGTTTTTTTGCTCCCTTGTATAAAATTTTGTACAAGGGTTTTTTTTTGCCTGAAAGGGCATGCGGAGAGCGTGATTTTTTCTTGTTTATGCAAAAAGTGCATAAAACATAGAAAAAGTGCTTATTTTGTGTTGACATTTGCGTTTTTTTACGATATAATAGAAGAGAAAGAAAAATAAAACGGCATTGCGGCACTTTTGGGTAGGTGCACATTCGTGAAGGGAGAGGCGATATGGAGAAGAAAATGGATGCGATGGAGGGGTGCTTGGAAATGGGCACGGAGGGAAAGGGGCGGAATGTCTCCAACTCCGTTCTTGCGCAAGTGGCACGGCGCGCGAAAGTTTCTTCCGGCACTGTCAGCCGCGTGTTCAACAACAGCGACCTGATTCCCGAGGGAACGCGCAGCCGCGTTCTCGCCGCGGCGCGCGAACTGAAATTCCGTCCGCGCGTCGGCATTCGCGCACCGCAGGTTGCATTGATTACCGAGCCGCCGCAGAAAACGGTCATGGGCGGTTACGTAAGCAGCCTCACGCAGTACATCTGCCACGCTCTTTCCCGCGCCGACGCGGGTGTTACCATGATTACCGAGGACCGGATTGAGAAGCTTGGAAGCAGCTGGTTCGATGGCATCATCGGCGTTTCCTGGGAAGACAAAACCATCGAAACGCTTCGCGGAATCCAGAACATTCCGATCGTCTGGCTCTGCGATCAGTATTGCGATGTGTTTCACTCCATTTTTGTCGACGGGCGCGAAACCGGCCGCCTCGCCGGGGAGTACCTTGTTTCGCGGGGGCACCGCCGCATCGCTGTGATTCACGATGTGGATTACACCGGAACTCTGCGCGCGGAAGGCTTGGCCGAAGCCATGGCGGCGCGCGGCGGCAGCCCCGCCACCGAACTGCTCCGTTTGCCGAATTCCATGCCGCTCCACCTTGCGGTCAAGCAGTTGATTTGCGCCGGGTGTACCGCTGTGTGGGTAACAGGGGAAGACATGAAGGTGCTCGAGGTGAACTGGCTTATCCAGGAGCTGGCGGGAAAAAAAGTGCCGGACGAGATCTCCATCCTCGGCTTTGAAAATCCTGGAATCAGCGAGTTTTGCCGTCCGTCGCTGAGTACCATTGTCAGTCCGCTCCGTGAAATGGCCGAGGAAGCGGTCCGCCTGGCGCTTGGCGAAAATACGGATGAGCGGGTGAAGGTGCGCATGTCCAACCGCGTTATCGAACGTAATTCCGTTGCATTCATAAAGTAAAAAAAGCACTGTTGTAGAATAAGGAGGAAGAATGATGCGAAAGATGTTGTCCGGAATGACGCTGCTCTGTGCGCTGTCCCTTTGCGCCGCCGACCAGGCGCTGCAATTCGACGCAAAGAATCTCGAAGCGCGGCACCGTGCCAAAATCGAACAAACCCCCGCCGGCATCGTGCTTGTTACCGATACACCGGACTGGGATTCCGGGCTTCTCATCAAGCCGGAAGGCAGCGGGAAATTCGATTTCTCCAACGCCCGCTACCTGGCCGCCGACGTGGAAAACCTCTCCACCGACCGTCAGACGCGCTTGACCATGCACATCAGCAGCGGCAGCCGCGACAAGGGGAGCTCCAGCCACGTTGACTTGCCTTTGCGTGAAGTCAATGTAGGTCTTGGCCTCAATCCGGGAGAAAAGCGGACGATGCGCATTTATCTTCCCCATGCGTCGTTGTTCAGCGCGCCGGAAGGGGGGAAGAACTTCCGCCGTCCGCTGGAAACATCCAAAATCAACTCGATCGAATTCAAGATGCAGTGGCCCTTCGAGGCCGGACGGAAGGAATTGATCAACTGCCGCATTTCCAACATCCGTTTGGAAGGCGAGCCGGATACGGCGCGCCGTGTCAAGGCGGAAGGTTATTTCCCCTTTATCGACGTGTATGGGCAGTATAAACATTACGAATGGCCGGAAAAGATCCACGCCGACACCGATTTGACGCGCGAACTTGCCCGTGAATCGGCCGAACTCGACGCGACTCCCGCCCCCGCCGCGTGGGACGAATTCGGCGGCTGGGCGCAGGGGCCGAAGCTTCAGGCCACCGGGAATTTCCGCGTTGCCAAACACCAGGGGAAATGGTATTTTGTGGACCCCGCGGGGCATCTTTTCTGGTCGTTCGGAATCGACGTCCTCCGGAACCACACCGATGCGACCAACGGTGCGAAATCCCCGCAGTGGTTCGAGGGTAATTCTCCGGAGGACGGGATGTACCCCTTCACCCACTGGAATTTGCAGAAAAAGTACGGCAAGAGCGATTACACCGCCGATTTTTATCCGATGTTGGCGAAACGTCTTCGCGCCTGGGGGGTTAACACCATTGGCGCCTGGGGCGCGCCGGATTTCATGGCGCTGGAGAAAACCCCCTATACGCTGACCTTGGGCGAGATGATCCGCGATATCCCCCGCCTCGGGAAAACGCGCTTCTACGACGTGTTCTCCCCG
Source organism: Victivallaceae bacterium (assembly GCA_031549345.1). Taxonomy (GTDB): domain Bacteria; phylum Verrucomicrobiota; class Lentisphaeria; order Victivallales; family Victivallaceae; genus CASFRF01. The sequence goes on from JAVBPY010000005.1 coordinate 23,017, forward strand.
GAGTTTGCCGAGAAGATGGGCAACCTCCTTCGCGACCGCGCCGCCGCCGATTCGCGCGTGGCCCGTTCGATCACCGACCCGATGTGCATCGGGTACTTCATCGACAACGAATTGCCCTTCGGCGATATCTTCAAGGGCGTGATGACCGCCGGCGCAACCCAGCCCGCGAAAGTTGAATTCCTGAAGGACGTGAAAACCAAGTATGTTGAAATCGCCAAGCTCAACGCCGCGTGGGAAACCAATTACGCCGACTGGGACGCCGCCGCGTCCGCCGTCGACATCCCCAAAGGCAAGGAGCTTCGCGCCGATTTCCGCGCGTTTGAGGGCCGCTTCGTCACCCGCTATTTCGAAACCTGCCGCAAGGGGATCAAAAGCGCCGCCCCGAACCGCCTCTACCTCGGCTGCCGTTTCGTCGGCTTCCGCCAGGCGGGGACCACCTGGGAAGCCGCCGCAAAGTATTGTGACGTTGTCAGCGTGAACACCTACAGCCACAGCGTCTTCAACACCAACCGCGGCGACTTCCGCGACCGCCCGATCCTGATCGGTGAATTTCATTACGGAACCTACGACCGCGGCATGTTCAGCTCGAGCCTCTGCCCGGTGGGCGACCAGAAGGAACGCGGTGTTGCGATGACCCGCTTTGTCCAGGGGGCGCTGGCACATCCGAACTTTGTCGGGGCGCACTATTTCCAGTTCCGCGACCAGCCGCTCACCGGAAGGTACGACGGCGAAGGCTATCAGATCGGTTTTGTCGACGTCGCCGACACGCCGTATCCGGAGATGACCCGCGCCGCGCGTGAAGTCGGTGAAAATATGTACACCTACCGCGCCGCAGGCAAACTTGTCAATGAAATGAAGTGAATAAAGCACACACAATGGAAAGGATGGGAAAAATGAAACGGAAGAACTTTACGTTGATCGAGCTCCTGGTTGTCATCGCCATCATCGCGATCCTCGCTTCGATGCTCCTGCCGAGCCTGAACAAAGCCCGCGACCGGGCCAAGGACACCAATTGCATCAGCCGCAATAAACAAATCGGTACCGCGATCGCCATGTACAGCGACGATTGGAAGGGCTTTCTCCCCTTCACCGATACGACGGCCACGGACGGGAGCAATACGCTTCTGGCCAACAGCCGGAAATCGGTCCCTTACGTGCTCCAGACGTATCTCTCCAAGTCGAACAAGGCGGGGACAAACAATGAAACCCGGGAGAAATCCTGGGAATGTCCGCGCCTCCAGAACGGCGGCGCCTACGGGACGGACTTCTACTGCGGCAAGTGGTTCAATGGTTTTCTATTCCATACGAAAGCGGGAACGTTGCAGAGTCGGAAGCTCTCTGCGATCAAGGACACTTCGCGCAAGATTCTCCTGATGGACATGTTGTCGGTCGGAACGGCCGCGATCAACGACAACGAAAAATACTACTTCCGTCCGAGCCGCGACAATGCGCGGACCTCCAGCTTCTCGCCGTTGGAGCGGTTGGGCGCACACGCGGACAACAACGGCGCGCTGTTTGCGGACGGTCACGCCGCGAACATCCGTCGCGCCTACTGGATGGACGCCACCAACACCAAGTTGAATTGCACCGCGTTCAACGCCCACCAGGCGTACAAGCCGGGAGAGGCCGAAACAGGCAACCTGCCGGAATAAAACACACTCATCCGAGGGGGGCTTCGATTGAAGCCCCCTTTTTTATTTTATGGATTCAGGCTTGGGCGAAACTTGACGGCGCAAGCGCAAGATCTTGAGCTCATTCTCTGTTTTTGCATAGCGCTTCAGCAAGCTCCCCCACTCCGCCTGGTCGATGTCGCGGCCGAAGTTTCCCTTGTTCTGCATATCGGTGGCGTACCGTTTGTACGTTGCCAGGAGCCGTTCCAGGATGGGGAGCTTGACTGCGTCCAGCTCGGACTCGGCAAGGGTGGGACGGAGAGGCCCGGCGTATTCCAGCATGGCTTCGTAGACGGCGATTTGCGCTTGGTGCGTCGGAAGGGAGTCGATGACGCCGGCCTGTTGCATTCGTTTTGTTTCGGCATTGACTTTTTCCAGGGCGGCGATGTACGCTTTGATGGTTTCCGGCTGGGCCGGATCAAGGATTTTCTTTTGTTTCGTTGTTTCCTCGATCAACTTCGGCAGCCGGCTGGCAACAGGGGGAACGTCGTTGGGCTTCGCCGCGATTTCTTCGTTGCGAACCGATTGTTCGAGGAGGGCGGTGATTGTTTTGCCGAAACCGATCGGCACATTGGTGTTCACCCCTATGATCTGTCCGGACGCATCGTTCGACGCGGTGGGCGCGTCAAAATACATCACCACCGGAAGAGCAGGTTTTTTGGCCGCTTCGGCGGCGAGCGTGGAATTCAGCACTGTGCCGATGGTGGAAACCTTGACCAAATATGCGCTGTTCTTGGTGGCCGCCGCCGCGGAAATGCCCGCGTCCCCCGTCCGCCCCAGGGCGACCACATAAAGGGGCAATTTATCCTGAATTGAGTTCAAGCATTCCAGCGCGTTGGCACGGAGCGTTTCCGGTACGAAGAGTTCCAGCGCATAGACGTTGACGTTGCCGGCGGTCGCCAGATAGTAGAGCGTATCCATCAGCTTCATCGGATTTTTGAACTGCGGGTCGATTAGAAGCAGAGCCGTTCCGGCGGGTTTTCCCGAAACCGCCGGGAAGAAGAGCGGGTGTTCGATGGCATTTTTGCCGATCAGCTCGTTGGGGAGCGCGCGGAGGATGGGTTGCAGGCGTTTCCCGGGGAGGCGAATCGTTCGGCCATCCGCTTGTTCGAAGGAATCCTTCCATTGTTCCGGCGGGGGGATTACACCGCCGTTGGCGTCGCGCAACTGGACGATGTCCTGGAAAAATTTCTGAAACAGCGATTTTGTGAAATCATGCGGCGCACGGTGGAAAAAGGCGCTGGGGATGATGTCGTAATTCGGCGGCGTCTGGATGAAAATGCCGGGCATATTGAGTTTTTCGAGGTCCGTTTGAATTTCTTGCGACTCATGACCCGCTCCGTCGTCCCAGTTGTGCGCCAGAAGACGAACGACGTTGTCTTTCCGTTCGAAAGCCTTTTTTTCGGGATACCAGCGCCGGGGGCTGAGCGCGGCGATTGCGTCGAAGCGTTCCGGGTAAAGCAAACTGGCGTTGACCGCGTTGGTTGCGCCGGAGGACGCGCCGAACATCAGCAATTTGCGTTTGGGGAGCTTCAGCCTGCGTACCAATTCATCCTGTCCGGCGAGGACCATCCGGGAGTCCGTGTATTCCATATCGGGAATCGAGTAGATCGTCCAGCCGAGTTTTTCCGCGTAATAGCGGTTGTTCTTGTCTTTAAACGGTATTTTTTCGTTGATGTGTGATGAATAGAAAACCATGTTTCCGGCTGAAGGGATCGGTTCGCCGTTGTTATCAACGGCGGACATATACTGGAAGCGGCTTGTGATCGGTTTTGCACCGGCTTCCAACTCCAGCGTAAGCTCGAACTCCCCCTCGATCACGTGGAACGCAGACGAAGGCAAATCGGAAACCGAGGACGGTCCGGGGGCGGACGATGCGGGCGCAAGCATGCACCCCGCACCGATCAGCACCGCGCCGAGTAGCGGCACGGCCAGCCGGAACCACGAAAAACGGCTCTCGGAAACCGCCTCCTGCAAGCGAAGCTGCAGATCTTTGGCGCCGCTGCGGATGCCGGGCGAGCCGGCGATGCGTGACGCGGGGAGGATGGCCGCCAGATCCAAGAGCAATTTGCCGTAAGAACGGCGTTTTTCCGGCGTGAGCTGCAGTGTATGGATGACCGCGTCATCGCAGGCAAGTTCCGCCGCACAGTCCAGGCGTTTCAGGATGAACCAGAGAAACGGGTTGAAGAACAGTGGAATTTTCAGAAAATTCCGGTAGAAACGCTGTTGTAAGTCGTGGCGCCGGATGTGCGCAAGTTCGTGTGTCAGAAGCATTTTAAGCTGATCTTCGGAAAAATACAGCGTTTTTGAGGATGGGAAGAGGACGCTCGGGCGCCCCAAACCGAAACAGCATGTCCCCAGAGCCAGCGGATCGGAATCCAGGAGGGCGATGGGATGTTGCTCCAGATGGAATTGCTTCTGCAATTCGCAAAAAATACGTTTGACGCGTTCGTCTTTAATGGGTTGGAGCGTTTCGATCCGGCGTTTCCAGATTCGGTATGTACGAAATTTCAGGCAGACAATCGCCGCGGCGCCTGCCAGCCAAAGCCCGACGATGAGTGCTTGCCAGGGGAAGGGAGCTTTGGGGGGCAAGGTTTTAAAGGATTGCGCCGCTGCCGCGGGAAGCGTCATTGTTTGTTCCGGGGGGAGCGTCCGGGGAAGGGCTGCCAGCGAGGCGCGGGGGATGGGCGCATGGAGCACTTGCGGTTGTTCTGCCGGGACGGACTCCGGCCACGTGTAGTGCGTTCCGGGCAGTGGAAGGAGGAGCAGCAACAAAAGAAGGTAGTAGAACACCAGTCGGCCGCCGCGCGCAAGAAAGTGCGCGGCAAAACGCTCCGTCAACATCGCCCCGGCGAAGACGAGGAGGCCGCGTACCAGGGTTCCGGCGAGATAGAGAACGATTCCGGTCATTGGGTGCCCCCTTTCTTCAAAATTTTTTCCAGCTCGGCGATTTCGGCCGCGGAGAGTTTTTCCTGACGGACAAAGAAACACAGAAGTTCCATCGGGTCCGAATCGAACATCTTCTCCTTCAAACGCCGGAGGGTTGCGCCGCGGTACTCATCGGCGGACACCGCGGGTATGTAGGCATAGGAACGCTTGGCCCCTTCCTGGCGCACGGCGCCTTTTTCAACCAGGCGCTGCAGCATGGTACGTACCGTTGTCGCCTCCCAGGCGATTTTGCGCCGCACCGCCGCGAGCAATTCCATTGCGCTTTGCGGTGATTTTTCCCACAAAAGCTTCATGAGTTCCAGTTCATTTTCCGAAATTTTCACCGATTTATTCCTTTTTATGATCAAGGGTTGTAGAGTACGTTTTTCAAGTCCGGTTCGACATGGGCAGCAATCGTTAAGGTTATTTTTCCCCGGGACGGAAAGCGAGGCGGATTTCAAAACACTCTTTTTCCATATTCGGAAAAATGCCGACCTGAAGTTGAGGGTTCTCATTTTTTTGCAGGAGTGCCGGTGGGGCGAAATATTGACTGGCGAAATTCCAGTTGCGCCATTTGTAATAAAAAACAGTGCTTTTTCTAGTGCCTCTGTGCTCGCCGCTGCCGCTCCCGGACTCTTCCCGGAGCGTTCCATCTTCAGCGTGTGCGAGGCTGAATGGATACATAAGGAGCGGCGCGTCGAATCCCGGCACGGATATTTCCAGGATGACCGGATTCCCGATCAACTTTTTTCGGGGAATATCCAAATCGAGGTTGCGCCGCCCTTCCGCATCGGCCGTTTCCGGAATGACGCAGGGGACGAGGAAAGGCGCCATGCGCTCTTTCAATTTCTTTTGGGCCGTTTCCGGCATCTTTGATGCAAGGCGGAAGAGGGCGTTTACACACCTCGAAAAACCTTCCTTATCGTGTTTTTCGTACGCCTCGTCGATCATCGTGAGGAAGAGGATCGTCCGTCGCTCGCCGAGGGTTTTTCGCGCATCCTCCGTCGCCGTCCGGGAGAGGATGGTCTCTTTTTCGGCAAATGTGATGGGCAAGGCGACCGCACGATCGAAGAAGGTGGAGAGCTCTTCTTTTTTCAATATCCCCAGTCCGCCCGCGGCGACGAACGAACGGAGTTCCTCACGCTTGAAACACTCCAGGGCGGCGGGCGGGATCGATTTGAGTTGCCGTTCACGCGCCAGGACGAGCGTAGCGGTACTGGGCTGCGCCAGCGTACCGGTCAAGGTATTTTTACCGGAATAACAAGCGCGGAGTCCATTTTTTCCATTGTATGTAACATTGCCGCCGCTGTAGATCCCGCTCTCCTGCACGCATCCGAGTTCCGCCAGGGTGGCTTCCGTATTCATATCCTTTGGGTCCAGGCGGTAGATCGCGAAAAAACCAAACGAGAGCCCTTGCCCGAGGAGGATCGGCCGGTGCCCTGCAAAATCCGGCGGTTCTTCTATTGCGCCGCCGAAATCCGGGAGCCGCATCGCCTCCGGCGCACGCAACGGACGCAGAAGGTCCAGGACCGGCTTGGAGGATTCCTCGGCGGCTTTCCGGGCTATTTCTTCCCGGGTGGCTCCGCGCGAGCTGATGGCAAGAGTTATGTCCATCTCATTGTTCATGAGATCCGCGAATTGAAGGGGGCCGATTCCATAGCCCAAATGGTACCGCGTCGACGGCGTGAAGACACGAAAGCCGTTCCGCGTTCTTTTCCGATCCCAGAACGTATCGGGCTTCGCGGTGGAAACAATCGAGTGTGCGAATATTCGTGGGAATGTGCGGCGGACAATATCTGGAATTAATATTGAGAATTTAAACGGCGGCGGCGGAGGTATTTCAGTGGAAAGGACGGCGAAAACTTTCTCCCGCATCAGGTTGCAGCGGAGAAGCGGGGCGTTGTGCGGCACAACTTCGGCGGCAACGCCGAACTCCAGCTTTGTTTTTTCGGCGAGTGCGCGGCAGAGGAGGAGCGCTTCCTCATCCGGCGATATTTGCAGGAAGTAGACCTTCTCGACATAAGGTGCGGGCCACCCTGAACTGGATGTGCTGGAAGGTTTTTGCACCAGAAAATCGGGGGGACGCGTTCCGGAATCTATCTGAATGAAGATAAGCGAGAGCGCAAGCAATGCAGCAGCGATGCATCCGAGGAAAAATTTAACACCTTTTCCCGCCATTCTCCCGGTAGAACCGTGCTTGCGAAGAAAGAGGACGTACAGCGCTATCATTAGCACGGGAACCGCCGGCACCAGGTATGCGATGGTGCCGGAAAGTATGTTCCGTGTTCCAAATTCCGAAACGATCATTGCTCCGACTCTTTGTATGATTTACAACTGTAGTTTATCTGTATTCTGCATGTGTAGATTATATTTGTCAAGTCGTTGTTGCTTTATTTCGAAAAAAACAGCGTATGTTATTTGATTTCCGTCGATGTTTCGTCCATTTTCGGACGAAGGGAGAGGCGGATTTCAAAACACTTCTTCTCCGTGTTCGGGCGAATGTTGATTTGAAGTTGGTCGTTCTGATGTTTTTGCAGGAGGGGCGGAGGGCCGGAGCTGAAGGTCGCAGGACCCCATCCGCCGTGAAGATAACAAACGGTGTTTTCCTGCATACCGGCGGGATTGCCGATCCCTCTTTGTGTGGAATTGACGGACTCGACCAGGAAAGTCCCGTCTTCTACGCGCGTCAGGCTGAAGGGAAAAAGAAGGGGCGGGGCATCGAACCCGGGCGTGGAAATTTCGAGAATGATTGGGGTGCCAATCAATTCTTCCCGTGGGATGTCGAGATCGAGTGTACGGATACCATCCGCATTGGGCGTTTCGGGGATGGCACAGGGAACAAGGAAGGGAGCCAGGCGTTCTTTCAGAGCCGTCTGCTCCGTTTCCGGCATTTTTTTCGCAAGGGAAAAAAGGGAATCGATTCGTTTGGGAAAGCCTTCCCGGCCAAGGGCCCGAAGTGTTTCCTCCAGCATCGAGTGGAAGAGATAAGAGCGGCGTTCACCGAGGACTTTCCGCCCTTCCTCGTTCTCCGTGTACGAAAGAATGGTCTGCTTCTCCGGGAACGTGAGCGGCAAAGCCGCGACGCGGTCGAAAAAGGCGGAAAGCTCTCCTCCTTTTAATGTCCAAAGTCCACCCGCGGAAGCGAACGAGCGCGGTTCTTCGCGTTTAAAACGCTCCAGAACATCGGGGTCGATCGATTTGAGGAGCCGTTCGCGCCCGATGGTGAGCGTGTTGGTCTTTTGCCGCATCTTCGGCTCGCCCCAATTCCGTCCGGAGGAGATACAGGCGCGGAGTCCGTTTTTTCCCAGGAATACAATGTCGCCTGCTACATCGTGCTTTTCACGGGTGAAGCCGCGTTGTGTCAGGGCTGTTTCCGCATCTTGCAATGCGGCCTTTTCGTTAAAGGCGAAGAGGGTGAAGAAGCCGTGCAGCATCCCGCTCCCAAGGAGGATCGGCTGGAGCCCGTCAAGCTTCGGCGGTTCTTCCGGGGCAAGGCCGAAATGGGGGAGGCGCATCGCCTCCGGCGCGCGCATCGGGCGCAGGGCCTTCAGAAACTGGTTTGTGAATGTTTTCGCGGCTTCTCCGACAATTTTATTTGCCGTGGCTCCGCGTGAGCTGATCGCAAGCTGCATGTCCATTTCCTGCGCCGCAAGGTTTGCAAAACAAAGGTTCTGTACGGCATACGTGGCACTGTACCGCAACGACGGGGTAAAGACGCGGAATCCATGGCGACTCCGGCCTTTGGCCCAGAAGTTGTCGCCGACATTCGGCATTGGATTGGGTTGGGCGAGGCTCTTTGCCAGCTCGCGGCGAATCTTTTCGGGAAGATCGACCGGCAATTCCTGTTTGGGCGGTGGAATCGGTTCGCAGGAAAGGACGGCGAAGACTTTTTCCCGGTCCAGATCAAACCGGAGGGTGAGGGTCCCATAGGGGATCACTTCGGTGGGAAGGCCGAGCTCCTTCCGGAGGTTTTCGGCGAGAGCCCCGCAGAGTTTGAGTGCCGTTTCGTCCGGCGAAACCTGGATAAAATAGGCTTTTTCAATGTACGGCATGATCGTTCCGCTTGAAGAACTTTGAAACGAGCTGGTTGTAAAGTGGCTGTTTTTCCACGTGCCGACGGTCGAGTGTGTATACAGCAGCGAAAATGCCAGCAAAGGGACGACGATGCATCCGAGGATGATTTTGGCCCCTTTTCCCGTCTCCATGCCCGTCGCAGAAACGCGTTTGGCCGCGTCGCGGCGGAAGAGGAGGACGTACAGCGTGTACAACCCCGCGCCGAAGGCGGGAACCCAGTACAAAGGTGAATCGTTGCCCGATAAGGCCACCCGGAGCAACGCGAAATCGATCAGCCATGCGGCAAGCAGGAATTGACGGGCGCGGTCGCTCCCGCGCAGGAGTCTCCCGGCGGCGACGAACGCCGCCGCGGAAAGAAGCGCGACGACCGACGCGAATACGGCGAGGCCCCGGCCGTTCTCCATACTGAATGTCCGTGTTGCTTCAAAATTCGTTTTGACGAAGGCGAGTAGAAGGAACTGAGCGGCGAAGGCGCCATGAGGACTATTTTCATGACGCTGTAAATGCGTGTCAGGCCGGAGGCGATGCGGAGGGGAAGATCGGGGGCGGGAGCGAGTTCCACAACGTCGGGGAGGGCGTTGCAGTTTTCGGCCAGGCGTTTTTTCTCTTCCGCCGAAATACATCCGGCGGCGGCGAGGCGTTCCAACTCACGCTCTTCCGGCGAAAGCTCCAGCGCGAGGCGGCGCGAATGCCTGTCGCGCACGACAAGCGCCGCGGTCCAGATTGCCATAACAACAAGAACCGCCAGGGGAAGATACGTAATGATCTCGGAGAGTATGCTCAGCGTTTCGAATTGCATTGTTCAACTCCTTTTCAGCGCTTGTACGGCTTCTTCGGCGGAGAGTTCCCCCGCTTCCAGTTTGCGGATAATTTCCATCCGGGCGTTTTGCGCCGGGCGATCCAGTTTGCGAAGGTCTTCGATCACGCGGTCGAGGCGGGAGCGCACCGTCGGGTAGGAGAGATTCAATGCCTTCCCCACCTCTTTCAGGGAGCCTGCCGAGAGAACGAAAAGCTCGATGAATTCCCTGTCCTCCGCCTTCAGGCGCGCAAGGCGCGGCAGTTCCAGTTGACCGGCTATCTCCAGGCCGCACGCCGGACAGCCGAGCTTCTCAAGCTTCAGTCGCCCCCCGCATCCCTGGCAATGATCCGTAAAATGATCCGCTGGCATAAAAATCCTCCTTGTTGCCACACAAGTATAGCTTGAAAATAAATAAAAGCAAATAAAAAATCAATAAAATCAATAAAATTATTGATTTTATTGATTTTTTGTGGAAAAAAAGCGCCCGATGGGCAATACTCCATCGGGCGCTTTCAATTACCACTGATGCAGGAGGTAGGGATCGTCGCTGTGGCGGTGCGGCCACGGGTAGACCGGCGCGTTTTCACGGCGCTCCAAAAGAAAAAACGGCCCGCGGACGATGCCGTTCCAGCCTTTCGAGGGGCCGTTGCGGTTCCATACGCGGAGCGCGAGGACGTTGTCGCCCGGTTTGAGGACTCCATCGGGAACCGGGTAACGCCGGCGGATGCTCCAGGCTTTTTCCGGGTCGGTATTGACGGGGGAGGTTTCGCCGAGCTTGACGCCATTTAGGTAGGTTTCGTCGAAATCATCGAATGTTCCGGCGTCGAGAAGGAGTCCTGTTTCGGCCGCTTCCGCCGCCGTCAGGCGGAAGTACAGCCGCACTTGCGCGTCGATCCGGTTCGTAAGATTTTTTTCGACCGCAAACGATTCCCATTTTTCATCGTCGAAGGAGGGTGCGGCAAACGGGCACTCCGCGGGATCGGTGGCGCGCACTTTGGCCGCCTCCCAGCGCTGGGCAAGGTCGATGCGTACCGGTGCGCGGTGGAGGCGGGCGAGGATGGTCCGCGCGGGCGCGCCAAGCCGCATTCCGATGTTTGTCAGCAACTGGGCCAGGGTGCGGATCTGCCGTTTGCGCGAGAGTGCAAGATACGGCTCCTTCTCCACGTCGATCCGGCGGGGATCGAACCCGGCGAGGATCAATTTCCCTTTGCCGCGTGTAAACTCCCGGAGGCCGCTTCCATCGAATAAGACCAGGTCGAGCTCCTGCCTGTAATGAAAATTCCCCGCATTCAACCCCGGGGCGTCGGCGGTGAAACGGCTGCTTTTCACGCGCTGGAACGGAATGTCGAACGCCCGATAAAAGGCGTCGGATTGCGGGAGGACGACGGCGGAACCGCCGTTTTCGACAAAGCTCCGGAGTGCGGCAATGTCGGCGACATCGGTCGCCAGCACCGCGCCGTTGGCAGGGAGGCCGGGTTTCACATCCGGTGCGCCAAGCTCCGTTAAGAGTGCGGCGTCGCCGAGGACCGCCGGGGCGTGCGGGGCGGTTCGCGTCTTCCGCAATCGCTCTATCAACGCGGCGATCAACGCCTGGGCCGCCGGTTCCTGTGCGGCGTTTTCGGCAAGCGCCAGTTGGCAGAACAAGACTGGATGTCCGTCGAGTTCCGCCGCCAGCAAGGGTGTCTGCGCGAGATCGAATCCGCCGTGTGCGAGCGGGGTGAAATTGCCCGCGCCGGGGACTTCAATCACCGATTCCGCCACCATCCCGGTGGTCCCGGAGGTGTTGTTGTACCCTTTGCGCAGGGGGCTGAACGATTCGCCGAGGCGGAGCGGGCGTCCACCGCGCCAGTCGCGGAGAAGTTCGGACGCGACGGGGAAGCCGCTGTCGCCCCAGAATTCACGCAGACGCACCGGATAGGCCCTGAGGCCGAGTTCTTCGAGCCGTTCCACTGCTTGCGCAAGCACCAGTACGCCTTTCCCGGCGGGGACGGCCCGGAACGCCGCATCGGTCAATGCGCCGGGGGCGAAGACGACGGTTTCCGCGTTGGAAAAATCCGGTGTTTTGACTGTTTTGGATGCGAACGGCGTGAAATAAGCGCCGCTCCCGGCGGGATCGAAGAGGACCACCCCCTCCGGCTTCGCAGCGGGAGGTTGCAGTACGGAGAAATCGAAGCGGTCGCAACCAAGCTCGCGCCCGTCATCGGCGGTGAAAACGAGTTCGATCGCGCCTGCGAGGGGCGTGGCGAGCGTCCATGCCGCCGATTCCGGAACGGTGAACGCAAGCGGCAGTTTTTGGGTGCCGCTTTGATGGAATTCAAACGGCATATCGATCTTCTGGAGCACGCGCCCCGCAAGGACGATCGAGCCTGTTGCGCGCCCTTTAAGGGGCGTGAAAGCGTCGTGCAAAAGCGCGATTTGCTTTTCCACCGTTTCGCCGGGGCGGAAAATATGGGTTTTGGACATCGGGTTTGCCTTATCCCCTGCGATAAATCCAAGAAACGGACGGTTGTTGGCGAACAACGTTTCCCCATAGAGTGTAAGACCATCGGGTTTACGCCCCGTGGGGACGGTCGGCCGCCCGGGTATGCCCTCGTTGAGCCATTGACCGGGGACGCGGTGAAAATCGCCTTTGATTCCCGGCGTTTTCAGGTTTTCCGCCGGATCGGTGATGCGGCTGTTGATTCCGGCGCGAAGAACGTCGGGGTGCACATAGTTGTCGGTGGGGCCGAATGGCTCGATCCCCATGTTGATCCCCGCGAGCCGCCACGAGCGGAAGAGGCGCTGATTGAATAGGCTCCACACCGCCTGCGCGGGGGGCTGGTGGTTCACATAGCTTGTTCCGTGGTGGGCGGATGCGCCGAAAACCTTGCGCTTGGGGTCGTAGAGTTTGCGGAGGAGGGCAAGGTAGGCGGGTTGTTCCAGTTCATATGCCTTCGGGCCGAGCCACATGGCCGCGTATTCGGTGATCCACGGTTCGCCGTCGCCATCGGGAATGGCGTGGTTGACAAAGCTCATCGGGTACGGGTTGCCGTGCTCCCAGCTCCCGATGGGCACAACGCCGTGGGACGGATAGTTGGCGACCCACTCTTCCCATTCCTGCATCGGCGTCCAGTTGAAATAGTCGAAAATGCCCCAGCCGTCCCCCGCGCCGGAATCGTAATGGCTCAGGAAGAGCCGCGAGGGATCGAGCTTTTTCAGCGCTTCGACAAAGCGGATGGAGGCGGCAAGGCGTCCGGCGACGAATTTGTCGGCGATGATGTTGTTTTTTTCCAGTGCTCCAATTTTCGCGATGGAGTGAATCGGTGCGATTCCCCAAAGATCCGGCTGGTTGGCGTAAGTTACGTTATCGCCGAACGGGGCGGAGGTGCCGAATCCGCTGTAGGCGATCACCGACGGATGGTTGTGAAAGCGCGCCACAAGGTTGTCGTTCATGTAATGGATAAGTTCCGGCGAAACATCGGTGGTTTCCCGCCTGAAAAACTGGCCGCTGGATACCAGTCCGTAGGGTGTGTAGGCGATGTAAAATAGTCCGAGTTCGTCCGCCATGTTCACCGGACCCATGCCGCTGAACGAACTTTCCAGCGATTGCATTGCCGACATGCGAAGCACGGCGTTGAATCCCATATCCTTCAGGAAAGAGTAGCTGCGCCGTAAAAAATGTTCGTCATTCAACGGATCGTACGCCAGCCCCATCCGGGGGCGGAGGCGGAGTTCCTGGCCGTTGATGTACATGGTTTTTCCTTCACGCCAGATCTCGCGGAAGCCGAAGCCAAAGGGGAGCGATTCATCCACAATTGTTCCTGCCGCATCGGTCGCGCTCAAAGTCAGCGTCAGGAGGTTCGGAGTATCGGGCGTCCAGGGGAGCGGATTCGCCCAATCTACGGTAAGCTCCAGGCGTTCGCCGTTTCGCGTTGTTTTCAGGTTTTTCTGCGCATGCAGTTCTTTGCCGGAGCGATCGTTGATCCGCGCATGATAACACAAGCCGGACGTTGTGCGGGAGGAGGGAAAATGTACGGCGAGCGTCTTTTTCCGCCAACTCGGAACAATCCGCACATCTTCGAAAATTGGTGTTTTGCCCCGCGCAAGGAGCGTAACATCGTAAATGCGCCCCGGGGACCAGGCGGCCGGAGGGTCGAAGGGGCGCGGCTTGCCCGCCGCGTAAAGGTGGGCGGTTGTTTCGGATCCCTTGCGCGGCAACGCGAGAAGCAGAAGATTGTTTTTCTCGCCCGGAGGCGAAAGGATGTTACCGGGAATGGCAAGTTCGCCGCCCCAATTGCCGTCGAGGTCGCCGATCGGGCTCCCATTCCAGAAGACCCGCAAAGCGAGCGACTGCGTTCCCTCAACACTCAAAAAAAAATTGCCGCCGGCCAACTCCGGGAGGACGATTGTGCGGGCGAGGAAACGCGGCGAAAGCGCACGGTAGTCGTACTTTCCTATGTTGCCGTACAGCGCCGTTGCGCCGGACGTTCCGCGCGCTTCGCCCGGTACTTTTACGTAGGCCCAAGGCCCCGCCGCTCCGATTGGAAGATAGCCCCATAAACCGTTGAGCGAAAGGGAATACCGCGTCGCGCTGCGGATGAAGGGCGCTCCGGCGTTCGTCCAATCGGCAGTCAGCGCAATGGGGCCATCATTCGCCGCGACCCCATCGGCAGGGAAGGTGGCGGGGAGCTGGCGGCTGTGGAGATCGAGCGTTTGCTTCACGTTTTTTTCGGACTGCTCCAAACGAATGTCGCGCCACTCCGCCTCGATCCCCGCGCCGGAGAAGTTCAGGCGAACACCCACTTTGGCGGTCCCGTCCGGCGTGGTGAATTGCGCAACGCCCGTGACGAAGTCGGCGCCGGGAAGGTGGCTCGAACCTTTCCATTGCTCCGAACGGAAGGCGAAGGTGCGGATTTTTTTATAGCCGAGCCATTTCCCTTGCGCATCGAGGAAAAAGACGCCCAGATCGCAAGCGTACTCCGCCATTGGCGTATTCGCCTTGCATCGTACTGCGAAGCGGAGGGTGTACTCCTCCTGCGGCGCGGAGGATACGGCTTGCACCAGCCAGCTTTGGCTTTCCACGAGATCCTCCGGCACCCGGCAGAGGGCTGTCCCGCCGGCGGTTTTCACTGTGATTTTCCCTTTTCCTCCCGGCGGCGTATGCAATTGCCAGCTCATCGGTACGCCATCGGCGGCGGCGGTTGAAAAATCTCCATTTTTCAGAAGATTCGCGGTTTCCTGTTTTGCCGTCGTCGGCGTAACTTCCGCCTCCAGGCGTTCCAGTGTAACGCGAATCGGTCCATTGATATCGAAGCGCAGTCCGATTTCCGCTGTTCCAACCGGGGCGGTCGCGCTCCCCTGAAAATCGACGAAGCCATCGCTTTTCTTCGTCGATTGCGGCAGCTTCGCGTTTTGATACATCACTTTTCGGATCTCTTTATGACCGAGCCACTTCCCCTGCGCATCGCGGAAAAAGAGGAGAAATCCGAAATCGTGATCCGCCCCCTCCGTCAAAAGTTCGCCTTTCACACGTCCCCTTACAGTGATCGGTCCCGGGCCACCCGGAATCACCTGGACAAAATGACCGCCCTTTTCCGTGGGGCTTACGGTCAGTTTGCCTTCTTTGTCCCTGGCGATCGAAGCGGGGAACTTGCACACCCAATTCATTTTTTCGTTTGTTCCCGGAGGCGCGAAAAAGTCGGTGTTTTTCACAGTGTTTTCCGCCACGGCTCCCGCCGCCGCGCAGGCGAGCGCGGCGAATAAAATCCATTTTTTCATTTTGTTTCCTACTTGAATTTCGCGAAGAAGTCCTGGGCCGTCTGGGTGCCGGAACCGGCCCACGGCGGAATTTCCCCATAGCGGTACGATTTTACATGCCCATCCACAAACAATACGTTGCGGCCGCCGCTGTGGGGATATTTCAGAACGAAAGAGTCGTTTCCGGCGGAATGGTTGTAGGACATTACATAGCCTGTCGTGTCGAACATCTCCATCATTTGCGATGTAACGCTCGGTTTAACGACTTGCGTGCGTTTGTAATATGTCGTTGTCTTTGTGTTCGGGTGGCTCGGGTCGCTGGTGTAGCCGGTGCCCCGGCAGTAATAGCCGAGCATGGCGTTTTGCGCGTAAGAGAATATCTTATACCACCCGCTCCCATCCGGACCCTCTACTTTGCCGAAGTTGGCGTATCCCGGGCATTGCGCCGGTTTGAACGGCGTCCCGGAACCGTCCGCGTTTTTTGTGGAATATTCCCATCCGGCCCATGGAATTGCCGATGCTCTGTCGTAATATGCCCAGAGGAAATGGGTGTTCCACCGGTACGCGTCGTACTGGTACGCAAAGTTGTCTTTGTTGTCGTCCGTGTAATATTGTTGATAGATGCCGAGGGTTTTGAGATTGTTGGTGCAGCTGATCGCCCGCGCCTTGTCCCGCGCTTTGTTCAACGCGGGGAGGAGCATGGACGCCAGGATGGCGATGATGGCGATTACGACCAGAAGCTCGATCAAGGTAAATGTTGTCCTGCTTTTCTTCATTTTCCTATGCCTCTTTGGGTGATGCGATTTGCGGACGTATGCTCGATACGTTTTCCCGTATTTCAAACGGCCAATAGTTCAATGCCGGTTCTTCCCGGCGGACGGCGGCGGCGAGCTCTCCGAGCAACGCATCGGCGAAATCCGCCACACTGAACTCCAGAAGATCGGCCGGAAACGGCAGAAAAAGGCCCTGTTCTTTGTTTTTGCCGATCACAAGATGCAGATTCCGCACCCCGGCGGCGACCAGCGCGCTGATGACACCCGGCGCAATCGAATCAGGATAGACAAACAGTCCATCCGGCTGTTCATCCATCCCGAGGAGCCAGTTGCACATGTGGTAGCCGAATGCTGCGCGGGAGTGCCCCAGCGAATCGCGCGGCGCAATAATTTGCTGCGGATCGTAGGCGATTCCTTCGGCCTTGAGCGCATCGGTAAACATGTCGTGAAAACGTTTGTGCCACGGATCGAGCGAATTGGGCGTTACACCCGTGATAAGCGCCGCGCGGCGACAGCCGCGTTTTTTCAGGCATTTTGCAGCGGCAATGGCGATTTCCGGCAAATTTTGTATAAGGGAAAATGTATTTGGGTAATAGTTTGCGGAAACCGTCGGCATGCCGAATGCCGTCAGCCAGCGTCGAGCGGAATACCCGGAATTCAGCAGGATCAGCTGCTGTACGCGCCCGGAACGTACCGCCGTTTCCAGGCGGGGCAGGGGGGTGTTTTGTTCCTGCAGCGTGCGTTCATCCACGAACAGTTCGCAGCGGATGTCCGCCGCGTCGAGCCTTGCGCTGATTGCGCTGATCGCCAGGTGCACGAAGATCGAATCCTCCGGGTGCGCCTGCTTGGATATATGCGTGTAGATTCCCACGCGCGTCGGGAGCGCTTGCGCCGCGCGGACGAACGTTCCAATGCGCGGACGCCGTTCCAGGAGGTTTTCCTCCACCAGTGTTTTCAGCGCCGCATTGACTGTAAAGTAGTTTGTTTCAAAGAGATCCGCAAGCTGTTGCAGCGGCGGAAGTCTGTCGCCGACGTGCAGTGCTCCGCACATAAGGAGGCGACGGAAAAGCGCCGTGAGTTGCGGTTGCAGCGGTTGGTTCGGTTCGGCGGTGAAATCCTTGTAAATCGCCAGTTTGTCCGTCATGCGAAATGGCCTCCATATTTCTTAATTGTATATATTATATATCAATTATGGCAATATGTCAAGACATGAGGCTTTGTTTTTGAGTATTTATAGGTACTTGCAGGATTACACGCCTGAGGTTTGCGGCGTCCAATGCTGTAACACACGATCCAGGAGAAAAAATAGCCTGAAGACATACAAGGCAACAACCACAAAACACCCTGTAAATGCACAATAAATGCTATGCTGATAAAAAACAGAAACATCAAAAGATAGAGATTGTCTGTTTTTATTTTTTTACTCTGACTTCGGCTTCCTTGTATGTTTTGGCGCATAAAAGCCGTGGTGTTTCCATACTTTTCTTGATTGCGGATTGCAAGCCGGTCATTGGCGGCGCTCTTGATTTTTCCAACAAAAAAGCGCCGCCGACTTCCGCCGGCGGCGCCCCGGGAAATACTCCCTGCAGGAGCCCATGCCCGTGTGGTTCCCAAGCTGGCCCCGCCGCGTCGTTCTGTCGGGCTACAGAGCGATTCCCCCTCCGGCGGCGTGGACCCATTTAATGCAAACGTGATTCGGCCTCCCAACCTCTTCACGTCGGGGATCGTTTCCGATCCCTTAGCAGCCAAGGCTTTTTATCCTGCACAATGGAGCCCCCTCCTTATGCCTGACTTTTTCCCCGGCGCTTCAGTTCAAGGATTTTCGCGCCCCCCCTCCTTGTCGGAGCGATTCGCCTCGTCATGGAGCCCCCTCCTAACGAATCGAATCTCCTGTACCGCGTTCCTTGAACTACGCCATTGATTAAGAAAGAATCATGCCAAGTTTTTAAATGCATGATAACGCATTTAATGCCAATATGATGCGACTTATTTTTGTGTTTATCTGTTTTTTTGTTAAATTAATATATGTTGATATTTATTTTGAATAAATATTTTGTAATTCCTTTAATTGTAATATAATACGATCAAATAAAAAAATATGTATCTAATGCATGTATATTTATATAAAGAGGGAATGCTCGACAGAATAAACATGGGTGTTTTATGGAAAAACGGCAAATGCGTGGTATAGTATTGCAATAAAGAAAAGGATTTGTATGATTGAATTTGCGTATTCCGCCTACCTTGATCGTGTTCTGGGGGCTTGGTTGGGAAAGAGCATCGGCGGCGCCCTGGGGGCCGATGTGGAAAACCATAAGAACTTCGGCCGCCTTGAACGTGCGGATCTCTGGCCGCCCGCCCCGCCTGCCAACGACGATTTGGACATTCAATTGGTCTGGTTGGAGCTTATGCAGGAGAAGGGGTGCTTCTTCGATGCGCACGATCTGGCGCGTTACTGGCAGGACCGCTGCTGGTACAACTTTTGCGAATACGGCTTTTTTCTCTACAATGTACAGCGCGGCATCGAGCCGCCCGCTTCCGGGCATTTCAACAACGAATTCTTCCGTGAGTCGGAAGGCTGCCCGATCCGCAGCGATATCTGGGGCCTAATTTCGCCGGGAAACCCCGCGTTGGCCGCGGAGTTCGCACGCATGGACGGCGAACTGGACCACAGCGGATTTTCCGTGGAAACGGAGATGTTTTACGCCGCAATGACCGCCCGCGCCGTTGCCGGGGGCAGTTGGGAGGAACTCCTGGGAGCAGGATTTTCCGTCTTGCCGGGCACATCCCGCATCCCCGGCATTGTTGCACATGTGAAGGAAATTTCGACGGCATATCCGGAATTGGAGCATGCATGGCGTGCGACATTGCGCGTTTACGGCGACCGTGACTCCACAAAAGCCGCCACTAACCTTGCACTGATGATGCTGGCCTGGGAGCGCAGCGGCGGAGACTTTTCCGACGCGATGCGCCATTGCGTGAATTTCGGATGGGATACCGACTGCACAGCGGCGACGCTGGGGGGAATCCTGGGTGCATGGAAAGGGACACAGGTGATTCCGGAAGATTGGCGGGTTCTTTGCGGCGAACAGCTGAACTGTTCTTTGCGGATCGATCATCGGTATTCGACGCTCACGGCACTGGCGGAGGAAACCTGCCGGATCGGTGCGGAAATGGCGTTGCTCCGCAATCCGCTGTTCCGTTTGTTGGATGCGCCGGAAATTGTTGTCCGCCCCGCGCCCGCGCCCGCGCTTGCACTGCACGTTGCATATCCGGAGGAGCCGGCCCTGTATGCCAGGCAGACCACAACTGTTTTGTTGCGTGTGAACAATCCTTACAACCAAACCCTGGAAGGACGTCTTTCCCTGGAGGTTCCCGCATATGTCGAGCCTTTGCCTGACGCAACGCGGACGCTTTTGCCGGGGACCACGGAAATAAAACTTTCTTTTGCTTTGAAAGCGGGGGTATGGGAGTTGCCGGACAAGAATCTTTTCCGGGCGCGCATGGAAACGCAGATGGGGAACGCGGAAGTCGTTTTCGGCCTCGCCGGGGCGCGTCAGTGGTTGCTTTACGGCCCCTATTGGGATATGTGGGACAAAACAAAACATGAGGAATGCCCTTATTGGGGGCCGGGACGGAACACCATGCCGGTCAAGGCGGGTTGTCCGGCGGACGGATGCAACCATTACGTCGATCTCCGGCGGGAGTATCTGGATGAGGCGGCGCTCCTTTCCGGCGAAATGGGGGCGGCGGGGGCATTTCATCTGGAATCCGGCCGGGATTTGCTCGAAGGCGCCGACTTCGGCGGCTGGCATGGTCCGGCTGTGTATTACCTTGTGCGTGAGTTCCGCGGGTACGCGGGGGAAAGCCTGCGGATCAATTTCGGCCGTTCCGGACAATTGCGCGCCTGGCTGGATGGGGAACTCCTGGTCGATTCCGGCGAACACCACACGTGGAGTCTGATGGATTCGGACACCGTTTCCGTGGAGTTGGATGGATCGGTGCAGCGCCTTGTGGTGAAATTGGCAAGTCCCATGGACCGGACGGCCCTTTCCATAAACTTCCTGCGCACCGACACGGGGCCGGGGCGGCCGGGTGTGGCATACCTTGCCGACGATCTCGTCGATGCGATTCCCGAATCAAAGCGCTGAACGGCTCCGTTTTGTCGCGTCGCTCAGTCGCCGGAACGGAGCATTTTCAGGAATTCTTTGAACGCGGAACCGAGGCGCAGTTTGGAGCCGGGTTGTTCGTACCAACGGAGAAGGGGTACTTCCAGCACGCCGTCCATCAGTGTTTCGCGCCCGTAGACGCGGCGCAGGCGCTTGTAAATTTCGACATCGAAAAACCAGCGCGAGGCGAAGGGGCGAACCGATGCTTTTTCCGCCGCGTCCGCGCGCATGATTTTTGCACCGCACTGCGTATCGTACACGGGAAGATTAAGGTGCAAACTCACAAGCGTTGCGCAGAAACGCCCCAGATAGTGGCGCAGGGGTTTCCGGCGGATGTTGGACCCGAGGCGCATCAGGCGGCAGCCGGTAACCATGATGAGCTTATCGTCGGCCATAAGCTCGTGGATAAAGAGGGGAATGTCTTCCAGCGGCGTCGCCAGGTCGGAATCCCAGAAGCCGACCAAATCCGGCTTCTCTTTCAGCGCGGCGAGGAAGCCCTGGCGCACGGCCTCGGCCTTGCCGCCGTTGACCGGGAGTTTCAGCGCGCGCACGGGGCTCGCGGCGGCCATTTTTTCCAGAAGGGGCCAGGTTCCGTCCTTGCTGCCGTCGTCCACAAGGAGGAGCGTGATGTCCGGATTGGCCTGCGCAAAGGCTTGAAACGCTTCCGGTTCGATCCGCTGCTCTTCGTTGTAGCAGGGCATGACAATGATGGTTTTCGGCATGGTGGAATCGGCTCCTTCTGTTTTTGCCTAATATAACATATTAAGAATGATTTTTCAAGGTGTATATTCAACGAAGCGAGAGATCTGCGCAGAGCGGAAGGTGGTCCGAAAGACGGACGGGAAGGACATGAAAGCGTCGCACCGCGATTTCCTGCGAAACAAGGATGTAATCCAGTTCCCGGTGTGGTTTCCATGCCGGATATGTCGCGCGGTGCACGGTATTCGCGCTGCGTAAACGAAGGTCGCGCATGAGCGACTCGAGCTCCGCCTCGCCGCGAAACGTGTTGAAATCCCCCGCCAGCGCCACGGGACGGTCGCGCGGGAGAAAATCACGCAGGAAATCCAACTGCCGTGTGCGTGTTTTGCTGCGCAACCCCAAATGCACAAGGAAAACGGAAATTCCATCCATTTCCCTTTCCAGAATCAAGCGCTTTGTGCCGCAGGGAAAGTAGTGTTTCCTCAGTTCCGTGGCGGGATCGGCGCTCAAGAGGGCGTTGGTCTGGCTGCGGAGATAGGGAATGCGGTTCAGGATGGAATTCGGGCCGTATTTGGAACCGGAGGATGCCGCGTTCTCTGTTTCAAAAAAAGTTTCGATTGCGGCGGGGTGGCTGACCCCGGAGGTGCGAAAACTGCCGCTGTCCGCCTCGACCAAGCCCACCATGTCCGGTGAAAGGCGCGCCACAAGATCCACGATGGCGCGGAAGGGACGCGCGGGTGCACGCAGATAGTGGTGGGCAGTGAAAACCCGCCGGGCTTCCCCGCCGGGACAGCCGGTTCCGTAGGCGATGTTGTACACGAGAAAACGCATGAAAGAAAATACAGCCGTTTCCGGGAAAAAGCAATTGCAAAGTGCGTTGCAGGCTGTATACTATTCCGGAAAAGA
The DNA here is from genome assembly GCA_031549345.1 of Victivallaceae bacterium. Taxonomy (GTDB): domain Bacteria; phylum Verrucomicrobiota; class Lentisphaeria; order Victivallales; family Victivallaceae; genus CASFRF01. The sequence goes on from JAVBPY010000005.1 coordinate 44,771, forward strand.
AGGGGGATAAAGTATGGAAGATATCGTTTTTGCCGCCGGTTGTCAATGGTGCTGGCACCCGGAGCTTGCCTCCGGCGCGCCGCGCTTTGTCCTCTTCCGCCGTGTGTTCACGCTGGATAAGCCGGAAACAATGCGCCTGCTCGTCAGCGCGGACAACCGCTACAATCTGTATTTGGACGGTCGCCTCCTCGGGCGCGGCCCCTGCCGGGGGGATCTCTGGAACTACAACTTTGAACGCTACACGGAAAATCTTTCCGAAGGAACGCACGTCATGGCCGCCGAAGTGTTGGTCTACCCCCTTGGATTCCGGCGCGAAGAGGGGCCATGGAGCGAGATTCATACCGGCGGCGGCTTCCTTGCCTCCGGCGCGGCGGGCGAAACGGTGCTGGATTCCCCGGGCGCGTGGCGTTGCCGGATCGACGCTTCGCGCGGGCATAGGACATGGCGCGACGCCTGGCCGCGGGCCTCCACCGTCCCCGCGCCACCCATGGAGGAGGTTGATTTTTCCCGCGCGTTTTGCGGTTGGCGGGAGGCGGCGTTTGACGACAGCGATTGGGTTGCGCCAAAAAATGTCGGCGAACCTTGTTTGCGCGATACGTGCCGGAGCGATCCGCCCACGCGTTGGATGCTCACGGAGCGTACCGTCGCGCAAATGCTCGAAACTTCGTCCCCCCTTGCGGCGATTCTTTCGGCGGGAGGTGCCGATGTGCGTTTATGCGGCGGAAAACTTTCCGGCCGCGTTCCCGCGGGAAAAACAAAAATTACCCTCGATCTGGGGCTGAACCAGACAAGCATGGTCCGCTTTGCGGGGCGCGGCGGTTCCGGTTCCTGCCGCCTTGCGTACGCCGAATTGCTGTTTGAAGAGGGGAAAAAGGGTTTTCGCGGTGTTTTCCCGGGCGGGGAGGTTGGTCCGCACGGGTATTCGGACGGCATTCGCTTCGGCGGCGGGAAACCTTGGTGTTTCGAGAGTTTCTGGTACCGTGCGGGGCGCTTTGTCGAACTCGCGTTCGATCTGGAAACGCCATTGGAAATCGACGATTTTTCCGTGCGCTTCATCACGTACGATTTCGGCCCGCCCGCGCCGATGACCTTTTTCGACGATGAGGATTTGAACGCCATTTACCGCGTCGGGTTTCACACCGCCCTCTGCTGCGCGCACGAGCATTACGAGGATTGTCCGTATTGGGAACAATTGCAATACGTCGGCGATACCCGCATCCAGGCGCTTATTTCCTATGCCGTTACGGGCAACGGAACACTCGGGCGGCAAGCCATCCGGCACTTCGACCAGTCGCGCCTCCCCGACGGCATCACGCAATCCCGTTATCCAAGCAACTACGAGCAAGTCATCCCCGGTTACAGTTTGTTCTGGATTTTGATGGTGGAGGATTATTACAGCTATTTCGGCGACGCCGGTGTGATCCTTGAGCACCTGATCGGTCTGCGGAGCGTGATGAACTGGTTTGAAAATAAGCGCATCGCAAACGGCCTTGTGGGGCATGTCGGCTACTGGCATTTGACCGATTGGGCCGTTCAATGGCCCGAGGGCAAGAGCGACCGTTGCTCTCTGTTGCCCGAAACGATCCATTCGTTGTTGTACGCCGACGCCTGTCGCGCGATGTCGTGTCTCCTGAACGCCGTCGGGCGTCTCGAAGAGGCGGCGCTTTATGTTTCGCGCCGTCTGGAACTTTTGGCGGCCGTGAACCGCTTCTGCCGCGCACCCAGCGGATTGTACCGCGATGTGCCGGAGAAAGAGTGGTACAGCCAGCATGTGAACGCCTGGGCGATTCTTGCGGGCGCGACGACGGACGAAGACGAGATCGATCGGCTCCTCGCCGCGATCGTCGGCGACGGGAGCTTTACGAAGTGTTCGTTGTATTTTGCGTTCTATCTTTTGGAATTGGCGGCGCGCCGCGGGCGTGGCGACGTGTTTGAAAAAGTCCTCTCCCTCTGGCGCATTCCGCTGGAACGGGGGTTCACCACTTTCCCGGAAACGTTGGAGGGCGGGCGGAGCGACAGCCACGCGTGGAGCGCCGGGCCTGTGTACGCGCTGGTGCGGAACTACTTCGGCGTTCAGCCGGGAACCCCGGGGTTCGGCGAGGTGATCGTTGCGCCGAATCCGGGATGCCGCCGGCATTTCAAGGGAACGTTGTTTGTCGGCAAGGGGCGCACGCTGGAGATGGAGTGGAACGCGGGGACGCTTCGCCTTTGCGCGTCGCACCCTTTGTGCGTCCGACTCACGCTTCCCGGCGGGGCGGAGCAAAAAGTTGCGCTGGTTGCGGGGGAAGAGGCTCTGTTCCCGTAAACGTCAGAAGCGGAAAAGCGTTCCGATTTTCTTTCCCAGGATCACGCTGGCTCCGCCCAGTGTCGCCGCCAGGAAAACCATCGCCCAAACGCCGAATGCGCACCCGGTAAAGGGACCGGAGCCGAGGATCTGCGAAAGCTCGAAAATCGCCCGCGTAATCGGGTAGAATTGCGCTTTCTGAGCCAGGATGAGCGAGTCGGACACCTCCAACATGGAGAAGCTGAATGCGAAAAGGCCGCCGACCAGGAGATTCGCGCCCACAAGGGGCAGCGTGATTTTCCGGAATACGCGGAGCGTCCCCGCGCCGAGGTTGCGCGCCGCGTTCTCGAATTCCTCCGGGATTTGCTCCAGCCCGGAGGAAACCGCGCGGACGACATACGGGAGGCGGCGCACCGCATACGCGATCGCCAGGAGCAGCAGTGGATTTTGCTCCGGATTGAAAATCGCCCGCGCCCAATTGTACTTGACCGCCATCCCCAGGAACCCGAAGGCGATGACAATGCCGGGGACCGCCATCGGCAGCATGGAAAGCAGGTCCAACGCGCCGCTCCCCTTGAGCTTCCAGCGCACCGCCGCCAGGGCGATCAGCAAGCCCGCCGCCACCGCGAACAGCACGGCCAGTGTGGAGTAGCGGAGGCTGTTGATGATGCTCGGCACCACGATGGCGTTGGAAAGGGCATTTTCAAAATGCAGCAATGTAAGGTGGCGCGGGAGGATCTCCCCGTACCAGTCGCGTGAAAACGCCGTCAGGAGAAGGGCGAGGTGCGGGAGCGTCGCAAGAAACGTGATCAATGCGAAGAGCCCCGTCGGCAGCCACTTGCGCCAGGAGTCGGGGGTGTTCCCGCCGCTCCCCGTGTTCCCTTTGACCGAGCCGGAGACGCCGCGCGAACGCAGAAGAAGGCGGCTGAGTAAATACAATCCGGCGGAAAACACCAGCATCAGTGTTACAAGCGTATAGGGAAGGGGATTGGTTTCCAGTTCCGTAAGTCCGTTGAAAATCTGCACCGGTGTAATGCGGTTGAAGCCGAACATCAGCGGAGTGCCGAGCTCCGTGAAACTCCAGACCAGCACAAGGCTCCCCCCTGCGAGAAGGCCGGGGCGGAGCAAGGGGAGGGTGATCTTGCGGAAGCGCCGCCAGGGCGTCGCGCCCAGATTGGCCGCCGATTCCTGCAATGCCGGGTCGATGTTCCCCAGCGCGGTAACAAGGTTCAAGTACAAGATCGGGTACAAATGCAGCGCCTCGATGGCACAGACGGACCAGAAGCGCCCTTCGCCGCCGAGAAAATCCACCGGCCCCATCCCCATGGACGCGAGGAGCGTGTTCACCACGCCGTAGTGGCCGAGGATTTGCTGAAATCCGAGCGCGCCGACGAACGGCGGGAGAATCATCGGCGCCATAATCGCCGCCGCGCTGAACGATTTGCCGGGGAAATTCCAGCGGTCGAAGACCAGCGCCAGGGGGAGGGCTATGCAAAACACCAATAATGTCGTTACCAGCGCCACGGCGAATGCGTTGCGCAATCCCTCCACATAAATGGGGTTACGGAAAATTTCCAGAACAAGATTCCAACGCAATCCTTGTTCCACAACCGTATATACCGGCAGAACAAGGAACACAAGCAAAAACAACGCCACGCCCCCGGCGCCCAGATAGCGGCAGAGTTGTCGAAAGTGCATCATCATTTCCCCTCTTTCGCCAGTTGTTCCGCACGGCGGTACGCGTCACGCGCGTGGGCGCTCCAGGCGCGGCACAGCGCTGCCGCCGCCAGCGCGCCCTGCTGGAGTCCGGCATTCGCTTCCCCGGCTTGTTCGTACGAAAATGGAAGTTCCTCCAAAGCCTTCATCGCCTGCGGAACGGCTTCGGGGCCGCCCGCCGCGACGATCGCGCCCCAAGCGGCGCGGAGTTCCGGTTGAACGTCCAGCCCCACGGTGCGGATCAATATCCGCAGCAATCCGTAATAACGCCCCGTCCATTCCGGGTGGTAGTGGAACGATGCGCCGTCGCGGTAGGGATCGTATTCCGGATCGGACCGGAATTCTTTGTAACGGTCAAGGTACAGCTCGCGGCTGATCGGCGAACGGCGCAGGGCATAGCGGACGGGGCCGCCGGGGGTGCCGGGCTTGAAGTTGTACAGCTTTTGCCCTTCGTCGAGCATGTAGTCGAGGAACGCCCGCGCTGTTTCCGGGTGCGGTGCGCCGCGTAAAAGTTGAACCGGGTCGGCGGAAACCGACGTCCCGCCTTCCGGGGCGACGTAGAGGATGCGTGGCGCGCCGCCGGTTTGCTCCATGTTCCACTCCTGTTCGGAGAGACCGTAGAAGTCGATGGCCGTTCCGGCGGCTGCGTTGCCCGCGGTGATGTCGCGGGCGACTTTGCCGGCGCTGTCGGTAATGGAACGGGCGTTGGCTACGATACGCTTGATGAGGTTGATCCCATCCGCCCAGCCCGGGTTCAGGCCGTCGGCGAGGCCATGACGGGCCACGGATTCGGCCATGCATTGCTGGAGCATGATTTCAAAGCATTTGTTGGCGGAACCGGATTTTGTCGGGTCGGCCACGGAAAGTTGGTTGAAGAAGCGCGGTGCGCCGAGGTCGCGCCAGCGTTTTGGGGGCGTTGTATCGGCCAATTCGTGCAGGCGATCTTTGTTGTAGCAAATCCCGAAGCTGGCGAGGCAGACGCCGTAAAAACGCCCCTTCGCATCGTACATCACATCGCCACTGTACGACGCGGGGATCCGTTCCGGCGCAAGCAAGTCGGGACGGCGCTCCCGCACGCCGCCGTCCACGGCGAAACCGCGCGCCGCCTGGCGGGACTGGTCGTAGGTTCCGCCCCCCGCGAAAATGTCGATGTTGATGCCGACGTTGGAGGCGATGAACGCGTTCCGCGCACGGCGGAGCACCGGATCGGGATTTTTCTCCGCATCCAGACGGTGATTGCTGAAGTTGAGTGCGATTTCGCGCGTCCACGGCCCGTTGGCCGGATCGGCCTCCCAGAAGTGGCGGAATTCGGCCTCGTACCGGTCGGCGATGTAACGCACGATGTCGGAGGTTCCTCCGGGGGAACGGTAGTCGATGTGGACGTCGCGGTCAAAGCGCTTGCGGTAGTACTGGCGGAAACCGTGGGCGATCTCGTACTTCATCGGCTCCGAATGGGCGCTGATGACCACCAGCGTGTCCGCGTCCGCCGCGGGGGGCGGCCCCTCCGGCGCGGAACGGCGCAGGAGGATCGGGAGCAGCAGGAGAACGGCGGGCAGAAGAAGCGCCGGAAGAAAACGTTTTCCCATGCGTCAGCCTTTCAAGAGGACGATTCCATCGGAATCAAGCTCGAACGCCGTTTCCTCCCCGACGGAGCGCATCCGGGGAGCGTATTCGTCCACGGTCAGTTCCACGCCGTCCTTGCGGACCTGCCATTCGCAGTGTTCGCCAAGGAATGTGCGCCCGACAGGCGTTGCGCGAAAACGGATGCCGGAGTGCGGAGCGTTTTCTTCCGCGAAGCGGAGCTTTTCCGGGCGGATCAGGAGTTCGACGCGTTTTTCGCACTCCTCCGCTCCGGGAACCGGGAGGTCGCCGAGCGGTGTGCGGACAATTCCGCGTTCCTTCACTTCGCCGGCAAGAAAGTTCGCGCCGCCCAGGAAGGAGGCGATGAAACGGTTTTCCGGGCGTCCATAAATTGTTTCCGGTGTCCCTGTCTGCTGAAGAACGCCTTCGTGGAGAACGGCGATGCGGTCGGCCATGCTCAACGCTTCCCGGCGGTCATGGGTTACATACAGCGCGGTAAGGTTGCGTTCTTTGGTGATGCGCCGGATTTCCTGGCGCATTTCGTCGCGCAGGCGCGCATCCAGATTGGAGAGGGGTTCGTCCAAAAGGAGCAGCGCCGGCTCCACCGCCAGCGCCCGCGCCAGCGCGACACGCTGCTGTTGCCCGCCGGAGAGGGAGGGAATCCGCCGTTCGGCACAGTCGTCCAGGCGCACGGTCGAGAGTGCTTCGGCGACTCTGGCTTTGATTTCACGCGCCGGGCGTCTTTCCGCCTGTAGTCCGAACGCCACGTTTTCAAAAACGCTCAGGTGCGGCCATAAGGCGTAGTTCTGGAAAACCATCGCGGCGCGGCGCTCCTCCGGCGGGGCGAAGGTAACGTCCGTACCGTTGAAGAGGATGCGCCCCGCATCGGGCTTCACCAAGCCGGCGAGAATGCGCAGAAGGGTCGATTTTCCACACCCGGACGGGCCGAGGAGGAAGAAGAATTCTCCTTTGGCGATGGAGAGGCAAAGGGGTTGCAGAACGGGTTTGTCCGGGGTGTAGGCCTTGCGGACGCCTTGGATTTCAACTTCGGTCATAGTAAAGGATTGTTCCTAATCGGTCTGGGCGCAGCCATCCAGAAATTTGAGTTTTCCCGGTGAACGCAGATTTTCCAGAATCGACGCTTCCAATTGGCGTATCCGTTCGCGGGTGAGATTGAAATGCTTTCCGACTTCCGCAAAGGGGAGGGGCTGCTGCCCGAAAAGTCCGAAACGCATGATGATAATCTGCTGCTCGCGTTCGGAAAGGGTGCGGAGCATTTCGTAAAGTTTTTCATAGAGGACACGGCTGGCGAATTCGCGCACGGGGTCGCCGGAACCGTCGTCGGCAATGATGTCCTCGAGCACGGATCCGTCGCTGGTGGAGTTCGTGATCGGTGATTGCAAAGAGATCGTCTGGCGCGCCATTTTCCGTATGGCGCTGATGCGCGGAACCGGCAAATCCAGCATGGCGGCGAGGTCCTCGACCTCCGGCTCCCGGTCGTTCTCCATAATAAAGCGCTGCTCCGCGCGGTTGATGGCGGAGATGGTGTTGAGCATATGGGCGGGGATGCGTATGACGCGGGATTGTTCCGCCACCGCGCGCGATATGTTCTGCTTGATCCACCAGCTTGCGTAGGTGCTGAATTTGTGGCCGAGCTGAAAATCGAACTTTTCAAGCGCGCGCATAAGCCCGAGGTTTCCTTCCTGAATCAGGTCGGAAAAGGGCAACCCGTGCTTACGATAGTTTCGTGCAATGCCGATGACCAAGCGCAGGTTTGACTCGATCATGGTCTGGCGGAACGCGGCCAATTGGGCGCGAAGATCTTCCATTTCGCGAAAAAGCGCTTCGGAGTCATCGAATGTGAGGAGCATTTTTTCGACAAAAACTCCGGGTTGACTCTCCGGCGGAGCGCTCATGCGCCTGTAGTCGGCGGCGGTGCGGAACAGCTCCTCCAAAATATCGCCGGATACGGAAAAACGGCAAAGAAGCCGCGCAACATGGCTCCGTTCCTTTGCGCAATCTTCCGGGTTTGCGCGGAACGCCCGGAGGAGTTCCGCATGCGCGTCCCCGATCTCCGTGCGCCATGCGCGCAACTCCTTCTTAAGCTGCTCCGGGGGACGCGCCGCATTTTTGAGGGAGGAGGGCATAAACATGTCGGCGACCGGCGTTCCGTCGTCCAGGCATTGATCGAGTATCCGGATATGCTCGAGGGCGACAAAACCGAAGTTGTACAACCGCGCGCGGAGTTCGCATTCCGTTTTGCCTATTTGGGCGATCAACGCATCCTGTACTTCCGGCGGCAGAGGAGGGTGGTTGCTGACCTGGCGCAGATAACTTTGCGTGGAGTCGCCCGCGCCGAAATCGTCGTATCCCCCCATTGCGGGGAGCGCGTCGTCGTCGGCTCCGTTGTCGGGAACGTCGATGTTTTTCCGTTTATCCATGCACCCTCTCCAGGTTTCACCTATTAAGATACCTTTGCCTTGAAGAAAATGCAAGGACAACTCTGAAAAAAGCCCGCCGTGGGCATCACGCGGATGGATGTCCTTCGTCCCCGGAGAGCAAATCCGCTTTTCGGGTCAGTTCGCGGCTCTGCCATGTGTTGATGTTGCCGAAATACCAGGCGTAGTCGGGAATCCCCGCCCGCGTTGCCAGCTCGCGCGACGTTTTGTAACGCTCGACAGCCAGGCGGAAGGCCGCGGCGGCGGCGGAACGGTCGGCTTCCGCGTTGGTATTGTGATAGCGCCCGAGCGCGTTGAGCCCGGTTTGCTGGGCCGCCATGCCGAAGAGCTCCGCCGCCTCGAATTCCGATCGGGCGACCTCGCGCCGGATCAAATCGGCCAAGCGTCCGGACGCCTCCGGGTACGCCGCCGCCAGGGCGGCGCTTGCGTTGCGCAACAATTCCGCCGCCCGGTCGTAGTTGCGTGCAACCCGTCGCCCGAACGGTCCGTCGGACTCCGGGAGCCAGCGGTAGTCGAGATAAATTCCGAGTTGGTGTTCGCAATGTTCCGCCGCCAGCCGGAACGCGCGGGCCCGCGCAATCAAGTAGCGGCGCCGCCGTTCCGGTCGTTCCGGAACCACGGCGGCGGCGAGTTGGGCGATAGCCCCCGCCGGGGGCAGTGTTTAATACCACAAGCCCCCGGCAAAGACCAGCAAAA
>JAVBPY010000010.1:0-220127 GCA_031549345.1 Victivallaceae bacterium
CGGATCCACTCGGCGTTGCATTATCAAACGCCGGATGAAGTCTATTTCGGGACTTGCAATCCGCAAGTCAAGGGGTATGGTAACTCAAAGGTCTTTACACCGATCCTGTAAGAAAAAGTTGTCCAGCCAAGGGGCTAGGCAGAGCGCAATACCCGGCACGTATAAATGGTATTCCATACACAGTAACGATCAGGGATATGAGACACAGCGGTTATGCAATATGCAAAGTAATTAATGGCTTTTAGCATCTTCGCGAGGTGATACTATTTCTTTCTTTCTGAACGAATTAATCGGGATACAATAAATGTCATCGAAAAAAATCATAACCTCTTTTACCTTCATCGTTACGCCGACTCTCCAGCCGTTGCGTTTTGTACGGGAATTTGCAATAGTTATCAATTGTTCACGTATATTATCGATATTGACCCCTTGCACTTCTGTATTGGCGCGATCAATTTCACGCAACCTTGTGCGAACAATGACGCAGCTTACGTTGATTTGTTCACTGCCTCGCATTTCGACAATGCTTTGTGGTAAAATTATTTCTTTTGCTCGTATTCGTGCCGCGCTGAGTCTTATTTCTCTTGTGCAACAAACACTTCCAAATCGTTTTTTTTCCATGATATAACTTGGGCGATTACTTTGTTTTTTAGCTAATGCACGCTTCTATGTTTATAAACAATTGCTTTACATACTCGTCGAGCAACTTTGTTATGTGTTCGTCAAATCTGAAAAACTCCAATGCATACAGCAGATTTGTTGCGGAAATACTATGCTGAATATCATCTCCCTTCACAGATACGGCGAACGACAACAACGGTCGCCTTTCCCCGCGTATTTTTAACTCCTTCTCATTCCCGAAACATCTCGGAATGATTGTTATAAAATCATCCCACGATGTTTCTACCGAACTGAGATGGTTATTGGCAGAACAGGTCAACATATTATTTTCGTGTTTATCCGCAGCTTCTATCAAGCCGTTTTTCCATGGAATTTTTCGTGGTTTTGAATCGCGTCGGCAGTAAACGAGGCATTCATGTTCATCGTTGAGAATTTCTCCATCTCTTACTGTTCCGCAATAACGGCGAAAATGGGCACGCCATGTTATGCCGCTGGTGTCTTCGCTAAAAACATCAATGAATGTTTCGCATATGCTTATTAATAATGATTTTAATTCAGTATTAACCTCTTTGCAGGCGCTTTCTAGTTTTTTACGCTGCGAGTCTGTAATTTTACCGTTTGCGGAAAAATATTTATTTACTGTTCCCAATGACACTTTTCCTCCATCGAGCAAGCGATCAATGCAAACAGCAACATGGTCATCGTAACTGATTGCCATTCTTTTATTGAATTCAGATATCTTATCGCTTACGATACGCAAATTTGATAAGTAGGTTTCATCAACATAAATGCTTTTGGGAGCAAGGTTATCGGTTGAATTTAAGTGTACAAACGTTCCTAATGTCGATGCAGGACGCAGTGGGCAACAAAATTTGCCATATTGTCTTGTCATTGCGTTTTTGTATATTGAGTAATCATTGTCAAAGTTGAAGAAATCATTTGTCGCGCGAATTATTATATCACACACATTGCGCTCCGGACTGATTTTATAGATGGAGTACCGCAATTTATCATTAATTTGCTCAGAGTTTCCAAAGCCGGTCATCAGCATCGTCATGGGGCGCATATTATCGAAATTATAGAATACTTCAGCATTATGCAGATGCCCACACAGCCATAAGTTTATCTGGTCAATCGATTTGTTGTTGAAGAGTTCGCCATCCTTGCGCTCTTTGGCGAGCATTGTCAGTGGGTAATGGGAGATTGCTATTATTATGAATTTATTTCCGCCGTTATTTTCAAGCTCTTGATAATATTTATCGAGCAGCTGATCTTTTTGTTTTACTGAATAGTCATTTTTTCCCTTCGACAAAAATTTTTCGATTTCACCCTTATGGCGCTTAAGGGTATTCTTGTTCGTGTTAGGAAATTCGTCATTTAATTGTCTTTCGATGTCTTGATTGGTATACTGCCATGCGGTATCAACTTCAGCAAGACATATTTTTATATCATTGTGTGGAAAAATTTTAATTCCAAAGGCCGCCTCTACTTTTGGCTGATCATATATTTCGGCTATTGATGATGCAACGTCCAAGTAATCCTGATCGGAAGGGCGCAAGAGAGAGGCTGTTTTGACATCACTCTCGAGGAATGGACTGTATCCCGGCCTTTTAAGATCGTGATTTCCCGGAACAATGCTAATGCCGGTAATACTACAAGACTTTGGAATTGCTGATTTCAGTTTTTGAAAAAAGTTGATAACGGCACTTTTGTGTTTTCCAATATTTCCGTAGGAGGATATATCTCCGGAAACGACAATCAATATGTTGGGAATAGTCGCAAGTTGCTTGCCTATGTCATTTATAAGAGAAGTCAATCGGGGCGGCAAACCACCTTTTCGAGCATCGCTCCTATCTTCTATGTGCAAATCAGACAAATGTAAGATACAAAAATCGTTAATTTTCATGGATTTTAAATTTTTCTTTTCATTGTCTATATGAAATACGCTATTATTTCGAAAAAATCATATATGCTTACAGAAATCAATCTGTGCGTAGTTTAACTGTTTTCAATAAAAAAATCGATAGATTAAGCCTATAAACTCTTCATGCACTGTAAGTCATCTTAATGTTCATTATTTATGCAATATTAATGCTAACTACATTACAGTTATTTATTGTAATTGCAAATAAAATAAATAAATTTATGGACTTATTTTCTTTAAGAAAATTTGCAGGGTAGATGAAAAAAGAAAAAGCGATATTTGGGCAACCAACAACAAAGTGCTCCCAATATCGCTATACGCCTAAAATGGCGGAGAGAGTGGGATTTGAACCCACGGTGGGGTTGCCCCCACACCGAATTTCGAGGCCGGCGCCTTAGACCACTCAGCCATCTCTCCGTTTGTATTTTATACTATAGCGTGCCGTGGGGGGAAATGCAAATGCGACATGCTGTATTTTCAAAAGTATTTGTGCCGGCACAAAAGAAAAAACTCCGGCCGGATGGAGAATCCGCCGGAGTTTCACTCTTTCGCCGAAATCAGTAACGGTATGTTTCCGGCTTGAAGGGGCCATCCGCCTCGACGCCGATGTAGTCGGCCTGTTTTGTCGAAAGACGCGTCAGGCGCGCTCCGAGTTTGTCGAGGTGCAGCCGGGCCACCTCCTCATCCAACTTTTTGGAGAGGAGATAGACGCCGACGGGGCGCTTCGGATTCCGCGCAATGTCGATCTGCGCAAGGGTCTGGTTGGTGAAACTGTTCGACATGACGAACGAGGGATGCCCCGTTGCGCAACCAAGGTTCACCAGACGCCCTTCCGCCAGAAGATAAATCGAATGCCCGTCGGCAAACGTGAAACGGTGCACCGGGCAGGTGTTCCCCTTGATTTCGACTTTCTTCACCCCCGGATAGGCTTCCAGTTTCGCCACTTCGATTTCGTTATCGAAGTGACCGATGTTGCAGACGATCGCCTGGTCCTTCATCTTCGCCATGTGTTCGACCGTAATCACGTGGCAGTTGCCGGTGGCGGTAACGAATATATCCGCTTCCTTCAGCGCATCTTCCACCGTGCACACCTTGTAGCCAGCCATACATGCCTGGAGGGCGCAGATCGGGTCCACTTCGCTCACAAGAACCCGTGCGCGTTCGTTGTGCATTGCTTCGGCGCACCCTTTGCCAACGTCGCCATAACCGCAAACCATCACGGTCTTCCCGGAAAGCATCACGTCCAGCGCCCGCTTGATTCCGTCGGTAAGGGAATGGCGGCAGCCGTACACGTTGTCGAACTTACTCTTGGTTACGGAATCGTTGACGTTTACCGCCTGAAAGAGAAGTTCGCCATTCGCAAACATTTGGTTCAGCCGGTGCACGCCTGTGGTCGTTTCCTCCGAAACGCCGCGCACGGCGGCGGCGACTTTGCTCCAATGACCCGGGCGCTCTTTGGCAACCTTCTTCAGGAGTGCGTTGATTACCTGCAACTCATGGTTGTCCGTCGGCTCGTCGAGGATTCCCGGGACGGCCTCGGCCGCCTTGCCGCGATGAATCAAGAGCGTGGCGTCGCCGCCGTCGTCGACGATCTGGTCCGGGCCGGAACCGTCCGGCCAGGTCAGGGCGCGCATGGTGCAATCCCAATACTCTTCCAGCGTTTCACCCTTCCAGGCGAACACGGGAACGCCGGCGGCCGCAATCGCCGCCGCCGCATGATCCTGCGTCGAAAAGATGTTGCACGAAGCCCAGCGCACATTCGCGCCAAGCGCTTTCAACGTTTCGATCAGTACCGCCGTCTGCACGGTCATGTGCAAACTTCCCATGATCTTCAGCCCTTTGAGCGGCTGTTCCGGGCCGTATTTGGCACGGGTCGCCATCAGACCGGGCATTTCGTGCTCGGCAATTTCAATTTCTTTACGGCCGAAATCGGCCAAAGACATATCCTTAACAAGAAAATCCATTTTTCAACCCTTTTTCAATCCATCAAATTCGGAACGCAGCCGCCGCCAGGTATCTTCCGGCAAGGCGGAACCCATCACCTGAACCACCTCCGCCGCCACGGCGGAGGCAAACGTGCCGCATTTATCCGGCGACAAGCCGGCAAGATATCCATGCAGATACCCCGCGGCCCACAAATCCCCGGCGGCGGTGGTGTCAACCGGACGGACTCGCCGCGCCGGAACCCGGAAAACCTGTCCGCCGGAAGCGATCATAGAACCTTCCGCGCCGATTTTAAGCGCCGCCGTCGCGCAACGGTCGGCAAAACGCGCCAGTTGTTCCTCCAGGGGGATATTCCCCCACATCGCGGTGGATTCATCCTCATTGGCGAAGACGATATCCACATCGCCAAGCGCCTGTTCAATCCGGTCGCGGAACAAGCGCACCACCTCGAAGCTCGCCAAATCGATGGCCACTTCGCAGTCGGCTTCCTTCGCCATCGAAATAGCGGTTTCAAACACCTCTCCCTGGAAGAGGATGTAGCCTTCGATGTACACCAGACGGTGGGCGGAAAAATCCGCCTTGGCCACGTCTTCGGCCCGCAGCGTCGCCGCCGCGCCGAGCTCGCTGCGCATGGTGCGCTCCGAGTCGGGGGTGATTAAGGACAAGCAGCGTCCCGTCGGCTGGCCGGAGCCGCAAATCAAACAATTATCGGAGGCGCCGCATTCAAGAAGCGCCTTCCTGAAAAATTCTCCCGTCGCGTCGCGCCCGATCTTGCCGAGCATCGACGCGCGGTTTCCCAGGCGGGCCATGGCAAAAAGCGTGTTGCCCGCCGCTCCGCCGGGAACCAAAACCGGTGGGATGGGGAGGCGTGCCACGGTTTCATCCAGCCACGCCGGATCAACCATGTTCATGCCCCCCTTCTCTCCGTCGATGGTCAGGAGGAAGTCTTCTCCGATCGGCGCAAGCAAATCCACAAGCGCCGAGCCGACCGCCAGTACTCCCGGATTCGTCATTTCCGGAATTTCGCCGCCGCGGCTTTGATCGCCTCGATCCGGTCAAGCTTTTCCCAGGGGAATTGCGGACGGCCGAAATGTCCGTATGCGGCGCTTTCCTGGTAGGTCCAGCCCTTGCCGGGGTACTTGAGCTTCAGCGTTTCGATGATCGCGGCGGGCTTTAGGCTGAAGACTTCGCGGATCACTTTTTCAAGCGTCGCGTCGTCGGCCAATGCGCCGGTACCGTAGGTATCCACGTTAATGCTCAAAGGCTCGGCCACGCCAATGGCGTAGGCAACCTGAATTTCGCATTTGGAGGCCAGCTTGGCCGCCACAATGTTCTTGGCGATATAGCGGCACATGTACGCGGCCGAACGGTCCACCTTGGAGGGGTCTTTCCCAGAGAATGCGCCGCCGCCGTGGGAGCCGACGCCGCCGTAGGTGTCGACGATGATTTTACGCCCGGTAAGGCCGGTGTCGCCGTGGGGTCCACCGATCTCAAACGCGCCGGTCGGGTTCACGAAATAGCGGACTTCCTTGCGGAAAAGTTCCGCGGGAATCACCTGGTGCGCCACTTCCCGGACCAACGCTTCCAGCTCATGCTGTTTGGCGCAGGGGGTGTGCTGGTGGGAAACAACCACGGTTTCAAGCTCCACGGGCTTTCCATCCACATAACGGATGGAAACCTGACTCTTGGAGTCGGGACGGAGGAAATGGTATTTCTTCGGGTCTTCATGGCGGCGGCGCGCCAGCTCTTCGACAATGCGGTGCGCATACAGGATGGTCGCGGGCATCAGTTCGGGCGTTTCATCCGTGGCAAAGCCGAACATCATGCCTTGGTCGCCGGCGCCCTGCTCGGCGGCGTATCGGCCTTCGCCGAGCGTTACCCCCTGCGAAATATCCGCGGACTGTTTGTGAATGCACACCATCACTTTGGCATCGTCGGCACAGAACCCTTGCTCGGGATCGTTGTATCCGATTTCACGGACGACATTAAGGGCGATTTCCTGCCAGTTGACTTTGGCCTTGGTGGTGATTTCACCGGAAATGACAACCAGATTTGTGGTCGTCAGCGACTCACAGGCGACACGTGAATCGGGGTCCTGCATCAAGCAGGCATCGAGGATTGCGTCGGAAATCTGGTCGCACACTTTATCCGGATGTCCCTCGGAAACCGATTCCGAAGTAAAAACGTGGTCGGCGCGGATCTTGCTCATTCTTTTTGGCTCCTGAATTTATAGATTTTTGATTTGGATTACAAACGCAAAAACCCGCCCGCACGGCTTATTCGCCGGCGAGCAAGTTTTTGTAAAGGAACGCAAGCACACGATTAGTGCGCCGGGACGGCGGGGACAAGTACCGCACGACGGTTCTGGCCCCAGACTGATTCGCCGCTGCCGGAAACGGCGGGCTTGTCTTTGCCGAAGCTCAGTGTCCGAATGCGTCCATCGGCCAGGCCGACGCCGTTTAAATAGGCGCGTACCGCGTTGGCGCGGCGTTCGCCGAGGGCGCGGTTGTACTCTTCGGTACCGCGCTGGTCGCAATGGCCTTCGATAATCAAATAAAGATCCTTGTTCGCTTTGAGGTGCGCGGCCGCTTTGTCGAGTTTGGAGGTTTCCGTCGCCACAAGGACGTCGGTGTCGAGTGCAAAATAGATAATCGGGTAATTCAAATTGTCCGTGGGGCTCGCCGGAACGAGATCACCTTTGGTGCCAGCCAGGCTCGCGGGGTCCGCGCCTTTATTCCAGTCGGAGATTCCGCCCGCGTTGGGGTCGATCTCGTCGAGCCCCGCCGTGTGGCCGCCCGAACCGAAGCCGGACTTCTTTCCCGCGAAACGGCTGTCCGCGCCGGAGGGATCATTCAGCGCGCCGGGGATCGGGCTTGTATCCTCGCGCTTATCGCCATTGTCGAACATGCCGCAGCCGCCGGCGAGCAACAGCGACGCAACCAGAGCGCCGCCCAACAAATGTCTGAATTCCATAACAGCTTTCCTCCAAACGAATCCGATTTTTCCAGTGGTAATTAGAACAAGCTCTTTCCTATTAACATAAACTTGAATTTTGAAATTTCCACTCTTTTTTAACAAAATACAGCGCTTTTTTCATTGCCGCGCATCAAAAAGCGCGAATTCGACGGTTGCATTCGCACGGATAAAGCGTTATAGTACCTTTCAAATAATACCGAATTCAACTAAAAATGGGGCGCAACCATGAATAAAGTCAACCTGGAGTGGGATAAGCTCGGATTTGAGTTCCGTCCGACCCGCTCGAATCTGCGCTTTACCTGGCGCGACGGTGCGTGGGGCGAAGGCCGTCTTGGCACATCTTATGATATTACTCTTTCGATCGCCGCGAATTGTCTTCACTATGGGCAGGCGATTTTCGAAGGGCTCAAGGCATTCTGCTGCAAGGACGGCAAGGTGCGGATTTTCCGCCCGCAAGCCAATGCCGCGCGTCTCAACGCCTCCGCCCGGCACCTGATGATGCCCGAATTTCCCGTCGAACGCTTTGTCGAGGCGGTGCGGCGCGTTGTGCAAGACAACATCGATTACGTCCCCCCGTACGGGACGGGAGGCTCGCTTTACATCCGCCCGGTGATGATCGGTACCGCCCCCCAGATCGGCATCTCCGCGAGTACGGAATATGAGCTCATTTTCATGGTGGTGCCCGTCGGCGCATATTACAAAGGCGGCATCAAGCCGGTCGATGCGATGATTTCCGACTACGACCGCGCCGCGCCGCGCGGCATGGGACACATCAAGGCCGCCGGGAACTACGCGGCGAGCCTTTATCCGACCAACATCGCCAAGCAGCATCATTGCCCCGTCGCGTTGTTTCTCGATCCGCGCAACCGCGAGTACATCGACGAGTTCGGCACGAGCAACTTCTTTGCCATTTCCGCCGATGGGGCGGCTTATTTAACGCCGGAATCGGACTCTGTGCTGCCGAGCATCACCAACATGTCGCTTATGGAACTTGCCGCCGACCTTGGGATGCGTGTGGAGCGCCGCCCGATCCGTGTGAGCGAACTGGAACACTTCAGCGAGGCCGGCGCGTGCGGAACCGCCGTCGTCGTTACCCCCGTCCGCTCGATCCACCACGGCGAACGCTGCTACATGTTCGGCGAAGAAATCGGTCCGCGCCTCAAAGCGCTTTATGAGAAAATGACCGGCATTCAGTACGGTGAACTGCCCGATACCCACAATTGGCTGGTCGAAGTGTAACATATCATGGAAATTTTCCGCACCGCAGAAGCGATTCAGCAATTCGCGTTGGCCGCCAACCGTTCGGGGAAGCGCATCGCCATCGTCCCCACGATGGGGTGCCTGCATCCCGGACACCTTTCGCTGATTCATCGCGCGCGGGAACTTGCCGATACGGTGATTGTAACCGTGTTCGTGAACCCGGCGCAATTCGGGCCGAACGAAGATTTCGCGCGCTATCCACGTGTTTTCGAGCACGATCGGGAGCTTTGCGAAGCCAATGGCGCGGACGTGATTTTCGCCCCCGCGCCGGAAGATATGTACAACGACGACCACAGCACCTGGGTGGAGGAAGCCGAACTTTCGCGCGGGCTCTGCGGCGCCTCGCGCCCCGGACACTTTCGCGGCGTGACGACCGTTGTGGCAAAACTCTTCAACTTGACGCTCCCCGCCGTGGCGGTTTTCGGACAGAAGGACGCGCAGCAGGCGCTGGTGATCCGGCGCATGGCGCGCGACCTTAATTTTCCGGTGCAAATCGAAATCGCGCCTTTGGTGCGCGATCCGGACGGCCTGGCGCTCTCCAGCCGCAACCGCTATCTTTCGGAAGAGGAACGCCAGAGGGCGTTGGTTCTCTCGCACTCTTTGTTCGCGGCCCGCGCCGCGTTGCAGGAAACCGGCGCGGAAGGAATTCCCGGCGTGCTCGCCGCAATGCGCCACGAAATTGAGCGTGTCAATGGATGTATTGATTATCTGGAGGCGTTGGATGCCGATACGTTGCGGCCGGCGCGCGCTGAAACCAAGGAACTGCTGCTCGTGCTCGCCGTCTACATCGGCGCCACGCGTTTGCTCGATAACCAGAGGGTAACCTTCGCATGAAAACCATCGATTACCGCCAGTCGGATTTCGCGCAGCGTCTTCAGGCGCTGTACGCCCGGCCCGGCTATCCGCCGGAATTTGAAGCGCCGGTACAGGCTATATTGAATGAGGTCAAAGCAGGCGGCGACGCCGCGCTCCTTCGCTTTGCCAGCCAATTCGATAATGTGGAACTCGCACGCGAGCAAATCCGCGTGAGCGACGCCGAATTGAACGCGGCGGCGGACAAGCTCGATTGCGCCACGCGGTCCGCGCTGGAAAAAGCACTGGACGCGATTACCGCTTTTGCCCTCACGGAAAAGCCGAAAGACACCCGCGCGGAGTTCCGCCCCGGCGTGGAACTCGGCGAACAATACTTCCCTTTGCACCGTGTCGGAGTCTACATCCCCGGCGGCGCGGCTCCCCTGGTTTCGACGGTTCTCCACACGGTGGGGATCGCCAAAGCCGCCGGTGTGGAAGAAATCGCGGCCGTAACGCCGCCCGGCCCCGGAGGAACGATCAACCCGGCCATTCTCGGCGCAATGAAGCTTGCGGGGGTAACAGAAGTGTACCGCCTTGGCGGCGTCTACGGGATCGCCGCCATGGCCTACGGAACCGAATCGGTGTGTCCCGTGGAAAAAATTGTCGGCCCCGGAAATGCCTACGTTACGGCGGCCAAAAAGCTTGTATACGGCACCGTTGCCATCGACATGGTCGCGGGACCGTCGGAGATATTGGTTCTGGCGGACAAAACCGCCGACCCGCGTTTCATCGCGGCGGATCTCCTGAGTCAGGCCGAACACGGCTCCGGACACGAGCAGGCATTGCTTGTAACCGACGACGCGACCCTTCCGCCCCGCGTGGAGGCCGAAATCGTCCGCCAGAAAGCCCGCCTCCCGCGCGAAGCGGCGGTGGACAAAGTGCTTGAAAACGGCGTCTTTTTGATTGTTGTCCGCGATATGGGGCAGGCACTGGACGTGGCGAATGCTTACGCCCCCGAACACCTGGAGCTTCAGGTGGCCGCGCCGGAAAAACTCACTCCGCTCCTCCGTACGGCGGGGGCGATTTTCGAAGGGCACTGGACGCCGGAACCAATCGGCGACTTTTGCGCCGGACCGAGCCATGTGCTGCCGACGGCGGGAAGCGCCCGTTTCTTTTCCGGCATTACGCTCGACACGTTCCTGCGCCGGTCGAGCATCCTTCGCTACACGCGCGAAGCGCTTCTCCGCGAACTCCCGATTGTCGAAAAATTTGCCGAACTCGAGGGACTTCAGGCCCACGGGCGCTCCGGGACAATCCGGAAAGAGGCGATACAATGACTCCGGAATACCGTTCCTTTTTTCGTCCGGAAATCGATGCGATGGCGGGTTATGCCCCCGGCGAACAGCCGCGCATGACGAATTTGATTAAACTGAACACCAACGAAAATCCGTACCCGCCCTCCCCGCGTGTTACGGAAACGCTGGCGGCGTTCACCGCCGATGGTTTGCGCCGTTATCCGGATCCGCTGGCGACGGAGTTGCGCGCGGCCATTGCCGGTCGGCACGGCGTGATGTTGGAAAATGTCATTATGGGCAATGGCTCGGACGATATTCTTACCATGGTTTTCCGAGCGTTCACCGACCCTTGGCGCCTGGCCGCCGCGCCGAACCCGACATACTCGCTTTATCCGGTATTGGCGCGGCTGCAGGGCGCGCCCTACAGGAAGATCGACCTGACGCCGGACACATTCGAATTGCCGGAAGATTTCGGCGCGCGCCTCGGCGATGCGAATTTGCTCATTCTGGCGCGTCCGAATGCGCCGACCGGGAACGCCATTCCGCTGGAACGCGTGGAGGCGATCTGCCGGGCTTTTTCCGGCGTGGTTCTGATTGACGAAGCGTACGCCGATTTTGCCGAAGACAACGCCATGTCGCTGGCGGTGAAACTCCCCAATGTTTTGGTGAGCAGGACATTTTCCAAGAGCTACTCGCTCGCGGGGTTGCGTCTTGGCTACGCCGTGGGGGATGCGCGTTTGATCGAAGGCCTTTTCAAACTCAAAGACTCGTACAATATCGATGCGCTCACACAGGCGCTCGGCCTCGCGGCGTTCCGCGACACCGAATATCTGGCCTACACCTCGGGCAAGGTGAAGGCGACGCGTGCGGAGCTCACCGCGGCCTACCTGGCGCTGGGATTTTCCGTGGTTCCGTCGCAAACGAATTTTCTGTTGGTTCGTCCCCCGGATGGGGATGGCGAAGGATATTTCCGGAAATTGCGCGAACAAGCGGTTGTAACCCGTTATTTTCCCGCGCCGGAAACATGTGAATATGTCCGCGTTTCAATCGGCACGCCGGAGGAGACCTCCCGTCTGCTTGAATTGACCCGGCAGTGGTATAAGCCAAGGAGATCCTGATCCATGAGTGAAAAAAACTGGGATGAATTGCTCGTGAAATGCGCGGAAAAACCGACCGCCGCCGAGCTGAACCGCCTTTTACAAATGCTTGCCGCGGATACCACGCCCGCGCGGGCCGATTCGTTGAAGCTCCTTTGGGAAGCATGGGGCGAAGCGCCGCCCAACGTGGCCGCGCGCGAATTTCTTCTGGAAGTCGCCGAACTTTCTTTGCCGGAAAACGCTGTGTTCCGTCAGCTTCTATCGACGGCGATCAAAGAATCGCTCCCCCCTTATTTGAACCGTATCGCATACCTGCGTGCACTTGGCTTGAACGATGAAAAACGTCCGACCCGCGATCTGCCGGGACGTTTCCGAAAAATACTTGAAATCAAGAACGGCGTGATGATTTTTCTTGTCGGAAGTTCCCGTTGGGGCACCGCGGGGATTCTGGACAGCATCAACGGTTCCGTATCGATGGCGCCGTTCGCCGCGACGGGCGGCATCGTGGCCATGCCGCTTGACACCCTTCTGAGCGACGCTGTTTTGTTGCGTCCAGGTACGGAGATGCTCAAAATTGTTACGCCCAACCGGAATTTGTCCGCGGCGGATTTCCGGGCGCTGGTTCGCCGCCAGGCCTTGACGCCTGTTTCGGACGAAGCGATGCGGAAGATGGCCCAGGCCGGATGTGCGCGGGGCCTCACCCCGGAAGCACTGGAAGCGTGGTATACGCGCGAAGCTTCCGCCGCGGCGCCCGGCGGAGCGAGCCGCCGCGCGGCGGACAGCCGGAGCCTCAAGGAGTTGAGTACTCTTCTGGCCAAGGAGGCGGCTGCCGCGCCGCCGCCGTTTTCGCCGGAAGAGGTTACCGCATTGGAAAATTTCTTTACCGTCTTGAAAAAAGACACCGCCGCGCGCGAAGCGACGCTTCTTGCCGAAGTGGTAACGCAGCTCAAACCGCGCGCCGCGCGCGAAGATCTTCGCCGCATGCTGGTCGTTCTTAAAGAAAAAGCACCGTTTTGGCCGGAGCGTCCCGCGTCCGCGCCGATTTCCGCGCTGGCGGTCTGGGGCGAGCTTCCGGTAAAAAGTCTGGAACCCCTGGCGGCGGCGACGGCGGAGGTGTTCCCGGAGGAATACCTCGTCGGCTGTGCCTTGCGCCTTCCCCTGAAGGCCCTGAACGCGATCATGGGGGAACTGGAGGACGATGCGATCGTCGATTACTTCTATGATCTTGGCATGTGCAGCGCGGATTTGATCGCGTGGGTTTGGAAAAACCGCAAAAAACACAAAGAGTTGCTCATCCTTGTTTCCCTCGATAATGTGCTCCGCGCGCTTTCGCAGGAAAGTTTGCCCAAAGCATGGGGAGCGGCACAGCGCGAACTGCGTGAACTCTTCCTCGACAACGCGGATTTTCAGAAGCAGATGATTGCTTCGACGGACGACAACGCATCGCGTATCGCCTCCTCGCTGCAAAGCGCGCTTTTTCTTCTCCCGGGCGAACGCCAGAGCCTCATGGTCAAACTTTCGCGCCATTCCGAAGCTCTCCGGGGCCTCCTGGAAACGGGGGTGGCGCAGCGGATTCTCACGGCCGGAATGGCCAAGTCGGAGCAGGAGGCGGCCGCCACAAACACTACGGCAAACGAGCCGAATTATACTTCGCACCAATCGCATAAACGCCTGATCGAAGAGTTGGATCACCTTGTCAACGTGCTTGTTCCGGAAAACCGCGAATCGCTCAAAACGGCGCGCGCACACGGGGACTTCCGCGAAAACTCCGAATTCGACGCGGCGAAAGAACGCCGGAATTTCCTCTCACGCCGTCGGGGCGAGCTGGAGCGTGAATTGGCGAACGTCCAACCGATCGCTTTCGCCGGCGTCCTGGTAGAAGATCACGCCGTCATCGGCTGCCGGTTGGAGCTGGAAGATGTCGCCACCGGCGAACGGGAAATATACTATCTTCTCGGCGCGTGGGATGGCAACCCGGAAAAACGTTACCTTTCGTACAAAACGCGCCTGGGGCAGAGCCTCTATGGATGCAAAAAGGGGGATAAAATTGAAATCCCCGGCGAACGGACGGTAACCCTTGCCTCCCTTGCGCCCTTGCCGGCCGAGGTCTTGCAGGACTTGGATTGATATGGCAAAAGCCGTTCAGCGCAAACATTCAAGCCGCCAATACTTTCCGCAAAGGATGCGGTATTGGCGGCGTTTCGGCGGGATGAAAATTTCCCGGAAACGCGACGCGTTGTTCGATCGCGTTTACATTCAAACCGGACTTTCTTTGCCGGGAAAATTCATCTATCTTTCCGATTTGCATTTCCGCGACCGCCCTGGACCGCGCCGGGTACTGGAAGAAATTCTTCGCATTCTTAAAGAAGAACAGCCCGACTACATCCTCTTCGGCGGCGATCTTGCCGGCGACGCGGTGGACTTGGAGGCCTTGCGCGAAGCCGTAAAGAGTTTCGCCCCCATCTCGGCGATCAAGCTGGCAGTAACCGGCAATTGGGAACGGGGAAAATCGTGGCTTCCCCTGGCGCTCTGGCGGGATATTTGTGCGGGAGGCGGTATCCAGCTTTTGGACGATGCCATTTACAACGATGGAAAAATTTTCATTTACGGCGCCTCCGACCGTCGCGCGGAGGACGTTCCCTCCCCGCTTCCCCTCTCTGACCCCTCCCTTCCCGCGTTGCTTCTTGTGCACAACCCGGATCTTGTCGTAACACTCGATCGGAACGACGGAGCCTTGCCGGAATACGATCTTGCCATCGCGGGCCATACCCACGGCGGACAATACCGTCTGCCCATCCTCGGTTCCATCCTCACGTCTTCGTTTTACGGACGCAAATTCGACCGCGGCGTCTTCCGGCATGTGAACGACCGTACGCACATGATCGTCTCCGCGGGGCTTGGCGAGCTCTCCTGCCCCTTTCGGCTCTTTTGCCGCCGCGAAGTCCTTATCCTTACTTAGTCGTAGTCAGTGCGAGGAAAATCTCCTCCAACGACATGCGTTCGACCGTTGCGCCCGAAGGTATTTCCGTTGGCGCTTGTTCGAGCACGATCCGGGTTTCCCCGGCGACAGTGCAGCGGACGACTTCGTTGGGGAGTTCCGCCGGAGGAGCACAAAATCGCAGTTGCCGAAAACGTCCCCTGAGCTGTTCGACCGGTTCCGAACAAAGCAAACGACCTCCGGCAAGGATGCCCGCCCAGTCGCAAATCCCGTCAAGCTCCGGAATCAGGTGTGAACTGATTAAGACGGTAACCTCGTACTCGGCAACGGTCGCGATCAACTGATCCATCAATTCACGGCGGCTGCCGGTGTCGAGCCCGAGCGTCGGATCGTCGAGGATCAGCAGTTCCGGGCGGCGCGCCAGCACCGTGCAGAGAACCGCCTTGGCGTACATGCCACGCGAAAATTTTCCGAGCGCCCGATCGATCGGCAACTCGAATTGCCGCGTGAGCGCTGTGGCGCGGTCGTCGTCCCAATCGTGAAAAAATGACTTCAGGAAACGGAAGAGTTCCGGCAACGTCAGGAAATCGTAGAGCTTTTCCGCCTCCGCAACGTAGCCTATGCGCCGTTTCAGCGCAATCGCATCGCGCACGGGGTCAAGTCCAAGCACACGCACCTCCCCTGCGTCCGGCAGAAGCTGCCCGACAAGCGTCCGGATTGTGGTGCTTTTTCCTGCTCCGTTGTTGCCGAGCAATGCGCAGACCGAACCGCGCGGAATTTTCAAATCCAGTCCGTTGAGGACCGTTTTCTTCCCATAGTGTTTGCAAACTCCGTTCAGTTCGACGGCATATTGGTTCATTTCTCCAGACATAAGATCAACTCCCTTTTGTTGTGTATTCCAAGATGCGTTTCATTCTTAAGCTGGTAAGAAAATTTCCCCGATTGTCGTGGGGTAATCTGCCAAACCTCCTCGTTCCTTGCGCGCGCCGGAACACCGGTCCGGAGATATTCCATCCAATCGTCCAGAAATTGCGGTGCTACGATTACTAAAAACAATTTCCACCGGATCTCTTCCTCAACCCGCGATGCGTTGCGGCTTTTCTTCAGTGCCGCAATCGGATCGCATTCAGCCAAGCGCAAGACCGGCAGATCCCGGATAAGCCGCTGCGTATCGGCATACCGCAAACCGTACGAGTTCAATACACCATGCGTTCTCCCATCACAATAATGCAACGGCAAATACACCTCCAACTTTGGATAATGCCCCGTGACTCTTCGAAGCCGTCCGCGAACTTCCTCCAGAAGCGGAAGAAGACGCGGATCGGAGGGGCGATCTGAAAAAATAAGCAGCTCCTGTTGCAGCCACCAAAGGCGATGCAACTCGCCGGATGCGTCGCCGAGCTTATCGAAAGAAGTATTAAGTCCTTTCGAAAAATTCGCCGCCTCAATAAACTCTTTTTCATCCAAAAGTTTACGCAATGTTTTGATCCCGTCCCTATACTCCGAAGAGAATACCCGGTTTCGCTGTCGCGCGATCTCCGCCGCAACCTCCGGCTCCTTGAGGAGGCGGGCGTCGGAACAACGCAAAGATATCTCGAGCGCAAGGACAACACCACCCCCAAACAGGAGTGGAAACAACACAAGCACCGTTAATTGCAACGTAATGAGCCGCCACGCGCGCGCTCCCAGACAGCGCCGCTCCCAGAGCTGCCAGCCGCCCGCGGCAAGCAAAATCGACAGGAGCAGCAAGGGTGGAAGAACCTCGTCAGTGTTTATGGCATAGGGATTTTTCCAGGCACCTTTGTCCGCCCAAGCAAGCCATGTCCAATCGAGGCCACCGGCACGGAGTTGCTTGATAATCGCCAGGAAACCGTTCACGGAGAACGCCAGCATCGCCACAACAAGGCCGCCAAGGACACCTCCGCAACCCCATGGGAACGCCACGCCGCTGTAGAAAACCGCCGCATGGAGTACGAACATCGCCAGCAGCGCAATCGCCGGGAAATCCTTCAATTCCCCCGCTTGCGTTATCAATCCGCCGAAATAGACCATTGCAAGGCACAGCAGCAGCGAGCCCAGGTACTCTCTCCAATACCGCCATGCGGACGATTCCGGAAGCGAAAGACGAAACGGGAGCATCCCCGTCGTCAGATCCTTGTTCAGCCCGTCGGCAAAAAGAAGCGGCGCGAAAAGCGACATAAGGAGGGTAAGCCCGCTTGCCCCCGACGTTCGCCGCTCGAAGAGAGCCGCCGCCGCGAGCGTGGCGGCAAAGGCGGCCACATGCCACCTCCAACGGCGGAACAAAAACATATTTCTCCTCATTTCTTCCACCTCTCTTTTCGCCCAAGCTTGAGCCCCCGGTACGAGTTCATCCATTCCAGCGGTTCGACGGTCGCCATGCCGTTTTCGTTGATGACGCGGCAGTCCTTATACAGCGCCACGCTTCCCGGAAGGAGCAAGTCGGGGATGTCGTTCTCCAGCAGAAAACGAAGCCCGCGTGTCGCAATCAGTCTTGTAAAGATAAAAGAGTCCTCCTCCCTCCTGGAACTCCGTTTCGCCATTTCACCGGCCAGCGTGGCAGCCGCGTCTTTGTCGAAGCGCCGCTGCCATTTCCGCACAGCCACGCACCGGCGCAACACATTGAACTCCCATATGAGAAGACGTTGTTCTTCAAAAAAGGAAGGTGTTTTGGCTCTGGGGGCCCAATAAAAGGATTGAACCGGCCACGGGGCGATGCGCTCCACCGGCGCTTCCTCCAAATGTTTCAGCAGCATTGCCGCCAACGGCCTGATTTCAGGATTGGAAGCACGCTCGCCAATTGCCCGTGTGATGCGTTCCCAGGCCTGGAAAAAATATTCGTGCATAGCGGGGTAGTCGGCTCCGTACTCGCGCCGCAACGCCAACAAACGCTCAAGGATACCGGCGGCCCGTTCAAAATCATGCTTTTGCAACGCCACGGAAAAAGAGTATGACGCATCATTTGGCGACCAAACCACATACCCCCAATGTGGTTTTTGCCCCATGTACGCCAGCAACTCCACGGCGGCTTTCCTGGGGCGCATCGTCTTTTCGCGCTCGATCAGCTGCACCGGATCGCAGCCAAGCGCGCGCCGCCAATGGTTCATCAACATCCGTTCCCCCGCAAGAATTCCGCCCACAAGCAACAATGGAATCAGCAACAGTTTGCCCCAGAAAAACACGCTTGTACGCACAACCGAGCGCCCCAAAACACGGTCGCGCCGCCACAGCTTCGCACCGTTCAGCGCAAAAAATGCGCCATAGAGGACCGCGGCCGCCAGCGCCACCCACCACCCCATCGTCTGCCGCTGCAACTCCCCGTATTGCAGAATTCCCCAATGAAAGAACATATCCAGCAGGGCGCAGACCCACAAAAACAACGGCGCAACCGCCAGCGCGGCGGGGAGGAGAAGGGGCAAAGAAACAGCGGTTCCGAACGACTCCGGCAACGCCACCGCCCCCCAGGAGAGGGCGCAGTGCACAAGCCAGAGCGCAGCCAGTGTCCCCCAAAAGGCTTCCGGCGACACATCGAGCAGCGCCATGGCGATGCCCCAGCCGACCATCGCGGAGAGGAGCGACCACCAGAAGCGCCATTGGTGCAAGCGTCCCGGTTTCACCGGCAGCGACAACTGAAACGGCAGTTGGCGAAGGGGCGTTGCGACGAACGTCAAGGGAAAGAGCACCACCACGGTCATCACCATTTCGCTCCCCATTGGGAGCGCTGCGCCGGCGTAGCGGACGATTGCCGCCAAAAGCGCGATCACCCCCCAGCAGACGATCGCCGCCCAACGCCGCCGCCGCCATTCAAGCAGCCCCATGGGCAGAAAGTTATTCATGTTCAGCCTCTTTGTGTATTTGCCGTTGCAGTGCAGTCGCAACTTCGTTCCGTGGGATGTGCAGCGCGTCGGTCGCGCGCAAAAATTCGCCGAGCAATTCGTCGAGCCGGCGCGTACGCTCTTCGGTCCGCGCCGCCGCCGGGACTTCGGCAATAAAATTGCCGCCGCCGGGGCGACTTTCCAGAATCCCCTCCTGCTGCAACAGCCGGTATGCCCGCGCCACGGTGTTCGGGTTGATCCGCAACGCCAGCGCAAGTTCCCGCACTGGCGGAATGCGGTCGCCCTCCCGGTAACGCCCGGAGAGCCACTGTTCGCGAATCCGGGCCGCCACTTGCGCGTAGAGAGGGCCGGCTTCAGATGCGTTCAATTCCATAAAAAACCTCCCATGCCGTATCACTGCATTAATACAACTGTACTATGCAAATAGTACGGATGCAAATAAAAAAAGCAACTTTTCGTAAAAAAAGTTGCTTTTTTGTTTTGATGTATTATTGGATCAGTAGACTTCGAGGCGGATCGCACGGACGTCGGAATTGAACAACTCCGGCTGGGAAGTCAGGCGATAGCCGAAGAGGTCGAACGTGTTGACCTTCCCCGGCTGCAGGAAGCGGTCGATCCGGACGCCGATTCCGTCGAAACCGCTCTCCTGGAGGAGCCCTTCGTGATTCAGGAAAAGATTCCTGAACTTGCCGGAGTTACGCCCGGCATTGAGCGGCTCCTCAATCACAAGGCGAACGCACTTTCCCTTCCATTCGGCCGGAATTTCGACGGAACGCGTCATGCCGAAGATCCGGCGTTTGCCGGGGACCTTGATCGTTCCGCCGTTTTGGAGCATGCTTTTAATCTCCGTCCAATCGCCGGCCAGATCGATTGCCGCCGAAGGTTTCGGGAGTTTATGCAAATACATGGTGCCGGTGGGGCCATCCGTCTTGCCTTCCTTCGGCTTGGCGGTAACATCAAGAGCGATGTCGAGCTTACCCGTCTTCAGTTGCTCCTCCGGAATCTCCAACGTGAACTGGTAGGTCAAGCCGGAGGCGAACGGTTTGCCGTTCAGCTGAATGTCCGCCTGATCGTTCAACCCGACGGAAACGTGGCTGCCGAAGGCCAGATAGATCCTGCTTTTGCCGTCGCGCCACGCGGCGGGGACCTCTACCGTTTTCCGGTAGCGCACGCGGGTGGTTCCCTCTGGAAACCCCTGCTCCCTCCAGGAACCCATGTGGGCGGTCTTCAGGGTGCCCGATTCGACATCCCAGTCGCGGGAAATATCGAGGCCGTCTTCGCCCATTTTCATCGCGTAATCGCGGGCGGTCTGTTCCGCTTTTTTGCGATCAATCGTCGCCTTTCCCTTCAGCGCGTACCACCCTTTTTCCTGCTGGCGCAGCCAGAAGGCGGGACCTTCTACGCCGACATTTTCGCGCACCGCCGCGAACTGGCGGACTTGGTAGGGGCTGAAGCTTTGTTTGTCCAGCTTGAGGAGTCCGGCGGTGAACATACCCGGCACGTCGGGGGCGTTCGCCGTCGTCGCGTCGATCACCGGGGCCTGGGCGGCGCGGCGCATGGAGAGCTCCGACTGAATTCGGTCGTCAAGCGTCCATTTTCCGGCTTTCATCCCCATCGCCGTGGCGAAATACACGTCGTAAACGCCATTTTTGCTGGCCCGGCGCTCCAGCCAGACGCGCGGATCGGAAACAAAGGTTTCGCGTTCGATCCCGAGGCTGTTCAAAAGTTCCTGGACCATCGCCTGACGCGACTCATCGTTCAGCCATTTTCCGGCTTCGTCCTTGAAACGCATGTAGAAGGGAGCGCCGAGCATGATGAACCGGCCCTTGCCGAAGGGGACCTCGGCAATCGCCATGGAGCCGTCGGCCCATGTTGCAATCGCATTGGCTTTGCCGCGAATCGTCACTTGTCCGGATCTCTCCACGCCAGTGCTGTCGATGGAGGCGCCGTATCCGCCGCGCGTCTGGCCGCGAAGACTCGGAAAAAGCGTCTGGTCCTTGCTGAAGATGATGTCGCCACTGGCGCCCTTGCCGTCAACCTTAAGGCCGAACGCCTTGGGGAGCGGCCAGGCGTCGCGATCGCGCGGCGTATGCTGGCCTGTATGATGTTGGGCGACGAAGATCCCCCCTTGTTCAACATATCGCTTGACGGCCGCCAGCAATTTTTCATCCATCACTGTTGTGGCGCAGTCGAACATTACTTTGACCTTGCCGTCGGCCAGGCCTTTTTCCAGATCCGGACCATCCACCAGCACCGGAACCAGCCCAAGCGCCGGGAAGGAACCGCGCGACATATCCCAATCCCAAATCATGGATGTGGCGTAACGCGCGTCCTGGTTCAAATCGCGCAGAAGTCCGAGATCGGTACGCTGCAAATCGGTTTTACCCACAGTGCGCAACAATGCGGCATTGTCGGTCCACCATTTGACCACTTTCGGGAACTTCCAGAAATCGCGGGAGAAGTCGAATCCGTAATCGTGCCCGTCCTGCGATTCAAAAAACACGTTGGCGTACATATGCTGCCCGGTGATGGGGTTGTTCTGGGGTCCGGCGGGCTCGCTGGTGCTGTAGCGGTTGCGGAGCTGGGTGTAGCCTTTGTAGTGCATCGGCCGGTACCAGGTTGTTTCGCCGGTGAGCTGCGGAAACGCGCCATATTCCTCAAAAAGATCGAACGCGTCGGACTGCCACTGGTGCGGCGTCATCACTTTGATCGGCCGAACAGGATCAACGGAACGCATCGCCTTCAAATAAAGTTCCAGCGACTGGAACTTTTCGTGCCGCAGGAAATCGCGCCAATCGATGAAACGCTGGTTCAGCCCGGAATCGGCGTAGGGGAACTTACCGGCCGCCAGCGGGCTCAGGAAGACGCGGTAGGCGATGCGGCCTCCCTCCGAGTGAATCACAAATTCATTTTTTCCCGGTTTCAGAAAGCGGGAAACTTCCACCTCGCTGTGCTCGTTGCTGGCACGCGTTCGCGCATCAACCAACTCGCGCGCAACCTCCTGACCGTTGATCCAGACCGCCAGGTTGCGGTTGTTCTTGGGCGCCTGGGGCATGATGTGCAAATAAATTTTCTTCTGCTTGAGGAATTCGGCAGGGACTTCGTGACTGAAACGTGTCCAGAGCGAATCGGGCTTCTGGGTGCTTTTTTCGGGATCATAGACATCTTTCTGGAGGAAGGCCAGCAGCCGCTTGTCGGTACGCTTGGCGCCGAACCACCCGGAATCGTCGAATCCTGTTTTGGCAAATCCGGCGGACTCCCCTTCGGCAAGGGTTCCTTGAATCCATTTCCAATCGATGTCGTCAAGGTCGATCCAAGTTCCGCGGCGACCGTGAAAATAGGAGAGGTCGGGGATCTTTGCCTCTTCAATACGCGCGAACTTTTCGCCCCAGGCTTTGTTCAGCCCGGCAAGGTCGTATCTTCTGATCGTGCGCAAATACTCCGGGAAACGGACGTTGGAGTTCGGCGGGCGGAGCATAATGCGGAAGTTGATCTCGCCATGCGGCTCCATCCAGGACATAAGATCCGGATCGTCTTTCCAGTTGTCCATTAGTTTATACATTGCGTTGAGCTGAAGATCATTCAGAAGCGGTGTCGCAACGTGGTTGGCGTAGTATCCGGCCGCCCGGTGGTAGTTCTCGCCGGTGAAACCTTCGACAAGCTGTTCCTGCACTTCGCCGGGCATGTTGGACCAGCTGTACCATGCTTGTTTGCCGTTCCCGGTCCACATCATGGTCCGATAGGGTTTGCCGGCGGTCCGGAGCTGGGCGGCGGCGTTGCGCGGCCCGGCATTGTCGAACACGTTCGGCGCCAGCATAAGCCCCATATCCTGGTAGTGGAGATTGGCCACGACCGGATTTTCGGTGAACCACTTCATTTCTTCGGCGGATTTGGTCGTAGACATCCACCAGATCGCCAGCGCGGCGTTGTCGAAATTATCCAGGTAACGCGGGTACGCATTCTCCGTTGCGGGAACCCATTTTGCGGCGCTGTGTTTAACCTTTCCCGCTTCCAACGCTGCGGCGTCCGGCGCGGTCAACACCATGACGTTGGCGCCGTCGAGCCCCACAAACCAGAGCCCGCCGTGCCGGATTTCCAGCGTGGCCGGAGCAATCTTCTTTACCGCGCCGTAATTTTGCAAATCGGCAAAGTACTTGGAAGCGACGATTTTCGCCTTTTCGGGGGATTCACAGCGAAATACGCCGAGCGAAACTTTGCCGTCGCCCTTCCCCTGGTACGAAACCGTGCCGTAACCGCGCAGCGCAATCGGCGGCACTTCCACGTTTAAAGGAGCCGCGCCTGACGACCATGCCGCAAGCGCGGCACCCAGAAGAAGGGACATTTTTCGCATAGTAAACCTTGCATTTTGTAACCAGGACACGAAATACAGTTTCTATAGTATACAGCAAAACAATGCAAATGTCATTGACATTTATTGCAAAATCATTGCTTTATTGCGCTATTTTGCGTTTTTTGATGCTCCAGCGACGAGTTTTCAGGTTTTGACGAGGTCGTCGGTAAAACCTGAATTTGAAGATAAATTCATTTTTTCTGAATTTCGGCTGGAAATTGGCGCGGAAAGGAAGTATAAGTTAGAATAGGGTTGGAATGATCATCCCGAACAAATGAGGTGTCCGATGCGTATTGTACTCATGGCTGTCATTCTGTTGGGCGCGGCCTGGTCCTGCCTGGCTGCTGCGGAGCTCCTCACCATTAAAACATTGGATGGACAAACCTATCCAAACGCCATGCTCGAGGGGGTGAATCCGGATGGCATCGACATCGGGTATGTTAACGAAAAAGGCTACTATGTGCTGCGGGGGCTGGAATTCAAAAATCTGCCGCCCGAGCTTCAGAAGAAATTCGGTTACAATCCCGCCGCAAGCAAGGCTTTTGCCGATCAAGTGAAGAAGCACAGCACCGGCGAGCTGGACGATGCGGTGGGTGCGGAGAAGACGCGGCTTGCCCGGATCTCCCAGGAGATCAAAGCGAAGTTCACCGGAGAAGACATCAAGATCAAGCCGGAGGACCTGCAATACGCCGTGTATGCCCGCCGTCTCTCGGTGCAGCTCACTCCGGTGGCGACGACCCGGACCGGCTGCGTGGCGGAGATCAAAAACGTGGTTTCAGGCGGCCCGGTCAAATTCAGCAAAGTGCTGATCGACGGGCAGTCGCTGCCCGCAAACGGCGACTGGAGCGGCTTCATCTACCCGACCGGCCTGAAAACGGTTTACCGGAAGGAAACCATTCCGGTGTACGCCGAAAGCCTGGAGCGCGCCCAGAGTTTGCTGAGCTATCACTTGAATATTTACGGCGAATACGCCGCCGCCAAACAGCAGGAAAACGCGACAGGCGACAACACCGCGCCGCCGGACCAGAATGACCCCGCAACGGACGATCCCGCCGATCCGGTTCCGGCGACCAATACAGATCCAGCTCCCGCGGCTCCCGCGGCAACCGCCGATTCAACCGCGACGGCAACCACGGACAGCGGCGCCACGCTTGCTGGCAGCGAGTACCCCTATTATTTCGACAACCCTTACGACTACGACCACTACGATTACGGTGGCGGTTTTTACTTCATCGGCGGCGATTACTGGCCGGTTCATTGGTGGTGGCATCGCCATCCGCACCCGCCGCGCCCGCCGCATCCTTACTACGGGCGTACCGGCGTCCTCCCGAATATGCCCGGCCGGGGCGGATTGCACCCGTATTCCCCGATTCCCGGACAGGGCGGCCGGTATGTCCGGCCGGTGGCTCCGCAACCGTCGTTCCGGACTCCAACGCATACCATTTCGCGCCACGGCGGTTTCCGCCAGGCCATGCCGCACGCGGGCGGCGGACACATCGGCGGTGGCCATATGGGTGGTGGCCATATGGGCGGATTTCGCTGATGCCTCACCCGCTGTCGATTTGACGCAGGAGTCGGCGCGAATCCATATTCCCAATCGATTATTTTGCCTTGCCGGATGCCGCGGCGGCAAGTTTCCGGATTTCATCGAGATCGACGGAGGGCGATGGAGTTTTGGGGGCCATCGCCTCCATCGTCTCCGCGATAATCTTGGAAACGGTGTAGTTGCGGAACCACTTCTTGTTCGAGGGGATCACATACCAGGGCGCGTCTTCGGTGGAGCAACGGCCGAGGGCGTGTTCAAACGCCTTCATGTATTCGCCCCAATGTTCGCGCTCGGAGTAGTCCGAGGCGCTGATTTTCCAGTTTTTCGCCGGATCATCCAGGCGCTCCAGAAAGCGGGCGAGCTGTTCTTCCGGACTGATATGGAGGAAAAATTTGACGATCTTCGTGTTTCCGCTGGCAAGAAGGCGCTCGAAATCGTTGATCAGGCCATAGCGTTCCTCGATAACATTCTCCGGGTCAAGGGAGTGCACGCGCGAAACAAGAACACTCTCGTAGTGTGAACGGTTGAAGATGACAACCTCGCCTTGCCGGGGCGCTACTTTGTGGACGCGCCAGAGAAAATCGTGCGCGCTCTCCTCCGCCGTGGGCACCTTAAAGGGCTGCACCCGGCACCCCTGCGGGTTCAGAGAAGCAAAAACACGGTTGATTACGCCGTCTTTCCCTCCCGCGTCCAACGCCTGGAGCACGATTAAAAGCGATTGCTTATTCTCCGCGTAAAGGCGGTACTGAAGGTCGGTCATCGTCTTTTCCGCTTCGCGGATGAGCTCATCCGCCTCCGCATGATCCTTGATGCCGTGGGTGTCGGCGGGATCGTAATCGGAAAGGTTAACCTTTGTCCCCGGTTCGATGCGAAGCTTCTTTTCCAGACTCATGAGCAGCCTCCTTGCCAGATAAAATGTTTCCCGTGTATTCGATATCCGCCACCGTTCCGGCGGGGATTTCCAACACAATAAGATCCACGCCGTACGCGGCGAAACGCCGGATCAGCAACGGCAAATTCATCTCGTTCGGCGTTGCAAGCGGCAGGTGCCCATCCGACCATTTCCCTTGCGGCGTTTGCGCACCGTAGGGCGACGCGTGCAAATGCACCATGCGGACACGCCCGGTGGCCAGGAGTGTTTCCGCCTCCTGATGAAAATCGCGTCCGAAAAGATGACACGCCGCCCAGAGATGGCTGGTGTCCAGGCAGTAAAAATGATCCAGCTTCGCCATCTCTTCCGGAAGCATGTTCCCGGAGGAATACGCGGGAAAATCGTTCTCGATGCAGAAACAAAGGTCGGGAAAACGTTCCCGGAGACGCGCGAGGTTTTCGCGCAGCAGCGATTGGCGCACGCCGTATTCCAGCAGATCCGCGAAATTCCGGTTCAAACGCGATCCGGGGAGAAGCGCCAGTTCCGGGCGGCATATCCGCCCCAGCGCCGCATCGTAATTCAAGTGCGGCCCGAAATTCAGAATGGGGAGATCGGTCATGAAAAAACCGTGAAATACCCCCCGTTTTACGCCGTTGGCGTGGCAGAAAAGGGCTTGCCGCTCGAACTCCTTCCAGGCAGCGGAGACATCCTTCGTCGCCAGATTCAGCAGAATTTCCCCATTCACCGGAAGATGCGCCGACAGAGGAACGTCCGCGCCGGTCAGGCGTTCCACCATATCATTTGACGCGGAATTGTGGAGCTGCACGCCGAATTCAAACCCATACCGCGCGGCGCATGCGCGGCATTCGTCGAGTTTCTCTTGCCAGTCATCGCCGTAGAACACGTTGGATGTAAGCTCGATGCGCATCAAAGCACCTGGTTGCGCAATACGCCGATTCCGGATATTTCAACTTCAGAAACGTCGCCGGAAGCAAGGTAACGCGGAGGCCTCTGCGCCATTCCCACGCCGCCGGGCGTCCCCGTCAGAATCACCGTCCCTGGAAGAAGGGTGATTTCCTGCGAAAGAAAGGAGATCAAATGCGGCACGTCGAAAATCAGGTCCGCCAGACCCTGGCACTGCATTGTTTTTCCGTTGAGGCGCGAAGACACAACGACTTCCGCCAAATCCAGCTCGGTTTCCAGCACGGGTCCCAGGGGACAGAATGTATCGAAGGATTTTCCGCGCGCCCACTGCAGATCGAGCTTCAGCTGTACGTCGCGCGCGGAAACGTCGTTCGCGCACGTGTAGCCGAGAACATAGTTCAACGCTTTTTCCGGCGAAACACGGAAAGCACTGCGACCGATGACGACGGCAAGCTCCGCTTCGTAATCCACTTCCGCAGGGTGCGATGCGGGAAGACGGATCGGCGTTTCATGGCCGATTACCGCGCTCGTAAGTTTAATAAACATCGCCGGATGCGGCGGCGGGGCAATGGCGCATTCCGCGCTGTGGTTGCGGTAATTTACGCCGACGCAGATCACATTGACCGGGTCCAACGGGGAAAGAAAACGCAAAATATTGCCCGCGATAACGCCGGTTTCCTTCAGCGTTCCATCCAAAAGATCGCCTTCCATAACGCGCCATTGCGCTCCATCACGGCGGACATGGCAAATGCCGGAGGCAAGTTCGACGCGGGCAATCTTCATGCAAGCTCCTTTTTACGGCGGCGTTCCGGGCGCAGAAAAGAGGAAAGAACAAAAATTCCAACCCCAACGCAGAGGACGCTGTCCGCCACATTGAATACAGGATAATGCCAGTTGCCGATGTAGAAAGAGAAGAAATCCACCACCGCGCCACGCCAGAGGCGGTCGATCGAATTGCCGATGGTGCCGGAAACAATCATGAAAATCGCAACATAACGCTCCGGATATCCGTCGCAAAGATAGCGGAGGAACACCAGGATGAGAACAAGGACAAGGAGAGCGATGCCGAGCAAAAACATCCGCTGTCCGTCGAACATATTCCACGCCGCGCCATGGTTTACCACATAGGTCAGGGAAAAACAACCGGGAATCAGCGTTACTGATTCACCCAGGGCAAAACTGCGGTCGACGAGCGCCTTGGACAATTGATCCACAAGCAATAAGAACGCCGCCCAGGCCATGGAAAAACCGATCACCGTGCGCTCGCGCACGCTCCCCGGTTCCAGAACTTGTAAAAGCTTAACGGCCAAAACGCGAATCCCGCATACTCTTTTCGCGCACGGTTTTGCACGCGGTGCAATAAATTGCATAAGGGCGGACCTCCAGACGGGCCGGGAGAATCATTTCCGCGCAATCCAGGCACTTGCCATACGTTCCGTTGAGGAGGCGCTCCAACGCTGCGTCGATGAGCTCGATGACGTTGCCGTCTTCGCTGAGGAGGCGGAGCTCCATTTCGTGCCGCGCGTTGTCGTTGCCCATATCGGCCATGTGGGTGGTCGCGCCGCGCTTGTCGGCATTGCTGCAATCGAGTGCTTCTTCGGCGCGGAATTGCATCTGCGTCTGCACTTTATCGCGCGCCAACATCAGGCGGTCGTAGATCACGTTTTCTTCCGCGGTCAAGTCGGAAACAGTTCTTTTCTTTTTCATGGTCGCTACCTCCGTCATTAAACGTGAAAATCTTTTTCCATCGTTTGGGAATATAGCACTCCATTTGTCATTTTTCAAGGGGCGGGAAGCGTATAAAAACGAATCACAAGTTCTCCGGGCAGATCCCCGGAACGCCCGTAGGCGCGCTGGGTATCCTGGAAAGCGAAAACTTCGCCGCGAACGTCCATGATTTCCAATTCAATCACCCCGCCGGAGAGCGTTTCCACCGGAAACGGCGCAACGAAAAGTTCGCCCGCGGGAACCGCAATTGTCCGCACCGCGCCGTTGACGCGCACGACAAGGTGCGCGCCCTCCGGGCTGAACAACGTCCATTCCGCATTTCCCGGACGCACAAGGCCGTCGAACTTTTTTTGCAGGCGGTCGCCGGCTTTCAGCAGAATTTCACACCAGTTTCCGTTCGTGAACGGGCCGTTGTCCAGAAACATCGTGCGCCCGTCCATGAATTCCACCCGGACGCCGTGCGGGCGCACAAGGCGCATCATCGGGGCTTCCGCAAAATCACGGTAAAGATCGTTCGCACAAAACGCCACCCATGTACCCAAAAGCAGCGCGGGCAGCAACAGGCGAACCCGCTCCCGCGGGTTGAAGCGGAAGGCGGTGTCGACGAGAATTCCGCCGAAAATCGCAACAAGGGGGAGAATCGGCGCCCGGAAACGCGAGAGGATGTAAAACACCACCGTCGCCGCCGTATAAGCGAATACGAAGTAATACAGCAATGCAAGGCGGGGCGAACGCCGCCGCCAAAGGCGC
Source organism: Victivallaceae bacterium (assembly GCA_031549345.1). Classification (GTDB taxonomy): domain Bacteria; phylum Verrucomicrobiota; class Lentisphaeria; order Victivallales; family Victivallaceae; genus CASFRF01. The sequence goes on from JAVBPY010000010.1 coordinate 28,872, forward strand.
GGCAAAGCAAGGAGCATTCCGCCCAACGCCAAGGCGATCAACACCCCTGAGCGTCCGAAAAGAAAAGACCGCAGCACAGCACTCCGTTCCCCCTCCCCATACAAGGAAACGTTGTTCGGGATTTCCCGGTAGTCGAAGAATAGGAGGAACTTGCGTCCGTACAATTCCAGCACCGCGCCGGGTTCGCGCACAAACCAGTCGCCGAGCTGGCGCGCCACGGAACGCCCGGCTGCCGCGCGCGTCATAAAATCCTGATAACTCGGCGGATATTCCATGGGGCCCGCCGGAAGTCCCGGGTTGCGGCCTCCCGGCGGCGCTTCCGGCGTGTTCCCGAGCGCAAGCACCGCGTCGGCGGCGGTCGAAGGGCCGGTTAAATGCCCCCGCAGGCGCGTATTGCGCCACGCGAAAGGAACCTGAACGGCGAGCATAAGAGCAAGCATGATCCCGACGAGCGCGACGTTCCGGAGATTCCAACGTTTCCAGAAAAGGAAGAGGACGATTCCCGGCAAAAAGCACCATGCGTTCCCGCGTGTGAGAATCGCGGCGCCGGCCACCGCGCCAAGGAGAAGGGCCCAAATCCAACTTGGATTGCGCCGTGTTTTCAACGTCAGAAAAAACAGCAGCGCAAGGAGGAACGATTGAAGTGTTTCATTTTGGGAAAAAGGGGTGTAAAGAAGAAGCGGCGTCGAAACGGCTGCGAGTCCCGCCGCCCAAAGTCCGGCGCGGCGGCTCCAGATTTCCGCACCGCAACGCCCGGCGAAGTACACGGCGAATGCGCCGAGGAGAGCCTGGGCAAGAATCACCGCGTACGTTGAAGTTCCGGATACAAGGTACAGCGACGGGAGGAAAACCGCGTAATAAAACGGCTGGTAGTAAAACTCTCCGGTAAAATTTCCCGCCGCCGCCTGTCGCGCAAGTTCCATGTAGGTATGCAAATCGCTCAGGGGGGACGGGAAGAATACGCTGTTTCGCCCTCCGTTCCAGGAGGCCAGTTCCCAGGAAACAACCAGCCGCAGAAGAAACGCAACGCCCGCAATGCTCCAGAGCAACCGGGCGAAGCGTGACACGCCTCTCATCAGACGGTCATCAATTCTTTTTCTTTGAGGACGAGCATTTTGTCGAGCGTGGCGATGTAATTGTCGGTCATTTTTTGAATTTCATCAAGCTTGCGTTTGAGATCGTCTTCCGTCAAATCGCCGTTCTTCTGGCCTTTTTTGGCCACTTCGTTTGCATCGCGGCGGAGGTTGCGGAGGGCGACTTTCGCGTCTTCGGTCTGCGCTTTGGCCTGCTTGCTCAAGGCGGTCCGGCGATCCATGCTCAGTTCGGGAATCGGCAGCTTGAGGGTGCGCCCGTCGCTCATCGGCGTGATTCCGATGTTGGAAGAAAGAATCGCTTTTTCGATTGCGGAAACCGCCGTGGTGTCCCACGGTTGAATTGCCAGCAACCGCGGCTCCGGCGCGGTGATCCCGGCGATCTCTTTCAAGCGCGTCGGGGTCCCGTAGTATTCAACCATGATGTTTTCGACAAGAGCGGGGGACGCTTTCCCCGTCCGCAGGGTTCCGAAATGCTGTTTAAGGGCGTCCTCGGTCTTCATCATGTGTTCTTCAAGATCGTCGATCAGATTGCTGAGTTCCATTTTTCATGCTCCTTGCTGTTTCTGAATAGTATAAGGCCATTGGAGGCATTTTTCAAGTTTTCCGTGCGCTTTTTCAGTAAGTCTGCCGTAAATGGCGGATTTTAAAAGCATCCCGGAAGGCGGCAAGCGTAATTTCGCCGCGCGGCGTGAAACGAATCCGGCGCGGCTCGTTCGGCAAAAGCGTGAATGCGTTGTCCGAAAATACGCCGGGAATTCCTTCCGCATCCAATGCGCAGAAAAACGCCGGGGCGGACGAAGTCAGCTGCACATCGCATGCGCCATCCGCAAACGCAAAGTGCGTCTGGATCTCCGTTTCGGCGAGTTCGCAAAGTTTGTATGGCGCAAGGAACACCGTATTCTCCGCAACCTTTTCTTCGTCCTGGTAAAGTTCCAAAACCAAAAACACGGACTCCTCCGCGACGGCGGGAATTTGCATATTCCCCAATTCAGCAACCGCGCCCGCGCCGACACGGCAATTTCGCGTGGAAGCCGCCACAAGCGCGCCGGAAAAATCGAACCACCGCAAACGGATTTGAAGAGTGAGCGCTTTGGGCAAATCATTCAGAACAAATGCGCGCAATGCTTCGCCCGGCGCACGGTAGGCAATCACTGCGAGCGGCGCGAAGAAATTCCGTATTCCGTAATGCAGCAGTTTCCACTTTCCGCCGTATTCGATGCTCGACCACGAGGCCACGGGCCAGTTGTCGTTCAACTGCCAGATGATGGCGCCGAGGCAGTGGGGGCGCAAGCTGCGCCAGTACTCCACCCCGGTTTTAATGGCCAGCATCTGCTGAACCTGGCTGAGGTACAGGAAATCCTCGAAACGCGACGGCATCCGGAAGTATCGGCCGAACATGCCGATGATCGGCGCGCAGCCGTGGTAGCATTTTTCGTGGTAATCCACTTGCGGGCTGAAAACGTTGTAATTGTTTTCATCGGCGTACGTGCGAACGGTTTCAAAGGAAGGGAACGACTGGTAGCCGAATTCGGAACAAAACCGAGGACGGACGTTGTAATATGCGCTGAAGGGCTTGCTTCCGTGCCAGACCTCCCAGTAATGCATATCCCCGCAGCGGTCGTCGTGCCAGTTATCATTGAAATTGCCGGGGCCGCCGCACGGCGAACTCGGCCAGAAAACACGCTCGGGATCGCATTGTTCCACGGCTTTTCCGAGTTCGCGGTTCAGCCGGTCGTAATTGATCAGGTATGTTTTTGACGCGGCGCGCGCGACCGCATCCCACTGCAAGGCGCCGATGCATTCATTGTCTCCGCACCAAAGAGCGATGCAGGGATGGTGGCGCAACCGGCGGATTTGAAATTCAATTTCTTCACGGACGTTCTCTGTAAATTCCGGAGTGGAAGGATACGTCCCGCAGGCGAACATCATATCCTGCCAGACCAGCAGCCCCTTTTCGTCGCACATCTCGTAAAAAAAGTCGCTTTCGTACTGGCCGCCTCCCCATACGCGAATGATGTTCATGTTCGCGCGGAGGGCGGAATCGAGAAGCCATTCGGTCGTTTCGCGCGTTTGCCGCGCGGGGAGCGCATCGGTGGGAATCCAGTTGGCGCCTTTGGCGAAAAGGTCGGTTCCATTCACACGGAACCCGAGCGAACGGCCCGCGGCGTCCTCCTCGTTGATCACCTCCAACTTCCGCAGGCCGATGCGGTGCGCCAAAGAACCGTCCGGCGAGGAAACCAGTGCGTCGTACAACACCGCCTCGCCCATTCCCGCCGGGTACCATAAGCGCGGATGCGGGACAAGAAACACCGTGCGAACACGGTTTTCCCCTTCTTTCAGGCGGGCGCGAATGGTTTTGATTTCTCCGTTGAACGCAAAGACCACCGGGAGTGTCCCCGCAGCAAAGGCGTGCAACTCCGCGGTAAGCTCCACCGTGCAACCTTTGTCATCGAAAATCTGCCGGTCGTAGAGATGCTCCAGTTTCGCAACATTGTGCCCAGTGAGCGTAAGTTCGCCGTATACGCCGGAAACCATCAGGCAAATTCCCCAATCCCAACCGCCGTGGCACTGGGTCTTGCGGATGCGGTTGATCGTTTTGGCCATTCCCTGCATACCGGAGAGTTTCAGCGATTCGGCGGCGGCGATACGATCCGCCTCCTTCCAGGCCGAAGCGATGTTGATTTCAATGGTGTTTTTTCCGGCTTTCAGGAAACGTTTGATTTCCGTTCTATAGCGGCGGAACATATTTTTCGTACGCAGAATCTTTTTCCCGTTGATCCGGATTTCGGCAAACGTATCGACGCGTTCCAAATTCAGACAAATATAGGGGCTTGCGAGAAAATCCGGCTCGAGCGAAAATGTCCGCGAAAAACACCATGCTTTGCGAGCGATATCCTGCACCAAAATTTCGTTGCGTCCCCAGTACGGATCGGGAATGCGCCCCGCGGCGAGCAGCGCGCTGTAATTATCACCCGGCAGCGCGGCCGGAATCGAAGTCCCGTCTTCCCCGGACAACACCCACTCTCCTGCAAGATCCAGACCGTTTTCCATAGCACATTGCTCCGTTGGTTGTTTCAGACAATGTAGCATCGATGCGAAAGTAAGCAAACGCGCGATTTGCATTTTTTATACGAGTTGCTATATTAACATTAATTCTAATCCAATCAGGAGGAACCATCATGCATCGTTTCCGACTTTTTCTCGCCTTCGGCTTCGCCGGAGCCGCCTTCTCGGCCTCCGCCGACCCCATGATTCCGAACGGCGGTTTCGAACGCTGGGATGAAGTGAAAAACCCGCAGACCAACATCGCAAAATTCCCGGACAACCTCAAGCCGGAGGGCTGGTCGCCGGGGAACCACCGCCCCAATCAATCAATCCCGCAAACGTCCGAAGCGGCGAAGGATACGACCGTTAAACATGGCGGCGAGGCTTCCATCCGCCTGACTTGCACCGCGCCGACCAGCATGCCGAACCAGGCGGCCACCTGGGACATCAAGGTTACACCGGAAAAATACTACCGCCTCTCCGCCTGGGTCAAGGGCGAAAACATTCAGCCCGATCCGAAAGCCCGCACGGCGGGAGCAATCATGACGTTCAGTACGGCCCCCGCGAAAAACTTCTGGCAGCGCCAGTACATGGAAATATCCGTGTTCCAGCCGTCGGGGACTTTTGAGTGGAAACAGGTCAGCAAAATCTACAACGTCATGCGAAACTGCGACCGCCTCCTGGTCGCCTTCGCGCTGCAAAACGCGTCGGGGACGCTCTGGGTGGACGATGTGACGTTGGAGGAATCCAGCGAAGAGGAATTTCTCAAGCAGGAGGAATCGGAAATAACCGCCAAGCAGAAGCCATCGGTATTTCACCTCCATTACGGCCCCTCCGGTCGCCAGATCATGAACCTTTATCTTGCCAAATCGGAAACGCCGACGCCCGTGTTCGTGATCTACCACGGCGGCGGCTGGCTCGGTGGAAACGGCGTGAAGGAGGCCGAACAGGGGCGCAACGACGGAGCCATCGAACGGATGAACCGCAACGGCATCTCCGTCGCCGTCGTCAACTACCGCCTGTCCCCCCTCCCCGCGCCGCTGCACGACGCGGCCCGCGCAATCCAATTCTTGCGTTACAACGCGGCGAAGTACAACTTGAACAAAGAGCGTTTCCTCGCCCACGGATTCTCGGCGGGGGCGACCACCAGCTTGTGGCTTGCCGCCCACGATGATATGGCCGATCCGAAGTCGGACGATCCAATCGCGCGTGAATCGACCCGCCTTTGCGGCGCGTGGGTTCTCGGCGCGCAAGCCACCATCGACCCGGTGCAGATTCGCGCATGGAACAATGAAGACGCCCTGAAGCACGCCATGTTCCACCGCGCGTTCGACTTCGCCAACAACAAGGAGATGGAGGAAAAGTACGAGCAGTTCAAAGACCAGTACCGCGAATATTCGCCGGTTACCCACGTCAGCAAAGACGATCCGCCCGTGCTCCTCGGCTACAGCCGCGCCATGGATGATCCCGGCGACGGCGTGCATCACACCAAGTTCGGCTACGGATACAAACTCGCCGCGGACAAGGTCGGCGCGCCCTGCGATCTTCTGATGAATCCCAAGGACAAGGACATGGTTTCCGTGCCGCGTTATACCGACGGAACCAAGTTCGTCATCGAAACTCTGACCGGCAAGCCGCAGAAATGAGCACTGATGCGCAATTAAGCTTGCGGAAACGGATCACGGAAGACTTCCGCGAAAAGATTCTCTCCGGTGAACTCAAGCCGGGGAGTCTTCTCCCGCCGACGTCCGAACTGGTCCGTTTTTACGGAACCGGCGTTCCGAACATCCAGCGCGCCATGACCGAGCTGGTGCGGGAGGGGTTGATCTATCGACGGACCCGCCTCGGCACCGTTGTTTCCGACCGCCGCAACGAATTGCGCAACATCATTATCTACAACTACACACCGCCGGGCGAAACCTCCAGCGCTTACAGCCGTTTGATGATGCAATTCCTGGCCATCGAAACCGAACGGCGCGGACTGACCGCCCGCCAGATTGCCACGCACCGCGCCGACGGCGACGTCCCCACCCTCCGCCGCCTGATCGATCGCGGCGAGGCGCAGGGGGTGCTCATCATCGGCCGCCAACCGCCGCAATCGGTCCGGAATTTACCGGTTCCCCTGCTTTTTTCCAGCGACGCCGCGCTGCAAATCCATTTAGCAACCGACTGGGTGCGCCAGGGGATGCGGGCGCTTAAGGAAAAGGGGTGTCGCTCCGTCGGTTTGATCTCCACGGTGGGTGAACCTCCTCACGACCGCGGCATCTACACGGCGATGGCGGAAGCGGCGCGGGAATTCGGCGTGGAAATACGCTCCGAATGGATGTTCTGCCGCGCGGCGGGCTACAAACTGGAATACGAAGGCTCTATCGAACGTTACGGCTATTATCAGAGCGAACGCTTCTGCCGTTTGAATGACCGTCCGGACGGTGTGATTGTTTTCCCGGATGAAATCGGCTGTACGTTTTTCATGGCTCTTTTCCGCAACCGTCTCGCTGTTCCGGACGACCTGAAAATCGCACTGCACCACAACCGGGAAATTTCGCTCCCGATCCCCGTGGAATGTTCACTTCTCCAGGCGTCGATTGCCAGTGCGGCGCAACGCATCATGGATGTTCTGCAGGCCCGTTTTGCGGGCGACAACAAAGAGTTTCCTCCCTTGGAACACGAAATCGTCCACCACCAGCCAACCGAGGTGTTATTTTGAAAAAATGCTTTTTTCTGTTGAGTGTTCTTTTCGCCTTCTCCGCTGTTGCCGCTGCTCCTATCGATGTGATGGTCATAGGGCAGAACATCCGCGCCGCAAGCCCTTTCCTGGAAACCTTCAAGGAGGCCTGTGCCAAAGAGGGAATCAACGTCCACTTCGAGCTCCATCCTCCCGCGATCAACTTCGACCGCGTTCCATTGGAATTGATGAAGAAATTTCACGTCATCGTCTTCCACGGCATTCCTGAGTCGCAGTCCTCCACCAAGGGCGACGCGGTTAAATTTCGCGAAAATCTGGAAAAATACCGCCAGGCCGGCGGCGGCATCCTCTGGACGCCCATGCTGATGATGCCGCACTCCGATGGATGGAACCCCACGCTCGGCAAACAGCACGGCATGAAGCTGATCGAGGAAAAAATCGTCGATCCAAGCAACGCCGTCGACATCGCCCCCGAACTCAGGAAGGAAACATACCGTTTCCTCCACACCACCAACATCACGCCGAATCCGGTAACTGAAGGTGTGCGTGGACTTCTCCTGCCGAACCTCGGCGAATGGAGCTGGCCCGGCACTGTGGCGATGGACTACTCCCCTGATTGGACGATTCTCGTCCGCGCCATGCCCTCCGCCAAAACCATCGGCAACGCGGGACGCAGCTCCGCCAAGCCGGATTTCCGCGAGGACTTGAAGGGCTCCGTCGATTCGGCTCCGGCCCTGGTCGCCATCCGCGATGGCAAAAACGGACAAGGCAACATGGCCGTGTACCCCTTCTATTCGGCGCACACGTTCCAGAACTTCGGCGGCCCGGCGTTCAACGACGCGATGATGCTCAACGGCTTCGGCGACCGCAAAAGCGACGGATACCGCTTGTTCACAAACCTTGTCCGCTACCTTGCGCCTCCGGCGCAGAAGGCCAAACTCGGTGGATATGTCTTCGCGGAGCCCCGCAAGAACCTTCCCGTTCGCGGTGCCATGGTATGGAGCGACAACCAGTGGAATCCCGTGTCGCTTACCGATCACCCCGCGGAAAGCAAACGTTTTCGTGGCGCAATCGGCCCTGCGAGCTCCTTCGGCGGCGGGAAATCCACCGTCAAAGAATACGCGGAAGCGGCGAAGAAAGGCGGCCTCGACTTCCTTGTATTCATTGATGACGGCGCAAAGCATACGGAAGCGACCTACGCGGCATTCGTCAAAGCATGCGCGGAAGCGTCCGGACCGGATATCCTCCTTCTCCCCGGCGTGGAGTTTCGCGACTCTTGGGGTTTGCCGTTCTTCCTGATCGCCCCCTCCGACTTCCCGAATCCAAAACTTCTTAAGGCGCCCGGCGTGGTCGCCGACTACTGGGGCATGGTCATGAAACTCCACTACGGCGGCATCGGCCTCCACCGCATGGCGAAAGCGCCCTACGACCCGTACTGGGTAATGTGGACATACCAGATTATGCCCACCTACTACGAAAACGGAAAAATCCACACTGAAGACTGGGCCAAAACCATCGAGATCCAGGCGGAGACACACGCCTATGTACAGCTCGGCGGCCTGTTTGCCAAGTCCGCCGCGGAGCTTCTCCAGGCGCTGAAAACGGCCCCGCTGAACGTGGTTGCCGCCGATAAGCTCGAAAGCATCCAGCCGTTCCTGACGCGCCGCGGCACGGCTTCGACCTACCCGAATTTCATCACGACCGGGCCGGAAATCTCCCGCTGGTCGACGCGCAACGGAACGGCCAACCACTACCAGGAGGGGCATGATCGAGTCCGTGTGGAAATCGGGGCAAAAAGCCCCAAGGGACTGAAGGAAATCAAGGTTATCGACGGTGTTTCCGGCGAAACGGTTCGCCGCTTTCTCTTCAACGGCGAGAAAGAATTCAAAACCATGTTCTACCTTGCCCACACCAACCGCAAGATGTTGGAACTTTTCGTGACCGATGTCGACGGCGGCGTCGCCAGCGGCGCGCACATGAACATCGACAACGCCGCGAACCGACTCACCCCGATGGGCGACCGCTTGATGGGGATGCACCACTCCGCACAACCTGACCCCAAAACCGGAAGTCGCGGTTCATGGGGCGGCTGGACCGGCGGTGTGAATTGGACAAAGCGCCGGAATGAAGCGGGAAGCTACACGCTGGCTGGAAACCAGCAGGAGCTGCGCATTTTCGGGTATGACGGGGGTAAAATTTTCTCCGGCGCCATCGATGTGAACCCGATTCTCCAGCTCGATGTGAAAAACCGCGAGCCGTTTCTGAACGGATTCCATCCCCGCCACCGCTTCGCGTCGGAAAACTTCGTCCGCATGGATTACATTGGCCGCGAAGAGTTCACCGCGCCGTTTAAGAACGAGGAGATCATCTCCAGCCTTCCGCGTCCCACGGAATTCGCGGACATCACCACTTCGGTGTGGTCGATTTACCCGCGTTCGGAATCCCCCGTGGCTGTCAACGTCCACCGACAGACGGTGGAATTCAAAAAAGACGTGGAAATCCGCGAATACCGCGCCATGTCCACGCGACGCTGGCAGGTGGACAGCGGCCGCCACGTGTATATACGCGACGCGGCGGGAACCGTGGCGGAAATTCTTCCGCGCGGCGGCGCGTTTTCCCGCAAGGGCGTTCTCCGCCCCGGGGACTATCTGTACCCGGCCAACGAAATCGGCGGCGCCGTCGGCCTGATCAACCTCGGTCCCGGCGAGCTGCAGTACAGAACCGATGCGCGCGCGGCACAGATCACCCTCCCCGGCGGCAAGTTCAAAAAAGGCGACAAGCTTGAGGTCAACATCATGACCTTCGGGCGCGATGCGCGTCCGGAGCTCCAAAACCAGGACGCGTGGCTGATTAAGTACATCGATGACTTCGGCATCGGCAAAGATAAACCAGGATTTCCGACGGAACTCAAGCAGGGGAAACCCTGGCGCGCGCCCTTCGGCCTCGGAGCGGAGGCGGTTGATGGCGGCGCTGTGTTCACTGTTGGCAAGGCTGATCTGCCGCATGACATGCCCCTTACCGTACGGGTTCCGCAGGCCAACGCCGTGTACGGGCATTACTCCGGGCGCGACAACACGCTGCAGCTCCTCGAGCCGCTTGAGGGCGAGCTTCACTCCGCGATCGACACGCGGCGCGGAGCGGACACGCTCTACATGGGGGAAATCGTTTCCATCGACAACTTGCTTCTCCGGCTGGATGCGGCTCTGGAACCGACCGCAGCAATGCTCCTGGAAATTCATAACCCGACCGACACTCCGCAATCAGGGAGCTTCACGGTGCGGAAATTTTTCACCGCTCCGGAGAAACTGACACTCCGCCCCGGAGAAAGTAAAATCATCAAACTCCAGGCCAAGCCCGGATCGTTCAAACTTTACGCCCGTCCGTAAACAATTAAGGAATTTCATGAAAAAGCTACTTTTTGGAGCACTTTCACTCTGTGCGTTTTCGCTCGTTGCCGCCCCCATCAAGGTGATGGTGCTCGGGCAGAACATCCGTCCGGTGAGTCCATTCCTCCAGAACTTCAAGGAAGCCTGCCAAAAGGAAGGGATCGAAATTCACTACGAGCTCCCGACCCCGGCCATCGACTTCCGGAAGGTCCCGTTGGAGCTGATGAAGCAATTCCACGTCATCTACTTCCACGGCGTCCCCGAGGCCCAGCCCTCCACCAAGGGAACCGCGGAAGACGCGGCCAAATTCCGTGAAAACCTCGAGGCCTTCCGTAAAGCAGGCGGCGGCATCCTCTGGACACCCATGTTCATGGCGCCCCACTCCGACCACTGGAACCCAACGGTTGGCAAGCGCTATGGTATGAACATTGTCGAGGAGGAAATCCGCGACCCGGAAAACTTCGTCGACTTGTATCCGCAAATGAAGAAGCCGACGTACCAGCTTACCTATACCACCAACATCGTCAAACATCCCGTAACCGAAGGGGTGCGCGGCCTCCTCTTTCCGCGTCAGGGTGAGTGGAGCTGGCCGGGGACGGTGGCGATGGATTATTCGCCGGAATGGACAATCCTTCTCCGCGCCATGCCCACGGCAAAAACCGTCGGCAACAAAGGAAAAAGCGCGGCGCGGCCGGAGTTTACCGACACAATTAAGGGTTCCATCGATTCCGCTCCCGCGCTGGTGGCGATTCGCGACGGCAAGGGCAAGGAAGGCAATCTTGCGGTCTATCCCTTCTATTCCGCGCACACAATCCAGAATTTCGGCGGCCCCGCGTTCCACGACGCGATGATGCTCAACGGCGTGGAAGGTCGGCCGAGCGACGGATTCCGTCTGTTTGTAAACCTTGTCCGTTACCTCGCGCCCCCCGCGGAGAAGGCTGGGCTCGGCACATTCTTGGGCGAAAAACCCAAGCGGGAAAATCTTGTCGTCCGCACTCCCATCGACTGGAATACAGTCAAAGTTCAGAACCCCGGCTCCCTCTCCGGCGAGAGCGGCGAGACCACCCGCAACCGCGGACTGATCGGTCTTTCCAGCAACTATGCGGGAGGCAAATCGAGCGTGAAGGAGTACGCAGAGGCGGCGAAAAAAGCAAAGCTTGACTTCATCGTCTTCCTCGACGACGGCGCAAAACACGATACGGCAAGCTACGAAAAACTCAACAAAGAGTGCGAAGCTGTTACGGATAAAACGCTCCTGGTCCTTCCGGGGCTCCGGTTGCGCGATTCGTACGGAATGCATTTCTTCCTGATCGCGCCTAAGCATTATCCGAACAAGGATCTCATGAAAGCCCCCGGCGTCGTGGAGAATTACTGGGGCATGGTCATGAAACTTGAAGGTGCGGGAATCGGGCTGTACCGCCTCGACGAATCCCCCTACGACCCGTATTGGGTCATGTGGCCCTTCCTTGTGATGCCCTCGTTCTACCAGGACGGCAAAATCAATGATGCTTCCTGGAAGGGAACGCTTGCGCTCCAAAAGGAGACGCACGCCTACGCTCATGTCGGCGGAACGTTTGTATACTCCGCCGCCGAAATGCTCGACGCGCTGAAGCTCGCCCCAGTCAATGTAATCGCAGGGGGCGCGGACCGCAACGAGTGGCTTCTGCTTCTCACCAAACGCGGCATGCCGCAGAACTACCCGATCTACCAGACCAGCGGCCCGGAAATCCTCCGCTGGAGCATCCGCAACACCCAGGCGAACAGCTACCAGCCCGGTGGCGACCGCGCACGGGTGGAGCTGGATGTAAAAAGCATTGCGCCCCTCCGGGATATCCAGATCCTCGATGCGGTTTCGGGCAAGGTCGTCCGCCATTACCGTTTCAACGGGGAAAAGGAATTTTCCACACAGTTTCATTTGTCCCACACCAACCGCATGGTGCTCATTCCATTCATTGTGGATACCGAAGGCAAAACAGCCTACGGTTCGATCCAACGGGTGGAACACACCGCCAACAAACTCTACCCGATGACCGACAGGCTTATGGGGATGCACCACGCCAACATCGTCGATCCGGAAAATGACGGCCGTTTTCAGGTCCAAGGCTGGCTGGGCAGTCCGAACTGGACCAAGCGCCGGAACAACGCGGGACAGTATCCGCTCGCGGGGGACCAGCAGCGTCTGCGCATTTTCGGGTACGACGGGGGTAAAATCTTCTCCGGCGCGGCCGATATCGCTCCATACCTCCTGTTCGGCAAAAAACGGGAACCGCAGGAATTCGCTTACATGCCCTCCCACCGTTTCGCCTCCGAAAACTATGTACGGATCGACTACGACGGAAACGAGGAGTTCACTACGCCGTTCAAGAGCCAATTGATCGTATCGGATCTGCCGCGTCCGACGGAACATTCACACATTGTGAACCGCGTATGGTCGGTTGCGCCGCGCTTCGGCGCGCCCATGGCCTTCAACATCCAGCAGCAGACGCTGGAGTTCAAAAAAGACGCGAAAATCACGGAATACCGCGTCCTCCAGCTCCGCCGCTGGCAAATGGATCTGGGGCGGATGTGGTTCATCCGCGATGCGGCAGGGCATGAAGCAAAGAAGATGGCCGTTGGCAGCACGGTGTTCTTGCGCAAAGGCGTCCTGCGCCCCGGGGACTACGTGTACCCGGCCAATGAAATCGGTGGAGCCACAGGCATCATCAACCTCGGCCCCCGCGAACTGCATTTCCGTGCCGACGCACGCTTTGCGGAAATCTACCTTCCCGGCGGCGAATTCAAAGCCGGGGATAAGCTCGAAATGAACTACCTTATCTTCGGGCGCGATGCGCGGCCGGAACTTCAGAACAACGACGAATGGCTCCAAAAGTACGTCGATGACTTCGGTATCGGCCGCGAAAAGGCTGCGTACACGTTCGCTCTCAAGCAGGGGAAACCCCTCTCCGTCGCCTTCGGCCTCGGTGCGGAAGCGGTCGATGGCGGAGCCGTGTTCGAGATCGGCAAAGCCGATCTTCCACACGATCTTCCGCTCACGGTCAAGGTTCCGGCGGCGAACGCGGTCTACGGGCATTTCTCCGGGCGCGACAAAACGCTCCTTATGCTGGAAGCGATCGACGGCGAAGTGCACAGCGCGGTTGTAACCAACCACGGTGCGGAGTCCGCCTATGTCGGCGAACTGCTCCGCGTGGACAACCCCGCGCTCCGTCTCGATGCCGTGATCAACGGAGAAAACGAACTTTTGCTGGAAATTCACAACATCTCCGCGCAAAAACAGCGCGGCGCGTTCACCGCCTGCTCGATGTTCCAAGCACCCGCGCCCATCGAGCTTGCGCCCGGGAAAAGCGCCATCCTGAAACTCAAAGGCGAGTTCAAGCCTTACGCGAAAAAGTGACACTGGATCTGTCCGAAATCGTCGTCCCTCTTCTGGCGTGGTACGACAAAAACGCGCGGATTCTCCCCTGGCGGGAGAATTCGTCACCTTACCGTGTTTGGGTTTCGGAAATCATGCTCCAGCAGACGCGTGTGGACGCAGCCATTCCCTACTACGAACGTTTCCTCACAGAGTTGCCCGGCATCGCGGAGCTTGCGTCCGCGCCGGAGGAGAAACTTCTTAAACTTTGGGAAGGGCTCGGCTATTACCGCCGTGTGCGCAACTTACAGCTTGCGGCGAAAAAAATCATGGCGGAACACGACGGGAAATTCCCCTCCTCCCTTCCTGATGTGCTCGCCCTCCCCGGCGTGGGCGACTACACGGCGGGCGCGATTCTCTCCATCGCGTTCGGACGCGCGGAACCGGCGGTGGACGGCAACGTGCTCCGCGTACTCGCCCGCCTGACGGAGTGCCCGGACGACATTGCAAGCAGCAAGGTGCGCAAGCGTTTCGCGGACGCGCTTCGCATCGTCTATCCCGCCGGACGCTGCGGCGATTTCACCCAGGCGTTGATGGAACTCGGCGCGCTGATCTGTCTTCCCGGAACACCCCGCTGCGTTGATTGTCCCCTCGCCGCCTCCTGCGCGGCACGGAAAAACGGGACGACAAACCTGTACCCCGTGAAGCGCTCCGCGCCGGAGCGCCCCGTGGAACAACGAACCGTGTTTCTCCTGTGCGCGCAAGGAAAAGTGGCGTTGATCCGCCGCCCGGCCACCGGCCTCCTTGCCGGAATGTACGAATTTCCCAATGTGGAACAAACGCTCGACGAACGGCAGGCGACCGATTTATTGTGCCGGTGGGGCCTTGACGTGCAAACGTTGTGCGCGGGTTCTGCGTCGCATCATGTATTTTCCCACCGTGAGTGGGAAATGACCAGCTGGATTGCCGATTGCGCCATTGTTGCGCCGTGTTTTGAATGGTTTGCACCGGATGAGTTACGCCGAACGTGCGCCCTCCCCTCCGCCTTTAAAATGTACAGGAGTTTATCATGGATTCGTTGAAAGTTCTGACGCTCGGCAACAGTTTTACCGATAGTCTTGCCGCCTTTTTTCCGCAGGCGGCCTCTTCGGCGGGGTGCGAACTGCATTTTGAACGCGCCAACCACGGCGGTTGCGAACTTTCGCGGCATTGGGAATACATCAGCAACGAAGAGCGCGACGCTTGTTACGCAATGTACCAGGACCGCCGTTGGAAGTTCCGCGAAATCCTCGCCCGCGAACCCTGGGATGTTGTAACTATACAGCAGGCGAGCCACGCAAGCTGGGACCCGGAAACGTATTTCCCCTTTGCGCAAAACATCGCCGAACTGATTCGCCGCTACGCCCCCCGCGCGGAAATCGTCGTCCAGCAAACATGGGCTTACCGCGCCGACGATCCACGGATCATGCCCGGCGGCGCATGGGGCTTCGACCAAAGCGAAATGTACGAGCGCTTGACGGCCAACTATCGCCGTCTTGCCCGCGAACTAGGCAATCTGCGGATCATCCCGACCGGCCTTGCCGTGCAGCTTTCGCGATGCGCGGAAACCGCACCCTTTATAAACTATCCCCCGGAGCTTCTTACCGCGCTTCGCTGGCCCGATTTGCCCGCGCAGGCGGGGGACGTTGTCGGCGCCATGGGCTGGTACAAAAACAAGGAAACAGGCGAACTTTTTATCGGCCGCGACACCATCCACTTGAATGCGCGCGGCCAATACCTCCAGGCGGCGGTCTGGTTTGGCGTGCTCTTCGGACGCCCCCCGCGGGACATAAGCTACGTTCCGGAAGTACTCGCGGACGCCGACGCGGCCTTTCTGCGCATCATCGCACAAAAAGCGCTGGATCAAGGCGTTCACTAATACGTTCAGCGTGGCGGACGGAGGGTTAGGGAAAAGAGCTCCGTGGTAAGGCTCCAGGCCTCCTCGAACGGCATGGTGTTGCGCTCGTGTCCGGGGCCCCATGAGTCGGTGTAAATGACTTCGTCTTTGGTCGGATTATATCCGTTGATGATCCGCAAATGGCGGATCACGCCGCCCTTATAGGGGCCGCCCACCCCCCACGCCAGGGGAATGCCCTGGTCGATGGAACTTGTTATATTCTGGCGGAACGCGCGGTAATCCCGCGCGTCGCGGAGACGGAACGCGCGGTAAACCTTCGGATCCAGCGCCTTGAGCAGTCCGGAGTAGTTCAGCAGACGGTAATTGCCCTCCGACTGAATGAAGTCGTTGTAGCGGACAGCGTCCACTTTCGCCCGCTTCGCCTCCTGGTTGTATTGGCGGATCATTTTTTCAAGATCGCCGGGGGTGTTGAACGCCGAATATTCGTAAAGCATCCGGAAGCGGAGGTTCAGCCGGGCGTCGATCTTTTCCAGCGCTTTCACCGCTTGCCGCAAACTTGTGCCGCGCAACGCATCCGACTGGGCGAGCTGGGCGAAAATATGTTGATCGATTTCGCCACCGAAATAGCGGACCAGCCGCTCGGCGGTGGCGGCCACGCAATACCCCTTCATCCCCTGATCGACCATGGGAACATCGACATATTTTCCGCCGTCGGGGAGGGTTTTAAGGCGTGCGGCAAGCGCCTCCGGCGTTCCTTCCGCCCGCATTTCGTCGCGTACTGTTTCAAACTTAGGGGCGATACGGAATTGGAAGTACTCCACCGCTTTCCGGGACTCGCCGGAAACGAGTTGGACGTACAAATCCTCGCGGATGCAATAGGTGTCGGTCAAAATCTGCGCACCGCCGAGGTTGGTGCGCCGGTGCTCCGGCTCGGGTGCGCCAAGTTTGCGGAGCGCGGCGTCGAGTCTGCGCCGTTTTGTGCGCAATGCAACGTCGTCCAGCGTTTCGCCGGTCAGGGCGGCGTCGCCGCGGGTGAAAAGCGTCCCTTCGATGCGGGTGATTTTCTGCGCGTCATCCAGGCGGATGACAAGCGACCAGACAGGATCATCCAAAAACGTAAAATCGCGTTGTACACTGACGAGTGTTTGCTTGCTCCGATCCTGCCACTTCAGGTTGGCAGCGTATTTTTGCGCAAGAAAGACCGGGGTGCGTTGCCACAGCTCCCGGTCTTCCATCCAGTCGCGCAAATCATCGCCCCATGCCGCAAAAGCGGACAGAAGGGCGATGAGTATGGGCACAAACTTAACGATAAAGCGGCCCGAAGTTCCGGCAGGCGCGGTAATCCGCCCCTTCCACATCCATCCCGAAGGCCGCCCAGGTGCTCGGGCGGAAAATCTGCTCTTCCGGCACGTTATGCATGCACACCGGGATGCGCAGCATCGAAGCCAGGGTAATCAGATCCGCACCGATATGGCCGCAGCTGAATGCACCGTGGTTGGCGCCCCAGTTGGCCATAACGCTGTACACGTCTTTGAAGGGGCCTTCGTCGGTCAGGTTCGGCACGAACCAAGTGGTCGGCCAGCCCGGATCGGTACGCATGTCGAGTTTGTCGTGGATCTCCTTCGGCAGCTCGTGGGTATAGCCTTCGGCGATCTGGAGAACCGGTCCCTGCCCCTTGATGGTGTTCAAGCGGAACATGGTGATCGGCATTCCCTTGCGGCTGAGGAAACGGCTGGAGAAACCGCCGCCGCGGAAATAACCGGTGTTGGCGGGGACCCATTCGACGGCGTCGATGCACTTCTGCGCTTCGTCGGCCTTGATTTCCCAGAATGGCTTCATGACGGGTTTGCCCTTGCAATCCTGGCGGCCGGTGGCGTCCATGGTGGTCGCGCCGGAGTTGATCAGGTGAATCAGGCCGGGAACATCCAGATCGAATCCGGTCGCCGTCTTAACCGCTTCCGGGCTCCAATAGGTGCGGACGTCGGAGAATCCCTGCGCCGTGGCGGTCAGGAGGTGGCCGAAAAGCATGGAAACGCCGTTCATCGCGTCGTTTTCCGTCGCCAGGACGAAGGCTTCGCGGATGCCGTTCCAGTCGAACGAGCTGTTCAACACGGTTTCCGAGAAGTCGCCGTTGGGCATGTGATCCGTCCACTGGCGCTGCCCCTGGAAGCCGGCGGCGATGGCATTGTGTCCGCAGGCTTCTTCGCCGAAGCCGAGCTTGGCGAGTTTCGCGTTCCCGATCATGAGGTCGCGGAGGATGAGCGTCATCTTGACGACGAACTCCCACTCCTTCTCGAACGCGGCCGCATCCTTGCCGGACACGGCGAAGTCGCGCCCTTGTTTGCAGTTCTTACGCGTCCATGCGAGAGCCTTCTTGAATTCTTCCTGGTCGTAGATATTTTCGATCACGCGGCGGTTGATTTCGGACATATCGACCGATTCGCAGCGCATGTTCAAATAATCTTCAAAGAAATTCGGGTCCACAATGGAACCGGCGATGCCCATCGAAACGCCGCCGACCGAAAGGTACGACGTTCCGCGCATCGTCGCCACGGCAAGACCGGCGCGGGCGAAGCGCAGCATTTTCTCGCGCACGTCGGCGGGAATGGTGGTATCCGCCGCATTCTGAACGTCGCGTCCGTAGATGCCGAACGCGGGGAGCCCCTTCTGCGAGTGCGCGGCGAGGACCGCGGCAAGGTACACCGCGCCGGGCCGTTCCGTTCCGTTGAAGCCCCAGACCGCCTTCTGCGTCAGCGGGTCCATGTCCATGGTTTCCGCGCCGTAGCACCAGCAGGGGGTTACCGTAAGCGTAACGCCGACGTTCATTTTTTTGAATTTTTCCGCGCAGGCGGTCGCTTCGGCCACACCGCCGATGGTGGTGTCCGCAATGACGCACTCGACCGGGAGGCCGCAGGCGTGGCGGACGTTGGCGGAGATCAGTTCGGCGGCCGCTTTGGCCATGTTCATCGTCTGGGTTTCCAACGATTCGCGGACGCCGCGGCGACGGCCGTCGATTGTCGGGCGGATGCCGATCCGCGGGAGATCGTTGCGCAGCCGGTTGGTCGGCTCGACGGTTTTCAAAGAATCAGACATACAAATCCTCCGATGTATTTTTTAAGGTACTTACAGGGAATATAGCAATTGAAAAAGAAAAATCCAGTCCGAATTGGGCGAATGGAATTCATTTCCTCCACTTTTTCATCGATTTCATCGCCTCGAGGACATTTGATTCCTCTTCGGGGGGTGTTTCCTCCGGGGGAGCCGGCGGCGTTTCCGGCTCCGGCGTTTGCGTCCGGCGTGCGCGGGGTGTTTTTGTGCGAACTGTTCCTGTATTTTTCAGGCGAGGAAAGCGCCACGCGAAGAGGTCCATCCGCCGGTCGGCAACCATCAGCAAAAGCCACAGGATGGCGGCGGAAAGGAGCCAGAGAACCGGATCGTACCGACGCGGCTGCTGTTTTAAATCCTCCCAGATTCCGGAAAGCTCCAACCGTTCATGTCCGCCGGAAAGCGCGGCCAGGTCATGAAGGTTTTCCCGCGAATCCGCCTCTTCGGGGAAAAATTCCGGGGAATAAGGAAGACGCATCGGTGTGAGAGGGTGGGATTTTTTGCGGTCGAATTCGATGAAACTTACCGAAGGGGCCGCGCCGCGGAGCGGCAGTTCCAGACGCAACGTATCGGGATTGATGTAGTTCATCGTATAACGCACCGGGCGCGGAAGTCCCGTCGCGTCCGGTTCCAGGACAATGATTTCCGGCGTGCGCCGGAAGGGATCGCTCTCGCGGTCTGGATTCAAATGCAGCGTGATCCGATGGAGGCCGTTGACAAGCGATTGTTCGACAAGGCTGTCGCCGGGGAGATCGTTATCCGGGTGCGCGAGATATTGCAGGAGGGAAAGAAGAAGGTCTCCCCGTTCCGTGTAGGTGTTGAATTTTCCGGAATATTCCCCCGTTACTTCTCCGGTGAAAACACCGCTCCGCCCGTTTCCCGCTTCCGTGAAAGCAATTACCGGCGCGTCATTGCCGTCCGCCGTAACCGCCGGCGCCGTGGCGCCGGGTTTGAGATAGCAAAGGTTGTAACCTCCGATTTCGAACTCCGCCGGAGCAAAGCCCGTGCCGCGGAGGATGCGCGACGCGGCATTCAGCTTGACCTTCGTCGGCTCTTCCTGGAACGTGGTCCGCGCAATGGTGATGGTGTCCTGCATAAAAACCTGGGGAAGCATATCCGGATCGTTGGAAAAATAAATCTCCCCGCCGCCCCGCCGGGCGATATCGATCAAAAGCTGTGCGTCGGAATCCTTCTCCGTCCCAAGGCCGATGACGCTGACCGTTATACCCGACTGGGCGCATTGCGCCAAAAGTTCCCGGTATTTTCCCGGTTGTTCCGAATCGGCGGCGTCGGCAAACAAAATAATATGCCGGGTCGACGCCTTGCTTTTCAGGAGCTCCGCACTTGCCGCCTCAAGAGCGTTGTAAACGAAAATACCTCCACCCATCGACGCAATGGAAAGGACCTCGTCCAAGCGCTTCTTCGCCTGATCGGCCGGCATCATCGATAAAATTCTGTGGCTGCTGGAGTCCACCGCAAAAACCGCAACCTCATCCCGTGGCCCCAGCATGCGTATCGCTTCGGCCGTCCCGAGGTTGGCGAGGTCCATTTTCATACGATGCCCCCCCACCGACGCCGCCATACTGCCGGAACGGTCCAAAGTGATCGCAAGGGCGACCGTCCCTTTGCGGTGATCGTTGCGTAATTCCATCGTAACGGGCAGAACTTTTTCAAGCGGCGACTGGTAATAGCCGCCGAGTCCGAAACTGCTCTTGCCCCCCGTAACAAGCAACCCGAGCGAACCGGATTCCACAAGCGCGGCGAGGTTTGCCTGCCCGGTCTTCCCCAGATGCGACGCGGGGATGTTTTCGAGAATCACCGCCGCATAGCCGGCAAGACGATCCAGCGTGAACTCGATTTCTCCCGGAAGACGGCGATCCACTGGAACATGTGCGTCGCGAAGGAGTTTTTCCAGCCCCGAATCGGTTTTACGGGTAAAAAGAAGAATCGGACGGCGACCCGTTACGCGCACAAGAAAGTCGGCGCGGTTGTTCTCCGGGCATGCGTCGGTTTCTTCCATCTTTAAAACCGCCTGGTAATGGAGGATCCCGGGCTCCGCGGACTGGTCCTGAAAACGGTAGCGGTTGCTCCCGGGACGCAGCTCAACCCGGCCCTGTCGCCAAAGCTTTCCCTGCCGGAAAAGAATAAGTTCTCCGCGCGCCGCCTGCGGAGCGGAGAGCTCCAGCTGCAAAGCGATCGCTTCGCCGGGGGCGCTGTCGCGCGGGTGGTCGATGTGCGTGATGGCAAAATCATTACCCGACGATCGCTGCAGACGGCGGTAGTCGACAGGGATACCGCGCGCCGCGCCCTCGGTGAATTTTTCGCGCGGGTTGCGGTCCGTCCAGCGTCCGTCGGTCAAGAGGAGAATCCGCCCGGCGAGTTCCCCCGGAATTAGTTGGAGCGCGGTGTCCAGCGCGGTGTTCAAGTCGGAACGGTCGGGCTGATGGCGCTGCAGAAACTGTTTCTCCCACGGATGATTCGAGAGTTTTTCCGCAGCGGCGGAAGCGGCGAAGGTTACAATCGCCAGCCCCGGCGCGTTCAGCGGACGGCTGTTTTCCAGGAGTTGGATCATCTCCAGTTGGTGTTTTTCCGCCCCGTCCGGCATCGAAGCGCTGCGGTCGGCGACAACCACAAGCTGCCCCGGCCGGAGCGGTCCTTCGATTTGCACGCGTGCCAACGCAAGGAGCAAAAGAACAGACAATCCGACCCGCCAGAACCATTGCCGCGCCCCCTCCGGCGGAAACAATAAAAATACGACGATCAAGGGAAGAACCAGCAGAAAGAACGAAGGATAAAGGAAGCTCATATTTCCCTCCTACGCCTTAAATACCATTGGTGGACGCCCAAAAGTGCCAAAGCCGCCAGAAGGGGCGCCCAGACAAGATCGATGCGCCCGAGGTGTTCGGTTTGCGGCGACGGCGTGGAGCGGTGCTCGGACGAGAGCCCACGCAGATCCGACTCGGCGGCGTTAAGCGGGTTGACGATCAATTCCCATCGGTGATTGCCTGCCTGAAGTTTCACGGGGCCGACCGGAAGTTTTTCCAGAATAACCTGCTGCGCCATATCCGGGAAAAGACGGTACGCCGTGCGCCCTTCAGGGACAATGACGAGTTCGCGTTCACCCGCAGGAAGGCGAAGCCGGACGGGTGCGCCCGAGGAGTAGTTGTGCTCCGTCAAGCCGGTGCGGTTCCCTGCCACAAACTCGGTTACATTGTACCACCAGCCGGGCCAGGAAGGCGTAAGGTGCCAGTTCGAGCTTTTCGGCGACCAGACCGCCTCAATGCGTCTTCCCCGATGGGTGATAAGAAATGTTTCTCCCAATTGCAGCAAAGGCGCGCCCGTAAGAGGCTTTGCCGGAACGCTCCAAAGGACCGAGCGGAAATCCAACCCGTCCAGCAATGGCGAGTTCCGCGACGGCGCAACAGGACCGCTGAACGTTTTCCCGTCTCCATCGAGCAGGCTGACACTTTGCGGCGCGTTCGGCGGCAACGCGGAATCACTTACGAGAAGTTCCGGATTTTCATCGGTCAGGCGGACGCGCGGGTTGGCCTGAAACGCCGTCGCCACCGCCTTGCGCCGCTCTTCGGAAAGAACAAGCTGAACACGGACAGGCGGAGGATTTTCCGGCAGAAGACGGATGGACTGGTCGAAATCCAGAATATCGGGAGAAAGAAACGCATCCAGAGTCCCGACATCGTCGGAAAGCGGAAACACCACCTTGGCAAAATCGCCGGGAGGGATAAGGAGTTTTTGTCTGGCCGCTCCCGCCGTAAGTTCCGTTTCGCGCGCGGTGTCGGAAAAATTGCCGACGAGGAACATCACGCGGTGCGGCTCGCGCACGGCACCGGTGATGGCAAAATTTTCACGCGGACGGCCGAATGCCACATAAGAGCAGCCTGGCGGAGGCTCCGAGTCGCTCCAGCGGTGATCGGAAATAACCAGCCTCTCGGAAAAGCGCGTTTCCAAGCGCTCAGCAACGAGGAACGCTTCGGGAAAACGAGCGTCCGATTCGTCGCAAAGCCAATGCTCCGTCAGCCGGGCGACGAGCTCGTTGCCTGCGTAACTCCCCAAATGCCGCGCCCCGCGCCCCGCTAAAATCACCCGGAATTCGCGGCGCGGTTCTTTGGTTCCAAGTTCCTTCAGATGCTGAAGGGCAAGAATATGGGCTGAATCCGTTTTGCCGGCGCGCATCGAGTAGGAGTTGTCCAGAATCAACGTCAAGGGTGGAGTCCGGCGCGCGTCGGGAAAAAACGGCAGAAGCGCCGCAAATACCAGGAGAAGCAGGATCAAAAGCTCCAGAATAAAGACCGGAGGAAACGGCATCCAACGAAATTTCCGCCCCCGCGAGGGCGGACGGCGGCCTGTGCTCCACAGGCGGAGCATGGAAACATGCCGCACGCTGCTCCGCTTGCTCAGAAAATAAATCAGCGCCAAAAGAGGCGTCGAGGCCAAAGCCCAAAGCATCCATGGCGCCGCGAAATGCACTTACCGCGCCGGAGTGATTTGGTATTTCACGCCCGCTTCCGCGTCGAATACGCAGAAGTCGCCCTCGATCACGCAAGGAATCTCCTTGCGCCCAGACAAAACACGCAACGGCGTCGCGCTTCGAAAACGGACGCTCCCGGCGAAAGACGGACGGAACTGCGCTTTTTTGAACACTCCTTTTTTCCATGCGATATCGAGCGCCGCGCCGCCACGCAGACGCACGTTTGTAAGTTCGCCCTCCGGCCAATCCGCCGGCAGGGCGGGGAGAAGGAAAATATAGCCGGCATGGCACTGCACAAGCATTTCAACCATCCCGGCGACCACACCGAAATTGCCGTCGATCTGGAACGGCGGGTGCGCGTCGAACATGTTCGCATAAACGCCGCCGCCGCCGTCGTAGCGGATCGGTCCTTCCGCCTTTACGAGGCGGAACATCATTTTGAGCATTGTCCAGGCGTGATTGCCATCGAGAAGACGCGCCCAGAAGTTGATTTTCCATGCCAACGACCAACCCGTCCCGTCGTCGCCGCGGACTTCCAACGTACGCCGCGCGGCATGGAACAATTCCGGCGTCTCCATGTCCGTGATCTGCGCGGAGGGGTGGAGGCCGTAGAGGTGCGAAACGTGGCGGTGCCCGACTTCGGCGTCGTCAAAATTTTCACTCCATTCGCAGAGGCGTCCGGTTTGGGGATCGATCCGGAACGGCTGGAGCCGTTCCCGCGCGGCCCGGAGGCGCTTAACAAGCGGCGCATCGATTTTCAACCGTTCCGCCGCGCTGGCGGTGTGCTCGAAAAGCTCGTGAAGGATAAAGCGATCCATTGCACTCCCGGCACTGACCGCCGCGGGTTTTCCATCCGCGGGAGAGAGGAATAAATTTTCCGGCGAGGTGGAAGGAATCGTTGCGAGGAATTCTCCTTCCGGAAGTTTGAGCGGCCGCAGGAAGTCGAGCATGAATTCCGCCGCGCCGCGCAAGAGCGGATAGGCCTGTTCACGGAGGAACTTAAGGTCCCCGGTGTACAAATAGTGTTCGTAAAGGTGGCGGCAGAGCCACGCGCCGCCCATCGGCCAGGTAACGCACTGCGGAATGTGCCCGTCGCCCTCCCACCAGATGTCTTTAAGTGGTTCCGTGCCCCCCATGCCGACCATCGTCGAAAGGGCCCAGATGTCGGTGTTGTGGTGGGCGACCCAGCCGCCGCAGCCGTAGTTCGCCGCGCTCCGTCGCCCGCTGACACTGAGATTTTCGATCAGACGGAACAGCGGTTCGGCGCAGCCGCCGAGCCCGACCATTTCCGCCGGCCAATAGTTCATCTGCGTATTGATGTTGATCGTGTAGTTGCTGCTCCAGGGCGCACGAAGCTCTTCGTTCCAAATACCCTGAAGATTCGCCGGCTGCGAACCGCGACGCGACGATGCGATCAACAAATAACGCCCGTAGTTGAACAGAAGCGCCGCCAACGAAACGTCGGTGCCGTCGAATTGCCGGAGCCGTTCGTCGGTCGGGCGGAGCGCCAACTCCGCGGAGCTGGAAAGTTGAAAAGAACATGCGCCATAAAGGAGGCGGTAATCGGCAAGATGCAAGGAACGCAGCCGCCGGAACGATTGTTCACGCACCAGAACCAGGCGCGAAAGGGCGCGTTCCGAAATCGCCTTCATATCGCGCGACGGCGCGTCGAAGGCGGAACGGAATCCGGTGGCGCTTGCAAGACGAATTTCCACACTGTCGGCGTTTTTAATCACCAAATCCTTGCCGTCGACACGGGAAGCGCCGCCGGTAAGGAGGAGTTCCAAACGGAGGGCAAAACGCATTCCACGCTCGTTGTCGTATTCCACACGGTTGCGTCCGTAGTAGCTTGGGTCCACCAGATACGGGGCTTCCCCCCGCAGCCAGAGGCTGTTCGGCGAATCGGCCTCGACCTCGAAACGGAGTTGGGAGGTCAGGCGGATGCGGCAGGAGATGGCTCCCGGAACGGCGGATTCAACGCGCATGAGAAGAACACGCGTCGGATTTTCCGCAAAATATTCACGACGGAATTTATTCCCCCCCGCGATAAATTCCGTATGGGCGAGTGCCGAGTCCAAATCGAGGCAACGCCGGTATTCCCGCACATCCGAAAACCCGGAAAAATCGATCCATAAATCGGCCATCGGCAGGAAACTGCCGGTGTAGGGCCCCTGGAGTTTTTTGGCAAGTTCGTCCGCCGCATGGTAATCGCCGCTCTCGACGGCCGCCTGGATCGCCTTGATTTTTCCCGGTGCGCCGGCGGGCTGGAAATTTTGCGCCGAACCGGACCAGAGTGTGTCGTCGTTCAGCGAAAGATGCTCTGTTTCCACGCCGCCGTAAACCATGGCCCCGAGATGCCCGTTGGCGATGGGGAGTGCTTCGTTGAAGTTCCGCGCCGCCCGACGATACCAGAGAGTGTTTTCCATAAGACCTGAGGAATCCTGAGTTTGTTTAGAATTAAAAGGTGTTTTCCGGACCGGGAAACGTCCCGCTCTTCACTTCGGAAACATAATTTTTGAGCGCCTGTTCCGTGATCTGCCCGATCTCTGCGTAACGCTTGGCGTGGCGCGGTGTAAAATCGAAGAATAACCCGAGCACATCGTGCCAGACTTGCACCTGACCGTCGCATCCCGCGCCCGCGCCGATGCCGATGGTCGGGACGGGGACCGAGCGGGAGATTTCCGCCGCGAGTTTCCCGGGAATCCCCTCGAGGACAATAGCCATGGCCCCCGCCGCCGCCAATGCGCCCGCATCGGCATGCAACCGCGCCGCCGCCTCTTCCGTTTTTCCCTGAATTTTATAACCGCCGGAGGTCAGGACCCGCTGCGGCAAAAGACCGATGTGGGCGACCACCGGAATCCCCGCGTCGACCAAACGCGCAACCAGGGGGGCGGTTTCCGCGCCGCCTTCGAGCTTTACGGCGTCGCAATACGCTTCCTGCAAATACCGCCCGGCGTTGCGGACGGTTTCCTCCGGCGAAATCTGAAAGGACATAAACGGCATGTCGCCAATGATGAACGCATCGGGCGCGCCGCGGCGCACGGCTTTGGCGCACATGAGCGATTCCTCCAGCGTAAGAGGCAGCGTGTTGGCGTAACCGAGCATGGTCATGGCCAAAGAATCGCCGACCAGCAGCATCTCCGCCCCGGCGCGCGCGGCGAGCGCCGCCGAAGGGGCGTCGTAGGTGGTCAGCATCACGATTTTTTCGCCGGCTTCCTTCATTTTACGGAAGTGGCTGACGGTCCATTTTTTCATCATTTTCCCCTTACAATTGCGGCGATTGCGTAAAAGATACATGTTTCAGTGCTTTTTTGCAAATTCTCTTTTGCAAAAAGTATGAAATCGGAGTATTATTGGTTGGAATTGCGCACGACAAACCACAACGAAGCGGGGATGCATGAAAAAAGAACGGAAAAAACACCTGAAACGCCTCTCGCAACGTCGTGAACGGCGCGAGGAGTCGCGCGCAAAACCTCCGATGGCGACATTGAGCGGCCTCCTCTCCGTTACCCCCTCCGGGTTCGGCTTCGTGAAAACCGCGCCGTCGGAGGCAAACGCCGGAAGCGATATCTTCATCCCCCCACAATTCCTGAACGGTGCGATGGACGGGGACGAAGTGCTCATCTCCCTCCTCCCCCCCCGGCGTGAAGATGTGGCCAACGATCGCGGCCCCGCGGGACAAGTCGAGCAAATACTCAAGCACGGCCGCGAGGTCCTTGTCGGCGAGGTGCTCGCAGGCAGGCTCATACGCCCTTTGAACAAACGTTTTCCGGAAAATATCGAGCTTGTCGGCATGGCCAAGGGCGCCGAGCGGGGCGACTGGGTGGAAATCAAACTTCTGCGCTTTGGGGACTCCACGGACGCCCCCAAAGCAAAGATCATGCGCCGACTGGGAAAAGCGGGAGAAATCAAAGGCGATCTCGACGCGGTTTGCGCGGAATATTCCTTGGAGGATCCCTACACGGAAGCCGAAGAAGCCGAAGCATTGGCCCTCCCCGCGCGGGAGATCCCCCGTGAAGACCTGCGGCATTTGTTTTCATTGACCATCGACCCGACCGACGCCAAGGATTTTGACGACGCGTTGAGCCTCGCTCCGGGACCAACCCCGGACGAGGTTTCCATCGGCGTGCACATCGCCGACGTCGCCACATGGATTGCGCCGAAAACCTCCGCCGATAAAGCCGCGTCGGTGCGCGGCTTCAGCTGTTATCTGCCGGGGCGGACGCTCCCGATGCTTCCGCGCAACCTCACGGCGCGCATCAGTCTGCAAGCCGGGGTGGACTCCTCCGCGCATACAGTAATTTTGCATGTGAACCGGAAAACAGGAAAAGTAACCGGTGCGCGGCGCTGCCATTCCACCATCCGCGTCGTCCGCCGTTTGACGTATGCCGAAGTGCAAAGCTACCTCGACACCGGAAACGCGCCCGCGGAATGGGACGAAACGCTCCTCCGGGAAATCACCGAATTCATCGCCGTTTCCCGCGCCATGCGCACCTGGCGCGCCGAAAACGAACGTTTCATCGAACTGGTTCTCCCGGAAGTCCGCATCCTCTGCGACGAGGGGGCCGACAAAATTTCGGGATTGATCCGCAAAAACCAGCGCGAAGCTGATTTCCTGGTGGAAGAATGCATGCTCGCGGCCAACAACGCCGTCGGCGCGGAACTTGTGGAAAAGGGGATCGCCGGAATTTTCCGGATCCACCCGGAGCCGGACCCGGAGAAGGTGGATGAACTTCAAGGCGTTCTCCACGACTCCTTCGGACTCGCCCCGGGGAATTTGTACGACCGGGACGCGGTGAACGCATTCCTCCACGCCCTCCCCGACGACCCGCGGCGTCCGGTGATCATGAGCCTTTTCATGCGTTCCATGGCGCGGGCCGGATACGGCGTTAAGCCGGAACTCCATTACGGGCTCGGCAAAACGCGTTATGCGCACTTCACAAGTCCCATCCGGCGTTACGCCGACTTGCAGGTGCACCAGCAGCTTTGGAATTACGACCTCAAAAAAAGGATGCGCTCGGCGCAGTCGTTGGAACTTGCATCGCTTCGCCTCTGCGAACAGGAGGAAAATTCCGACGCCGCTTATTTTGCAGCCAACGACCGTTTAAAGCTCCGCTACCTCGAAGAATGTTTCGGCAAAGACCCGGAACACGTCTACGAAGGCGTTGTCGCCAAGATATTCAAAAACGGCTTTCAGCTTGATATCGCGGAACTCGGCTTGTACGGAACCGTCCTCATCGACGATCTTCCGGGGCGTTTCGACCTTGTGGATAACGAATTGCGCCAGACGCGCGGAAGCCGCTCGTTCCGCTGCGGCGATTACGTCGGCGTGCGCCTTTCGGAAATCGATTTCGCACGTGGAAGCGCCTTCTTCCGTCCGGTGATCGAAAAAACGGGGAGCGAAAATGAGCGATAAAATCCGCCTGCGCGACCTGGCGCTTCCGGTTGTCATAGGGACACTCTCCGTGGAACGGAGTGCGCCGCAGGAAATTATTTTCCAGGTGGAAGTGGAGTGCGATCTTGCCGCCGCGGGCGAAAGCGACGATTTGAACGACGCGTTGGATTATTCCATGTTGGAGCGTGAAATACGCCAGATGGCCGTCGCGTCGCGCTTCTTCCTCCTGGAAAAACTCGCCGCCGCGACCGCACAGCTTTGCCTTGCGCACCGGGAGGTTTCCGCCTGCCGCATTGTTCTGGAAAAACCGGCCGCGCCCCGTTACGCCCGCTCGGTCGAAGTCGAAATTTACCGAAAGAAGAACCATGTATCCTAAAATTACCAGTTTACAGAACGAATCGATCAAGCACGTCGTCCGCCTGCGGGAACGCCGCGACCGCGACCGCGAACAGCTGACCGTCCTGGAAGGATACCGGGAGCTTACACGGGCGCGCGAATACGGTATGACCATTGTGGAGTGCTACTTCGCCCCGGAACTGTTCCTCGGTGAAAATGAATATTCCGTGATCGACGCGCTCGCCGAATCGGGTGTGCGCGTGGCGGAGGTTTCCCCGCAAGCCCTCACGAAAATGGCCTACCGCGATCGCCCGGAGGGGCTGGTCGCGCTGGCAAAAATGCGGCGGCACGAGCTCGCCGATCTGCCGCGTAAACCGAATGGACTGTACCTTGTGGCGGAAGCGGTGGAAAAGCCCGGCAACCTCGGCAGCATCTTGCGCAGCGCCGACGCGGCGGGGGTGGCGGGGCTGATTATCTGCAACCGCGCGACCGATTTGTACAACCCGAACGTGATCCGGGCAAGCACCGGCGCGTTGTTTTCCGTTCCCCTTGCGGAGTGTTCGGGCGAAGAAGCGCTGGCATGGCTGCGCGATCTGGGCATTGCCACATTGGCGGCAACGCCGCACACGGAACAACTCTACACGGATTGCGATCTTACACGGGGCGTCGCGTTGGTGGTCGGCACCGAACAATTCGGTTTGTCCGATTTCTGGATGAACCAGGCCGACATCCAGGTGCGCATTCCCATGCTTGGAAAAATCGATTCGCTGAACGTCGCGACCGCAACGACGATTTTGTTGTACGAAGCCGCCCGCCAGCGGCAATGGAAGGTGCTCTGAAATGCTATCGTACGGAACACCGGAAGCGGCTGGAATCTCCAGCAACACGGTGCGCCGCTGGGTCGGGGCGCTCGCGGAATTGGACAGCTTGAACAGCGTCATACTCCTGCGGCATGGAAAAATTATTGCGGAAGGATACTGGGAGCCGTACAACGCGCAAACACCGCATCAGCTTTATTCCTTAAGCAAAAGTTTCACCTCGGTCGCCATCGGCCTTGCCGCGTCGGAGGAGTTTCTCCGATTGACCGACCCAATAACCGCGTATTTCCCCGAATTCCTTACAGACGACCTCGATCCGCGCTACAAACAAATGCAGCTTCGACACCTTCTGATGATGGCCACGGGACACGCTCAGGATACGCTGACCGCCCTGTGGAATAAGGACGCCAACTGGGCCAAGGCTTTTTTTCAGCAGGTGGTGAGGTGCGAACCGGGGACATCTTTCGTCTACAATTCCGGCGCGACCTATATGTTAAGTGCTGTTCTCCGGCGCGCAACGGGACAAAACCTCACCGAATTTCTGGCTCCCCGCCTTCTCGACCCATTGGAAATCCGCAGCCGCATCTGGGAGTGCTGCCCGGACGGGATCGAAATCGGCGCATGGGGGTATCACCTTACGACCAATGAAATTGCGCGTTTCGGTCAACTCCTACTCCAAGGCGGCATTTGGGAGGGGAAACCCTTGATTCCCGCCGGCTACCTTGCCGAGGCGACGCATTTTCAGATCGCCAACACGGGCGAACTGGACTGGGGCCAAGGATACGGCTACCAGTTCTGGCGCTCGCAACACAACGCCTACCGGGGGGATGGCGCGTTCGGTCAATTCGCGCTGGTTATGCCCGACCAGGACGCGGTGATCGCCATCACCTCCGGTCTGACGAATATGCAAAACATCTTGACGCGAACATGGGATATATTACTTCCCGCATTCGAAAATCAACCGCTTCCTGAAAACTCCACGGCGGAACGCGCCCTGGCTGAAACGCTTGGCAATCTTCGGATTTCCATGCTGGGAAAAGACATGGAACATCCCTGCGTGCCCGGAGGAATGTTCCGCTTGGCGGACAACCGCCTGGGTCTTAAGACACTCGAACTTGGGTTTACCGCCGACCGGTGCCGCATCGGCTTCAACGGAGAATTTCTGGAGGCCGGCTTCGGCTTCCGTTGCGACAACCGCATCCGTTGGGAGTTGCCGGCCCCCCTGCCCGTTGCCGCCGACGCGTGTTGGCAGGACGTCAATACGTTGGAAATCGCCTTGACGTATTACTCTACCCCTTTTCGGAGCCGAATCCGTCTTGTTTTCACTCCGGGCACGGTGGAACTCACGCGCCGGAGTAACCTCCTTTTCCATGTAGAGGAATGGCCAACCCTGCGCGGCGAAGCCGCCGATTAAGGCTCATCCCCGGAACGGACGAGTTTGCGCCGACATTTCAGGCAATGTCCCGCATTGCATAGAATCCTCCACGCGGCAGGGTTGTTGGACGAACCAAGTTTGAATCCGCAGTGGGGACACTTGAAATGCAGGCGCCATTTTTTGCGCAGGGAACGGAGCAAAACAAAATTCCAAAGCAAGGGAATTCCCGCAAAAAACAGCGCAAGCGCCGTCCAGACAAGCCAATGGCTCTTGTAGACCTTTTCCAAAACCCTGAAAGCCAACAATCCGGGAATCATTAGGATCAGATACCAAACTCCCCAGCCCGATAATTTTTCATACCGGAGAAGCAAACGGCAATCCATCATGCCAGGAGTGTCCGGTTCCTCCTCGATTTCCAGAATATGCCCCCCGCAGGACGAACAATTGCCGGTTATCGCCGTCATCCGGTGATTCGGAATTTCACGGCAATGGGGGCAAAGCCGCATCGGGTCCGGGACTGAACTCCGGTAATTCTTATCCATCTTCAGATTCAGTTTGTCGCATTTCAGGTCAATCAGGACAACGAGCTTCAGCAATTGCTCAAAAAGATACGTTACGATTCCGGAAAAAAGGAGAACAAGAACGCCGAATCCAACCAGCATCCTGGCGGTAATTTCGGGTATGTCCGGATCCTGCAAATTTCCCAGCGACGCTTTCAGCAACAATATCACGGTCGCTATAAATGCAATCATCAAAAGCTGGCCGGCAAAGATCCCGACACTGCATGATTTCTGTCCGGGCGGACGCGGCAGGAGCGCTTCGGGATCGGGGAGGCTATAGCCCGGTTTATACGGACGAAAGTCGGTTGCGATGCGCGCACGGCATTGGGGACACCGGCGCAACGCCGGCTGGAATGAATACAGTTTTGCATCACACTTGGGACAACGCGGCCAATGCCCTGAATATTTGCTGATTTTCTGGAAAACAGCAAGACATCCGGCACATGCAATCATTGCAATCACGATGCCGCCGACTTGCACGCCAAGTGTCCACTCCCGGGCCATCGAAGCCCAGGCAAACAATCCAATGGCGATGCAAGCCAGCCCAAGCATCCATGCGAAGATCCGGCATCGAACGGCGACGCCATGCTGCTCCTGTTCGAGCAACTGAAGAAGTTCTGTAACATCGTAGCAATAAAATTTGGCCATTCCGCCTCCGGGTGAAATTGCAAAGAAAAAGCCCGCGATCGGCAAACCGACGGCGGGCTTCAAGCGCAAGACGCACAAGATTATTTTTTCTTGTGACGCAGCGATTTAAGCTGCTTTTTCCGCTTGTGCTTGGCGATTTTTTTCCGCCGTTTTTTCTTGAGGTTGCCCATTTTTTCTTCCTAACTTCTCAATAAGTGATTAACACATGAACCTTAATGTAACGCCATTTTTACAAAATTCCAGCCCAAAAGCACAAAAAGAGCGCTTTTCTTCAAAGATAGGTTGAGGAACGCACGCTGTTCCACAATTGCCCCTGCAAATCAATCTGTTTCCGGTGGCGCGTCGCCAAAGCAATCGGCACGTGCGTGAAATGATCGTGCCAATGCCCCACCACCATATCCGTGCAGCCGCGCATGGCGGCATGAACCGCGTTCTGGGCTAAATTCACGCAAAAAACAGCGTCCGTTCCGCGCGCCGTTACACTGCGGATCGTGTACGAGGGATCGAAATATTTCAGATTCACTTCAATTTTTCGCGCTTTGAAATATTCGTTGATCTTGTCCTTCAGAAACAAGCCGATGTCATTATGCAGCACATTCCCGGAAGCATCCGTCTTCTTCTCCGGGGAAGCGATCAAATCCTGCCCCGCCCCTTCCGCCACGATAATCACCGCATGTTGTTTGCGGGACAAGCGCACCTCCAAGTTCGGGAGGAGTGAATTCAGACCATCGCCTTCCAAGGTAAAGGGCTGTTCCGGAATCAGGCAGTAATTGATGTAGGAGTTCGCCAATGTTGCGTAGGCGGCGATAAAGCCGCTGTCGCGCCCCATTACTTTGATGAGGCCAATGCCGTTGTGGGCCCCCTTCGCCTCGTTGTGCGCCGCGGTAATGAACATGCCGGCCATGTAGACTGCTGTTTCAAAACCGAAAGAACGGTCGATAAAGCTGATGTCGTTGTCAATTGTTTTGGGGATGCCCACCACGCTGATGGCGAGCTTGCGACGGCGCACTTCGCCCGCAATTGCGTGGGCACAGCGGAGCGTTCCGTCACCGCCGATGCAAAAGAGGAGATTGATGTTCTTCCTGTTCAGGGTGTCGACCAAAAGCTTTTCATCCTCCTCTCCCCGCGCGGAACCGAGAATCGAACCGCCCGCCTCGTGAATGTTGTCCACTCCGTCGCTGTCGAGCATCATGGGCTCGAAACCGTACTTCGCGTTCAGGCCCCGGAATCCGTAACGGATGCCGTAGACCACGGGCACATTGTATTGGTCGCGCAGCGTCATGGTCAAAAACTTGATCACGTTGTTCAAACCCGGACACAGTCCGCCCGCCGTGATGATCGCCGCGCGGCTCCAGGCCGGATCGTGAAAAATCTTCGCCCGCGGCCCGGCTTGTTCGAAAGCGGGAATCTCCTCCTTGGCCGTCAGATAACGTTCGATGGCGGCAACGGAGCTCGGGTAGGTAACCGTGGCGGTATCCGGAACGAAATCGATTCGCTCCAAAGGGGAAGCCAAATCCGGCTCGCCCAATTTTTCGATTCGAAAATCCGCCGCCTTGACGCGTTCTTCTTCTCTCATTTTTCCGCCTCGCTTCCGTTCGGCGCGGGCAGGAGCTCCAACGCCATGATGTAATCGTCCATGACATACCCGCCGCCAATGTCGCTGGTAACCGAATCAACCGCTGTAAAGCCATGCCGTAAATACGCGCGGATTGCCGCGCCGTTCCCTTTGTTTACGTGCAACTCCAGACGGCGCGCGTCGAACTTTCGCGCCCACGCGGCGGCGTGGCGGATGGCGCGTCCGCCGAGCCCGCGGTGCTGGTAAGTGCCCAAAAGATAAATTTTGTGCAGCGGACAAACCACGCCGTCCGGCTCCACGGGGCCATAGGAGGTGAAGCCGACGGCCAATCCGTCGTCCTCGATAAGGTCGAACCGCACACCGGACTCAAGCTCGCGACGCATGACCTCCGGAGAGTACATCCTATTCATCATATAATCGAACTGGCCGGGCTTGAGGAGCTTATCGTAGACGGCGGGCCAGATTTCGCGGGCGAGGAGGGCGATGGTCGCCAACTCGTCGTGGCGCGAAACCGCACGAAAAACAATGGCTTCCGGCACGGAAGAACTCTCCGGTGCGCGGCGGAAAGCGAGCTCCAGTAAATTGCCGTCCGGATCGTGTATAAAGAGGCTTGCGCGGGTACCGTCGTCGGCGGTCCGCAACAAAGGCCCCGCCGCAACGGCGACACGGTGGCGCGCAAGATGGCGGAGCATCATGCGCGGATCCCCCTCGCAGGCGAGGCAAAAATCGGCGCTTCCGGAGAGCGGGCGCAACGCGGCCGGCAAACGTTCCCCGGGGCGCGCGTGCAGCTGAATGACACATGCGCCGGAGCTCCATAAGCAGGAGTTGTGTGCGGTCATCCCCAGGACGGCGGTGTAGAATTCGGTGCTCCGGGCGATGTCGGCCACGTTCAGAACAAGGCGTTCAAGTCCGGTAATCTGGATTGTTTCGGTCGTTTTCACAAATCGGGCCCTCCGCTCTTCGTTTGACAATATAATTCCTCCGTTCGGCGATTGCAAGTTAAATCATTGCCAAGATTTGCATTTTCGTGACGCGCGGTTTATAAACGATCCGTATCAAGTTGATTAATTCCTCAAATATCCAGATTCCGGAAAAACGACCTCCCGGAGACGTGAATTTCGCATTATATTCAGAAAATATTCACTGAAAACGCGTGAAAGGCTTGCTTTTTCGCGCAGAATGGAGTACAATTGCCCTGTATGATTGTGTAATTTTCAATTTACAACGCCGAACATTGCGGACAAACTGCGATCAAGAACGTTCCGGTGTTTCAGAAACACGTCGAAGCGATGAAGATGAATAAGGGGGGTGGCAAATTATGAATACGGAACTGATTCACTCGGGCGGAGTTCAGAAGCTCTCGCGCATCCAATACGTCTATCTGGACTTCGACGGGGAAAGCACCAGTTATAATGGTGAGCTCCTGACCATCGACAAGGTGGAATTGACCGATTCGCTGTTAACGCGAGAGGAAATCCGCGCCATCACCGCCGACCTCAACGCCCGTTATTCCAACTCCAACGTGCTTTTCGTAACCGACCGCCCGTTCGGCATCGAATTCTCCACCGTCTACATCGGCTACACTGACGATCTTGGCGACTACAGCGGCCTCGCCGAAACCATCGATCATGGCAACCAGAACGCTTCCGACAACGCCTTCGTCATTCTCCGTGGCGGCGAATCCATCGACCAAATCGCCGACACCATCGCTCACGAAACCGACCACATCGTCTTCGGCCTCGACCATGGCGGCGAATTTCTCGCCGCCTATGCCGCGACCTATAGAGTGGAATCCGGCGTCACCAGTACCGGGGCAGTCGTGTACTCCGGTAACGCCCTGCACGTTTCCTCCGGAGGCCTGGCAAACAACACCATAGTGAGTGGCGGGGAGCTGTATATCTCCTCCGGCGGCGTGGCAAACAGCACCACAGTAAGGCTGGGCAACATGACCATGGGGCCCGGAGGAGTGGCAAACGACATTCGAGTGTCCGCCACTGCTGTGATAACCATCCACTCCGGCGGTGTGGCGAACAATATTTCAGGTGGCAATATCTACATCTCCTCCGGCGGCGTGGCAAACGAGGCTTCGAGCGGCAATACATACGTTTCCTCCGGCGGTGTGGCGAACAACACCACAGTGGATCGTTGGTACAAGATGTACATTTCCTCCGGCGGCGTGGCCAATAACACTGTGGTGAATTTCGATGGAAATATGTACGTCTCCTCCGGTGGTGTAGCGAACGGCGCTACCGTAACTTGGAGTGCCAATATGTACATTTCTTCCGGCGGAACAGCCACGAATGTGGTCTGGACTCCCTGCCTGGGTATTGTATCCGCGGCCGACGGGGCCCATGTTACCTATGCAAGCACTTATTCCGGTTGCTATCTGGGATCTTATGAAAATGTGGTATCCCAAATGACAAGCATGTCATCGCAGTATTTGCATAGCAAAACCATATATGTGTTTTCCGGTGGCGTGGCGGATAATCTCGACATAAGGAGTTGTACTATGTACATTCACTCCGGTGGCATGGCGAATAACACACAGAATACTGGCATCATTAACATCCACTCCGGCGGCGTGGCGAATAACACACAGAATAGTAACATTATTAACATCCACTCCGGCGGTGTGGCGAATGACGCCATAATGAGTGGGGGGAGCATGTACATCGCCTCGGGGGGTGTGGCAAACAATACCCGCGTGAAAGGAAGTGCCGGTCTTTATGTCGCCTCTGGGGGGACGGCAACGAATGTGATCTGGACGCCATGCTTTGGTGTCATATCCTCGGCCGACGGGGCTCATGTAACCTATGCGAGCACATATTCCGGCTGCTATTTGCCGCGTTCGCAGGCGATGAAACTATCGAATAATACAGTAACTGGCTCTGAATACATGTATGTTTTTTCCGGGGGCGTGGCATACAAAAACATCGTGGAGGGGTGGGGTTTCGATAGCTTCGGCCACGTTGGCAGCCAAGCCTATATACAAGTCAGTTCCGGCGGCGTGGCGAGCGGCAACACAATACTTCGGGCAGGCTTCTTGAACGTCTACTCCGGCGGTGTGGCGGATTCCAATACGGTAGGCAGCGCCGGTT
This sequence comes from Victivallaceae bacterium, assembly GCA_031549345.1. Taxonomy (GTDB): domain Bacteria; phylum Verrucomicrobiota; class Lentisphaeria; order Victivallales; family Victivallaceae; genus CASFRF01. The sequence continues at coordinate 65,726 of JAVBPY010000010.1, forward strand.
ACATGAATATCTCCTCCGGCGGCGTGGCAAACAACAACACGATCGCGGAAAACGGGCACATAAATATCTACTCTGGCGGTGTTGCAAACAACACCACAGTGGACAAGGGCTACGTGGAGGTAAGTGGCGGGATCGCCAATGACACCGTGCTCAAATCAATGCAAATGCGCATCTTCGCCGGCGGCGTGGCAAACAATACAGCGCTTGAGGGAACGATAATCATCTACTCCGGCGGCACGGCGAACATGACGGATGCGAATGGGAGTGGCACTCATGTATACGTTTCCAGCGGGGGCGTGGCAATCAACACTACGGTGACTCGCGGCACGCTGGATATATCCGGCGGTGTGGCAAGCAATACCACTGTACTCGGCAGCGGGAGCATGACCATCCACTCTGGCAGTATTCACAAAGGAGAGCTGCAGATCCTCAATCAAAAAGGAATTACGGCATATACAGGCGTGACTATTGATTTTACGATCACGGATCGAACCGTGGATGACGGGTATTTGCTCAACAACTGGTCAATGATCGGCGGCCGTGGAGGCATCGGATATACCGTCACGGCAAACGAAAATCAAGCGGCCGGAACTTACAAGCTGGCGCAGGGGGCGGCTGCATTTGTCTACCAGGTTTGGCTCTGGGTTGGAGAGGTGAACACATCTCTGGCGTTAACGGTCGATGGCGACACGGTCATATATGCGGCTTATGAATACAGCTTGCAGAAGCACGATTCCGATTTAACGTTGGTGGTGAAAAATATCGAAGATAAAGAGGCGCCCACCATCACCAATATTATAGCCGACATCACGGACATCACCAATCGTGATGTTACGGTAACGGCAATGTTCAACGACGATGTTCGGATCTCGCAAAAGCAGTATCGGATCGGCGACGGCACATGGATTGACTACGTCGATGGCATTATCGTCAGCGGCAATGGCACCGTGTATCTCCGGGCCCGCGACACTGCCGGGAATGAAACGACGGCGCAATACATTGTATCCAACATTGACAAGGAGGCGCCGACCATCACCGATATTACCCAGAGTACGATCGCACCTACCAATCAGAACATTACGCTGACGGCAAACTTCAACGACAATGTTGCACTGGCGGGTAAACAGTACCGGATCGGAGTCGGACAATGGGAGGATTATACCGGCCCAATTGTCATCACGGACAATATCACCGTTCATTTCAAGGCACTCGACACCGCCGGCAATGAAACCATCACGCAGCATGTTGTTTCCAACATCGACAGATCCGCCCCGACAATCACCGGCATTGCTCCGGACATCACCGCGGCAACCAATAAAGATGTTACCGTTACGGCCGACTTTGCCGACGATGTCGGTGTGGCGGTCCGGCAGTATAAAATAGACAACGGTTCATGGTGTGACTACATTGCGGGCGCAACAATGACGGCCAACGGCACCGTCTATTTCCGGGCCGTCGACGTTGTGGGGAACGAAACCATCGTGCAATACACAGTGTCAAACATCGACAGAACCGCGCCGACGATTACCCTCACGCCAAGCAGTACAGCCCTGACTAACTTGGGTATTTCGGTAAGGGCCGATTTCGTCGACAATGTGGCCTTGGCGTCGAAGATGTACAAAATCAACGATGGGGCCTGGGAGAACTACGTCTTCGATGTGGACATGACCGCCAATGGAACGGTATATTTTAAAGGGATCGATACTGCCGGCAATGAGACCTTCGCTCAATATGTGGTGGACAACATCGACAAAACCCTGCCGACGATCACCGACATCATACCAAGTACAACAGAATTCACGAATCAAAATATCACCATGACGGCACATTTCGCGGACAATATGGCATTGGCATCGCAACAATACAAAACCGGGAATGGAAACTGGATCGATTATACCGGCTCAATTATCATCGCGGACAATACCACCGTTTATTTCAAGGCGGTCGACGCAGCCGGCAATGAAGCCATCGCGCAATATATTGTCTTCAACATTGACAGAGTTGCTCCGACGATCAGCAATATATCTTCGGACATCACTGCGGCAACGAATGCGGATATCATACTTACGGCCCTCTTTTCCGACAATGTCGGCGTGGCGACCCGGCAGTATAAAATAGACGACGGCGCTTGGAACGATTACACTGCAGGAGCGACGGTGAAAGACAACGGCGTTGTTTACTTCCGGGCCGTCGATATTGCGGGGAACGAAACAATCGCACAGTATACCGTTTCCAACATCGACAAGACGGCTCCGGTTCTGAACGGGGCAGTCACTGCCCGGCAGAACAATTACAATATGACCGTTTCGTGGCTCCCCGCCAGCGACAATGCCGGTGTGGCCGGATATTTTCTCAAAATAGGAGGGCAAACTTACAATCTCAAAGGGACAACCTATACCATCAGCAATATGGCGATCGGCAGTTATGCCTGCCAGCTCCAGGCCTACGACACAGCCGGGAATAAAAGCGAATGGAGTGAGGAAACATCCTTTGTCGTTCAGGACATCACGGCGCCTGTATTAAAGGGAGATCCCTCCGCTTCGGTCAAAGGATTCTCCGCGGACATCTCCTGGAAGGCGGCGAGCGACAATATCGGTGTGGCCGGATACAATGTCTGGCTGAACAACGAAAAATTCACAACGCAGGGGACGCAATTTTCCTTTAAGACTCTTGCGTCCGGCTCCTACACGTACCAACTGGAAGTTTATGATGCGGCCGGCAACAGCACATGGAGCACGAAAAAGACGTTCCGCATTATGGCGGACGGTTCCGACGACGGTGGTCCGGGGCTGGTTTCGCCGGTCGCCACAGTGGCGAAGTACAATGCCACGCTGAAGTGGGCAAAGCCTTTTACATTGGACGGTACAGTAAAAGTAGTTCAGTACGAAGTCCGGCTGAACGGGGAAATCCTTACCGTCAAAAATGCGTCGTTGGCGTTGAAAAATCTTGCCCTCGGCGAATATACCTATTCCGTGCGTGCGCTGGACAGCCAGGGGCTTTACGGCGGCTGGAGCGAAGAGAAAACGTTCCTGGTTCGGGACGTTACCGCGCCTGTTGTGAAAAATGTCACGACAAATTTCTCCGGTTATGCCCTGAATGTAAGCTGGATCGGCGAGGACAAGGTCGGAACCATCGCATCTTACACCATCAAGCTTGACGGAGTTGTCCGGGAAATCCTTTCGGGCTCCGCAAATTCGGTGCGTTTGCAGCTTTCCGCAAACGACGTCGGCAAGCACAACGTCGAAATCATCGCCTTCGATGGCTTCAACTACAGCAAGGCCGTCAAAAAAGCTGTAACCGTTGCCGACATCACACCGCCCGATCAGGTCGTGGGCTTGAGCAACGCGGATGTTCGCGACGCCAAGTACACGACAACGCTTGGCTGGAATGTGGCGGTGGACAACTCCGGCACCGTGTCCGGTTACCTGATTGAGCTCGATGGGAAATTCTACAAATCCGCAAAAAACACAATCAAGGTAAGCAAGTTGAGCGTCGGCGAACACACCTACCGCGTTATGGCGCTCGACAAGGCGAAGAACGAAAGCGTCTGGAGCGATGCGGTTGCATTCATGGTATACGACGTAACCGCCCCCGGCAAGGTTTCCGCCAAGGGAAAAGTAACCGACAACAGCCTTGCCGTTTCCTGGAAAGCGGTCAAGGACAACGTCGGCGTCGCCTTTTACGAAGTCTGGGGCGGCGAGTCCGCCAACGGAATGTCGCTTCTGGCGCAATTAAATGCCGATCAGTTCAACTTCCAGTTTGAATCTCTTCAAAAAGGAAATTTCTTCTACGGAATTTGCGCGGTCGACGCCGCCGGAAACGCGAGCGTTCTCAAGGCCTCCAAAGCTGTGATCAAAACCGATCTCGCCGCCGTCGACGCTCCGCTCCTTGGCTATGAAAAGAACTCCCCCCTTGGAGGACTGCTCGCCTAAATAACATATTCACACACAATTGTGGAGCAGGAGGAAGAAATGGATTCATTCATGCAAGCAGCTTATGAAGAAGCGCTTCTTGGCGCCGCCGAAGGCGGCATTCCAATCGGCGGCGTGTTGGTTCGCAACGGAAAGATTGTTGCGCGCGGACATAACCGCCGTGTTCAACGCGGGAATCCGGTGCTCCATGGGGAAATCGACGTGCTTTCCTGCGCCGGGCGGCATCCCGCGTCTTTTTACAAAGAATGCACATTGTACACAACCCTTTCTCCGTGCATCATGTGTTCAGGTGCAATTGCACTCTACAAAATTCCCCGCGTTGTGGTCGGGGAAGACGTGAACTTTCCCGGGGAATCGGAATTCCTCCGTGCGCGCGGCGTGGAGGTAACGATCCTTAACGATGCGCATTTAATCGATATGATGAAAAAATACATTGCTCAAAATCCCGCCGTCTGGAACGAGGACATCGCCGAATGACCATGCAAACAAAAACACCCGTCCCCATGCGCCGCGCGGAGCGGGAACTGAAAAATCGCGCCGACGTGCTGCAAATCTTTGCGGAGGCGCAATTCGGCCACCTCGCTCTTGTGGATGGGAATTTACCGTACTGCGTTCCGCTGAATTTCGCGCTGGAAGAAGTCGGCGATGAACTGCGCATCTATTTTCACTGCGCTCCGGAAGGGCGGAAACTGGATTGTCTGCGCCGCAATCCGCGGGGTTATTTTTGCGTGGAGCTGGATTGTCGTTTTTCGGAGAACGCACACGCACAAACAATGCACTACCGTTCCGCCGCCGCCGAAGGCTCCCTTGCCGAAGTCGTCGATCCGGCGGAAAAAGCCCGAATTCTCGCCCTCCTGATGTATCGATACACTAAAACTCCTCCGCCGCCTGCGGGAAGCGCAGTCTTCGAGCGCATGGCAATTCTTATACTTTGTGTCGAAAGCCTCTCCGGCAAGAGCAATCCGGGCAAAGCGGCGCCATAACCGCCATGCCCGGATTAATTACTTAAAATCCGGGGATGATTTGTGGCTTCGGTGCTCCGACAACTGATGCAATCTCGACGTTGCCCGTCTCCGGATCAACGCTTAAGGACGCCTGAATCTTGGCCGACGATACATTGCCGTTGGGACAATCGTGCTTCCACCAGACGACGTGGAGGACACGCATGGAACCATCGGGCCGCGCCGAAGAAGCGTCGTTCTCGAAGAGTTTCGGCAGAATGCCCTTAATCACCTCCGCGTCTTCGTCGGAAAACCCTGTCCGCGTGGCAAGTTGCGGGCTCATCGATCCGAAAAACCGGTAAATGCCACGATCGACACGGTGTTTCATCCCCATGGTGTCGGATCCGCGCGAAAGACCATCCCCTTCGTTGCTGACGCTTTTTGTAATCTGAAGCGACGTGACGCGAATCGGTTGCAGAGAAAAAGCCGACTGCACCGTAACCGGTCCGCGAATCCCGCAGGAGACCCCCTTCGCGGCGGAAGTTTCCTCTTCCCCCTCCGCCTTTTTCCCTTTTGGAGCCTTCTTGCCCTTGAAGGCGAGAACCTGGCCGAACGCCCGGACGTCGAACCACGTCTTGCACGCAACTTCCGATGTTTTTTGGAATGTGAGGTCTTTCAGTACCGACGTCGAACGATCTTTGAGCGTAAGAAATCCGTCGGTGGAGCCGTGGGTCGGCTGAACAAAGACCTTTTGACCAAGCTCCATCAGGCGGTCGCGGATCTTCCGCTTGAGGCAAACGTCCGAAACTTCGCCGAACCCCTCGTCCGTCATGCGCGGCACGTTGCTGTTCAGCGGATCCCCGTTCGGGTTGGCGTTCTTCACTTCGAACACAACGGCAAAATCAATTTTTCCAGTGAGCGACATGTTCATTCTCCTTCGTTCGGTTCGTTGTCTGTATTTTCTTTTGAGGAAGCATAAAGCGCGTCCTTTTGGCAATAGTACCCCATGATGTATTCGCCGGAGAGGGGCTTGTCGGATGTATACTCTTCGTGCGCAAACAAATTGAAGACCTCCGCGAATTTCTTTTCCAAGAACACGAATCTTCCGGACTTGTTCACACGCAAACGCTCCCGGTACGGGGCGAGTTTGGAAAACAATGTGTTCCACGTCGAATACGGCTGTTTGGCAAATTGCGGCATGCACCGCATGGCGTTCGTCGGTCGATCTTTTTCGCTGATGCCCAACGCGAGGTCTTCCAGGTAATCCGCGAGCGCCAGAAGGCGTCCGTAAAGGTAATCCCGGTTCCGCAATGATTCTTCCAATTCCATCGTGTACGTCCTTTCCGTGCTGTGGTTGTATTTGTAAAGGGAACAGGCAATGCCAAGTGTTTTACGAAACGCATGTTTGCCGAGCGCCGCCGGATTGGAAACGCGCCGGAGCACCAGCGCAAGGAGGTCGCCGGGCACTTGTTTTGCATCCCATATGCAAGGGAGAAGACGCTCAACGGCCGCCCGGCAACGCGAATCGCTATCCTGGACGCCAGCCCCATAGGCGGCGCGGACGATGTCTTTGGGCGATGGCGCGCCATAAAAAACGACATCCGCGGAAAACCGCTGAAGCCATGCGCATTTTTTGTGCCAGTTCTCCACATTGGCAAGGTACCGCCACCCTTCCAGCTCCCGGTAGGATTTGACCGCCATGGTGCCGGGGCTGGCGGAATCCAAAAGAATAACGCAAAGGGTCTTTGCGTTGAGCTTTGTTCCGTACCCGGCGAACAGCTTGTTCAGTTCTTTCGCCGCGTTTTCCGCACTTCCGATGCCAATGGGCGCGTCGCTCACGCCAAGCTCCGCCTCGAGGGAACAAAGCTCGTACGTATTTTTTTGGGCGGACGGCACATCGGTATCCTCCCCCACGCTCCAGGCGACCATGTACTGCGAATCGACGTGGCTCCCCTGCTTTTTCAGAAGCCAGCGCAACGCGGAGTGCGCCTTCTGCGTCGCCTCCATGCTGATCCCGGATGCTTGCGCCCAATTCTCGAAACGCCCGCGAAATGTAAAATTCGTCCCGTCGTTGGCGGAGATGAGCCGGGCGCCGTCGGCGGCATTGCGTACCCTCTTGGGGTGAAGCCTCGCCAGCGGCGCCGTCCTCCCCAAAATTTGGCAGAAACCGGGCGGAAACGACGCGGTAATCTCCCTGGCAATGTACTTCGCCCAACTCTCTCTCACGCTCTTGTCCTCCCAAAGCCTTACGCTGACGCCGTCTTTTCGCCAAATTTCAAACACAACGGATGTTCCGGACAAATCACCGGGAATAAGGGCGAATAACGATTTTCCCTGCGCGGCTTGTTGTTTTTCATAACACCCCTTTCCCGTTTTGTCGACGGGTACAATTCCGAAGTCCATAAGATCGCGCAGGAGCGTCTTTTTTTGCAAATAGGTATGCACGGCGTCGACCATGGGGTTTTCTTTGCACCACCCCGCCAGGGATTTCATATAAAGAGCGTGGGAGTCACGCATTTTCTTTTCCAGTTTTTTCACGTTCTCGCCAGCGGGAAAGCAAACATGCTCGCAGAAGTCGCCGGCGACGTATTGAAGAATATCAAACAGCGGATGCGGATTCAAATGCGTCCGTGAATCGGATCCTTCCGTGCATGGAATGATTCTTTCCAGGTTTCCATCGGCGAAGAGGGTTGCGCCGCAAAAATTGCCGGATTCATCGATCCCGACTGCGATGTGCACGTTGCGCAACGTGTGAAACGGCGGAACAAGCCAAGGTTCGCCGGGCTTTGGAATAGTCCCGGAATTGGCCTCGTAGGTTTCGTAAAGTTTTTCAATCCAGCTCATACTGCAACGCCTCCTCCGCCAGGCCCATGGAGTGCGGGTATTTCGCCGCCATCGGCCGAATGAGGCGGGACATCGCGGGATCGCATTTTTCGGGCGCGGTGAAATCGATGACACCGCGGCGCATCACCGGTCGCCAGAAGCGGGCGCGGAACTCCTCGATCCCCGTTTCGTTCGGGTAGTCAAAGCCGTGGAACATCACGCCGAAGGCCAACTCCGGCACGTCGTCGTACGCGCCGGGTTCCTCGTCAAACCGGCAGGGCGACACCTGCGCCTGGCATTCGCGGGCGCCCAAAAAAACGTCGCGACGACCGCCTTTTTCGATCATCCGCCTGGCGATGGCGTGGTGTTTGCCAAAGATGCGGTCATCCGCGTACCGTTCCGCCCCCGGAGTGAGGTTCCACTCAATGCGGGCTTCCACGCGGTAGCGGACGTTTTTCAAGTAACAGTACATCGCAAGCGTGTTGCCGCCGTCCATTTTCAACGTCTTTATGTTCTTGCTTTCGGTCTGGATCGGCTGCATCACGCGGACGCGCTGAATTTTCCAGATGAACGTCGGCTTCCAGAAAATGGAGGAGGCCACGCCTTTGAGCGCTTCGTACGTCGGGACATGGTAGGAATATTTATCCCCGCCGATCTTGGAAGACGGATCGGTGAACAGGGCGTACCGCCCGCTCACCTCAAAACAAATCGAGTCATTCATTGCTTCTTTTTCCTCCGAGTTCTATTCCGGTTTCAGGATCGTAAAATACGGCGTCAAGGCACAGAACACCACAGGGGATCTCGTGGATTCCCCCTCTTGTGCGCAACGTTTCCAAGACGTGCCCGGAAACATTGACGGAGTACTGTTGCGCCTTCTTTAACAATGGATTGAGCAACACAGGCGATGAGGCGTTTTTCAGCGCCTTGATCAACGCTTTGCCGCCGCGGTACGGAACGATGACGCTCTCCTCCTGGAAGTCCTCGATGGCGCGAAAACACGCCCCCGCCGTTTTGTACGCACCTGCAAGCAGCCGGTTGTCCGGTTCGCGTCCCGTGTCCTGCTTGAAAGCCTCCAGCGATTTTTTGTTGACGGAGAGGAGCTCCAGAAGGTTGCTGGAGCGGTTGTCCACATGGATGGGGTAGGCCATTTCCTCCCGGGATTGCGCGTACAGCTCCCGGTAATACGCCTCGAGGAGCGACGGATGCAAAAACTCGTTCCCGTACACTTCCGGCTGTTCGGCAAATTTCCACAGCGTTATCCGCGCCGCGCGAATTTCCTGCGTGATGGAGGCGGGGGGCGCAACGTCCGGCGGATTCGGCAGGACATATACGTCCCCCGGGGGGCCATGTTTGTGGCGGTTGCACCGGCCGGCGGTTTGAACGATGGAATCAAGTCCGCAAAGGTAGCGGACCGCGCTCCGGAAGGTCAAATCCACGCCGGCTTGAATCAGGGACGTGCTCAATACAATCACCGGCTTTACAGGGTGATCCAATGCATCCTGGATTTTTATGTAGACATTTTTTCGGTGCCTTGGGCACATGTTCGTGCTCAAATGAAACACGGAAAAATCCTGATTTTCAAGCAGTCGGAAAAGTTGTTGCACATGTTTCCTTGTGTTGGCCACCACCAGGACGGAGCCGTTTTCATGCGCAAGGCGGCAAAAGAAACGCACCGCGTCTTCGTCCGTTTTAATATCGTCGCGCACTTGGACGTTGACGCGCTTCATTTCCGGCAGAAGCGCGTTCATGTTTTCGGCAAGATCCGGCAAAGCGGGCCATTTCAACTGGAACGGCGGCTGTGTGGCGGAAACAAGGACGACGGTCGCCCCCATTTTTCGCGTGATGAAATGGAGCGCGCCGGCGAAGATGTCCAGCATGCGCAATGGAATATTCTGCACTTCGTCAAAAAGAATGACCGTGTTCGCCAACATATGAAAGCGGCGGATGTGGCGGTTTTCGCCGGAAAACATCGAGTTCAGCATCTGCACGAACGTGGTGCACACAACCGGCGCGTCCCAATTCTCAAGGACGCCGCGGTGCTCTTCGCTTTCTCCGCGTTCCGGCGACAAATGGCTGTGGCATTCATAAACAATGCCGCGTTCGCGGAAGCACTTGCGAAACACGTCGGCGTTCTGCTCCAGGATCGAAAGCAAGGGGGCAACATAAAAGATACGTTTCAATCCGTGTTTTTCTGCATGGGCGATGGCGAAGCGAAGTCCGGAAAGGGTCTTCCCGCCGCCGGTCGGAACAGCCAGCCGGTAGACAGCGCCTGACGGACGTTCCGCGGCGGCACGGCATTGCAACGAAATACGGCGGCGTATCGCATCGATCGGGGAGGCGGACTTGATTCTCTCAATGGCGTCTTCAAACTGTTTCCCCCACGCGGACCAGCGGCACGGGGAAGGCGTCACGGGAGTTCCCGCCGCGTCCAAACGATCCGCGTCCACAAGGGCGCTGGAGAACAGCCGAAGCAACAAGCCAGCCCGGAACTCGAAGTGCGCATCGTCGTCCTTGAGCATGCGCAAGATGTTGTCGTAAAATTCTTTGCGGAACGTTTCAGCACGGAGGATACGCGCAATATCCTCCGTGATTTCCGTCTCCGCGGCGGGGACGGCCGGGGCGGAACGCATCCTTCCGGCGAAACAATCGACGCCGTGGAGATTGTACAAATCCTCCGATCCGGAGTGATGACAGGCAACCGGATATGCGAGAAGAATTTTCATTGGAATTTGTAAATTATTGTCGTCCCAAATCAAACGCGCACCGGCACTGGCATGTGGAATCTTCCCTTTTTGGGACTTCGCATTTGGCAGGAATTCGTCGTCACCAAACTTCAGCATTCCGCCAGAGGACTGCAAATAACGTTGGTATTCACGTGTGTATTTGCCGAAATCATGTGTGAGACCAAGCAAGTATCCGGCGTCGAAAAATCCGAAAGGTTCCAAAAAAGTGGCGCATCGCGAAGCCACTTGCCGCAAATGGTCAAGCAAGCGTTGCCACTTTTTCAAATCCGAATCACTATGCGCGTAAAACACCATAAAATCACCTGTTTTATATAAGTAGCATAACACGCGAATGCAGAAAATGCAAATAAATAACTTAATTTCATCCACAAAAAAACAGCTTGCCGTGACCTGTGCCACACTTGAAATAGAAGTAAAATAGTGTGTAAATGAAGAAACGTAACGCCGCTCGATGAACGGGAGCGTTTTATCCTGCGCCTCAAGGTTACCGTTGCCGAATTTGTACTTTTTAGTATGGTCTGGCTTGTGATAAAAATCTTATCTGTCGTGACCGGCAACAAGCGCGAAAAAGAAAGGAATCGAGCTTGTGCTCACCCACATAGGCAAGGAGGCCTTCGTGTTTTTTGTTAACGCGAAAAACACCGTATCCCATCTCGATGTTTCGCATATCCGCGCAATCTACAGCGGAAAAATTGCCAACTGGCGCGATGCCGGCGGACCGAATCAAACAATACGTCTCTTCCAACGCCAGGAAGGGAGCGGGAGCCAGACCGCCTTCCTGCGCGTTATGGGCGACACAGCCCCCCTTCCCCCGAAAATGGAAGATAAAAGGCGGGTGATGTCTTCCATTATCCGTGAAGCCGCCGACTACAAAAATTACGGCGACGCCATCGGGTTTTCTTTGGCGACGCCATCGGGTTTTCTTTTCTGTACTTTTGCACGTTCATGGTGCAGGACGAACACATTAAGCTTATCGCCGTCAACGGTGTTTTCCCTTCAAAAGAAACAATCCGTAATGACTCCTACCCCTTTGTCGCCCCCTTCTATGACATCACGCGCGGGCAACCGTCCGGGAATACAAAAACACTCATCGAATGGATTCTTTCTCCGCAAGGACAATTCCTCGTGGAAAAAACAGGCTACGTATCCATCGTTCCGGCGGATTGATTCTTCCTGGAGGAAAGCCGCTGGATAAGGACATAGAACGAGGGGATCAGAAGCGTCCCAAGGATAACCGAGCAAAGCATGCCGCCGACGATTGTACACCCGACGGCCCGGCGGCTGACCGCACCGGCGCCGGTTGCGACCATCAACGGAAGAATCCCGAGAATGAAGGAGATCCCCGTCATCAACACGGCGCGAAAGCGGAGTTTTGCGGCCTTAAGGGCGGCTTCCGCAGCGGAAATGTTCTCCTCGTCGTGGGCGTTCCGGGCGAATTCGACGATAAGAATGGCCGTTTTGGCCGCCATGCCGATGAGCAGGACCAAACCGACCTGCGTGTATAGGTTGAGGTTTATCCCGAACAGGCGGATGAAAAACACCGCCCCGAAAAAGGCGGCGGGAATAGAGAGCAATACGGCCAGAGGGAGCGTCCAACTTTCATAAAGCGCCGCAAGAAAAAGGTAGATAAACACCAGCGCCAAGACCAGAATACGGGGCCCCTCCCCGCGTGCGAGCCGTTCCTGGAAGGAAAGTTCCGTCCAGTCGAAGCGCATTTCCGGCGGAAGCTCTTTCCGGGCAATTTTCTCCAACGCGTCCATTGCCTGCCCGGAACTGTAGCCGGCCGCCTGACGCCCCTGGATATTGGCGGAAGAATAGGTATTGTAACGGGAAAGGTATTGCGGCATCAATGCTTTTCGGAAAGTAACCAGTGTGCTGAGCGGCACCATCTTCCCATTTGCGTTGCGTACCCATATGCGTGTTACATCATCCGGATGCATGCGGTATTCGTCCGAAGCCTGCAGCATGACCTGATACACCTGATCGTAACGGTTGAATAAATTGGCCATGGAGGAACCGGTAAAATTCTCGAGCGCAGTGTTGATCGAATCGATGGAAACGTTGTAGAGCATGGCTTTGCGACGGTCGATCCGGGCAAAATACTGGACGGCGGTGGCCTGGAAGGCAGTGAAGACATTGAAGAATTCCGGACGCGCGGAGGCCTCGTCGATGATTCTGGAGAGGACCCCTTCCATCTTCGCCGGATTCGTTCCGGATGTATCCATGATGACAAAGTTGAAACCTCCGGTCGCTCCGAGCCCTTGCACCGATGAACGGGGAATCAGCATGACCTTGGCCTCGGTGATTTGTCCGTTGAGCTTCTCCTGGAGTTCATGCATCACGGCAAACTGATCCTGGGAGGCCTTTTTCCGTTGATCCCACGGCTTGAGAATAACAATGCTCCACGCAAAATTGCTCGCGGTGGCGGAGGTCAGGATCGAATACCCGTTGGTTAGTGCGACATCCTGGACATTCTCATTCTGCCGGATCAACTCCGCTACTTTGGCGGACACTTGCGCCGTCCGCGGCAGCGAGGCATTGGGAGGCAATTGGATGTTGACATAAAAAGCGCCGCGGTCTTCGTCCGGAATGAAGCCGGTAGGAAGACGGCTGAGATTGAAGCCAACGAACAAGGATGTTGCAAGGTATGCCGCGCCAACCAGCAAGGCAACCCGGATCAACCGCTGCACCACAGCGGCGTACGTGTTTCCAAAACGGCTGAAACATGTTTGGAACCATCGCCCGATGCGCCCCGGTTCGTGTTTCTTCGATTCCGGCTTAAGCAACAACGCGGCCAGAACCGGGCTGAGCGTAAGAGCGTTTACAGCCGAAAATCCAACGGCCAACGCAATGGCAATTCCGAATTGCCGGTACATCGCGCCGGTGATGCCGGAGAGAAAACAAATCGGAATGAACATGGACATCAGCACCGCGGTCGTGGCGATAATCGGTGATGTTACCTGCCGCATGGACTCAATGGCCGCATCGCGCGGCGAAAGTTTTTCCGTCTCCATCAAACGCTTGACGTTCTCAATGACGATGATTGCATCGTCGACAACAATCCCGATGGCAAGGATGATGCCGAAGAGCGAAACAAGGTTGATCGAAAATCCGGAAAGCTTAAGCACCGTAAACGTGGAAAGCAACGAAACCGGAATCGAAACGGCCGGAATCAGCGTCGCGCGCCAATCGCCAAGGAACAAAAGCGTTACCAAGACCACAAGGATAACGGCGATAAGAAGCGTATACACCATTTCCTGAAGGGATGCTTTAACGCTCAATGTTGTGTCGTAAGGGAAACTGTAGCCGACATCGGGCGGAAAATGCGTCGAAAGTTCCGCGATGACCGCACGGCAACGGTCGGCAATCTCCAGCGAATTGGCATCGCTGTATTGGTACACCGCCAGCAGCGCCGCGGGTTTTCCGTTCAAGGTTACAAAACTGCTGTAGTCCTGCGCGCCGAGCTCGATTTTTGCAATGTCTTTCAGGTAAACCTGCGCCACGGCGGAACCTTTGGAGCGAATGACGATGCCGGAAAACTCCTTTTCGGTAATCAATCTCCCTTGGGCGACCAGAACGTGGCGGAACTGTTGTCCCGGCGCAGCCGGCGCATTGCCCAAACTCCCGGCGGAAACCTGTATATTTTGACTGTTCAACGCGGAAATCACGTCTTCGACGGCGATACCGAGCGAAGCCATTTTATCCGGATTCAGCCAGATGCGCATGGAGTAGATCATCTGCCCGAGTGTCCGTGTATCGCTTACTCCGGGGATGCGGGCGATTTCGTTGAGAATGTTGATCTGCACGTAGTTGTTAAGAAAAAGCGAATCGTATGTGCCATTGGGTGAATAAAGCATGATCGTCATCAGGATACTGGCTGATTTTTCCTTGACGATCAAATTTTGTTGCTGTACGGCGCTGGGCAACTGAGCGTCCGCCCAGGACTCGCGTATTTGCGCATTGACCGTGTTCAAATTGCCGCTGGAACCGGGCTGAAATGTAACTGTGGTAACTGAACTTCCCGTGTCGGAGCTTGTACTGGCCATGTAAAGTTCGTCACGGACGCCGTTGACCTGGTTCTCGATCGGCAACACGACGGTGTTCTGGATGGTCAGTGCGTCCGCACCCGGATAACTGGCGGAAATCTGCACCTGCGGCGGAACAATATTCGGGTATTCGGAAACAGGCAGCGTCAACAACGCCAGTACGCCGATCATCGACATAAGTATGGCAATGACAAAGGAAAAAACAGGGCGGTCGATGAAGAATTTACTCCACATGCAATCAATCCTTTTTCGGTGTCGCGGCGGCGGGATCGCGGACTATGGCATCGCGCGGCGGCGGCGTCAGGAATTCACTGCTCAGATCCTTCGCCGCCGCATCAGCGGCGTCGCGGATCCGGCGACGGATGTCCTCGCCGGCGATGTCGCTCTGGCGGAGGTAGGCGTCTTCCCGACCGAGCGTCGGCGCTTCAACGGTCTTCCCATCGGCCAAAGCCGCGAATTGTGTTTTCAGCGAATCGGGTTCCCGGCAAACGATCGATGTTCCGACACGCATGGCGGAAAGATTATCGATGATAATTTTTTCTCCTGGCTGAAGTCCCTTGGAAATGGCCGCGAAATCGGCGTATTCTTTCGCCACGGTTACCGGACGGCGTTCGGCAACATTTTTCGCGCTTGCCACCCAAACATAATCCCCGCTCTGGTCGGTCAGAATTCCGACGCGCGGCGCCAACAACCATTCGTCGCGCGAAACGGTTTGAATATTCAAGAGAACGAACTGCCCGGGAGTCAGCTCGCCATCCGGATTCGGGAAAATAGCCTGAAGCGCGGCGGTACCGGTTTCGGGATCGATCCGGTTGTCGGTACGAACGACAATGCCGGTTTCAGGGTATTCGCGGCCGTTTTCAAAAAACAACCGCACCCGGAAATCGGCGAATTGCTTCGCGGAAGCCAGGTGTTCGCCGAGTTCACGCAGATCGCGGTCCGCCGGCGAAAACTGCACAAGCACACGGCTCTGGTCGACAATCGTCGACAATGTGCCGCTTTCAGGACCGACAAGGTTGCCGGCGTCGTAACGATTAATCCCCATCCAACCATCGAAAGGCGCGGCGATTTGCGTGTAAGCAAGATTGATTTCGGCTTGTTCAAGCTGCCCCTGCATAGTGGACAAATTGGCGTCGGCCTTCATTTTTGACGCAAGGGCATTGTCGTAGTCCTGCACCGAGGCCGCCTGTTGTTCGACAAGTTCCTTTTGCCGCAGCACGGTCAGTTCGGCATTTTTTTTGGAGGCGATGGCAACGCCGAGGTTACCCATCGCGATTTTGCGCGCGGCGTCGTAAGCGTATGGCTCAATCCGGTACAGAAGCTTTCCCTTGCGGACGAATTCGCCGTCCCGGAAGTTGCGTTCGACAAGATACCCTCCGACCCGGGCAACCAAATTGACCGAAGCGAAGGGCTGCACGGAACCGATTATCGAGATCTGCCGCGGCACTTTTCCCGCGGCTGCTGAAAAAATCGCCACCTTTACCGACGCGGGCAGCGTGGGCGGTTTTTCCTCACGGCATCCTCCGGGGATGATGATAAGGGCAACGGCGAATAAAGCCACTGTCCAGGCTCGTACGGAAAAGGTTGCCATCGCATTCCTCCGAATCTGGTGTTTCTTCCACTATTCCATGCACTTTCCAAGAACTAAAGAACGTTCCAGCCCGAATCTCCTGATTTAAGAAGCGCGAAAAGCTTCTGCATCTTTTCCACCGTGATCGGCTTCAGGAGAATGCCGGTGAAATGTTCGCGGGAGAAGTTTTCGCCGGCCTCCGTATCGGCCGTAACGGCCACAATCGGGAAGGATATATCTTTAAATTCCGCGTGTATCGCGGACGCCAATTCAGCACCGTTCATCCCAGGCATCCACATGTCGGTTAAAAGCGCATCGAAACGGCGGTCCTTGCGCAGCACTTCGAGTGCCGCATCCCCTGAATCGGCGGTCAGGCATTCAACATCCAACTTGCGGAGCATTGCACACAACACCTTCAAATTCAGTGCGATATCATCCACCAGGAGAACACGGAATCCACGCGTCCCCTCCCCGGACCAGTCGCGCACATCTTCCGCAAGAGCAAGCGGCGCGCCGACGTACGCGATGTCGCGCAATTCCACCACAAAATCAGATCCCTTTCCCACTTCGCTTTCCAGGGTAATGGTTCCATTCATCCGGTTGATAAGACGTTTTGTAATAGCAAGCCCCAGGCCGGATCCTTTGTAGGCATGGGTATCGCGGTGCGCATCCTGCTGAATAAAGGGCTCGAAAATCTTCTCCTGCGCGTCTTTTTTCACGCCGATGCCGGTGTCTTTTACGCCGAGAACCAACGTGCCGACCCCCTGCCCTGTCGGGTGGAATTCCACACGGACGGTGATTCCCCCTTGCGGGGTGAATTTTACGGCATTTCCGATCAAGTTCAGCAACACCTGCCGCAAGCGCAAGCTATCCAGCTTCAGCGTCGGAAGATGTTCCGGAAGAATAAGGTCAAAATAGAGATTCTGCGTTCGCACTTTGTATGAAAAAACAGAACGCAGCTCCTGAAGAAGCGCCGCCACATCCGTTTCCTGCGGGACAAGAACCATCTGATCCGCCTCCAATTTGGAGAGGTCCAGAATGTCGTTGACAAGATAAAGAAGCGAGTTCCCGGCAAGATTGATGGATGCGAGATACTCCTCCTGCTCCTCGCGGGAGAGCTCGCTGCTCTGCAGGAGCTCGCTGAAGCCGATCACCGCATTCAAAGGCGTACGCAATTCGTGGCTCATGGTCGCGAAGAAGAAACTCTTGGCGCGGTTGGCCGCTTCCGCCGCGGTCAGCGCGAGCTCCAAATGGCGTTTTCCCTCTTTCAATTCGGTTACATCGAAAAGACTTTCGATGACGTTGACGAGTTTTCCGCGTCCGTCAAAAATCGGAATGGCAAGCAATTGACATTCGCGTGTACCCACGACGATTTCCCGCATTTGTTCCACGCCCGTTTCGATCACGGTACTGATGGGGCACTCCGGATGTCCGCCGGGCATAAGGCACATTGTTTCGTAGCACGGACGGTTGAGCATCTCCTCCTGGGAGTGTTCAAACAAATCGGCCGCGGCTTTGTTGCAGCGGATAAGCTCGCGTTTCATATTGAAAAAGCATACGGGGACAGGCATTACATTGAAGATCAGCGATGTCTGCCGATCAAGCTCCATCAACGCGTCCCGCTGGATTTCGCGTTCGCGGGCCATGCCGAGAAGATTGGCCGCCGAACGGAGAATATTTTCATCCAAGTCGGAGATATCGCGCCGTTCCCGCAGAAAACTGATGCCGAGTATTCCATAAAACTTACGGTTGACCCATATCGGCGCGCAAAGGAACGTCCGGCAACCGTACTTTTCAAACAAAACGGCATGATCGGAGTGTTCCACATCACCGATGGAGAGGAGATCATCCTCCATAAACAAAGGTTTCCACGCACTAAACCGTTCCTGCAAAAAGAGATCCCCGAGCCCCTTGCGCGGCGTAACACCTTCACCGACCCATTCATGGATAGCCCGGAAGAGCCCATCCTCCTCATCGTACGCTCCAACAAAGAGGCGGTCGCAGCCGAAGCGGGCCGCAATGATCTTCAAAACTTCCTCTTCATTCCGCGCACAGTCGTCTTCCATGGCAATCTGCGCAAGGCAGGCGTTGACGATCTTTTCGTTCTCCACATAATTATGAAGCGAACGGATCAGATCCTGGCGCTCGTTTTCAAGCGTTACACTGGACGTGATATCTTGAAGTATGCCGACACAAATGCTTTCATCATGCCGTGAGCGCTGCACAATCAAACGATAACTCCGCCGCATGCCTGTTGCATCGGAGCGGCAAACGATGTCTGCCATATAGCTGCTGTCACTCAACACCTTGTGCCGTTGAATATCCAGCTCTTCATGATCCTCCGGAATAATCCAGTCGTGCAGACTGTGCGGCATTCCATCCGCCGGAAGGCCGATGTCCTCCGCACCGCCGATGAGGGTTGCATTGGCTTCGTGATCCCCGGTAAAATAGGTGATGCTCGCGATTTCGGAGGCGTTGTTCAGCATGAGATTCATGGTCTGAAGCTGCCGTTCCTGCTCCTTTTGCTTGGTTACATCGAAGGCGGTTTCGAGGACATACACCATTTTCCCATCATGATCGTACACAGGGTGGGTGGTAATGATATACTGTCTCCCATGTCCTTCGTAATCGATTTGTATGGCCTTTCTTTCCTTTACAGTGCGGAGCATCGGACAAAATTCAGGGGGAGAATCGTGGAAGCAAAGGGCGTTGTAGCATTTGCGTCCGATGATATCCTCCAGCTTTACTCCCGTGCTCTCTTCCGTCTGTGAATTGGCGGTTACAACATTGAAATCCAGGTCGAACAACATGATCGGGACGGTGATGCTTTCAAAAATCTGCCGCAGCATCGTCGCCCCCTTGGCAATCTCGTTCAAGCGGCGGTCCCGTTCCCAGGCGAGCAGAAAACATGTGCAGACATTTTGAAGACGCTGCTGATCCGCTTCCGTGAAGCGCCGCGTAACCGCGTGATAATCGCTGATCGCCATACCGAACAAACGGTCGTTTTCCCAAATGCCGAAAACCATTGTTGCGCGAATTTTCAAGCTGTCCAGCTTGATGCAGAGTGCTTCCAAGCCTTCCGGCGGACGGCGGACATCCTCGATCATGATGGGGAAGCGATCCTGCAAGCGGGAATACAACGATCCGAAATCCGCCGTCTGGAATACCGCAGCGTCCTCCAATGGCATGGCGTCTTCCGCGCGTGACCAATGCTGATACACCTTAAACGTCGTTCCCGTTTCATCAAAAAGAAAAACACCGCAACGGTCCGCGTTTGACTTTTCCCCCAACGCCTGTAAAACAAACGGAATCGTCTGTTTGATATCGTCCCCGCTGGAGATCATGGATAAGCAGCGGTTAATGGTGCGCTCGTTTTGCACGTGCGCATCCAGAACATGAATGTTTTGCGTGAGCTTCCGTTCCAAATCCCGTTCGCGTGTAACGTCGATGCCCATGCCGACGATTAATTTTCGTCCGTCGTCTGTTTCGATTACCTTTTTATGAAGTTTGGCGCTGATGGGCGTCCCGAGCGAATCGTACACCGTTTCGACTTCGCAAAGTTCTTTTTTTCCCGAACGGATCAGCTGCATATCCTGTTCCCAGAATTCCATGTGCTGCGGACGCTCCCACTCCCGGTCATTCTCTCCGATATGCGCACGGGCACTGCCTCCGGCGAGTTTATCGTACACGTTGTTCAGAAAAACGTAGCGGCATTCATCGTCCACATCTTTGGCGAAAATATAACCCGGCAGGCAGTCGATGATCGCACGCTGGAGAGATATTTGCCGCCGGGCGGCGCGTAAACGGCACAAAAGCACACAGGACCATACCCCGGCACAAAGGCCGACCCCCACCCCCGCCCAACAAAGCACCTGCAATAATCCGTTCACAATTTCATTCCTGCTTAATGACTTTAAAAAGATCTTCCAACGAATCGATGGTAATCGGCTTGTGGAGAATATAGGCAAAAAGTGCTTTCTCCTCCGCCGGAATTTGTGTGTCGGCCGTAACGGCGGCAATCGGAATTTCATCGAATTGTGCCTGCTTGCGAATTTGAACAGCCAAATCGTAGCCGCTCATCTCCGGCATCCACATATCGGTTAGAATAGCGTCGAACCCGGCGTCTTGGCGCAAGAGCTCCAACGCCTCCTCGCCGGAGGCGGCCGTAACACTTTCGATTTCCAGACGCCGAAGCATGGCGGCGAGCACCTTGAGATTGATCGGGACATCGTCCACAAGGAGAACTTTCTTCCGCTCCCGGCGTAACGTTGGCACCGGAAGCGGCGCATCTTCTGTAAGTGCCGGCGCTTCAAATGCAATTTTATCGATGCGGACCAGGAATGTGCTTCCTTTTCCCGGTTCGCTTTCCAGGGATATTTCGCCCCCCATTTTCTCCAACAACCGCTTGGTGATGGACAAGCCGAGGCCGGAGCCTTCGTAGACGCGCTTACCGCGTGTAACGTTATCCTGAATGAAAGGATCGAAGATGTTTTTCCTGCTCTCCGGCGAAATACCGATCCCGGAGTCGGATACTTCGATGCAAAGCGTTCCGTGCCCGGTGCCGGGCTCCGGTTCAAATGTCCCGCGGACGCGGACAAAACCTTCCGAGGTGAATTTCACGGCGTTTCCGAGGAGATTCAACAAAATCTGCCGGAGCCGGAGGTTGTCCACATACAAAAGATGCCGTATTCCGGACACGTCGACATGTAAATCGAGATTTTTCTCCAACGCTTTGAGCTTGAAGACCGAAGCAACCTGCCGGATCAGATCGGCCAAATCATTCCGCGTCGGCGCGATCGTCATTTGGTCCGCCTCCAGCTTGGAAAGATCCAGCACATCGTTGACCAGGTTCAAAAGCGCCGTCCCGGCAAAATTGATCGAGCGCAAATATTCGTCTTGGGTATCCGGCGCGACACCGCCGTGCTGGAGCAGCTCGCTGAAGCCGATGACGGCATTCAACGGTGTACGCAGTTCGTGGCTGACAGTGGCAAGGAAATAGCTCTTTGCGCGGTCGGCGGCCTGCGCTTGCTCCATGGCGATCTGGAGCTCTTTTTTCTGGCGCGTCAGCTCGGTAATGTCGATGTCGGCGGTAAGGATGTACTGCATCTTGCCGTTCCGGTCGAAAATCGGCTGTGCGGTCGAAATCTGCCGCTGGGTCTTGAAATCGTGTTCTTTGCGGCAGGGCTTCTCCGTAACAAGCGTTTCCCGCACAGGACAGAATTCCGGCGGTTCGCCAAAACGGCAGAACGTATCGTAACAACGTGTCCCGATAAAATTTTCCGGTGTCGCCTCCGCATCTCTGAAGGCGGAGGGATTGGCGGCGAGAATCGTATAATCCAACCCGATAATCGTGATCGGCAGGTAGATATTGTCCATAATCTGCCGCTGCATCGAAACACTTTCCAGTAATTCTTCGCGCTGTCTGGCCCGTTCGTAAGCCAGCTGGAACAAATTTGCGGCGCTGTTGATCGTGTGTGTGTCGCATGCGGAAAATTCTCTGTTTCCCCGGACGAAGTCGATGCCAACGAACCCGCGCAGCTTTCCGCCGATCCAGACGCCGCTGACCAGAAGCGAACGGATGTCCTGAACGCGAAGTCCCTCGATTTCGACGGCCACATCGAAACATTCCGGAGGATGATCCATATCCTGAATCAGGATCGGCCGACGCTCCAGAAGCGTACCGCGCCAGCCGCGGAAATCGCGCATGTCAACGTTCTGCAAACTGTCTTTCACCGGACGGATTCCCTCCGCCACCCACTCGAACGTGTTGCTGGAAAACCCGAGATCGTCCCCATCGTATTCAAACACGTAGCAACGGTCCGCCTGAAGGCTTTCGCCGATGATGCGGAGCATCTCGTTGACGGCGAAATGGAAATCCTCCTCCAGCGTGATTTTGACAAGAAGCTGGTTGGTTACCCGTTCGCTCTCCACGTAGCGGTTCAATGTTTCGATGGTGCGGAGCTGTTCTTCTTCCAGCTCGTGCTCCCGGCTTACATCGACTCCCATGCCGATCATGAGCCTGCGGCCATCCGAGCGTGAAATAACCTTTTTAATGGTACGTACGAAATACTGTTTCTTCTGGTGATTGAGGAACGCGTCCTGTGTATCGAGCACCGCGCCGGATTCGACCAATGCCAGATCCTCCTCGACAATCTTCCGCTCCGCCTCCGCATCCATGGCAAAAAGTTCCGCGTCGGTACGGCCGATGATTTCCGTATTCGGCAATCCGATGACCTCATCGTGTGTGCGGTTGTTGAGAATATACCGAAAATGATCTTCCACGTCCTTCACAAAATAGAATCCGGGCAGGTTATCGATCACCGTTTCGATAAGTTCAAGGTTGTCGCGGTAACGCATTTCATTTTCGCGGGCCTCGGTAATATCCTGCACGATTCCACAAAATTCATAATCACCGGACAATTCGTTATCCAAACGCAGAACGTGGATTTCGTAATACTTTTTCCCGCCGTCTTTCTGCAAAACAGAGTACGTTTGATGCGTTTCAGCGACTTCACACGCCAGCAATTGGTTCGTTTTGCGCCGGAAAAGATGCGCTTCGTCGGGGGACATGCGCGTTTCGATACCGTTCATCTCCTCTGCGAATCCAGGGGCGGAAGCGTAAATGAAGCGGCCGCTCCGGTCTGCGCGGAAATAGGTCATCCGCGCAATCTCGATGGCGCTTCCAAGAAGCTGGGCGTGGACGCGGGCCTGATCCCGCTGCCGGTATTCCTCCGTTACATCGCGAAAGACAAGGACGCCGCCGGAAATACGCCCGTCCGCCCCGCGGATTGGGGCAGCACTATCGGCAATGTGCCGGCGGATGCCGTCGCGTGCAATCAAGTCGGTATGGTTCGCCAATTCCACGATCTCGCCGGTCCGCAACGCTTTTTCAAGCGGAGAGGGGACTATTTTTCCATCCAGATAACTGACGATAACAAAAATTTCACTCAGTTTTTTCCCGATGGCCTCTTCCGGCGTGTAGCCGGTCAATGCCGCTGCAACGGGGTTGATGAGGGTGATGCGTTCTTCCAAGTCCGTGGCGATCACACCATCGCCGATGGAATTGAGCGTGAGGCGGAAACGTTCGGCAATTTCTCCTACCGCCAGGTTGGCCTTGTGCAAATCTGTGATGTCGCCGGAAACGCACATCACCACGTCCTGACGGAAAGGGTTCGGCGTCGGCAGCAATGAAAGACGGACATTGCGCCATGACGCCCCTTCCTGGAGAGTGTGCTCAATCGAGCCCTTGCCGGCAAAAACTTCCGCCACGCTCGTCAGAACCCATTCCCGCAGCCCGGCGGGCAGTTCGCGCAATGTCCGAACATTCAAATGCTTCGCCCCGGGGACATGGGTGTAGATCACATCTCCGTTCCGGGCGAATACGGCGACACGCAGCGGCAGATGCGCGAACATCGCTTCGACTTTACATTGCGCCTGACGGCGGAAAAAAAGTCCCCCCAGTACAAGAAGAAGAAAGAAAAACAACGACACAGACGCCGCGATCAATTCGAAACGATACTCGATGATAAATTCCGGCGGCTCGTTCAAAAGTATCGCGTCCGCCGGAAGCAGGGAAAGCGGAATGCCCTGCGCCTTCAAGGAAGGGTAATCCAGGATGGTTCTCGCCTTTGTCCACTGCACCGGGATACTCCGCGCCGTTTCGCCGCGCAAGATCCGGCAGGCAAGATCCCCGGCAAATTCGCCGATTTCCCGGCTGGAGGGGACGATCCCCCCCATGGAACCCGCGGGAATGTACGCATCGTATTTGCCGAAAATTATCCCCGGGAAGTTTTTACGGATGCGCGGAAGCACCGTGTAGGAATGCTCCGCCTTGTTCTCTTTCGTGGAAGACCAGGATTGGAAGAAGATGGCCGAATCGGCCGGCGATAACGTGCCGATTCGGCGGAAAAGGTCCTCGGTCGACAACATGTTTCCGCTCCAAACCAGGATGTCCAACCCCATGTCCTTCGGAACATTCTCCATTGCCGGAGGCGGTTTATATCCGCCGGGCTGCGCTTCGACGACAAGAACGATCTTCTTCAATTCCGGACGAAGATGCCTGGCCAGACGGACAGTGTCCCAGAAATTCACCGAGGTTTGGACCCCTGTCATATTCAAAGAAGCGGGAATCTTTTTTTGAAGAGGCTGGGGACTCAGATAGCCGATGGAGAGGACCGGGGTATCCCCTTCCGGCTTCAGCGTTCCATCAAGAAACAACCTCGTGGCGACAGTATCGAGGACAACGATCAGATCGTATGGGGTCATCTTCAACTTTATGCGAAGGGCCTCCACATCCGCGGGAGACACGTCCGCCATGAGTTGGTAGCTGATGGCCAGGTCAAAACTCTCATAATTCGCCCAGATATCGTGTTCGGAAAGCTTTGCCCGGAAGCTGCGAATCGTTGTTTCGGTCCCGACATCGTCCGAAGAATAGCTGCTGATCCAGAGCACGCGCTTTCTCTGCTCCGCTTCCGCTCCCTTCTCCTCGGCTTTGCTCTGCAGTTTAGGCAGAAAAAAAATAAGAAAAAGAAAGAAGATCATCCGCAACGGCGTCTTCATAAAAAAGAACCCTCCTAAGCACTGGCGTCCCATAACGCCCGCTTCATCATCTCCATTTTCCGGGACGCCGAAAAATACAGCGAACGCCCCCCTCCATACTCTACTATGTATTCCGTCTATTTGCAACCCGGCAGATACGTTTAACGCTTAAATTCATACCGGAATTTCAGATTTCCGGAAATGCCGTTTAGCATGTCCAGCGTACCCCAGACGCCGGTTGAGTCCGGAGAAACGCCGTCGTCGGCAAAAAGCGCCGCCGGAAACGGCGCGGGGCCGAACGTCCGTGCTGAAAGATGGAATTTCATCCCCGCATCCAGATGCCCGACCGGCTCCGCCAAGGGAATGGTGGCGTTTTCGCGGACAAAAATCGGAAGCGTTTCCAGCGCCGGCTGCAGGAGAACCGTGCCGGAACAGCGTTCACCGGTATGGAAATCGTACCAATTCCCCGCCGGGAGTAAAAACTCAAGCTCGGTCATTCCGGCGCGGAAGGGAACGACCAGCAAATCCTCGCCCGCCATGAAAGCGTAGTCCACGCCGCGCAAACGTTCGTCCGCAGGGTAATCCATGGCCAGTGCGCGAAAGGGGGGGATTCCCTGGAAGCGGTAACGGGCGAACGCCGTGTACAAATACGGAATAAGCCGCATCCTAAGTTCCAGAATTTGCCGTGTAAGTACAGCCAACGCATCTTGCTCGTCCTCGGCAAAAAATTCCCCTGCCGTATTCAAATCGTGCCGCAACTGCCTCCAGGGGGGGTGCGGCATCGACCAGATATTCAGGAGCATCTGCGGGGAAAGCACCATGGCCTGAAGGCGGCGAGCATAGTCCTCTTTGTTCGCAGCGTGGCGCAATTCCGGGGTCCAGAGCATTCCGGCAAACCCCATGGAAACCATGCCGCGGATGAAATCCTTGTGGTCGTACAAATCGCTGTAAAGAACAAACGGCGCGGGCGGGGCAAACAAGTGCGCATTGCGCACGCTCCCATAGGTGCGGATTCCGGCGGCGGAACACGCGTCCTCCATCACTTTCATATAGAGGGTTCCGAACATGGAGTGCATGCATTCTCCATCCAATCCGGAGGGAAAATACGAGCATTCCGGGAACGACCAGGGGCTGGCGATAAAATCCGAATTATCACATTCGTCCAATTTGAACGATGTGATCCCCTGTTTGGCAAACGCTTCCGTGTGGTAGTCGGCAAAAATTTGCCGCGCTTCCGCGAGGGTAAAATCCGGAACAAGCCCCTTCCAAACCTTGAAGTCCCCGCCGTAAGGCGCCAGGGGAGCGAAAAGAGGCGACGTCGGGTGCACAAACGCATGTTCCCACAAATTTACTTTGTATCCCTGCGCCGCAAGGCGCGCAAGAAGCGCCGGCGGATCGGGAAAACGCTCCGTATTCCAACGGTAACTGCACGAATAAACCTTTGTCTGCCACCCCGGCTCGAGGCCGATTACGTCGCAGGGGATGCGGCGGACTCGAATTTCATCGGCCAACGCCGCCACGCCCGCCGCGTCGCTCTTGCCGCAGGCCCGGTAATAAACACCGAGCCCCCACTCCGGCGGGAGGCATCCGCCGCCGCAGAAGAGGACATACCGCCGCACCGCGTCCCGCATTGCGGGGCCGCAAAAAATGTACACATCCACCCCAGGCGCGGCGGGGATGTCAATCACCATCGGCGCAACGCTTCGCTTTGCGGCGGCGTACAACGCCGCTTCGGTCAGGAGAACATTGCTGGCCGTTTCGAGAGGGACCTCCTCCGGAACGGTGCCGTCGAAAGGCTCGTTGCCGCCGCAATAAAAACTCGCATACCGCGCCGTGTCCACCATCACCCCATAGCCGGCTGTGGAAAAATACAAAGGCGCCGGGGCATGGCTGTCCCCGGTGTCCACCGCCGGATCGCTGTTGACACGGAGGGTCCGTTTTTTTCCGGTGCTCCGCAAGCTTTTGAGTTGGAGGCCAAGACCGTAAATATCGTCGCCCGGCTCCATGGGCAGCGTAAGGCGGCATCCCCGCGCGCCGATCCGGCACGCGATCGCGTTCCAATCAAACGGTATTTCGCCATGTCCCATTTCGCGCAGAGCGTCTTCCCGGGCACTCCGGACGTAACATTGACTGGCGGGAGTATTCGCCTCCGGCATTCCGAAGGTCAGCTTGAAAATTCCCGGGTACAGTTCGACGGCGTTCATGGCGTTTCTTCCTCTTTTTCGGGGTGTTCGCGCAAAAGCATCTCCGCGGGGGTCAGGTATTTTTTTGTCGCATTGCAGGCGCGGCAACAGACAACCATGTTTCCGCGCGTGCTCCGCCCTCCGCGCGAAAGGGGGACGAGATGATCCAGCGTCAATTCGCTTGTCGGAAATTTGTTCTTGCAAAAATGACAAATGCCACGCTGAAAACACGCCTGAAAATAGGCGGTTTTCCGCAGCTCGCGGGCTTTGGCCCGTTCCCGCGCAATGTGCCGCGGGTCGGCATCGATTTCGATCCAATCATCCATAAGGAAAAAACTCCGGGGACGAATCATCCCCGGAGTCGGTTTTGTATCGTCAGTTCGCCTTAACGGCGGCGGCAATCACCTGCCGCAGCCAATCCATGGAAGCGGTGGGAGGGTACACCGTGTTGCCGATGGTAATCCGCCCGTCGCCGTCGGTGTGGATGGTGAACGAAGCTTCCAGCTCGACCTTTCCGGCGAGATTCTCCTTCTGCAGCATTTCCACAAGTTTTCCCAGGAGCGCCTTGCCCTGGGCCGATTCCGGCCGCGTGCAGCAGCGCACGTTGATGCGCAGGAGGTTATCGCCGTCGCCGCGCAACACAGTCATACGCGTATCAAGCTGCATTTCGCGGTTTTCGTACGCGGTATGGAGCATGTCGTGCGCCGTGTGCGAACCCGGCTTGCCGCCGATGTGGTCGCAATAGCACTGTTCGACATCGGTATTTTCCTGGGGCTTCTGGAACTTGCGCGCCTTGTCGTTGCGGTACAGTCCTTCCGCGCGCTTGGTACGGAATTCTTCGTCCTCGGTGATCGGCTGACCGCCGCCGGCGACGCAGCCGCCCGGGCAAGCCATGACTTCAATGAAGTCAAATTCGGCACGCTTGGCCTTGATATCTTCGATCAACGCACGGGCATTGCCGAGGCCGTGGACAATCGCGAGCCGGAGCTTCTTGCCGTCGACGACCACCAGCGCTTCTTTGCGCGGCGCAAGACCGCGAACGTTGTTGAATTCCACATTTTCCAGCGGTTTCCCGCTGATTTTTTCCGCCGCGAAACGGAGCGCGGCTTCCATCACGCCGCCGGTCGCGCCGAAAATCACCGCGCCGCCGGTCGCCATCCCGAAGGGCTGGTCGAATTCTTCCGGCTTCAGTTTCTTCAGCTCAATCCCCACCGATTCGAGCATCTGCCCGGCTTCGATGGTAGTCAGAACATAGTCGACGTCCGGACGGCCGTTCTGCTGGAATTTCGGCAGCGACGCTTCGAACTTCTTCGCGGTGCAGGGCATGATCGAAACGATCACCAGATTTTCCGGCTTGACGTTCAGTTCCTTCGGCAGCACGCGGCGCGCCACGGAACCGAAAATCTGCTGCGGCGAACGGGTCGTGGACACGTTCGGCAGGAATTCGGGATAGAACGTTTCAACGAATTTCATCCAGCCGGGGCAGCAGCTTGTGAACATCGGCATCACACCGCCTGTGGTGATGCGCTCCAGAAGTTCGGTGCCTTCCTCGAAGATCGTCATATCGGCGGCAAAGCTCGTGTCGTACACGTGGTCGAAACCCATCAGGCGCAACGCGGAAACCATCCGGTGATCGACGTTATCGCCGACTTCAAACCCAAAACGGTCGCCCAGGGCGACGCGAACGGCCGGAGCAACCTGGACAACAACGGTCTTGGAGGGATCGTGAATCGCCTTCCATACGTTGTCCACATCGGACTTCGGCACAATCGCGCCGGTCGGGCAGACGGCGGCGCACTGGCCGCAATTCACACATTCCACCTGATTGAGATCTTTGTCAAACGCGGGAACGACACGGGCGTTCGCTCCGCGTCCGGCGAACCCCAGCGCACCGACGGTCTGCAATTCGGAGCAGGCGCGGACGCAGTCGCCGCAGAGGACGCACTTGTTCGGATCGCGCACCAGCGACGGGGACGCATCGTCGAGGGGATGCCAATCTTCGCGCTGCTTGAAGCGGACTTCGTTCACGCCCAGGCGGCGCGCCAGATTCTGGAGTGTGCAATCGGCGCTGCGATCGCAGCTCGGGCACTCGCGGCGATGGTTGGCAAGGAGGAGTTCCACGTTGATTTTACGCAGGGCGCGGAGCTGCTTGTTGTCGGTTTCGATCTTCATCCCCGGCTCGGGGACGGTCGAGCACGACGCCATGATGCCGCGGCCTTCGACTTGCACAAGGCAGAGGCGGCAGGCGCCGTAGATCGACAACCGGCTGCGGTAGCAGAAGGTCGGAATAGTGATCCCCGTCTTGCGGATCAGTTCCAGGAGATTGCGCTCCCCTTCGATTTTGACCTCGCGGCCATTGACGAATAAAGTATTGTTATCCATAATTCGCATTTTCCTTAATAATTAGAGGCCAAGCACCGCATCGAAACGGCAGGCGGCTTTGCACGCGCCGCATTTGATGCATTTATCGGCATCGAGCACGTGCACTTCCTTGACTTTACCGGTGATCGCTCCCACCGGACATTTCCGGACGCAGGCGGTACAACCTTTGCACTTGGCCGGATCGATCTCCGGACGCGCGAGTTCCTTGCATTCTCCCGTGGGGCAGAATTTCTTGAAAACGTGCGATTCGTACTCGTCGCGGAAATAACGCAGCGTGGAGAGAATGGGATTCGGCGCTGTTTTGCCGAGTCCGCAGAGGGAGCCCGCCTGAACGGCGAGCGCCGTCTCTTCCAGCAAGCTGAGCGTAGATTCGTCCGCGCGACCTTCAATGATGTCGTCAAGCAAGGCGAGCATCTGCTTGGTGCCTTCGCGGCAGGGGACGCATTTTCCGCAGGATTCGTTCTGCGTGAACTGCATGAAGAAACGGGCGATTTTCACAATACACGTTTCGTCGTTCATCACAACCAGCCCGCCGGAACCGACCATCGCGCCGACGGAACGGAGCGAATCGAAGTCCATGGGCATATCGAGCATCGCGGGGGTCAGGCAGCCGCCGGAGGGACCGCCGATCTGGACGGCCTTGAAATCGTGGCTGGTTATTTTGCCTGTGTTGTCGGTTACGCCGCCGCCGATGTTGTAGACGATCTCGCGCAGCGTGGTACCGAACGGAACTTCGATCAACCCGGTGTTGGCCACGTGGCCGGTCAGAGCGAACGTCTTGGTGCCCGGAGATTTTTCGGTGCCGACGGCGCGGTAGGCGGCGGGCCCTTCACGGAAAATAAACGGCACGGACGCAAGTGTTTCCACGTTATTGATGACCGTCGGCTTGCCCCAGAGGCCGCTCTGGGCCGGAAACGGGGGTTTCGGTTTCGGCATCCCGCGGTGGCCTTCGATGGAGGCCAGGAGGGCGGTTTCTTCGCCGCAGACGAACGCGCCCGCGCCTTCCATCACCCGGAGATGGAAGGAGAAATCACTGCCGAACAAATGATCGCCGAGTGCGCCCGCCGCTTCGGCGTCTTTCAGCGCGTTGCGCATCCGCTCGACCGCCAGCGGATACTCCGCACGGACGTAGATGAACCCTTCGTCGGCGCCGATGGCGCGCGCCGCGATCATCATCCCCTCGATCACCGAGTGGGGGTTGCCTTCGAGGACCGAACGGTCCATGAACGCGCCCGGGTCGCCTTCGTCGCCATTGCAGACGACGTACTTTTTCGCATTCTGGCTGGCGAGGGTGAGTTTCCACTTCAATCCCGTCGGGAAACCGCCGCCGCCGCGGCCGCGCAGTCCGGATTCGATCGCCGTCTGGCAGACTTCTTCCGGCTTCATTTCAAGGATCGCCTTGCGGGCGCCGAAGTAGCCGCCGCGGGCGATGTATTCTTCGATGCTCGCCGGCTCGATCATGCAGTTAGCGAGCACGACGCGCTTCTGGCGGTTGTAAAACGGAATATCGTGGTCTCCCTTGCAGGGGGAACCGTCCTTAAGGCTGGCGTAAAGGAGGCGTTCAATTACTTCGCCCTTGGCGATGGTCTTCTCGACGATCTCGGCGGCGTCGGCAACTTTGACTTTGGTGTAGAGAATCCCGTCCGGCTCGATGTGCATCAAGGGGCCCATCTGACAGAACCCCTGGCAACCGCTTTTGGAAATGTAAATGTCCTTCTTTTCGTCGCGCATTTCCACCGTCGCGTCGATGCCCTTGGACGCGAGGGCCTTCAGGAGCGCTTCGCGCACGTCCAGCGAACCGTTGGCCACGCAGCCGGTTCCGGCGCAAAGGGTGATGCGGCGCGGCGTTTTGGCGGCTTTATTTTTATACGAAGCGGCGACCTCTTCGAGGTTCAGTACTTTATTTGTCGTCATGTTCTTCTCCGCAAATTACTTCGCCGGCTCGGCGGCGTATACTTTATCAATCAATTCGCAGGCTTGTTCCGGGGTCGTCTGCCCGTAGACCGCGCCGTCGAACAACATTACCGGAGCCAGGCCGCAGGCGCCGAGACAGCTCACCGTTTCGACGGTGAACATCAAATCGGCGGAGGTATCCTTCCCCTCCTGCAGTCCGAGCTTGGTGCGGAGCGCATTGAGAATACCGTGCGATTTCTTCACATGGCAGGCCGTTCCGTCGCAGAGACGGAAAATATGCTTCCCTTTGGGCGCGAGCGCAAAATGCGCATAAAACGTCGCCACACCGTACACACGCGACGCGGGCACGCCAAGGCTGTCGGCCACATACGCGATCACATCGCTTGAAAGATACTTGTGCGCTTCCTGAACTTCCTGCAAAATCGGAATCAGGCGCGATTCACTGAACTCGTACTTCTCCAGAATCTTGTTGACCACAGCCAGATGATCGATCATCGACTGCGCCTTTTCGAGACTGCACTCCATTACTTCCTCCTGCTTTTTTTGGGGTATTTTTAAGAGACAAACTATATTTACGTTTTTGCCGACAAATGCAGCATTTTGACGGAAAGCACGGCCAAGCCGCCGGCAATCACCTCACGCTGCACCACCACGTCGGGCGGCACTTGTAAACTCACATTCGCAAAATTCCAAATGGCCCGGACGCCGCCGGAAACCAACAAATCGGCTACACCCTGCGCGTACGGCGCAGGCACACAAATCACGCCCACGGCAACATTGTTTTCGCGCACGTATTCGGCCAACTCATCCACATTGCGCACGGTATGCCCGTGGACGCTGCTGCCTATTCGCTCCGGCGAAGCGTCGAACGCGGCGACGAGCTTCAGCCCGTATTCACCGAACCCCTCGTAGCCGAGGAGTGCGCTCCCCAGGGAACCGGCTCCCACCAGAACCGCTTCAAATGTGGTATCCCAGTTAAGGTACGCGCGAATGGCCGCGATCAATTCCGGAACGCGGTATCCCACACCTGGCTGCCCGGTTACGCCTGTTGCCGCCAGGTCTTTCCGGATTACGATTTCCGCAAGGTCCATATAACGCGCCAACTCGGGCGTTGCAACGATGCCGTGTCCCGCCTTCTGCATCTCCATAAGCTTATGAAGATACGTCGGCAGGCGGCGAACCGTCGGCTGCTTCGGGACCTTGATTTTTGACATGCGCACTCCGTTTTTCTAAAAGGCGGACACTATCTGACGTATATTGTTTCATACTATATAGCGTGGAATGTATGATGTCAATAGCAGTTCGATACTTTTTTACCGAATTTTTCGTGCGCTCACTCTTTTTTCTTGCAATTGCGTTAAAAAGGGATATATTCAACGATATGATGCCATGCACAACAACGCAAAGGAGGCCGTGTTATGAAATTCACCTCTGTAGTCCTCATCGCCCTTTTCGCCACCGCGTTTCCCGCGCAGCTCCCCGCTGCGGAGGAAACAACTCCGACGATCCCCGCTCCTTCCGACGCCGTGCCGGCAGGGTGGGGGACGGATTATGCCAAAGCGCGCCAGACAGCAAAGGAAAAAAATCTTCCCATTTTGATTTTTTTCACCGGATCCGACTGGTGCCCACCCTGCAAAATGCTCGATAAAAATGTGGTAAGCAAGAAAGAATTTACCGAATATCTGGCAAAAAATGTGATTCCCCTCTATGCGGACTATCCGCGACAGCGGGAACAGAGCGACGCGCAAAAACGCCACAACGCCATGCTTGCTTCACAGTTTAAAATCGAGGCATTTCCCACGATGGTCCTCCTGAATCCTCCGAACTTTCGGCCGGTCAGGCTGAATTTCAACGCCGGAAACGCAACGGTAAAAACGATGATAAAGGAAATTGACGCCAAGAAAAAAACAAAATGAAACAGGCTTTCCTCATACTTGTTTGCCTGCTTTCCCTTTTTTCCGCACGCGGCGCGGAAACGCCCTTTCGCTGGAGCCGGAGTATGAAAAATGGGAAGGGCGTGCTCGGTGTGGAGATTCAGAAGAACCACTACCTCTACGTCGATGAAGTGGCCTTCACCCCGGACGTTAAACCTGAATCCACACCCGTGAGCGTTTCCTACCGGGACCCATATCTCGGCGACGTCCGCATCTACCCGGAGGGGGCGCACCGCTGGGTATTCGCCCTCCCCGCCCCCATGAAAGTCGCCTTTCAGGGATGCCGCAAGGAGGCGGACGGAGAAAGCGCGATCTGTTTTCTGCCGAACCGCGTGGACTTCAGCAGCGAATCGCCCGCCGCAACAGCGGCGGCAACGCCGCCGCTCCCTTCCGGTTATGAATGGAAGCGCGTCAGCAGCGGATTGATGAATGAGTCGGAGTTCCTCCGGTTCCTCGGCGGAGAACGAATTGCAACAAGTTTTACACGGCTCGGGTTCCGGACGCTTCTTCTGGCGCTCCTCGGCGGGCTCGCGCTGAATCTTACGCCGTGCGTCCTCCCCCTGATTCCGGTGAATCTCGCCATTATCGGCGCATCCGGCGGCGGGCGCAAGGGGTTCCTGCGCGGCCTCGCGTACGGCGGCGGCATGGCGGCGGCCTACGGCGCGCTCGGCCTCGCGGCGGCGCTGGCAGGGGCGCGTTTCGGGGTGTTGAACGCATCTCCGGCGTTCAACTGGGGGGTGGCGATTTTATTTTTGCTCCTCACCCCGGCGATGCTCGGATGGTTCAACGTCGATTTTTCGCGGTTCCGCACACGTTTTAAACTAAAAGGGAACGGGATTTTCGGCGTGGTGGTTATGGGTGCGCTGGCGGCGCTCCTGGCGGGGGCCTGCGTCGCCCCGGCGGTCATCGGCGCAATCGTACTCGCGTCCACGTTATGGCAGCAAGGCGATCCGACGGGGCTGGTGTTGCCGTTCGTTCTCGGAATCGGCATGGCGCTCCCGTGGCCTTTGGCAGGGGCGGGGTTTGCCGCCCTGCCCCGTCCGGGACGGTGGATGACGGTGGTCAAGGGCGTTTTTGCTGTAATCCTCTTCGGAATGGCGATTCACTTCGGCTACACCGCCTGGAAGTTGGGGAGCGAAAAGGATTGGTCGGCCGCCGGCGAATTTGCGGCGCTTCAAGAGGGAATGCGCGAAGCGGAGCTTTTGGAGAAGCCGCTTCTTGTGGAATTCGGCGCAAGCTGGTGCGGCAATTGCCGCGCCATGGAGCGCACGGTGCTGACGACGCCCTCGGTGCAAAAGGCCCTCGAAGGATACGTCGTCGTCCGTTTCCGGGCGGAGCGTCCGAGCGACCCGTTGGTCAAATCTTTTTTAGATACTCTCCTGATTCCCGGCCTTCCCGCGTTCGCCGTTCTTGAAAAAACAAAATAGCGGGGTTATTGTATCCTGTCTATGAATATTTTACTCTTCCAGCTTGGTGAAAAAATTCCGCGCGTTATCGCCATCCTGATCTGGGTGGGGGTGTTATTGTATGCCATTTGGGCATGCGTGGAAATGGCCTTCCTCGATCCAATTGGCGGCGCTTTCAATATTTTGAAAATCGCGGTGCTTTGGGCGATTGTCGCGCTCCTCGGAATGTTCCTTTTCCTGCATGATGTTGCAACCAGAATCGTTGACGAGGCCTTCGGAGGACGCAAATTCCTGAAGGAGGAGGGACGAATTCTCTCCGACTACCACGCCGCCATCGCTTCCGGCGAAGGGGAGCGGGTGCGGGAGGAGCTGGAAACGATGTTCGCGGAAAACAACGCGGATTCCGAGATCGCCCTCCTTCTTCAACAAATTTATTGGGATCGGAACCGCAATGCCAACGTCGCGTTGCTCCGCCTCGAAACATATTTTGCCGCCCAGCGCGCCGCCTCGCTGGAAGGGCTGGAGCTGGTGATGCGTTACGCCGACCTCCTCCGTGAGCTCGGTCGCAAAACGGATGCGATCCCCCTTTTGGAACGCGAAGCCCAGTCGAACATTTATCAGTCGCCGGACCAACGGGCAATTCATATTCGCTTACAGAGCCTAAAGGAGGGATGATCCCATGACGCTGCATGATTATTTTCGCCTCGCCGTGGAAACGTACTCCTCCGACTTATTCGTCAGCGCAGGAAAACCCCCATCGCTTCGCCAACGCGGCCAGATCGTTACTGTGGAGGAGGCGCCCGTCGACGCGCGGGAGATCGATGCGTTCCGCGTTTCCATGCTCTCCGCTTCCGCCGAAGCACTGTATAAGGAGCGCGGGCACTACGACGCCTCCATCGCCCTCTCCCCCAATGAACGTTTCCGTGTAAACTTTTTTATGACCCTCCGGGGGCCTTCGCTTGCGGCGCGCCCGATCCGCATGGGCGGAGAACTCTTTTTTGAAGATCTGAATCTCCCGGCCGCCGCGCGCAAGCTCTGCGAAGAACCGCGCGGACTGATTCTTGTCGCCGGCTCCACCGGGAGCGGCAAATCGACCACGCTCGCCGCGATGATCAACCACATCAACCGCAATTTTCCCCGCCATATCCTGACGGTGGAGGACCCGGTCGAATTCCTGCACGAAGACAACCAGGCGCTCGTTTCCCAACGGGAGATCAACTCGGACGTGCAGACCTTCGGCGAAGCGTTGCGGAGCGCCCTCCGCGAAAACCCGGACGTGATCGTCATCGGGGAAATGCGCGATCTGGACACCATGCAGAGCGCCATCAACGCCGCGCTCACCGGCCACCTCGTCATCAGTACCGTGCACACCGCCGACACGGTGCAGGCAATCGAGCGCATCGTCAACATCTTCCCGGAATACCAGCGGGAACAGGCGGCGATCGACCTCGGCGCGTCGCTCCTTGGCATCCTTGCCCAGCGCCTTTTGCCGCAGGCGAACACCACGGGGATGATTCCGGCGATCGAAGTGCTCATCGGCACGCCGCCGATCAAAAAATTGATCGCCGACCGCGAGTACCAGGAATTGGAAAACGCCCACCGACGCGGCACCGACGCAGGGATGATTACCTTTACCCGCGCCATTTTCCGCCTCTACAAGCAGCAGAAAATCACACTGGAAGCGGCGCTGGCGGCGGTGGGAAACCGCGACGAATTTCAACTCCTCATCAAGGGGATGGAGAGCGGCGTGGACGCGTTCCGCAACCATTATTCGGACGACACGGAGGATGGGAGCTTTGTCGATATGCGCAAGCTCCTCCGCGGCGCGGTCAAAATGGGGGCGAGCGACTTGCTCCTTTCCACCGGCGCTTACCCGACATTGCGGATCAACGGCGCGTTGCGCAACCTCGATTTGCCGCTGCTCCAGCCCGGCGACATCCAACGTTTGTTGTTCAGCATCATCTCCAGCCGTCAGCGGATCGAACTGGAGGAGAAACGCGAGCTCGACTTCGCCCTTGCCGCCTCCTTCGGCGAAAACACCGCCGGGGAGCTTCAGAAGGTTTACCGCTTCCGCATCAACGCATTTTACCAGCGCGGCAACGTCGGCGTCGTCGCCCGCGTGGTGCCGGAGGACATTCCAAAACCCGAGACGCTGAATCTGCCGGAAATCCTGGTGAAGACCATGCACAAGCAACAGGGGCTCGTGCTCCTCACCGGCCCCACAGGAAGCGGGAAATCGACCACACTCGCAAGCTTGATCGATTACATAAACCGCCGGCGCGCCGTGCACATCATCACTATCGAAGACCCGATCGAGTTCGTGCACACCAACCACAACGCACTCATCGAACAGCGGGAATTGCACGCGGATACGAATAGTTTCGCCACGGCACTCAAGTATGCGTTGCGGCAGGACCCGGACGTGATCCTCGTGGGGGAAATGCGCGACCCGGAAACCATGGCAGCAGCCCTCACCGCCGCCGAAACCGGGCACCTTGTTCTGGCCACAATCCACACCAACAGCGCGCCGCAGACGATCGACCGCATCATCGACGCCTTCCCCGCATCGCACCAGAACCAGGTGCGTCAACAATTGTCTTCGGTGATTCTCGCGGCGGTTTCGCAGCGCCTCCTCACGCGTGTGGACAACGGCGGGCGGATCGCGGCGTTCGAGGTCATGACCGGAACACCGCCGGTGAAAGCGCTGATCCGCGAAGGAAAAATCCATATGCTCCCGAGTACGCTTGAAACAAGCCACAAGGACGGCATGATCACCATGGAACGCGCCCTGGACGATTTGTACAACCGCGGATTGGTCAGCGCCGACGAAGTCAAATCCTATAAAATCGAATACAAACTTGGCAGCACCTATTGATGAACAAAGAAAAAACATCGAAATTGGTCCGAATCAGCCTCTCGCTGGAAGACGATCTGCTTGAAAACCTCTCCACCCTGGCGACCGCCGAAGGATGCGAAAACCGTTCCGAATACATCCGCAACCTGATCCGCGGCCAAATGGCCCGGGAACAGTGGGAATCCGGACGGGAAGTTGTCGCCACACTGACGTTGATTTACAATCATCACCAGCGGGGGCTTACGGAAAAACTCGTCGATATTCAGCACCACTGCGGCGAACACATTCTGGCTGCCACACACGTCCACCTTTCGCACGAGGTCTGCGTCGAAGCGGTGATCTTCCGGGGTAAAAGCGACACGATCAAGGCCGCCGCCGATGCGATGAAACGCCTGCGCGGCGTTCTTCATGCCGAACTCTCCATGGGCACCACCGGAGAATTTCCCCACGAACACCTATAAATATTACGATATTTAAAAACGTAATATTTTTTTATTGAAAACAATTGACTTATGTTTTTGCACGTGTATATTCATCTTTGCAAGATACACGCATTTAAGGAAAAAAGTCAATTGAAACGATCCTTTACCCTCATCGAGCTCCTTGTTGTGATCGCAATCATTGCGATTCTCGCCTCCATGATGCTCCCGGCGCTCGGAAAAGCGCGGGGGAGCGCCAAACAGGCGTCCTGCCGGAGCAATCTGCGCCAGCTCCAGCTTGCGAACGCCTCCTATGCGGGCGATCACAACGATTATTTTGCGCGCGGCTGCGAATTCGGCGGTTCGGCACGCCCCTTCTGGCTTGGGCAATACCTGCAATATCTGAACTCCACCTCCTTTTATGACCTCACGGCCCAGGGGACCATGGGAACGTACCTCGGGAGCAATTACACCGTCAAAATCTGCCCGGACGCGCGTCCGCTGATCGTCTATGACGCCCCCGCCGCGGCCGGGGCCGCGCCGGAGTCGATGGCCTCCGGCGGCGGGTACGGGTACAATGGACATTGGCTCGGCGGATACGGTTCCGGGACGACGCTTGGGAATTACGCGGTTTCCACCAAACAAACTTCGATCCGCCGTCCCTCTGAGGTGGTCGCATTTGCCGACGCGCTCACGGGCGCATTGTACAACACCGTGTACAACAAACCGGCCATGACCGCCAATTTGAACCCGCATTTCGCCCGGCGCATCAGCGGCGCGGAGTACGCGTACGCGGACAATGGAACCATCCATTTCCGCCATAACGGCGCCGCGAACGTCGTCTGGACGGATGGACACGTGAGCGCGGAACGCGACGGAATGATCAACCCGACGGTCGTCGGATTGGACTTTAAGGTGGGCCACCTGGGCAAACCCGAATCGATCTCCGGAACCCGTGATACCGACCCATACCGGACGGATCGATGATCCGTATTCTTTCACTTTTTTTTGTTCTCCTTTCGTTTGCCGCCCAAGCGGAAACGCGGCTGCTTGTAACCTCGGCGGCGGCAACGGATATCCTGCTGAAACTCGGCGCGGCCGACCGCATCGCGGCCATCGACGATTTCGGAAAAATCATTCCCGGCGCGGCAAATCTCCCCTCCATTGGCCGTGCGGGGGCACTCCCGTTGGAGAAAATTGCCGAAAAACGCCTCACGCACGCCATTGTCTGGCATTACCAGACCGAGCTCGCGCGGAATTGCCGGAGTCTAGGCATTGCGGTGGAGGAAATCGCCCCCGTTACACTGAAAAATTACCCGGATCTCGTCCTTCTCCTCGGTAAACTCGCCGGGTGCGAGGCGGAGGCGGAGAAACTCCGCGCCGTGTTCACAGTGGAACAAGCCAACCTTCCCCCGCCCCCCCCACGGCGGATTCGCGTATATCTGGAGCTTTACGCCCCTTATAAAACCGCCGGACAAAACTCGTATTCGCATGAGCTCCTGACGTGTGCGGGGGCGGAAAACATCGGCGGCATCCTCCCTGTTTCCGGTGCAATCAGTCCCGAGAGCATTCTCGCCGCAGCGCCGGAAGTGATTTTCTACATCGAAGGAAGCACCGATCCGGAGGAGCTGAAAAAACGCCCCGCGTTCGTCAACCTCCCCGCCGTCGTCAACAAAAAAGTGTATCCCCTTCCGCGCCTCTGGCTCGTCGCCGGGGTTTCCCCCATGCAAACCGTGTCGCGCCTCCGCGACTATTTGAAATAAGGAATACCATGGCCTTTTACCGCATCACGTACCACGAACAGTACCGCTTTGCCACACTGCACAACTTCGGCTGCACCTTCCGCTGTCCCTTTTGCAGCTACAAACTCCGCAGCGGCGCAGAAGGAACGCCGGGGCTCTCTTCCCCCGCCCCCGCCCGATTCCTTTCAGAGGAGGAGCAAAAGGACGCCCTCCGTTCCGTTCCGGTGGACAAAGTGTATTTCATGGGCGGTGAACCGACGACCGCCCGCGAACTGGAACCCATGCTCGCCTTCGCCAAGCACGAACTCGGCGCGATAACCCGCCTGGGGCACACCAACGGAAGCCGCCTTCCCCTGAAGAATCTCGACGGAGCGAACGTGGGATTCAAAGCCTGGACGCCGGAGCTGCACCACGCCGTCACCGGGCGCGAAGCCGCGCTGATTTATGGCAATTTCCGCGCCGCGTTCGACGCGGGACTGGATCTTGCGGCCAATATGATCTACATTCCGGGGCTTGTTGAGCTGAAAGAATTCGAAGCGCTGATGCGCTTTCTCTCCCAACTCTCGCCGGACATCCCATTCCACATCATGGGCTACATCTCCGTCCCCGGACAGCCCTACCGGCGGCCGACGGAAGAGGAGATGCAAAGCGTCCTCGCCCTCTGTCGCTCTTATCTCCGTAACGTCGGCGCCTCGCACTTGACCACCGACGAAGCCATGGACCTGACCGCGCGCGACGACCGCTTCGCCGTCCGCGTCATCGCCGGGCAGTAGAGAAAGAAGAGAAAGAAGAGGGGGATGCGAGAAGGGAAAACTTTTTGAGGAAAAGTTTTCCCTTCCCGCGTTCTTCCTTTTCAAAACCTTTTTGTGTGCATTGTCGCAGTTTGCATGCAAATTGCGACAATGCAGGCTCAGCAGGAAGGGGTATGTGTGATTTTCTCCGCGAAGGCGGGGAGGACGAAGGATGCTCTATGGAGTTCCTCGGTATAGTAACGCAGCTGTGCGCGAAGGGCGGCGGAAAGAGGCCGCGCCGGGGTGCGCACATCCCTGGCGTCGGAGGCGACGCCGACGCCGATGGTTCCCGTGGGGTATGTCGGCACATACGTCATGGCGTAGGCCGCGTGGCGAAATTCGTGGTGCATAAGCGTGGTAAGACGCGCCACAATCTCCGGCAGGAGAAACACCGATTCCGACTGCGCGGCAATCACCCCCCCCGGACGCAACGCGCGCTTCAAATCCTTGTAGAACGCCGCGCCGAACAAAGGTTCGCCCGGGCCTCCCGGATCGGTGGAGTCGATAATGACAACGTCATAGAAGCCAACGCGGTCGCGGACGAAGGCGCTCCCGTCGGCAATGTGAATTTGTACGCGCGGATCGTCAAAACCGCATGCCATGGAGGGAATGAACTTCCGGGCGGCACGAATCACGGCACCGTCGATTTCGCAAATGTCGATGGTCTTGCACTCGGGATGCCGCCCGATTTCACGCAGGACGCCGCCGTCGCCGCCGCCGATGACAAGGACCCGTTCCGGATTCGGGTGTGCCATCAAGGGAAGATGGGCCATCATCTCCTGGTAGGCGAACTCATCGTATTCCGTGAGCTGGATGATCCCGTCGAGAAGGAGAAGTTTTCCGAGCTTCGCGGTCTGGTAAATATCGATCTGCTGGAATTCGCTCCGTTCACTGTGGAGAATTTTCTCCACCTCCACCGTCATGCCGAAGCCGTTCGCGGCTTCTTTGATCCAGAAGGTTTTATTTTCCATCAGATTGCACCGGCCACGCTGAAGCGATAGGAGGTCGTCTGACGGTACGTTTCGCCCGGCTCCAAGCGAGTGGAGGGAAAATGCGGCTGGTTCGGCGAATCGGGATAATGCTGGGCCTCCAGACAAAATCCTGCATAGCGACCGTAAGCCACGGAGCCTTTTCCAACCAGCGTTCCATCCAGAAAATACCCGGTATAGAGTTGTACCGCCGGCTCCGTTGTGGTCATTTCCATTCGGATTCCGGTCGCGGGAGAATACGCGACGGCCTGCGGTGATTTGCCGTTGAAAATAAAGTTATCGTCGAACCCTTTGGGTAGTTCGGCAAAAAGATCGCGGAAACAACGCGGCTTCCGGAGGTCGTAGGCGGCGCCGTCCACAGGACGGATTTTGCCGGTGGGGAGCAGCACATCGTCGGTTTCGGTGATGGCATCGGCGGCGAGCTGTATCCATTGGTTGTGGATGCTCCCGGCGTTTTCCCCGGCCAGGTTGAAATAGAGGTGGTTGGTGAAATTAACGGGAGTCGCTTTGGTGGTTGTAGCCTTGTACTCGATCCGGAGCGCGTTGTTGCAAGTAAGCGTGTAGCGGACACGCAACGTCAATTCCCCGGGGTATCCCGCGTCGCCATCCGGGCTTACGAGCGAAAGCTCCAGTTCGGATGCGGAAATAATCTCCGCCTTCCAAAGCCTGTGCGCGAAGGAATCCCCGCCGTGAAGCGTGTGTTCGCCGATGTTCCGCGTAACCTGGCAATTTCCGCCATCCCACGGGAACGCGCCGTTGCGGATACGGTTGGCGTAGCGCCCGACCAACGAGCCGATGTAACACGTGTTGGCGTGGTAATCGTTCGGATCGCGGAACCCGAGCGCCACGTCGCACCACGCGCCATCCCGGTCAAGGGTTTCGAGGCGGACGACGTTGCCGCCGAAATCGGTGATCGCAGCCTTCAGTCCTTTGCCGTTCTCCAGGTAATAAAGAGAGGCCTTGGCGCCATTTGGAAGGGGAAAAAAGTCAGTTTTCATGGATTTGTGTCCCTGTTGTTATTTCTGAAAATGTCTTAAAATGTGTTTTGACGCAACGCGCGAGAAGGGATGTCCCGCCGCGCCGGAACAACGCTTCGCCGGCTTTCCGCGCCTCGCTTCCTCCGCCGCGCGGCAGAATAATCCCCGCCTCCAAACTTAATTGTTCCATTTTTTTGAGGAAATGCTCGCGGGCAAGAATGGAGGCGGCGGCAACGGCGACGTCGCTTTCCGCGCGCACCCTCTGCTCCAACGCAATCTTTTTGCCCCGTTCCATGAGAGCGCGTTGGATCAGCCGTTCGTCGGCGAATTTGTCGGAGAGCATCCGGGGACAGTCCGGCTTTTTTTCGAGGAGGTTTTCAATCACCCGCGCGTGTCCCCACGCGAGAAGACGGTTAAGGTTGCCGACCTTTTCGTAGAGCGAATTGTACGTTTCCGGCATCAGCGCGATTACACTGTAGGCGTTGGGGGCCAGGCGGCGGATTTCTCCGGCCAGCGCGGCGATCCGCGCGGCGCTGTGAATGGCCTTGGAATCGCGGACGCCGGCGGCGCGAAGTTTCGGCCCATTCTCCGGGCCAAGGACTACACCGGCGATGACGAGGGGACCGAAGAAATCCCCTTTTCCACTTTCGTCGATCCCGCCGTGTGCGTCGAAGGTTTCGGTCACCTCGGGCTCCACTTCGTAGCCGAAACCGTAGGAATGGAGAATTTCCGGTTCCAGGATGAAGGCAACAAAGTCGGCGCAACCGGCACCCTGAACGGTCAATTTTCCGCTTTTATAGGCGACGACATTGGTTTTATCGCGGAGGGCTTTCCAGTGGGCGTACGGTTGTTCGGCAAACTCCCAGCCGCGTTCACGGAGAAGATTTTCCAATACAACGCACTGCTCCGGCGTAAGGGTAACGACATGGGACGTGATTTTTTTATCGCTGTTCATGCCGGAATTTACCTTAAAACAGAAAAAATACAAGTAAAACAACAAAGATATTTTGATTTTCCGGAAAAACGGTACTATAGTATACAGATAGACACAAGGGAACGACCATGCAGAAAATACTATTAAGCGGGAAAATTCATACCGCGCGACTGACCGCCTGCGAGCTTGATTACGAGGGAAGCCTCGAAATCGATCCCGAACTTTTGGCGGAAGCGGGCATTCTCCCGTTTGAAAAAATACTGGTCGTCAACCGCAACAACGGCGCACGGCTCGAAACCTACGCCATTCCCGGCGCCCCCGGCGGTCGCGCATTCTGTCTGAACGGTCCGGCGGCCCATCGCGGCGCGGTCGGCGACGTGGTAACCATCATGGCGTTTTCCATCTTCTCCGAAGCCGAACTTGCCGGATACCGTCCGCGTGTGATCATACTCAATGAAAAGAACGAAATCATTGAACGCAAAGGTCCTTTCTGCAAATAAAGTGCGCGAATCGTTCTTTTTCGATTTGATTTTTTCAACTTCTGTCTTATTATATGGGTGGAGGCTGTTTTATGACACAAAGACGCAGACATTCTCAGTCCGGCCAGGTGATGGTCGAGTTTTCGACCATGCTCGTTTTGTGCGTTATAATCGCCGCTTCCCTGGCGACGATGCTGCATGTGTTCGGCAGTTACGGCAATCGCCTGATTGATATGGTGTGTATCGGCTGTCCTTAAAAAAAAGGGGAAAATATGCTTATCAGACGACGGAAACGGCAAAAAGGCCAGGCAATTGTGGAGTACATTATTCTGGTGGTCATCGTCGCCATCGCGGCGCTGGTTCTCCTGGGTGTGTTTTCCGAGCGTATTCAGCAGCTCATTTCCGGCGCAACGACCTCCATCGGCGGACAGGATAAGTCCGGCGAAATCAAGACCGGCGACCAGATCGTCCGCGAACTCGACGCGCAGGGAAATCAGCAGTAGTCCATTTCCATAACACAGTAAAAAATGACGGAGTCCCCATGGGCTTCGTCATTTTTTTATTCTTTTTTTTCAAAATAAGACTTGATTTTTAAAAAAGGTCGGATATACTATAAGTAAGTGAACGCAAACTAACATTTGGATTATGACAAAACGCCAGGAACAAATCATTGAAACATCGATCCGCCTGATTGGTGAGCGCGGCTACGGGCATCTTACGATGAAAAACATCGCTGCCGCGCTCGGAATCACAGAGGCGGCGCTTTACCGGCATTTTCCGGGCAAGGCGGCGATCCTGCACGGGGTGCTCGATGCGTTTGAAAACAGCGCGGCGGGGGA
This sequence comes from Victivallaceae bacterium, assembly GCA_031549345.1. GTDB lineage: Bacteria > Verrucomicrobiota > Lentisphaeria > Victivallales > Victivallaceae > CASFRF01. The sequence continues at coordinate 110,163 of JAVBPY010000010.1, forward strand.
ATTGGAAAATTCCCTCCCCGGCTGGGCGGGCATCGAAGCGTTTGTGCGGAGCCGATTCCAGCGGGTGGAGGGCCAGCCGCCCCTTGCGAAAATTATGTTTTCCGAGGAGCTTTTTCAGGACGATCCCGCGCTTGCGGAGCGCATGCTGCATTTAATGCATTCCCATAAGGACTCAATTTCCGCGCTTCTGCTTTCTGCGCAAGAACGGAACGAAGTTCGCGCGGACATCGCGCCGGATATTCTCTTCCGGTTGATTTTCGGGCCGGTGCGTTTGCTTATCAAGCAGTGGGCGCTTTCAGGAAACGCGTTCTTATTGCGTGATAAGGGGGAGGAACTGCTGTCGGCGCTGCGCTGTACACTCGCGCCGCCGGAAGGAAGGAACAAATGAAACGAAACATTATTGAAATCGACGAAGAAAAGTGCGACGGGTGCGGCCTCTGCGTCGCAGGCTGTCACGAAGGGGCCTTGCAGATCGTCAACGGCAAGGCGAAATTGGTGAGCGACAACATTTGCGACGGCTTGGGCGCCTGCCTGGGGGATTGTCCGCGCGGCGCGCTCAAAATCGTGGAGCGCGAAGCCGCCCCCTTTGAAGCGCCGCCGGCGCCTGCCTTGCCGACGGAGCTCCGCCAATGGCCGACGCAGCTTGCGCTTTTGCGGACGGACGCCCCGTTTTTCCGCAACGCGGATTTATTGATCGTCGCCGACTGTGTCCCTTTCGCGTGCGGTGATTTCCACGCACGGTTGCTGAAAGGGAAAATCATTGTCCAATTCTGCCCCAAGCTCGACGCCCGGGCCGAGGAGTATGTGGAAAAACTTGCGGAAATACTCCGGAGAAATTCCATCCGCTCCATCACAATCGCACGCATGGAAGTCCCCTGCTGCGGCGGAACCGTCCGCATTGTCGAAGAAGCCATCCAAAGGGCGGGCGTGGATATGCGCCCCCGGATTGAAATCATCCCCATTCCATAACCTACAGGAGGAAGAAGTATGGAAAACGCGATGTTCTGTTTTCAGTGCCAGGAAACCAAAGGCAACACCGGCTGTACCGCACAGGGAATGTGCGGCAAAAAAGCTCCCGTCGCCAACGCGCAGGACGAATTGGTGCGCGTTTTGAAGGAGCTCTCTCTCGCGGCGGAACAAAAGCCGTGCGACAAAGCCACGGGTCTTTTCGTCGTACAGTCGCTCTTTATGACCATCACCAACGCAAACTTCGACGAAGATGCCATCCGGACGCGCATTGTCGAGGCGGAACGCCGCCGCGACGCGCTCGGCGGGAAAGCCGACAGCGCCCCTCTGGGCGTACTCTCCACACAGCATGAGGACGTCCGCTCGCTCCGCGAGCTTTTGACCTACGGGGTGAAGGGGATTTCCGCCTACGCCGACCATGCGGCCATGCTTGGGTACGAGGACGAGTCGATTTACCGTTTCGTCCTCCACGCCCTCGCGGCCACGTGCACGGAAACATCCGCAGACAAACTCACGGCTTTGGTGCTTGAGTGCGGAAAAATCGCCGTCGCCACCATGGCGCTCCTGGATAAAGCCAATACGGAGACATTCGGGAATCCGGAACTCACACACGTGAAAATCGGCGTGGGGAAGCGCCCCGGCATCCTCGTTTCCGGCCACGACCTCCGCGATATGAAGGAGCTTCTTGAACAGTCGCGCGACGCGGGGATCGACATTTACACCCACAGCGAAATGCTCCCGGCCAACTATTACCCGGAACTCAAGAAATACCCGCACCTCTACGGAAACTACGGGAACGCCTGGCACAAACAGAGTCTGGAATTCAGCAGTTTCAACGGCCCGATCCTGATGACGACCAACTGCATCACTCCGGTGCAGGACGCATACCGCGAGCGGATGTTCACCACCGGCATGGCGGGGTATCCGGGGGTGAAGCACATCGCCGACCGCGTGGGGAACAAGCCGAAGGATTTCTCCGCAATCATCGCACTGGCCAAGAAATGCAGTCCTCCGACGGAGTTGGAAAAAGGAGAAATTATCGGCGGCTTCGCCCACAACCAGGTGCTTGCCCTGGCCGATAAAGTGGTGGCCGCCGTCCAATCCGGCGCCATTCGCCGCTTCGTTGTCATGGCCGGCTGCGATGGACGGCACAAGGACCGCGCCTACTTTACGGAAGTGGCCGAACAGCTCCCCAAAGACACCATCATCCTTACGGCGGGGTGCGCCAAGTACCGCTACAACAAGCTCCAACTCGGCGACATCGGCGGCATTCCGCGCGTGCTCGACGCGGGGCAGTGCAACGATTCCTACTCGCTGGCGGTCATCGCGCTGAAGCTCAAGGAGGTCTTCGGACTCGACGACCTGAACAAGCTCCCACTCTCGTTTGATATCGGCTGGTACGAACAGAAAGCGGTGGCGGTGCTCCTGGCGCTCCTTTCGCTGGGGGTCAAAAAGATCCGTCTCGGCCCCACGCTCCCGGCGTTCCTTTCGCCGGGCGTCGTCGCGGTGCTGGTCAAGGCGTTCGACATCAAGCCGACGACCGAGCCCGCCGCCGATATCGCAAATATGATGAACGGTAATTAATTGAAGGAGGGGGAGCAAACGCTCCCCCCTAAAAAAACAATATGCAAGAAAATCAAGATAAAAGCGCCGCAACGGCGCAACGGAGACTCTGGATACGCGCCGCTTTCATGGTGCTGCTCGGGGTCCTGCTTCTCATGCGCCCGGTAGAGGTTATGCGGTTCATAACCGTTTTGGTCGGCATCCTCTTCCTGATCGAAGGGGGCCTTCCGCTGGTGTACTCTTTGCAGGAAGGGAAAGGCCTGCGCGCCTATCCGCTTGTAATCGTGCTATTCGGCGTGCTTTGCATTGTTTCGCCGATCATCATGAACGCACTGTGGATGATCCTCTTGGGACTCTGGCAGCTCCTCGCCGGAATCAACGGTTTTGCGCAACGTAAAAACGCCCCGAAGGGCACGCAGGGAATGCTCCTTATTGTGAGCACCCTTTCACTCCTGCTGGGGCTTATGTTCATCCTTGCGCCGATGACTTCGCTGGTGGCGATCTGGTGGATCCTCGGCATCCTGCTGTTGCTCAACGCGACGGCGATAGTAGCTCAGAGCGTCAAAGTATCCTGATCGCAAAGAATCCGTTCCCACTCGAAGAAAAAGCGCCGGTAGGCATTGAACACCGGCGCGATTTCATAGTACAACCGCCTGTGTCCAAGGTGGTTCGGGTGGATCGGATTCCCCATGATGGCGCAAAGGTCGCCACGACAGCTCGACTCGATGGAAGCCGTCCACAACGCGTAGTGATCCACCAGAAGCGTACCGGCCTCGCTCGCCGCATCGCGCGTAGCCTGCGCGAAAGCGGCGCGATCGGCGATGGTGATTTCACGGCCGTTTCCGTGATGAATCACCTCTTCGCGGCCGGTGTACATGTCGATCGCGGGGGGCTGGGTTCGCAGGACGATCACGCATTCCGGACGGCGTTCGCGAATCCGCCGGATCGCCTCCAACGTTTCCTGTTTGAACGCTTCCGGCGTAGTGTTGGCACTGTCGTTGGTTCCGAAGCCGAAGATCACAACATCGGGGTCGAAGCGCAACACGTCGCGCTCCAACCGCAGGAGCCCCTTGGCCATGGAATCCCCCGAACGTCCGGAGTTGATCACCGCCGCCCCTTCGCGGAAAACGCTGAACAACCCCATGCTCAGAAGGCCGACCCAGTTGCAATGTCCGTACGTCCAATGCATCTGCTGGGTGTTCGAGTCGCCGAAGGCGACGATGGTAACCGCCCTCCCCGCGAGGTGCGCGAACGCGGCGGGGAGCTCTCTGGGCATGGTTTCCATTGTCAGAACTTGAAGTCGACGGCTTTAAGGAAGGCGCGGGCAATCGCCGTGCTCCCCGGGATGTTCGGGTGCACCCTGTCCCACGCGTAGAAGCAGGAATGGTTGTGCTTGAGAAGATCGCAGAAAACTTTCTGGAGATCGACGAAAAGGACACCCTGCCGGTCCGCCACACGGCGGCAGGCCTCGCCGTATTCGTCCATGCGTGCACGCATGGCGTCGGATGTATTGGCTTCGATGTAAAAAGGGGTCATGACGACCACGCCTTTGACCAGGGGCCTGGTCTGGGCGACAAGGCGTTCGAGGGTCTGCTCGTACTCATCCGGGTAGACGGCCATGTCCGGTTGTCCGGGGCTGTCGAATTGCCGCCACACATCGTTGATGCCGATCAAAATGGAAACCCAGTCCGGCTTGAGATCGATCACATCGCGCTGCCAGCGCGCGGCCAGGTCGCGCACCGTATGCCCGCCGCACCCGACGTTGATGACATGAATATGCGCCTGCGGCATGCATCCGTTGAGAAGACCGTGGACGATGTTCGGGTAGCCCTTCCCGTGGGGATCGAACAGCCCCTCGCCGACAGGCTGGCTGCGTCCCATGTCCGTTACGGAGTCGCCGATGAACAAAAGCCGCGCATGATTCTGGATTTTCACAGTTCTTTCCTTCCGTTGAATTGTTAAAATATAGCGGTTCAACGGTGATTTTCAAGTTGCAAATCCGCCTCTGAGGCGGTGAAACTGAAAGATGCATATCATTATTTTGATGTATTTGAGTAATACGCGCAAAATACCTTCATACATTCAGCTGCAATCAGGTCTTCGTCTTTGTACAAATTGTCGGGAACACACGGAATGTAATCAATATATGTTCCACTTTTTTCCAGCAGTATGCCGAATGTAAGCACAATGTGAGTGTTTCTAATGATGTAATAGTCGAAGAAGTCAACGGCTTGAGGCCAAGGAATCGCAATAAAATATGGGGGGATTTCTCTTCGGATACTGTCTATTTTCTTTCTTTTTCCTGCGGGATTTTTAAAGTTTTTTCTAGAGGATGAGCAAAATTCTCGGATGACTTTCATACATTCAATGGTGATCAGATCTTTATCTTTTTCCAGATTCGAAGGCATACAGGGAACATAGTCTAAAGAGAGTCCTATTTTTTCCGTCAGCACCCCGTATATAATCTTCACAGGGTTATTGCGAATGATATAAAAGTCAAATAAATTATCCGACTGAGGCCATGCCAATGCGACAAAATACTTTGGCAATTCCTTTCTTATATTCCCTATCCTTTCTATCCTTTTTTCCGAAGGCAAGATATTACTTTTTTCGGAGGGCAACAATTCGTCGGCCTCAATGATCTCCTGCTGGATACGGCAAACCATTTCAGTAATAAACGCACTAAATTTTTTCTCTGAAGTAAAGGTTAAATGTCCTATATTGCTCTCGGCATCATCGAGAATGTTATCAATTCGAGTGACTTCGGGGTCTGGAAATAAAAGGTCCGATTCTCTAATCGCCCAGCAACACAGATGCTGATTTTCCTCCATAAATATGAGAAACCCATCCGCTATCGCCAATTTTTCTACTGGAATCAGTCGGTTGTATTCATGATTGATCGTATGGTTTCCAGCCAATAGATAATATTCTTTTAGTGCAACAGGTATTTTGTCGAGATGACATTTTTTATTAAAATCACTCTCTGCTATGGAATCTGCGCTGTTTAAAATAATCCCGTGGATTCTTGCTAATTCTTGTGAAAAATATTTGGAATAGTTCATCTCATCCCTCGAATAAATATCAACTGATCCTATTATATCAACAGACCAAGTAAAAATCAACCCAAGATACGCAGATAATGCCAATTGGCATGTAATTACCCGTGCGAACCAAAAATTATGGTTGCAATCGTACTTGAACCGTGGTATTGTAATCGGAAACCACCCCGGAGGAAACGATGCTGACGCAAAAAGAACGAGATACTCTTCGCAAACTTGCAACGCAGATGGCCGAACTTTCCGAGCTCCCGATCATGGCGGAACGCGCCGCCCGCTGGAAAGCCCTCAACGACCTCAAGAGCCCGGAACGGATGGTCATGGCCACGCCGGAAGGCGCGTGGCGCGAAATCGAAGAACAGCAAGTTGAATTTCAGTGCACTGATCCGACGGCGCTCGGGTGGGAACGGTGTTTCCACCGCCTCCTCATCGAATACAGCTTTGGCGACGATATCGTCCTGGACCGCACGTTTGGCGTGGGCCCCGCCATCAGCAACACCGGATTCGGCGTGGAGCTCAAGCGCGAACGTACCGACGACCCGAACGGATCGTTTAAACATGTGCCGCCTATTACCGATCTTAAAACCCAATTTTCGCAGCTCAAGTTCCGCAAGCTCATTCACGACCGGGCGGAAACGGCCCGCCGTTTCGAGCTTGCGCACGAGGTGTTCGACGGCATCCTGGATATCCGCCCCTCCGTGGGGTACCACTACTGGAGCCACGGGCTCACGCGCGATGTTCTGGATATTGTCGGTATGGAGATACTCCTCTACGGCATGTACGACCAGCCGGAGGAAATCCATCGGTTGATGCAGTTCCTCTCCGACGATTCGGAGCAGTTTCTTGCGCAGTTGGAGGCGGAAAAACTCCTCCATTACAACAACGCAAACGTCTGCGTCGGCTCCGGGACGTGGGGGCTCACCAACGATCTGCCCTCGGCGGAAAATCCGGTAGTGGGGCGCCCTATTCTGCGCCGTGATTTGTGGGGATTCGGCGAATCGCAAGAAACCGTCGGCGTTTCGCCGGAGATGTTCGCCGAGTTCATCTGGCCGTACCAGAAAGTGTTGCTGAAAAATTTCGGCCTCGTGTACTACGGCTGCTGCGAACCGGTGGAAGACCGTCTCCCCTACCTGAGCGAGATCAAAAACCTCCGTTATCTCTCCGTTTCGCCCTGGTCGAATCTGGAGAAGGTCACCGCCGCCGCGGGGAAACAATACGTCCTCGCCCACAAGCCGAATCCGGGACTCGTCTGCGTATCCTTCTGCGAAAAGGACATCCGCGCCGACATCCGGCGGCGGCTCGACGTGGGGAAAGACAATTTCAATATGTTTATCCTCAAAGACACACACACCATCAGCAATGATCCGAAACGCTTCAACCGCTGGATCGAAATCGTACGGGAGGAATTCGCACGATGAAGCACTTTGTACTGCTTTGCTTCGCCCTGCTGCTCACCGGGTGCGCCACCGCCCCCAAAGGCGCGCCGCCACCACCCAGGCAGGAGGCGGATCGTTTGGAAATTGTCGCATCTTACCAACCGGCGACGGCGGACTACAAGGCGCTCTACCACGTTTCCATCCGTGTCCTTGATGCGGCGGGGGAAGCCATCTCCGCGCCCAAAGTCGCCACGGTGGAAAACACCATTGCAACCATCACGCTTGCGGATGAGTTTGCCATGAATTTCCTCCTCCGGAACCGCACCGAAACGGGCGCAGAGCTGGAGTTGCGCTATCGTTCCGCGACACGCAAAGTGGATTACAAAGGTCCGATTGTGTTCAATCAGGTTCTCAACCTCAAAGCGTTGAAGACCACGGAAAAAGAGCTGGCCGACATCGCGAGCGCGCAAAACGCCGGGCTTAAAGACCAGCCGAACCAAGGGAAAAACACCCCAGCCGCCAAAGGCAGCCCAAGCGCGTTGTAGGCGAACGCCCAGAAAAGATTCTGCCGGATGATCCGCATGGTACGGCAACTTAATTCAATCGCCTCCAGAACACCGCCGAGCGAGGGGCGCAGGAGGACAATGTCGGCCGCTTCCAGCGCCGCGTCGCTCCCCGCGCCGATGGCGATCCCGAGATCGGCCTGCGTAAGCCCCGGAGCGTCGTTGACCCCGTCGCCGACCATCGCCACCGGGGCGTAAGGGCCGGTTTGAATCTCCCGGATCAGGGTGGCTTTTTCGCCGGGGTCAAGGGAGCTTTGTACCTCGTCGATGCCGAGCTCCGCTCCCACGCGGTGTGCGACTTCCGCGGCATCGCCGGAAAGCATCACGGCGCGAACGCCACGCTCGTGCAGCCGCAGGACAATGTCGCGCGCATCTTCGCGTATAACGTCGTCGAAGACAAGCGCGCCAAGCAAGCGGCCGCCGTGCGCGAGATATGCGGTGGAACCCTCAGAAATTTCGGGCAAATCGGATGCGGCGCACCCGAGAAATCGAAGGGTGCCAAGTTGCAGCTCCATCCCGTCGAGTTCCGCGCTGACTCCGCCTCCGGGGTGAGCGCGAAAATGAGAGCATTCGCGAAGTTGGATTTTCTGTTGTTCCGCCGCGCGCAAGATCGCGCGGGCGAATGGATGTTCCGAATAGCGTTCTACAGAAGCGGCCATTTCCAGGAGTTCCTCCGGGGAAACGCCGGAAGAAGGATGAACGGCAATGAGAGTTGGAATCCCTTTTGTGAGCGTCCCTGTCTTGTCGAACACCACCGTCCGGATTTTTCCGGCAAGCTCAAGCGCCGTGCCGTTGCGGATCAGGATTCCGCGCCGCGCCCCCGCGCCCACCCCGGCGGCGATGGCGATCGGTACCGCCAACCCCAACGCACACGGGCACGCCACGACCAGAACGGAGAGCGAGAACACAAACGCCCGCTCCGCCCCGGCGCCGTAAACAAACCAGGCAAAAAAGGTGATCACGGCGACACCCATCACCCAGAAAACGAAACGGCCCGCCACGCGGTCCGCAAGGCGCGAAACAGGAGGGCGCGCACCGGAAGCTTCGCGCACAAGTTCGACAATACGGCCTAAAACCGAATCGCGCCCCACCCCCTTTGCCTCGATTTCCAGACTCCCGGAGGTGTTCAACGAGGCGCCGATTACGTTGTCGCCGGGGGCCTTTTCCACCGGCAGGCTCTCGCCTGTGAGCATGGATTCATCGGCGGCGCTTGTTCCTGCAAGGACAACGCCATCCACCGGGATTTTTTCCCCGGGGCGCACGCGGAGGCGGTCGCCGGGACGCACGTCGGCCAAAGGAATGGAGTGCTCACCATCGGAAGTAAGAAGCAATGCGGTGGGCGGCGCAAGCTCCAAAAGTTCGCGGAGCGCGCCCGAAGCGCGGCGGCGCGTCCGCTCCTCCAGAAACTTACCCGAAAGAACAAACGCGACAATCATCCCCGCGCTGTCCCAATACCCATGCCCCCTCCCCGCAATCCACGCCCATGTGCTGTACAGCACCGCCGCGCCGCTCCCCAGAGCGACCAGCGACTCCATGCCTGGCGACCAGCGCAAAAGCGACGAAAATCCGTTGCGGAAAAAGCGCCGCCCCAGGAAAAGGATCGGGGTCAAAAGGAGCGCCCGTACCCATTCCGGAGCGCCCGTCGCGCAAAGGACGGCAAGAATCCCCGCCAGCAAGAGCGCCAGAACGGAAGGAACCCACGAAGACGGCGCGTCTTCCGGCAATTCGGCGGAACGCGCGGAGAATCCCGCCTTCCGGACCGCCTGCTCGATGGCGGGGATCAGGAGCGGATCGGCCAGAAGGGTCAGGCGATTTGTGGCGATATTAACGTAGACATCCTCCGTCCCCGGGAGGGCGGAAACGGTGTGCTCAACCGCCGAGGCGCAAGCGGCGCAATGCATGCCGCGGACAAGGAACTCAAGCTTCCGCATTCTTCGCTCCGGGGCGCGGAATGGTCAGGGCGAAGAGGGAGTTCAGCACGGCCATGATCGCCGAAAAAGTGAATAGGACGCCGACGCCGTAACGGAACCATATCCACCCGCCGAGCGGCGCGGCGATGATGGAAACAAGGTGATTGGCGGAGATGCCGGTGGAAAGGGTGGAGGCAAGCTCCTCGTTCCCCTTGGCGATTTCCCGGACGTACAGCCCCGTCGCCATGGCAGCGCTCCCGATGACCGCATCGAGGATGAAGTTAAGCACCACCACCCAGAACGCGAGCGCCGGCGGAAACCAATCCCCGGCGAAGCCGTAGAAAAGGCAGACGAAAAAGAGAATCACCGTGTCGTAAATCATGATGTTCCTGTACCCGATGCGATCGGTTAAGCGCCCGATCATGGGGCCGCAGAACATATTCACCGCTGCGCAGATGCCCAGCAGGAGCGCCATTTTGTCCGCGGACATGTTGTAATGCATGATAAGCACCAACGGCGCAAAGGTGAGGAAAATTTGTTTTCGCGCGCCGTAAAAAAGCTCCAGAATATAAAACTTGCCGAACTTCCGGTGAAAATACAGCCTGGGCCGTTTGGAGGCCGCAACGCTCCTCCCGCCCCGCCAAGAACAAAAAAAGCTGATGCCGAGCAAAAGAAAAATCAGACACCAACTCACCGAATACAACGTATTCCCGCTCGCTCCCCAATAGCGCGTCCCGCAGTAAAAAACCATCGCCGCCAGCGCACTGCCGGCCACGAGCCCGCCGTTCATCGCTCCGGAAAGCAATCCGAGCGAATGCCCGGCGCGCCCCGGCGCGGCAAGTTGCATGGCAATGGCGCTGCGTACAGGCATAACCAGGTGCTCCCCCACGCTCCAAAGGACGATGAGAAGCGTCGCGCCGACGATGCCCCCCATCGGGAACGCAAGCCCGATCACGCCCGCCATGGAAAAGAGAACGCCGAGGCGCATTACCTTCCAGTCACTGACTTTATGGAGAAACGCCAGAATGAAAATCAGCCCGAGCCCCGGCAATTCGCGGAAGAACTCCAAAATGCCCCGCCCGCGCTCGTCCACATTGTGTATTTCGACAAGGTAATTGTTCAGGAGCGCGGCGAAACACCCCACGCCGATTCCCCAGATCAGGATGCTGCCGAAGAATGCGCCACCCCCCGCCCCGGGCGGGAAGTCCTCTTTGAGTTTGCGCAGGAACGAACGGAGCATGTCATGCCCCCCTAAAAGCCGAATTCCGGCTGGATGATGCCGAGATCATCCTCCGGTTCATCGTTCGGCTCCGGCTTCGTGACAACAATGCGCGTACGCCGGGTACGGGTCTTGCGCGTCCCTTCTTCCGGATCTGCCTCAAAAAGAAGTGGCTCAAGGGCAACTTTGGATTCGGAAACTACTTCCGGTTCGGGGATAACCTCCGGCTCGGGGATGACCTCCGGTTCGGGGATGATCTCCGGTTCGGGAACGATCTCCGGCGGCACAATCACTTCCGGCGCTTCGTCCACGGTTTCCTCCGCCTCTTCCGGAATGGGTTGCAGGGCATCGAGCTCTTCCGGCGTCAGATAACGCAACTGGGTGATTTTCAGGAGCGGCGCGGAGGAGAGCAAGACCCCGCGCGCCCTGGCCGAGCGCAACGGGAGCTCCTTCAAATTGACTTCGGCGTTTTTCTCCCCGCGCGCGTTTTTGGCAACCAATGTGTAAATCGCATCGGGACGCGGCGTGAACAGCTCAAGCTGGCAGCCGTCCGGAATCAGCAAATATTCCTTATCGCGGATAAATCCGCCCAAAATACTGCGTTTTCCGTAATACTTCCCGGTCTTCCGGTCGCGGTAAACAATACCGAATTCCTGCCCCGCGTCGTATTTGCGGCAATCGTACAGTTTGTCCACAAACAGCTTCTCGCCTGGAAGACCGGTTACTTTGTAACGCCCTGATTTTTCCACATGCAGAAGATGATCGAACTCGTTGCAGATAATTACGTCCTCGCTTTTGATCGAGGTGCCGATGTAGCCGTTTTTCCGGTCATGACCGATGCGGACGTTGTTCAACGCGGCCGCCTGGCGGTCGATTTTCTCAAATTTCTCAATTTCGGTACGGCGCGGGAAAAGCGCCTCGTATTTCTCCAAAAGATGCTCCAAATACGCGATGGCGTACTCCCGGAGGTGCTTCAAATGGTGCTTCAACTCTTTTTCCCGGGCGAGAATTTCACGCAATTCATCCTGGTTGCGCCGGATGTCGAACAAGCTGATCCGCCGGATGGGAATCGCGAGAAGCCGCTCCACATCCTCATCCGTCACGTCGCGCCGAAGCTGCGAACGGAAAGGGGCAAGCCCGGCGTGAACCGCGGTCAGGACGGCTTCCGGGGTCGTACATTCCTCGATTACCTTATAAACACGGTTTTCGATGAAAATCTGCGCCAGCGTCTTAAAGTGGAACTGCTCGGCAAGCTTCGCAAGCTCCAGCTCCAATTCCCGGCGCAGATACTCCTGGAGGTTGCGTGTAACGCGCTCAATCACAGCGCGCACAGTCATCTTGCAGGGTTTTCCGTCGGCGATCACCATCATCTCGACGGAAACGGAGTCGGAACAATCCGTGTAAGCGTACAAAGCGCGCAATGCTTTTTCCGGCTCGTAACCGCGCGTGGGAATCACTTCGATTTCCACATTTTTCGCGGTATAATTGTTGATGGAGGCGATTTTGATCTTGTTCTTCTCCGCCGCGCGTTCGATGGAGGCGATCAGTTTTTCCGTCGTCGTCGTGGCGGGAATTTCGCGGATAATAAGTTTTCTGCCGTCGATTTCGATTTTGGCGCGGAGGATGACTTTCCCGTTGCCGTCGGCGTATTCGCGCACGTCCATTAAGCCGCCCTGCAGAAAGTCGGGATACAGCTCGTACGGTTCGCCGTTGAGCTCCGCAATCTGCGACCGGAGCAATTCGCCGAAGTTGTGCGGCAAAATACGCGTCCGCATCCCCACGGCGATGCCGTCGGAGCCGAGCATCAGGAGCGCGGGAATTTTTACCGGCAGCCGAATCGGCTCCTGGTTGCGCCCGTCGTAGGAATCGATGAACTCGGTCAAATCGTTGTTGAACAACACTTCGCGGCCGAGGCCGGATAGGCGGCATTCGATATAACGCGCCGCCGCCGCCGGGTGTCCCGTGTAGATATTCCCGTAATTCCCCTGGCGGTCGATGAAATACTCTTTGTTCGCCACCACCACCAGCGCGTCGCCGATGGAGGCGTCGCCGTGCGGATGGTACTGCATGGTATGCCCGATCACGTTGGCGACCTTGTGGAATTTCCCGTCGTCCATGCGGAACAAGGACCAAAGGATGCGGCGCTGCACGGGTTTCAAGCCGTCGTCCACATCGGGGATCGCCCGGTCTTTGATGACGTAGCTGGCGTAATCCAGGAAATTATCGTTGATCATCGCCCGCAAAAAGGCGTTGTCCTGCGCACCTTCCGTCTTGGCGTCCGCGATGTTCTCCGGAAGGGAGGATGGCGTTTCGTCGTCCATGCCTAGTTCGTCTCCCGAAGATTGTTCATGATGAATTCTTTGCGTTCCGCGTCGTTCTTACCCATGTAAAATTCAAGGATTTTGGGAATGTTGCGGTTGCTGTCCAAGGTAACGTTCAGCAGGCGAATGTCCGCGCCGATGAACGCGCCGAACTCGTCGCCGGAAATTTCGCCGAGCCCTTTGAACCGCGTGATCTCCACACCGGTTTTCAGCTTTGCAATCGCCGCATCGCGTTCACGGTTGTTGTAGCAGTAAACTGTTTCTTTCTTGTTCCGCACGCGGAAAATGGGCGTTTCAAGGATGCACAAATGCCCGGAGGCGACCAGTTGCTCATAAAACGTGAGGAAAAACGTGATGAGCAAGTTGCGGATGTGAAGCCCGTCCACGTCCGCGTCGGTGGCGATGACCACTTTGTCGTAACGCAGATTCTCCACATCGTCGTCAATCCCGAGCGCCTGCGAGATGAAGAATAATTCCTCGTTGCCGTACACCGTTTCGCGCGATTCGCCGTGGCAGTTCAACGGCTTCCCCTTCAGCGAAAACACCGCTTGGCGGAGGACATCGCGGCAGCTTACCATGGAACCGGCCGCAGAATCGCCTTCCGTCAGGAAAATCATCGTCGGCCGGTCGCCCGCGCCGCGGTCGCCGCGGTGGAATTTACACTCCTGGAGCTTCGGAATTTTGAGCGAGCTCTTTTTGGTATTCTTCCGCGCCTGCGCCTTGACCGACTGCATCTGGCGGCGAAGCTGTTCGTTGCGGTTCACCTTGTCGAGAAGAACTTCCGCCTCTTCGCGGTTTTTGTGCAAATAATCGACCAGCGCGTCGCGGACGGCGCTTACAATCGGGCCGCGCACTTCGCCGTTGCCGAGCTTGTTCTTCGTCTGCGATTCAAAAATGGGGGACTCCAGCTTGATGGCGACCGCGCCGAAAATGCCGTCGCGCACATCGTTGGCCTGGAAGTTGCGCCCGGAAAATTCGTTGATTGCCTTGAGAACCCCTTCGCGGAAGGCGGAGAGGTGCGTCCCCCCGTCGTTGGTGTACTGCCCGTTCACGAACGACCAATAATTTTCGCCGCAGTCGTCGGCGTGGGCCAGGGCGAATTCCAGCGTGGAGCTCCGGAAGGCGATGCAGTCGTACAAACGCTGCTCGGAGGGAAGCTCCGCTTCGACAAGGTCGCGCAGCCCGTTGCGGGAAAAATAGCGCTGATCGTTCATGTAGATCGAAAGCCCGCTGTTCAAATAGGCATACCGCCAAAGACGTTTTTCGATGTAATCCACACGGAAAACGTAGTCGGGGAACAATTCCGCATCCGGAACAAACGTGATTTCCGTCCCGTTCTTTTCGTTGGTTTCGCACTCCTCCTGGGCGACGAGTTCCCCGCGTTCGAAGCGCGCCAGGTACGACTTCCCTTCGCGGATGGTCCGCGCGGCAAAAGAGCTCGAGAGGGCATTCACCGCTTTGGTTCCCACCCCGTTGAGCCCCACCGAAAACTGGAATACGCTGTTGTTGTATTTCGCTCCGGTGTTGATCTGCGAAACGCATTCGACGAGCTTCCCCGGGGGGATGCCGCGCCCATAGTCGCGCACCGTTACGCGGTTGTTTTCGATCCGGACGTCGATGCGTTTCCCCGCGCCCATGATGAATTCGTCGATCCCGTTGTCGATCACTTCTTTAAGGAGAATATAGATGCCGTCATCCGGGTGCGATCCGTCGCCCAGACGCCCGATGTACATCCCCGGCCGGAGCCGGATATGTTCCAGGGACTTCAAAGAGGTGATGGAGCCCTCGGTATAATTTCCGGCGACGCTGCCGGAGGTATTCTCCGAAATATTGTCGTTCGCATTGTTCATACAAGAATGTATCATTTTTTTACGAAAATTCAAGCTCCAAAACTGGAATTTATCTTCAAGTGCGTGTACATTATGCAGGGAAAATTCAGTGAATAAAATCTGGGAGATCCGATGAAATACGAAGCGGTTATCGGCTTGGAAGTGCACATTCAGGTGCGCACGGCCAGCAAAATGTTCTGCGCCTGCCCCAACCGGAGCGGCGACGCGCCCAACACCAATGTCTGCCCGGTTTGCATGGCCTACCCCGGCGCCCTCCCCGTCCCGAACCGTGAGGCGATCCGTCAGACCGTCCGCGCCGGGCTCCTGACAAATTGTGAAATCGCCCGCTTCAGCAAATTCGACCGCAAGAATTACTTTTACCCGGACGCGTCCAAAAATTACCAGATTTCGCAGTTCGACCTCCCCTTCTGCTCCAAGGGACACATCGACATCGAAGGCGTCGGCTTCTCCGGCGCGCCTTTGGCCAAACGCGCCATCGGAATCACCCGCATTCATCTGGAAGAGGACGTGGCCAAACTCACCCACGGCTCCGGCCCCAGCGGCGTGGACTTCAACCGCTGCGGACTTGCCCTCATTGAAGCGGTGAGCGAACCGGATATGCACACCCCCGACGAAGCGTACGCCTACTTGACCAACCTCAAGGAAATCATGCGGTACGGCAACATCAGCGACTGCGATATGGAAAAGGGCCAGCTTCGCTGCGACGTGAACGTTTCGTTGCGCCCCGTCGGGCAGGAAAAGCTCGGCACAAAAATCGAAATCAAAAACCTGAACAGCTTCCGCTCCGCGCACCGCGCGCTGGAATATGAAATCTGGCGGCAGGCCAAAGAGCTCGATGCGGGCAAAGTCTTCACCCAGGAAACGCGCGGCTGGGACGACGACCTGGGCGAAACCTACGCCATGCGAAGCAAGGAACAAGCGCAGGATTACCGCTATTTTCCGGAGCCCGACATCCTGCCGGTTACCTTTACGGAAGAAGACATCGAAGAGCTCCGCGCCACACTCCCGGAACTCCCGGAAGCGATGCGCGCCCGCTTTGTCCGCGAATACGCGCTCACCGAGTACGACGCGGGCGTCCTGACGCAGAACCGCGAACTCGCCCCCTGGTTCGACCGCGCGGCCCGCGCGGCAAAGAACCCGAAACTCGCCGCCAACTGGGTGATCTCCGACCTCCTCCGCGAACTCGGCGCCCGCGAAATCGCGCTCTCCGATTGTCCGTTCGCGCCGGAGGCCCTCGCGGAATTGGTCAACGCCATCGATTCGGGCGCCATCAACGGCACCATCGCCAAAACTGTTTTCACCGCGATGTTCGAGAGCGGGAAATCCCCGAAAACCATCATCGCCGAACAAGGGCTCGCCCAGGTCAGCGACGAATCGGCCATCGCCAAATTCGCCGACGACGTGATCGCGGCCAACCCCGCGCAAGTCGAGCAATACCGCGCGGGCAACCCCAAAGTTCTTCAGTTCCTGATCGGCCAGCTTATGAAAGCGAGCAAAGGGAAAGCCAATCCGCAGCTTGCCGGGGATCTCCTCCGCAAGCGTCTGGAAAAGTAATATGCACCCCATTGCTTTTTACATCGGGGCATTTCCCATCCGCTGGTACGGCGTCATGGCGGCGCTCGGCTTCCTTGCCGCCACGTTTCTTCTTTCCGCCAACCGCAAGAAGGCGGATCTTACGGCGGATCAGGCATCCACCGCGGTTTTCATCAGCATGGTGGCCGGCGTGCTCGGCGCGCGTATCTTTTATGTGATTCAATTCTCCGGCGAATTCGCCGGCAGGCCCGGCGCGATTTTTCGTATCGACCAGGGGGGGTTGGTCTTTTACGGCGGCCTCTTCCTCGCCTTGGCTGCATTGGGGGTGTGGTGCTGGAAAACGAAGATTGACTTTATCCGCCTTATGGATATTTCCGTCCCGGCATTGCTGGTAGGGCACGCCTTCGGGCGCGTGGGATGTTTTCTGAACGGCTGCTGCTTCGGCGTGCCGACGCAATGCGCGCTGGGCGTTCTGTATCCGGAAGGGTCGGAACCGTTCCTGCGTTACGGCGCCGTCGCGCTGCACCCGGTACAGCTGTACGAGGCGGTGTTCAATCTCCTCCTCGCCGCTTTCTTCTTCCCCCTTGTCCGCAAAGTACGGCGCGGCGTAACAATAAGTTTGTATTTTATTTGTTATGGTCTTTCACGGTTTGTCAACGAATTTTTTCGCGGGGATCACCGTGATTTTCTTTTCAATTTCACTCCGGCGCAGACGATCGGCTTCCTGCTGATTTTCACAGGAGCGGGTCTTTTCTACTACTTTCAGACGAAAAAGAACACCGATGAATCCGCCGCGTGAAGTTGTCGTATCCGCCGAATTGGCGGGGGAACGGCTGGATCGCGCCCTGGCGGCCCTCCTGCCGGAGTTCTCCCGCTCCTATCTCCAGAAATTGATTAAGGACGGAAAAGTTTCCACCCCGCGCGGAACGCTCTTTGAAGAACAGCGGATGGCGGTGCAGGAAGGGCAGCGCCTTTTGCTGGACATTCCCATCGCCTCCACGGGAATCATCTCCGCCGAACCATTCGCGTTCCCGATTCTTTTTGAAGACGAACACATGCTGGTGATCGACAAACCCGCCGGCGTGGTCGTCCACCCCGGTGCGGGGAATTGGACGGGGACGGTGGTCAACGCCCTCCTGAGCCGCTACCCTGGCATCCAGGAGTGGGCGGAAGAGGCCACGGACCGCCCCGGCATCGTCCACCGCTTGGACAAAGACACCTCCGGCTGCCTTGCGATTGCGCGGACGGCGGGAGCGCACTTCCAGTTGTCGACGGCCTTTGCGGAACGGAAAGTAAAGAAAACTTACCTCGCGTTGGCCTGGGGCCACCCGAAGCTCGCCCAGGGACGGTTGGAAAGTTCCATCGGCCGCCATCCCGTCAACCGCCAAAAAATGGCGGAGGTGGATCGCGGGGGGAAATTGGCTGTTACGCTTTACAAAGTCCTGCGCACGGGCTGGCTCGAACGCTTCCCGGTTTCATTGATCGAGCTGGATCTCCAGACGGGGCGCACGCACCAGATCCGCGTCCATCTTTCCGGAATGGGGCATCCCGTCCTGGGGGACTCGTTGTACGGGAACGGACGCGGCCCCTTGCTCGGCCGCCAGCTCCTCCACGCCTGGAGGCTCGCCCTCCCCCATCCTGCGAGCGGCGAAATCCTCAAAATGGAAAGCCCCATCCCCGCGGACATGCAGACCACGCTGGAACGTCTTTCCGAGAATTAGAAGTCTACGACTTACAGAATTTTCGCTCAATTTCGTAGTATAGCGCCGGCAGGAAAAACAGCGTCAGTAATGTGGAACTTGCCAAGCCGAAGACCACAATAATTGCCAACGGCCGCTGAACTTCCGCACCGATGCCGGTTGAAATCAGCAGCGGGAAGAGCCCAAGCAATGTTGTCAACGAGGTCAGGACGATCGCGCGGAAACGGCGGCAGCCGCTTTCGACGATCGCGTCGTACAACTCCATTCCTTCAGCGCGCAACTCGTTGAAGTCGGAGACCATCACTACCGCGTTCTGGATTGCGATCCCGAAGAGTGCGATGAATCCGACGGCGGCGGGGACCGAAAGCAACTGATTCATCGCCGCAAGGCCAATCACACCGCCGATGAGGGCCAACGGCACGTTGATAATCACCGTCAGGCTGTTCCGCAGCGACCCGAATGCCAGGCAAAGAAGCATGAAAATCAGTGCGATGACAATCGGAACGACGATGTACAAGCGCTGCATCGCCCGTTCCTGGTTTTCAAACTGTCCTCCGAATTCCACAGAATAACCGGTGGGAAGCTCAACCTTTTCTGCGATGATCTTGCGCATATCGGCCACAATTTCGCTGGGGGCACGGCCGGAGATATTCCCGAAAATCGTCCAGCGGCGCTGCATTTTCTCGCGATTGATCTGCACCGGTCCCTCGGTAATTTCGATGGATGCGATACGGTTCAATTCGATGTAGCGCCCGGAGTTCGATTTGAATTTCAGTTGTCCGATCGCTTCCGGTGAATTCCTGTATTTCTCCGCCAGGCGGACATTGATGTCGTAACGGCGTGTATCCTGGTAGATCGCACCAATGTTTTCGCCGCCCAACGCGCGTTCGATAAGTTCCATGACCTCCGACCCGTTGACGCCGAGGCGGGACATGGTTTTCCGATTCAGCTTAATCTGGAGTTGCGGTTGTCCGAAATTTTGTTCTGCCGCCAAATCCACCACGCCGGGAATCCTGGATACGGCTTCACGGATTTCTTCGGCCTTCTTCCGCAGAACCGCACTGTTTTCGCCGTAGACTTTCAGCGCAAAATATGTCCTTGCGCCGGAAAGAAGTTCATCGAACGCATTCTGAATCGGCTGCGAAAAATTTGTTGTAACGCCAGGATAATCCCCCAATTCCGAACGCAATTCCTCCACAATTTTTTTCCTGGCTTCGGCACCGATGGATCCGCTTTTTTCCTGTTTCAGCGCAATTTGGATCTCCGCAAAATTCACGGGGTGCGGATGGCTCCCCGCTTCCGGTCGACCGAGCCGGGAAATGGTCTCCGTAACGTTGGGGTGTTTGATGATGATTTTTTCAAGATTCCGGACGATGATTTCCGCCTCGCCCAGACCAATGGATGGTGCCATGGTTACGGTAACAACAATCGCCCCCTCTTCGAGAGTCGGAATAAATTCGCGCCCGGTTTTCCCGAGGATGAAAATGCTTCCGGCAAAAGCGAATAAAACCAGTACAAACATAACATAACGGAATTTGATTGCCCATACCAACAAAGGAGAATACATTTTCCGGATAAAGGCAAGTGTTTTTTTCGTCCGTTGCTCCTCCTTTTCCGATCCCCTTAGAAGAATTGCGCCCAAAGCGGTCGAGTTGACCATCGCGGCGAAGATGGAGGCCCCCAACGCCATGACAATGGTTGACGCCAACGGACGGAACAGTTTTCCTTCCACCCCCTCAAACATGAAAATGGGGATGAATACCGCGATGATGATTAACAATGCGAATGCAATCGGGCGAATCATGACAACGCTTGAACTCACAATGATTTCAAAACGGTTTCCTCCTTCGTTTTTCCTGTCCCCAAGATTGCGCATAATGTTTTCGACAATCACGATGGAGCCATCGACAAGCATTCCCAGGGCGATGGCAATGCCGCCCAGGGACATCAAGTTGGTGGATTGGCCGCTCCAACTCAGGCCAATAATTGCCACCGCCGCACAAAACGGCATGGAAAGCGCAACAATCAATGACGCCCGCACATTCCAAAAGGCCAACGCCAATATCGCGACAACAAGGATAATTCCCTGGAAAAGCGCGTCGCTGACCGTTTTCCCCGCATTATCCACCAAATCCGCCTGGTCGTAGTACGGGACAATGCTCACGCCCTTGGGCAAACTTGCTTGTACGCTTTCGAGTTTTTTATGCAGAGCGGCAATGACCTTGGAGGTATTTTCTCCGTAAAGCTTCAGGACAATGCCGGCGACGACTTCCTCTTCACCATTCCGGGTTACGACGCCGCGCCGAATATCCGGCCCATACCCAATCTTTGCAATCTGGGCGAGGCGGATGGTGATTCCGTCCTGCTCTTTTACTGTAAGTTCCCGTATATCGTCGAGCGTTTCGAGCATGCCGATGCCGCGGATCAGGTATTCTTCGGAGCCGATTTCAACATACTGCCCGCCGACATTGCGGTTGTTTTTCTGTACCGCATCGACAACTTCTTCCATCGTAACATCGTAACGGCGCATTTCTTGCGGATCAAGCTGAATCTGGTATTGCAGGACATGCCCGCCCATCGAGAGAATGGCCGTCACGCCCTGGACGGTTTGCAGCTGTCGTTTGACGATAAAATCATTCAGTTCTCGCAAATACGCGTTGAGTTCCTTCCCTTGCGTCTCAACAGTTTCTTTGTCGGCTTGGAGGTAATAGATAAACACCTGCCCTAAACCGGTTGAAATCGGTCCCAGCTCCGGCTTCGGCGTACCCGGCGGCAAGAGCGATTCCGCCGAGCTCAACCGCTCCGCCACCAACTGACGCGCAAAATACATGTCGACCGAATCCTCAAAATATACGTAAATCACCCCCATGCCGAAACCGGATGTCGATTTTACTTGCGCAACATCCGGGAGACCGCCCATGGCGCTTTCGATGGGCTGAACGACCATCAATTCCACCTCTTCAGCGGCGAGTCCCGGCACTTCCGCGAAAATTGGAACCATCACCGGACTGATGTCCGGAAAAGCATCTTGCGGAATCGTCTTATAACAGTACACGCCATAGCCGATAACGCCGAACATCAGGAAAACAACCAGCCATTTTACCTGTAAAATGAGCTCAAGAATTTTTTTCATAATCAGTGTCCGTGTCCGTCGCCGGTCATTCCGCTGGTAACGAGAATGGCCTTCAGACCAAACGCCCCCTCGGAAACATATTTTTCTCCCACCTTCAGCCCCGCAACAATCTGCGTATAGCCGTTCGCACTTTTCCCCGTCCTTACATCGCGCGGCGAGAATCCGTCGTCAACGGGGACAAAAACTACAAATTCGCCGCCGACAAGCTGTATGGCGGTGCCCGGAATCAGGACGGATTCCCCCTTGTCCCGCAATTTTACGGTTCCGGTCGCAAAGGTTCCGGCCCGGAGGTTGCCGTCGTGGTTTTCGATGGACACACGCACCAAACCAGTCCGTGTAACTTCGTCGATCACCGGAGCGACGTAAATGATTTTTCCGTTGTGAATCTCGGTCGAGGCGGATGTCTTGATCTGTACAGGCATTCCTTTGGCGATACGGGCGATTTCAAATTCATCCGCCTTCAGATCAACCCAAAGGTGCGAGACGTCGCTGACGACAAAAATGACCTTCGTGTTGTCTTCGGCAAAGTTTTCCCCAACGGTAACGAACTTTTTCAGAATCGTACCATCCCAGGGGGCTTTCACCTCGTACAGCGTGCAGAGCAATGGTGTTTCCGTTTTGGACTCCGCCGTGTGCGTTTCGTGTTCGCCATTGATATTCAATGACTTCAGCATAATCTCCGCACGCTCGCGCTCCACAATCGAATCTGCGTAGTCTTTTTGATAACGCAGATATTCTTTCTGCGACATGCTGGTCTTTTCATAGAGGGTTTTCGCCATTTCAAACTCGGTCTTTGCAATTTTTTCCCTCTCAAGTGCCAGCTTGTGCGCGGAGAAGTATTCACCGAGTTTATGGCTGGTGATCCGTGCGAGAATTTGTCCTTTTTTGACGGCGTCGCCTTCGGATACCAACACCTCCGTAACAAACCCGGGCATTTTAGGCATCATGTTTGCGGTATGGTCGGCATTCAATTGAATCTCGCCGGGAAGCTCCAAATAATTTTCCAGATTGCCGCTCAGAGCCTGCGCAAGTTTTATGTTCAAAAATTTCCGCTGTTTATCACTGATTTCCACGGCCGGTTTTTGATCGTCATCGTGCGAATCGACTTCTTTGTGGGCTTGTTTTTTCGATTCATTCGCATGGTCGCCGTCGCCGAAAGCGTTTCCGGCAAGCAACAAAAGACAGAGCATTGCCATGCTTATATTTCGCATATCCATATTTAATTTCCCTAATATATTTCAAAAAGTGCACACGCATAGCGGAGGCAGGAAGGGAAAGCACGTCAACAACGCAGAATATGCAGGGAAAGAAATATTTTTCCTTTGAAAATCGGGGCTTGCCCGCCCGCGGATGTTTTAACCCGCGAAAGAAAAGCGGTGACGGAAAAGCTCTCCGCGGGAACAGCGACAGTGGGAACATAATCCACTGTGCTTGTGACGCGGTTACGCGTTTCTTTCTCGCATTTTGCCAGATGGCGACTTTCCGGACAATCGTCCGGGAAAGCCATTCTCACACGCATTTGCGGAGACGGCGAAACATTCGCGTCCCGGTGTCCATGCAACATGCAGCAGAAAAAAAGACAAAGACAAACCTGTTGGACGATCAGAAGGATCACCGGAAGAATCGATGCCAATACTTTGATCTTTTCCTGCAAAATTCTCATTTCCCGCTTTGCATTCGCTCTCCCGCGTGTCCGTGCATGCGGGAAAGCGTCTTGATTTCCACGCGTCAGTACTTGCTGTCCGCGTAGTTGATCCAGCCTCCGGCCTTGACGAGCTGAAGGTCGAACTCCCCGACGGTGAAGGGATATTTTTTTGTCTGCCCCTTCCCGGTGAAGGTCAGTGTCATGCTGTCGAGGTCGGCCTCGCAGCGCGCCGGGGCGCCGGAAAAGATCTTGAAAATCGCATCGATGTCCGCGGCGGACAATCCGACGGCGAGCATGCCGCAATTGAACATGTTCTGCCGGAAAATCCGGGCGAAGTTCTCGGCGATAACCACATTGATGCCGTTGCACTCCAACACCCACGGCGCGTGCTCGCGGGAGGAGCCGCAGCCGAAGTTGGCACGCGTTACGATGATTTGCTTATCGGCGATGTCGCGCCTCGGATCGAATCCGGGGAGCGTAAGGTCCTCCAGGCAATAAGGCTTGAGCGCCGCCTTCGTCAACTCGGTCAAATATTTCGCCGGGATGATTTCGTCTGTATTGATGTCCGAACGATCCAGAAACAGAACGTTGCCGCAAAAGTTTTTCATAGTTCAGCCTTTGAATATCGGTGAGTTGGTGATGACGCCCGCGAGCGCGGTCGCCGCCGCCGTCGCCGGGCTCATCAAATGCACGGTTCCGCCTTTTCCCATCCGCCCGTTGAAGTTCCGGTTGGTGGTCGAGGCGCAGCTTTCGCCGGAAGCCAGCACGCCGTTGCTCATGCCGAGGCACGCGCCGCACGTCGGGTTGGTCACGCAGAATCCGGCGTCCATAAAAATCTTGATCAATCCTTCGTCCAACGCATCGGAGTAAATTTTCGGCGTGGCCGGGGAAACGATCGCCCGCAACGCGGGACTGATTTTCTTCCCCTTGAGGATGGAGGCCGCGATGCGCAAATCTTCCAGCCGCCCATTGGTGCAGCTTCCGATGTAGACCTGCTGCACGGGGGTTCCGGTCATTTCGCGCACGGACTTGACCTGGTCGGGCTTAAAGCCGAATGTAACCATCGGCTCCAGCGCCGAAACATCCATTTCGATGATTTTTTCATACACGGCGTCGCCGTCCGGGAGCCACCGGGAGTACGCCTTCAGCGCATCCGCCTTGGTTTTGAATTCATCCTGGATAAATGGCCAGAGATATTCCACGGTGGTCGCATCCGGGTAGCAGACGCCGCAGGTTCCCCCCGCCTCGATCGCCATATTGCACAATGTCATCCGCGACTCCATGCTCATCGCGTCCACCGCCGCGCCGGCAAATTCGATGACCTTGTCGGTCGCGCCGTTCACCGTGAGGAGCTTGATCACCGCGAGGATCACGTCCTTGGCGTACACGCCATGACGCAACGCGCCGTTCAGGACAACCTTGATGCTCTCCGGGTCGCGCATCGAGCAAACACCCTTGAGGATGCCGACTTCCAAGTCCGTGCTGCCCACGCCCGCAGCGAACGCGCCGAAGGCGCCGTGCGTGCATGTGTGCGAGTCGCCCATAATCACGGTGAAGCCGGGGCGCACGAATCCTTTTTCCGGAAAAATCGCGTGGCATACGCCGTTTTCGCCGATATCAAAAAAATCTTTGATCCCGTGGCGGCGCGCCCACTCGCGGAGTGTTTTCCCCTGTTCGGCGGTTTTGGAGTCTTTCGCGGGGGTTACGTGGTCGATAACCGCTTTGATCTTGGTCGGATCGAACACGCGGTCCTTCCCCAGCGCGACCAGATCGTTGATGGCGATCGGCGTTGTGATTTCGTGGCAGAACACACGATCCAGCGACAGCACCGAAACGCCGGCGCCGGGACGGTCCACGCGATGCGCGTCGAAGACCTTTTGAGCCAATGTTTTTCCCATGACAAACCTCTTCGTTTGAGAATAAATACACCAAAACAGTACTATAGCCCCCTTCCCATTTTTTTCAATAAAAAAACCTTGCTTTTTCACATATGTGAATTACATTATGCCCCATGATTATGCCATCGGGAGAATTCGACGACCCCATCGATCTTGATTTTGCCGCCGCCGAGTGGGAGCCGGAGCCCCAGCCGACCGCGGAAGATCTCTCCGTACTCCGCGACCGGACCACCGCGTTTTTTTCCCCGGGCGGCCCCTTGCGCAACGCGGCGTTCAGCGCCGGGCGCGCGTACGAATTCCGCCCCCAGCAACTCGCCATGGCCGAAGCCATCGTGGACGCGTTCGCCGCCGGAAACAATGTATGCGTGGAAGCCCCGACCGGGGTTGGAAAAAGCTTCGCCTATCTCATCCCATTGATCTACCGTTCGCGCCTCACGGAGCGTCCGGCGCTAATTTCGACCGAAACGATCAACCTTCAGGAACAACTCATCGCCAAAGATATCCCCCTCCTCCGGGAACTCACAGGCATCGATTTCAAGGCAACTTTGGCCAAAGGACGCGGCAATTATTTGTGCAAACGGCGCCTGGCGTTTCTAACGGGGGAACAACGCGATCAACTTCTGCCGAACCCTTCCATCGCACTGGACATAACCCGTCTTGCGGAATGGATCGGGGAATCCAAAACCGGCGAACGCGACGATATCGCCTTCCGGCTGGAATCGTCTTCCTGGCACATGGTTTGCTGCGAAAGCGGAAACTGCCTGGGACAAAAATGCCCGTACTTCCGGGGATGTTTTTACTTCCGTGCCCGGCAGGAGTGGGAGCACGCGGACATCCTTGTGGCCAACCATGCGCTTTTTCTAACCGATTTACGCATGCAGCTTGCCGGAGAAGCGGCAAGCCCCCTGCTCCCCGCATACGGCGCGGTGGTGATCGACGAAGCGCATACGCTGGAGGACAACGCGGCGGAGCACCTCGGCCTCCGCCTTTCCCGCGCCGGGATGCTCGGATTCCTGAATAGGCTTTTCAACCCGGAAAACGGCCGGGGCCTCCTTCTGCGAAACGGCGAAGAAGCGATGCGCCTTCGTGCGCGCATTGCCGAAATCAGGAACGAAGTCTACGGATTTTTCACGCCTTTCGAACATTTTCTCGCCGAAAAAAACGACTCCATCCGCCGCATCCTCCAACCCGGACGTTTCACCGACAACCTGACCGGTGAACTCATGCGCTTATACCGGGAGCTTTCCGCCTATGTCGAGGAGCTCGAAGCCGACGATCCTGCGCGGCCGGAAATCGAATCACAACTCGGCCATTGCCGGGAATACATCGACGGCATCGCCGAATTTCTTGAAATGCGTGATCCGAACGCCGTCTACTATGTCGAAAGCGACCGGAACAGCATCACGCTGCACGCGGCTCCCCTGAATGTGGCCGAGTTGCTTGCGGAAAACCTCCTTCAACGCGATTTCCCGGTCGTTCTCACCAGCGCTACGCTTACAATCCGCGGAAAATTCGATTATTTCACCCAGCGGATCGGTTTTTGCGACGGGGCTTGCGTTGCATTGGACTCCCCCTTCGGGGCCGACCAGGCGCGTGTCTACCTCCCCCGTGAAATGCCGGACCCTACGCACCCGGACTATGAAAGCGCCCTGATCCGTGAAATTCCACGCTTCGTCCGCCTCACACACGGCAAAGCATTTGTCCTCTTCACAAGCCATAAACTCCTGCGGACATGCGCCGACGCCCTCGCCGACTTTTTTCACGACGAAAAAATCACCCTCCTCCGCCAGGGGGAGGACAGGACGCGTTCGGCACTTTTACAGGAATTCCGGGAAGACACCGACTCGGTCCTTTTCGGCGCGGCAAGCTTCTGGACGGGAGTGGATGTTCCCGGCGACGCCTTAAGCAATGTCATTGTAACCAAGCTGCCCTTCGCGGTGCCGGACCATCCGCTGGTCGCCGCCCGCGCCGAGCGGATTGAACTTGCCGGCGGAAACGCATTCCGCGACTACAGTTTGCCGGAAGCGGTCCTGCGCTTCCGGCAGGGTGTGGGCCGACTGATCCGAAGCCGCAACGATCGGGGAGTGATCGTCGTCATGGACAGGCGGGTGATCTCCAAGCAATACGGGAAACTTTTCCTCGACTCCCTGCCCTACCCTTTTGAAGCCGTCTGATTGTATTGTACAGATTTTATGGTATACTTCCATGAAGGAATTCTAGCGAAAGGGAAAACATGTCAAAAAATATCATCCGCCACGGATTCAATCGGTTGACGCTGGCACTGTTCACCATACTGTTGCTCGCCGGAGGCTGCGCAAATTATGACCCGGCGGACCCGCGGAACTTGACCACGCCGGAAATCGTCGCCATTCTCGAAAACGCTCCCGTGCAACAAATTGCGACCTCTCATAGCCAACACATCTCCATTACACTGAAAAATGGAACATCGTATTTCGGCCTCTATCGCCCGGATGAAGTTCCTCCCGCCTACAAGAGCCATCCGGAGAAGTTCGACATCCTGAATTTGAGCGAAGCGATCAAAGCAAAACGCTGGAAAAAGTGGAACACAATCTGTGAATAAAGGAAAAAGGTCGTGCATTTTTCCTTTAAGAAAAGCCCGTCCACGCGGCTTCAGGGGCTTGTGTGCCGGAGTAAAAATGAAAATGGTTCCGCTCCTCCTCGGCATCCTGCTCCTTCATTGTTTCGCACCGACATCGGCATCCGAAACGGAAGTGTCGATCCGGTGTGACCTGCGGGTGGAATTGTTGTCGTTGGTGTTCCGGCTGGCAGGCAGCCCGGGCTACACGAAAGGCCTGATACCGGAATACGAGGGCGATATTGTTTCTCATTTCTCCAAATTCCGGGATCATCCGGCGGTGAAACTCGCCGGAGAATTCGCCGCAAAGAACAGCGTCTGCCTCGATGCGGTAGCCAGCATGGCTGTCCACCTGGACGACACGGAAAATGTACAGTTGATCGTTCCGATTGAAAAGGCCTCCGGCTTGGATGGGCGCTGGCCCCGCCGGGAATTGCCGGAATTTTTAACTCAACTTCGGGATTTTGCCCAACAATCCGGGTTCAATGCATTCTGCCGGGAACACGAACCGTTGTATCACCACTATGAAAAAAGAATGGCCGCAACAATCGCCGATGCCCATATTGTTCCCTGGCTGGAGCGGAATTTTGGCAGGTCCCTGGATGTCGAACTCATCGTTATCCCGGCACTACAGAACGGACATTGCAATTATGGCGCCGGAAACAACTATGGCGACAGGGACATCAAATATGCCATCGTCGGAATGACTTCAGGCTTCCTCCAAGGGCGTAACGCCCATGATACGGTCGCCGTGGTCGTACATGAATTCATGCACTCCTTCGTCAATGGAATGGTTGACCGCCACTACCGGGAACTCGTTGCAAGCGCGAAACGCCTGTATTCCCCTCTTGAAAACAGGATGCGCAACCAGGGGTATGCTACGGCGAAAACCATGATGTACGAAGTGTTTGTACGGACAGCGACCGCCATCTACATACTGGATGAATACGGAGAAAAAGAGGCGCGCGCATTCATCTCACAGGAAAAGGAACGTGGATTCTATTCGGTTGGCGCGCTTGTGGAGCGGATGATCTCCGACCGGAGCGCGGCTGGAGACGCATGGTGTTTTGAGCAAAGCATGTCCGCCTCCGCCGAAATTCTGGTAAACTTTCGATTGACTCCGGAGCAACGCAACGCTTCTTCCAAATCAGCAACACTGCAAATTGCACTGATCGTCGGGGCCTTTGTTCTCTTCTTTTCAGGCGTCTTCCGGGTTTGGAAATACAAAATATCCAAGAAAGCAGATGCGAAGAAATAGTTAACGGGCCAACCGCCTGCACCGCAAGCGATTTGATCCGAACAGCCCCTCAAAAGCGGTTCAGAATCTTTTTCTTGAGGCGTGAGAGCTTGTATCGGAATTTCACCGGGTACTGAAGGCACGAACACCAGAATTTATTCTCCCACCGCAGTGAAAACGGGATCTCGCTCGGAAGTTTGTAGTTTCTCCGCAAGTAATTGGCGACCGCGATATAGGTTGCGTAATGCCGTATCGACTGCGGCCCCCATGCGTGCCAGGGTTTGGGATGTGCGACAAAATGGATAAAAATAGCGTCCGCCTTCTTGTCCAATTTAAAGGTATCGGCAACTTTCGGCGCGTCATTCATGTAGAAAAGAAGGCTGTTCAGCACGGATTCATCGGTTTGAAAATAGGCCTTTGAACGGCGGTCCACAACACCGATATCCCCCGTTGGAAGCACTTTATTCATTTGATCGCGCCAGCGGGCGATGAAAGCGCTCTGGCAAGTCGCGACCGAAAGGAAACAGCAGGAGCAGCACGTATCGTAGCTCGGCATTTCCCGTTCACCGACATCTTTTCGCCAGACATCCAGAATTTCCTGCGGAACACCGCCTGTGGGGGACGCGGGATAGACCATTTTATTTTCGCGCAAAGAGCGCTGCCGGATATGAATGATTCCCTCATCCGCCGGACAGAGAAGATCCGAGCAGTTTCCATGAAAATATCCGTCGCAATCCACCCAGGTAACATACTTGGTTTTGGCCATCAGCATAACGTTCGGCTTTTGGCAGGTCAGCGAATGCTGTCCGCGCGCGGCGTCGACAACGGTTACGTCTTTAAATTGCGACAAGACCTCCTTGGCCTCGGCCGTATACTCAATTCCCAATACAATGACCGGTTCGTTCATTCCATACATGCGCATGGAGCCGATCAACATCAAAACGCCCCAAAAATAATTCATGTCACTCGCGGTAACAACTGTATTGTCCATATCGCCGTCCTTCAATTTGGCAATTTAGCCCCCAACACTAGCAAAATACATGCCTATTTTATATTGTCAAGCAATATATCCACAAAAAGATGGTTTTGTAACATTGGTTGACATTATACACATCGTTAACAAGGGCGGAATAACAAGCCGCGCACAACAAGATTGGAGGCGAAAATGTCAAATGAAGTACCGTTGGAATTGTTTGTCGACATCGGCAAATCAACATTCCACACCCGGAACGGACGGCTTGCCGGAGGAATGCTCCGCATAACGTCAAACGAACAAAAGCTGCTTAAAATACAATTGACCGAAGGAATTCCGAACTTCGATCCGGAAGGAGTCCTGACCAATCCCTGCACGCGATTTTCCGGAACCGATGCGCAAATAAGCGCCGTTGCGGATGACAACCGGACATGGGAGTATCCGGCATTGCTTCGGAATGCCATTCAAGTAGGCACAGGTATTTCCACACTGGAACTTGAATTGAAAAACGGAGTGGAACCGCGCCCCATCGGCGCAATACGTATAGATTCCATCGGGGAAATCAGATACCATGGATACCAGAAAACATCTTTCGGATACGCATTTGTGCTTGCAAACGCTCACTTTGATCCGGAACCGTTCACTTCCGAGAAGACAGTTCCGGCAGGAGCGGATACCTTTTTAATTGAAATGCCGATCATCGCTTCCGTAAACAACAATTCCGATGCGCGCGACAACGGCTCTTTTCATTTTTTGCTCGATGCGGGAAATCCGGTATACCGTTCCATATTTTCATCGGGCGGCGACTCCGGCGTGCGGGTAATCCCGCTGGAAATTACAATCGCATCCAACGGATATGCCGCTTTCCGCGCAACGGCGGACCTTGAATGCTCCGGGACGCTTTCCCCAGGAGGCGTTGCATGTTGGACGCGAACGGAACATGCCCGATGCGTATTGTCCGTCAACGGCATAAAAGCAGATGCATCCGGAAATGTTGAGATTTCAACTTCAGATCAGACCATTTATCCTGTTGGCGACTGCACGGCAATCCGGTGCATCACGCAGGGGACGACCGTGCGGATCAAATGGCGCGACCCGGATGATCTTGTGGCGGACGGCGTTGTTCTGGCCCGCTGGGCCAAGACCGTGTTGGTGCGCAAAATGGGTGATTACCCGGACTCTCCGGACGATGGAGTCGTTGTTATTGCAACTACGGAGCGTAACCAGTTCCGCACGACCGCTTTTATTGACGCCCTTCCGGACCTTGACAACGACTACTATTACACGCTGTTCCCCATCTCCGCCTCTGCCCTCGTCAATACCAACGCGGCCAACCGTTTCGCCGCGAATGTGCTCACATGGACGACCGTCGCGGACATCGTGCGATCCGGCGATGCACAACAATACTTCGCCGTCGGCGACATCCTGACCGCGGAGCACCGCACCTATGGGACAATCTACTGGGAGATTGCCGGATTCGACCAGCATGCGCCCGAAAGCATGACATTGTTGAGCAAATATACCCTTGCCGCCCTCCAATTCGACGCGCCGGAAAAAAGTTACGCACTAACGCGCGATACGGTATTCCAGAGTTCTTATCTTCTCAATTTAAGTGGAAATTCCGCCTTAAACGGCGATTATTTTCTCGAAAACGAAACGGCAACCGGCTCAGCCCGCGCCTGGGCGCGCCGGACAGGCACACTGCGTCTTTTATGGCTTTCCGAAAGCGGAAAATGGGCAATTGTAAGCACCGCGACATCCGGTGTGGTTGCAACACAGGCCACAGCGGCGGCTGACCCATGGAATGGCGTTTGGAGCAACGGAGCGATCGTAGACAAGGCAAAAAAATATTACACATTCGACGGCGCCAACTACAATCAAGCCGCCGTAACGGATGACGCCGATGTTGCCGCAAACACCTACTATGAGCTTATTCATGACAATGGCAAAGTGCTGAACGGTTACGGCAGTTGGAAGCAAAGCGCAATCCGCCAATGGCTGAACAGCTCCGCTTTGTCAGGCGCGTGGTGGACGCCGCAAAACATCTGGGATGCTCCGCCTCTGTACGCGGGCACAACCCCCGGATTTCTGGCCGGTTTTGCCGGAAGCGATTTTTGCAACGCGCTTGGAGAAATCGACCTTGTAACCGCAAAAAACACCGTTTCGGACGGTGGCGGGAGCGGTGTATCGACGGACCGGATCTTTCTGCCAAGCCTGACGGAGCTTTACGGTGTTACCAACAACACTATCGGCGAAGGCTCCATGATGTCTGTGTACTCTGGAGCCGGCAATGCCGACCGCGTAAAATGCAACAACTCCGGGGTTGCACAAAGCTGGTGGCTGCGCTCTCCGGTTTTCGCCTACTCCAGCATGGCCCTCGCTGTCGGTCCTGCCGGAACAACCTCCAATGTGTCCGTGCAAGGAGTGCTCGGCATCGCCCCGGCGTGCGTAATTTGCTAAAAGGATAAAAAATGGAACACATACGAAAAGTAGATTTTGACGTCCGTGTTGAGCGCGAACAACGCAATCGCGCCGAGTTCGACGCCGCGTGTGGAGCATTTAAAAATTTGTGCGTACAGATCAGCGGCTTCATCGGCATGCCGTTCCACGGCGGGTTCGACGAGTATGCCTTGCTCCTGGAATCCGCCGCATTTGCGGCCAATCCAACAGCGGGCAACACGTTTGCCATTGCGTGGAGCGGCCTGAACGAGCTATGCAAATACACTGGAAGCAAATGCGGTTACGACCAACCCGGTTGGTGGAACGCATGCTGGTCCGAGGATAATAACAATGAATAGACCAATCATTCCGCTACTTTACGCGGCAAGTATGCTCTCTTTGGCCGGCTGCCTCGCCCCGACATTGTCGACAATACGCGAATACAACGCCGGGGGGGAACTCGTACGTGAAACCGTTACGAGCGAAAGTATTTTAAAAACCGTAACGGAAAGCACGCGCAATAAACTTGTTTTCATCAACAACCAAAGTTGGGTGGCCGGCCTTCGCGCCGTTCCGCCTGGAAGTTCCATTGAAAATCCGGCAGGAGTATTCGAACTCCTTGCCGGAAAATGCGACGTTACCATGCTGACCCTTCCGGCATCGGCGAGCAACATGACGCCATCAAACGCCAGGGGATTGTCGCAGATCATCGAGGCTGCGCGCTCGGGAGAACTGAGCATCGGCTCCTCCGGATTGTCGGCAACGGAATAAAAAAAGGAGGGACGGCAACGTCCCTCCTGCTTAGCCTCAGCAAGTTCCGAAGCAGAGCTTTCCTTCTTGGACATCGACACGAAGGGTTTCGCCTTCCGGCAACTCACCGGCAATGATCTTCCGCGAAACCGGCGTTTCCAACAACCGGATGATTGCGCGCTTCAGGGGGCGTGCGCCGAATGCGGGATCGAATCCATCGTCGGCGATCAAGGATTTTGCTTCGGGTGTAATCTCGAAACCGATGTTCTGCGCCTTCAGGCGCTCTCCGAAGCGCCGGAGCTGGATTTCGACAATGCCCAAAATATCCTTCTTCGTCAGCGCATGAAAGATCAGCGTCCCGTCCACGCGGTTCAGGAACTCCGGACGGAAATGCCGGTGCAATTCGCCGAACAGCTTGTCGCGCAGCGAGTCCGCGTCGCCGCGGTTGGCGAGAATCATGTCGCTGCCGATGTTGCTGGTCATGATGATCAGTGTATTCTTGAAGGAAACCGTCCGCCCCTGCGAATCGGTAACCACCCCATCTTCCAGAATCTGGAGAAGGATGTTGAACACATCCGGATGCGCCTTTTCGATCTCGTCGAACAACACCACCGAGTAGGGACGGCGGCGAACCGCTTCCGAAAGCTGCCCCCCTTCCTCGTAGCCAACGTATCCAGGAGGCGCGCCGACCAGGCGCGACACACTGAATTTTTCCATGTATTCGGACATGTCGATCCGGACCATCGAACGCTCGTCGTCGAACAAATCCTCCGCAAGCGCCCGCGCAAGCTCCGTCTTCCCCACCCCTGTCGGCCCCAGGAAAATGAAGGAGGCGATGGGACGTTTGGGATCCTGAAGGCCCGCCCGGGAACGGAGGACGGCGTCGGCCACCGCCGAAACGGCCTCCTCCTGCCCCACAACACGCTCATGGAGTTTGTCGGCAAGCGCAAGGAGCTTCATTTTTTCACTTTCCACCAATTTGCTCACGGGGATGCGCGTCCAGCGGCTGACGATGGAGGCGATGTCTTCGTCCTCCACTTCCTCCTTTAAGAGGCGGTTTTCATCACGCTTCAACGCGTCTTCGGCATTTTTGATCTGCTGCTCGATGCCGGGGATGACGCCGTTCTTGAGCTCGGCGAGTTTTTCCAGATTGTACTCGCGCTCGGCGCGTTCCTGCTGGGAACGGGCCATATCGAGCGATTCGCGCAAAGTCCGAAGGTCGTTGATGGACTGTTTTTCCGCATCCCAGCGGGCGCGGAGAACTTTTCCGCTCTCCTTAAGCTCGGCAAGCTGCTCTTCCATTGCCTCACGGCGACGGACGGCCTCGGCATCTTTTTCTTTTTTGAGGCCGGCGATTTCGATTTCAAGCTGCATGACGCGGCGCTCGTTTTCATCGAGTTCCTCCGGGGAACTTTCGTTCTCTGTACGGAGCGACGCGGCGGCTTCGTCGATAAGGTCGATGGCTTTGTCGGGGAGAAAACGGTCCGCGATGTATTTGTCGGAAAGAACCGCCGCAGCCACAAGCGCCGAATCCAGAATTTTCACGCCGTGATGGAGCTCATACCGTTCCTTAAGTCCGCGCAGGATGCTGACCGTGTCCTCCACCGTGGGTGGCTCGACCAATACCGACTGGAAACGCCGTTCCAGCGCCGGGTCTTTTTCGATGTATTTCCGGTATTCGTCCAGCGTTGTCGCTCCGATACAGTGGAGTTCGCCGCGGGCAAGCATCGGCTTGAGGAGATTGCCGGCATCCATCGACCCTTCCGAAGCACCGGCGCCCACAACGGTGTGCAGTTCGTCGATGAAGAGGATAATGTTCCCCGCCGCCCCCGTTACCTCTTTGAGAACGGCTTTAAGCCGTTCCTCGAATTCGCCCCGGTACTTGGCTCCGGCGATCAGAGCGCCCATGTCGAGCGAAACAACCCGGCAGTGCCGAATGCTTTCCGGCACGTCGCCGCGCACAATGCGCCGGGCGAGCCCTTCGACGATCGCGGTCTTGCCGACCCCGGGTTCGCCGATTAAAACCGGATTGTTCTTGGTACGCCGCGAAAGAATACGGATGACGCGCCGGATTTCATCGTCGCGCCCGATGACCGGGTCGAGTTTATCCTGCATAGCCATTTGCGTAAGGTCGCGAGAATATTTTTCCAACGCCTCGAAGGTGCTCTCCGGCTCGGGCGAGGTAACACGCTGGTTGCCGCGCACGCTCCGCAACGCGGTCAAGAGCTTTTCAACGCTGATCCCCGCCTCGCCGAGAAGCGCGCCCGCACGGGTGTCGCGCGCCGATGCTATGGCGAGCAGAAGATGTTCAACACTAAGGTATTCATCCCCCATATTTTCCATCTGCTTCGCGGCATCGTTCAACATGGCGCTGAATTCGCGCGACGTGTACACTTCGCCGTTGCCGCCGGAAACCTTGGGCAAGCGCGCAAGCGCGCCTTCCACTTTTCCGACAAAAAGCGCGCAGCTCACGCCGGTTTTCTCTAAAACGGAACGGGCCAGGCTGTCCTTGGGGGCGAGAAGAGCCGCGAGAACGTGCAGGCAATTCATTTCACTGTTGCCGTTTTCCTGAGCCAATTTTTGCGCATCGAGAAGCGCTTCGCGGGAACGAGTCGTCATTTTTTCCATATTCATAGTTTAACCCTCCTGTATTTGCGTGTTATCAAGCATAAGACGTGCCAGATTGATTTTTTGCGGAAGACGGAGTATAGTACCGACTTATGAATTTTTTTAAAACACACCGAATCGCCTTTCTTCTCACCGCCCTTTTCGCGGCGCTTCTTCTTTTTTCCGATTGGCGGACGTCTCCGATGCATGCGCAGCTGCGGCGCGTCGAAATTGAGCTGAAAAATTGGCGCCCGGAACACGACGGACTGAAAATTCTTTTTGTTTCCGATTTCCACTTCCGCCCGGCGTGGCTGGGGACAAAGCACGCGCAGGGGCTGCGCGAACGGCTGAGCACAGCCGCCGCGGAAGCGGACATAATCCTGATCGGCGGTGATTTCATCACTTCCAAGGGCGATCCTCCGACGTACAACCAGGAGCAACTCGAAGAGGCGCTTTCCGTGCTGAAAGCGCCGCTCGGCACGTACGCGATCCTGGGGAATCACGACTACGGGAAAAAAATGCTTATGGTCGCGAAAGCACTCGAAAATACGAACATCGGTATTCTGCACAACTCCTCTCTGGCCATCGAATCGAACGGAGCATCCTTTCAACTCGTCGGCGTCGGCTTTCCCTTAAAGAACTGCCTCGACTGGTCGATGGCGCTCTTGTCCATGAAGCAAGATACCCCAAGCATCCTCCTGAGCCATACGCCGGAAATTTTTTCGGAGGTCCCCACGTGTTTTGAACTTACACTCGCCGGACACAGCCACGGCGGACAACTGCGTCTTCCCCTCTTCGGCTCCACGTGGCTGCGTTTCTGGCGCGTTCGCGATTTCTACGACATGGGGCTTTTTCAAGAGGGCGACCGGCAGCTCTATGTTTCTTCGGGCATCGGAACAAGCAATTACAACCTACGCGTCAACTGCCCTCCGGAAATGACGCTCCTCACGTTGCGCCGCGCAAAATAAAAACAATGGGACACTTTGTCCCGCCCGTGCGCCAGTCTGTCCCGTCAGTCGACCAATCCAACAATGTCGGCCACCGCGGCAAATCCGTGGCGGTCAAGGTATTCGTTGATCCCTTCGATCACCGCCAGGGGCGTGAAGGGGTCGACGAAGTTCGCCGTCCCCACCGCCACCGCATCCGCCCCGGCCAGCATAAATTCGATCGCATCCGCCGCGCACATGATTCCGCCCATGCCGATAATCGGCACATCCACCCGGCGCGCCACCTCGTAGACCATGCGGAGGGCCACCGGCTTGATCGCCGGCCCCGAGAGACCGCCGGTTTTGTTGGCGATTTTAAAGCGCCGCGTCTCGGCGTCGATCGCCATGCCGGTGATGGTGTTGATCAGGGAAACCATATCGCTCCCCGCATCCACCACCGCCTCGGCAAAATCACCGATGTTGCTCACATTGGGGCTGAGTTTGGTGATAAGGGGCAGCGTTGTCGCCGCGCGGACTTTGGCGACAACCTCCGCCGCTAGCCGGCGGTCGGTGCCGAACGCCACGCCGCCGGCTTTGACATTGGGGCAGGAGATGTTGATTTCCAACGCGGCGATCCCTGCTTTGTCCGCCTCCAGCCGGGCGGCGACTTCGGCGTATTCCGCGACGGTCGTCCCCCAGATGTTCACGATGGTTGTCGCACCGACTTTACGTAAAAACGGCATGTAATGCGCGTCGGTCAGAAAACGCTCCACCCCCGGCCCCTGGAGGCCGATGGCGTTGAGCATCCCGCCTGTAACCTCCGCCACACGGGGCGTCGGGTTCCCATCGGAAGGGGTCATGCGGATCCCCTTCACCACCACCGCGCCAAGTTGTGAGATGTCGTAAAGTTTGTGGTATTCCTCGCCATACCCGAATGTACCGGAGGCGGTCATCACCGGATTCTTCAGTGTCAGAGGCCCCAGTTTGCATTGCAGATCGGCCATGGTTCAACCCTCCAGATAAATATCTTCAGCCGGAAAAACCGGCCCATCCAAACAAGCGCGCGCATAACGCCAGCCGTTGGCGTTGTCGGCGGTCAGCTTCACGACGCAGGAAAAACAAGCGCCCACGCCGCAGCACATCAAATGATCGATGCTCAATTCTCCCCGTAAACTCCGTGCCCGCATGAACCGCGCCAGCGCCAGGAGCATCGGGTGCGGACCGCATCCGTAGAAAAAGAGTTCACGCCCCGCATAATCGCGAAGAAGAGGCTCCAGAAGTCCGGTAACGCGCCCCCGCATGCCGAGCGAACCGTCGTCGGTGGCGATGCGCACATCGTACCCGGCTTCCCGGTAACGGTCCGCAAGGATCACGTCGGCTTTACTCCGCGCCCCGAGAAGGAGAACGCCCTTTTCCGCCGAAGTTCTTGTGAGCATATAACACGCCGCCGCGCCGTAACCTCCGGCCACGAGCACGGGAACCACCCCTTTTCCGGAGGGGGTATACGCCTTGCCGAGCGGCCCCAAAAGATCGCAGGACTCTCCGGGAGCGATCCTTGCCAGATTCTGTGTCCCCGTTCCGACAATCTTGTAGACCACACACACGCCGCCGTCGGCACTCACATCGTGAATGCTGAACGGCCTGCGCAAAATCCGGTCGAACTGGTGGTCGATCCGGACGTGGACGAATTGCCCGGCCTGCGCCGCGGCGGCGATCTCCGGCGCATGGAATTCGACTTCATAATAATCGTTCTGCAGCTGCCGGTTGCGTAAAACAGTCCCTGTCTTCATTGACTTCACCCCATGCTCAGGTTGACGGCGAACGCACGCAACGCCAACGCTTCATTGACATTAAAACGTAAATTGAAAAGAAGCTGCTCCGCCTCCCGGAGCCACCTCGCGGCGCGTTCCGGATCGAGCTGCGCGGGAATCTGGGTCGCGGTCAATAACTCGGGGTTCGCCAATCCGGCGCGCGCCGCCCCGCCCGCGAAGAGAAACAATTGTGCAACATATGTGTGAATCGCACAGAGGAAGTCGTTTCGTGCGCGGATGTACGCCCCCGCCGCCGCTGATTCGCATTGCCGCTCAAGGCGCTTGACCAACGATTCGTCGATCTGCGCCGCCGCAAGCAACCGCGCTTCCCATTCCTGCCGAACACGCGCCTCGGCGGCGTCTTTCAGGCCCCCGGCGACATCGATCAAGGTGCGCGCGCCGCTCTCCGCCGCCGCGAGTCCGCGCGTTTTGCCCAGGCAAAGTTCGCCGAGCGCCGCGCATACCTTTTCCACGCCCTCGAAGTCGAATGTCCGGAAATTGCGCAGGATCGAAAATGTCTGGCAACGGGAGCGCGTCGTCGGCAAAAGCGCTTCCGGGTTCCCCGTCAGGAGGAGTAGAAGTGTTTCCTGCGGCGGTTCCTCCAATGTTTTGAGCAAAGCATTCTGGGCTTCGGTGTTCATCCGGTCGGCTTCGTGGATAATGCCGACCTTCCGGCGCGCGCCCGAGGTTCCGGTCAAATGGAATTGTTCGGTAAAGTAGCGGATGGTGTTCGGCTCCGGATTTTCCCGGTCCCCCACTTGAATCTGGTACATTTTCCCCACCGGGGATAAATGGTGCAGTTCCATGGCGGTATTCCGCTCGATCCGCGTGCAAGTGGCGCACACGCCGCACGGCGCGCCCGTGGCGAGCGGCGAAGGACAAGAACCAAGCTGGGCAAAAGCCAGCGCCATGGATTCGCGCAATTCGGGGATGTCGGAGTGAATCAGGTACGCATGGCTCAGGCGTCCGCACGCGGCGGCGCGGAGCAGACGGGCAAACGCATCGGGCGATTCCGCGCAAGAGCGCTCAAATAAACGCATGAAGGCACTCCTGTATACGCCGCTGCGTTTCCTCCGCGGGCGAACGGACGTCGATCACGCGGAAACGCGCAGGGGCTTCGGCGGCAAGGCGCAGGAATCCGTCGCGCACCTTCCGGTGAAACGCGAATGTTTGGGATTCGAAACGGTCGTCGGTCGCCGCTTCGGGAGTCCGTCCGCGCGTCCGGCGGAATCCTTCCTCCACGGGCAAATCCAATATGAATGTGAGGTCCGGCACGATGCCCCCCGTTGCCGCCAGGTTCAGGCGTTCGATCCAGGCAAGGTCCATGCCGCGCCCGAACCCCTGGTAGGCGGAGGTGGAGTCCATGAAACGGTCGGAGATGACCACCTTCCCCGCCGCAAGCGCCGGAGCAATCACTTGCGCGACATGTTGCGCGCGCGCCGCCTCCAAAAGCAGAAGCTCGGTCAAAGGTTCCATAATTTCCGGCCCCGCGTGGTGCTTGACGATCATGCGGATGCTTTCGGCAAGGGGTGTGCCGCCCGGTTCGCGCGTGAGGACCACGTCGAACCCGAGCGAAACAAGATGCGCCTCCAACAAACGGATATGCGTACTTTTCCCCGCGCCTTCCGGCCCTTCCAGGGAGATGAAAAAGCCGGAACCGGGATGAATTGTCTTTTTTATTGCCATAAAAACCTCAAAAAATGTCGATTATGACAATAGCGCCATTTGCCGAAAACTTCAAATGGTGTTATATTCCAAAACAACTATTTTTTACAAATACTCAAGATCGGTCATCAATGTCTGCAAACACGCTGAACCGCGACAGCTATTTGTCGCGCAATGTCGGTGAATTCCCCAATGAATTCACCATCGGTTCCCAACGCTATGTCAAAGCGGACGATCTGCGCTACGGCACCAACCCGCACCAAGCGGCGGCCTACTACAAACCCGCCGGCGCGCCATCGGTCATAGGCGATATGGAGATCCTCAAAAACGGGAAAAACGGTCTCTCGCAAACCAATTTGGAGGATATTTCCTACGCGTTGAACATCATCAAGTTCTTTGACGTCAGCGCCTGCGCGGTCATGAAACACGTGAATCCCTCCGGCGCAGCCACCGCGCCCACGGCGGAAACACCGTTGGTGGAAACGTACAAACTCGCCCGCGACGCCGATTTCCGCGCCGCGTTCGGCAGCGTGGTCGCCTTCAATACCGAGGTGGACGCCGATACGGCGCGGGAAATCATGTCCACCTTCGTCGAATGCGTCGTCGCGCCCTCCTACGCCCCGGACGTCCTGGCGATATTCAACGACGACGAAACGTACAAACTCAACCGCCACATCCGGATCATCCGCTGCGGCGACCCGCGCACCCTCCCCCGCTTCGTCGGCGAAGGCGCCTCTGCGAACAACACGGTCAAAGTGCTGGCCGACGGTTCGCTCGTCGTGGCCGAACCGCTCCTGACCGCGCTCCGTTCCGTGGCGGACCTTCGTCCGGCAGCTGCGGAAAACGCGCGCGTCGGCCGCCAGGAGTCGCAATTCCGCGCCACGCCGCAACAGCTTGCGGATCTTCTTTTCGCCTGGTATGTGAATTTATCGGTCCGTTCCAACGGTGTCGTGATCGCCAAAGACGGGCAGACTCTCTCCGTCGGCACCGGCGAACAAGACCGCGTGGGGGCCATCGAACAGGCCATCGCGAAATTTTCCCAGAAATACAAGGGCGCGGGCTCCCTTGCCGGCGCGGTGATGGCCAGCGACGGGTTCTTTCCGTTCGCCGACGGCTTGGAGACGGCCGCAGCAGCCGGAATCAACGCCATTGTCGCCCCTGCGGGATCTTTGCGCGACGCGGACGTGATCCTGCGCGCGAACGAACTTAAAGTGGCGCTTTACCATGCGCCTGAACGCATTTTTTCACATCATTAATTCACAAATTTTTTAGGAGACTTCGCATCATGGCCAAGCGCACCAACAAGCAGAAAGACCTTGAAAACGCCTTGCGTGAAAGCACCGGCGACGGAATCGACCGCTTTGAGTACTTTGTAAAGAACAACCAGAAACAAATTTTCTGGGGGGCCGGTATCCTGGTTCTCCTTTTGGCGGTTATCGCAACGTTGGCCGCGGTGCAAAGCGCCCTCCTGCGCCGCGAGGCATCCGCCCTCAGCGCCGCCCGCAGCGAAACGGATCTGGAGGCAGTACTCCAAAAATACGGCAAAGGGCCCTCCACGTTTGAGGCGCGTCTCCGCCTGGCCCGGCTCTACGCCAACGGCGAAAAGTACGAACCGGCAATGAAAGCGCTGGAACCTTTGATCCAATCGCCGGAGCCGGAAACATCCGGACGCGCCAAATTGATGCAGGCGTACTTCCTTGAGAATTCCAATAAATTCCAGGAAGCGTTCGTTCAGTACGCGGCGGTGGCGAACAATGCCGTCCTCCCCCTCCCGCTTCAGGCGGAAGCAGCGTACGGAGCGGGCCGCCTCGCCCTCAAGCTCGGCAAAAACGAAGAGGCCCGCACGTATCTGAACCGGACGGCCTCGACGGGAAAAAACAGCGAGTGGGCCCGGAAGGCCGTCTACCTCCTCCGCCAGATTCCGGCGGCCAAGTAATTTTTTATGGAACTGACACGCAAACTCCAGGCGGAAATCCGGGCGCTCCACACGCGCCACGGCCGCCGGAAATTGCAGTGCTGCTGCTGCGAAGGACTTAACGCGGTTACCGAGCTTTTTCGCGCTGCGCCGGAACTTGTCCGTTATACGCTCTGCACCGAGGAGATGCTCCCGCGTCTCCCCTACTGCCCGCAGCCCGTTATCATAACCACCCTGCGGGAATTGGCCGAACTGACCGATACGGTAACCCCCCAAGGCGTCCTTTCCGTGGCGCGCCAGCCCGACGAGCCGGACGCGGCGGAAGCGCCTGCCGACCCGTTTATCCTGGCGTTGGACCGCATCGGCGATCCCGGCAATTTCGGCACGATCTGCCGCACGGCGCTGGCGGCGGGGCTGACCGAAATCTGGTGCACTTCCGGCACCGTCGATCCCTGGGGCGACAAAGCAATCCGCTCCGGGCTCGGGGCGCAGTTCCGCCTGCGTTTGCGCACATTCCCCAACCTCGAGCTTCTCCGTTCCGGCGCGCAGACGTTCGAATACGACACCGTGTACCTCACCGATCCGCATGGCGGCGAAAGCTGCTTTGAAGCGCCGGAACTTTTCCACCGTTCGGTCCTCGTAATCGGCGCCGAAAGCTCCGGAGTCGGAGAACTTGCCGAGGCCCGCCGCGTCCTCATCCCGATGCCGGGAAAATTCGAGTCGCTGAACGCGGCGCAAGCCGCCACCATCTTCCTCTTCGAACACGTCCGCCGCCAGGCCGCCGCGGCAAAAGGAACAAAAAAATGCTGAACTGGTATGTCATCGCCCTCTGCGCCCTCCTCGGCGGAATGTTCCTCTCCTTGCTTTTCACTCCGTTTTTCCGCTGGGTCGCCCGTAAAACAAACTTCATGGACTGCCCGAAAACAGAGCTTCATAAGGGACACCGCAAGGCAACGCCGCTCCTCGGCGGGGCGGCCATGTTCACAAGCTGGCTTGTCGCCCTCGGCGGAGGATACCTGGCGATCCGCCTGACGAATGCCGGACAATATTCGCCGGACATCGCCGCGCACGAGGCGGGACTGCAATCCATCGGGCCGCGCCTTGCCGTAGTGCTCCTCGGAGCGCTCCTGATCGTGCTCATGGGAATGTGGGACGACCGGAAGCCGCTCGGGGCCGGGACCAAGTTCCTCGGTCAATTCCTTGTGGCGCTTCTGGTTACAACATGGGGCGGACTTCATATCGATACATTTGCTTCGCTTCCGCTCTTGAATCGGGGTCTCACGATTTTCTGGTACATGCTTCTTTTTAACGCGATCAATTTTTTCGACAACATGGATGGGTTGGCGGTGGGTACCGTAACGATTGCGATGGGGCTTTTCGCCACGGTCGCAGCGATCAACGGGCAGTTTTTTGTGGCCTCTTTCGCAGCCTTGAACTGCGGAGTCGGCCTCGGCTTCTGGTATTACAACCACAGCCCCGCGACGATTTTCATGGGGGATTCCGGCAGCCACTTCCTCGGCTACCTCGCGGCGACGACGAGCATTCTTGTAAGTTACTACAACCCCGTCGCCCAGAGCGCCTTCCTGGCGATTCTCATCCCTTTCTTCATCCTGGCGGTGCCTTTGTTCGACACAGCGGCGGTGGTGCTGATCCGGGCGCGCAAAGGAAAACCGTTCTGGATCGGCGATCACAACCATATTTCACACCGTTTTGAAAAAATGGGGCTTTCGCGCCGCTGCGCGGTTCTTCTGGTGCACCTCCTGACGCTGATCCTGGGGCTTGGAGTACTTCCGGCCTGCTGGGGCTCGCTCGGCACCGCGGCGGTGCTCGTTGCACAGGGAATGCTTATTCTTTGCGTCATCAGCATCCTGCACTACAAGCTCACGGAGCGCTGACGCGCCCCGGCGGCCCATCCATGAAGGAGCCGGTCAAAAACGGGGCGGCCGCGGGCATGTCCGTCGTATAAAACTTCGCAGGAATTTCAAATGAAACCGGTGCGGAATCCGCGCTATTCAGCTTAAAAGAGTATATGTACTTTGCTCCGCCGGAAAGTGTGCGAATGAATGGCGCCGGATCGTTTCCGATGTCGTCCCAATAGGGCAGCCGCACCCGATCTTCTTCGGTCATGTCGTCGAATAGAAACAGCCGTTTTCCGAAACGCAGCCATGCGTCGCCCCCTTTGTCCGTGGCGGTTCGGATTACGCAATCCTTCGCTACAAAGAAAAAGTCGTATTCCTCCTCGTAAAAACGATATGGGCCAAGGATCAAAAGCGCCTTCCCCTTCGCCTTGTAAATCGACAACTCCGTAAGGCTTAATCAGAAAAAACAAGCACAAACCATCACCGTAACAGGCCAAATCCACAATAAAGCCACGATAATTGTTTTCTTTATAATCCGCCAATTATATGGGAACCCGATGTTGCAGCAAAAAAGTTAAGCCGCTCTTGAGCCGGCAAGGCGCAGGCGGCTACAGACTTTATGATGATCGATCAAGACCGGCATTCATGCAATGGATGGGGCCAATTGCATGAATGCGCTTAGAGGAGCAAAAAGACTATCAGTATTTATCGGTATACTGAATGGCCACGCCCCGGATCGTGCATGTTACCTTGTTGATCAAACCGAGTATGTTGTTGTGGTAACCGTCCACTTCCAGATCGATAATGTCGTCCGCTTCGCGGCATTCCGCCAAGGCCTGCGCTTTGAGCGTGGCGAAGCTGGCGTCGCCAACGGAAACAACACCGATAAAGCTGGTTGTCGTGGCTTCGGCCTTAACGCGTTTGATGACCTTGTACTTCCGCGTTTCAGGGAGAATTTTTTTATCCACGATCTGGGCGGTCTTCATGTCGGAAAAGAGAATCCCGCCGGGAACCGTCGGAAATCCATAGTTATCCGCCTTCGGTCCCAGGCATCCCGCAAGAAGTAAAACGGCGCAAAGAGAAACTCCGGCTAAAAGTACTTTTTTCATACGGCCTCCTTCTGGGTGTTGACAACTCCGCCGGAATACCTAATCCCGGCTGGG
This sequence comes from Victivallaceae bacterium, assembly GCA_031549345.1. Lineage (GTDB taxonomy): Bacteria > Verrucomicrobiota > Lentisphaeria > Victivallales > Victivallaceae > CASFRF01. Next base: position 154,837 of record JAVBPY010000010.1, read on the forward strand.
AGTTACCATACATCATCGATAAAAAAAGTCAAGAATACCTGTAAAAATAAAAGGCAGCTCAAACCAAGGATCGTATAAGATTTATCTGTCAGGGGCGAACTCCCCACTCCGTCAGGCGTGCCTGCACTTGTTTGACGTCCACCGCCCGCACTTCCACGCCGCGCGCGACCGCCTGCGCCGCCGCCGCGCCCACCCCCTGCCCCATGTTCAGGCAAATCGCCATAACACGGAAGTTGGAGTGTGCCTTGTGCGTTCCGCAGATGCTGCGCCCGGCGAGGAGAAGTCCGTCGAGCTTCTCCGGAACGCACGCACCGTAGGGGATGGTATACTTTCCATCGGCACGGAATTTCCGCTGTTCACCGTGTTCGTCCAACCCGGGGCCCTTCAGTGAATGGATGTCGAAGTTAAAGCAGTTGCGTGTGGCGATCCAGTCTTCGAAGATGCGTCCCTTCACAATATCATCTTCCGTAATGATACCGACGCCCTTAAAGTGGCGTGTTTCACGTACGCCGATTCCGCCGGCGGCCACAAGGTAGCAGCGGCTGTAGCCGGGGACGTATTCGCGCAGAAATTTGATAATAAGCGGAATCTGCTTCCGGCACAGAAGTTCCGCCTTGGTCAGATCGCGCGCATTCGTCCCGTCCACTTCGATCACGTTGGTCATATTCACGCATACCTCGTTCGGCAAACGCGACAAATGGAGCATCACGTGTCCCATCGGGCGCGGGAGCTCGCGGTGTCCAAGCGCCTGGACTTCTCCCTTCGGCAGTTCCATGTAGCTTTCAAACCCGCCGGGGAACACCGCCGTCGCGTAATCGACTCCGCCCAGACGAAACATCTGCGTCATCGGCTGGCAACAGTGATCCTCTTCGCGTCCCAAAGTGAACTCCGCGCCCGCCCGCGCCGCAAGATCGCCGTCGCCGGTGCCATCGATCACCACGCGGGCCATAATCGCCTCGCGACCCGATTTGCTCTCCACAATCACGCCGACGACGCGACCGTTTTCCACAATCGGCGCGACAACCTGTGTGTAGAGGAGAACCTCCACTCCAGCTTCTTCCAACATCTCCAGGAACACACTCCGCAGCGATTCCTGCGTAATGATCGACGCGGGCACGCGGTTGCGGTCCACAGGGAGCGTAACATCATTGAGCATTCGTGCGGTGATCTCGTCCAGAAGCGGCGATTCGGTGCTCCCGCACCAAATCGACATCATCCCCACCGTCGCCATTCCGCCTACGGCATACGCGCCGTCCAGTGCCAGGACACGCGCTCCGGCTCGCGCCGCGCCCAGCGCCGCGCCCAGTCCCCCGGGACCGATGCCCGCGACCAATACGTCCACTTCCTTATAGACCGGAATGCTCCGGGACGGTTCTGTATACGTTTTCATGGTAAGAAACCTCCTTTGAGATTGGTTAGTTTCTTTTAAAATATCATATTTTTCGTTGTAAACCTTGAATAATAGCACAATATAGCTTAAATTATCTCAGATCATGAAATTAGCTACACTACTTCGCGAACTGGAACGCCGCGCCTCCTGCTCGATCAGCCTGGAGGCGCTTCACCCCGCCTTCGTCCGGGCCGCGTCGCTGGCGCTCCCGCCCGATCAGTATGTCCACCACGCCGCATTCTGCCGCACACGGAAACTCGGCGAAAATTCGCAGGAGTGCATCCGCAACAAACGGCGGAGCCTGGAGATCGCCGCCCTCGGGCGCGCGTTCCGTGGGCACTGCCCGCACGGGATCGAAGAGCTTGCGCAGCCCGTCATGCTTTCCGGGCGCCTCGCGGCGGTCCTCTATTTCGGCGCCGCCTCCCCCGAAAAGACATTGGGAAACAATACGGGGCGCTATGCCAGGTTCGCCGCCGAATTCATCCGGTTGGAGCTGGAAATTTTTCTCGCCGAACACCCGGAGCGGCCGGGACGCGGCGAAGCCTTTTATCTGGAACAATGCCAGGCGTACATTGACCGGCAGTACACGGAAAATATCGGCCTCGCCGACCTGGCGCAACGGCTGAACACCAACGCCAATTATCTTGGCGGACTCCTGAAACGCGCCCGGGGCGCCACCTTCCGCGAGCTCCTGACGGAGCGGAGGATGGCGGAGGCCCGCATCCTCCTGCGGCTGCACCGCCACCTGACGATCCGGGAAATCGCATTCCGCTGCGGATTTTCCGACAGCAACTATTTTTCCACCGTCTTCAAACGCTCCTGCGGGGAATCTCCCGCAGCGTTCCGAACCGGCAGCACGCGGTAAAAAACACCCGGACCGCGCATCAGTTCGCGCCAAAGTTCCTCCTCCCCTTCACCGGCACGTACCGCAAGAAAAACATACCGCATCTCTCCGGCGGGCGTGCGAAGCGTTTGCGCGAACATGCCATTCAGTAGAATCCAGCCTTTTTTTGCGTTCACAAGCTCACGACGCCGCTGAACTGCCTGCTCCGATGCGCCGGGCGGCAAAAGAAACACCAGCACGTCGCCCGGCTTCGGCGGCTCCTGCAACGCAAAGAGGGCATAAATTTTCCCCGGCATCGTATCAAGTAAAACGGACTGCGTTTCGCCGGATACCTCCAACGTCGTTTCGCTCTGCGCTTCATTAATGCCGTTGAGGCCGTTCGTACGAACATATCCCCCCTGAAGAAGGAGACGTTCCCGCGGCGCAATGGAATTCCGCTGCCACTGGTCCGCAAGAACATCATCTCCGTTGTTCCAGAGGATCGGAAGACCGTTTGAACCACTGTAAACAACCAATGTCTCCGGCGGAAACGTCCTGGTCGCATCGAAAACCCGCGTCCAATGGGGACCGGTCCAGGCCGGAAGCATCAGGCAATATCCTCCGACAATCAGAGGCGCGAGCAGGACGCCGCCGCGCCGCCAACGCGCGGCCAACCCGGCCAATCCCAGCGAAAGGGGAATAACGACCGGCAAGTACACCCGCGCTTCGCCCGCGCGGCTCAGGAGGGCGGCGGCCAGGGGGAAAACAACCAAAAGGCATGCGCACCAGCCCACACGCCGGCGTTTCAGGAAAAAAAATCCCGCAAACGAAAGGGGCAGCAAGGGCCACCACCACAATTCGCGCAAGCGCGACACAAAAAATTCCCCGAATGCCGAGGCCGAGGCAATCGGAATACCGAACGTTTCCCGCCCCGCATTGAATTTGGCGTAGTTCAATCCAAAGTAGCCCAAGGCGAAAAGTCCGAGTACCGCGTACGACGTGAAAAGTTTTTTATTCCGCCGGCGCGGAATATAATGGAACAACCCGAGGGGGATAAGATACAAAAGCGAGGTGGGGAGCGAAAGAATCGCCAGAATCCCCGCCAGCGGAATTCCCCACATCCCCCATTTTTTTCCCCGGCTGAACGAAATTTGCGCCCATGCGAAAAGGAGGAGAAAGAACAACTGGTATTCGTACCCGCGCGCGCACTGCGCATACTGCGCCGCCGACACGGAAAACGCAAGGGCAAACATACCCCACAACGCGACCCGGATACTCCGCGTTGCATACAACGCCACAAGACCGATAAGGGGCAAAGTAAGGATTCCCGCCAGCGCTACGGGGAGGCGCATCACCAAAGGAACCGGTCCCGCAAACAGGGTCGTGATTTTGACCATCAAAGAATTGAACGGGTGGTTGTTCGGCGTGGCAAGGTCGGTAAAAATAACCGAAAGCGGTTGCGTGGAATAAAATGTATACGTCCAGATTTCGTCGTAATCCAAGGGATCGGAAAGATGCGAAATCCGCAGAAGCGCCCCCAGGAAAAGAATCCCGAGAACGCACAGGCGAAGGCGGCCCCGCCGCTCCGGCGTCGGGGCAACTTTCATAACACTTCCCCGGAAAGGCCCCGCACGCGCACGGGGAAATCAAACATTTCCGTCAAATGCCGCGCGAGGGCGAGCAATTCGGAATCGGTGTACGTCGTTTCCGCGCGGAGGTCGTCGTCGAGGATTTCCACCGGATTGAACTGTTGGAGCATCCAGGCGCGAGCACCGCACGAGGCAAGTTCGCGCCCCATTGCTTCAAGCGTTTCCTTTGAATGCAGTGTGCGGTGCACCGTCGTCCGCACATCCAGTGCAATCTCCGGGTGCGCAACAGCCAAACAAAACGAGCGCAAAACACGCTCCGCGACATCCGGCATATCTGTGTTCGTTACATCCTGGTACATGGAGGATGCGGTTTTGAAGTCGATGCCGAGGGCATCCGGCGGAGCCTCCGCCAACAACGCCTCCAATCGCTCCGGAAATGTGCCGTTGGTATCGAGCTTGACCAAATACCCGAGCCGATGCGCCTCCCGGATGAACGCGGCAAGATCCGGCTGGAGCATCGGCTCGCCGCCGGAAATTACGAGACCTTCGATCAATCCGCGCCGCTTTTTCAGGAAATGCGCCAACTCCGCGTCGCGAAAACGCGGCTGGCTTTCCGGATCGAGCACCAGACAGGGATTGTGGCAGAAGCCGCAACGCAAATTGCAGCCGCCGGTAAAAAACACCGCCGCAATTTTGCCCGGGTAATCAATCAGGCTGAATTTTTGAACTCCACGAATATCCATAGTATTGAAAGGCGCCTCCAATAATTGGCCTGCAACAAAAAGGCGAAAGAACCGCCGTTCTTTCGCCTTTGCCCGAAATTACTTGCTTTCCGAGGACGCGGTGCTTTCCACCACGAACTTCTTCCGGTCGCGGAATTCTTCCTTCTTGCCCTTGTTCCAGTTGGAAACCGGGCGGAAATAGCCGCAGACACGCGAGTAAACTTCAGTCTTTTCTCCACATTTCGCCATGATGCAATCCCTTTCTTTAATTAATTGTTATTCTTTTCAAGCGGACACGCGTGATGTTCGCCGCGGACATAGCCGTGTACGGGACAAATGCTGAACGACGGGGTCAGCGTAAAATAGGGCAACCGGTAATTCGTGGCGATCCGCTTGACCAACGACGCGACAAGCTCCGGATCGTCGATTCGTTCGCCGACGAACGCGTGAAAAACGGTTCCTCCGGTGTACTGCGCCTGAAGCTCCGCCTGAAGATCCAACGCCTCGAAAAGATCCTCCGTGTACCCCACGGGGAGCTGGGTCGAGTTCGTATAATACGGATCGGTATCCCCCGCGCAGATAATTTCCGGAAAACGCTTCCGGTCCAGCCGCGCCAAGCGGAAACTGGTTCCTTCCGCCGGGGTCGCTTCCAAGTTGTAGATGTGCCCGGTTTTTTCCTGGACGTCCTGGATCCTGGTCTTCATAAACTCGAGGACACGGAATGCGAACTTGCGCCCCTCTTCGTCGCAGATCGACGCACCGAGAAAGTTCAAACACGCCTCGTTCATCCCGACAAGGCCGATGGTGCTGAAGTGGTGATCCATCGTCGGCAGGTACGTTTTGGAGTACGGCAAAAGATCCCCCTCCAGATGTTTCTGCACCACCTTGCGCTTGATCTCCAACGATTCAACGGCCAGGTTCATCAGATTTCCCAACCGCGCGAAAAACTCGCCTTCGTCTTTGGAAAGATACCCGAGGCGCGGCATATTGATGGTTACAACACCAATCGAACCGGTTTGTTCCCCCGCGCCGAAGAGACCGCCGGTCTTCTTCCGCAATTCGCGCATATCCATCTGCAACCGGCAGCACATGCTCCGCACGTCGCCGGGACTAAGGTCACTGTTGATGAAATTCTGGAAATACGGCAGACCGTATTTTCCGGTTACGCGGAACAGAAGCTTCGCGTTTTCGCTGTCCCAATTGAAATCCTTCGTAACGTTGTACGTCGGGATGGGGAAGGTGAAAATGCGCCCGTCCCGGTCGCCTTCGGACATTACCTCGAGGAACGCGCGATTGATCAAATCCATTTCCGGCTGGTAGTCGCCGTAGACCGTGTCCTGAAGCTCCCCGCCCAGGAGAACCGGGTTCTCCGCGAGATCCCGCGGCACCACCCAGTCGAACGTCAGGTTGGTAAACGGCGTCTGCCCCCAGCGACTGGCGATGTTCAAGCCGAAAACGAATTGCTGGATGCATTGCTTGATCTGCGCATACTCCAGTTTGTCCGCCCGGACAAACGGCGCCAAGAGCGTGTCGAACGAATTGAACGCCTGGGCCCCCGCCCACTCCGTCTGAAGGGTGGAGAGAAAGTTCACAATCTGCCCGAGCGCCGTGTCGAAGTGCCGCGCGGGCCCCGCGCTGGCGCGGCCGCCGCGCCCCTGGAAACCGCGCTCAAGAAGGTCCCGGAGGCTCCATCCCGCGCAATAACCGACAATTCCGCACGAAAGGTCGTGCAGATGGAAATCGCCGCCGGAATGCGCCTCGGCAATTTCCGGAGAATAGATGTTCGCCAACGTGTAATTGGCAACGACCGCGCCGGAAACGTGATTGAGCAAGCTCGCATAGGAGTATCCGGAATTCGAGTTCTCGTTCACCCGCCAGTCTTCCTGGTCCAGGTAGTCGGAAACGAGGTCCTGCACGTTCATCATCAGGCGTTTCGCATCGCGTATCTGCCGGTGCTGCTGGCGGTGGAGAATGAACGCCTTGGCCGGTTTGACCAATCCGCGCTTGATGAACGCGTGTTCCACAAGGTCCTGCACCTGTTCGATATCCGCGACCTGGCCGTCTTCCCCGAATCCCTTTTTCAACAGCTCAGCAACCACGTCGCCGGCAATATTGCGCGCGATTTTATCGTTGGCGGTTCCCGCCGCGCGCAACGCCTTCCCGGCGGCGATCGCGATGCGGTCCTCATCGAAGTCGACGACGCGCCCGTCCCGTTTGCGGATTTTCGTGATGGAGCCTTGCTGCTGAAACATTTCCGTAACCTCCCCTTTCAAATACAATGAGAAAATAGTTTGACTTATGTTAGGATACCACCGAATATAGATATTTCAAGTGCACCAAACCACAATATGTTGTGTTTTTTTGCTTTTTATTTTTTTGAGGCATATTGCATGGCAAATGTTTGCTTTTTTTTATAAAAGACGTTACAGTATGATAAACATGAAACGATGGAGGAAACCATGCTTTGTATACGGGCCTTTTTTGTCATCCTCGCCGCCCTCTTGTTCTCAACCGGCGCCTTCGCCGCGGAGTGGACCGCCCCCGACGGACGGAAGTTCGACATCGGCAGCGCCCCGCAGTTCCGGAACGGCGACCGCGTCCTCTGGGCCGGGGACAGCATCACACGCTGGCACTTCTGCTATTTCCGGTACATTGAAATGTTTTACCTCACACGCTATCCGGATCGGAAAATCACATTCTTCAACGGCGGCATTTCCGGTTCCACGGCAAAATCGCTGAATGCCCGCTTCGACGTCGACGTCGAGTTCTGGAAGCCCACCGCCATCGCCGTCATGCTCGGCATGAACGACTCCTCCTACGGGCACTTCCGTACGGACAACGCGAAGATCACCCCGGAATACCGGGATAAGACCATTGAGGCCCTTCGCAAAGATTACGTCGCGGAAATGACCCGCCTCATCGACCGCATGAAGGCCCTCCCCTCCGTGCGCGACATCACGCTCATCACCCCCACCTTCTGGGACGAATACTCCGCCAAACCCGTGCGCGGCAGCCAGCCGAACCTTACGGGCAAGGACAACGAATTGAAAGTTTACAGCAAACTGACGCAAGAACTCGCCCGCGAGAAAAAACTCGCCTGGGTGGACGCGGGAACGCCCATGCGCGAATATTTCCTCCAGTCCTTCGCGAAAAACCCCGCCTTCAACATGCTCCCGGACCGATGCCACCCCGACGAGAACTCCAACGCCATGCTCGCCCGCACCTTCCTCGCCGCGCAGGGAGTAACGCCGTACAACGCCGTCATCCGCGTGGAAAACGGTAAAATATCCGGCGAAGAGTGCACCATCAGCACAACGAACGTCTCCGCCGGGAAAATCGAATTCACGTACCTTGGAAGCGCTCTTCCGCTGGTCATTGAAGACCGCTACAAAGAACTCCTCCCCATGCTCGCCGGATTCCCCGGCGACTTCCGCGGCTCCGTCACGGTGAAGGCCGAGAAGCTCGCGCCGGGGAACTACATCCTCAGCGCCAACGGAAAACAAATCGGGAAAGCCACGGAAAAAGAGCTTGCTGCGGGCGTCAACCTCGCCGCCTTCCCCAATTTCCCGGATTCGCGCCAGTCCGCGGAAGTCGTCGCGCTGAACGCGCGGCGCATTTCGCGGTTGCTCGACACCGCCCGCCCGTACGTCGACGCGGTCGGGCGCATCCGCGCCGCCCGCGAAATCGCCCTCCGCCAGAACAAACCCCTCCCGGACGACGACCACGAAGCCCTCAAAGAAATGCTCCGCCGCGGTCCCGTCCGCGACGAAGAATCCCTGAAGCGCCTCTTCACCTTCGGCACCCCCGAAGCCATCGCGGCGTGGTCCAAAGAGTTCAGCGACCTCACCGACCAGCTCTACGTCCTCAACCAGCCCAAACCCTGCCGCATCGGCATCGTTTGGGAATCGAAGTAAGGAAACAAATCATGCAATACCGCGATTTCGGAAAAACCAACTGGAAAATATCGGCCCTCGGTTTCGGCGCCATGCGCCTCCCCATTCCGGATGTTCCGTTAACCGGGCCGGAGCCAGATCTTGCTCCGGCGGTGGACCTCCTCTGCCGCGCGTTCGCCGCCGGGGTCAATTACGTGGACACGGCCTATTTCTACTGCAACGGGTGGAGCGAAGTCGCCGTGGGACGCGCCCTCAAGCGGAACAATTACCGCGACACGGTGCGCCTCTCCACAAAACTGCCCTTGGGCAACCTTAAAACCGCCGACGACTTTTGGCGCATCCTGGAAGAACAGCTCGGCAAACTCGACACGCCGTACATCGACTTCTACCACTTCCACGGCATCGGTGAGGCGGCGTTGGAGGGACCGATCAGGGAATTCAAGCTCTTCGACCTTGCCGCCAAGGCGCGCGACCAGGGATTGATCCGGCATTTGTCCTTCTCCTTCCACGACAAACCGCAGGCGATGAAACGTTTGATCGACACCGGGGAATTTTCCTCCGTCCTCTGCCAATACAACCTCCTTGACCCGGCGAACGAGGAAATGATCGCCTACGCGGCGGAGAAAGGACTCGGCACCGTGGCCATGGGGCCGGTGGGGGGCGGGCGGCTTGCGTTTGCGGGGGGCGTTTTTGAAGACGCGCTCGGCGGGAAATTCACCACGCCGGACCTGGCTCTTCGTTTCGTCCTCAGCCATCCGAAGCTTTCCTGCGCCCTTTCCGGCATGGGGACGCCGCAGATGGTGGACGAAAACGTCCGTGTGGCCGACAGCCGTGCCCCGCTCGGCGCGGAGGAACGCGCCGCGCTCGTCCGTGTACGTGAGCAATGCTCCGAACTGCGGAAAATGTACTGCACCGGGTGCAACTACTGCCGCCCGGCCTGTCCGGTTCATGTGCACATCCCCGCCGTGCTGGAGGCGCTCATTTTCTACCGCGTCTACGGTTTCAAGGAACATGCCCAAAATCGCTACCGGCAGATCCGCCCGCGCGAGGACAAGCAGGAATTCAACGCGTCCGCCTGCATCGAATGCGGGCGTTGCGAGGCCCAGTGTCCCCAGAAGCTTCCCATCCGGCAATACCTGGCCGAGGCGCGGAAACTTTTCAGCGAATAAACTCCGCCTGGGCCTTGTCCAGTTCCGCCGCTTCTTCGGAGGAAAGGAAGTCGCCGGGGGGCGTGCGTTTCGGCAGATAAACCGGCGTCAGGTCCGACTGGGTGATGTCGAGCACGCGCTCGATTTGGACTTGGCGTAAAAAAAGAGCCTCGATCTCGGCAATGGCCTGCGCGAGCTGCGCGGAAGCCGCCGACGGGGCGAGAGCATCCATTTTTTCAATCCTCTGCCGGAGAAGAAGAAGCGCGGTGCGGATATCCGGCGCGCTCTCTTCCGCGAGCTCCAGAATCGACTCCGTCACATTCCGGCGCATTTGTTCGTAATGCGGATTGCCGGCAAGAAACGGAAGTTCATAAAGCGGTTTCTTCTCTTCGATCCGCTGCAATCTCCGCCAGAAGGCGTACCCATCCCCCGCCGGGCGCGGAAAATTACGGTTGAAGGCCGAGCGGCGGCCGATACGCCCCAAATAGGCTTGCGCACGCGCGCCTTCGTCCTTTTCCTCGATCCCCTGCCGCACGGCGGCGGCAAAACGCGGCGCGAGCACCGCGTCGAAAATGATCTCTTCGGGCCTTTCCTGCTGTTCGGCGCGAAGCAGAAGGTATTCCGCAAGAACATTCGCGCTCCGCGTGGAAACACCCAGTGACGCATGGAAAAGAAGACGGGCGCACTCCACGTAAAAATCCAACGCTTCTTCCGGCAACGCGTTGGGATCGATCCCCACGAACGACCGGAAGACGGGCAGTCCGTCCGGCAACGGAATCTGCCGCAAAATCGGGTAGTATAAGTTGCTCCGGAGAATACGGACCTCGGTTTGCCGGGCAACCATCTCGCGTCCGAGCGCGACGGCGATCCAATGGGGCAGGAAAATTTCCGGGTATTGCAAAGGCGGCACTTTCCCCAGGCGACAGGCGATCATCACGGCAAAGAGCTTCCGGCGGGCGTTGTGGTCGCGAAAAATCCGATAGCCGCTGTCGTTGATGTGAAGCTCCAATTTTTCCGGCGTCATGGAAAGGACGGCTGCCCCCTCGATTTTCCGGTCCACAACCAGCCGCAAGGGAACGGGACGCGAAATATTTTCCGCGCGAAAGTACTCCGTAATCAACCGGTCCATCTGGCGAAGGTAATCTTCCGTCAGATTCGAGGCGTTATCCAAGCCCGCGAAACTTAATTCGATCCCGCTCGGAAGACGCTGCGGCGCGCCCAGTGCCGCCAGCGGCAAAAGGAAAGCCAGGAGAAGGAGCGCGGTCCGTTTTTTCTTCTGAAAAAGTCGATCCATGGAGTTGTTTTTCTTCGTTGACAGTGTATGATACTGTAATACATTAAACACAAAAAGACAAGTGTTCATGACAAAAGCGAAAGAAGAAAATTTTTATCCGGTCGCCCTCACCATCGCGGGCAGCGATTCCGGCGGCGGCGCGGGAATTCAGGCCGACGTGCGGACATTCGGCGCCTTCGCGGCGTACGGGTGTTCGGCCATAACCGCCGTAACGGCGCAGAATCCGGAACGCGTAACAAAGGTGGAAGCCCTCTCCGCCGCCATGGTTTCCGCGCAGATTGAAACGATCTTTTCCCGCCTCGCGGTGCGTGCCGCCAAAACCGGAATGCTTGCCAACGCGGCCATTGTCGAAGCGGTTGCAACGGCCTGGAACGAACGGAAGATCCCGCTGGTCGTCGATCCGGTCATGGTATCCACCTCCGGCGCGCCACTGCTGGAACCTTCGGCCGTGGAAGCAGTCAAAAAACACCTCCTCCCCCGCGCCGCATGGCTTACGCCGAACATACCGGAAGCGGAACTTCTCCTTGGGCGCACCCTTCGCACCGCGGCCGACTTCCGAAACGCGGCGCGGGAGTGCGCCGAAAGATTCGGCTGCAATGTCCTTCTTAAGACCGGACACGCCGAAGGGATGGAGCTGGCCACGGACTTTGTTTCTTACCAGGGTAAAGGGTATCTCCTCCGCGCGCCGCGCCTTTCGGTGCCGGGGATTGCGGCACACGGAACGGGCTGCACCCTTTCCGCCGCGTTGACCGCCGCGCTGGCATGCGGCGAAACGTGGCGCGACGCGTTGCTCGCGGCCAAAACATTCGTCCTCGGGTCGCTGGCGGAGCCGGTGATGATCGGGAAGGATCTTCCGGCGATGTATCCGCCGGAGATGGATTACAGCGAAGAAGTATCCCTGGAGCCGGATCGTGCTTAGAAATTGTTTTCTCCTCTTGCTCCTCGCCCTTTTGTCGCTGGTTTCCGGGTTTGACAAACGCGTCCGGACGATTGCGCACAACAAACTTGTTTACGGGCAATTGGCCGACCTTGCGCGCTTATACCGCCTCCCCGGGCGATTCGGGCAGAGCCGCGCGGAGTTGATCACTCCCCTGGGAAAACTGGAACTGGAAAAAGACAAAAAAAGCGCGCTGTTCGATGGAACACGCTTTTACTTAACCAACCCGCCCCTCTGGCGCGGCGGAATATGGTACATCTCCGAATTGGATTTCGAGAGCACGATTCGCCCGCTCTGGCAGCTTTCGCGCCCCCCCGCGCATCCGGTGAAGGTGATCGTCCTCGATCCGGGGCACGGAGGAAAGGACGTAGGCGCCGTGGGAAAACTGCACCAGGAAAAAAACCTTTCGCTCCGCCTCGCCCAAAAAGTGAAAGTGCTCCTGGACAAAGTCGGCTACAAAGTCGTCCTGACGCGGACATACGACACGGCGCTCGGCCTCCCGGAACGCGCGGCATTCGCCAACAAACAAGATGCGAGTTTGTTCCTCTCCTTGCACATGAATGCGGCGACGCCTTCGGTGCGCGGCATCGAAAGCTACGCCCTGACTCCGGCGGGAGCCGCCTCGACCAACTCGACGCAGATCGAAGCGACCAGGTATGCGGGCAACGCCTTTGACGCGAACAACATGGCGCTCGCGTTCCGCCTCCAGCGCGGCATGCTCACCCGGACGTCCGCCGAGGACCGCGGCGTCAAACGGGCGCGCTTCGCCGTCCTGCGCGACATCCAGTGCCCCGCCGTGTTGCTCGAAGTCGGTTTCATCTCGCACCCGGACGAAGAAAAACTCCTCGGCACCGACGCGCATTTGGACAAACTCGCCCTCGGCATCGCCGAAGGCATCCTGGAATACCACCGCTCCGTCTACCGGAAAAAATGAATAAGTGAATAAGTATGCGAGAGGGAAAAAACTTTTGAGGAAAGTTTTTTCCCTCTCGCGCTCTCCCTTTTTCAAACCTTTTCAGGTAACACTTTTTGAATGTGGGTACCCATTCAAAAAACACGAATTGGTGTTATGCGCACTCCCAGTCGAAAAGGAGGTGCGCCTTGCGTTCCGCATCGATGCCGTAAACGGATATCCAGGTGAAACAATCCGGTAGATTTTTTTCCAGATCACTTCCAGGCGAAATCGATTCGTCCGCAATGCCGTACTCGAATGAAACGACGATTTCGTATCCCTTTTCCAGAAGTACCGCCGCACGCTTTTCCTGTTTTCGGAGCTGAAGGTTCCGCGTAACATCGTCCACAAGCCGGGCATCGTACCCATCGCGGCAATCGTCGAACATGGGGATTGTCTTATCGCATTTTTGACATTGCAGGCTCAAAGGCGCGAGAAAATTGCGAAGCGGCGCCTCGTCCATGTCGGTGATGCGGAAGCCGCCGAGACGAAACATTGTACCGCCGCAAGGACAATGCAGAGCATACGTCCGATCCGCCCCGCCGTGTCCCTGTGGCGACAATGCAGACTTCAAAGGAATGCAGCGAAAACCTTCAAGACATTGAGGCGTTCGAGTCCCCAGCTTCCGCAGCGCTTCCACGCCGGACGCGTGGTGAATTTCCACCGTTTGGGCATTCGTCCATTTCGCCCAGTCGCGCAACAAATTGTCCGCGGCTCTGTCGCCATTTTTTGCCGCCGTGTTCAGGAGGAGGAGATAACGCTCCCGCTCCGGCAGGGGCGATGCGACGTTTGTCCGATGGCGTTCCCAGAGAGCCACGGCAGGTAAAAAACCGGCTTCGGCGGAACGCCGCAGGCAATCCTCCCCATCTTTGTAGGCATAGCTTCCCTGCGGGGCGGCCAGCGTATTGACGGCGAACATGTACCACACTTCGGGATCTTTGCCGACAAAGGATTTCCGGATGTACGGCCACGCACTTTTGTAATCCCCTTGCCGATACAGTTCCTTCGCTTTGGCCGCGTCGTCCAGGAATTTCCAGTTTGTGGTGTACTCCATGCCAATCCAACCCCAGGCCCAGCAGAACAGGAGAGTCAGAGCGAGCACAAGATAAAAGCGCGTTCGCGGCATTTTCCGCGCCCGTTCCTCCGGCGAATTGCGCAGCTTTCTCCCCCATGGAGAAATGTAAAGAAAGAACATGAGCACAAACCACAAACAGGCGGCGCTGTTCAAAAGCCATGAGGGCGTATCGAAAAAGGTAACAAGCCCCCATGCCCCACACACAAACACAATTTGAATGGACATCAAAGTCAGGAAAAGAGTCCGAATCTGTTTTGTATTCATTTTCCCCCACCGTTTACCTTGAATGTATCTCCTTTCCTGCTCTTTTCAAGACTCTACCAATAAAAATATTCGTAGGGCGAGCGCAGCTTGATTTCCGGATCATACAGAAGCTCGGCGGAGGCGGCTTTATCCGCCTGGGTGTAATCGATTCCCGGTTCGGAGAGGTTGGCCCAGAAACCGAAGCCCTTGCTGCCCGCCATTACTTTAAGAACAAGGATGTTGGGGCCCTTTTTCAGGTTGATTTTCGCATGGAAGGCGTTCGGTTTGGGCGCGGCATGGCCGCGGCTCTGGTCGTAGACCAACTTCCCGTTTACGTAGAGAAAGAAGAAGTAATCCGCCCCCAGGCGGAGCATCGCCTTGTGGTCTGTTTTGGCCTCGATCCATTTGATCGCGTAGCCGACCGAGTCGGCCGAATCCGCGTTCAGCGCCTGACCGAGATTGACGAATCCACCCGCTTCCGCCAACGCTGTCCGGCGGAAATCGAGCTTCCTCCCCAATCCATTGTCGTACGTGGTGTTGGGATTCAGATCTCCGGCGAGCGCCTGCGTTTCCCCGGGATAAGCGAGATTCAGATTCTCCGCGGCCTTCAAGGATTTTCCCTTAAACGGACCGTAGACAAACCAGTTGTCCAGCTCTTTGAATCCGAGCCCCCTGCGGATTTTAAGCAACCGCGCGGTTACCTCCGCTCCCGGTTGAACCCCCTCTTTCGTGATAACCTGTGAGAGGAGTTGACGGAGGCGGATAACGCTCAATGCCACCGCTTCTTTTTTTTGCGGGTCGTCCGCATAGCGCGAAGAAAGCATCGAAGGGACAACCTGCAATGAAACAACGCCGTCGGCACGGTCGTAAACATCGCCATTCGCCAAAAGACGCACGTTCAAAGCGTCGCGCCAACGGCACAAATTCGGGGCGAACGCTCCGCCAAGCACAGCATGGCTGATTTGTTTTTCCGGCGTTCCCTTATTCAGCAGAACAACGCGGCCGCCGGCGGCGGTAAACGCCTCCAAATTCCCTGCGGGAACTTGATCGTTCCCCGCGAGAACAACCACCGACTTCGCGGGAGCGGCGTCGAACGCGCCGGGAGCGAAGTCGAGCCGCGTCGCGGCCAACTCCTTTTGCGCCTCCGGAAACGCATAGAGCAATCGCTGCGCCGCAACATCCTTTGCCGCAATATTGAGCAGCGATTGCGCCATCTGCGCCGCAGCCGGGTCCTCCGGCGTGCGCCCGGAGAAATCGAATGAACTGAATAAAATCATCCCTTTACCGGAACAAAATTGGAGCAAAGGCGAATAATTTAAATCGAATTCGCACACCGCCAGCGGTGAAAAGCCCGCCGCCACGGGAATTTCCAACACTGCCGAAGCGACGGTGTTGCGGTTGCTCCCTTTGGGGGCAATGGTTACGTCGTAAGGCCGCGCATGTTTGAATTCGGGGGTGAGATCCGGCGTTCCGCGCCAGAAACGCAGATCCTCCGGCTGCCGCGGAAGCAACGGCGAATTGGCGAATACCACCCGTGTGGCGGGCTCGATGGAACGCAACCCCATCGCCTCCCAGACCTCCGGGAGCTGCTCCAGAATCACGAGCTTTGCACCAGCATCCAGCTCGCTTGCCGTACACGGAAGGTCTTCGCCAATTTTCAGCGCCTCACGTCCGACAACCAGGATTTCGCCTGGCTTCAGCCGATTGCCGGGGGTAAAATCCTTCACATCTTTCACAATATCCCGTACCCATCCGGAACGCCCGGCCGGGTCGTACAACAACACAGAGAGTTCCAACTTTTCCACAGGCGGGAAGAATTCAACGGCAAAAGAGTCGGTGCGCCCGCCGTCTTTGAAGACGATCTCCGCCGGAGTGCGCGTATGCACTTTGGGCGCGGTGAACACAATGGGAATCTCCTTCGTATCGCCGGAAGCGAGCTTGAGTTCAATCTTTTTCGTTTCGACATCCCTTCCTGCCATATGCAACGCGATTTCGCCTTTGAGAACCATTTCACCCGGCCCGTCCCATACGGCCACCAGATTCTTGGTGAATTTTTCGCCGCTGCGGAATGCGTGGGTTTTGTCGGTGTGCCGCGGATACCCGCCGACATAAACCAACAAATTATCCATGAACGCACGGTTGTTGTCGTAGGCGGGATTCGCCCACGCGGGGCGCTCGGTCAAGGGAACAGGGAGGTTTTTATAGCGGTTCTGCCAACGCATCGGGCCTCCCGGAGGTGCGCCAAAACCGACGTTGAAGTCGAAATAATGCCAGGCCAGAATCCCATCGCTCCGCCACGCGCGGTTGGTCGCGCTGTAAAAGTCGCGCTGAATGCGCCAGTAGACGGGCAGGATTGAAAGGTATTCAGGAAGGTTGCCGCCGTGCCCTTCGTTCTTGATCCCGATCTCGATCAACTTGGCGCGTAGCGCGTCGCTTTCGAGTTTGTAGGATTCCGGACCGAGGGTGATGGCCCCGTATTCGGTCGGCAAAAATTGTTTCCCTTTATAAAAACTCCCGTCGTAAATGCCGTATTCGCAGGCCCACCAGGGCATATCGCCTTTGCGGACGAACATTTCGCCGTAATCCCCCACCTCCTGGAGCGGCGTCCAGTTTGGGTAGGTATTCCCGCTGGCGATATCGCCGGTGTTTCCCTCGGCATGGCCGTAGGCGAGCCGGGTCGGGTCGATCTCATGGGCGAGCGTGGTCACAAAGTTCAGCACCTTCGCCTGGGAGTGCGGATAATCGGTCCTTTGCCCGATCGTCGCGGGAGAAATTCCGTCGCGCGGGCAAAAAGCGATCATCGAGATACACCACGCGAGAATCGACGGATGATTGCGGTACCGCCGGATGAAACCCTCCAGCTCCGCACGGTATTGGCGCAAATACTCCGGATCGTCGAAAAATTTTTCCCGCCCGAAATTTGCCGAAGGCACCGGGAGGAATACGCCGACGCCATTTTGGTCCATAAGGTCCAGTTCCGCGGGAGAAAAATAGTATACCTCGTCCCAGGCGCGCCACCAGCCGGTGGGGTTGCTCTGGAAATACACCGCGTTGCGGCGCAAAAGTTTTAAGAGGGTCATTCCGTTGGCGCTCGTGTACCCGTTCTGCGCCCAGTCGAGCCGGAGGCGCTGCACATGCCCGTTGAGCATCATATGGCGTCCCTCGGTCCACACTTCGCGGAAGCCGAAATTAAATTCCTGTGCATCGATCACTTTTCCGCCAACGCGCACTTGCACGCGCGCACGGTACACGTATGGAGCGTCCAACTCCCACAACCGGGGCGTCGCCCACTTTTTACGGAGCGTGAATGTCGCCTTGTCGGATTTCGGAACAACGTTCAGTGGGGCAATAGTGAGCACGCTTTTGCCGTCGGCATCAAAAATTTCGCCTTCGATGATTACGGGGGTGCGGGCATCGTTCGCAAGCTCGACGTGCAGCGCAAGTTCTTTTCGGCGAAAACTGGTTTCCGCCCAGGCGTCGGTAATGCCCGCCGTGGCAGGATAGGAAACAAGATAAAGCGGCGCATTGATTCCGAGTGCCCAGTTTTTCATCGGGATTTCGCCCCAGACCGAACGCGGGCCACGCGCGGTGTAGCGCAAAAGATCCTTTTCGAACGTCCGCGAAACATCCGTATAGCCGCGCGTAACGAACAAACGCACCGTATTGCGCCCCGGCTTCACCGCGCCGGTGATCTCGATCGCTCCGTAAGGCCCGAGGCGCTCACCGATTCTTTGGTCGTTGATGAAAACGACGGCGTTGCCGTTGATCCGGGTGAAATCCAGCTCGAAACGCTTCCCTGAACTTTCCGGAATATCGACAAAAGCTTCCATCCAAAGGGAATGAACGTTCTCCGTGGGTTTGAAAGAGGTGCTCCATTGATCCATTTTCGGTGCGATGGAAGTGTTCACCGCCGCCTGATAACGGAACGGCTTTGCGACCTCGCGTCTTTCGGACGCACCGAGCGATAAGGCACATACGAACAACAATGTAAGAAAACAACGCATTCCTTACTCCACGTGAGTGATCATGAGATCGTCCAGGTACACCACCGTCTCCGCGCCGCCCGCGGGCGGAAAATTTACATAGAAATATTGGAGCGGTTTATCTGTCCGACAATATTCGACCTCGGCGGAAGAGGTCTTTCCAGCCATATCGGTTATGGAATAACGGATCATTTCGCCTTTGTCCTTCCCCACTGGCAGGAGGATTTCCACGGAATACCATTCGTCCGAACGGGTTCCGCCGATCCAGATCCGCCCCCCTTTGGCGCCGGGTTTGGTGGAGGCGCTCATGAACACGGCGCGGCTGAAATTCCAGCGGGCAACGGAAACCTTCCGCTCCGAATCGCGGACTTCAAATCCGAGATCCGTTCCGGGCGCGAGGCGCAGTTTGTAAGCAACACGAAGCGTCCCGTTCGACACGACGTTGCCAAGTTCGACACCGATTCCGAACATCGGCGTATCCGAATGGTGGTGCAACTCCAGTGCGTTATCGCCGGAGGCCGCCTGGCGGCTCGACACCAGGAATGTATCATTTCCCGGCTGTCCCCAGCGCACCTTCCAGTTGTTGGGGACGCGCCCGGGGACTTCTTCGTCAAAATTCTGTTCATAGACGGGCTTCTCGGCCGCGCCAAGCGTCAGTGCGCCGAGCGCCATAAGAAGAAAAAACACCTTCAACATCGTTTCGTTCTCCCGAAAATTTACCAAGGTTTGTTGTGGTTGCCGAGATTACCGCCCCACGGCCACTTCGTGGCGTCCGCGGAACCGGAGGGAAACGGGTACGCGCTTGTGTAATCCAATCCATCATCACGGTCAAGCATCATGCGGCCATCCGAGAGGGGCACGGGAGTCATGGCCGATACGTGTCCATCGGCAAAGCTCAGATTCAACCCGCCCATGTGACGGGTTTTGACGGGTTGGCTCGTGCGCTCGATCCACCCCCAACGCCCACGGTCGGTCAGAACGAACGCCTCCGTCGGGCGTTTGATGCGGGGCAGCTTTGTCCAGCCATTCTGTCCGAACATCACAACCCCGCCGGCGTAGGCGCTGCGTATGGAAATGCCGGTTGTCGTCTTCAGGAACGGTCCGGCTTGCCCCAGAGAAAGACTGAACGTACCTGCCAACTCGGATGGGCCAAGCGGTTCGTCCGGGCACCAGAGGATGGTGTTTACCCCCCCCGCGTCGGCGCCGCCGCCGTACTGGTTGATTTTGACGTTGCCGTATTTGACCACGGGGGCGATGTATCCCCTGTCGCTCCCGTCGGCGACGAGTGTGCCGCAACGATAGGAGGGCATGAAGTCGTTGTAGTCGGACGCATAGAACAAATAGCACTGGGCGCTCTGCTTCAAATTGCTCTGGCATCTGGAGCGGTAGGCCATTCGCCGGGCCTGTCCGAGCGCGGGCAAGAGCATGCTTGCCAGAATCGCGATAATGGCGATAACGACCAGGAGCTCAATCAACGTGAAGAATCTTTTTCCCATGATACGTTCCTTCGTTTCACAAACATATGGTGGTTGCTGTTCCGAACTCATGAAATTCCGGCGGGATTCGGCTGCCCTGCCGCTTGCCGCCGCGAAATGCGTCGATGTAAGCGAGCCCGTCGCGCAGATTCCGCAAATGGTCGTAAGCGAAATAGTGCACCGGATAACCGAAATCGACCAGGAACGGATAATTCCCGGTTGCGATTACTTTCATATTTTTCACTTCGGGCCGCCCGGCACAGGAACGCAAAAGGCCGATGACATGCGGCAACGAGTTGTCGTTGGCGACAAACAGCGCCTCCGGCAACGCGGTATTCAGAAATGTCCGCAACGCGGGAATGCACAACGAATACGACGTATCGCCAGCCACAAGATACGCACCTTCCGGAACGACAATACCGTACCGCAGAGCGATTTCACGGAAAAAATTTTCGCGCTCCGGGAAATACCGTCCGCCGGTGGTGATTGCCGCCAGCGACTTGATGCCGGAAGAAGCAAGAAAACGAAAAATGGGCAACAACTCGTACTCGTTCTGATCGTTCCGCGTATGATGGATCGGCGCAAGGTTTTCTCCCGAAAGCTCCTGCGGGACCGCGCCGCAAACAGGAATTTCGCACTGTTCGTAAAGGCGGCTCCGCTGCCGCGTCCGGCAGGGCTGTTCCAAAAAAATTCCGGCGTAGCCATGCCGTTCGATTCTCCGATAGAGCGCAACGTGCTCCGGATCGTCGAATTCACGGTCGATGTCGAAATGAACGTCGATCTCCCGCCCTTCCCCGCGCAACGTTTCCACGGCGCCGAGAACGGCGCGGGCATGGAAATCAACCGTTTCCGGCGTTCCACCAAGGAGAACGGCATAACGCCGCAGGAACGGCGGCTCGGGATTCACCACCGTGCCGCCCTGCCGGAAATCGTTGACGCGGATGAACTCTTCGTCCAGAAGAATCTGGAACGCCGCATTTACCAGGTTGGACGATCCGAACTCCGCCTGAAACATCCGGCGCGTCGGAAGCCGGAACCCGGGTTCCCATTCGCCCGAAACGATCTTCCCGCGAATATGAGCCGCCAGAACTTCCGCGCCGTCGCCGTTTTTTCGTAATGGATTCATTGATCTCCTCATGTTCTTTGTTTTATTATATATCTAGAGAACATGAATGTCAAGTCGTTTTTCCCAAAATACGAAAATAAAATACGCCCTCGCCGGAACGGCCGAAAATCCGGTACGCATCGTGAACATCCGCTCCCCAGCTGTTGTCGCCGCCGACGCCGCGCTGAACGCAATCAAGCGTAAGTTCCGAGGCACTCGAAATCGGCAATTCATCGGGATGTTTCGCGCTCGCAAGCTCGGTATGGGAATAGGGAAGCAAGGTGAATTGGAACAAAGACCCGCCGGAGATAAGAATTGTTTCGCCGGTGCTCATTTCCAGCGCAAGAGTGCGGACGTCGGAACGCTGTCCATTCTCCTGCGGGCGGGAGTAGTCGGTCCGCAACGTGTGCGGGAGCGCCCGGTATTTGCCGACAAACGCCCCGCGTTTGCGGTCGCAATAGTTTTCCCACGGGCCGCGACCGTAGTACTCAACGTGTTTCACCGCGCCGGGGGAAAACTCCAGCCTGAGGCCGAAACGGGCGATTTCCGTATCCGGTTCGTCGTTGGAATATGCAATGCGGATGGTCCGCCACGCCCCTTCCGATTCAATCATCAACTCTGTCTTGGGGTGCTTCGGCAGGCGGGTGCCGAAATTCATGCCGCGATCATTGTCCGTCAGCGCCCGATCCAGTACGACGTGTGGCGTTCCGGTTAAACCGGGCAGCCCCAGCCGATCGAACGAACGCAATACAACATCGGGTCCATTGAAGGGGCGTTTTGCGGACGGATCGAGCGGAAATTCCGTGGCCGCAAATTGGATTCCGTCCTCGTAAAAAAGTTGGCGGCAGTAGAATTCGCCATCGCCTTTCGCGACCGGAAGCGGGAATAAGACGCCCGCACCGGGAGCAAGGGAAAAAATGAATTCCGTTTCCTGAACGAACTCCCCGTCGCAATACAACAAACTGAGCATCCGGCATGTCATCTCCCGGAAAAAACGCTTGCTCCGCACGGTGAAAACGCCACACCCGTAGTCGGGGACGACGGCGACTGGCTGCTGCACATGGCATACTTCGTAATACGCGGGATTCGGCGTCCGGTCCGCCCGAACCAAGCCGTCGCAACAAAAATTCCCGCTGTTCGGGAAATCGCCGAAATCACCCCCGTATGCGTCGCTTCGCCGCCGCCCGCCGGGGTTGAACCCGTGTTCGCACCATTCCCAGACAAAGCCGCCGACGAGCATCTTCTCCGACTCGAACAAATCCCAGTAGTCGCCGAAGTTCCCGGTGCTGTTCCCCATGGCGTGCGCGTATTCGTTGGTGATGAAAGGCTTCACGCCGCGCACGGCGCTCAGGGCGCGCGCATCGGTATGCTCGCCCTGCTCTCCGGCGAACTCCGCCTTGTCCAGCAAATAGGCTCTCAGCCACGGAAATGGCGGGTAGGTGCGGGAATCGAAATCGGCCGCGGCGTTCATGTCGGCATACTGAATCGGACGACAGTCGCGTGCGCGTATCCACGCGGCCGATTCCATAAAGAAGTCGCCGAAACCCGCCTCGTTGCCGAGCGACCAGATCAAAATGGATACATGATTCCGGTTGCAGACCACCATCCGCTCGATCCGGTCGAAGGCGGCGGGATACCATGTGCGGTCGTTGCCGGGGAGGATACACTTATGGTAGGAAACGCCGTGCGTTTCCAGATTCGCCTCGTCGCAAAGAAAGAGGCCGAAACGGTCGCACAACTCATACCACCGCGGGTCGCAGGTATAGTGGCTGTTCCTCACCGCGTTGAAATGCGCGGATTTGATCATCCGCACATCGTGCAACATGCTTTGCATGTCCATCACATTGCCGCTCACAGGGTGCCATTCGTGGCGGTTCACTCCGTAAATTTTGATGCTTTTCCCATTCACATAGAGTTGACGATTCTCGGTCTTCACCGTGCGGAACCCGGTGCGGAAGTGCCGGATATCACGGATTCCTTCCTTGTTTTTCAAAACAAGGCGGACATGGTATAAAATGGCCTTTTCCGGACTCCAAAACAACACTTCGGGGACTGCGATCGAAATAATCTCCGCCGGAGCCCCCTCGATGCTCCATACATCGCCGTCGGGACCGGTAACCTGCATCTGGACAACAGCGTCTTCGCCGCATCCTGCAACAGCACATTCCGCGGCGATAATGCCGTTTCCACAATTCGCGGATATATTCACATCCAGGAAATGCCTGCGCTGCAGCCGGTGCAGACAAACATCGCGGAACACGCCGGAGAGGCGCCAGCAATCCTGGTCCTCCAGATAACTTCCGGAACAGTACTTGAACACTTCGATAACAAGCAAATTTTCGCCGGAACGAACAAGCGAGCTTACGTCGAATTCAGCCGGGTTCGTCGAATTCTCGCTGTATCCAACGTATGTGCCATTGAGCCAGACCCGGAACGCGCTTTTTACTCCCCCGAAGTACAAATGAAAACACTCGTCCGTCAAAGGATTTTCCACTGTAAAACGCCGGCGGCAGCGGCCCGTCGGGTTCGGTTCGGCGGCCACCGTAAAATTTTCATTCTCAGGGGGAGTCATAACCTTCGGTGGACGCGCGGGGAACGGGTATGTACTGTTTGTATAGATCGGTGTACCGTATCCGAGGCACTCGAAAATGGCCGGAATTTGAATCGTTTCCCAATCGGAGTCGTCGAAATCGATCCGAAAAAAAGGAGCATCTTCACTGGGCACGTAGGGGTACCAGCGGAAATTCCAAGGCCCGTTCAAATCGATCCGGCAATCTGCAAGCTCATAGAGCCATTCTTCCGGAGATACCTCCAGCCTTTCCGTCCGCCATGAATGCGCCCTGGGCGGAAGTTTGTTTTCCGCAAAAAATAACTGATTCTCCAAGAAGTCCATAAAAACACCCATCCTTCATGTTCTTTGTTTTATTATACATCAAAAGAACATGAAATACAAGGACTGCTTCCGTTTTTTGCGGCTTGCGACTGGAAAATCTTCAAGAGAGGTGATATTTTATAGGTCATGGAAGATTTTCGGAAAACGATCCGCCTGCGCGATGCCGCAGGGGAAACAATCGAGTTTGCCTACTCCGAATCCGGTGATGGCACGCTTGGTACGCTCTTGCTGCTCCACGGGCTTTGCGCCGATTCGGGCTGCTGGGAACGCGTGATCCCCCACCTGAATCCGGGACTGAAGGTTTTTGCTGTCGATCTTTTCGGCTGCGGCGGATCGAGCGCAAGCTCGACGGAAAAACTCTCCAGCTTCGACCAGGCGATCCTCCTCCAGGAGTTCGCGCACGAGCTGCGCCTGAAACGCATTATCCTTGTCGCGCACGACGTCGGCGCGGCCGTGGCCTCGCTGGCGTTGGCCGACTCCGAATTTCGCGAGCGCGTGGAAAAACTCATCCTTATCGCCCCCTTCGGCAGTGGAACGGAGCTGCCGGACTACTTTGGCCGCCTGGCGGCGAATACGGACGAGAACCCGCTCGTCCGTTTCGACAGTCCGGACGTCGCCGCCTACGTTCTCCTCAAAGAATCGGTTTTCCGGAGCGAAACAATCGACAGCCGCGCCATCGAGTGCTGGGCGCGGAATTGGCGGAAACCGGGGGTTCGCGAATGCCTCATCGGCGCGGCGCGGCAGCTTCGCCTTATCGCGCCGGAAATTTTGCAGACGGAGCTCGACGCCGCCGCCCCCGCCCTGATTCTGTGGGGTACGGAGGACGTCATTCTTCCACCGTCCGGAGCCGGAGAATTCCTGACCGGACTTCCCCATGCACACCTGGAACTCCTCTCCGACTGCGGCCACTGGCCGATGCTGGAACAGCCGCAAAAAACGGCGCGCCTCATCAATGAATTCGTCGATGGGACGCTCGCAGCCACGGAAAAACACCCCGCCGCCGCCAATGTCCCACGTCCGCGCGGACGCCGCTACTACAGGATGCGCATGAGCCGCCTCTTCGACCGCTGGGCGCCGGACACCATGATCCTGATGCTGTTCATCAAGATCCTCCAATTTCTTAAGTTCCTCGGCTTCAGCCCCAAGGAAAACGGTTGGCGCAAAGCAACCGGCGTTTTCCTGCGCAACGAATACTCCAAATTCATGCTGGCGGCGTTCCATTTGCGTTATTACCGCGCCGGACGGATTCCGGTGGATGGCGCCAGCGCGCGACTCCTCCTGGTCCGCCGCCTCCAGGAACACATTGCTGAACGGAACGAACTGCACTGGGCCGCATCGCCCGGCTGGATGCTCCTCAAACGCCGCCAGATTTTCTTTACGGATATGATCGAGACCGAGTTCAGCGAAAATGGAGACCTTCTCCATCTGAAGCCGCACTTCGACACAAAATTTGCGGAATTCGCCGCATTGGGGAGCGGAGATATCGAGCTTCTCCTCCAGGAATTCTGCCGCCTCTACAATCAATGGAACAACCTGAACAGCCTGCGCCGCGCCAAACTCCTGGCGCGAAAACTCACGCGCTGGACCCCCGCCGGACACAAACTCAGCCACCGCGCGCGCATCGAATTGAAGAGTCTTGTGGATCGTCTGCTGACCGCGTCGTACATCACTTTCGAGCAGCTTCCGGCCGATCCGGAAAAAATAGCGAAGGCCCGTTTCGCCACGCCGGACATTCAGACATACCGCCACCCGGGCTGGGGACTCCTGAATATTATCGTCCGCTTCAGCGCCGATTGGAGCGAAGCGGATCTCTGGACGCAATACCACCACGTTCCAGTGGATGGGCTGCCGATGCAGGAACTCCTCTGCGAGCTCAAGCGGGAATGGGGGGAAACGGGCCCCCTCCTCTACCCCGTACCCGGAACGCCCGCGGCGGAACCGGAAATTTTTTACGATGGAAACCAGCGTTTCCGCGCCCGCCTTTTCCTCGACTTCTCCCGCTTCCTCGCGTTGCGGAAGTACCTGAACACCCATTACCGCACACGGATGGGGGGGAACGCCACCGTCGCGGGGATGATTTTGTGGGGACTGATGCGCCACCCCTTTTTCCAGGACCGAAAAATGCTCTTCCCGGTGGACATCGAAAACGGGGTGGAATTCGCCCGGGAACGGGAATTAAGTTTGATCTTCATCCGCCCCGGCAAGTATTTCGACACGGCGAACCCGCTGGAAGGTTTCACGCGCTTCCAGCGCGAATTCAACCGCAGACTCCAGCGGACGCGCGCGGGAAAGAGCGAAAGTTACGAACTCCTCCAACTCTATTCCATGATCCACCCGGTCTTCTACCATCTCGGCACGTACCTTCTTCCCAAGGCAATGAATGAAATGCTCGGCACCGTGGGGCTTTCCATCCTGACGGACGCGGAGATGTTTCTGGCCCCCCTGACCGATTTGCAGGAGGACGGCTTCATGGCCCTCGGCAACATGCGCGTCCCCGCCGTGAACGGCACCCGGGCCGGCGCCATCAGCATCTGCGCCTCGCACCGGCAGTTAAAAGCATATACGGAGGCGATCACGGCCATCGCCTCGGATTATCCACGATTCCTCGACTTGAATCCCGATCTCGTCGACCCGCCCAACGGAGGGGCAAAACAATGAAGCTGTTTACCGCGTCTTTTTCCCCCTTTCTCCTGTTGCTTGTTCTCGCCGGGTGCGCAACGCCGGAAGGCTCGTACCAATCCAACCGGATCGACGACCCTTCACTCCTGAGCCGGAACACTACCCGTTCGCTCGCCTACGAGGGGCCGGCGCGCAACCCGGTGATCGTTATTCACGGCTTTCTCGGCGCGCGCCTGCGCGAACAGGAGTCCGGAAATGAGGTCTGGGGAACGTTCTCCGCCACCGTCCCCCCCGTCAAAATGCTCCGCGACCTCGCCCACCCGATGCGTCTTGGCGTTCCCTTGCGCCAACTCCGCGACTCCACCGTGGCCGACGCCTTGCTGGACACGGTAAACATCCGCGTCATGGGTTTCCCGTTTTCCATGCACGCCTACGCAAACTTGATCGATCTTTTGGTTCAAAGCGGCTACGTCCAGGAGAACAAACCCCTCCCGGCAGGGCGCAACTTCGCCAATTTATTCGTATTTTATTACGATTGGCGACGGGACATCCCGGAAAACGCACGCAAACTCGGTTTGTTCATTCAGGCCAAACGCCGCCGCCTCCAGCAAGAGTACAAGCAGCGGTACAACCTGGAAGAGTTCGATGTCCAATTCGACATTGTGGCGCACTCCATGGGCGGCATGGTCGCACGCTATTATCTGCGCTACGGCGACGCGGACCTCCCGGAAAACCCGGAAGAAACGCCGAAAATCACCTGGGCCGGAGCGCAATACATCGACAAATTAATTCAGGTAGGCACACCCAACGGCGGTTATTTGGACACACTTCTGGAAATGACACACGGCCTGCGCCTTGCTCCGGGCGGCGCGCTGTATCCGCCGCTCCTGGTCGGCACGTTTCCTTCGATTTATCAAATGCTTCCGCATCCGGACTTCCGCGTCCTCCGCAATGAAGGAGGGAAAAATCTGGATCTTTTCGATCCCGCCCTTTGGATTAAGCACGGTTGGGGCCTGGCCGACAAATCCGCCCTGCCTCTGATGAAAGAAGCGCTCCCGGAAGTTTCATCGCAGGAACGCCATCGCGCCATCCTGCTCGACCATCTGGCCAAGTGCCTCATCCGCGCCCGTTCCTTCATACGGGCCATGGCGGAGCAGGACCCATTGCCGGGACCGAAAACGCGGCAAATCCTCTTTTTGGGCGATTCCGTGGCGACCTCGGCGCAAGCAGTCGTCGGTCCGGATGGAAAGCCGCAAATCACCCAACTCGATTCGGGGGATGGAAAAATTACAGCGGTCAGCGCCCGCTTTGACCGCCGCGATCCCGACGCCGCAATCTGGGATCCGCACATGGTTTCCCCGATCCGCTGGGACGCGATCATCCACTTGCGCGGCGCGCACATGGGCATTACGTGGAGTCCGGAATTTTCGCACAACGTCCGCTTTTACCTTGTGCAGTTTCCGTCGCGATAACTTAAGGATTCAGCGATCCGCGCCGATACCCGGCAAGGTCGAGCACAACTTCGGCAAAACCGATGGAGCGGAAAAAAGGAACGATGGATTCTTCGCCGGTTACTTTGGGAAAATCGGCGGGGTCCACTTCCAGACGCGCCTGGCGCCCGTGATGACGCACACGCCCGCCGAGGCAACCGAGGCGGCGCAGAAATTCCTCCCCCTCCTCCACCTGGCGGAGCATCGCAACGTCGATGTGCGTCCCATAGGGAATGCGCGACGCAAGGCAGGCCGCCGCCGGGGCTTCCGCATTGAAAAGGCCGCATTCACGCGCCAGCGCACGGATTTCCCCCTTGCCCATTCCCGCCTCCGTCAGGGGGTGCCGCACGCCCAATTCATCGGCGGCGCGGGCGCCGGGGCGGTAGTCGGAGGCATCGTCTAAATTCGCCCCGTCCGCCAATACCGGGAACCCGAGCTCCGCGGCGCGCGCGAGCAGGGTTGTCATCAGAAATTTCTTGCAATGGTAGCAACGGTCCACGGGGTTCGCGGCGATGGCGGCGTTCCCCAGAACATCGCAGTCGACCACCTCCAAGCGGCAGCCCGCAAAAGCGGCGATGGCGGCGGCATCCGCGCCCTCGCGCGCCGGCATGAAGACCGAACAAGCGTGCAAAGCCAACACCCGCTCCGGACCGAGAGACCGGCAGGCCGCCACTGTGAGCGCAGCCGAATCCACGCCGCCGGAGAGGGCGACGGCCAATTTCCCTGTGCGCTCCAGAATAGCGTGGAGCTCTTTTGTCATAGCTTCCGTGCCGCGCGCCGGGCGGCCTCGTACAAATCAGCGAAAGGGAAATTGGTTGTTTCGGAAAGTTTTCGCACGCTCTCAAACTCCGGCTGAATAAGGCGATGTCCCGCCCCCTCGCTGATTTTGACCTCCACACTCCCGCAGGGCAATTCCGCCACAACCGTGCGCCGCGCCAAAATCGTCCGCTCCACCGGGTAATACCGGAGGCCGATCGCGGGGGTATTTTCAAAAATCACCCGCTCGAGCGTTTCACGGCGCGGTGCATCGGCGATCACCCGCAAAAGGTAGCCGGGACGGTTTTTCTTCATATACACGGGCGAATAGTGAACGTCGCGCGCGCCTGCGGCGAACAATTTTTCCAGGGCAAGGCCCATGACTTCACCGGTCGCGTCGTCAAGATTCGTCTCCAAAACAATGATCTCCTCCTTCGGCGTTTCGGGGACAATCCGCATGGCGCGAAGGACGTTGGCCTCCGCCGGATTGCGTTTCCCGGCACCGATGCCCAAGCGGGCAATGCGGAACGCGGCGGGGAGCTCCGCATTGCGGAGCGTCACGGCGATCGCCGCACCCGTCGGTGTAATTTGTTCGCGGGGGGCATCCGTAATCTTCAGCGTCAGCGCGGAGGCGCGGAGGAGATTGACAACCGCCGGAACCGGAATCGGCAGAATGCCGTGCTGGCAACGCACTTGCCCGCTCCCCTCGTGCAGCGCCGAACACGCGACGCGCTTGAATCCAAGGTTGTCGAAACAAACCGCCGCCGCCACGATGTCGATGATTGAATCGACCGCGCCCACTTCGTGAAAATGCACCTCGTCCGGGGAAACGCCGTGCGCCTCCCCTTCCGCCTCCGCCAAACACTCGAAAATAGAAAGCGCAAGAGAGCGTGCGTTCTCCGTCAGCATCCCTTGGTCAATAATGCGCCGAATGTCGGCCAAATTCCGGTGTTCGTGCTGCGGCGGGCCCTCCATCACCACGTCGAAATCGCGTGCCCGGACACCGGCGCGGCTCACAAAAGAAACGACAACGCGGTAGCCATCCAGCGGCAAACTCGCCAGCGCGGCGCGGAGCACCGCCTCGTCCGCGCCGAGATCGAGCATCGAAGCGACAAACATATCGCCGGAGATGCCGGAACGGCACTCAAGATACAGCATGGACTCATCCATCGCGCCGCACCGCCAGGCGGTTGATCCGCGTGGCCATATAGCCCGCGCCGAATCCGTTGTCAATGTTCACCACCGCCATCCCCTCCGCACAGCTGTTGAGCATGGTCAACAGCGCCGAAAGACCGCCGAAATTCGCTCCGTACCCCACCGAAGTGGGCACGGCGATCACAGGTTTCCCGCACAATCCGGCGACAACGCCGCCGAGGGCCCCTTCCATCCCCGCCACAGCGACGATGGCGTTCGCACGCCCGATCTCCTCCGTCCTCGCCAGGAGGCGGTGTATCCCCGCCACGCCGACATCGTACACGCGCAACACCCGCCCGCCGAAAAATTCGGCCGTCTGCGCCGCCTCTTCCGCCACGGGAATATCGGTCGTCCCTCCGGTGCACACGGCAATCAACCCCTCGGGTTCCGCCGCGCCGCCGCGCACGCGAATCAAGCGGGAAACCGGATCATACACGGCCTCCGGCACAACCTCCCGCACGGCGGAATATTGTTCAAACTCGGCACGGGTTCCAAGCACGGCATCGGTGTTTTCCGCAAAACGGCGAAAGATGACGCGCAACTGCTCCGCCGTTTTCCCCGGGCAATACACTACTTCGCCGAACCCGGAACGGAGCCTTCTGTGATGATCGAGCTTGGCGAACCCAAGGTCTTCATACGGCAAATGCCTCAGCCGTTCCGCGGCCTCCGTTACGCTCAACTCACCGGAACGTACTTGCTCCAGCATCCGCGCGACATCCATATTCATTTCTCCTTCGCGGTTTTTTTCCGCAATTCGGGGTAAATATCCTCTACGGCCGATTCATCCCCGGGTTCATCCGGAGCCTCCTCCTTCGGTGCCATCCGGGCGGCGCAGAGGAGACCGATTTCAAACAAAAGCCAGGTGGGAAACGCCAACATCAGCTGGCTTACCACATCCGGCGGCGTCAGAACCGTCGCCAGGATAAAAATAACAACAATCACCATCGGACGTCCGGCACGGAATGTTTTCACGGAAACCAATCCCGTCCGCACAAGCAGCATCACCACCAAAGGAAATTGAAACATCACGCCGAATGCCAGCGCCAGCACGCCCGCCAGTGAAACAAAACTTTCCAAGCCGATCATCGGCCGCAACCGGTCCGATCCGAAACTGTAGGCGAAGCGCATCACCAGCGGCATAATCGCCCCCACCGCGAGCGAGGCGCCCGCCAAAAAAAGAAACGTCCCCGCCGAAAGCCATCCCCAGACAAAACGGCGCTCGTGTGCGTACAATGCCGGAGCCAGAAAACGCCATAATTGCCAGACGTTCCACGGGAAGGACACAATGAGAGTCAGGATAAACGCGAGTTTCAGCTCCGTCAGAAACGCTTCCATGGGCGTAAAATAGTGCAACATTCCTGCTTCCGGAGGCAGGGTCCAGCGAATCAACTCCTGGAGAACAGGATCCGTGGCCCAATACGCGGCCGGAAACAACAAGACAACCGCGATCAAAATGCGCCACAATGTCTGCCGGAGCGCTTCCAGATGCTCCAGAAGCGTGGAACCATTCCCGGATGTCATGCCTGTATTTCCGGATATTCCCCGTCTTTTTTCTTGGCTTTTTTCTTTTTCTTTTTTTTCTTTTCGGCTGTTACCGCGTCTTCTTGGGCGGCGACTTTTTGGGCGGCTTCGGCGAGGTCGCGCGACTCGGCTTCCAGCCCTTCCTTGGCTTTTTTGAATTCGTTGGATGCGCGGCCGAAGGCGCGGGCGATCTCCGGGATCCGCTTTGCCCCGAAGAGAAGGACCACGACCAGGAGAACGACAACGATTTGCGTAAAGCTGATGCCCATGACAAAAAATCTCCTTGATTTCCGAAAAAGTTGCGATATCTTATTTTTGTTGACAAATTAAGATAGCATCGCGGATGTGTTTTTCCAAGGCCGCAACCGCAAAAACCGGAGGGTATTTTTATGGATCGCAGAGACTTCGTAAAAGGTTCCGTCGCCGCCGCAGCACTCCTGGCCGTCGCCAGCAAACTCCCGGGAGCCCAAACCGCGGCTGAAACGCCCGCTGCGCAATCGACGGTCGTCGCCGTCCGCAACGGGGAGCCCGTCGCCATGTTCCGCAAGGCCATCGATGCCCTCGGCGGAATCGGCAAATTCGTGAAACCCGGTCAAAAGGTGGTTGTGAAGCCGAATATCGGCTGGGACCAGCCGCCGGAGATGGGGGCGAACACCAACCCGGAATTGGTGGCGGAAGTGGTGCGTCAGTGCGTTGCCGCCGGGGCCGTTTCCGTCATGGTCTTCGACCACACGTGCAACCAGGAAGATAAGTGTTACCAAAACAGCGGCATCGCCGAAGCCGTAACCAAAGCCGGCGGAAAAATGGCCACCGGCGCCAAGGAAAGCGACTATGTCGAAGTCGAATGTCCCTCGGCGACCATTATGAAAAAGGCGAAAATTCACACCCTTGTCCGCGATTGCGACGTTCTCATCAATATCCCCGTCCTCAAACACCACGGCGGAGCCAAAATGACCTGCGCCATGAAAAATTACATGGGCGTTGTCTGGGACCGCAAGTTCATGCACCAGAATAACCTGAACCAGAGCATCGCCGACAGCGTCCTCTTCCGCAAAGCCGATTTGAACATCGTGGACGCCTACCGCGTCATGAAAAACGGCGGCCCACGCGGAACGGGCGCGAGCAAGATCGAGCTTGCCAAACAGCTCCTGGTATCCACTGACATCGTCGCCATCGATGCCATTTCGACGAAAATCATCGGATTCCCGCAGGAGGGCATCACCTATATAGCCCTCGGCGAAAAGCTCGGACTCGGTTGCGCCGACATCGCCAAGCTCGATATCAAGCGGCTTGAAGCATGAGATTTGCGCGGATTATCGCGGCGACAGCGGTCGGCGTGGCCGCGCTGTCGCTCTTCTTGTTTTCCAATGAAATTTTCCGTTGGCTGGCCCGTATTCAATTCGGCCCCAACCTCGCTGATTGTTGTGCCAATCTTGCCCTCGGCGCGGCGGCGAATTTACTGTTCGCCATCGCTGTTCTTCTCCTGATTCTGGCGCTTACGGCCCTTTTCGGGCGCGTGTACTGCAGTGTTCTTTGTCCGTTCGGAATTCTTCAGGATGCGCTGATCGGTTTGTTCCGCCTTGCAAGACGGCGCAAGTTCCGTTTCCGACCCTCGCGCGGATTCCGCTGGTGGCATTATGGGATTGCGCTGGCGGCCCTCGGGGCGCTGGCGGCGGGCTGGAACCTTCTCTTTGCCCGAATTGAACCGTATACCAACTTCGGCATCATTGCTTCCGGAGTCGGCAGAACGCTGTACATAAAAGGACATAACGCACTGGTTCCCGATTGGCCGATCGCCCTTTCACCCCAATGGAAATACCAACTTGCGGCAGGGCTGCTGCTTCTCCTGGCGCTTGCGATTCTTTGTTTCTTCCGCGGACGGTTGTTCTGCAACCTTCTATGCCCCACGGGAGCCGCGCTCCGTTTGGCGGCAAGGCATTCTGTGTTCCGGATGCGCCTCGACGCAAACGCCTGCGTCAAGTGCCAGCGATGTACGCACGTCTGTCCTGCTGAATGCATCGATCTAACGACTAAAACCATCGACGTGGAGCGGTGCGTCGTCTGCGGCGACTGCGCGGCCGCGTGTCCTAAACACGCACTGCATTACAACATGGCTCCGCGCGCCGCGTCCACACCCGCTCCGTCCGCCCCCGCACGCCGGGAATTCCTCGGCGTGGCGCTGGCGGGAGCCGGCGGTGTGCTTCTAGGCCTTAAGCTCAAACCGGACGTTTCGGAAAAAACCGAAGATCCGTATGAAACACCGATGGAACTGCCGATTCTCCCCCCCGGCGCAGGAAGCCACGCCCGTTTTGCCGCCCGCTGCACCGGATGCCAGCTTTGCGTGGCACACTGCACAGGAAAGGTGTTGCGCTCCGCCCCCGGCGGACGAGTGGAATTGAAGTTCGAGCAAGGCATGTGCGAATTTTCCTGCCGCAAGTGTTCGCTTTACTGCCCCACCGGGGCGATCCGCCTGCTTTCATTGAAAGAAAAGCGGCGCACACGCATCGGCCTGGCGGAAATCACCCTTGACCGCTGCGTGGCTTTCAAGGAGAACACCGAATGCGGCGCGTGCGCCGAGCACTGTCCCACAGGGGCCTTGCAAATGAAAGACCGTCCGACGGGGGCGCGCATTCCCGCGCTCACGGAAGCGTTGTGCATCGGTTGCGGAAATTGCGAACACCCCTGCCCCGTCGCAGCTCCACGCGCCATCCGCGTACGCGGAATTGCAACACAAGTATTGGCCGAAGATCCGGAGTCCCACTTCAATCATGCGGTGAAGACCCCCACCCCCATTAGTCCCGGCGACGACTGGGCGTTCTGATGGCTCGGACAAAGGATGGTGCTCTCTGCCGGATTTGAACCGGCTACCTGTCACTTAGGAGGCGACTGCTCTATCCAAATGAGCTAAGAGAGCGTTGTAAGGTACTATACCCTTCCGGATGGCATTTTGCAATACGGAAGGGGTAAAATCATTATTCCGAAGCGAGGCGGCCGCGGTTGCGGCGACGGTCGAGCTCCGTAAGGAAAAGTTTCCGCAGACGAACGTTCAGGGGCGTAACCTCCACAAGCTCGTCGTCCTCGATGTATTCCAAGGCCTGTTCCAACGACATGCGCCGCGCGGGGGCAATCTTCAAATTGCGGTCGCTTCCCGCGGCGCGCATATTCGTAAGCTGCTTTCCCTTAAGAACGTTGACGACGAGATCGTCATCCTTGCAATGCTCGCCGACGATCATTCCCTCGTACACCTCCTCACCCGGCGAAATGAAAAATTCGCCGCGAAGCTGGAGCCCGTCGATTGCGTACGCCACCGATTTCCCCTGCCCCATGCTGATGAGCGTTCCTTGAATGCGCGAGGGAATTTCCCCCTTGTACGGCGCATAGTGGTCAAAACGGTGCGAAACAATCGCCTCCCCCTGACTGAGGGTGAGCGCCCGGCTGCGGAAGCCGATCAATCCGCGCGTGGGGATGTGGAATTCAACCAATTGACGGGTTCCGCGCGACTCCATCTGAATAAGTTCGCCGCGCCTTGTCCCGGCAAGTTCGATGATCCGCCCCACCGAATCGTCCGGAACGTCGACGGAAAGAATTTCAATGGGTTCCTGTTTCACGCCGTCGATGACCTTCGTGATCACCTGCGGCTTGGCGACGGCCATTTCATACCCTTCGCGGCGCATGGTTTCGATAAGAACAGCCAAATGGAGGACACCGCGACCGGAAACTTTGAACGCATCGCCGTTCAGCTCCTCGACACGGAGCGCAACGTCGCGCTCTACTTCTTTATAGAGGCGTTCACGCAATTGACGGCTGCCGACAAATTTCCCCTCTTTCCCGTAGAACGGGGAATCATTGATACGGAAATTCATCGAAATGGTCGGTTCGTCGATGGCGATTAGCGGCATGGACTCGGGGCATTCCACGTCGGTGATAGTGTCGGAAATATCGATGTCGCCGATGCCGACGATGGCGCACAAATCGCCGCATTCAACGCGCTCGGTTTCCTGCCGTTGGAGCCCCTCGAAGGTGAACAGCTGTTTGATCTGGGCCGAGTGCACCGTTCCGTCGCGCTTGATAATGGAAAGGGGGCGGCGGACGTCCAGCACGCCGCGGTAAACACGTCCGATCCCGATCCGGCCGACGAACGTGGAGTAATCCAATGTGGCAACCTGGACCTGAACCGGCCCTTCGATTCGGCGCGGCGCCGGAACGAATTCAAGAATCGCATCCATCAAAGGCAGAATCGACTCGCGGGGATCCTCCAGATTGCGCACCGCCCAGCCGTTCCGGCCGGAGGCGTAGAGAACCGGAAAGTCGAGCTGCTCCTCGCTGGCGTTCAGATCGACAAAAAGATCGAACACCTTGTTGAGAATCACTTTCGGCCGGGCGTCCGGTTTATCGATTTTGTTGATGACGACCACAGGACGGAGGTTCAGACGCAGCGCCTTTTCCAATACGAAACGGGTCTGCGGCATGGGGCCTTCGGCGGCGTCCACAAGAAGGAGAACGCCGTCGGCGAGCTTGAGAACCCGCTCGACCTGCCCGCCGAAGTCGCTGTGTCCTGGAGTGTCGATCACGTTTACCTTGACGCCTTTGTACTCGACACTGACGTTTTTGGCAAGAATGGTGATCCCGCGTTCCCGTTCCAGATCGTTGCTGTCGAGCATGCATGTTTCGACGGCCTGGTTGGAACGGAAGAGTTTGGCTTGTTTGAGAATTTCGTCGACAAACGTGGTTTTCCCGTGGTCGACGTGGGCAATGATGGCAATGTTTCGCAGCTCGCGCATAATTTTACTTTCCATGGTTATATCTCAATACTATACCATGTTTTACAGAAAAAAACAATGCGCGCGGACAAGTATTTTCGCAGTATTTTCAGCGAAGCGCCGCCAATACCGGAGCAATATCCGGCAGGGAGGTCGCTAGGACAAACCTCCCGCAAAGAATGTAGCGGATCACCCCGTCGTAGCTTTTTCCGAAAACTTCCTGATCCGAAGGTTGCGGAAACGCGACCGCCGAAACGCCGCCCGTATCGCCGCGCACCGTCAACAACAAAACGCACGATCACCGTCCTTGTATGCGAAGAACAACCTTGGTAGATCGACTTCTGGTGCCGCAGCATCAAACATTTAAAGTCGAACCGCAAAAAACAACTTGCAAAATTACATACCGGACTGTATAGTAAATAAGATGGAGAGGCAGGTTGTTTCTTTGAGCCTCCGGCTGAATCTTCCGGGGAATTCGGCGTTATCAGCATCCGAACCGACACGTTCGGGGATTGATACCGCGATTCCGCGAGATTTTCCGCGCCGGCTCGAAGCCGCTTCTCCCGCAAGCCGCAACACAATAAGGAGTTTGTATGGCTGAAAGCAAAGTGGTTTTTAATCTCGACGAATCCAGAACAATTGAAATTTCGACCGGCAAAATGGCGAACCTCGCCGCCGGCTCCTGCCTGGTGCGCATGGGCGACACGGTGGTGCTCGCCGCCGCCTGCTCCGGCCCCGCCCGCCCCGGCACCGACTTCTTCCCCCTCCAGATCGATTACCGTGAAAAGTACAGCGCCGCGGGCAAGTTCCCCGGCGGCTACATCAAGCGCGAAGGCCGCCCCTCCACCAAGGAAATTCTGACCTGCCGCGTAATCGACCGCCCCTTGCGCCCCCTCTTCCCGAAAGGTTTTTTCGATGAAGTCCAGGTGCAATGCCTCCTTTTGAGCGCCGACGGCGTGAACGATCCGGATATCCTTGCGATGATCGCCTCCTCGGCCTCGCTCGCCCTCTCCGACCTCCCCTTCCAGGGACCGATCGGCGCGGTGCGCGTGGGCAAGATTGACGGCAAGCTCGTCGTCAACCCGACGATGGCGCAAATGAAAACCAGTACGCTGGACCTCGTCTACGCGGGCTTGACCGACCAGGTCAACATGATCGAAGGCTCCGCCAAGGAGTGCAGCGAAGCCGATCTCGCCGAAGCCATGCGCAAAGCCAACGAGGCTGTTTGCGCCATGATCAAGGCCCAGAACGAACTGGTAGCCAAAGCGGGCAAGGCGAAGAAAGAGCCGAAGCTCTATCTGGTTCCCGCCGCCCTCCAGAGCGCGCTCGACGCATTCTGCGCGCCGAGTCTTGAAGCGGCGTGCACCGTCCCGGGAAAACAGGACCGCATCGCGGCGCTCGACAAGCTCCTTTCCGACGCCCGTGAAGCGCTCCGTGCGAACTTCACCGACCTGAACGACGACGCGTTCAGCCTGGAAACCGCCAAGGGCTTCGACGATCTGGTGCGCGAAGCGACGCGCAATGTGATCCTCAAGAAACATTTCCGCCCGGATGGCCGCTCGACCACCGATTTGCGTCCGCTTTCGGCGGAAGTCGGCATCCTGCCGGTGGTGCACGGTTCCGCGCTCTTCTCGCGCGGCGAAACGCAGGCGCTGGTCATCGCGACCCTCGGCAACGATAAGGATGCGCAGGAGTACGACGACATCGCCAGCGCGACGGGTCTTTCCGCCAAGCGCTTCTATCTGCATTACAATTTTCCGAACTTCAGCGTGGGCGAAGTGGGGCGGATCATGGGTCCCGGGCGGCGTGAAATCGGCCACGGCGACCTTGCGGAACGCTCCGTCCTCCAGGTGATTCCGGAAGATTTTCCGTACGTCGTCCGTTGTGTTTCGGAAGTGATGAGCTCGAACGGCTCCACCTCCATGGCGTCGGTCTGCGGCGCAACGCTTGCATTGATGGACGCGGGTGTTCCGATCAAGGCGCCGGTGGCGGGCATCTCCTGCGGACTGGTAACCGGCGACGACGGCGAGCGGTTGCTCCTGACCGACATCCTCGGCGCGGAAGACCACTTCGGCGACATGGACTTCAAGGTTTGCGGCACACGCGAAGGGATCACCGGCTTTCAGCTCGACCTCAAGCTTCCGGGCATTCCGATCGACTTGCTCTGCGAAGCCATGGAACGCAACAAGGTCGCCCGCATGAAGATCCTCGACGTGATCGCCGACTGCATGCCCGCTCCGCGCACCGAGCTCAATGAACGCGCTCCGCGCATCGAAATCGTCCGCATCAATCCGGAAAAGATCGGCGCCCTCATCGGCCCCGGCGGCAAGAACATCCGCGCGATCACCGAAGAAACCGGCGCATCGATCGACATCAACGACAACGGTGAGGTCAAGATCATGGCCGCCGACCGCGCCGTCCTGGAAGCCGCGAAAAACCGCGTCCTCGGCAGCGCCGCCGAAGCGGAAATCGGGAAGATTTACCGGGGCAAGGTCGTGAGCGTCCGTGATTTCGGCGCGTTCGTCGAAATTCTCCCCGGCATGGACGGGTTGCTTCACATTTCCGAAATGGCCGACTACCGCGTGCGGGAAGTCAAGGACATTTGCCAGGAAGGCGACATGGTAACCGTCAAAGTCATCGACATCGACAACTCCGGAAAAATCCGTCTGAGCCGCAAAGCGGCTTTGAAGGAGATGGGCGAATAACCAAAGCCCTCACGAAGCCCGCCAAGGCACTCGGTTCCCAATCCGCCGGCTTAAAATACCGGCGGATTTTTTTATTGTGAAAAGACTCTCTTTTCTCTGGAAAAATCCAATTACAATGGTATGTTATGCAACGATAAGAAACAAACCATGGGAGAACCCTTCAAATGCGCTTTTTCACCTTTTTTTTCCTCCTTTTTTTCTCATTTCAACTTTCCGTCGCGGCGGATGAGCCGATCGTTATTCAAAAAACGGTTACAACCAATCCGAAGATACTCTTCCGGGGCGTGGGCAATCAGCAGGAGCTCACCGAACAGATGGGACGTTTCCTCCGGGCCAGCGGATGGTTCGACACGGTCAATGCAGAACCCACCCTCTATACCCTGGACGGCAGGATGGAGGGGAATCACATCAAACTCGAATTGGGCATGGGCGGCGCGCCCGTCGGCACCCTTACGCTCGATGCGGACGGAACGCCGCGCGAACTCGCAAAACGTCTGGTGGACGCGGTGTTGGAACAATCGTTCAAAAACATTCCCGTCCGGAATTTCTGCCAGACCCGGATCGCTTTCGCCGCCGAAACCGGCAAGGGAATAAAAAATATTTATACGTGCGATATCGATGGCGGCGACGTCCGTCAACTCACCCATTTCCCGACGCTTTGCGTGGAGCCGAGCTTCTTCCCGGATGGCCGCTCGGTCGGCTACACACGCTACACCCAGTCGGGAACCGACGTCCTCCAGACGCAGATTGCGCCCCACCAGACGCGCCGCCTGACAGCGTTGCCGGGGCTGAACGTCGGCGTCGCCTTCTCGCCGGACGGAGAAAATCTCGCGCTCATTTCCTCCTCCGCCGCGGACCACATGGTGGATCTCTACGTCAAGGCGCTTTCCGGCGGCCCCCTGCGCCGCCTGACCCGCGACAAAGCGGTCGAAGCTTCGCCGGTCTGGAGTCCGGACGGGAAAAAAATCTGCTTTGTCAGCGATGAATCGGGCATACCGAAACTCCATCTGATTAATGCCGACGGAACGGGGCGCCAGCGTCTTCCCGCACTCGGCGGCGAGGCGGTAACTCCGGATTGGTCGAGCGACGACAAGATCGCATACGCCACACGCGTCGGCGGCGAATACACCCTCGCCGTTCTCGATTTGAAAACCGGGAAAAACCAGCGCGCCACCACGGAACGCGGCAATTGGGAATCCCCCGCCTGGGCGCCGGACAACCGTCAGCTGGTCTGCAAACGCGACGACGGCGGGCGCTCCAGCCTCTACATTGTGGATACGTTAACGGGAAAATCGCGCAAACTTCTCTCCACAAACAACAACCTTTCCATGCCTGCCTGGTCGAAAGCGCCGGTGAAGTGAACAGCTTCGACTACTTAAAGACACTCGGAATGTTCCGTTGCGAACTCGGTTTGGACCGGGTTCGCGACTTGTTCCTGCGCCTCGGAAGCCCCGCCCCGCGCCGCGGCTATATCCACATTGCCGGGACCAACGGCAAAGGTTCGGTCGGATCGATGCTGGAGGCGGGGCTTCGCCGTGCGGGATTCCGCACCGGATTTTACACATCCCCCCACCTCATCAGCCCCCTGGAGCGGATTCGCGTCGCGGGCCGCGCCGTTACGGAGGAGCGCTGGGAGCGCACGGCACAGCGCCTGATGGCCGTTACGAAAGAGGCGACATATTTCGAGTTCGTCACCATGCTGGCGGCCATGATTTTTGCGGAGGAAGAGGTTGACTACGTCCTCTGGGAAACGGGAATGGGGGGCCGACTCGATGCGACGAACGTGGTAACGCCCATCGCCTCGGTCATCACCAACATCGCACTGGACCATCAAGCGTTCCTCGGCGGAACGCTTGCGGAAATCGCCCGCGAAAAAGCGGGGATCATCAAGCCGGGCGTTCCTGTGTTCTCCGGCGCGGAGGGGGACGCAGCGGAGATCATCGCCGAAACCGCCCGCCGATGCGGCGCGCCGCTTTTTTCCCCGGAAAAAATTAAAAAAGAATTTGATTATCGCGGCAACAAGCAGTACTTTACACTGGGGAGGGAACGCGTGGTTCTCTCCCTGATCGGCCCCATGCAGCGGCGCAATGCGGCGTTGGCATTTCAAGTCCTCGCCCGCCTGGCCACGGAAGCGGCGTTCGATTTGAACGATGCCCTGGCGGGCTGGGAGGAAGTCCGCTGGCCCGGCCGGGTCCAATGTATAGACGATGTGATTATCGATGGAGCGCACAATCCGGATGGGGCGAAAGCCTTGGCGGAAGCACTCCGCGAACGTTTTCCGGGGGAATTGTTCTCCCTTGTTTTCGGCGCGTTTCACGACAAGGACGCGTCCGGAGGCTTGCGGGAGCTCCTCCCCCTGGCGCGGGAATTGATTTTTACTCCTGTTCCGGCGGAAGGGCGACCTTCCCGCACGCCGGAAGAACTTGCGCAAATGTCCGGCGCGCGGACAACCGTTCCGGTTTCCCTGGCGGAAAACCTTCCGGCCGCGCTCCGAAAAGCGCGCGCCGGCGGAGAAAAAACGCTGGTTGCCGGTTCGCTGTTTCTGGCGGGCGCGGCATTGCGCGAACTTGGCGAATTCGAACGTGTATTAAATTTAGACTGACCTTGAAAGGCTCGTACAACGATGACTTCCAATCCCACAATATCCATCCTCGGCCCGAACCAGCTCCCCGAGCCGCACGCGCCGTTTCTTGCCTTGCGCGACATGCTTCTTTTCCCGCATTGCCTTGCGTCGATCGCGGTGGAAGCCGGCTCCGGCGCGCTCGAACAATCGATGCGCCAGAAGCGCCTTCTCGCGCTCTTTCCGGCGCTCCCCATCAATGTGGATCCGCAGATGTTTGCGGAGTACTTTGAAAAAACGGCCTGGACGCACAAGGAAGAACTTTTCGTACGCGTCGGCATCCTCGTCCGTATCATCAAAAGACTGGAGAATCCCGACGGCTCCTCGCGGATTCTCGTCCGCGGCATTCGCCGGATTCAGTACGACAACCTTGTCTTTTCCGGCGGCGTTCCGGAGATTTTATTCACACCGATCCCGGAGGATCCGCAACAGTCGGAAGAAGGCAACATCCTCCACAAGAGCATTGTGCAGTCTTTTCAGAACCTGTTGACGGTACAGCCGAACATTCCGGATGAATTGCGCGCCGCGGTGCTGAACACCGCCTCCCCGGAGCGATTGACCGATCTTCTGGCGGACGCTCTTCCCATTGATCACATCGAATGCCTCCTGCTCTTGCAGACGCTCGACGTGAAGGAGCGGATGCGGCGGCTTATGGTCCTCATCAACCGCGAAGTGGAAGTTTCGCGCCTTGGCATCAAGATACAAAGCGAGGTGAACGAAGCGATGGGGCAGATGCAGCGCGAAACGTATCTGCGCGAACAACTCCGGGCCATTCAGCACGAATTGGGCGAAGAAAACCAGAACCCGGATATTGCGGAGCTCGAAAGGCGTATATACACCACCGACCTGCCTCCCGCCGCGGAGGAGGTGGTGCGCAAGGAATTTTCCCGCCTTGAAATTCTCCCGCCCCCCTCGCCGGAATACCACATCGCCTACACCTACATCAACTGGCTCCTGGATGTTCCATGGAACGTCTTTACAGAGGACACGCTGGATGTGAAGACGGCGGAAAAAATCCTTGACGCGGACCACTACGGCCTTAAGGATGTGAAGGAACGCATTCTGGAATTCCTCGCGGTTCTTCAGCTCAAGAAAGACCGCAAGGCGCCGATTCTCTGCCTGGTCGGTCCGCCGGGCGTCGGCAAAACATCCCTCGGACAATCCATTGCGCGGGCAATGAACCGGAATTTTATCCGCGTCGCCCTCGGCGGTGTGCGCGACGAGGCGGAAATCAGGGGACATCGCCGCACCTACGTCGGCGCGTTGCCCGGAAGGATCATCCAGAACCTCAAAAAGGCCGGATCAAGCAATCCGATTTTAATGCTCGATGAAATCGACAAACTTGCGAGCGATGTGCGCGGCGATCCGGCCTCCGCGCTCCTGGAAGTGCTCGATCCGGCGCAAAACCACACCTTCAAGGACAATTACCTGGAGGTAGGCTTCGATTTGTCCAACGTGTTTTTCATCACCACGGCGAACCTCCTTGAAACAATTCCGCCGCCATTGCGGGACCGTATGGAAATCATCCGTCTCCCCGGTTACACGTCGTTTGAAAAGCGGGAAATCGCCAAGCGATACCTCGTGCCGCGCCAGATCAAGGAAAACGGGCTCAAAAAACGCCAGATCCGGATCACACTCGGCGCCATCGACGAAATGATCGACCGCTACTCCCGCGAAGCGGGAGTCCGCGAACTGGAGCGTGTCATCGCACAAATCTGCCGCAAAATCGCACGGCGGATCGTCGAGGAAAAAATTTCCCCGGACGACTGCACTTCCATCTCCGCCAAAACGGTCCGCGAACTCCTCGGTCCGCCCCGTTATGTACAGGAAGTCGCCGAAGAAAGCAGCGAACCGGGCAACGCCGTCGGCCTTGCCTGGACGAGTTGCGGCGGCGCAATCCTGCCGATCGAAGTGCTTTCGATGCCAGGCAAAGGCAATCTCAAACTCACAGGATCTCTTGGCAAGGTCATACAGGAAAGCGCCGAAGCGGCATTCAGCTTCCTGCGCAGCAAAGCCGAAATGTACAACATCGCCCCCGAAGTATTCACAACGCGCGATTTTCACCTTCACATGCCCGACGGGGCGACGCCCAAAGACGGCCCCTCCGCCGGCGGCGCGCTGACGACGGCGCTCCTTTCTCTCCTGACCGGGCGACGGGTTCGTCCGCTCCTGGCGATGACCGGGGAAATCACGCTGCAGGGAAAAATCACCATTGTCGGCGGCATCCGCGAAAAAGTGATCGCGGCGCTTCGCGCGGGCATACGCACGGTGCTTCTCCCGGAGGAAAACCGGAAGGACACCGAAGAAATCGCCCCCGAAATTCTTTCGCAGCTAAAGATTGTCTTCGTCCGGCGCTTCGAGGAAGTCGCCGCGCTCGCCCTTCTGGAACCGGATGCGGAGAAAGGGGAAAAACAATGAAAAAAGTATCTTTTTTTTGTGCGGCGGCCC
Organism: Victivallaceae bacterium; assembly: GCA_031549345.1. Lineage (GTDB taxonomy): Bacteria > Verrucomicrobiota > Lentisphaeria > Victivallales > Victivallaceae > CASFRF01. The sequence goes on from JAVBPY010000010.1 coordinate 198,472, forward strand.
TGCTCCTTCTCGGCACATTCACCGCTTCCGGCGCGGCCGATGAGCCCGCCGAAAGCCTCGCGTTCCTGCGGCAGGCGCGCCAGTCGCGCGGCGTGAACAGCTACGCGATGCTCGACGGCAAAGTGCAGCACCAGCGGCGGGGGCAGAACAGGGTGGAGTATCCGTTCTACTTCGGCACCCGGATCACGCCCGAACGCATGACGGCGCAGTTGCTGATCGACGAAAAAGAAGGCTACACCGTGGGGCAGACGCTGAAGGAGAACGCCGCCGACACGGCCGTGGTGCCCATGAAGGAAGGCGGGTATGCCGCCCCCCTTCTGGGCGCGATCGGGCTCCGCGCATCGGATTTGACCATGAGCTTTCTGTACTACGATTTCAAAAAGGAACTGGAACCCGCGATTGTGCGGCTGGTCCCCTGCCGGGTGCTTCTCCTGGAAGCGCCGGATCATTCGGAGCTTGCCAAGGTGTACATCTCGCGCGAATACCGTTTCCCGCTCAAGGCGGAATTCTTCCACAAAGAGAGGGATGCGCAACCGTACCGCACGCTGGAGATCGCCTCCTTCAAGCAAAAGAACGACCTTTATTACACCGACACCCTCGATCTTTCCGGTCCCGGCTGGCGGACGCGCATCGACTTCGACCGCGCGGATGTGGGCGTTCCGGATCCGGCCAAACCACCAGCTTTGTTCCGCGCACCGAAAGGAGCGCCAACGCCATGATGAAGGAGCTTGATTTCAGCAAAAGCGGCGGCCTGATCCCCGCGATTGCACAGGACGCGAAAACCAACGAAGTCTTGATGCAGGCGTTCATCAACGCCGAAGCATGGGAAGAAACCCTCCGCACGGGACGCGCGGTGTACTACTCGCGTTCCCGCAACAAACTCTGGCGCAAGGGGGAAGAGAGCGGAAACGTCCAATGGATCAAGGAAATTCTGATCGACTGCGACGGGGACTCGGTGCTCTTCAAGGTTGAACAAGTCGGCGGGGCCGCCTGCCACACAGGACGCGCAAGCTGTTATTTCCGCCGCCTTACCGGGGACAAATTCGAAATTATTTCCACGCCGCTCTTCGATCCGGAAAAAGTGTATGGGAAGGAGACAAAATGAACATCGATCTTTTGACCGAACTTCAATTGCGCATTCCTCGCCTGAAACTTCGTTTCCACGTTCCGTGGAGCGACCTGACTTCGCTGGGCGCGGGTTCCGTTCCCGCGCCGGTTGTCGCCGAACCCGCCGACGAACGGGAGCTGATGCAGTGTTTGAAATTCACCCATGAAAACGGCCTCTCGGTTTTCTTTGTCGCCGGCGGCACCAACCTTGTCGGCCTGGACTCCCCCTACCCCGGATTGATTTTCTACCTCCGCCAGGGGGCATTTCAGCAAATTAAATCGGGAAAACACCACATTGTGGCGGGTTCCGCGGTGCGAATGCCGGAACTCGCGCTCTTTGCGGCCAACGCGGGTTTTGCCGGAATGGGGCCCCTGGCCGGAATTCCGGGACGACTCGGCGGCGCCGTACGCATGAACGCCGGCGCCAACGGACACACCATCAGTGAGTACGTGGTCGAATTGACAGGATGCCGCCTCGACGGCTCCCTCTGGACGGCGGAAAGCGAAGAAATCGAATGGAACTACCGTTCCGCCAATATCCCCGCGGACGTGGTGGTTACGGCGGCGGTGCTGCGCCTCCCCCCCGGGAATCCGGCCGAGGAAATCGCCGCCATCCGCCTGGAGCAGGAACGGCGGCGCGAACGCGAACCGGTGGGACGGAGCGCGGGATGCATGTTCCGGAATATTTCCCCCGCCGACCCGGCGGGGAGGCTCATCGACGCCTGCGGACTGAAAGGGCTGCATGTCGGCGATGCGTTTGTGAGCGACAAACACGCCAATTTCCTCCTCAACCGCGGCGGGGCCGGCGAACGCGATGTGGTAACGCTGATGAAAAAGATACGTGAACGCGTGGCGACGGAATATGGATTTTTCCTTACCCCGGAGGTACGTTTCATCAATCCGGCCAGCCTGGATGCGGTCATGGAATCGCCGCAAGCTCCCCGTATCGCGGTCCTTAAAGGGGGCAACAGCGCGGAACGGGAAATTTCGCTGCGCTCCGGCGAAGCCGTCGCAACGGCGCTCCGCAATGCGGGGATGCGGGTCGAGGAGATCGACCTCGACCACTGCGCCGTTACCCCGGCGATGAAAGAGGCGGACCTGGTGTACCCGGTTCTTCACGGCGGTTTCGGCGAAAGCGGGGAACTTCAGGCGCTTATGGAAAAAGAACGCATTGAATTCATCGGTTCCGGGAGCGCGGCCAGTGAAATGGTGCTGGATAAAATCATCACCAAATCGCTCCTCACCAAACTTGGACTTCCCACGGCGCCCTGGGCGGTGGTGGAGCAGGACAACCGGACTTTTCCGCGCCATCTGCATTTTCCCGTGGTGCTGAAAGCGCCGCGCGAAGGTTCGAGCATCGGCATCATCAAAGTGGATCGCCAGGAAGATTGGGAGAGCGCGCTGAACAAAGAATTCGAGTTCGACGACGCGTTGCTGGTCGAGCAATTCATCGAAGGCCGGGAGCTCACCGTCCCGATCGTGAACGACGACGTTCTCCCGATTGTGGAAATTCACACGCCGAATGGTTTTTACGACTTCGACGCCAAGTATGTGTACGACCGGGGGCAGACCCGTTACGCGTGTCCGCCGGACACCCTTTCGCCGAAAGTTCAGAAGGAGGCGGGGCGCCTCGCGCTGGAATTTGCCAAAGCGACAGGCTGCCGCGATATTCTCCGCGTGGATTTTATGGTGGATAAAAACGAAAATCTTTACATTCTTGAAGGGAACACACTCCCAGGATGTACCGCAACAAGCCTGGTGCCCAAAGCCGCAAAAGCCGCCGGAATTTCCTTTGAACGCATGGTCGCGGGCTTGGTGCAAAACGCCCTCTGGCGCAAAGAAGAAAACATAAAAAAATGAGCGATCCCGTCGATTCCACCCGCCAGTTGGCGACACTATGCATCTGGTGTTACCGGTTTCTTTTGGTCCTCGCGGCGTTGCCGTTGCTGTTTTTCGGGTATTTTACCACGTTTAAACAAGGGCATATGCAGGGAATTTTGTTTTTGGGAGCAGGCATTATGCTTGTCGTTTCCGAATTCATGTTCCGTTATTTGGACCGGATGCGGGGCAAGGGAAAGTGAAACACGTTCTCTTTTGCCTTCTTCTCACGGCCGTGCTTCCGGCAATGGGATTTGAGCTGGGGGAAAACACATCGCGTTTGGCGTGGACGGAAGCAATCAAAGGCGAGCCCCTCCCCCGCGCCGAAACAACGAAGCGAAATCTCCTGACGGTCTTGTACTTCTGGGCCCCAGGCTGCCAACCGTGCAAGAAAAGCATTCCCGTCCTGAACGAGCTTTTGCGAAAACGCAAAGACAAAATCGCCCTGCTCGGCGTGGGCTTCGGACCGGGGGTGGAACTGCAGTCGGACGAATTGGTAAAGCTAATGGAATTTCCCGTTCTGGCCGATTCGACACAGAAGATTTTTAATTCGTTTATGCGACGAAGCGACCGGATTCCCTGCGTGGCGGTGCTGGCTGCCGACGGGCGCTTCCTCTGGCGCGGGAACCCGGATCAGCTTGAAAAATGGCTGGAGGATCATCTGGCGGGTAAATACGACCTCGCCGCGGCGATCCGTTACGACCGTATGGCGCTTGCGTTCAGCGAAGCCATGCGAAAAAAGGATTACGCCGCCGCCGAAAAAGCACTGGATACCGAGCTCGCCCTCGTCCCGAACAACCTCATCCTTGTCGTCCAGAAAGCCAAACTTCAGGCGGAAGAACGCCAGGATATCACAGCGGCAATTCAAACGTTGGACGCGGCGTTGCGGCGAATGCCCAATACATATGTCCTCCACGAACTGAAACTCCAGCTTCTCCGCCGGAAGGGGGACGCCGTCGCGTCGGACGCGGCTTCCATTGCCCTGGCGCAAGCTTTTGCGAACGATCCTGTGATGCTTCTTGGATTGCTGCGTACCGAATTGCGCCGTCCCGGCGGTGAATTCAATTTCACTCTCATCCGGGAACTCCTGGGAAAACTTGTTCCGCAAACAACAAAATTGACGGACGAACAACGCCTTGTCTACTATGAAAGCGCGGCCAAATACGCCTACCTCACTGGCGCGCTGGAAATCGCCGTCCTACTCCAGAAAAAGGCGACGCCGGGCGCGAAGGCGCCGGAAAAAGAGCGCCTGCGTCATCTTGCCGAGCTGGCGTATTACCAGTCGGCGCTCGCGGCTTCGCGCAAAAACGAATGGCTTTCATCCATTAAATAAAGGAAAATCTTATGAGCAAAAAACGCATTTTCGCCGACGGGATGGAAACCATCAGTCTTTCCGAAGGGATGATCCGTATGGAGCTTTACAGCATCATCCCCACGCCTCCGGGACAGGATGATCCGCCCGAACACGATGCGGATACAGAGCTGATTATGAGCCCGGCGGGGTTCCTCCGCGCTTTTTCCGCGATGGAGCAGCTCCTCCAGCAGCTTGCCGATGCGGGCGTCATCAAGAAAAATACGCAAACAGAAAGCGAAGCCCCCGCCCTCCGGGTTGTCTCCCCGAACTTCCAATAACGCATGGCAGGCTGGAAAAAATTTCTCCTTTGGAGTGGAATCTTTCTCCTGCTCTCCGTTGTGGCCTATATGTTTATCTGGGCTTCGGCACGCCGGGAATACAAAGAGACGGTGGCGGATCTGCGGGAGAAGAAACTCCTTCTGACATTGCAGGAGATCCAGGAAAAATACCCGCCGTCCCCGCCGGAAAAACTCCAGATATGGAAAGACGCCGTCGCGGAACTCTTTTCCGCCGACCGCGGCTTGACTGAACTGAAGATCCTGGGGCTGACGGGAAAAAACGTAGTGGAGTGCCGCATCGCCCTGAGAGATCATCCGGAGTTGTTGAAAAAATTGGATGCGCTCACGGAAGTACGCGATCTTTCCTTTCCCTATGTGTGGGAAAAAAACTTCACCCTCGATCTTTCCATATACAATACGCTGTCTATCTTCGCTCGTATCAACGCAACACGCGCGGAACTTGCGGCACAGGACGGAGAGTGGGAAAAATGCAAGGAGTACCTGAAGCGTTTGCGGGCAACTTACGATATTACACAAAGCGATCCTTTATCCATTGCCGTATTTTATTTCAACGCCAAAAAGTCCATTTACCTCGACACCATCCAGAAAGTGATTCGGAAAGGCGCGCTTCCGCATCTTGACTCCGATTTCCTGCGGTGGATTATCGCCGACGCGGAAACCTCGGAGGCGCATTTTCGAGACAATCTTCCGGATGCGCACATCACAGAATTTTCCTTCGCCGAAATGGACCTGCGGAAATCCGATCTCTCGCAATTTCTCCCTCCCCGCCTCCAAAAATTCACATGGTTTTACGCCGCGTCACATCACGGTTGGCGCGACAAAACATCTTTTATCAAAATGTACGCTCACCTCATTCCGAATATCAACGCGGATGTTTATGCGGCTCCTTGTCGTCCCCCTCTTCCTCCCCAGCACTACTACTTAACCCATAAACTCCAATTTTTTTATGACCTGAAACCACCTCTTAATCTATTCTCGCACCCATACGCAAGATTCAGAACACTGCGTGTCGCGCTGGCGGCGGAGCTTTACCGTCGAAAATACGGTGTATTTCCAGAAACATTGGAGAAGCTGATTCCCGAATTTCTCCCCGCCGCTCCCATCGATCCTTTTACCGGGAAGACGCTTCTGTATCGAAACTTTTCAGAGGGCATCATCGTCTACAGTACAAATCAAGACAAAATAGACGATGCCGGAAAGCCACCCAAACATTCCTATGACCGCGATGGCGGCGACATTGGCTTTTTCATCTTGACAAATACAAAATAGTAGAGGAGTCAATCATGTCCGGTTGGAAAAAAGTTCTTTTATGTGCTGGATTCGTTTTCCTTCTTCTTTTCATCGTGTGCATGTTTTTCTGGATTTCGGCACGCCGGGAATATAAGGAAACTGTCGCGGATTTGCGGGAGAAGAAGTGGCTCCTTACGGCGGAGGAACTCCGCGCGAAATATCCCCCCTCGCCCGAAGAACAACTCTTACTATGGGGAAATGCCATCGCGGAACTTTCTTCCAACGACCGCGGCATGCGGGAACTTACCCAGAAACATTTGACGGCGGAAAACGCCATGGAGTGCCGGATCGCCCTGTTGGATCACCCGGAATTTCTCCGTAAAATGGACGCTCTTGCCGGAATCCGCGAGCTGCGTTTTTCCCATACATGGGAAGATGGTTCCTTCCTGAATATTCCCAGTATCGCTTCCATACGCGAGTTGGCCAATGTCAATGCAATACGTACCGAATTTGCCGCGCAGGATGGGAGATGGGACGAGTGTAAAAAATACATTCTTTTTTCCCGCACACTCCGCGAAATTGCCGGGAGTGAAACATTCCTTATATCCGGTCTTGTCGCCAACTCCCTCGAACACGTCCATATTCGGACGTTGCAAAAAATCATTCTCGCCGGGGGGCTTCCGCATTTTGAGTCCTCCTTTTTGCGTGAACTTATCGCGGAAGCAGAAGCGGCCGAAACACGTTGCCGGAACAATATGCCTGAAATCCTGAAAACCGAGCTTTCCCTATCGGATATTACGTTCAGAAAATTCATCGCGCCCATGAGGATTTATCTTTCCACACCCCACGGCTTACGTGAACACGCATTCCTCCTGAAGGCGCTTTCGGAGCATATCGAAAACGGAAGCGCGGATTTTTTTACGCTGACGTTCTCCGACCACCATACAGCGTCAAAGAAAAAATATTACTTCTTCATCCAGTTGCTCCTCCCGGAAAAATCTTCCTTTTTTCAAAACGCGTCCACAATGTACGCATCGCAGCGTTCGTTGCGTACAGCGCTCGCGGCGGAGCTTTACCGCCGGAAATACGGCGCCTTTCCCGAAGCATTGCAGAAACTTGTCCCGGAGTTTTTTGCCTCCATTCCCATCGATCCCTTTACAGGAAAAGAACTTTTGTATCGAAATTCTTCCGACGGCATCGCTGTCTACAGCACAGGAAAAGATAAAATCGACAATGGCGGCGTGTCCGATGCGACAACCCATTACGATAAGGACATTGTTTTCTCTATTCCCGGCAATGTAAAATAGAAAGGGCAGTGCCGTGTCAGCATGGAAAAAAGTTCTTTTATGGGGAGGGCTCACTCTCCTTCTCCTTGGTGTCGTGTACATGTTTTTCTGGGTTTCAGCGCGCCGGGAATACCGGGAAACCGTGGCGAATCTGCGGGAAAAGAAGTGGCTTCTTTCCTTGGAGGAACTTAGTGAAAAATACCCGCCATCGCCCCCGGAAAAACTACGCATCTATGAAGAAGCGGCCGCCGGGCTCGCGGCCGGCGGCCGCGGCATGGAGGAGATAAAAAATGGAGAGCTGACGGAGGAAAACATCATGGAATGCCGGATCGCCCTCCTGGACCATCCGGAGCTGTTTCTGAAAATGGACGCCCTTGCCGCCGTCCGCGAGTTGCGTTTCCCCCTTGCATGGGAAAATGGATTCTCCCTTGAATTGCCACATTTGAATGTCCTGCGCAACATGGCCCGCGCCAACGCGGTGCGCCTCGCGCTTGCAGCACGGGATAACGAATGGACGCAAGTGCGGGAGTATCTGAAAACATCCTTTGCGCTCCGTGACATTATTTGTAACGAACCACTCGTTATCTCCGCGCTCGTCTCCTATGCCATCGAGAGCACCCGCCTCGCGGCGCTTCAGAACATCGTCCTCGACGGCGGACTTCCGCACGTTGACTCCGCTTTTTTACAGGAGCTGATCGCGGATGCGGAATCCGCCGAGATCCGCTTCCGTAAAAAGCTTCCGGAAGTACAGATAACAGAACTTTCTTTGTTTGAAGGCAGCATGCCGGACAGGCTCGGCGACATTCCCATTCCCACACCGCTCGAACCATTTATCGGGCTTTACCTTGCATCGCACCACGGATTGCGCGACCACGCATTCTGCCTGAACGTCTTCGCGGAACATATTCACGACGGCGGCGGGGATTTTTACGCGCTGACATTCAAAGATCATAGTACAACAATCCGGAAAAAATATTATCTATTGGCCAACATGGCATCTCCCTGGTCACAAGGTGTCCTCCGGCGAGCCTCCTTGATATACGCGTCGTTGCGGACATTCCGCACGGCGCTGGCAGCGGAACTTTACCGCCGGAAATACGGGGCGTTTCCCGAAACATTGGAAAAACTTGTTCCCGAATTCCTCCCCGCCGTTCCCATCGACCCCTTCACCGGGAAAGCGCTTCTGTACAAGAAAGGAGCGCTCCCGATCGTCTTCCGCGAAGAATTCACTTCGGGTTTTGATTCGCTCTTTGGCGAAGTGGAAACGGAGGAGCCGGAGGAGTTTGGCGATTTGGGCCCTTTGTTTGGAGAACCGACAAAACCGGAGCCGCCGAAAAAGGAACCGGAGAAAACGAAGAAAAAAGAGCCCTCGCCACCCTTTCTCGGCATTGTCATCTACAGCACAGGGGCGGACAAAACCGACGATGAAGGGCAGCCGAATACAAAAGCACGTTACACAAATACCGACATCGTCTTCGGAATTCCCGGGAAGGAATAACGTTACCGTCTGCGGCCAAATACATTCAATTGCATGGCGAATCCCTCTCGGGACGCATTGCGCGCGAAAGGCGCGCCAGGCTGTTCAATGCTCTGGATAAGCAAGGAAAATCCCGCATTTTCCAAAATGCCGAGGATGGGATGCACCGCATGATCCGCATCGACATGCAGCTCAACGAAAATACAATCCACGCGCCCCAAAAGATCGGCAATCGCCGGAAGAACGCGATGTTCCGCGCCCTCAATGTCGATCTTGAGAAAATCGATCCGCGCATGGCGCGCAAGAATAGTGCGGGCATCCACCGCCTGGACGGCGGTTCCCCCCGATGCGGCGATTTTTCCGCCGTCGGCGTCATCGGCCTCGAAGCGAAGCTCCGTTTCCTCGTCCCATACGGCGCGATTGACGCAAAGAACATCGCCAAAACCGTTCCGGGCGAGATTTTCCGTAAGACATTGAAAAATCCGCGGATCGGCCTCGTATGCTTCAATAAGCGCCTCCGGGTAGCGCTCTTTGGTGAAAATCGGGCAAAGTCCGACATTCGCGCCAAAATCGAGAACCACCGGGTTGGGACGGGTAAAATCGATGCGGTAAATTCCATCCATGAAAATTTCCCGGTAGGCCCCCAGGAAGGAATCCATGTCCGGAACGCGCCAGCGCCGTTTCCCGGTGGAGAAACAGCGCTCCCTACGGCGCGGAAGGCGAATGCGGTGCAACGCGCAATAGTGGCGGTAGGCGGAAGATCGCAGCAATGCAATCCCATGCCAAACCGCCCCTTTGAAAAAGCCCTTTAAAAGCACGTTGCTCCGTTCAGCATCAACCCGCCTGACAAGCGGTGATGGCAATCTGCGCGTAGATATCCTCTACGGAGCAACCGCGCGAAAGATCGTTCAGCGGCTTGGCGAGCCCCTGAAGGACAGGACCATAGGCCCCCGCCCCCGCAAGACGCTGCACCAGCTTGTAGCCGATGTTCCCGGCATTGAGGTCCGGGAAAACAAGCACGTTCGCCGCGCCGCCCAGCGGGCTATCCGGCGCTTTGGACTTGGCGACGGAAGGAACGATCGCCGCGTCCGCCTGCAACTCACCGTCGCAGAGGATGTCAAGCTTATCCGCATCGATCCGCGCCTTGAACGACTGCGCCGCCGTGGAAACCTTGGTCAACAGTTCATGCTCCGCGCTCCCTTTGGTGGAAAACGCCAGGAACGCAACTTTGGGCTGCTTGCCGAGCAACGCGCGGTAATTCGCCGCCGTCGCATGTGCGATGTCCACCAACTGTTCGGCGTCCGGATTCGGGTTCACCGCGCAATCGGCAAAAAGGACAATGCTGTCCCCGCCCGGCGTCGGTGTCTTGAGATCCATCACAAAGAAACTGCTGGCGATTTTGATCCCCTTACTCGTTCCGATGCAATGGAACGCCGCGCGCAACATGTCGGCGGTGGAGGCGATGCTACCGGCCACCAACCCATCGGCCATGCCGACGCGGGTCATCCAGGCGCCGAAATAAATCCGGCTGCTCATCATTTTGAGCGCCTGCTCCGGGGTCAGCCCCTTTGCCTTGCGGATTTCGTAGAAGGCGTTGGAAAACTCCTGCAGCTCCTTGGACGCCAGATAATCCAGCGACTCGAACTTGCGTTCCGTCAGCTTCGCCGCAGCACAGGCCGCGCCGATTTCCGCCTCGCTCCCCAGAACGATCACGCGGGAGGCGATGCGGTTTTCGATGGCCATATTGGCGGCGGCAACCACGCGGGCATCCTGTCCTTCAGGCAGAACAATAACCTTACCGAGCGAACGCGCTTGGTCGACAAACAAATCCAATGCGGACATGGGGTCCTCCGTAGTGTTACTTTTTCAGGGTGTCAATGGTGTTGCGGGCAATCATCAACTCTTCGTCGGTCGGCATGACGAGCACCTTGCAAAGGGAATCCGCGGTCGAAATCACAGCCGCTTTCCCGGCGCAGGCATTGTTCACGTCGATATCCAGTTTCACCCCGAAGCCACCGAGTTTGGAAACGATCTTTTCACGCGCGTACTGGCTCCACTCGCCGATCCCGCCGGTGAACACAATCGCATCGGCCCCACCCAAAAGGGCATAGTACGCGCCGATGTATTTGACCACCCGCCGGGTGAACATCCGGCGCGCCAGCTGCGCCTGCTGATCGCCGCGTTTTTCCGCCGCGATAATGTCGCGCATGTCGAAGCTGTTGATCCCGGCAACGCCCAGGAGTCCGCTCTCCTTGTTGAACATCTTGTCGATTTCCGCCGGGGTTTTGCCCAGCTCCAGCAAGCGGAGGACGACCGCCGGATCAATGTCGCCGCAGCGTGTGCCCATCATCAGCCCTTCCAGCGGCGTCATGCCCATGGAGGTATCGATCACGTGCCCGTTGGAAATCGCCGTAATGCTGCATCCGTTGCCCAAATGGCAGGTGATCAGCTTCAAAGACGTCCAGGGAACATCGAGGTACGCACCCGTGGCGCGCGCCACGTAGTTGTGGCTTGGTCCATGGAAACCGTAGCGGCGGATCGCATACCGGGTATACAGCTCGTAGGGGATCGCGTACAAAAAGGCCTGGGGCGGCATGGTTTGATGAAATTCGGTATCGAACACGCCGACGTTCGGAACGCCGGGAAAGTTCACCTCACACGCTTCGATTCCCGCGAGGTTGGCCGGATTGTGCAGCGGCGCAAGGGGAAAACAGTCGCGGATAATTTGTTTGATTTCGTCGTTCAGGAGCGAGGGCTGGCTGATTCGTTCGCCGCCTTGCACGACACGGTGGCCAAACGCGCCGATTTCGGTCATGCTCTTAAGAACGCCGATGTTCGGATCGACCAGTTTTTCGCAGATCGCCTTCAGCGCTTCCACATGATTGGGACTTCCCTTAAGGACTTCTTCCTTGCCCGATCCATTTGGACGCTTGTAAATCAAATTGGCCGATTCGGTCCCAAGGCGTTCGACAACCCCCTTGGCGAGAACCGTTTCGTTGTCCATCTCAAAGAGCGTGAACTTCATCGAAGAACTGCCGGCATTGATAACCAGTACTTTCATTTTTCTCCCTGCGTGTATTTATGATTACTTTTTACGGAAAACAATTCGTCCTTTGGTCAGGTCGTACGGGGACATTTCCATCGTAACAGTGTCGCCGGGCAGGATGCGGATGAAATGCAACCGCATTTTGCCGCTGATGTGCGCGTTGACAATGTGCCCAGTCTCAAGCTCCACCTTGAACATCGTGTTCGGCAGAAGCTCCCGGACCAATCCGTCAATGCGGATTACGTCGTCTTTAGCCATGTTAAAATCTCCGGTTCTTTATGTGTGATTAGAATCATATGTTCAAAATGTGCGGAAAATTTTCCGTCGCGCGTCCGTACCGTCCAGCGATCCGCCGCGTCCACCGTAACCCGGCCGGAACCGAGGTTGAACATCGGTTCGATGGCGAGCACCATTCCGGGTTGGAGTTTCGGTCCGCGCACGCCGGTAACGACGTTCGGAATTTCCGGCGGTTCATGCAAAGCGATGCCGCAGCCGTGTCCGACGAATTGTTCGACAATTCCGAGCTTGTTCTTGCGCCCGACCGCCTGAATGGCGGCGCTGATATCGCGGATAAAATTGCCGGGGAGAGCGCGGGCAATCCCCGCCATGAGCGCGTCCTCCGTGCCGGTCATCAGACGCTGGATGTCGGCCGGAACGTTTTCCTGCAACGCAATGGTAATGGCGGTGTCGCCGCAGGCGCCGTTCAGTTCGACGCCGATGTCCATGCTGACGATATCCGTGGGTTCAAGAATGCGGTCCGAACGACCGATTCCATGCACCACCTCGTTGTTCACCGAAATGCAGATCTGCCCGGGGTAACCTCGGTAATTTAAAAAAGCGCTGCGCCCATTCGTTTCGGCAATGAGTACGCCGGCGAGGTCGTTCAATTCACCGGTGCTCATACCGACCCTGCAGGCGGTGCGGAGTTTTTCACGCACGCGCGCGGTGGCCTGCGCCGCCAGGCGTATGCGGATTATTTCTTCGGGAGTGTGGATGATGCAATCCTTCATGCGTTCAATTCCCGCAAAAGGATCGCTTCGATCTCTTTTTTGTCCGTTTCGGTAATACGGAGGAGCTTTCCACTTTGAACGTAATACGCGATGACCGGCGCGGTCTGCTTGGCGTACACGAGAAGACGTTTCTTCGCCGTTTCCTGCGAGTCGTCCGGACGCTGGGAAAGCTCGCCTCCGCAATGATCGCAAATCCCCGTTTTTTTCGGAGGAAGAAACAAGGCGTTGAATGTCGCACCGCAAGCAAGACACGAAGACCGAGCGGTAAGACGCCGAATCAAAAGCTCCTCCGGAGCCTCGAAGAGAATGACGCGATCCAGAGAGCGCCCGAGGCGGCTCAAAACACCGCCGAGAAGCTCCGCCTGGCGCACCGTCCGGGGAAAACCATCCAAAATAAATCCGCCGTCGCAATCACTTTTGCCCAGGCGGATTTCAATCATGGCAACAACCAATTCGTCCGAAACAAGCTGTCCGGCGTCCATCAAACGCGCCGCCTCTTTGCCGCATTCGGAGCCTTTGCGAATCTCCTCCCGCAACATATCCCCCGTCGAGATATGCGCCAGAGGCTGGAGAGACTGCAAATACGTGGAAAACGTCCCCTTCCCCGCGCCGGGAGCGCCGACCAGAATCAAATTCTTCTGCTTCAGCATACGCCCTCTCCCTTCAGAACGCGGAGAAGAGCCTCCTCGGGAATTTCCTGCTGGCTGCCGTCGCTCATCTCCTTGAGGACAACCATTTTGCGGGCGAGCTCATCTTCACCGCGGATCAACGTCTTGCGTGCACAAGATCGGTTCGCGCCGCGCATCTGCGCCTTGAAGGATTTATCCTCCACCTCCAACTCCACGCGGAGCCCCTGGCGGCGGAGTTCGGCGGAAAGGGACAAGTTGGCCATCCGCGCCGCTTCACCGAGGCCGATCAAATAGATATCCGCGCCTTCGGCGGGAATTTCCCCCGCGCCGAGCGCGTCCTGCACCATCAGAAGACGCTCGACACCGGCGGCAAATCCCACGCCGGGGGCCGGTCGCGAGGCTTCCGGCAAAAACACTTCATATCTGCCTCCGCCGGCGACGGCGCTCTGCCCGCCAAGCGCGGAATGCGTAACTTCAAACACGGTGTGCACGTAATAATCAAGACCGCGCACGAGGAAGCGATCTTCCTCATACGGCACCTTCAGGGCGTCAAGGGCGCGGAGGACCCGCTCAAAATACTGCCGCGAATCCGCGCTGTAGGCTGCAAGGTAATCGGGCACGCCCGCCACAACATCGCGGCAGGCTTGCTGTTTGCAATCCAGAATACGCCAGATATTGCGCTGGAACCGCGTCTGGCAATCCGGACACATTGTACCGAGGTGCGGGAGAAAATAGGCGCGGAGCATCTCTCCGGCCGGGCCGCGATCGGCCATCACACCGCGTGTATTAAGGCGCAAAGACGCGCCCGTAATGCCGAGTTCCTCCAAAAAATGCATCAGCATGGCGATGTTTTCCGCGTCGAGCTCCGGCGCGATCCGTCCGACGTTTTCCACGCCGATCTGGTGAAACTCCCTGCGTCTTCCGGCGGCGGGGCGTTCACCGCGAAACATGGATCCCTGGTAGTAAACGCGCTGCTCCACGCCATTGAGAACATCGGTATTCAACAAAGAACGCATCACACCGGCGGTCCCCTCCGGGCGCAGGGTCAAACTCCTGCCGCCCCGGTCAAGGAAAGTATACATCTCTTTTTGCACCACCTCGGTATCGTCGCCGAGACCGCGCTGGAACACTTCGGTGTATTCAAACATCGGCGTACGGAGCTCGCCGTACCCGTAACGGGAAAAAACAGCGCGGGCGACGGATTCAAGACGCTGCCAGCGCAACGCCTCCGCCGGGAAAATATCCGCCGTACCCGGCGGCGGAGAAAAATTAGCCATGATAACGTGCCACCGTGTTAAACAAAACAACGCCGGGAGCGTTCCCGGCGCTGTTTTTTAATGAATTGGAACCAATCAGGAGAAGCATTTCGGATCAAGTTTTTCCACCGCGTCCTTCAGCTCTTTCCCTGCGCGGAATTTCACCACCGTGCGCTCGGGAATGACGACTTCATTCTGCGGCTGATTCGGATTGCGGCCTTTGCGGCTCTTGCGGACTTTAATCTCAAAAACGCCGAAATTACGCAACTCAATGGTGTTTCCCTGAATCAAATCATCGGCGATGTAGTCAAGGGTCTTCTGCACAACTTCCGCAACGTCGCTTTGGATGTAGCCTGTGTCTTTGGCGATTTTCACGACCAGATCACGCTTTGTCATACCGCATTCGTCCTTTATTTTATGGTTTCTTCCTGAATTTCAAAAGCACTCTTGTTAATTTACTCCGATTCCCGTCATCTTCAACATGATAAGTCAACTTTTTACACACTTTTTTGTGTTTTCAGAGCGATTCCGGCGCCGTTTCGCGAAAATCCTTCAGCAGAGCGTGCAAATCATCGCGCACGGCGATCCCCGAGGCGCGTGCCCGCCACGCCGCGCGGAAGCCGCGCCCCGATAAATAATCGTGCAGAATCTTCCGCGCCGCCCGGAGCGCGGGCGCCTCGCCGTACAGCGCAATCATTCCATCGACCTGAAGCGCGACCTCGTCGGCAATTTCCGCCGGAGCCGGGGGAATAAAATTGTCAGGCTGCTCCAACTGGCGGAAAAGCCATGGATTTCCCATCGCGCCGCGCGCAAGCATTACCGCGCTGCAACCGGTTTCGCGCCGGATTTGCGCGTAGCTTTCCGGATTGTTCACACCGCCGTTGGCGATGATCTGGACGCCGGGAAGCGCTTCACGGACAGCGCGAATTTGCCCGAAGGCGACGGGACCGGAATAGAACGCCTCGCGCACCCGACCATGAATGGTGATCGCCCGCGCGCCGAGGGCGGCCAGGCCGCGGCAAAGTTCCAGCGTCGGCGTTACATCCTCCGGATCGGCGATTCGAATTTTCGCGGAAAGAGGAAAGGAAGAACGTTCGGAAAACAACCGGAAACAATGCAGCGCCGCCTCGACATCCCGACCCAGCATCGCCCCCGCCCCCTTCCGCGCCACCTTGGGCACCGGGCAGCCGAGGTTGAAATCAAGCACGTTGAAATCGTATTCATTGAGCACGTCGATCGCCTTTTTCAAATACTCGTGGTCGCGGCCGACAAGCTGCGCGCCGAGGAACGTTTCATCGTCGCCGCGTTGAAGCATATGGTGCGAACGTTCGCGGGCGAAGGCGAGGGCCGCCGCGTCCACCATCTCGGTAAAAGCGTACACACAGCCGTGCCGCCGCGCGGAACGCCGGTAGGGGAGATCGGTAAAACCGGAAAGAGGAGCGAGAATGAGCGCATTTTCAGGGTACAACAGCATGACGGCGCTCACACCTTGGAGGTCATCGCCTGAAAAAGGCGGGCAAGGGCTTTGTTCTGGAGCTGGCGCACACGTTCGATCGTAAGATCCATTTCGCCTGCAACTTCTTTGAGCGTCATGGAATCCTGTCCGCGCAGCCCGAAACGCCGCTCGATGATCCGCTGCTCGCGGGGGGGAAGGTCCTTCACCAGCGCCAAAAGATTTTCCAGCTCCTCCGCGTGCGAAAGCTGCATATCGGGGTGGGGCATTTGCAGATCGGGCAGAAGCTCCACAAGCTCTTCCCCGTCTTCCCTGCCCGGAACCGGAAGGTTCAAAGAGGTTACAAGCACGCTGCCGATGCGCTTGAGCTCCGTAACCGTCCGGGGAAGAATGCCCAGCTCGGCGGCGATTTCCTCGTCCGTCGGTTCACGGCTCAGGCGCGCTTTCAACGCGTAGCCCGTGCGTTGAATGTGCAGAAGTTTAATCTTCGTCTGGAAGGGAACGCGGATCGATTGCGTCTGCTCCTGAAGCGCCCGGCGGATAAGCTGCCGAATCCACCAGGCGCTGTAGGTCGAAAATTTTACGCCCCGCGCCGGATCGAACCTATGGGCGGCAAGAAGCATCCCATAGTTTCCTTCCGCCACAAGATCGTCCCAATGGAGACCGCGCCCCGTGTATTCACGGGCAATCTTGAAAACCAACCGGAGGTTGGGTTCCACAAGATCGCGGATCTCCTGATCGGTCATATACCCGCCAGCGTATCGCGGTATGCGGTAAGAATATCCGCCAGAGGAACCGCCCACTCCATCGTGTTGGAGGAGAAAACAAGACGCTCTTCCGACGTTACCATGCCCACTCGCGCACAGGGGAATCCCCGGAAATGCGCCTCAAACGCGGCCGCGTTTTCCGGACGGACCGTGGCGACGAAACGGCTGTTGCTTTCAGAGAACAATCGTTCCGGCACCGAACAGACCTCGGCGCAAGGCACCGCGTCCAGGGAAATTTTCATTCCGAGCCGTCCGGCGAGGGCCGTACGCGCCAACGCGAGGCCGAGTCCGCCAAGTTCCGGCGTGTGCAACGAAGCGATCCACTCGTTCTTTGTCGCCTCCGCCACTCTGCCGTACAAAGCACAGGCTTTGGCGGCATCCACTTTCGGCACACGGTTGCCCACCGCGCCGAGCATGGCGAAGTATTCGCTTCCACCGAGTTCCGCAAACGTTTCGCCCAGAACGTACACGATGTCGCCGGGGTTCTTGGCGTCGAGCGTAACGGCCTTGCGGATGTCGCGCATTTTGGAAATCGTACTGAAAAGCACCGTGGGCGGAATCGAAATCTTACGCCCGCCGCGCGTGCTGTCGTTCTTCATGGAGTCCTTGCCGGAGATGCAGGGGACTTTGAATGCCTTGGTGAAATCGTACAGTGCGCGGTTGGCGCGCACAAGCTGCGCGAGCTTGTATTCGCCATCCGGGGTCTTTTCGCTCTGCACCGGGTCCGGCCAGCAGAAGTTGTCCAGCCCCGCGATGTGGCCGAGCTCGCCACCGACGGCGATCACCCGCCGGATACCCAGGTCGATGACCGAAGCGACCATCCAATACGTATCGATATCGCTGTAGCGCGGCAGGATGCCACCGGAAAGGATGACCCCCTCGGTGCTCAACGGCTCGATCATCGTTACGGTCGCGTCGGAACGCACGTCGCGGCATTTGCCGATAAACGGCTTGACCACGCTCAGGCCTTTGACCTCATGGTCGTATTGCCGCGCCTTGAATTCATTGGAGCATATGTTGAGCCGCCCCATCATGGCCGCGAGGTCGGCGGCCGGATCGCGGTCGGCGAAGACCGGCTCCTGCCATACCGGCGGAACCCAACGGGCGGACAAATGAAGTTGCGGAAGACCGTCGTGCATAAAGTCGATGTCCAGGAGCGCGACGGTTTTTCCGTTGTACTGCATATGGACTTTACCGTCGTTGGTGAATTCGCCGAGGTTGGCGATTTCCACATCGCGCGCGGCGGCCAAGGCGGCGAACGCGGCATAGTTTTCCGGCGGAACCGCGAAGCTCATCCGCTCCTGCGCTTCGGAAACCAGAATTTCCCACGGCTGGAGTCCGGCGTATTTCAAGGGAGCCTTCGCCAGATCCACGCGGCATCCGCCGCAAAGACTGGCCATTTCGCCCACGCTGGAGGAGAGGCCGCCCGCGCCGTTGTCGGTGATGAAACGGTACAGACCTTTGTCGCGCGCTTCGCGGATGAAATCGCCCATCTTTTTCTGGGTGATCGGGTCGCCGATCTGCACCGCCTGGACGGGACTGTCCTTGTGAAGCTCTTCGCTCGAGAAGGTCGCGCCGTGGATACCGTCTTTGCCGATGCGTCCGCCGGACATCACCACGAAATCGCCCGGCTCGATGGATTTTTCCGAGCCCTTGACGTTGCCGACCTTCTTCGGCAGAGTCCCGACGGTGCCGCAATAAACAAGGGGCTTGCCGATGTAACGTTCGTCAAAATATTCCCAGCCGTATCCATAGGGGATGCCGCTCTGGTTGCCGCCGTCGATTACGCCCTTGTGCACGCCGTCGCGGAGGCGGCGCGGATGGAGCAGCCCTTCCGGCACGTCTTTCGCTTCGGTGAACGGCGAGCCGAGGCAGTAACCCCAGACGTTGATGAGCAAATCGGCCCCCTGCCCCGTCCCGAGCGGATCGCGGTTCACGCCGACGATTCCGGTCATCGCGCCGCCGTAGGGGTCGAGCGCGGAGGGACTGTTGTGCGTTTCCACTTTGTACACAAGATCCAGCTTGTCGTTGAAGGCGATTACCCCGGCGTTGTCGTGAAATACGGAGACGAGCCAATCCACTTCTTTGCCGATTTCGTAAGTGCTCTGCTTGATGTAGGTCTTGTAGCAGGAAACAATCTTGGTCTTTTCCCCCATAACCGTGTCGGTGTAGTCGATGGCGGCGGCGAAAATCTTGTGCTTGCAATGTTCGCTCCACGTCTGGGCGAGGACTTCGAGCTCCACATCCGTGGGGCGCGCGGAAAGTCCGTACGCGGCCCGCCCGGAGGCGGTGCGGAAATAATTCTGGATCGACTTCATTTCCTCCAGCGTAAGGGCGAGAATGCCCTTGCGGCTGATTTCCATAAGCGCTTCATCGCTCACTTCCAGATTGTATTCATTGACTTCGCCCCCGCCGAGGGCGTTGACCTTCGGCAGGTTCATCGGCATCTTCTTGGCGGCTTCCGCGCCGCTCAGGACTTTGACCGACTGAATCAATTCGTTCCCAAGGAGTTTCCGGGCGATGGTTTCCACCTTGCTTTGGTCCAGCTCCGCGCCGTACAGAAGATATTCGACGGAGCTATATACCGCCTCCGACTCGCCGAGGAGACGACCGATGATGTCCCCCACGGCGGCGCGGGCCGTGCGCCCCACGTTGTCGGTCACACCGGGACGGAATCCGACGGCGACCACGAAATCGGCCACGGGATACTCGCTGTAATTCGCGCTCTTGCGTTCGCCGATGCGGACGCTCTGCAAAACCGGATTAGCCAGTAATTCACCCACGCGCCACGCTTCGTCGGGCGAAACATCGCCGGAGATGGTGTAGATGTCGCGCGTCCGGACCGCATCCACGGAAAAACGGAAAAAGTCCCGGATCTCCTTCTTGACATTTTCGGCCCGCGCATCGCGCCAGACCGGCAAAGAAGCCAACTCGATTCGATAATCCATGTGCTGTATGCCTTTCAGAAAAAATAACAAAAATACACATAAGGGTACTATAGCACGGGAAACCGGATAGATAAAGCCCGGAACGTTTTTTTTCCGTATTTTCACTTGCGCGCGTTTTTGAGGCGCTTTTAGAAATTGGCTTGCATTAAGACGCAAGAGGAGAAACGCAAAATAACAGCGCAATATTGCATGTTTCGTCATTTTTTGAGTTAATGCAAGATATTCGCATGTTCAGAACGCTCTGTTTTGCGAATGCGGATGTATTGAAACTAATTTAAAGGTTCATGACAACTTAAGAGGGCTTCTCCTAAGCGATTTTAATAGCAGTTGGTAGATATCATGCTTTCTATAATTGAATCGAAATTCGCATTCTTTCAAGTGCAAATAAAAGGTATTTTTCGAGATCCCTTTAAATTTGGCAAGCCTGGTTTTGGCTAACCCCCAAAAGTTTTCAATGCCGTTAATATGGGCATGTCCGTTCGCAAATTCATTCTCTACCATGCTTGACCCGATAATGTTTTCGGTAACCAAAATCAACCAGGCCATCATAGGTTTTAAAACCGTCCGTATAGATAACAGAATCCTTGCTTACGTGCTCTTTAATAATGGGGTAAAGTTCTTTTGCAGAACAATTTTCAACGACTTGAGTGTAGACTTTTCCTCCGCGTTTAATCAAGCCGAACACAATTTGTTTCCCTCTCGCTCCTCGGCCTCTGATCCCACGAACCCGCCTTGCGCCAAAATAGCTTTCATCCATTTCAACGCTGCCTTGTTCGAAGATACTTTCTTCTTCGCAAAGTGCGGCAATTCGCTCTCTCAGAGCCTTCAAAAGTTTGTTGATGGTATTACGACTCAAGCCTGCTAACTCGGCGATTTTAGTCGCTTCAATATCATGCGCAAAGTAGCGGACAATCTCTCTTGTTTTACTTTCAGAAATGCGCGAACGATTTATGTATTTATTATTCATATGATTCACAATAACTTAGCTTATGATTTTTGCAAGCTTAAGTTGTCATGAACCAAATAAAACACTAACAACAATAACACATAACGCAAAAGAAATCATAAAAAAATATAAAAGTCGAAGTGCCCACTTTCTCTTATACAAAATGGTACCACCGCTACTGGGATGTATAAAATTTCTCCTCATTGTAACCTCACATCTAACATGGGGAGTATAAAGAAAGACTCAAGGCCAAATTCATTGTACAGTTCCATTGCCGCTAAGCGTTTGTCCTGTCCATGTATGCCCATAATTCTAGGGAGCTCCTACTTCAACCGGAGGAAGTCCGACATGACCAAAACTAAATGGATCGCTGAAGGTGTCTGAATAGGTCATGGAAAAAAACGCAACCCATGAATAGTCGCGATATGTCTTTCCATCGTTTCCAAGTCGGCTCGACCATGTGAATTGCATACTAAAATTAACCTGAAGTAGCCCTCCACGCATTGCCCAAACAACATCTTGCAAATCTACTGATTCTATCATAGACGACGCATAATTCACGGTTCCACTTCCAAGAGGTTCCGCTTCCACTCTTTTTTCGATCGCATCCGTCCAGCGATCTTTAAATATCTGAAATACTCGTGCGACAATTACCATATAAATATCACTTGTAAGCCCCATTGTGTCCGTGTCCACATAGGCTCCTCCGCAAAACCAGTAGTGGGCCACAAAATCGCCATTATGCCATCTGTCTCCTTGGGAGTCAATCCCCATGGTCGCTTGATTATTCCCATACGCGAAGTTGTTCCAGCCGTCGGGATAGCCCAATGGGTCTTGGGTTTGCCATTTGGCGAGGTCGGAGCGGTAGTTGCGGAACAGGAAGGCGTAGCCGAGGTCGCCGACGGCGGGTTTGCCGGTGAAGAAGGCGGCGCGGTCGGACGTTTCGCCGAAGGCGGTCATGCTGACGGGG
>JAVBPY010000019.1:0-66440 GCA_031549345.1 Victivallaceae bacterium
GCCCACGCTGCTCCATCGCCCGGAGAAACCCCTCTCCGGTTCCCAGACACGTTTCAATCTCTTTGATCCGGCTGTCGTCCGCAAGAACGACCGGAAACGCGGCCTCCGCAAAGCGGTGCGCGCCGGAACGGGTCAGTTCGACAAATCCGTATTGCGGCGCGAGTTCCGCATGAATGCCCCCGCAGTCGAGAATCACATCGAAAGCACCGACATCGGTACAACCGTGCCGGTGCGGCAATCCGATTTCCCGGATGAAGTTCACCATCTCCGGATCGTGGGGAATCCGGTCTGCGGTTGCAACGGTAAGTTCCGCGCCGGCCGCCAGGAGGGGAATGAATTTCTGGAGTGTGTTACGAAAAAGCGGCGTTCCATCCAGAATGCGAACCCCCGCGAGAGGACGCGCGCGCGCCCACTCCTCGTATTGGAAAAGGAGCGCGGGGAATTCCTCGGCCCGGTAATGATGCCGCAGAAAATCCTGAAGCAATTTGATTCTATTTTTCATAAAGGTACCATCGCAATAAACCGCGCAGGGTAAATCCCCACCCGCCGTCTTTCAATTCCTGAATTTCACGCAAAAAAAACGGCGCATCGCCGCCCGTGGCAAGCAAACAAATATCTTCACCGAATTCTCGTTGCAAGCAGTCGGTCAATTCGCGCACCGCGCCGACCGCGCCGCGGTCCACGCCCCAGGCGATGGAGCTTGCCGTATCGGTTCCGGGGTGCGTCGAAGCGATCTCTTTCAAAGGCGGTTCCGGCAGAAGCGCCGTCCCCTTGTGCAGAGCCGTCCGTTGCAGACGCCGCCCCGGAAAAATCGCGCCGCCCCGGAAAATTCCCCGCTCCACCACCTCCAGCGTGATCGCGGTGCCGAAATCGAACACCGCCGCCGCACCCCCATGCGCCGTCGCTTCAATCGCGTTGGCCAGTCGATCCGCGCCAAGTGTCGAGGCGTCCACGGCACGCAAATCCAAAAGGGAAAGCGGCACGCCGGAGGGACGGAGAAAATGCACCCCGCTCCCGGCCAAACGCGCCTCCGCCTCCGGCACAACACAACAGGCGACCGCGGGCAGCCCGGCGGGGATATCCTGGACCGTCAGCGAATTTGTGGGGAAAACGCGCACATCGTTCGGGGGTTCTCCCCCGGCAACGAGCATGCGCGTGTGCGTGTTGCCGATGTCCAGCAACACAACATGGGCGGCCATCAGCTTCCCAGTTTTTCGATGATTTTCGTCAGCGGCATGAAAAGCGCGATAACGATCGTACCGACGATGACGGCCAGGCCGACGATCATCAACGGCTCGATCATACTGGTGAGCGCGCCGACCGCGTTGTCCACTTCTTCCTCATAGGTATTGGCGATTTTATCGAGCATTTCCGGCAATTTACCGGTTTCCTCGCCCACTTCCACCATACTGATTACCATCTGCGGGAAAATTTTCGTGGCCCCCAAAGGCGCGGCAATCCCCTCCCCTTCCTTCACGGAGGCGTGGACCTTCTGAACAGCGGAGGCGACGACTTCGTTCCCGCTGGTGTCGCGCACGATAATCAGCGCATTCAACACCGGCACGCCGGAGCTCATCAACGTTCCAAGTGTACGTGAAAACCGTGCGATCGCCGTCTGGGAAATAATCGTTCCGAAGAGCGGCATATTGTATTTACACCAGTCGATGCCCCACTTTCCTTTGGAATTCGAATTGACCACCCGATAAATGACGATGATTCCGATGATCGCGACAATGAAAATCCACCACTGGTGAATCATCATGTCGGAAATGTTCATGACGAACTGCGTGATCGCCGGCATCGGCTCTTTTTCTCCGAGCAGTTCGGTAAAAATTTTCTTGAAGTTCGGCACGATGAAAATCATCAAACCCGCCGTAACCCCGAGCGCCACCGTCATAACCACGATCGGGTACACCAGCGCCGCCTTCACCTTACTGACAATCTGCGCGGCTTTTTCCATGAACAAGGCCAAACGGTTCAGAATCGCTTCCATCGCACCCGAAGCCTCGCCGGCTTTAATCATGTTCAAATAAAGTTTGTCGAACGTCTTGGGGTGCTGCGCGAGCGCTTCGGCAAACGTCGACCCGCCTTCCACGGAGTCGGCCGCCTCGCCGAGCACCTTCCGCGTAATAGGGTTCTTCGCCTGCCGCTCCAGGGTACGGAGCGAACGGATGAGCGGGAGCCCCGCGTCCAACAGCGTGGCAAGCTGGCGTGTAATGACGGTCAGCTCTTTGCGCTTGATGATCGCGGCGCCGATTTGCACGTTCATCAGTCCGCCGCTTGCGGCTTTCTTTTTCTTGATGACTTTGGCGTCCAGATTTTTGATCTGCGTCGGGAACAGGCCCTTCTTCTTCAGTTCGGATGTTGCGACATCCTCGCTCTGCGCCTCGAGCGTTCCCTTCTGCTCCTTGCCGTTCCCATCCATTGCTGTGTACGAAAATTTCGGCATTGTTCAACCCTCCTTGTGTAAATCCGGGGTCAGCTTTGAATTTCTTTTACTTTAGCAAGCGTCGACTCCTGATCTTGGCAGTTGGTGATGAGGTCACCATAAGAGATAAGCCCTTTCTGCCAAAGCTCAAGCAAGTGCGCATCGAGCGTATTCATTCCCCATTTCGCCCCGGTTTGAAGTTCCGAAGTGATGCGAAACGTTTTATTGTCGCGGATCAGCGCCGCAATCGACGGTGTCGAAATCATGATTTCAAACGCGGCCACACGCCCGGGTTTGTCGGCGCGCGGCAGGAGAACCTGCGAAATCACGCCGACGATTGAAGCTGCAAGCTGTGTCCGGATCTGCGACTGCTGGTTGGTCGGGAAAGCGTCCACAATACGGTCCACCGTACGCGCCGCGCCGGTAGTGTGCAGTGTGCCGAAAACAAGGTGCCCGGTTTCCGCCGCGGTTACGGCCGCACCGATGGTTTCGAGGTCGCGCATGTCCCCGACGAGGATGACGTCGGGGTCTTGGCGGAGGGCCCGGCGGAGGGCGTCTTCGAAGCTCGGCGTATCAGCGCCGACCTCGCGTTGAATCACCATGCTTTTCTTATGGTTGTGGTAGAATTCGATCGGGTCTTCCACGGTGATGATGTGCGCGGCCTGCTCCTGGTTGATGATGTCGATCATCGAGGCAAGCGTGGTCGATTTGCCCGAACCGGTCGGCCCGGTTACGAGGATCAATCCACGCGGCCGGGTGAGCAAATCTTTGACGGTCTGCCGGAGCCCAAGTTGCTCAAAGGTGAGCAATTTGGATGGAATCTGCCGCAATACCGTCCCCCACACCCCCTTCTGCTTGAATGCGCTGACGCGGAAACGCGCCTTGTCGGTGAAGCTGATCCCAAAGTCGCTGGTGCCGTTCTTCTGAATCTGCTGGATATTTACATCGGAAGCGATCGCCTTGATAAGGCGCTCGGTGTCCGCCGGGACCAGGACGGGAAGATCCAACGGCGTCATCTCCCCATGCAAACGGATCGAAGGGGGCGCGCCGACTTCGATGTGAAGGTCGCTCGCTCCTTCATCGACCATAAACTGCAACAAATCGGACATCTCAACAGACATGGCGTCATTCCTTAATTATGTTGTATAGCGAAGAACTTCATCCACGGATGTTTCCGCATTCATGATCGCCAGGATTCCATCCTCGCGCAACGTGCGCATCCCCCCCTCCCGGGCCTTCTCGCGTAAAATATTCATCGGCTCCCGGTTGGAGATCATCTCCCGGAGGGCGTTGTTCAGAACCATCAACTCGGTGATTGCTTTACGTCCTTTATAACCGGTTCCATTGCAGATATTGCACCCCTTTCCGTACGCGAACTTGCGGTCGCCGACGTCGGCACGGTCCACTTTCATACGCTTGAGGTCTTCGTCGGTCGGCTCGTACAACGCCTTGCAATTGTAGCAGACGCGCCGGATCAGCCGTTGGCTGAGGACGCCTGCCAGGGAGGAACAGATCAAAAACGGCTCGACACCCATATCCACCAACCGCGTTACGGTGCTCGCCGCATCGTTGGTATGCAGCGTACTGAATACAAAGTGCCCGGTGAGCGAAGCCTCGATCGCAATCTGTGCGGTTTCAAAGTCGCGGATTTCCCCGACGAGAATCCGGTCCGGGTCCTGGCGGAGAAACGCGCGGAGGGCCCGGTGGAAGGTCATCCCCACCGCATCGTTGATCGGTACCTGCATGATCCCTTCGATGTCGTATTCCACCGGGTCTTCGGCGGTCAGGAGCTTGTCTTCCGGGTTGTTGACCTCCTTCAGGGCGGAGTAAAGAGTCGTGGTCTTTCCGGACCCCGTCGGCCCGGTTACAAGAAAAATACCGTTGGGCAGGTGAACAATTTCACGGATTTTCTCCAATGTGTCCTGTCCCATGCCGAGGGCCTCCAGATCGAGGTTCACAACAGTACGGTCCAATACGCGGAGCACCACGGATTCCCCGTAACTTGTTGGCAAACACGATACGCGCAAGTCCACCGGACGGCCGCCGATCCGGACCTGAACGCGGCCGTCCTGCGGAAGACGGCGTTCCGAAATATTCAATCCGGAAATGATCTTCACGCGGCTGATGACGGGAACGGCCAGACTTTTCGGCGGCGGCGTCATTTCATAGAGGGCGCCGTCCACGCGGTAGCGGATGCGGAAGGTCGTTTCAAACGGTTCGAAGTGAATGTCCGACGCCTTGTCGCGGATCGCCTGTTGTAAAATAACGTCCACGAATTTGACGATCGGCGTTTCGTTGGCCCGGCTCTCCTGGTCGGCCTCGGTTCCCTGGTCCTCGGGCGCGATGGCTTCAAGTTCCTGGAGAATGTCGTGCACGTTTTCCACTTTTTCCGGGTAATAGCGCTCCATTTCCGCGGCAATGACATCGGGCGCGGCCACCACGGGAAGAATCGAACACCCAAGAATGAACTGCAAGGACTCCACCGTCTGAAAATCCAACGGGGAATTCATGGCCAAATGAAGCGTTTCGCCATCCATGCGCAACGGAATAACCAGATAGGAACGCGCCGTCGGAACATCCAGTTTCCGTATCACATCCTGCTGAACATCACCGGATTTTTTCGGGTCCCAAACGTAGCTGCCCAGGCTGTCGGCAATAAGCGCAAACATCTCCTCGCGCGTCATGATTCCGAAGTCGGCAATCACCTCCGCCAACGGCTTTCCGGAGCGTTCGTGCTCTTCTTCGACCTCGCGCATCTGCCCGACCAGGCCGGGATGGCTCGGACTTAAAGCGTTGACGACCAAATCGATTAATGTCAGGCTTTCCGCATCCAACATAACAATATCCTCTAGGTTTCATCCATCATCGTAACAATAATCACCTCGGCCAGCGTCGAAACGCCCGCTTCCGCCTTGCGTATCGCATCGTCGCGCAGCGAACGCATTCCGTCGCGGCGCGCCATATCACGAATCGCACCGCTGGGCGCGTTGGCAAA
Source organism: Victivallaceae bacterium (assembly GCA_031549345.1). Taxonomy (GTDB): domain Bacteria; phylum Verrucomicrobiota; class Lentisphaeria; order Victivallales; family Victivallaceae; genus CASFRF01. The sequence continues at coordinate 5,424 of JAVBPY010000019.1, forward strand.
AATAAGCTTGCTCATCGCCTCGGTCACGCAGAAAATTTCGTAAATTCCGATTCGTCCCTTGTAGCCGGTGTGCCCGCAACGCTCACACCCCACACCCTGGTAAAACTGGTGGTTCGCCAGGTACTCTTCGGTGAGCCCGAGGAGGTGGATTTCGCTCTTCGTCGGCGTATGCGGCTGTTTGCAGACCGAGCACACGCGCCGGAGAAGACGCTGGGCCATGACCGCCCGCAACGCGGTCGCAACAAGGAACGGCTTGATGCCGATGTCCACCAGACGCGTGATGGCGCTCGGCGCGTCGTTCGTGTGCAGCGTGCTGAAAACAAGGTGCCCGGTAAGAGCCGCGTTGATGGCGATTTCGGCAACTTCAAGATCTCGGATTTCCCCGACCATGATGATGTTCGGCGCCTGGCGGAGCATGGAACGCAGCGCGATTCCGAATGTGAAACCGATCACCTTTTCCACCTGCACCTGATTGATGCCGGAGAGCTGGTATTCCACCGGGTCTTCCACGGTGATGATCTTGCGTCCCACCGTGTTGATGGTATTCAAAAAGGCATACAGAGAAGTCGTTTTGCCCGAACCGGTCGGCCCGGTTACAAGAAAAATTCCGTCGGGCATGGAGATAATCTCGTTGACCATGGCAAGGTCGTCGGCGTAAAATCCCAACTTCGGGATATCCAGCTGAATGCTCGATTTATCCAAAATACGCATGACGATGGATTCCCCGTGCGCCGTTGGAACGGAGGATACGCGCAAGTCGATGGCTTGCGTCCCCACCGAAACCTGGATGCGTCCGTCCTGCGGAATGCGCTTCTCCGTAATGTCCAGGCGCGCCATGATTTTAACGCGGCTTGTGAAGTTGCCTTGCAGGTATTTCGGGGGGGCCTCCACCTCGCGCATCGCACCGTCCACGCGGTAACGGATGCGGTAGCGCTTTTCCATGGGCTCCAGGTGGATGTCCGACGCCTTCATCCGGTAAGCATCGATGATAAGCTGTGTTACCAGGCGGATGATCGGCGTGGAGTCGTCATCCAAAGATTCGGCCTCACCGATGGCACTCGTGTTCTCGCCTCCGGAAACGACGAGCCCTTCCTCGCCCTGCAAGCCCTCCAAAACACCCTCGACACTGTCCTCTCCGGCATGATAGCGTTTGTGAATAACTTCCTCGATCTGTTCGGCGGGCGCGGCGACGGTGTCCACGTCGATACCGAGAAAATAGCGGATCGCATCGAGCGTTTCCATATCGGTCGGGTCGCTGATGGCGATGGTCAGGACGTCGTCGCGCTTCATCACGGGGACAACGTTGTATTGCAGCACGACTTCCGCCGGGAGCGCGGCGATCACCTCCTCCGGAATCTCGTAACTCCGCAGATCAAGCATATCCATGCCATACGTCTGGGCAAGCATCGCCAGGAGTTCATCCTCCTTGAGAAGACGGTGGCTTTTCAGGATATCGATCGCGTCGGCGTCTCCGCCTGTTTCCTCCGCCTCGCGACGGGCGCTGGCGGCGTTCTCGGCGGAAACCATGCCGTATTCCTGGAGCAGCGTCAAGATGTATTCGGAATCCCGGGCCAAAGGAGCCTCCCCATGTAAAAAATTGCAACAAAGCGCTGCCGAGACCGGATTCATCGCACGGAAACCGCCTCAAGCGCTATAGCTAAAGAAAATAATCTCCCTTTCGGAAAATTGCAAGCGTTCGCCGAATCTTTTTTGCAATCGAGTCAAATCGTCGTCTGGAGCAGAAACGTTCGTGTGTGCGTACGCCCGTCGCCGGGCCGCGGAACCGTGCGAAGCGCGCGCAAAAGCCGCTCCACAGATTCGTCCATCGCCGAAATGCCGCTCGGGCGGAGAATCCGGCCGGTTAAAACACGCCCTTCCGCGTCAATGACAAGTTCGATCGTCGCCTCCGGAAACTTTCCGCCGAGCAAAGAACGCGGCGGCTCCTGCCATTGCAGCTTTAAGTACTGCCCGACACGCTCGCCGAATCCCGTATCCTCGGCCAATTTTCCGCCGCCGGGGGGCACGTTATTCGGCGCCCCCTTGACCGTGCCGACTTCACGGTTCCCGATGGGAATCAGCGGATTGGTATTCGTCCCCGTGCGCCCGGTGTTCATCGCCACGGATGAGGTGGCGGCGGCAGGACGAAGCGGGGATTGTTTTCCGGTGTCCGCGGCTTTGGGGACGATGCGCGGCAATTTGACGCTGGGTTCGACATAACGGACCGCGGGTTTCGCCTTGGGCACAACCGCGGGCAGCTTGACGTTCTCCGGCTCCCGCATGGGGACGTGCGTTATCGCATCCGGCAAAACAGGCGAAGGCTCCGGGGGCGCCGGATCGGGCGGAGACGGCGGCTCCGGTTCCGGGGGAGCGGGTGCTGGGTCCGGGGGTGCCGGATCGGGCGGGGATGGCGGCGCCGGTTCCGGGGGAGCGGGGTCCGGCGGAAGGCGCATGGGCTCGCCCACCTCTTCCGCCTGGAGCGGCGGAGCCATGATCGTAACCTCGAAGTGCTGTTCCGGCACATCCTGCAAGTGGCTTTTAAGCAGTCCGAAGGGGCCGAAAACAAACAACGCGTGGAGAACCGAAACCTGGATCAGGATCAGCCACAACCGCGTCTTCGCTGTTTTCGACGTTCTCACCGCTTGCCCTCCTCCTGACTTGTTACCAGCGTGATGTTGCTGAATCCCGACTTCCGCACATCGCGAAGAAGCGAAATTACATCATCGTAAGGGCGCGAACCGTCGCCGCGCAGGAGAACAATCGCCTCGGGACGGCTGTCTTTCAAACGCCGCAAAATGGCGGGGAGTTCCTCGCGCGAAACTTTTCGCTTGTCGAACTCCAGCGAACCGTCGGCCATGAGGGAGAGGTTTTTGTAGTTCTCCATCGGCAACTCCTTGGCGTTCATTTTCGGCGTATTGACGCCGAGCCCGGTCTCCAGCATCGGCATGCTGATCATAAACGTAATCAGCAGCAGGAAGGTCAGGTCCAAAAGCGGCGTGATGTTGATCTCGTTGATCGCATCGAGCTGGGAACGCTCTTTTCTGCGTCGCCTTGCCATGGTTATTCCTTCCGCTCCGCGTCGGCCTTGGCTTCCAATTGCTCAAGGTTCACCTGAACGATGAACTCCTCGGTGAAGTTGTCCATGTAAATGGTTACTTTCCGAATCGTGGAGGTCAGCAGGTTATAGCCGACCAGCGAAGGAATCGCCACGATCAGCCCCGCCACCGTCGTAAGCATCGCGCCGGAAATACCGGGGGCCAGCGCCTGAATGTCCGCGCGTCCCGCGGCGGCCAGCGCGGTGAAGGCGATCATCACGCCCCAGACGGTGCCGAAGAGGCCGAGGAACGGACTCACGCTGACCAACGTGGCCAGAAGATTGACCCGTGTTTCCAGCTGCTGAATCTGGTGCGAAACCTCGCGCTCAAGGACCGCTTCGATGGCGTTGAGCTGCGCATCCGAAAGTTTGGTCGTCTTCACGCTGTGCGTGCCCTCGGGGGCGGCGTCGCGGTAAAATTCGACCAATTTTTCAACCCCTTCGTTGTACATATCGGCGATGGGCCCCTCTTCCTCTCGCCCGTCGCGGACGAGCGCGGGGGAACAAATCGACTTGCGCGAAGAACAATTCTCCCGGAAACGCTCCAGGAAACGGTCGCAAAGCTTCTTGGCTTTGAAGACCGCAAATCCCTTGTCGAGCATGATCGTCCAGGTAAAGATGGACCCGAGGACAAGGGCGATGACGATCGCCTTGCCGACCCCATCGCTGTACTCATATGCGTAATAAACACCCCCCGCGGCGGAGGAAGCCGTCAAAAAAACAGACATAATGACCTTTGCGGATTGAAATTTCAGGTTTCGCGGACTTTATTAATATAGTGCGAATTATACTCTTTTCCTGTGAAAATACAAGAGAAAAACAAAAAATAAGGAACTTTTTACATGAAGATCAAGTACGTTCTCGGCTACGACGTCGGCGGAACCAAAATCGGCATCGGCCTGGCGACGACGGAAGGCAAGCTTCTGGCGCAGGCGCGCCTTGAAAACAAAGACACATACCCCGAGGATGTTCTCCCTAAATTGGTGGCGTTCGCAAGCGAGCTTGCCGGACGCGCGGGGATCCGCGTGGCGGATATCTCCGCCTTCGGCATCTCCTCTCCCTACCCCGCGGACGCGTTCAACGGCATCATGACCGCGCCCCCGAACAACCCCAAATGGCGGAACGTCCCCATCCTCAAACACTTGAAAGACAACCTGGGAATCGACGGTTGTTTTGAAAACGACGCCAACTGCGGCGCGCTGGCCGAATGGTACTTCGGCGCGGCCAGGGGTTGCGAGGACTTCATCTACCTGACCATGAGCACCGGCATCGGCGGCGGCATCGTCGCCGGCGGCAAGCTGATTCGCGGCACGGTACTGAATGCGGGTGAAATCGGCCACGTGGTCATTCAGCTGGACGGCCGGCGTTGCGGCTGCGGCCAGCTCGGCTGCTACGAAGCGTACAGCGGCGGCCGCGCCCTGGCCTTGCGGATGCAGGAAGAGCTGAAGAATCAGCCGGACCACCCGATCGTGCAATTCGCGGGCGGCAAGTTCGAGGATGTGGATATGCTCGCGCTGGAAAAAGCGGTTCGCGCCGGAAACGAGTACGCGCTGGCGCTGTGGGAGGAGATGTCCGTCCGCAACGCCCAGGCGTTCGGGATGCTGATCAACACGTTCAATCCGGAGAAACTGGTCCTGGGCACGCTGGCCTGGGCGGTGGGCGATCTTTACACCGATCCGATCAAGAAGCACCTGCCGCGCTTCGCCTGGGCGGAACCGCTCGCGAAATGCGAACTCGCCCCGAGCGCCCTGCGGCGTGACATCGGCTACTACGCGGGCGTCGCGGCGGCGATCTACCATCTGAACGAAGTGAAGTAAAAAACGGTTTTTTGCATAACAAGGACTTGCAAACCCCCAAATCGGTGCTACATTATCCGGACTGGTTCCTATGCCGAATCCGATCATCTCGGCCGGAGCCGGTATGCGGTTGTGTGCGAATGACCGCGCGTTCAGTTTTTGCAGAATTATAATTTTAAAACGGGTTCCAAGCGAAAATGAAAACCTATCTGGCTAAAACCGGCGAGATCGACGGAGGTTGCATCCTCTTCGACGCGTCCGAAGCTCCCGTCGGGCGCATGGCGGTGAAAATCGTCAACGCGTTGCGCGGCAAAGACAAGCCGACCTACACCCCGCACATCGACACAGGGGCGTTCGTCATCGTGATCAACGCTGAAAAAGCGGTCCTCACCGGCCGCAAGAACGAGCGTAAAATCTACAGTTCCTACTCCGGCTACCGCAGCGGCCTCCGTGAGTCCACCGCGGCGGAAGTCCGCGCCAAAGACCCCACCCGCATCGTCAAAGAAGCGGTCTGGGGTATGATGCCGCACGGCCGCCTGGGGCGCGCCCTCTACCGTAAACTTCGGGTGTACGCCGGAGCGGAGCATCCGCACGCGGCGCAGAAGCCGATCAAAGTTACCATGGAGTAATCGGATAAATGGCGAAAAATACGATGGAAATTCTGGCCACCGGTCGTCGGAAATGCGCTGTGGCGCGTCTCCGGGTCAAGTCCGGCACGGGTGTGGTTACAATCAACGGCAGGCCGATGGAAGACTACTTCCCGAGCGAAGCGCTCCGGGCGTATGTCTTTCAGGTCCTGAAAGTCGTCGGCATGGACGGCAAGCTGGACATCGCGGCGAACATCGATGGCGGCGGCATGGCCGGTCAGGCGGGCGCGTTGCGCCACGGTTTGGCGCGCGCGGTCGTTTTGATGAACGAAGAGCTGCGCCCGGCCCTTAAGGAACGCGGCATGATGACACGCGATTCGCGCGTCAAGGAACGTAAGAAATCCGGTCAGCCGGGTGCTCGTCGCCGGTTCCAGTTCTCGAAGCGCTAAGCATCGAAACTGCTACAAGGCACTTGAAAGCGCGGCGGAATGCCGCGCTTTTTTTATTGAATTTGTCCGAATGGGGGATTGAAGATGCTGAACCAGAGATACGTGCGCATTCAAGCCAGGTACACCGGCAAGACCGGAAAACCCGTGGGACTGTTCGCCGCGAACTGGCATATCTTGCGCGCCGAACGCTTTACGGAAGAGGACAAGGCATTGTACTTGGAAACCGATGCATGGTTTAACAACAACCTGCCGAACCCTCCATTTTACAGCGAAAACGCCGCATTGAACAATCCCCAAAAGGCGATTACATACTTTAAAACCGCCGCGCTCTCAAAGTACGAGGATAAAATCTTCATTTTGATGGGATTGCTCGAAAAATACGGCACCCTGTACGATGTTGTATTCACCAATTCCGTCGGCGAGATCATCTACGAAGACGAAGATCAAGTCGCGGCGGTGTAAAAGCGGATTTCTTAAATATATTTTTTTCTTCTCGCATCGAATTTTTTATAGGATCAATTTTTTAAAGGAGAGAGTACGATGAAAAAAGTCCGGGTTGGCATTCTTGGGGCGTCGGGGTATGCGGGGGAGGAACTGCTCCGGATTCTTCTGCGGCATCCGCATGTGGAGATTGCGGCGATCACATCGCGCAAAAACGCCGGGGAACCGGTCAGCAATGTCTTTCCGCGCTTCACGGGATTGAAGCTTAACTTTTGCGCACCGGACGCGGCGGAGCTGGCGCGGACGTGCGATGTGGCGATTCTGGCCCTTCCGCACGGGACGGCGACGGAGTTCGCTATTCCGCTCCTGAAAGCAGGTGTGAAGATCATCGACATCTCGGCGGACTTCCGCCTCAAGAGTCCGGCAAAGTACCTGGAGTACTACAAGGAGGAACACCCCGCGCCGGAGCTCCTGAAGCAAGCGGTGTACGGCCTTCCGGAACGTTACCGCGACGCCTTGCGCACGGCGGATCTGATCGCTTGCGCCGGCTGCTACCCGACAAGCTCCATCCTGCCGACGGCCCCCCTCCTGGCGGCCAAGCTGGTGGATACGAAAAACATCGTGGTGGCAAGCTGCTCCGGCGTAACGGGCGCCGGACGTAAAGTGGACCTCCCCTACATCTTCCCGGAATGCAACGAAAGCGTCCGCGCCTACGGAGTAACCGGCCACCGCCATTTGCCGGAAATCGAGCAGGAAATGGCGTTCGCCGCCGGCGTTCCCGAACTTGCGATCAACTTCCTGCCGCACCTGGTTCCGCTGAACCGCGGCATCAACTCGACCATCGTCATGGACGCCCTCCCCGGCTGTACCGAGGAAGCGATGGCCGCCGCCTACGAAGCCGCCTACGCCAAGGAAGAATTCGTCCGCATCCTCCCCGCCGGGCGGACGAGCGACACGAAGTACGTCTTCATGACCAACTGCTGCGAAATCTCCTTCCGGTTGGACAAACATACCAACAAAGTGATCCTCACTTCCACCATCGACAACCTCACCAAAGGCGCCTCCGGCCAAGCCGTGCAGTGCATGAACATCCGCTTCGGCCTCCCCGAATACGAAGGCCTGCGCTAAAATCAGGTAGAATAAAACACCGCGAGAGGGAAAAAACTTTTGAGGAAAGAGTTTGCCCGCTCGCGCTCTCCCTTGTTCAAACCTACGTGGCTTCGTTTTTCCAATTGGCAGACGCCAATTGGAAAAACGCGAGGGTGTGCTTACGCAATATTCTTATGCGGGCTTGAAAAGGTTTAGAAGGGGGAGAGCGAGAGGGGAAGCCGGGTGGACGGTTTTCCCCTCTCGTATTTCCATCACTCTTTCATCACTTATTTTCGAGGTTACGCAAATTACGGCGGGCTTCGGTTAGGGTGCAGAATTCGGCATCGTTGACGGCTTGCCGGAGGGCTTGCAGCGCGACAGGGCCGCCGAGAGCACCGAGGGCGTGGCATGCTGCCATGCGGACGCAGTAGTCTTCGCCCTGGTCGGTGGCGCTTTGCGCCGCGTCGGGGATTCCGGCGGCAGCGCGCGCGCCGAGGGCGGCGAACGTGAAGTAGATGGCTTGGCGGACGCGGCCGCGACGGCGCCAGGCTTCCAAAATGGATTCGTCGTCGGTCATTTCGTCACGCTGGGAATAGAGGGGGGCCTTCGCCTCGGCGCGGAGGGTGGCGAGAAGCGCTTGGACAACGGCGGGCGTGCCGCAGCGCTCGGCGGCGACGGCGGCGGCATAGCGAATGCGCCAATTTGGAGAACCGAGCCCGGCGATGACTTCCGCGGGGGCGGCAAGATCGTTTGATTCGGCCAATTGCAGCAGACGTTCCATTTCCATTACAGCGCTCACAGCGTTACCTCCCAGGGCATTGTCCAGGATTCATCACCCAGTTTTACATGCAAAACACCTTGCTCCAACGTCGCTTCCGGTTCCGGAAGAGCATTCTTCCAGAGAAGGCGCACGGGGCCGCCGAAGCGGAATCCGAGATCGCCCTCCGCCTCCAACGGAACTTCCACCCCGACTTCGATTTCGATTTTCCCGGAAGGAATGTCCACAAAGAGCGGCAGGAGTTTAGCGCTCCCGATGCGGGCACGCAAATCCAGTTCCTTTCCGTTCAGACGCACCGAGGGGTTGATCATGCCGCGCGGAAGCTGCAATACGTATTCGCCACCGTCGGGAACCGAAATACTCTTTCTGTAATACCACTGCGAAACAACCGGCATATCCCCCAGCATGAAAGCGGGGCGCGTAAAGGGAAGGCGGACGGCGTCCGAGTTCAATCCACCGCGCGTGGTCGCGACAGCCCAATCGGAGGAGCAATCCACGACAAAGGCATGCTCGTTCACGGGGAAAGCCAGCCAGAGCCAACGGCAGTCCGCTCCATGCTGTTCAAAATCGGCAAGGAGCGAATACCCTTCCAGGCGGTTCGGATAGCCCTGAACAATCTCCGTCCGGACCGCATCGGGACCGAGGACGGGAATCAGGTGGAGGCGCACACCTTCGGCGGTCCGGATGGCAACGCCGCGACGCGCGGGAATTTGTTCCGGGCGGAGCATCCAACGCGCGGCAACGGTGTGGGGCTCGCCGAAAGACGCACAATCTTCGATCAGCCAGAAACGGTCGAAGCACAAGCGCGAACGGCGCGCAACTTTTTTCGTATCCGCCCAGCGGCGGCGATAAAGCTCGGTTACGTCGCCCGCGATGGTTTTCGCGGCGGCGTCGAAGTCGATCAGCGTCCCGCCGAGTTCGCCGGCATCGGGGCGCATCGCCTCCCAGTTGTCCACAAGGAGAACGCTGTGCGACCCTGCGCAGCCCTCGCCGAAGTGCGAGCGGATCACGCCGAAATTCTGCCCGGTCCGATCCACCCACGCCCCGTCGAACTGAAAGCGCGTACACTCTTTCGTGCCGACGCCGTCGACCAGGAGTGGACTTCCGGCGGCTTCCAGCACCAGGCTGTTCGGGTTTACCTGCGCCCGGATGGGAACGGCGGAGGCCGGGTCCCACATCTGCATAAGGTAAAGTTCGTCGGTGCCGGAACCGACGACGGCGCCGCCAAGATCCGGCGCGACCCAATCTTCGAATCCGCTTCCAGGCGCGCCGTCGGGCTGCCAGACCATGGTCCAGACCCAGTCGTCGAATCCCCACGCGAGTTTATGATCGATGTTCAATGCGGCGGCGCGGTTCAACAGTTCGTGGCAGTACCCGGAATTGGTACGCCCCGCCAGGTAGGCGATGCTCGAACGCGACGGGTAGGAATACCCGTAATGATCGTACGGCAGGAGAAGCAATCCGGGCATCCACTCGCGGCGGAGCATCCGCAGAACGGGCTCGGCCTCTTTAAAGTAGTCGCGCCCGGTCGCAAGGCGGAGAAGCTCCAACGAAAGGGTCGTCGCGGGACCGACGACGTAATCCATGTATGTGCTCCCCTCCCCCGAGTAGCCGGAGGGGGGAAGGTTGGTCAACAACGCGGGCAAACGGCGCAGCCCATCCTCACCCATGCGGCGGGCGAGCGCGCCTACATCGGGGTCTTCGCCGAACAGATACCCGCAAAGGGCGTTGGAAAAACACAAGGAGAGAGTTTGGTTGTCCTCGCACTCCGGCTCCGGCTTGGTGCGCATCCCGTAAAAGAAGTTCACGAACTGGAATTCGACGAATGCGTCCAACAATTGACGGCGCTCCTCTTTTTCCCACCCGTACAACTCGTCCAGCCACATGAAATAAAGCATCCAGCGGGCGTGAGGAAACGAAAAACACCAGAAATGAAACTGCACGCCCATGCCGAGTTGGAGTTCGGGAAAACTCTTCACATACCTGCGTATGGCGTTCCGCGCGTTTTCAACCATGTCCTTTTCGCCGGTTACAACGGCGGCGAAAGGACAAAGCCACGGATAGTTTTCCGGACTGTTCCGCGCCAGGCGGCGCACGATGCCCCAAAGTTCCCCCGGAGCTGTTTCGGCCCGTTCAAGTTTTTTCCGCAGCGCGCCGAGATCGCCGAGGAACCGCAAAGCAGGAGAAGACGCCATGATTGTTATGCCTTTCCGTGGTTCATGCCTATAGCAAAAAGAATGTAATGCGCCCGAACGCGATTTTCAAGTAAAATTCGCTTGAAAAGAGGAAACTTCCGCATTACAGTATCCTCGGCTTATTTTAACTTCTCCAGCAGGATTGCAAACGTTATGAAAAAAGTACTGACCGCCGAATTACACGGAGAGCACCCCACGATCACCATCCAGGAAGGATACGGCCGGACCCGCGAGGTGGTGCTGGATTCCGAGCGCATGGTCATCGGGCGGGACAACGACAACGACATCATTATCGCGGAAACCAACGTGTCGCGCCGCCACGCAATTTTGCACACAACGCCGCAGGGAGTGGAGATCGAGGATCTCGGCAGCGCGAACGGAACGTTCCTGAACGCCGTGCCGGTCGTGCGGAATACGCAGATCAAGCACATGGACGTTCTCCAGATCGGCTCGGCAATGCTCGTTTTCAACGATCCGAACAACCGGGTGGAGAAAAAAACCGAACAGCCTTCGGATGCGGAATTCACCTTCGCATCCTTCAGCAAAGTCATCGCGCAGCTTGAGGAAAACATCGGCATCGTCTTTAAAGGGAAGCCGGACGTAGTGCGCAACATGCTTGTCTGCCTGATGGCGGACGGACATCTTTTGATCGAAGACGCGCCGGGCGTCGGCAAAAGCATCCTGGCGCAGGCACTGGCCAAGTCGATTCAGGCCCAATACCGCCGCATCCAGTTCACCCCCGATATGCTCCCGAGCGACATCACCGGAGCGAACATTTACGATGAGAAATCCGCCTCGTTCCGTTTCATGCCCGGACCTATTTTCGGCAACGTGATCCTGGCGGACGAAATCAACCGCACGACGCCGCGCACCCAATCGAGCCTTTTGGAGTGCATGTCCGAATCGGTCGTTACCGTGGACGGCCGCGGGCACGTCCTCCCCAAACCTTTCTTCGTGCTGGCAACGCAAAACCCGGACGATTACCATGGAACCTATCCCTTGCCGGAGCCGCAGCTCGACCGATTCCTGATGCGTTTGTCCATCGGGTATCCGGCGCCGGAGGCGGAACGGGAGATTCTCGGCTCGCAGCTTACAAGTCATCCGCTTTCGCGTATTTCCTACGTCATCAAAGGGTCGGACATCGTCCACTGCCACGCGCTCGTCCGCAAGGTTACGGTGTCCGACGCGATCAAAGACTATTTGATCGAAATCATCAACGCGACACGCAAACACCCGGCGCTCACCAACGGCGCAAGTCCGCGCGCCACGCTCGCGCTGATGCGGAGCTGCCAGAGCCTCGCCGCGTATTACGGACGCAATTACGTAACGCCGCGCGATGTGCGCGACATGGTCAAGGTGGTTCTGGCGCACCGGACACGCCTGAAGCTCCGGCACCAGGGAGAATGGCAATGTGTGGGAAATGTCCTTGATGCGATCGTGGGGGCCATTCCCATTAAAAACGAGGAAGCGCATTTATGATCCTTGCGCTGCCGACCGCGCGCGGCGTGCTGCTCACGTTGCTGGCCGCCGGATCGTCCGCCGTAGCGGTCGTCAACGTCGGGTTGGCGACCGCGCTGGTTGCCGCGGCGCTCGGCGGGGTTGTCCTCGCGAGTTTTCTTCTGGCGCAATGCTCGTTGTACCGGATCCGCGTGGAGCGCCGTCCCAACCGCGACGGACACTGCGGGGCGGAGATTTCGCTGCCGTTGTTTGTCACCAACCGCTCGTGGTTCTTCCGGCAACCGCTGGTGATCAGCGAACGCTGCCCCTTCGCGCCGGACGGGATTCTGCACAGCGTGGTTCCGCCGCTGGCTCCGCGTGAAGCGGTGGAGGTGCCACGCCACCTCATCGCGCTCTGCCGCGGCCATTTCCAACTAAAGAAGCTGCGCTTGGCCGGCGGCGACCCGGCGGGGCTCTTCCGGCGGACGCGGACGTTGCGGCTCCCCGGCGAAATTATGATCTACCCCAAGACGGTCAAACTTTCCGGAGCGAATCTTCAATTCAGCCGCAGCCGGATACCGAGCCACGACGGGCGTCCCCTGGGGCACTCCGGCCAGGGGCAGGAATTTTTCGGACTGCGCCCCTACCGGCCGGGCGACGAAATCCGCTTTATTCATTGGAAGGGAACCGCCGCCAAACGAAAACTGATGATCCGCGAGTTCGAGGCGAATACGATCGACCGGATCACCATCCTCCTGGATACCTTCCAACCCGCAATCGGGCGCGACGAACGCGAGAACAATTTGGAGTTCCTTGTCGCCGCTGCCGCCAGTTTAAGCGAATACCTCGGCGACATGTACTGCCATATCCACTTTTTTGCCGCCGATGGCGATAATACGGAACTCGTCCACCTCTCCGGCGACGCGTCGGGGGTGCGCCAAAGGCTCACCCAGGCGCTCATGCGCCTGAAACCCTCCCGCTCCCCGTTTCCCGCGACCATTTCCGAAGCGCTCGAAACCATTGCACCGGGTTCCGTAATTTACGCGCTGAGTATGAGCGCCGAACCGGAAACACTTCAGTTGCTGGAACTTCTCCTTGACCAGGACAGCGAAGTCCGCTGGATATGGGCCCCGGCGCTGAATTTTCCGATCGTCGCCCCCGACGCGCCGCGCATTCTCTATCCCGGATTGCTCCCGGCTGTCAATGAATCTTCCCCGGTGCGTCCCCTTGTCGCCGCGTACCATTCCCAACTTCCGGAGCTGTTGAAAAATTGAGTATTTCTGAAAAATGGGTCCCGTTCGCCCGGTTCCGCAAACGGATCATCGACCATTCCCGCCGCCGCGCCGCCCCGGAGCGTCTTTCCGGGCACATGGCATATGTGGTGCTCTACATCGCCGCCATTACGGCGGCGCTTTGGCAGCATGGACACCCGATTCTGACGTTGACCCTCATGGGCCTGGCCCCCCTTCTGGCGATACTGGCGTACGTGCCTTACCGTATTTTACGATCCGGCGTCCGTTTCTTATTGCAGCTTCTCCTTGTGGCCGGTGCCGGAATCTGGCTTCTTTACCGGATTGAGCAGGGAGAAATGCTCGACAAATCCGTGGTGGAATTGCTCGCCATCACCGGGCTTTGCTTCCTGATGGCGCAGGCGGCGCGCGAATATGGGTATTTGCTGATTATCTGCATTATTCTTCTTCTGTACGGAACGCTCCTGCCGCGCGGAGCTCTCCTCGGGAGCATGTTCGCCGCATTAATTACGCTTCTCTTTTTGCTTTACGGCAACCGGGTCCGCTCGCTCGCGGGACACCACGGCGTGGCGCCGCCGGGCAAGGTTTTGCGGCGGAACTGGCATTTCATGTTGTTACACATGGGATTGGCCCTGGGAGGATTCTACTTGATTTTCGCGTTGCTCCCGACGCGCGCCGTATCCACGCGCGGTCTGGTCGAAGTTTCGTTCTTTCACGATAAAGAGTCCATGCTCCCCCCCGATATGCGCCAGTGGATGAAGTCGGCAAACGTTAAAAAAGACGCCACCGGCGAAAAAATCGTTCGCGGCGAGAAACCCGATTCCATCGGCAGCACCGGCGCACCGCTCCCCGTCAAAAATACGCAGAAAGCCCCGTCGAATATAAGCGGGCCAGGAGGAAGCGCGCCTCCCGGGGACCGCCTCCTTTTTCGCGTTAAATCCTCCGTCAAACTGTATCACCTGGCACAACTCTACGATACATATGAAGGCCAGGAGTGGAAGTCGAGCCCCAAGTTGCAGAGCGCCCGCCTCCGCCGCACCCCCAAGGGCAATCATTCCGAATACATCCAGGAGGACATCACGCAGGTCTACACCATTCAACACTGGATCAGCCCCAAACTGTACGCAGCCTACCTGCCGCTCGCCTTTGAAATGGATGCCCGGCATTCCAATGTCCTGCTGCAAAGCACATTCTACAACGCCTCCCTCGCCCAGGATGCATACCCCGCGCCGCCGTTCCGCTACCAGGCGACGAGCCTGATCCTTGTGCCGGTCCGCCGCCCGGACCTCCCCCCGCCGGAAGAAAACGCGCCCCCAATTGACCTGTGGATCGAGGGACTTGCCCGCGGTCATTACCGCCAGCTTCCCGCCAAGGCCATTTCCAAACGTCTGCGCCAGCTGGTCAAAGACATCACCGCCGGGATCGAGGACGACTACGCAAAAGCCATCAAACTTCGCGACCACCTGCGCAACAATTTTGCCTACGAACAATATTCCAAAGCTCCTCCCGAAGACCGCGAAACGGTGGATTATTTTATTTTCGAACTCCGCAAGGGGCATTGCGAATACTTTGCCTCCGCCCTCGCGGTCATGGCGCGCCTTGCCGGACTCCCGGCACGCGTCGCGACGGGCTTCTCCCCGGGGGACTACAACACGCTCAACAACACCTTCGAGGTCTACGAAAAACACGCCCACGCCTGGACGCAGATTTTCGTTGAACAGTACGGCTGGCTCACCATGGACGCCACCCCCCCCGGCGCGGTCGAATCCCGCACCACTCCCGTTGGAATCGGCCAATTCCGCGACCCCTTCGGCAACCAATGGCGTGTAACCCCGCCGGAATTGACCGAGCGTACGCTTGAGACCATCAAGGAAACCTATCTTCGCCGTTTGCGCGAAGACAGCAACGACCATGCGATGAAAAAAGGTTCCGAAAAACTGGCCGAAGCCGAAGCATCCTTGCGCGAACAACTCGGCAAAGCCTATAAAAAAATTGAAAAAGACGCGGCGAAAAACCGTGCCGAAACCGCGGATTTGCGTGCGCGCCTACAGCAATTGGGCAAAGAAATCGGCGACATTTCCCGAACGGCGCTCGCCTTCCTGCGCCGTCATCACTGGGCGCTTTCGCCGTTCCTTGTCATCGGCGTCGCCGGCGTGCTCTTTTACCGCCAGTTCCGTTACAGGCGGCGCAAAAAACGTCAGCAGCAGGAGTGCGCCGCACATTTTGAACGAGCCGCTGCCACATATTCCGGCGCCGAATACCGCGCCTCGATCCTGGCGGCCTATCGCGCCTGCCGCATTCAGCTGGAGCTGGCGGAAGCGCCGCGCTGCCACAACGAAGAACTTCTGGATTATGTCGAGCGCCTCGGCAATGTCAACGCACGTTTCCCGGGCCTTCTCCGCCCCGTGATCCTGGCCTTCTACCGTGCCGCGTACAGCGACGAAACAATGGACCGCGCCACAGCGTTGAATACTCTGCGCCGTGCGTATACCCTCCGCCGCATCCTCGTTCCCCGGGAAACACCCCATGCCGAAACTCCGCGGAAACGTTCCATCAAAGGGATTGCCACGGCGGTGATCGGCGGTATTGTTCTCCTCTTTTTCGTACTTTTCGCGGCGGACCGCACGGTGGAGCAATGCATGGGACGCGTACAAAACCGTTGTGAAAATATAGAGATGCGCCCCGTGGGGCTACTCCTCGGCACCAACCCGCACGTGCGCGGCAAAGAGAACCCTTACTTTACGCACCGAATCGTCGCCGCGGCGGAGCTGTACCACGCACAAAAAATCTCCAAAATCATCGTTTCCGGCGACAATGGGCGCAAAGAATACAACGAACCGGAGGCCATGCGGCAGGCTCTCCTCAAAAAAGGGGTCGCGGAAAAGGATATTTTCCTTGATTACGCGGGGTTCCGCACCCTTGACTCCGTGATCCGCGCCAAGGCGATTTTCGGCCAAACGCGCCTTACAATCATCAGCCAGCCGTTTCATTGCGCACGCGCCATTTTTCTGGCGCGCACGCACGGCATCGACGCCATAGGATACGGAGCGCAAAACGTGCATTACGACCGCAAACGCAACGCGTTGCGGGAAACCCCGGCGCGACTTTTGGCCGTCTTGGACGCGACCTTCCGCCGCGGACCGCGTTTTCTCGGCCCTTCCATCAACATGCAATAAGGAATTCCAATGAAACTGAGAGTAGCCCAATGCTGGGACGACAGTGTATCCACCGACATCCGCGTCGCCGAAATCTGCCGCCGTTACAACGCCAAAGCGACGTTCAATCTGAACCCGGGGCTCGCGGAAAAATCGACGCGCGCCTTCGGGTGGGAGCGGAACGGATTCCGTATCCAGCGCCTCTCGCAAAGTGAAATGCCCTCGGTCTACGAAGGGCTTCAGGTCGCCAATCACACGTTGCGCCATCCTCACCCGACCCAGGTTTCCAAGGAGGAACTCCAACGCGAAATTTTCGATGGAAAGCACTGGATCGAAGATGCGTTTCAACGCGAGATTCCCGGTTTCGCCTGGCCCTTCGGCGAATACAACGACGTCGCGCTCGAAATCCTCCGCGAATCGGGGGCCGCCTACGGACGCACGACAAAAAATGTCGAACGCGTTCTCCCTTGCGAGGACCCCATGGCGCTGCACGCCAATTGCCATTTCCTGAACCCGGACTTCGACCGTTTGCTGGAGAAATCACGCGAACACGGTGTTTTCTACTTCTGGGGGCACAGCTTCGAAATGACCGACGATGCGAAAATGTGGGCGGCTTACGAACGCCGGATCGCCGCATTGAGCAACGATCCGGAGATCGAATGGGTGGACGTCATCGATCTTGTGCGATGACCTGCTTATCCTTCCGAAAGAAATTCTCCAACACATAGTACACGGCGGGAATAAAAAACAACGTGATGAAGGTGGAGCTTGTAAGTCCGCCGATCACCGCGCGGGCCATCGGTGCTTGCGTTTCGCCGCCGTCGCCCCAGCCGAGAGCCAGCGGCACCAGCCCGAGGATGGTGGTTAACGTGGTCATCAGAATCGGGCGGAGGCGCCGCCTTCCCGCCTCGCGAATCGCCAGTTCCAGCGGCATCCCGTCGCGGTTACGGAGCAAATTCGCTGTATCCACAAGCAAGATGGCGTTGTTCACCACAATACCCGCAAGCATGATGCAGCCGATAAAGGTCTGGACGTTGAATGTCGTTCCGCTCAAGAACAGCATTACCATGACGCCGAAGGCCGCAAGCGGCACGGAAAGCATGACGACAAACGGATCGCGGAGCGATTCAAACTGGCAGGCCATAACCATATACACCAGGAAAAGCGCCAGTAAAAAGGCCATGCCGAGCTCACGGTTCGCATCCTGCTGGTCTTCCCAATCGCCGGAAAAAACGATGTTGAATCCGGCGGGCATCGGAATTTTCCGGTATTCGCGCTGTAGATCGGCAATCACCGCGCCCATGTCGCGTTCCGCGATATTGACCTGAACGGAAAGTACCCGTTCTTTATTCTTGCGTTCAATGGAGACCGGACCGGAGACACGGTTGTAGGTTACCAGGTTGCGCAGTGCAACGGGTTCGTTGCGGTCATTGAGGACGGTCTGGCTCAGCAGCTGCTCCATGGTCAAATTTTCCGCGTCGCGGACTTTGACGAGAATGGTGTATTCGTCCCCCTCCTCGCGAAATTCGCCCGCGGAGGAACCGGCCAAGACCGTACGCAGCGTATCGGCGATACGCCGCACGGAAATACGCAGATCGGCGGCCTTTTCACGGTCGATGACGATGCGTTCTTCCGGCACGCCCAGGTCACGGCTGAGCTTGGCGTCGGTAACCCCCTGCACCTGGGTCGCCATATCGATCATCCGGCGGGCGAGATCGCCGGAAACATCAAAGTCATGCCCCCGCAAATCGACGTTGATCGCTTCGCCGGAACCGCCCGCCATGCGGGAAAACATCCCCTGTCCGGAACGTGTACGGACCACCGCGCCGGGAATATGCTTCAGTTTCTGCGCCAGGTCCGTGGCGATGCGTTCCGAAGAACGCTTCCGCGCCAGGCGTGAATGAAGGCGAATGTTGAAGTCTCCCTTGTGTCCTCCCTGCCCCGACCAGCTGGAATTTCCGCTTGCGGCAGTCCAGCCGAACAGTTCCGGCTTCACGTCTTCGTAAATGATTCCCTCCATCGTCCGCACCGTTTCGTCCACCACTTCCGGGCTGGTGCCGACCGCCGTTTCAACGTATACGCGCACAATGCCCTCGTCCGCTTTCGGCATAAACTCGGAGCCGATCAGGGGAATCAGAAGAAGGCTCGCCGCCACAAGGAGAATCGAGCCTGTGATGAAAATCCAGCGGCGCCGGAGCACCGTATCCAACACGCTGCCGTACCCGGATTCCAACGCGACTTGCACCGCGCCGATGCTGTCCAGAAAGCGGCCGACAACCCTGCGTTTTGCCGTGGGCTCCGGATTCTTGCGGAGCATCCGCGCCGCAAGCATCGGCACCAGCGAAATCGCCGCCAGGAGCGAACAGGCCAGCGAAAACGCCACCACCATCGAGAATTCCCGGAACATCACGCCCGCGACGCCCTTGACGAAAAGAAGCGGCAGGAACACCGCCACAGTGGTCAGCGTGCTCGCCACAATCGCGGCGGCGACCTCATCCGCCCCCTGGATGGCCGCCTTTTCGGCGGACATCCCCTCGTCGCGCAGACGGGTGATGTTTTCCAGAACCACAATGGAGTTGTCCACCAACATGCCGATGCCGAGCGCGAGCCCGCCGAGCGTCATCACGTTCAGCGTATAGCCGCAGAAATACACCACCACAAACGTGGCGATGATCGACATGGGGATGCTCAAGGAAATAACCAGCGTGCTGCCGATATTCCGCAGGAAAAACAACAAAAGAAGGATCGCCAGAAGACCGCCGTTGATGGCGGAATCGGCGACGCTTGTAATCGCCTGCCGGATGTACTGCGCGTTGTTGATGATCGGCTGAAGCTCGATCTGCTGGCGGTATTCCTCGTTGACGCGTTCGATTTCTTTGACCACGGCGTCGGCCACGCTGACGGTGTTCGCCCCCGACTGCCGGTAAATGCCCAGCATAATGCCGGGCTTGCGGTTTACACGGACAAAACGGGTTACCTTTTCGTAGGTGTCCACCACCTCGGCCACGTCGCGGAGGCGGATCAGTTCACCGTCTTTCCCGGTGTCGATCACCACATCCTCCAACTCCCGGAGCGAGTTGTACGTTCCGGGCGTGCGAATACGGATCTCCATGCGCCCTTCGCGCAAATTGCCCGCCGGGGTGGTTACGTTCCCTTCACGGATTTTATCCAGCACCGCATCCAGCGTTGTGCCGAGCAAACGCGCTTTTTCTGGGTCGAACCGCACTTGAATTTCACGCTGGCGACCGCCGAAAATGCTCAGGGCGGCCACCCCTTCGATGCGTTCGAAACGGTATTGAATCTGGTCTTCCAAAAGCTGGCGCGCTTGAAGAAGATCCATCTGCGTCCCCACGCCGATGCGCATAATGGGCATATTCGCGGAATCGAACTTGCGCACCATCGGGCGGTCCACGCCGTCGGGAAGCCTGGAGATGGTCCGGTCGATCCGGTCGCGGACATCGCTGGTCGCGCCGTCGAGGTTCACGCCCCAATTGAAATCCACGGTTACCGTGCTGATCCCTTCGCTGGACACCGAACGGATTTCCTTGACGCCGGAGACGGCGCTTAACGCTTCTTCAAGGGGTTTGGAGATAAGTTCTTCGACTTCTTCCGGGCTGGCGTCGTCGTACTCGGTGGTAACCGAAATGGCGGGGAATGTGATGTCGGGCATTAAATCCACGGGGAGCGAGCGGAGGGCCACCCCCCCCAGAACCAGCACGATGCAACTGAGCATCGAAATAAATACCGGCCGCCGGACGGAGAATGTAACCAGACTCATCGAGCGCCTGCCGTTTCGCCGGGGATGACAACACCCATTCCGTCAACCAGCAGATGTTTTCCGAGGGTAATCACCGGATGTTTGAGCACAGGAGAGATAATTTCAACCTCCTTATCCATCTCGATTCCGGTCTGCACCTCTACAAAACGCGCGATACCGGCGACGGCCATAAAAACACCGAAACGGTCTTCACGCCGCACCAGCGCCTCGGCGGGGATCGCCTGCGCGTTTTCCCGGCGGGAAAATTCGATTTCCACACGGGCGAACATCCCCGGCTTGAGATCCAGCGATGCATTCGGAATCTCCAGAAGCACCCGTCCCTGCCGGGAATTTTCATTCAAACGCGGCGAAATGCGGATGATTTTCCCGGGAAAGTGTTTTCCAGGGTACGCGTCCACGGAAATGGACGCCGCCTGGCCAATGGCGATTTTCGGATAATCCGCTTCGATGACGTTGATCGACGCGTAGAGCCGGTCGATCTCCACAATGCTCAGAATCGGCTGGTTCACCGTAAGAAGCGCGCCTTCGTCCACAAAACGCTCACCGACGTAACGCGGCGCCATGGAACCGTCGTCCCAGGTCGCGTGAACGCGTGTATCGTCCAAATGGAGCTGGGCCGCGGCCAGCAACGCCTGGCGGCGACGCACTTCGGCATCCAACCGGAGCACCGTCAAACGCTGCGCGTCGTAGGCGGCCTGTGTGGAATCAAGGAGCGCTTTGGAGATCACTTTCTGAATTCCCTCGTGCCGCTGAAGCTCCGAAAACCGGAAATCGCGCGTAACAATGCTTTCATCGCGCTGGGCGACGACGACGTCCAAATCGGCCTTCGCCTGTTCCACGTCCTGCCGGTAAAGGGCGTCGCCGATCCGGGCGATCAATGCACCGAGCTCCACCTTGTCGCCGATGTTGTACGTGAGTTTTTCCAGTCTCCCCGCCACCTTGGGCGCGACGTTGTACTCGCTCCAGGGACGCAGCGCGCCGACAAAACTGCGCCGGTCGACCATTGTCTTTATTTTCGGAGTTTCCACGGCCACCGGAAGCGTGCCGCCGCCTTTTTTGGGACCCGCCGTCTTTTGTGCTTCAAGTTCGCGGAACCGATAATATGCCTTGACTCCGATCCAAACACCCCCGCCAAGGAGAACGACAAGCACAAGCGCCCAAAAAATCTTCCGTCCCATTTATTTTGCTTCCTGTATTTTGAGCGATTTGACGCGTACGATGGGCTTTTTCCAATCGGGGGCCTCGTAGGATTCGCCGACGAGCACAACATCCTTGTCGATCATTTTTGCAAACGCCGCGCCCTCGCCGGCGACAAAACAATCGATCACATATTTGTCTTCCACCGTCTTGAGGATGGCGAAGGAAATACCCGGCAGCGCATCGTCTTTCCCGAGTTGGAACAACCGTCCGCGGACCGTAACCGATTCCTTCACCAATTTCGCGTTCATTCTCTTGAGCACATCCGCGGCGTTGAGCGGCGCGTCCTCCTTCTCCGGACCTGATTTATTGTCCACTTTTTTGGGAGCGGGAACAGCGACTACCATACTTTTAGCGATGTAGCAGCGTTTTTCGATGCCTTCGGGGGGCTTTATCTCGTGCCAATCGCCGGAAGTGGCCAGAACCTGGACAATCTGTCCGCGCCGCATCCGGGCGAGCACTTCGCTGGTGGTATTCGGCGCGGAACGCACATTCAAAACCGAAACGTTGACCGAGTAAGACACCTCCGCGGCGCCCAGAACGCCGCAGGCGCACAACAAAGAAAGAACCAGCCACTTTTTCATACCCCAATCCTCCTCGAAAATAGCGATGCAGACCTTACGGTAATGTATCCCGCCTTCCGAAAAATTGCAATGTCTCATTTGATATTTTTGGGGAAGCGAAGTATAGTTAACCTCAACACATAACCATGGAATTTACCGATGACGCGGATTGAAGCTTTTTCCAATTATTTGCGTTTGGAGCGGCAGGCGAGCGAATACACCATCGAAAATTACGCGCGCGACCTGGTGCAATTCGCGCGGCTCGTATGCGGCTCCGACGCGCAATTCGACGATTGGGAAAATGTAACCGTCGAAGAAGCGCGCGCGTTCACCTACGAACTTCACCGGGCGGGCAATGCCAAAACGTCGACCCGCCGCAAACTTTCCGCGCTCCGTTCCTTCTTCCGTTACCTCATCCGTGAAGAAGTGGTATCGGTCAACCCGTTCGAGCGCCTCCCCAAAATCAAGGCGGATGAAAATTTGCCGCGCATCATGTCCGTTCCGGCGCTGGAGCTCCTCTCCGCCGCCGTCGAAACGTTCTGGGAGGGGCAAATCACGGCGGATGCGGTCAAAGACGAAGAACACGCCCGCTTCGCCGCCGCCCGCGACAAGGCGTTGATCGAAGTCATTTACAGCGGCGGGCTGCGAATCGGCGAAGCGATGGGCTTGAACTACGGCGACGTCGATCTCGCCGCGGGAATCCTGAAATTGCGCGGAAAAGGAAAAAAAGAGCGCCTCGGAATGCTGGGAACACCCGCAACGGCGGCACTGAAAAGCTACCTGAAGCTCCGCGCGCTCCACGGGGGAATGCGCCTGCCGGAAGCGCCGGTTTTTCTGAACCGTTTCGGCGAACGCCTCACACCGCGTTCCTTCCAGCGCAATTTGAAGGATTACCTCGCGTGCGCGGGGCTTCCGGCGGATCTTACACCCCACAAGCTCCGCCATTCGTTCGCCACGCACCTGTTGGATGCGGGCGCCGATTTGCGGAGCGTACAGGAACTTTTGGGGCACGAAAATTTGAGCACCACGCAAATCTATACCCACGTCAGTGCCGAGCGGATGAAAAAAGTCTACAAAAAAGCGCACCCGCGATCGAAATAAAAGGACTATCAATGAAAATAAAGGTTTTGGGTTCGGCGGCAGCGGAGTGCATCCCGGCCCTCTGGTGTGAGTGCGCTCTCTGCGGCAAAGCGACGGCGCGCGGCGGAAAGGAAATACGCCGCAGGACATCGTACGCGATCGACCGCGACATCCTCGTCGACTTCGGCCCCGACATTTTCGAGCAATCGCGCCTTTTCGGCGTTTCCCTCCCGGAAATACGCTTCATCCTTTCAACGCACGCCCACAACGACCACATCAACCCCCGCGACCTCGGCTGGCGGCGATCGCCGGATTACAGCGAAGTAAATCGCCGCGTCCGGCTCCTCGCTTCGGAACCGACACTGCGGCAATACATGAAAATTCTATGCGAAGACGGCGCCGCGTGGAATTTCGACGCGCTTAAAATCGATCCGGTCGTGCTCCGGAGCGAAGAAATCTACACGGGGGACGACTTCACCCTCCTTCCCCTCCCCGCGGACCACGCTCCGGGAAGCTTTATCTTTCTTCTGGAACGCGGCGGAAAGCGCCTTCTCTTTGCCAACGACACCGGATTTCCTCCTCCAGAAGTATGGGAAGCGTTGGCGAAACTCCGCCTCGATGCGGTGATCGCCGAATCGACGATGGCCTTCAATCACGCGAATTGCCACCGCTGGCATATGGGCGTGGAAACGGTGGTCCGTTTCCGCCAAACACTCACTGAACGCGGCATCATCGGCCCGGAAACTTTTTTCGCGGCCAATCATTTTTCTCACAACGGCGGAGCGCTCCACGATGAATTGGAGGCTTATTTTGCGCCGCACAATATAGCAACTTGTTTCGACGGCATGGAGATTACTTTGTGAAAACCCTCTTCGACTGCTATTCGCGCATCTTAATCGACAACCATATCACCGACCTCAAACCGGAATACATGGCGAAATTCGATCCGGCCGAATATGTAAACATGGTTCGCCTCGCAGGGGTGGAATCCGCCATGGTCTATGCAAGCGACCACAACGGGAACTGCTATTATCCATCCAAAGTCGGCCATGTCCACGCAAACTGCGCGGGGCGCGATCCCTTCGGCGAAATTGTAAAGCGCCTGCGGGAAGCCGGTATCGTCCCTGTGGCCTACCACACGGTCATTTACCAGAACGAACCGGCGCTGAAGCATCCGGAGTGGCACGTCCGCGCGCCCGGCGGACAAATGCCGAAAGGACGTTACCGCCAGTGCTGTCCGAACAACAAGGACTACCTGGATTTTTGCAAACACCAGCTTGCGGAGATCCTCATGTACGACGTTGCGGGAATTTTCCTGGACATGACCTTCTGGCCATGCGTCTGCGTTTGCGACGCCTGCCGCGAAAAGTATGGCCGCGCGTTCCCGGAAACACTCGATTGGCGCGACCCGAAGTGGGTGGAGTTTCAGCGGTTCCGTGAAGATTCGATGGCGGAGTTCGCCGCTGAACTGACCGGTTTTTCCCGGAAGTGCAAACCCGGAATCGCGGTAACCCATCAATTTTCCCCCGTGCTCCACGGATGGTTTCTGGGGCAGAGTTCGGGAATCGCGGCCGCGTCCGACTACGCCTCCGGCGACTTTTACGGCGGCGGCGTGCAGCAGCGCCTCGCGTGCAAGCTCTTCGACGCGTACACGCGGAAAAAGCCCTACGAGTTCATGACGTCGCGCTGCGTGAATTTGCACGACCATTCCTCGACCAAGTCGGAAGAGGAACTTTTCCTCCATGCTGTAACCACACTCGCCAACGGCGGCGCATATTTTTTCATCGACGCCATCAACCCCGATGGCACACTGGAACGTCCGTTCTATGAAATGCTGCACCGTGTGGTGAAAAAACTCGAACCCTTTCGCCGGCGCATAGCGGCCCTCCGCCCGGAACTTGCGGCGGAAACGGGGCTGTATTTTTCCATGGCAAGCTGCGTTAACGAAGAGCGTAACGGAACGTCCTTGCAGCGCCTTGCCGAAGCGGACGCGAACAACATGGGCGTACGCTACACCGCAACGCTCGATGAAGTTCTCGGCACGGCCGAAGTCCTCAATCGCATGCATATCCCCTATTGTATGGTAACCGACGCCACCGAAGACCTTTCCGGCTACAAGGCCCTGATCGTCAACCGCGCCGTCTTCATGACCAAGGCGGAGGCGCAGCGCATCCGCGACTTTGTTTTGCAAGGCGGAACCCTGATCGCCACAGGAAAAACCTCCCTTTACGACCGGAACGGCGAAAGCGGCGGAAATTTCCAGCTCGCCGACCTCTTCAATGTGGATTATTCCGGGAACGACTCCGGCGCGGCGAGTTATCTGGCCGCCGGGAATGACTTCCTCTTTTTCCGCGGACTTCCCGCCCCCCTGGTCAATGCCCGGGACATGGCGGAGGTGAAAGGCGTTGTTGCACTCCCCGATTTCCCGGCGGGCGATCCGGTGCGCTATGCGTCGATTCACTCCGATCCACCCGGCGAGCCCACGAAGCACGCCGCGTGGATCGAACACACTGTCGGAAAGGGGAAAGTCATTTATTTGTATTCCGGCCTGCTCGGCGTGCGCCAACATTCGCAACGGACGTTTGCGGAAACGCTTTTCCGTCGGCTTCTGCCTGTCTTCGCCACGCGCACGGAAAATCTTTCCGCCGATGCGGAGCTTACACTTCTGCGCAGCAAAGATCGTTCCACGCTGCTCCTCTGCCTTGTCAACAACCAGCCGACGCTCCCGGTGATTCCCCTGCGCGATTTGAAAATCACCGTAAAGCTCGCTGCGCGCCCCCGTTCCGTGCGCCGTGTTTCCGACGGAATGGAGCACCCATTTGGCTTCGAAAACGGCGAACTGACCGTGGAGCTCCCCCGCCTCGAACACGCGGAGTTCTTCGAGATAACGATCCTAAACCACACCGAAACATCCAATGAAAAAAAGAACACCGTTTGAAGGTCTGGCCGATAAGACACCCCGGTACACAGTCAAGGAAGTCGCCGACAAGCTCGGCATGACCACCTATACTGTTCGCTACTACGACAATGCCGAACTGATCCCCGGCGTGGATCGAACGGCCGGCAACATACGTATGTTTTCCGATCACAACCTCGCCTGGCTCAAACTTATCCACTGTCTGCGGACGACCGGACTGCCCATTGACGAGGTTCGGCGCTACATCCGCATGTGCATCAAGGGGGATTCCACCATTGCAGAACGCGCCGAATTGATCTTCAAGCAGGAAAAAGCTTTGGCCGAACAGTTAAAAACGTTGAAACAGCAAATGGAAATTTTGGCGTACAAGAAGCGCCATTATCAGGAACTTCTCGCGGGGCACGGCTTGGATCGTTGCAATCCACAAACCCTGCCTGCCAAAGAGGAGCCGGACATTACCCCCAAAGGTTAAATTCCGCTGGCTTTTATTGCAACTTCAGGGTATTCCGCACCCAGCGTTCCACTTCCTTGTCGGAGTCGTTGATTCTGCTGTCACGGAGGGCGATTCCATCCTTGAAAACCGCCTTCGGCGCAAGTTTTTGCATATCGTCTTTGCAATGGGCCATGCCGCTGCCGCCATGCGTTACAAACGGCACGATTGTTTTTCCGGAAAAATCAAACTTTGTGAGAAATGCGGCGACCGGCGGCGCCATCGTGCTCCACCAGCAGGGAGTGCCGACGAAAATCGTATCGTATTTATCGATGCTTTCAAGTGCCAGAATGATCTCCGGCTTAAATCCGGCGTCGATCTCTTTGCGTGCCTGTGCCGTGGTTGCGTGATAGGCGTCCGGGTAAGGGACGGCGACTTTGATTTCCACAAGGTCGCTGTCCGCTGTTTTCTGAATGACCTGCGCCACATGCCGGGTATTGCCGCTGCGGGAAAAATGCATAACCAGAATTTTCGTTTTACGGTCAAGAATCATGTTTTTTTCCTCCATGGGTTGAGTCGCTTTCGGCCATCCGTCCGCGCCGGTTTCATGCGCGATCAACGACAATGCGCCGCCGATAATTCCAAGGGCAGCCATGACAAGCCCCGCCGATTTCCAAAAATTACATCGATTCATTCTTTCCTCCTCCTTTGGTTGAAGTTTTTTCTCTTTCCGGGAGAAAAGTTACAGCAATGGTTTCAGTGGAGCATAGAAAAAAGAGGCCGTTGCACCACACGATCGCCATACCGATTTGGCCCGTGCCAACAAGAATCGCTACTTTTTGATTCATGCTTCTTCCCCGTATTTTTCCATATGCAGATCAACGTAAATGTTACAGTAACTGTAAGTCAATGAATCTTCTGAAAAAAATGGAAAAATTCAAACGCTGAATCCGCGATAAAAGGCTCCGAAACTTGCAATCCGCAAACCAAAGGGTATGGTACCGTAACGGTATGGGTTAAAAAGTGGTCGGGGCGACAGGATTCGAACCTGCGACCTAGTGCTCCCAAAGCACTCGCGCTAGCCAGACTGCGCTACGCCCCGCCGTGTGGGAGCCATACAATAGCGCGGAAAGCGCGGAAAAGCAAATACGGAATGTAAAAAACCGATGAACGACACACACACTGTTGAATACCTTGTACGCCACAGCGAAGCCGATCGCGCAGGCAAGCTGAAGCTCCGCGCAATCGCCGATTACTTTCAGGAAGGGGCAGCGCAGCATGCGGAAAAACTCGGCTGCGGCCTCGAGTACCTGAAACAAACCGGAAAATTCTGGGTTCTCTCGCGCCTCCGCATCCGTTTTTTCCGCCGCCCGGGGATCGGCGAAAAGTTGACGCTCCTGACCTACCCGCGCGGAGCCGAACAGGGGCTCTTCGCCCGGCGCGAATACCGATTGCACGACGCAAAAGGTGAAGATATCGCCCACGCTTCGTCGTACTGGCTCCTCCTATCGCTCCCCCGGCTCCGCCCGGAGCGCATGGCCTCTTTGCAGGAAACGCTGCCAAACAACAGCGAAAAAGCCATCGCTTTTGAATCGCTGGAACGTGCGCCCCTCCCCGCTGCGCCCGTAGAGCTCGGCACGCGAATTGTCTACGAAAGCGGCATCGACGTGAATGCCCATTTGAACAACGCCGCCTACTTCGATTTCGCCGCCGACGCGCTCCAGAGCCTTGCACCGGAACGCGAAGTCGCCGAAATACAAATCAACTTCCTCCGCGCCCTTGCGAAAGACGATGCAATCCGCCTGGAGGGGGAAAGCTCCGCCGAAGCTTTCAATATCGCCGGAATCCTCCCGAGCGAAACTTCGTTCCAGGTCTTCGGTCTTTTTCGCCCGGAAAACACTTGACAATCCGGCCGAACGCGTGTACATTTACGGGACTAAATTTTGTAAAACATACAGGGGATTTTCATGGACTACCGCACCTATTTTCACAACTATCCGGATAAGAACGGCCGTTTCGGCGAATTCGGCGGGGCCATTGTCCCCCCGGAGCTCAAGCCCGCGTTCGAAGAAATCACCCACGCGTACAACACCATCTGCCGTTCGGCGCACTTCATCAACGAATTGCGCCGCATCCGCAAAGAGTTTCAGGGCCGCCCGACGCCGGTTTACCACTGCGAGCGCCTTTCGCGCAAAATCGGCGGCGCACAAATTTACCTGAAGCGCGAGGATTTGAACCATACCGGCGCCCATAAGCTCAATCATTGCATGGGCGAAGGGCTCCTGGCCAAATTCATGGGTAAAAAACGGATCATCGCCGAAACCGGCGCCGGGCAACACGGCGTGGCTTTGGCCACCGCCGCCGCCTACTTCGGGCTGGAATGCGAAATCCACATGGGCGAAGTCGACATCGCCAAACAAGCCCCGAACGTAACACGCATGAAAATTCTCGGGGCCAAAGTCATTCCGGTGTCCTTCGGCCTCAAAACCCTCAAGGAAGCGGTGGATTCAGCGTTCGAAGCGTATTTGCGCACCTACAAGGATTCGATCTACTGCATCGGTTCCGCCGTGGGGCCGCACCCCTTCCCGATGATGGTGCGCGATTTCCAGATGTGCGTCGGCCAGGAAGCGCGCGAGCAGTTCTTGGACATCACCGGCATCCTCCCCGATGTGGTCTGCGCCTGTGTGGGCGGCGGGAGCAATTCGGCGGGGATGTTCTCCGGCTTCCTGAACGACCCCGTCGAGATCTGCGGCGTCGAGCCCCTTGGCCGCGGTTCCGAACTCGGCGAACACGCCGCAACAATGACCTACGGACGCAAAGGCGCGATGCACGGCTTCGACAGCTATGTTCTGATGAATGAAGACGGTTCCCCCGCCCCGGTGTACTCCATCGCCAGCGGCCTGGATTACCCGGCGGTCGGCCCGGAGCACGCATTCTGGCGTTCCCTCGGCCGGGTTAACTACGTAACCGCGTCCGACGACGAAGCCGTGGATGCGTTCTTCAAGCTCTCGCGCTACGAAGGGATTATCCCCGCGCTCGAAAGTTCCCATGCCGTCGCGTACGCCATGCGCCGCGCCAAAGAGATGGGAACCGGCGCGATCCTCGCTTGCTGCAGCGGACGCGGCGACAAGGACGTGGATTACATCATCGAAAATTACGGTTACGGCGAAGACCACCTTTTCCCCGAAGAAAAATGACCCTGCTCCGACTCCTGACCGCCGAACCGCGCCGTTTTTGCGGCGTCTTTTTCGACATAGACGGAACGCTGCTCGTCGGCGGCCGTCTTTGTCCCGGTGCGGACCGCGTGCTGAAAGAATTGCGGGAAATCAATTTTCCCCACTATTTGCTCACCAACGACGGCAACCATTCGTTGGAGGAAAAAAGTGGATTCCTCCGCAAGGCGGGGCTTTGCGTACAACCGCATGAAATCATTTCGTGCAGCTCCGCCCTCGCTCCTCTCGCCGCCGCGCGCGGCTGGAAGGGGAAAAAATTCTTTATCCTGGGCGAGCTCGGCGCGCCCTGCTTTGCGGAGGCGGCGCATCTGCGCACCACACGCAACGAGGCGGAACTCGGAGACTGCGACGGCGTGATCGTGGGGGAAGGCTATTACGACTGGCACAACCACATGCAGGCGGCCATCAACTTTTTCCGCAACAACCCGGAGGCTCCGATGGTAGTCCCGAATCCGGACACCTATTGGCCGGGGCGGAACAAGACCGTCGGCGTGGGCTCCGGCGGTCAGGCGCGGTTCATCTGCCAGGTCCTTGCCGAACTCGGCGTACATATCGAGCCGATCTATCTTGGAAAGCCCTACGCCGCGATCTACGAACTCGCGCGGAATATTCTGACGAGACGCTTCGCACTGCCGGAGCCGCCCGCGTGGAACCGCCTCATGATGGTGGGGGACTCGTTGCAATCGGACATTCAGGGCGGAAAAGCGCTGAATATGTTCAGCGTCTTGGTCCTGACCGGCGTCGGAACGCGCAAAATGGCGGAAGAAGTCGCCCCCGCCTTCCGCCCCGACATGATCCTCGAAAATCTCTAGTCATAAAATTTTATATTGGGTATTGCGCCCATCATTTTTTGTATCCTGTCTTCCGTATCAATCCCATCGGCATTCTGCCGAATCGGTACCGCTTCAATCTCTTCATCCGTCCCGCTCATTTTAATAACATATGCATTGTTTTGGCAAATTATATACGACTTCCCAATAACAATACGTTGCCCCCAATAATTGCCTGCGACATTATCTGCATCAACCGTTTTAAGAAATGGCTGATACGTCGTTCCCGAGTAGTTAAAAGCTGTCAATAAAACAGAAAATTCATAGGGGTTTGTCTTGAAATCCCGCCAATGGTATTTGCCGTGGCTCCCCGGCCGGAAACAGTCGTATTTAACATAATAGTAACGCCAATCGAAGAAAGAACGTTCTTCACTTTCCTTTATAAATTTCTCCTTGATCTCACTCAGAGCATCGTCGGCGAACACCTCCGTTTGCGACAACAAATCGTGCAATATCTTTTTTGTGCATTCGAATCCGACGTTTGCTCCCTTGTGAAAAAGCATACGCCAGGCACTCGGAAGTTTGCTGGAGCCAAGCTGATATCGCCAGCCGTTTCGTTCGCGCTGCCCATAATTACCCATGGACATAAGCGCACAGTCTACTGCGTCCCAGCAGCAAGCAAACAATGCGTGAAAACGGTTGAAATATTCAGCATCTCCCAAACCGACAATGCCGATTTGCCCTTGCAGCAACTCATGGTCCTCCAAAGAAAAGAGCGTTTCCGACATCTCCGGATGGCCGTTCAACCAGAGTATTTTCTCCGCTTCTTCAGTAAGCTGGATTGCATTAAAGTTATTCTCAAGCAGTGTATCGATTTCGCCTGAAGCAATGATCCCGGAAACTTGCCGCAGGATGGCAGGCATTCTATTGCCGCCTGCTCGCGAAGAACTGTCGCTGATTTCATTTTCTGAATTTCGAATCAAATTGTTTATTATCCGCAACCGACGCGAAAACTGTCCGGAGGAAATCGTATTTCTATTGCGTAAATATGTGATTATAGCGAAAAGAAGAATGATCCTATTCAACGGAAAAACCCTGTGCCCATCCCCATGCAAATCCACATATCCTTGTAAACAGTCGCTGAAAATATCGATGCGATGATTTTCAATTTTTATTTTACCTGGTTCATGGAAATGCGAAATAAATTGCTCCAGGAATTGAGTTGATGTACACTCTTTCGCCAAAGAGCACCAGCAGTCGTAGTACTCCTCAAGCGTCCGAATATTTTTTAAAACGTCTTCATTGTCCTTGGAAAAAAATCTTTTCAGGCAATCGAATTCGTTGAGGACCTCCCCTTGGGGAGTATCACCGTCTTGGTAGCAGATGATATCGCAGATAAATCTGAAGTAATGCAGAAAGCAATCATCCGTAACACTGCAATTGCCACGGTATTTCCAAAGCATATCCGTCCAATCGCAATCAATCTTCCTTATTACCCGTTTTGCGACTTCCTCATCAACATTATGGAGTTCCCACTCCAGTTCCGCTTTAAAATGCTCAAATTGAGTCAAAGGCTTGCCACGTGAGTTCATTTTTATATACAATTCATCCACCAAGCCCATCTCTTTGATAGGGAGGAAATAAAAAGAAATAGCACCATCTTTCAAGCGCGCCCATATATTCTGCGCGTCTGCAAATTTCGCTACAATTGCATCGAGCATAAGTAACATGGAACGGATGGTCTGGTCTTTTTTCCATTCAAGAGGAAACCACGGCTGATCTATGATCTCATCGGAAACCTCTCTGGTGAAGGAGGGGGTGAAATCAACCAGCCGCAAACAAAAATCGCGTGTACTGTATCTTGTTTCATAGCCGAATTTTTTCAGAAACGCATATTCCTGTTGCGCGATTCCCTCTTTTTGGGCAGCATACCAATGAAGCAGGAAAAGCGTTGTCAATCTTTGCTGGCCATCAAGCGGCGTCATAACACCGCCGGGGCTTACATCTCCGTAGATAAAATCCAATGTGATTGCATCGTTTTGTACAGCTTTATACAGGGAATTAAGGAAGCGGATCCTCACGCGGGAAATTTCCGCCTCTTCCCGTCCTTGCGCATAGTCCCGCTGAATAATGGGGATGACAATCTTCTGTAATGCAATTTTTTCCGTATCGAAAATACCTATGAACGTATAACGTGTTGTGTCCATTCTATTTAACTTCATGCTCAATGGCGATGGGATCTGGAAGATAATTTTTCAGCACACGATTAATGGCCTCCACATAGGCAACTCTGTCCGGATGGCCCCAGAAATGCAATTGATTGCTCGCCGAAGACGTATAGTATTTCAAAAAAATCATCTTCGTGCAGAAGGGTATATACTTCCCTTCTTTGTCCATTTCAACAACCGCGTTGCGTTTCACATCAAAAGCGGCATTGCTCAGCGCGGAATTATCGCTCGTACTGAGCAACGCAAGATTTGCGATGGAATGCAGATATTCCGCATTTCCCGGAGAAGAAAAACAAGCGAGCACTTTTTCTTGAATATGCTCAAATTCCCTGCGTTCCAGTTGTGCTTTATTCCGGGCGGCCTCCATTTCGTTTAGCAAATCGGTCTGATCTTCCTCGAAAGAAGCAATGGATGGAATATGAAGACGAAGCCACTCCTTCCATTCCTCCTGTTTCTTCATACCTTCCGAGTTCTGTGCGTGTATGTGTTCAAGGCTCCATACAACTTTACCGGATTTTTGAAATTTGAATTTATCAAACGGAAACCACTGCGTCTTCTCCCCATTTTGGCGCACAGCTTCGACATTGAACAAGAATAATAGCCTGCGGATTCGCTTACGGTCCGCTTCTTTTTCATAGCTAAGTTCTGCATAATTTTTATCCATCGCAATACTTTTTTTGAGCATCGTATCGAGCGATGATTTAAAGTGGGTTTTTGTTTTGTTGATCGATAACGAGAATATTTCATGCAATCTCTTCGTCTCCGAAGCCACCAGATAACCGATCTTATGGTACAACTCATGATCCTCAAACCAGTCTTTCAAAATCAAAAAAGTGTGCTGGATCTCCTGCCAGATACCCTCCAACCCCTGTGCTCCGCGCAAACGATCAAAATAAAAAAATGTATAATATTTTTCCATGCAATCCTTCGGTTTTTCCGTGATCAAATCCAGTATCAAATCAATGCGCGTCTGGTATGTTGTATTGGAGTGATTCGTCAAAAAATACCAAAGCGAATCATGATGCAGCCCCTTTTCGATATTGTCCCATTGGAGGGAAATCTCGTCCTGCTTCTCTCTTGACATTTCAGGGCTTTTTTCACGGCTTAAGAACATGGCTTTCACAAGTTCCGCGCTCGTAAGGGGTATTTTCCCTGTATTCAGGCGTGCAAAAAGTTCTATGGCGTCTTCCGACTCATCAACCTCATACCAAATGATTTTCACATGTTCATCAAAATATGTGTTGATATTGGTCAATGTGGATTTCTTGTCCTTTTGAATGAACCACGCTTCTATTGCCTCATAGGCGTTGCACATAAACCAAAAATCGACGTTCTCCTCTTTTCTGGATAGATCCATGGAGGACAGGAAGGCTTCCGACTTCTCTCTTGTGGTATAAGACAAAGAGAATTTCGGCGCATCGATGAAACCACAACTCGCGATATGCATATAGTTATAAATCAAATACAACGTGGTCAATCGTTGTTGCCCATCGATCACCTCCAGGCAATCGCCGCTTTTCCGTCGGATTACTATTGGCTGCAAGCAATAATTGCATTGCCCGCTCGAATAAATATCATCAAGAAGACGCGTTACTTCATCTTTTCCCCAACGATATCCTCTCTGGTAGGAAGGAATCAGAAATCGTCCACGCAAAGAACCGACAATTTTACTTTCAAGGCATACTGTATTTTCTTTAATCATGTTTAATCTCCGCGCAGTGAATTACGGAGAGTATATACTATGAAATCAAATTCGTCAAGAACATTCTTAAGAAAATTTCACCTACCGGGCGCGGAATACTTCGAAGGACCAGAGCGAATAGCCGTAGGCACTGGCGCGTTCCGTACCGATCAAACGCAGGTAACGGCCTTGGGTTCCCGCCGGAAAATGAATTTCCTCGCGCCCGCCGCGGCAATTCTCCTCTCTGTGGACGCGCTTCCAGTTGAGCGCGTCTTCGCTGACGTTCAATGTATACTTGCGTGCGTGAGCCCCTTCCCAGATCAACACCGCGCGTGAAAGCGTTTCTCTTTTCCCGAAGTCGACCTGAATCCACTGCGGATCTTGAAACGCGCTCTCCCAGCGGCTCGACGCATCCCGGTCGAACGCCTTGAACGCATCGTTTCCATTGAGCGAGCTGGAGGATGTGGCGGGACAACCGGCGGCAATATCCGCCTGGTCCTCCGGAACAACCTCCACCTCGCGCTCCACGCGCACGCCGGAAAGTTCCGCGAAAACAACCGCTCTGCCGGGCGCATGCGCACGCAAACGCCCGTCTTTCAGCTTCACCGCGTCCCCGCGGACACCCACGGCGACTTTATCATCGAGCAACACGCCGAATTGATCGAACGCTTCGGCCGAAACGGGAAATTCCGTACCGCGCCCGGCTTTCAACGGCCCTTTCGCAGGAAAGGGCGACAGAGCAATGTTCCCCACACGCAACGCTTCCTCCACCACCACAGCCGCTTCCGTGCTCATATCCCCCTGCGAAGCCCGGATTCGGATGCGCGGCTCCTCGTAATTGGAGGCGCCTTTCGGGGTGAAGATTCCGTCCGGCGAAACAACCCCTCCGGCATAACGGTTGGGAACAACCTCCCATTGAACATCTTTCGCCGGAGTTTCCTTTCCGTCGCGCGATACAACAAAGGCGGAAAATTTCACCTTGTCCAACTCGTTCACCTGCGCCAAGGCGGGAACGATGCGCAATGTGTTCTCCGAAGCATCCTGTCCATACACCGCCACGGAAAAAAGGGAATTCCCCCACGGTGTTCCCCGTCGCAAACAAAGAATCCGCAAATAGCGGCCACTCCCGGAAAGAGTGTGCGTTTCGCTCTTCCCTTTGCCGCTGCGCACAGACTTCAGCGTGCTCCAGTTTTTCCCGTCGGCGGAAAACTGCAGATCGTAATCGGTCGCGTAAGCCCCTTCCCAGACGAGCTCAATGCGTTCCACGCGGCACTTCCGGCGAAGATCGATCGCCAGCCATTCGTTGTCCGCGTGCCTACTCTCCCAGCGCGAGCCGGGGTTGCCGTCGGTAACGTGCGCGGCCTTGTTGCCGCCAAGTTCGCTGGAGGCGGAAACGGAAGCATTCAGGCTGATCGGCGCTGCCTGTTTCGCGGGAGGAGCGGCGGGACGCAATTTAAACAAATCGGAGGTTACAACGTTATTTTTCATCACGCTCAGGCAATTCGGCGGGGCACTGAACGTTGCCGCCAACTCTCCTTTCACGAAACAGCGCACCTCGCGCGGAGAATCCCCGGCGTTGAACACCACCCATGAAAGCGCGCCGGGGGCGGAACTTTTTCCAAAAACCTGCGAGGTGGGGACATCGGTCCAGGCGTCGAAACAATGCGGCCCCAGGCTCTTCAGCGCGTGCATCCGCCAATAGGTGTGTGCCGCCTCCACGCCGCTTACGGCGGGAAGCTTGCGGTCGGCGAGCATCTTGAACGTTTCCGCCGCCCGCTCGGCATCGAAGCCCGCCAGGTAATTGAGCACCAAATTGGCGACGGGGGAGTCGGTGCCGAAATAACCGTCCCACCCCTGCCCGCCCTCGTGCGTCCGCCACATTTCGTTGAAATCCGATTCCGCATAGGCGGGGTCTTCAAAAAGATACGACAGCAGCGGCGACATGGGCAACCACTGAATCGCATGCATCCAGAAAGGATTGGTGGAAAACCATGTCCAGAACCCGATGCCGTCGGTATGCACGTTTGTGTTCATGGTGTGCGGCCAGCCTTTCGGCAGATTGCGTTTGCCGCGGTCGAAATAGTATTCAGCGATCCCACGCGCTTCCATCGCCCAGCAGAACGCGGCGGCATCGCGCATTTCCACATCGCCAAGCGATTCGCCGAGCAGAAACATCGCTCCATACCCCTGCATGGCTTCGCTCGAAGATTCCTGCCCGTTCCCCTGCTCGCTCCCCAGTCCGCCCGACCAGGAATGCCCGCTCCAGGGATCGAGGTTGCGGAAACGGCAGAACATGGCGCTCTTCGCATCCCACTCCGCGTAATCCTTGGCGACAAGCCGCGCCATGGGCCCGTAGTCGGCGGCAAGTTTTTTATCTTGAAAAAACAGCAGCGCCGCCGTGTACAAGTGGTACCCGTAGCACATGTGGTGATCCTGAAGAATGTCCACGCCCGGGTTGGCATTGTCGCGGCTCCGGCAACCCACGAACGAACCCCAACGCGGATACCACGCAAAAAAATGTTCCCCTTCACCCGGCGTAAAAGTGAGCCAGTCCCGTACCGCCTCCGCCGCGCGGTCGCGGTAAATTGCCGCCGCTTCGGGCATGTCGGACTGCCGCGCCATATCCATGTAGCGCCCGAAATGGAGCACACGTTTGCCGCCCCAATAGGTTTCGCTTCCGTAGCCGGTGCTGCCGAGATGCGATTCGATCAGCTGTTTCATCAACACCGGATCAAAAGGCGCTCCAGCGGCTTTTTCGTCGGGACGCGGGTATGCGGGGAGCAAGCCTTTGAAGGGAAATGTAACGACAAAACGCGTTCCGACGGCAACGCGCAATTCTCCGCGCGGACACGGATAGGCGGCAAAATCCGGGGTAAAATCCATGATCGTCGGTAATTGATAATGATGCGGAAGCCATCCTTGCAGGACATCGGTGCGCCCGCGCTCTTCCAGGTCTTCCGCACGGATCGTCCAGGTGGTTTCCACCGCGCCTTTTTCCGGGCTGTACTTCCAGGAAACATCCGTAGAGCGCACCGCCATCGCCGCATACGGCGCATAACGGAGGAGATCCTCACGGGAATTCAAGGGCGCGATGCTGAGGAATCGGTGCTTTGCCTTAGCCGGGAATTCCACGCGCACGCTCCCCGCGTGGAAAGAAAGCTTGCTCCCGGATGGCGCGTAAATACCGAACAACGCGTCCTTGCATTCAATCCCCAACATGGCGCCTCCGGCGGGCATGCCAAATGCCTTTGCCGCATCCCCTTGCAGGGAAATAACCGGACGCAGGTTCGCGGAATACTCGAACACGGTGAAAATTCCACCGTGCACGGCCGAAAAATCGATGGCGCCTTCTCCCGCATCCTTGAGGCGTCCCCGCACCATCCAATCGCTCCAATCGACGGCCTCTGCGTGCGTCGGCGCAAAATTCTCCGCCCCGAAGAGGAGCTTGACGGAAGCCGTCATGTGTCCCGCTCGGCCGCCCGACTCCAGAAACCACGTATTGGGGGTGTAAAACTCCACGCCTCCCGGCGTCGCCTTGACGACGGAGGGAAACATCCAAAGCTGCCCGGACCACCGTGTGGTTACAAGCGAAGTCCACCAATCCGTGGAAGGAATCGGGCGTTTGCCGGCTCCGGTCAAATTTTCCGGACTTACGTACAAGGGCATCCGGGAATAGAGCTGCGAATCATCCCCCCAGCCGAACCGGTCCGCCAGCCAGGGGCGTTTGTTCTGGTCGCGCGGAGGGCGCGATGCGTAGGACCCCATTCCAACGCGAACGACTTCGGGGTATCCGTCCGAAGCAAGCACACCATCGGCCGCCGCCAGGGAAAGACCAGAGGAACACGCGAGAAGGAATGGAAGAATGCGCATGGATTTTATCTCCGCACGTAGAGGTTGCGTTTAAGGAACGAGAGCATTTTGTATCCCTTGACGGAACCGTCGACACGCAGGACATTCGCGAGGGTGTCGCTCTTGTGGCGATAACGGATGGAGTTCAAATTGGGGGTTGCTCCGGCATGGTCAATCCCCGCCGGGATGATGTTGCCCATCGCGTCTTCTTCGACAATTTCGATGTGCAGATACGGTCCGCCGAGAGGTTCGACACGATACCAGCAGCCGTATTCGTTAAAATTGGGCGCATCCATGATAACCGCCACCTCGGAAGGGCGCGGTATGGTGGAAACGATCTTCGCCTTTTCATCCCGGTAATCGGTAAGGACAAGGTTGTTGGCGCCGTAATTCCGGTGAAACTTGTACACGTTGTTCGGGTCGGTATAGGCGTTCCCCGCCGTCGGGCACTCGTAAAGGGCAGAGGTCTTATTTCCGTAGAGTTCCCGGGTGGAGAAATAATCAGCCAGGATTTCCGACCAATATTTCTCGCCGTTGTTCGATTGCGGCAATCGGTCTTTACTGTCCGAGGCATAAAGAGTCAGGAGGGTGCCGACCTGCCGCAAATTGTTGACGCAGAAGATGGTTTTCCCGTTCTCGCGCGCCTTGCCCATGGCCGGGAGGAGCATTCCAGCGATAATCGCGATAATCGCGATAACCACCAGGAGTTCAATCAGCGTAAAGGAACGGCGGCGCGCATTTTGCTGCATTCTTTTCATCACCTCCTCCTCTCCATTCGGATTTTCCGGGGCCTTAACCGGCCCCGGAAACCCGTGCGTTAGTTACTCGTACATCACGTCGTCAAGGTAGAACTCGACCGGGGCTCCCTGCCCGCTTAAGACCCACATGAAGCCCGACTTGATCCGGGAAAGGTCTTTTCCTTCAAGGTCGATGGAAAACTGCTTCCACTCTTTCCCGAGCGTGATTTCAATTTCCCCCTTGGCCGTGTCGAAGAACGCCTTGTCTTTGCCGATGCCGCCAAAACCGAACTTGACCTTTTCCGTGCCGTTCTTGCCGCGCGCCCAGAAGGAAAGCTTTTTCGCACCCTTCAGATCCTTGCCGCCGAGCTTATCGCCCCAATCGTTGGCGGGATCCTGCCAGAACACACCACCCCAACCGTCGGCCTTGTTGTAGGTTACCTTCAAGCACGTGTTGCCGGAACGCGGCGCATCCGTGCAGCTTCCGTCCATGGCGATTGCGCCGGTTTCCCCCATGTAGCCGGAGGGGATCCACGGGGCCTTCTCTCCGCTCTCCGAATATACCTTTACCGGCATCTCCGCCGCGAAAAGAGCGGTCGCTCCCAGAGTGATGATGGCGAAAAAGACTGCGATTTTCATTTTTTTCTTCTCCTTGTTGTTGGGATTATTCCTCGATCGTACGAATTCACTCGTAAACGATGTCGTCCAGGTAAAACTCCACCGGCTTCCCCTGCCCCGGGATCACCAGAACAAAGGCCGATTTGATCCGGGAAAGATCCTTGCCGGAAAGATCGAGCGCAAACTGTTTCCACTCCTTGCCGAGCGTCAACTCCACCTCGCCACCCGCGGTGTCGTAAAAGCGCTTGTCTTTGCCGATGCCGCCGTAGCCGAACTTGACGCGCTCGCCCCCCTTCTCGCCGCGCGCCCAGAAGGTCAGTTTTTTCGCACCGGTAAGATTGTAGCCCCCGAAGCCATCGCCCCAATCGTTCGGGGGATCCTGCCAGAATACACCGCCCCAGCCATCGGCTTTATTGAAGGAAACTTTCATGCTTGTTTTGCCGTTTTTCGGCGAAACCGTCCAGCCGCCGTTCATCACAAGCGCTCCGGCGTCGCCCATGTATCCGGAAGGACACCAGGGCTCGCGGTCGCCCGCCTCGCGGTAAACATAAGCGGGGAGCGCGTGCTTGGGCGCCGGACGCGCCTCCGGAATACGCGCGGTCTTCAGGAGTTCCCTGGTTTTCGCCTCCGCCGCCGCGGCGTCTTTCAGGTAGCCTTCCGGGCTGTACTTGAGGCCGTTGACGGCGTTCTTTCCCATGGAATAGGGCTGATGCGTCCAAAGATCTTTCAGGACAAAGTACGCGGCGCGCGGCGTTACAAGATGCACGCCGCCTACTTCCTCTTCGTGGATGGAGCAAAGCCCGAACCACTCTTCGTTCATGTTGTTGCCCGCCGCGATATCGTATTCGAAAGCGGTGTTTCGCCAGCTCGCCGTCGTGTCATGCACCCGCAAATTGACCGACTGGCCGTGCTTCCACCATTCGTCGGCAAACTCAAACGCCAATGCGCCGAGGCAATTTCCCGCACCGCCGTTCGCGCCGGTGTTCCGGTACAAATCCACCCAATTCCGGTAGATGTATTCGCCCTGCGCCTTCTGGTTCTCCTTCTGCTGAACGGCATCGTAAGCGTCGCAACCCGTTTCGGTAATCAGCACAGGCTTGCCGAGCTTCGACTTTACAACGCTGAAGAGGTCGGTGTAATCGTACCCCCGGTAGACGTTGCTCCCCAGGAAATCGATGGCCGGGCACTCTTTAATGATCAAATCCAGATATTGAATGTCGCCGTTGACGATGCCGACGGGGTGATCGGGGTCGATCTTCTTGATTTCCAAGGCGATTTCATTGAAAAGCGTATAGAGGTGTTTCGCCTTGGCCGCGTGCTGTTCGCCGACCGGGAGGTTTTCGATCTCGGCGGACTTCCACTCCAGTCCGTAGTTGTTTTCATTGCCGATCAAATAGGCGATCAGCCCCGGCGCCTCGCGGTTCTCGCGGGCAAGTTTTTTCCAGCGCTCGATCAAAATCCCGCGGACGCGCGGGTCCTGGTAATTGGTCTGCGCCGTCCAGACGTCATCCACCATCATCCCGTAACGGCCGTAATAATCGTTCAGGATAAAATAGATCCCGTATTTTTCGTTGATGTGCTTCGCCCAACGAAGCGGCGGGATGCCGCGGATGACGTTTCCGCCGGCGGCGCGTAGCATCGTCATGTCGCGCTCCAGGACGGCAAGAATCTTCTCGTCGCTTTCCGCATACAAGTCGTAATCGTACTTGAACCCGACCGGCGTGTGCGACCAGGTTACGCCCTTCACGTAAAACGGCTTGCCGTTGACACGCATCTCCCAGCCGGAAGAATTCCGCACGAGTTCCGTCTTCTCTTTGGCGGCAGCGCCGAACGCGCACATCGCCAGGGTGGCCGCCAGCGGCAATATTCCGAATCGCATAATGGTTGTCCTCCGTGATTGTCGAGCCAGGTGTATTACTTTTTCATTGCCTTCATGGCATAATTATACCACAAAAAAACATAATGTCAATACCATTTCAAAATATTTTTCGAAAAAATAAAATGGGTTATTTTCCCATAAAAAAGGAGAATTCCCCTTGATTTATGCAAAAAATGGAAGATTTTCATGCAAAAAGCAGTTTGTCTATTGCATTTTTTGTATTATGTCATATATTACTTTTATAGAGATAAACATATGATATATATAACACGGAGTAACCTGCCATGTATGAATTGCAGCGGGGACGCAATAAAAAACGCTTCGTATACCTCCAAATCGGCGACAAGATCGAGCAGATGATCGCCTCCGGCCAATACCGGGCGGGCGACAAGCTGCCGAGCATCGATGAATTCGCCAAAATATTTGAAGTCAACAAACTGACCATCGTCAAGTCGCTGAAGGAACTGAATCTTCGCGGCGTCATCCACACCGTTCCCGTGCGCGGCACCTTCGTAACGGATGCGCCCGTACAGGCAAACAAAATCGGCAGCGTCGGCGTGATCTCCATGGTCATCGAAAAAGGAAACTCAGGCTATTACCATTTGATGCTGCTGGACGCCCTGCGAAGCGCGCTCTCCGAGGAAAGTATCTCCCTCCTCCAATTCCCTTCGGCCCGGCAACGGCCGGAGGAAATCATCCGCCTGGCCCGCGAAAGCCAGGCCGAAGCCTTCATCCTCCTCGGCTACTTTCCGGACAACGTCCTCCTGGAACTTCAGAGGGAATTCTCGGAACGCATCGTCCTCCTGGACCATTCTTCGCGCGCGCTGAACATCGACGCGGTAACACAAGACAACGAAATCGGCGTCTTCCAGGCCCTCATGGCGCTATGCCCCCCGGGCAACGGCGCAAACATCGCCGTCCTCTCCGGCGCCGGCGACCAGCCCGTAACCGCCGAACGGCTGCGGGGAATCCGCAGGGCGGAGGAAGCCAATCCACAATTGAAAACCATTGAATTTCAAGGAAACTACACCCTTGAAAGCGGACGCCGCATCATGCAAAACATCTTGGAAGACCGCCGGAAGATCGACGGCATCTTCTGCATGAACGACGAAATGGCCCTCGGCGTCCTGAGCGTTGTCAACGAATACCGCCTGCGGCTCCCGGAAGATTTCTGGCTCTTCGGTTACGACGACGTGCTCCTGGCATCCGCCGTGAATCTCTCCACCATACACTCGCCGATCGACGAAATGGTGCGGGCCGCGACGGAGCTCCTCCTGCGCCGCCTCGAACAGCCGAACGCCCCGCGAATCGTGCAAAACTTCATGCCCCAGGTCATCTGGCGGCAAACCGCCGTCCCCCTCTCCGCCAAGCCGCGCAAATAAGGAAAAACGCGGGAAACGGCTTAAGACGGATCGGGACGCGAATTCCCCGCCTTACTCGGCTTTGACGGCGCGCGTCATCAACTCACGGATGGCGGACGCGGGGTCCTTGCCGTCATAAAGAATGGCGTGAATCTGGTCGATGATCGGGGTATCGATTCCGGCGCGGCGGGCCAGAGCATAAGCCCCCTGGGTTGTGGCGACGCCTTCGGCGACAACCATGCCCATTGCCTGAAGAATTTCCGGGAGTTTTTTCCCGCGCCCGAGCTCTTCGCCCACATGCCGGTTCCGGCTATGCCCGGAACAACATGTTACAATCAAATCGCCGATGCCGCTCAATCCGGAAAAGGTTTGTCCTTTGCCGCCGAAGGCTTCACCGAGGCGCGCCATTTCGGCAAGGCCACGCGTCATAAGCGCCGCCTTCGGGTTATCGCCGAGAAGCATGCCATCGTTGATCCCGGCGGCGATGGCCATCACGTTTTTGAGCGCGCCGCCGAATTCCACACCGACGACATCGTCGGAGGTATAGACGCGAAAGAAGGCGTTGCTGAAAAGCTTCTGCACTTTCTCCGCGGCCCTTTTATCGGCGCTTGCGGCAACAACGGCGGTGGGGACGCGACGCGCGACCTCCTCCGCATGGCTGGGGCCGGAGAGATCGACATAAGCACTGCGCCCGAGCTCATCTTCCACCATTTCGGAAATACGCAGAAAACTTTTATTTTCAATTCCCTTGGCAACGTTCACAAGGATCTGTTTTTCGGGAATGAAATGCGGTTTGAATGCCTTCAGGACGCTGCGAAGGTATTGCGTGGGCGTGGCCAGAAGAATCAGATCCGCGCCGCAAGCCGCCTTGCCCATGTCCGGTTCCAGAGTAAGGGCATCCGGAAGTCGAAGATCCGGCAGAAAGCGGGAGTTCGTCCGCTCGCGCCGGACTTGCTCCAAATAGTCGGGAAACGGCCCCCATTGGCAAACCTGATGCCCGTTGTCGCACAAAACCATCGCGAGGGCGGTTCCCCACGCACCATCGCTTAAAACTGCTACCTTCATTCCGTTTTCCCCTTGCGCCGCTCAAAGCGCTGTTCTTCGCCCGCGGCCAGGCGCTTGATGTTCGACTTATGCTTGACGATCGTCACCAGACCGATTGCGTATAAAAAGGCCTGGACGGGGATGGAAGGCGCGCCC
Source organism: Victivallaceae bacterium (assembly GCA_031549345.1). Taxonomy (GTDB): domain Bacteria; phylum Verrucomicrobiota; class Lentisphaeria; order Victivallales; family Victivallaceae; genus CASFRF01. The sequence continues at coordinate 49,213 of JAVBPY010000019.1, forward strand.
AGCGTCAGGAATAAGAGCGTTCCAAAAAGCGGAAGAAGAAGCGCCGCGACAATGCTCGCCAGCGAAACATAGCGGGAAATCCAGAATGTAACGCCCCATCCGGCCAGCGCGGCGCAAAGCGCGTACGGCGCAAGCCCCAAAGCCACGCCGCCGCCCGTCGCCACCCCCTTCCCCCCCTTGAAGCCAAGATAGACGGGGTACATATGTCCGAGAATCGCCGCCGCGCCAGCCGCCAGCGGCAGTTCATGCTCCGGAAAAAAACGGGCGGCGACAAAAACGGGGAGAAAACCCTTCAAAAAATCGAACACGAAACAAAGCTTCCCGGCGCGGGAACCGATGACGCGGGTTACGTTGGTTGCGCCGATATTGCCCGATCCTTCCTTGCGAATATCTTTTCCGTACCATTTTCCGATAAGATAGGCCGAGGGAATCGCGCCAAAAAGATAGGCAGCCAAAACACCGGAGAAAAAAAGAATCCATTCCATAAAAAAGCTCTTTTAATTTACCCATTTCACACTATATTCATAATATGCGGTTTGTTCGATCGTTTTGCAAATTGTCCCTGGAGGTTTATGCGGAAAAAAGCGGAGTTGATCGTCGGTTCCGGTGAAAAATCGGCCGATTTACGGTATGCGACGGGGCTGTCCACGCCCGACGATTTTGTCTATTTCGCGGTGGACTCCCTGCGCGGCGCGGTGCTCTCGCCCCTCGAACGGGATCGCGCGACGCGGAGTGTGAAACCGGGCGTATCGGTCTTCGGCACGGGCGATTTTGCAGCGGGTGGACTCGTTGAACTGATCGTTGCCATCGCAACGCGTTATCGGATCGATGAATTCGAAGTACCGGAAGCCTTTCCGCTCGGCCTCGCCGATCCGCTCCGCGCGCACGGCCTGACCGTTACACCGCGCCCCGAACCCTATTACCCGGAACGGACCTTCAAGGACGACGACGAAACCGATTGCATCCGCCTGGGGTTGCGCGCCTGCGAAACAGGCGCACGCCGCGCGTTCGATCTCCTTGCCGAGGCGGAAATCGCCGGCGACAACACCCTTTTCTGGCGCGGAGCCACCTTGACCAGTGAAATTCTTCGCCGTGAAATCGATCTGGCGCTCCTCGGCTGCGGCGCCCTCCCCGGCGGAACCATCGCCGCCGGCGGACCGCAGGGCGCGGAACCGCACAACATCGGCTCCGGCATTCTCCGCGCCCACGAACCCATCGTCCTCGACATCTTCCCGCGCATGTTCGATTCCGGTTACTGGGGCGACCTCACACGAACCGTCGTCAAAGGACGCGCGCGGGAAATCGTGCGCCGCGCTTACGACGCTGTGCGCGGCGCGCGCGAACTCGCCAAAAATGAACTGCGCCCCGGCGCAATCCCGCGCGACGTACATTGCCGCGCCGCACAATTTCTGGAGTCGAAAGGCTTCCCGACCGGACGCGCCGAAACCGGCAACTTCGGCTTCTTCCACGGACTTGGCCACGGACTCGGCCTGGACATCCACGAGGCCCCGCGCCTTGCGCCCGGCAACCTCCACCCTTTGCGCGGCAACGAGATCATCACCGTCGAGCCCGGCCTCTACTACCCTGAATGGGGCGGAATCCGCCTGGAAGACGTCGTACGCATCACCCCGGACGGCTGTGAATGCCTCACCACTCTTGAGGACACGCTGGAAATCCCATAAGCGGCGCAAAACAGCCATGTTTCTCTTTTGAAAATCCGCTCCGGACGCGATGCGGGCATTTGTTGTTTTGCGTACACGAAGAGTGTTCATTCCGCGAATTGCGGCAAGAATTCGTTGAATTTGTGAATCTGAGCTTGTATTTTCGTCGAACATATGTATATTTACTGACATGCCTTAATCGGCGAGTCGGGATATAGCGCAGTCTGGTCTAGCGCGTTTGACTGGGGGTCAAAAGGTCGAGAGTTCGAATCTCTCTATCCCGACCATCTTTTTATCAACAACGTACGCTGGTATTTCAACCGCGAAATATCAGCGTTTTTTCAACTTTTTTCAACCTTTTCCGGCATTGCCGGGCTATTTGCAGCCATGCAAAATGGGTTATCCCAACGTCAAGCCTTTGTAACTGCGGCAGGGATTTTTGCGCTTGCCGTCGCGACTGCCCTGAATTTTGCGGATGCCATCGGCCCAATGGCGGAGATTCTCCCCTGTCCACGGCAAAAATTCGCGAGATTGAGGATGTGCTGGAACCGCCCTTCCGGGAAGATTAAAAAACCACTCTTTGGCGTTGTGATTCCAGTCGTCCGCCTCTTCGTTTAAAATCCTCTCCCCATCTCAAAAAACAACCGAATTCGAAAAAAATGAAGAAGAATCATATTTTCGAGAAATAACGAGTTGATTTTTTCGTTGGATTGCACTATATTATCGAAGTTGGCAGGCCAATGTAGCTCAGTCGGTAGAGCAATTCACTCGTAATGAATAGGTCGTCCGTTCGATTCGGATCATTGGCTCCAGTTTAAATCACTAAAATCCAGCAGGTTACGCAAGCGAACCAAGCTGGATTTTTTCATTTTGGCCCAAATCACCTGTTACCACACGTTCCCCTCAGATGCCACTCCAATTTCCGTAAAACTGCAACCCAATTGCAACCACGATTCTGAGGGTAAACTGCAACCCGCCAAGCAGACGAATTTCCAAAAACTGCAACCATGCGGAAAACTGGTCCATCCCGGTTCGATTCCGCGCTTCCCGCTGAGCTCAAATAAATAAAGCAAGGTTCGATTCAAGGACAGAAAATACCCCTGGTTGCAGTTAATTGCAACCAGGGGTGACGGAGAAAACGGTCATGCCGCGCGGAAAACAAAGATTTTCAAGTTCAAAAAAGCAGAAACCAGCTTACTATATTCCCATTCGTTGAGGCAGCCATTTTTATCAAGTATCCTCAAATAAAGGCGGATCTGTCTGAGCATCGTACGCTCTCGATCGGATAAGATGCGCTGAGGCGGTTGTTCGCCACGCCGTTGTCGCTTCAGGTGGACTTCACATGTCTCCTTCAGCCAACAGAGCAATGGAATTTTTTCGCCGTATTGAATATCGCTTCGCGGGAATGCAAACGGAAATATTGCGTCGCCGAAGCGTTCCCGTTCCTGCTGGAGTGTATCGAGAAACAGCTCCTCCGAATACTCCCAGATATCGTACATCCGGATGATTTCCGGATCGCAAAGTGCGTGGTCAATGGAAGCGGTCAGATAAACGCCTTCCAACGACCGGCAGCGGGAAAGCGCAGTATAGAGCTGTCCAGGTTGAAAACATCCGCGAGGCGAAATCACAGCCTGCTCCAGCGTCATCCCCTGAGCCTTGTGTATCGTGACTGCGTAGGCCGGAATCAACGGAATCTGTCGAAAATGCCCGTCTTCTTTTGAACAGAGGACATCCGCGCCATCCTCATCCTGTTCCAGCCGGTAAGAAAAGTGGGGGTAGCAAGCCGCCGTGACGGAAACCTCTTCTCCGTTCGCGAGCCGGACGCAGGCTTCCGTCTGATTGACGGAAACGATCTGACCATATTCGCCGTTTTTATAGAGAAACAACCCATCATCGAGGCGTTCGTTTTTTGTAAACATGACGCGTTCGCCTGGATACAATAAGACTGTCTCATCCAGAGGGTAGTCGCTCTCGGGAAAGTTCCCGGAAATACGCGCTTGAAATTCAACAGGTTCCGTTCCCAATCCGGCAAGCGCCAGGTCATTGACCTTCTTGGCTTCTTTTCGGGTTGCGCACAGCCGGGTGATGGAGTCAGACAGCGGCTCTATCGGGTACACACGCTGATCCAGCAGTCCCTTGGTATTGGAGTCGACGATTCCATAGCGAACCCGGTTGAGGAGACCGATAAAAGCCGGATCATTTTGCCTCATAACCGTCTTCAAACAGATCACCTGAAAAAAAGATTCCCGCCAAAGCGGCCCTTGGTAAACGAATTTCCCTCCATATTTCTCCCTCAAATACTCTTCAACCGGAATTCCACCGATTGGTTTCACGATGGGCGGCAGCTGGAACAAATCGCCGACCAGTACAATTTGTTTTCCGCCGAACGGTTTCGCGTGATCCTCCGGCAAGGCGCACTGCCGCAGCCGCTGATCGACACAGGCAAAGAGATCGCTCCGCAGCATGGAGACTTCATCGATGACGATGACAGAGGCCATCTGAAGCATTTTGATGCGTTCCGTGTCCGTCAACGGCGTCATACTGTCCGGCGCATAAATATCAGCAGCCGGAATGCCGAAGAAATGATGAATCGTTTCCCCCTTAAGCGCCCCCGCGGCAAGCGCCGTAGGAGCCAGAAAAATCATATTCTTATTTTCCTTCTGAAACTCCCGAATCACAGTCGTCTTCCCCGTTCCGGCCTTCCCCGTCAAAAAGAAGTTTTTCCCACTTCGCAAAAAACAAAGAGCCATCTTCTGCTCGTCATTCAAATCGAATTTCATAGCCGTGTGTCCTTTCTTGAAATCGAGAAAAAATACACCCGGAATAAAATAAATCAAGTAAGTGTTTTGCAGTGAGTATCTTGCGGCAATAAAACAATGAGGACGTGTGAGATTCTGTGAGATTAAAAAATCTTTCATATTTTTTTAGGTTTGTAATGCGATAAGCACATCACAAGCCTAAAAAATGATGCTTTGACAATATTTTTATCTATTGCAATGTCATATATAATTGACATCTGTTGCTGTTTGTGCTAATGTAAATAGACAAAGTTCAGGAGGCTCATCTATGGCGAAACAAACTCCGGTGTTATTTCCGAAGACGGTTGATATGCTGCAGGAATTCGGTGAGAATCTGCGGCTGGCTCGTTTGCGGCGCAACGTTACTTCCGCGCTTCAGGCCGAACGGGCCGGAATCAGTCGCGCGACCTTATCGCAGATCGAAAAAGGTTCGCCTTCCGTCTCGCTCGGCAGCTACGTACAGGTGCTGGTCACCCTCGGGTTGGAGAAAGACCTGTTGAAGGTCGCCGCCGATGACGAACTCGGGCGCAAGCTGCAGGATGCGGGGCTGTCCGTCCGCAAGCGGGTGGTCCAGAAGAGGAACAAATGAATATGGAACGCAAAACCGTTTATGTTTACAGTGACTGGCACGCCGATGGCTCCCCCCAGTTGATGGGAGAATTGCAGATTCAGGCGGTTCGCCGGAAAGAAATCTTCTCGTTCGAGTTCAACCCGACCTGGCTGAAATCGAACGATACGCGAATTCTCGATCCCGACCTTCAGTTGTACGCCGGTCCGCAGTACTCGGCCGGGGATAAGAACAACTTCGGCCTATTTCTCGATTCCTCCCCTGACCGCTGGGGGCGTCAGCTGATGCGACGGCGCGAAGCAATCCGGGCGCGTAAAGAAGACCGTTCGCCGTTGCTGCTACAGGAATCCGATTATCTGTTGGGTGTCTACGACGAAACCAGAATGGGGGCGATCCGCTTCAAGTTGGAACCCACCGGGGAGTTCGTGAACAGTGACCGCACAATGGCGGCTCCGCCCTGGGCCAGTTTGCGGGAACTGGAAGCCGCCAGCCGCAATTATGAGGATGAGTCGCAATCTGACGACGAACACGAAAAATGGCTGGCGATGCTGATCGCGCCTGGCTCCTCACTGGGCGGGGCGCGTCCAAAGGCAAATGTGCTTGACCCGGAAGGCAACCTCTGGATCGCCAAGTTCCCAAGCAAAGCGGATTCCTCCGATATCGCCGCCTGGGAAATGGTCGTTCACCAGCTGGCGCTGCAAGTCGGCCTCCGCCTTCCTGAATGCCGCCTGGAGAAGTTTTCCAAAAACGGTTCAACCTTCCTGGCCAAGCGCTTCGACCGCAACGGCAATCACCGAATCCATTTCGCCTCAGCCATGACGCTGCTCGGTAAAACCGATGGAGCCGATTACCAAGATGGAACCAGCTATCTCGACATCGCCAAATTCATCATGCAACACGGAGCGCAACCGGACGCCGACCTGCAGGAGCTTTGGAAACGAATCGTCTTCAGCATCGCGGTCAAGAACACCGATGACCACCTCCGAAACCACGGCTTCCTGCTGACACCCCAAGGCTGGACCCTCTCCCCCGCCTACGACATCAATCCCAACCCGGACGGCACCGGCCTCTCTCTCAACATTTCAGAAAACGACAACGCGCTCGATTTCAACCTCGCGCGAGAAGTCGTACCCCACTTTCGCGTCTCTGCTACAGCCGCCGAGTCCTTTATCAATCGAACCCAAGAATACGTCTCTAGCTGGCGTAAAATTGCTGACCGCTACGCTCTCAGCCGTTCCGCTCAGGATGATATATCTTCGACATTCTGTCTGCTGGATATGTAAATTTTACGTTAATTATTCGAAAAGTTTCAAGTGGCAATTTGTGTGAATAAATCAAGGAATGAGGTATGCTTAGTCAATATATTGGGTTGCATTGACTCGTTATGCGGTATACATTATACATAGTCGTGGAAGGCTCTACAATAGCGAAGACTCTATTTCAAGCAAAGCTATTTGATGCTTTCCGAACAGATGTGAAGGGCGAATGATTTCTCATGACTAAATCAGATATAATAAATAAAATTATTAATGATAATGACAGTGTGCCCTTCTGTGGTTGGCCTAGTTATACTTTACTAGAAGCGGGTAATATCCCCATCATTCAAATAGCTGAGCTGGCTTTGCGTGAAGGGCAAAGTTCGAATCCTCTTTATAGAGTTCATCGGTGGTTTGCTCGACGTGTTGGTTCTCAATTTCGCTCTATTCTTACCGCATTGACACTTTCGCCTGAAAAGGCGAATGATTTTTGGAATACCTACTTTGGGCATACTTCCGTTAATGGAGCAGTCATCCTTGATCCGTTTATTGGCGGGGGAACAAGCATGGTGGAATCCATGCGTTGCAACGCTCAAGTGATTGGTTTTGATGTTGACCCTGTTGCAACTTTTATTACCCGCTTTGAATTGATTGCTTCCTGTTTCAAAGAGCATTACCCTGAAATCGAACAGGTTTGCCATGAGGTCTCTCGCCTCATTGTCCCTTTGCACCGAACAGTCGTGAGTGGCACAGAAAGAGATGTTCTTCATCATTTTTGGGTTCAGGTGAAACAATGTCCAAATTGTCAAAGAGATGTAGAACTTCACCCTCATTTTCAACTGGCTTATTCGAAAGAGAAGCGGCTGCAATGGGTATTTTGCAAAGATTGCCATGCTATCCATGAGTTGCCAATTTCACGAAAAACATTGCGTTGTCACTGTGAAGCCTATACCAGGATCCATGAGGGAACACACAATGATGGCATTATGACTTGTCTTGCGTGCGGGGCTTCTCAAAGAATTGCCAATGATGAGGTTGAGAATCTTGAACCTCCTCAATGGAAGTTGTTTGCTCAAGAGTATCTGGTTGGTATAGGCAAGAGTTGTTCTCGACACTTCAAACGCGTAGAAGAGACGGATCAAGTTTTATATGACCAGGCGACACAGGCACTTCAAATGCTTGGCAATGATGTACTCATGCCCAATAGAAATATTCCTCATGAAGGGCGCTCAGACGGGCGACCGTTGATTCATGGAATCCGGCAATACTCAGATTTTTTCAATAATAGACAGAAGCTTCATTTGCATCTTCTTGCGTCGGCCATTCGTCGAGTAGAAAACAATGAAGCTAGGCGTTGTTTGGAATTGGCTTTTAGCGAACATCTTACCACGAATTGCATGTATACGGGTTATGCGTTTGGTTATCGCAGAACCAGTCCAATGTTTTCTATTCATTCGTATAGGCATATTACCCGTCCTGTTGAACTGAATCCTTGGCTGGAAGGTGTTGGACGGGGAACATTCCCCAACGCGATCCGAAAAATATCGAAGGCGATTACCTTCGCAAAAACACCTGAGGATTTGCATCCAGATGGAGGCAAAGTCGTTTATGAGAATGGCTTGAAACGCGAACAGATCATTGGGACTGTAGCAGATGTATTAGCCAACAAAGCAACAATCGCGATTGAAACACAATCTTCTGAAAACTTGCATCTGCTTCCGAACGACTCTGTAGATCTTGTGTTGACTGATCCGCCTTACTTCGACAATTTAAGTTATTCGGAGCTCTCAGACTTCTATTTAGCTTGGCATCAGGTCTTGGGGATCGCGCCTCCTCCGTATGATGACAATACGACTTCAGCTCCAATTCTTCAAAACCTTGCTGTGGCACAACGGTCAGAGGAAGCTATTAGAGAATATCAGGAGCGACTTCAATTGATTTTTGCTGAATGCAAACGCGTCCTTAAACCGGCTGGAATCTGTGTGTTCACCTATCATCATAAACTGGCTGTGGCATGGCATTCCCTTGGAACGGCACTTCTTCATTCGGGGCTTTCAATAACTAAGGTTTTACCCATGCGAGGAGAAGGGCAAGGAGGCCTCCACACTTATGAGGGTACCATCAAGTGGGATGCAGTACTGGTTTGTCGCAAAGAACGAAATATGAGCCCGGAGGGCGTTCCAATCATCAGTTCGGCCTCTCTTGAAGAAGCTCTTCTGGAAGCAAATGCCTATTGGGGTAACTTATCCTCTCATAAGCGGATCGGATTTAAGATTCCGGACTTTATTAACTTGGCTCGAGCATTGATTGTCAGCAAGAGTTTTTTAGGGCAAGCCGATACCAATACTCAATTGATGTCGAATGCATTGAAAAATATACCACACCCGGAGAGTTATGATGGCAAAACTCGATAAAGGAACATTAGCTCTTACATTTAAATTTGACTGTGATCGCTTCCTTCGGTTTCGATTGGCCAGCGATGCAGAAAGGGATTCTCTTGGCATCTCCGGCGAAACTTATAAACGTCCTGGTATTGAACTTATCAAAGCAGCAGGGCGGCGATGGGAAGCTGATAAGTATCAAGACCTTATTGATACCTATGGGGCAGGAAATGTCGAATATCTTCTAGAAGATGAAATTGATGAGTTTTTGGGACGTAAGCCTTTCAAAAAGATTCAGAACCTTTTTGATATACTTCGACGCCAAACACCTCCGCAGGCAATAATTGAAGCGGAATTCACGGTGCCAACGAACATTACTGCAGGTCTTCAAAAGGCATATGACGATTTTGGGCTTGACTCAGTAAGAGTGCGTCCGGATATCCTTTGGATTCGTCCTGGTGGTACAGGCGCGCCATTGATAGGCAATGGAAATATACCCGAGTTTGAGATCCATATCGTTGATGTAAAGATGGCTGCCGAACCCTCTCTACGGCATTTTACAGAGGTTACCTACTATGCTTTAGCCTTGGCTACAGCTATTCAGCAAGAAGGGTTAAGCGGCAGATATGCCGTTTCGGCAGAAGGTACCATTTGGCCAGGAAGTCACGATATCAACGCTTTTAGGAACTTGGTCCAACTTTATCAGGCCACGGGAGCCGCAGACCCGGTTGCAGAGGCTCTCAATGAGACGCTGATTCGGGTTCCGTATGAAGTCTATGAAGTCCATGTCAAGCAGTTTTTCGAAGATCGCCTTCTGCGAGTTTTGCAGACTAGAATGGAGGATGCCAGTTGGCATGTCGGACCCAAGTGTCAGCTTTGCGACTATGTTCGCTATTGTCGCGAGAAAGCATCTGAATGTGATCATCTTTCCCGGTTGGCATGGCTCAATCAAGGACAAGCTGCACTGCTCCGTTCAAATGGCATCACCACTACAGCGGAACTCGCCAGAGCTGTAGCGGCTGATGATGATCGATGGCAAGCCGTTATCGCTTCCAGTCACCAGCTACGGGCAGATGGACCGGCATTGGCAACTCGCGCCCGTTCTCTGACCGAAGCAACCCCATTGTTGATCGAAGGACGACGTTGTGCGATGATTCCTGCTTGGACAGACCAAAGCATCTTTATCACGATTCATTTCGATCCTGGCTCTGGTATTTCGTTTGCCTTGGGGGCAACAAGGCTCTATTTCCCTCACGGCCGCGCCCCCGGCGATCGTCCAATAACGAACGAAAAGGTTTTTATTGTCGACCGCGTCGATGCGATGAACCCGGAAACTGAACGTGAAAGACTTAAGGAATTTGCAATTGTAGTTTCTGAGTGGCTAGAAGAGATTTCGAACATCAACGCGCATCTGCCTGCTCGCGATCGCTTATCTTCGCATATCTTCTTCTGGGATATGTTGGAGGTGCGCCAGCTCAAACGTATGTTTGAACGCCACATGCAGCATTCCGATGTGATTGAATTAATCGAGATGCTTATCCGCTTCTTTCCACCAGACAACCTGTTACCTGATCCGGATGCTTTCAAATCCCAACCGGGAACAATCGTCAAGGAAGTTCTCCGAATGCTCATTGGGCTACCGGTCGTCCACGATTACTCTCTTTTTGATGTAGCAAATAGCTTTTTCCCAAATATCCGGAGAGATGGTACCCCATATAAGTTCGATTTGCCGTTTGGATTCGTTACCCCAATGAGCGACCAAATCCCTTTCGAGCGAGCGTATGAGCTTTGGCAGGATAAAATCTTCATCCGCCACTTCAACAAGCTTCATCCTACGGACCTGTCAAAATGGAGGCGTTATACCAGGGACGAACTCTATGATGACATCAAGTCGGCAACTAAGGTTCACTTGCAAGCTTTACAACACATTGTCCGGAAACTGCGTGAGAATTACAAAGATCAGTTGGTGTTAAAAAAAAGCAGTTTTTCTGCCGCTGGATCATCTCAGGCAAACGTACCAGAGGCGGCAAGGAGTCTTATCGCTTTTGAGAAACTTAATGCTGCGTGTCAAGAAATGGAAAACCGAAATTCGCGTTCACTACCTGCAGAAGAGCGCGAAGCAAGGTTTTTTGCAATTCGGGGACTGACTTTGAAATCTCAAGCAGATGCTGATCTGATTATTAATGAGATTAAGTCTGCGAATCCTCAGTACCAATCAGATAAACTCTATGTATTTGATTTTTCACCGACCAGCAGGGATACTCGAATTAAGGAAGGAGAGTTTACTGTTGCTTTATCCAATGAAAATCAATACAGCAATCTTGATGAGCCTTGGTACAAACTGCGTGGTTTAGCATATTCTGCGGCGGAAGAACTGCTTGCCCGGCATGGTCTTACCGATGGTTGGATGATACGTAGACCGCTGGGTGCGTTGCTTCAGGTAACAGTTGTTCGCCTGGAAGCTATGCAGGATAATCCTTATGTGGTTCTTAAGCCAGGACATCAGGGCCTTTTCCTGTTTGCCGTTACTCAGGGACTTGTTACGTTTGACTCGCCGCTTATCCTCGATCCAATATATCGAGATTTTTCAAGTGATAGAATAGAACAGGTATTGAGAGTTATTGGGGGACAAGCTGCCCCCAGACGTATCAGGAGACGGAGGAGAACCAATGGTTGAAAGAGTGATAAGACAAACAGAGCCGGCCCATAGCTTGATGTATGCACCGAACTCATTGGGAGGGGGGAAAATATTTCCTGATACGAATCTCTTGTATGCAAAGGTAATTCCATATCTCAAGAATGCGTTTAACGAAAAGCAGGAATCGCTTTTTCACGATGCATTTAGAAACAGGATCTCTTTGCTTTGGGGGCCGCCTGGAACAGGAAAGACCACGGTCTTAGCTGGGACTATTCTCGGATGGGCTGAACACTACGCCGAAGTCGGAGGCGTGTTGCGTATCGGTGTCGGATCCAGTAATTACAACGCTATTGACAATGTCCTCAATGAAATTCTGGAGTTGGTCAATAAACGAACTGACACGGTCGGCGCGTTCTCCTGTCCAATTCGCATCGCAAGAGTACGAAGTGACTCATCTGCCCCACCTTTGAATGATCAGATTGAAGATATACCGAGAAATTCAGCAGGAACTCAAAGCTTTGTCGATGCTCTGAAGAGTAACGATTCTGGAATTATCATCGTTGGTGGAACTTGGCAACAACTTGGACGTCTGGCCGAGAAGGACCATCAAGATGATGAACCAACCGCGAAATGGTTTGATCTACTCGTAATCGACGAGGCCTCGCAAGTTCAAGTTGCTGCAGCTGCAGCCTATTTTTTGCTCTTGAAACCAGATGGGCATGTTGTTCTTTCTGGTGACGATCGGCAACTCGGTCCGATCTACAGTTTTCAGATGAAAGACTGCGCTCAAGGTCTATTCGACTGCATTTTCTCTTATATGAAGGAAACGCACGGCATCGCCCCAGTGCAGCTTCAGCATAACTATCGAACCAACGTGGAAATATCTGCATGGCCATGTAAACGATTCTATAATAATGAATACGAAGCGTTTTCGCCTGAAAAAAGGTTGAATCTCATCATCAATTCCAATGAGAAACCAGCCGACTGGCCAGAACAATTGCCGTGGTCTGACCAATTCCTGCGTATTCTTGATCCTGTCTGTCCAGTGGTGGTGATTAGTTACTCCGCTAATACTTATACATTGTCGAATCCTTTCGAGGCACAAATCGTTTCCGCTTTAACTCTTCTGTACAAGAAATTGGTAGATGCTCAAGAAGCCGAAGTGAGTCCTCAAGAATTTTGGAAGCAGAGAATCGGTATAGTGACGCCTCATCGAGCTCAGATGGCATCAATCAGGAACCTTCTTGTGAGTACGGCTGGTATGGCTATGGATCCTCCTCCCTTTGTTGATACCGTAGACCGATTTCAGGGGCAGGAGCGTGACCTGATTCTTGCTAGTTATGTGGTGGCCGACCGGGATTTCGTCGCAGCTGAAGATGCGTTCATCCTAAGCCCGAGGCGATTCAATGTGACGCTTACCCGAGCGAGGAGCAAATTTGTAATGTTTATCAGTGATGCACTTCTCCAGTACCTGCCATCCGATCCTGATGTGGCCCGAGATGCGGCTCATCTGCAACTTTTTGCTGAACAATATTGTTGTTCGGTATGTGATATCATTGATTTGCCTTTCTTCGACCGAGGTTCCCTTACTGCAATGAGGTGTAAATTGAGGGGACGCTGTGAGCTTGGAGTAGACACGGACGAATAGAGATTTATGACTGAAGAGGAGTAACACCCGATATGATTATTATTGCCATGACGGCCCCATCGAATAAGGGGAAAACCTCAAGTATTAAATTGGCTGCTCAACTGTTCCATAGTCGAGCAACTACAATGGGATTTCCTCCGTCTTGTGTTGTGGGAAATTTACACGGTTTGGCGAATAGTGGGGACTACACGATTATCTTTGAAATCCCCCAATGTAGATTGCGAATCGCTTTTACATCGGCAGGGGATTGGGAGAATTCTGTCAGAAAAAACATTGATGATGCGAGTAATAATAACTGCCATATTCTGATTACAGCAACGAGGGCCAAAGGGGGGAGTGTTGATGCTGTACGCAACATCTGCAAAAGCAAGTCTCCAAACGAGGCTATTTGGATTCGACCTGTTATGCAAGACTGGTGTCCACCCACTGGAATTCATGACCCCGCTGGAAACTTCCATAAACTGCATGAATTGTCAGCAGACCATATACTCAATGTCCTAAAGCATGCAATCAAATATGTTATGCCTGGTTGCACCGTGTTGATGGATGAATGATCCTTGGTTATTTGATTCTTACGCCCGGAGAAATCCGGCCGTTTCTTTCTATTTCAAACTGTCGAGAGCTTCCAGTTTCTAAGCGAAAACACAAAGACGCTAATTGAAAGTCGTGATTTTCAAAGAATTTTGCGTATATATTACCTTTATGAATCAGGAATAATCCTGTTCGCAATCGGCTCCGGTGGTCGCAAGATCGCTGGAGCCGATTTCATTTAACATCATGGAGGTAAAGATGAAGATTAACAAGAACGTGTTGGCCGATGCCTTGAAGGTGTTGGGGAAGGTTGTTTCGCAGACTTCGCCGGAGATTGTTCAGCGGTCGGTTCGGTTCCTGGGCTGCGGCAGTTCCGTGGCGGCGATGGCTACCGATGGGGTGGAACTGATTGCCCTGAAGTTTGAAGTCGAAGCGGAGGGTGTGATCGATTTTGCGGTTGAGTACAAGGTTTTGCGGGAGCTGATCCGCTCTGCTCGCGGCGGAGAGGTTGAGGTGAACGGTGAGCGGATCGATTGGCCGGAGGTTGAAGTGGTGCCGGCGGATGCGGAGACGATTTCGTTGCCGAGGAACTTTGCGGCTTTGCTGGCTGAGGCGGCTCCGATTGTGAATCGGAGCGAAGTCCGGCGACCGCTGCAGGGGATTCATCTTTGCCAAGAGGGAATTGTCGTTACGGATGGGAAACAACTTTTGCTTCTGCCGCAGAACTGGATGCTGACCGAAGCGGTTACGTTGCCGTTTCCGCTGGCACTGTTGACTGCGAATCCAGAGGAGGCCGGAATGTTGACGGTCTGGAAGTCGAAGGGTGTTCAGTTCTTCAAGATTGAAATTGGCGGTTTTGTTTGGTTTGGCAAGGCGTTGGAGGGGAGTTACCCAAACTGGCGGCAGGTGCTGCCGGAAAAATCCGCGCTCAATTATGCGATTACGCTTCACGAAACCGAGCCCATCATTGAATTTCTGAAGGGCGTCCCCGACAGTCCACCGTTTCATGCGATTGAGCTGAACGTGGTTCCGGAGGGTGTCGCCGTGATTCCGGTTAATTTCCCGGATATGGAACTGAGATTGCCGGCAGAGGTTTCCGGTATCCGTCCGCGAGAAGTGCTTGCGCTTAATAAACACATCCTGCTACGGATGCTTCAGCAGGGGTACACGAAGTTCAATGCGAATTCGGACGGCGGCGTACCGGTCATTGCCGAGGGCGGCAACGGCCGGTATCTAGCGATGCCGATTCGAATACTGCCTCGACAAATCACCCAACCCGTAAAGGAGGAAAAGAAAGTGGAAGAACCCAAACGTATCGAAGTCGCGCCCGAGCCGGTGAATCCGATGGAGGAATTGAATTCCGCCGTCGATGAACTGCGAGATAAGCTCAAAATGCTGCTTGACGAGACGGGGCAGCTGGCTCGCAAAGCCAAGGAAGCCGCGCTTCAGCAGAAGCAGAAAGAACGGGAGTTCATTCAGGCGCGACGCGCCATCGAACGAATCAAGCTGGCGATCTAGCCGACCGTCGGCTTCGGAATGTCGCAGCCGCCTCGTTGGGCAGCTTTGATCGAAAAAAAATAACTCATGAAGAGCCGGGGGCCTGACCGCCTCCGGCTCTTCGTCATTAATGTGAGGTGAAATTATGCTGAAATTGAATGCGTCGTATTCGAAGAAGGTGCCCGCCGAGGGCGAGTACACCAGCCAGAGCTATCATGCTTCGGTCGAGGTGGAGTTGCCGGATGGGCTGACGCCGGAGCAGCTTCAGGGGCGAATTCACGAAACCTTTGAGATGGTCCGGAATTCAGTCGAAGCGGAATTGCATGGAAAAAGTCCCGCCCAACCGGGAGATTTCGCGCCGTCTCAGCGGCAGAATCGGCAGGGGCAGTCCAATCCCCCTGCGAGCCCGAAACAGCTGCAATATCTGCTTGACCTTGCTCGCGTTCGCGGCGTGACTCCGCAGCAGATTGCGACGCGGTTTCAAGTCGCGAATATTCAACAGTTGAGCAAGAAGCAGTGCTCCGATCTGATCAACGAATGGAGGGCAGCATGACCATCGATGAACTCAGAAAGGAGCCGCACTGGTCGTTCTCGTCGCTCAACACGTACTTGAACGTCTGTCAATTGCAATGGTACTTTCGTTATGTGGAACGGGCCGAGGTCGAACGGACTTCGGTCTGTTTTCCGTTTGGACGTGCTTTTCATGCTGCGTTGACCGCGCAGGCATGGGAATGCGCTATGGGAGGATCGTTGACGCGCGAAGAGATTGCCGGCGTTTTTGCGGAACAGTTCAAGGTTGAAGTCGAGGCTTCGCCGAAGTTGATTTACAAAACGGGCGAGAACTTCGATACAATGCTGGCGCTGGCCGAACGGATGTTGGATGTGACGTTTGCCTACTGGGCAGATTTCTACACGATCAAAGGCGTGGCGCAGGCGTTCAAGATCGTGGTGCCCGGTCTGCGGGCGCCTCTGATTGGTGAATTCGATCTGATTATGCAGGATGGCAGCAGTGATTGTATCGTAGACTGGAAGACATCGGCGAGCCGCTGGCCTGCCGGAAAAGCCAATCGCGATCTCCAGGCGACCGTGTTCAGCTACGCCTATGATCAGATGCACGGTGAAACACCGCTCTTCCGATTCGATGTAGTCACCAAGACCAGGAATCCGAGTTGTGAATCGCACTACGCTTGTCGTAATTTTCACGACTTCCGGAGGTTCGAAATCTTGGCCGTCAAGGTCCAGGACGCGATTGACAAAGGAGTATTCCTGCCCAGCGAAACTTCGTTCGCCTGTGCGGAGTGCGCTTACAGAGACCGGTGCCGTACCTGACACCTGAGAAAGTGAGGAAAATATGGGATTGATGATTGACAGTAATGCCCGCTATGTTGGGCGCGATGAAATCGGCATGGTGCCGACTCCTCTCGCGACTGCGAGTTGGAAGCCTGTTCCGCATCTTGACGTGATCGACGCCGTAACCGAAGTGGTGAAAGCGCACGATTGGCAGATTCTGGACGAACAGTTCGGACTTGCCCGTGACGGCCAGAAGTTATTCGGCGTGATGCGGATCAACAAAAGCAGCTCCTCCGAATGGAGCCGTTGCATCGGTATTCGAAACAGTCATGACCGAAGCCTTTCGGTCGGTCTGACGGCGGGGATTTCTGTGCTTGTGTGCAGCAATCTCAGCTTTGGCGGGAGCATGGTTCTGAAGCGGAGACATACCTCACGGATCGAGCTGAACGGACTGGTTGTCGAAGCCATCGACGCGCTCGAAGATGAGTTTCTGACGCTCGAAACCGTGGCCGAAGACCTGAAGATTCAGTATGTTCGGGATGATGCCGCCCGTGTTGCCATCGTCAAAGCCGCTGAGGCGCAGGCGATCAATTCGAGCGACATCGTTCCGATCTTCCAGGAGTTCAAGGAACCGCGTCATGAAGAGTTTGCCGATCCGACCCGTTGGAGTCTCTTAAATGCTTTTACGCAGAACGCCAAGAAGTACAGTCCGGCGCGCGCCGATGTCTGTTATCGCGGACTGACCCGGCTCTTCGGTCTCGACGGCAAGCCGCCGACGTTGTGGAAATAATCACCCTCCCGGGTGGCCGCCCTTCGCCGGAACGTGGTGCACCCGGCGAAGTATTATGCACTCCGGCAGCTTCGGCTGCCGGTCTTATCAATAATAACTGGAGCTTTTATGGAAAAAGAAAAATGTTTCCCATTCTGGAAATACAACCGTAAGGCAATCATTGACGCCCT
>JAVBPY010000004.1:0-49685 GCA_031549345.1 Victivallaceae bacterium
AAAAACTTCAAAGCATATCTCGTAGTGGGCCTGTTTCTTCTGCTGTCAGCAACGTCCATCTATTTGTATATCTCCCTGCTTTGTAAGACATAACAACAGGATGTACTCGATGCTGAAAGAACGAAGAAAATTTTTTTGGGGCCGGTGGCTGTTTCTTTTGGGGGCTGCTGCGGCCTGGACGGTTTTTTTCGTTTTCATGGTCAACTTCTGGCCGCTGCTTCTATTGTGCTGGGCTTGCTTCTTTCTCTGGATCTATTGTGAAATCATGAATACCCGACTCCGAAGGGTGGAATTTTACATGCGCTCCTTCGAAGAGGAATAAAGCATCCCCGTCTTGACAAGACGATGAAATCGAAGTACATCCAAGAAGTCGTGCACGGATTCCACATACAAGTGCAACACCTAGCTTGCTTGAAAAAGCTGGTCAGAAGTGGTATTGGAATTATTCCCCGAAGTGCCCAACCCCCGCCTCTCTCTCTCGGACGAATGTCGTCACCGGCATCTTGAATGGAGGGAATGCATGGTTTGCTGCCCATGTTCTATCGCCCCACATTCTCTCATCCGGTCTTCCTGTTTCTTTTTCATGAAATCATTGCGGAACCTTTTCTTGTCGCCGCCTTGATTTCAGTGCCTTGGAAGGGTATAGTACCCTTATGACGACAGGAAAGAAAAAATTGAGCATTTACCTGAGCGGTCCTATCATGGATGAACATGAAGGATGCGCGCGGGAGTGGCGGGAAGCGGCCAAGCGCATGTTGGGGCATAAGTTTCTTCTTCTGGACCCGATGCGGCGCAAATTTGTCGATCGGCAGGTGGACAGCGCCAACGAGATTGTCGAGTTCGATCTCCGCGATGTGCGCAACGCCGATTTGCTGCTGGTCAATTACAACCGCCCCAGTATTGGAACGAGCATGGAAGTTTTCTATGCCGCCCACGATCAGGGGAAGTTCGTCGTGGCGTTTTCGCCGTATGCCTATGAAGATTGCAGCCCCTGGATGGCACGCTATTGCACGAAAATCCTGGGCTCCCTGGAAGAGGCGGCGGACTACATTGCTGTTCATTTCGGCAACGAATCCTGAGGATGTATTCATGTTTCTTGCAATTGCCCGCTTTTTCTACAACCTCTTTCTTCCGATCGGATTTTTATTTTTTCTTCCCGGATTGATTTGGAAGTACAAAAATCGCGGCGGGTACAAAGCGACGTTCGCGGAACGTTTCGGGCGTTTCTCGCCGGAACGCAAGCAGGAATTGGCCGTATTTCGCGGCGCGGTTTGGATCCATGCGGTGAGTGTGGGGGAAACGGTTCTTGCCCTTTCGCTCCTTCGGGAGTACCAGGCGCGTTGCCCGGAGAAGAAATTTGTTCTTTCCACCGGAACGACCACGGCGCAGGAATTGGCGCGCAAGCAGATTCCTCCGGATGCGGCGGTGATTTTCGCCCCCATCGATTACTTTTTGTGGGTGCGGCGCGCGTTGAATTTGATCCGTCCTTCGCAGCTGGTTATTTTTGAAACGGAAATTTGGCCGAATCTGATTGTTGAAAGCGCAAACCGGGGCGTGGAGGTTTTTCTGGTAAATGCGCGTCTGAGTGATCATTCTTCGCGCGGGTATTACCGGGCGCGGGCGTTTTTCGCGCCGCTCCTTGCGCGTTTTACGCTGATTGCCGCCCAGTCGGAGGCCGATGCCGAACGCTTGCGCCGTGTTGCTCCCAAGGCGCATGTCGCCACGACCGGGAACCTCAAGTTCGACCAACGGATTCCCGCGGAACTCAAGGCGGTCGATTACGCTGCGATTTTCGCACCGGACTGCCGCATTCTCCTGGGGGCGAGTACGCACCCGGGGGAGGAGGCGCTGTTGATTCGTGTTTTCGCCTCCCTTGCAGAGCGCGATCCCGCGTTGCGCCTTGTTCTTGTTCCTCGCCATGCGGAGCGGGGAGGGGAGATTGTGGAACTTCTCCGCGCGGCGGCGCTTCCTTTTGTACGGCGCAGCTCCGGAGAAGCCGATGCCGTGCCGAAAGTGCTTTTGGCCGACACAACCGGCGAGATGCTCCGTCTGATGGCCGGCGCGGATGTGGTGGTTATGGGAAAAAGTCTTGCCGGGCAGGACGAGGGGCACAATCTTATTGAGCCGGCCTTGTTGGACAAAGCCATTGTATGCGGCTCGGTTTTACGGAATTTCCGGCAGGTTTTACAAATTCTGCGCGATGCCGATGCGCTCCGTATAGTGAAGAACGACGCTGAATTGGAAGGTGTTTTGGAGATGCTTTTGAACGATGCGGCGGAACGGCGGCGGCTCGGCGAACGCGCGGGGGCGGCCATCCGCCTCCATGCCGGTGCGCTGGAACGAACGTTGGAACTCCTGAATCAAAAATAAAAACCATCAAGAGCTGTTCGGGACCACGTCTAATGTGTATTCGCCCGGACAATGCGCCTTGAGCCATCTGAAGTGGGAACTATGCAGTACAATACACAAATTGTCCGTGCGAAGGCCGGGGAGATTACCCCGGAAATCGCGGCCGTCGCCCGATTTGAACGTCTTGACGCGGAGGAAGTCCGTGCCGGTGTGGCCGCGGGGCACATTGTCATTCCGGCCAACCCCGCGCACCGGAATCTTACGCCGATGGGGATCGGGCGCAAGCTTAAAACAAAGCTCAACGCCAACATCGGGAACTCCACTCTCTCGAGCTGCCCGCAGCAGGAACTCGCCAAGCTTGACGCCGCGCTTCATTGGGGCGCGGACACCGTGATGGATTTGAGTACCGGCGCGAACATCGCCAACATCCGGAAGGCGATCCTTGAGCACAGTATTGTTCCCGTGGGGACCGTACCGGTGTACGAAGTGCTCGCCCGCTGCAACGGCGCGGAAAACATGACGCCGGAACTTATCCTGCAGGTGATCCGCGAACAGGCCGAGCAGGGAGTCGATTACATGACCATTCACTCCGGCCTCCTCCGGGCGCAGCTCCCGGCGGCGCGGAAGCGCAAGCTCCGGATCGTCAGCCGCGGCGGCGCGATCCTGGCGCGTTATATGACGCAGAAAAACTGTGAGAATCCGTTCTACGAATACTTTGATGCGATCCTTGCGATTTGCCGTGCGCACGACGTAACCCTCTCATTGGGTGATGGAATGCGGCCCGGATGCCTTGCCGATGCGAGCGACGAGGCGCAGTTCGCCGAACTCGCCGTACTGGGCGAGCTTGTCGGACGCTGCCGCGCGGCGGGCGTTCAGGCGATGGTGGAAGGCCCCGGCCATGTCCCCATGAACCAGATCGAGATGAATATGCGCAAAGAGCGTGCGTTGTGCGACGACGCGCCCTTCTATGTCCTCGGCCCCCTTGTCGCCGATTGCGCGCCGGGGTACGACCACATCACCAGCGCGATCGGCGCGGCGATGGCCGCTTATTACGGCGCGGCGATGATCTGCTATGTTACGCCGAAAGAACATCTCGGCCTTCCCAACGCCGACGATGTGCGCGCAGGCGTGATCGCAGCGAAAATCGCGGCGCACGCGGCGGATGTTGGTTTAGGCAAGCCGGGCGCGCGTGAGCGCGATGATGCTTTAAGCGACGCCCGCGTGAACTTCGATTGGGAGGGGCAGTTCGAGCTGGCCCTGGATCCGGAACGCGCGCGCGAGCTTCGCGCCGAAGCCATTGCCGAAAGCGGAAAACCCCAGCAGGCCGATCCGGAAAAGCCCCACTTCTGCACCATGTGCGGCCCGGACTTCTGCTCCATGCGCATCAGCAAGGAAATTTAAGGGCGTCCGGGTTATCGCCCGGCATTGCTCCGCATGATTTCACACCAGAAGCGCCACCCGTTGTTGCCGGAAGTGATGCGGCCGACGAACTGATTTTTCCCTTTTTTCAGTTGGATCGGCAGCTGAAACTCCCGGGGGTACGCCGCTTGCCGGGAGAGGCTCGCGGTGGAGTCGAAAATCTCCGTGCCATTGAGTTGCAAACGGAGCCCGAAGTCGGCGCCGAGCGCAAGCAGGCTCGGTGTATCTTCCGGGACATCGACTTCCCAGGCAACTTCCGTAACGCCCGCTCCGTGAACGCCGAGGCAGGAAAAATCGAAAAGTCCCTTAACCCCGTCGAGAGTCCGCCCGGCAACGGCGGAAAATCCGGGCAGCGGCGCACGGAATTCCGGTCCGTTGTAGGCCCCCGGATTCGGTCTTCCGGGGCCGACGGTGAGCTTTTCGATCGGCACGAAATCCGGCACGAGCTCCGTGTAGACGATTTTCAACGGTTCGCCGCTTCCAAACGTCAGGGCGTCGCCGGGGGCGAGGCGCAGGGGTGTTCCACGGCTCGAATAAATAGCGAAATCACCGTGCCGTGTTACTTCTTTGAGCACGTGCGTTTGGCCGGCAAGGACGAACTCAACGGTTTTTGCTCCGTGGCCGATTGAGGCAAGATTGAGCTCGTAACTTCCGGGGCCGGGAACCGGCGGCCGGAATTTTGCTCCCGGCGCAACCTGAATAGGCAGAACCGCGAAATCCGGGTGATCTTCCGGAATTCCCGCAGGGGTGAACCAGCTCGCCAGGCGGTGCCCGAAGCCGGATTTCTCCGGCGCGACGTAACGCCGCCGGGGGGCCGGTGCGTCGTAAAGCGGCGGCTTCACCGGGGTTTTCGACCATTCTTCGACAACGATTTCGTACGGCATGAGTCGGGCGTGGGCGCCCTTGGAAAATCCGCCGACTTTTCCCGCATGACGGCGCACAAGATCGTACACAAAGTAATTGCCTGCGGGTATTTCCGGGCTGAATGGGAACTCCCGCAAGCGGTCGGAATTGTTGAAGAGAATCACAAAATAACGGTCGCCGTGTTTTCGGAGCGCGAGGTAGATGTTGTCCTCTCCGGTGAGAATCCGGGGGGTGACGCCGGCGAACGAAACGAGAAGCGAATCGAGTTCCGACGGATAAACGCCGTTATGAAAACGGCTGGCAAGCTGCCGGAAATTCGCCGAGGCGCTTTTTTTTATGCTCGGGAATGCATCGAGAATGCAAACTTTCCCCTTGCCGGAGTTTTTCAGGGAACTCAGGAAGCGAGAGCGCTCTTCCGGAGCGCCCGGCGTGTACTTGCCCGAACGGTTCAACGCAAGAAGTTTCCCGCCACTGCGAACATAGGCGGTCAGCGCGTCTGCACACTCACGGGTCAGGGCCACGTTGCCGGGTTCGATCACCAGGGGGTATTTGCTGAAGTCGACATTCGGCGTTTCGTCGGTGAATACATCGACTTCGTACCCGGCGGCTTCCAGGTGCCTTGCCAGCTCGCGGAGCTGCTGAAGCGCCGTTCGCACCTCCGGGGATTCATTGAAAATATCTGTTTTCTGCTGGCTGGTTCCGGCGATCAGCGCAATGGCGCACGCCAGGGGACGCGCGTCGCGCAACCGGTCGAATGCCTGGCGGTATTCGGCGGCCGCATAGGTTGCCGGGGGGCGGTAGGTCAACCCGGGACTGGAAATCCAGGTGAAACCGGCGGCGCTTTCGCGCAAAAGTTCGAACATAGCCCATTGATGTTCCGGCATTGTCGCCGGTGTTCCGGCGGTTTCAATGGAGAAGGGGACGCCGAAATTGCGGGTCAGCGCCCCGAGGAACATCAAGTCGACCGCGCCGGGGGCGGCGGTGTGGTGAATGGAACCGTCGTGCTTGATGGCGTTGAGCAAGCCCTGGTTGTAATCGTTGCTCTGGCGGGCGGCCATCAGCCCGCCGCCGTAAAGATATTCGATTTCCGCTTTGGGGGCGATACTGCGAAGTGCTTGCGAGGATTGGTTCTGCATTTCGTTGACGCTCCACGAACGGTAGCGCATGAAGTCGTACCAGTACAAACGTAAATCGAGTTCGCCGCGCCGGGGCTGCGGTAATTCAAGTTCATCAAAACTCTTGATGGATAAACCGTATTTCGCATTCACGTCGCTGACGGAATATTTCAATACATTTTTGACGAACTCGCGGTATTTTTCAAGCGCCCAGGGGGAGTAATCCATGATGTTTTTGCGCTCACGGCCGGAAAGAAGCCCGTAATAGGAGTCCATGCTTCCCCCCGTCCAGGCATTGTACGAGAGCACGGAGGGGTGTTTGATCGCTTCGGCGTAGAATCCTTGCATCGCTTTGAGACCGGCGGCGAAACCGGGACTCCAATACGCGATCGGCGAGCACGTTCCCCCGTGGCGGCTGCCGTCGTTGAGGAGCATTTCGAACTGCCTGTAAACTTCCGGCACCGAATAGCTCGGGTAACCGCTGTAGAAGTCCATTTGGACATCCACACCGCAGTCGTTCGCCATTTCCAGGTAGGGCCAGAACCACTTGAAATCGTATTTTCCCGGCGCGACCTCGATCGTGGACCAATCGATGCGGCACTGGTAGTAATTGCCGCCGAGCTCGCGCATGGCGGGAATATTCCAGATCCCTCCCGCGCCCGCCGCGGTCATCGGCACAATGCCGATCGCCGACGCGCCGGGCTCCCAGGCGCGTTTACGCTGCTTCAGCTCTTCGGTGGTGCGTATGGAGATGGCAAACTCCTTGATGGTTTTTCCATTGATTGTGAGCAAGGGGGAATAGTCGCCGACGGGGAGTTTGCCGAGGGCCGTTTTGGCTTCAAAGCTCCCGTTGGGTGGCAGCTCTACCGTATTCTGTGCGATTGTTTTCCCGCCCACCTGCAGGTTGTAGTGCAACGTCTGTGTTTGCGCAGGATCGAAGTTGTGCAAGTAGAGGGTACCGGAGAGCGGCGTATTGTCATCCGTCAGGTATTTGGAAGGGCGGAAGCGCCCGCCGGAGGCTTCCGGTATCTCCAAAAGAACATCGGTTACGAATTTTGCGTGGTGCTGAATCGGGTAATAGAGCGGAGTTTGGGCGCCGGGCGAAAGAGTGCAGATTGTTTTTCCGTTTTCGTCCTCGATCCGCACATTGCGGAATTCCGCGCCGATTTTTCCCGGAACCATCTGGTGAAACCCGGCCACGGCGTACGCCTCATATATACGGCGGTTGGCCATACGCGACAAATCGATTTTACGCGCTCCCCATTTGCCGCGAAAAGCGGAAACATTGGTGATGATTTCACTTTCACGGTTGTACCGGTAGCGCAAATCCTGACCGTCGAACATCAAATTGATTCCGGCAAAATCGCTCACGCTGTCGGGCAGGAGCCTTACATCGTAGGACAAAAAAGATTTGTCCGGCAAGGTAAAGCCCCAGCCCGGCGGCGTGACGGCGACCATAACAAAGTCGTGCACCCCGCGCACCGCGCACCGGGACGTTAGACGGAATTCCCCGGGGGCCAGCCCCGCAACGGGGGGCCGGTACGCGGCCGCAGCCGCCGCCGCGGCGGCCGTGGTCATGTTGGAGAAACGGTCTTTTTCTTTGTCGTCCGTCGGTTGAATTTTCTGTGGTTCTTTGCCCGGTGTTTCGATGCGGATGTTGCGGAGGCGCACATTGTAGCTCCCCGCAGGGGCTTTTTCGAGCTCCGCACTGAAAAAGTCCACCTTGGTGAATGTTTTTCCCGCCACCGGGTTAAGTTTAAAACGCCGTTCGACCCACGCGCCGGCCGGGATGCCCGCGCGGTTGCGGGCGTCGCGGTTGCGGGCGTCCACAATTTTTCCGTTGTCGCGGAGGTTGTTGACGGTGCCGCCGGTCAGATCCACGCCACCGGAATTGGCAATCGAACCGGGGACGACAAAAAGCTCGTACACAAGCTCCGAATCCGCTTCGATGGCGACAGGGGTGGCGAATTTTGCGATGCCCCAGTATCCCCAGCTGCGCACATCCGGCGAAGCGGGGACGATCACGGAACAGGAGAGCTCCAGAACATCCGGTGCGGCGGCGCCTGTAACCGGCACAAGCGCCTCGAAGTTGCGGAATTTGTTGGCGGTATGTTTTTCGGAAAATGCAAAAGGTAAGGGTTTCTTGCCGGGGATTTCCAGCCGGAGGTTGCGGACGCGCGCCGCGTAAATGCCCGGTTTTTTCGCTTCGATCTCACCGGACATGAAGTCCACATTCTGGAAGGTTTTTCCCGCCGCCGCGTCGAGTTTGAAGCGGCGTTCAAACCACTGGCCGCGAACCGCGGCCCAGCCGCGCACGCCTTTATTGTCCGCGTCCACAATTTTCCCGTTGTCGCGGAGATTGTTGACGGTGCCGCCGGTAAGATCAATGCCTCCCTGACCCCAAATCGAACTTTTGTCGAGATTCATCTCGTATACCAATTCCGCGCCAGGTTCGATCATTACGGGCGCGTCAAGGGTGCAAATTCCCCAGTAACCGATGGCGCGCTGGCCTTCGACGTACGTAACCTTGCCTTTAAAGTGAAGCTCCGCCGCGTGCGCCGTTCCCCCCAAAAGGGCGCCAAGACAAATGCAAAGAGAAAAGAACTTTTTCATGTTTTCCTTAATCAGAGTGAGCCGGTGAACGGATCCTGGCGGGAGCCGAATTTTTGTTCGTTGCGTTCGCCGACGGTATTTGCTTCTTTCAGCCACGCGACAAGGTTGGAGTCGCGTACGCTGCCGTCGGCGTAGAGGATGTTGGCAAACGCGTTATGGCGTTGGAAGATGGCGTTGTAAACGCCGCCCGTGTTAAAGGTCATCTGTCCGATATCGGCACTGCTGGATTGCAAATCAAACAAGAGCACGGCGCGGCTGGTGTGTTGGATACGGGTTACTTTGAAGCAGGTGATGCCCGCCCCGACTCCGGCGGCTCCGGCGGCTCCGGCGATGTTGCGGTTGATGGTGTAATCGGTGGCGAAAATTTTCCCGTTGACCGGGTTGTTGTACAGATCGTCACCGCACTTGGGGTTGTTTGCGTCGCCGGCTTCAGAAGGGCAGCGGTAGGGGGTGTTGGTAACCAGACGGGCGGCCGCCTTCATGTCGCTGATGGTTCCGGCGATTTTGTCGGCGATGATCTTGTCCAGGGCCGGGGCCGGCATGTAGCGTTGCAGCCTTGCCGGCCAGTAGATGTTGTATCCGGCGGCGACGGCGGCGACGCGCCAGGGAAGGATATAGTCCTGGTTGTCTCCGGAGTAAAACATCACGCCCTGGCCGAGTTGCTTGAGGTTGCTCTTGCATTTGGTGAAGTGCGCCCGTTCGCGGGCTTTGTTCAGCGCGGGGAGCAGCATCGAAGCGAGAATCGCGATGATCGCGATTACAACCAGAAGTTCGATCAGGGTAAAACGCCGTCTTGTCATTGTTTTCCTCCTTGTTGCGGATACTGAAAATGGTGTTCACGAATACGGTATTGCAGTGCAAATTTTGGCGATGTTTCCCCGGCGCATTGCGCGAGGCAGTCGTCGATCATGTGGCGCGCGAAATCGGCGATGCGGTTCTCGATGAACACGCAGTCCACCGGGCAGAGAATCGGCGCCTCGGCGTTGGAGTGCAGAAAAAGCTTGAGGTCGCGCGGAACCGAAATTCCCAGCGCCGGAAGTGCCAGGAGGATTCCAGGCACGAGATCATCGGGGTACGCGATCAATGCTTTAGGTCGTTCCCCCGGTTCGTTCCAAAGGCGAAGCATCAATTCATAACCGATTCGATGGTGGACATCCACTCCACCGGGAGGAATCACCTCTTCCGAATAATAGGCGTCGCGTTCCGGTACGAAATCCAAATCGCCCCGGCACAGTGCGCGGCGCAGCAAGGCATGACGGTATGTGCGATTTTTTGCCTGCCCGGCATCCAGATAAACCACACGTCCTTCGGCCAAACGGCGGACGGCTTCTCCGGCGGCGGTTTCAAAATGATTTTTTCCCTTTCTCGAACCGGCGATCGCGCTCCACGGAAAGGGAAGACGTTCCACCTTCCTGTCGATGGAAGCGTGCATTCCCAGGATAATCGCCGCCTGGAACGCTTTCCTGCGATAGCCCTCGTAAATCGGCTCCACGGAAGGATTGCTCAAATTTTCCAGATGGACTTTCAAGTTCAATCCGCGCGATGCGCACTCCTTGCCCACTTCCGTAATCAAATGGCGGTTGAAGGCGTTCGCGCCGTAAAAGCCGCTGGAGTAGAAAAAGAGTCCGATCGTTTCCAGCGCCGTCTTGTGTTGGTTGACGATTGTACCTTGGCTGGAGCAACGTGTGATCAATCCCTGGGTGACCAATGAGTTCATTGCCCATTGGACGCTTCCCACGCCCACGCCAAGACTGCACGCCAGCTCGCCGTTTGCCGGGAGGCGCGCGCCGGGAGGGATGTCGCCGCAAAGAATCGCCTCGCGGTAATAATCCGCGATTTGCTGCCTGCGGCTTCCCCCTTCCGGGACGAAAAATTGTTTTTTCTGTGTTGTTTTCATAAAAAAGCTGACTAAGCTGTCTGCTTAAATTATAGCAATTTTTTACAGGAAGTCAAGAGGAGGCGCGACTTTTTTGAAGAAATATTCCTACTTCAAATCTGTACGGCTATGGGGTTTCCGTCTCGACAAAGACGTAAAGCAAGGCTTGTTTGTAGTTTTTAGCGCTCTTGGAGAATGTCCAGTTCGGGTGTCCCTTGGCGTCCGGATTGTTGCCGATACCGAGGTCGGCATCTTCGGCGGCGTTGAAGTTGTTGTACGCGAACACGGTTTGTTTTTCCATGAAATTGTGCAACTGCATCGAGCCATAGTCGCCTGTGTCGAGCCTGCAATTTCCGAAATCGTAACGTTTGGGGTTGGCCCCCGGGATATCCCGAATGTTCGCCGTGGTAAAGGCATTGCTCCAGAATTCAATATTGCCGCGTTCAAATTTTCCGTTCTTCACGCCGGAAACGTTGCTCAACACCTCCAAATTGTTGACGTACCAGTGAAAAATCGCTTTGCTCGCGGCTGTCGGAACGCCGATTTTTGTATAGTCCTGCGTAAAAGGATCGACCGCGGCCCAGACGTATTGCCATTGGCCGTCGGGGAGTTCAAGCTGCATGAAATAGGCGATGCGCTTGATCGGGGCGGAAAATTCCCCGGCGCGGTTGATGATGTAATCGACGTAACCGCGTTTGGCGGCCCCGGATTTGAGGTTGTATTTGTACACCATTTTGTATTTGCCGATCCCGGGGACAACTTTATCATAGATTCCCTCCTCCGGCAATTCGCCCGCCCGGAACGTGCCGAGGGGCAAACCGTTCTGGTTGAACACATCGCCGACGAAGCAGTTTTTCCAGCCATACCGTGCAAGATAGGGCTCCGAAACTTTTTCCGAGGAAAGGAGAAGACGCGTTCCGCTCAAGGCGACGGCGGCCGGATGGAAAACGCCGTCCTTGCCGGCAATCTCAAAGTTTTTGCTGGTGTTGTTGGTCAAGCGGAGCGACTCGGCGTGGTCGAAATCCAGTAAAATTAGTCCGCCGTCGCGGGTGAGCGATTTTAACGCGGGCGAATAGGCCGCCACATTTTTTCCATAACACCGCTTGAGCGCAAGGAGGGCAAGGCGATGCCCCACCGGCTCCTTTTTCGGCGGATGTATGTTGCCGAAATCGCCGATGTCGTTGATGACCGCCATGGCGGCGCGCGGTTCGTTTTTGACGAATTCGGTTTGCGCCAACCAGATGCCGGGGAGGTTGTAATTGTTGCCGAAGTTGAACGGCGCGAGCTGGACCACATAAAACTCCAATTCATCGTTCAGAAATGCCCGCTTCCAGCTGTTGTAGAGGGCGCGCAGTTTGGGGGTGTAACGCATTCCGTCCGGATTGTTCGATTCTCCCTGGTACCACAAAGCTCCGCGCAAAGCGTAGGGGGCGATCGGCGCGATTTTTCCGTTGAAGATGACGGTGGGCGCCTTGGGATCGTTGGGAATGATTTTCAACGCATCGGGGAAGGGGGGCGGCATGGGCGCGGGTTTGCCGGATTGCGTTTCCGTTTCAAAACGTTTGATCCACTCTTTGTATTCCGTCAGCGTTTTGGCGGTGAGTTCACGGTTGATCTTCGTGCCGGGGATTTTTGCCTCCACCGCGTCGGCGGCGGCGGCAAGGGCGGGTTCGGAACGGAAGCCCTCCGGCGAGATCCAGGGTTCGATCGCGCTGCCGCCCCAATTGTCGTTGATCAGTCCCACCGGAATACCCAGTTCCTGCACGAGTTCCCGGCCGAAGAAGTAACCGATCGCGCTGAATTTTCCGGCGCTCATCGGTGTGCAGGTCGTCCAGGCCCCCCGCGCATCTTTGCTTGGCAGATAGGAGGTTTGGTGGCCGATGGTGATCAGCCGGAGCAACGGATTGTCCGCCTTGGCCGCCGTTTCCGGACCATTTTCCGCATTGTTCAGAAGCCACTCCATATTGGATTGTCCGCCGAGGAGCCAGACTTCGCCGACCAGAATATCCTTGACCGCAACGCTGCCGTCCGCGTCGGAAACAATGAGCGTGCGCGGTTCCGCGCTCGCCTCCATCGCCGGAAGTGTCGTACTCCATTGTCCGTCGGTCTTGGCGGTGGTTTCGTACTTTTTTTCCGCGAACTGGATCGTTACCTTGCCTTCCGGCTTGGCGCGTCCCCAAATCAAAACCGGGCGATTGCGCTGCAAAACCGCGTGATCGGAAAATACGGCGGGCAATTTTACCTCCGCTTCCGCCATCAGCGCGGCGATCAATGCACACAGAACCAATGCTTTTTTCATTCAATTTCCTTTCATGATGGGAAATTATAGCGCATTGTCCGCGGTTTTGCAACCTGGAATACCGAAGAATATAAAAAACAATGGGAACCGGATTGCTCCGGCTCCCATTGTCGGTTATTCGCTGAATACGTGGCAATGCCGCCAACGGCGGCACTCGCCGTTACTTCACCGCGTTCGCGGAAACCGCAACGCTGCGGAAGTGGAACATCCAACCCCAGACGCTGGTCTGAGAGGACATATCCAAAGCCTGCGTGGCGCCGATTTCCTTACCCTTGACTTCCTTGGTCAGGTGGGAAACAACGTCCTTCACCGTAACGGTGTCCTGAAGGAACGCCATGGTGCCCGGGTTCTCGCTCGAACCGGTAATCAGCGGGATCATGAACAAGTAAAGGCCCCAGTTTTCCGCCCGGACGTGGGCGATGGTCGTTCCGGAATTGGAGAGCTTTTCTCCGTTCAGCTGAGCCGGAGTGGATTTCTCAAAGCTCATGCAGCCGGCGAAGAGCACGGTCGCCGCGATCAGCGCGACGAAAAGAGCAATTTTCCGCATCATAATAATGTTCCTTTGTTGCGTTGGTTGGAGTTACTTCGCGGCATTCGCGGAGACGTTGGCGAAGCGCCAGTAGAAAATAAATCCGGCGCTGCCGAAGGTCGAAACCATGTCCAGGGTCTTGGTTGCGCCGAGACGCTTGGCTTCCTGGGTTACAAGGTTGGCCACGGCCGGCGCGGAAACCGGGTTTTCGCCGAGGAACTCGACGCCGCCCACATTGCTGCTGCTGCCGGTGATCAGGGGAATCCAGAGCAGATAAAGACCCTGGTTCGTCGCGTTGATGTGTGCCACGTCGGTGGCGGCGGTGAGCTTCACACCGTTCATATCAACGGCGGAGGCGCTCTGAAGCGTCGAGCAACCGGCCAACACCAGAGAGGCGGCGGCGGCGCTCAGGAGAAACATTTTTTTCATCTTCGGGAATCCTTCCATGTTTTTGTTTCGCTTTTCAACGATAACCCGGCGCCGTCTCCGGCAACCGCTACCTACAGAATATACTCATATTTTCGCAAGAATCAAGTTTTTTGATTTTAAAAAACATTTTTATTTTGCAAGACCCTTCCCGCGGCCGGCGGCTTGACAATCCGCTTTTGGCGGTCTACATTACCGAAAAGGGAAAAACCGCTATGAGATTTGTTTACATCGATAAAGACGGCAACGAGGTCGGTCCGCTCGAACAATCCACTGTCGAGCGAGCCATTGAAGACGGTGTCATCACACAGGAAACCGCGATCCGCAACTGCCTCCTGAAAGATTACCGGACCATCGACGATTTTCCGGCCTTCCGCCCCCTGGTCGCGCGCATCGCCGCCGCGAAGGATCCCGGCGGCGAGATCGCCGCCGCGCGCGAAACGGAGAGGAAAACAGGCTGGAAGGCCATCCTTGCCGCCGCCGGTCCGAAAATGAAGGTAGTGTCGAGCGCTCTTTCCGGCGGATTTACGCCGCGCAACGTCGGCATCGGGCGGCGTGTTTTCGCCATGGCAACGGATGCATTGTTTTTGCTGCTTGTGGCCGGAATTATTTTCGGGATCGGCTTCTACCGGGCTTCCGGCAAAGGGTACATACGTATGACGCCGCCGGAAAAGCTGGATATTCAGATCCAGCTCCCCGCATCGTTGCTCGGCGAGGAGAAAGCGGATAAGGCCGTGGAAACAGAGAAGAAAGACGCTCCCCCCGCCGAAAAACCCGTACAGCGCGCGATTCCCGCTTTGGACCGGGTGGTGAAGCGCGGCGCGGAACACAACGACGACATCGCGCGCGCGGCCGGGGCCCCAAAAACCGAGGCGAAGAAGGATGTTCCGGCCCCCGCCACCGCCAAGGCGGAGGGAAAAGACGAACCCGCGCCGGCGGAAACTGTTTCCGCGCCGGAGGAGAAATTGAGCGGCTGGACGTTCGAAGTGCTCGACGCCAAAGGCTACCACGGCATTCTTCTCGGCGCGTGCTGGCTTTTTATCCCCCTTCTTTTGCTGTATTATGGAATCGCGTACAGTGTTTACGCGCAGACGATCGGCATGTGGTATTGGGGGATGTTCCTGACGCGGAGCGACTGTGAGGAAGTGTACGGTTTCCGCGCTTTTGCGTACACCGTCGCCATGCTGTTCTGCGGCCTTCTCATGATTCCGATGGTGTTGCTCAGCGGGCGTTCGCTGGCCGATTGGATTTGCGGGGTACGCGTCATCAACGTTTACAGCGCGGCCTCGTCCTCTTGAGCCCCGATCTGTAATGTGAGCTTTCCGCGCTCCGCCTCGAGGGATTTTTTCAGTTCGCGCATGGCGGACTGGTAGGCGAGGAGGTTCTCGATGTACGGCGTCATCTCCTTCAGTGTAAGGAATTGCGCCGGGGCGACGCGCACCACTTTCATGACAACGAGGGTATTTTCCAGCTTCTGTATTTCTCCCACATCCCCCGGGCGCATGGCGCGCGCCGCATCCAGGAGGAGGCGCGGGGAGCATTCCGGGGGGCTTTCCGGGTTAATCTCGGCGGCGACCGTTTGAAACAAGACCCCTTGCAGGAGGCGTTGGCGCGCTGCGCGGAGGCGATTTTCCGCATCGGGCTCGGCGGCGGGGCGGTAGAGAATTTCCAATTCGGGCAAGGCCGGGCGGATGAAATCCAGCTGGTGCGCCCGGTAATGGTCTTCCACCTGGCGCGGCGTCGGGCGGAGCGCTTCCGGTGCGGTTTTACGAAAATACTGGAGCATCGCGACGGCGAGCTGAAAATCGGGATCCGGCAGCAACGCTTCGTGGCGCGGCGCAAGGTTGATTCCCGCCGGGAGAAGATCACTCCAGCGCCGAAGCTCGGCGGATGCGTTTTCCACCCCGGGCTCGATCCCTTCGCAAGCCAGCATGGCGCGGCAGGCGCGACGGCAAAATTCCCACTCCACGGCGCGGCGAATCTGTGCGCGAAGCTCTTCTTGTGTGCGCTTTGCATAGTGCGGATCCGTTTGCCGGAGAAGCGTTTCCACCTGATCCGACGGAAGCGTTTCCCCGTTGATACGCACCGGAGGAAGGTTTTCCAGGGCGAACATCCCCGGAATAAGGGAACAACAAGCCAGGAAAATCCAGCGCTTCACAATCCTGGTTTCTCCGGAATATCCAAGCGGACAAGGGTTTTGTAGAGCGCCGCGCCCAGTCCGTTGGTATGCAACGGCGGTATGGATGTGGTGCGCAAGCGCCAGGCCGGGTCGTTGTTCCGCCAGTCGTGAAGACGGCGGTAACCGATTTCCAATGTTTTGTGCAGCCGCGCCTTCGGGGGCAACGGAAGGATCGCCTTCTGGAGTTTTTTCAGCCCCGCCTCCAACTCTTCGGGGCGTCTGGCGGCGCGGATGCTTGCGGAAGCCTCTTGGATTTTAAGCAACGAATCCACCTCGTGTCGTGTTTCCTGCAATGTGCGATTCAAAGGATAACGGCGCGCGCCTTCCGTAACACGGCGTGTCGCCGCGCCCAAATCGCCGCGGCCGAGTTCCTGTTCCGCAATAAGAATGAAGTTGTTGGTGCGCTGCGTATCCACGATCTGGCCGATGTAGGGGTTTCCGGGGAGGAGCGTCTGCATTTTGAGCGCTTGTTCCGCGGCTTGTTCCGCCTTCTTCTTCTCCATATTCTCAAAGAGTCGGAGAAGGAGTGACGACGCCTCCAAAGGCGGCGGCGGGTGCGCTTCTTTCTTGCATCCGCCGAGCGGAAGAAGAAAGGCTATACCGGTACAAAGTAAAAGATAAATGATTTTTCTCATGCCTATTAAGATAGCTCCTCATTGTGCTTTTTTAAAGGCGTATCGGTGGAAAATGCTTGAAAAATGCGTCGGTGGCGTTACATTACACATCCATGCGTATTCAGGAACTATCCATTTTGCGGCAACTTTTGCCGCGCCTCCCCAAGGGCGGCGACATTGTCCTCGGGGCGGGGGACGATTGCGCAGCCGTCGCCTGGCGCGACGATGCGTTGCTTCTTGCGGCGGTCGATCAGGTAATCGGCCGTGTGCATTATTACCCCGAAACGCCGCCGGAAAAGGTCGGCGAAAAACTTCTCAAACGCAATTTGAGCGACATCGCCGCGATGGGGGGAACACCGCGCTGGGCGCTTCTTGCGTGCGCGGTTTCCGGGCGTGATGAAGCGTGGATTCTTGCATTGGCCGAAGGGATTCTCCGGTACGCGAATACCTGTGGCGTCGCTTTGATCGGCGGGGATCTGGCAGGTTTGCCGGAGGATGCGGCAGAAGAGGTGGCGTCGTTGACTATTCTGGGCGAGGTTCCGCCCTGCGAGATGGTGCGCCGTTCCGGCCTTATCCCCGGGGATGGGGTGTATGTAACAGGGAGCCTTGGGAATTCGCTCGCGTCCGGGCATCATCTTACGTTTACCCCCCGTTTGGCGGAGGGGCGTTTCCTGGCTTCCCGTGCGTTCGCGCGGGCCATGATGGACATCAGCGACGGCCTTGCGCTCGACGCGTCCCGCCTGGGGAAAGCTTCGGGCGTGGCAATTGTGCTGGAGTTGGATCGCCTGCCGCTTCGTTCCGGCGCCGATGTCCCCACGGCGTTGGGTGACGGGGAGGATTATGAACTTTTATTTGGCGTCGCTCCGGAGAAAGAGGCGGAACTGGAGCGTGTGTGGCCAACGGAATTTGCGCCGATCCGCCGGATCGGCCGCGTTGCGGCAACCGCCCCCGGGGCCGTGTTTGACGCCGACGGAAATGATCTTGAAGGAGTAGGGTATGAACATTGAACATTTTATAAGCCGCTCCGAGGAGGAGACGGAGGCGTTCGCCGCGCGATTCGCCGCTGCCCTCCCGCCGGGGGCGCTGGTGCTTTTGCATGGGGATCTCGGAGCCGGAAAAACGGTTTTCGCCCGGGGATTCGCCCGCGGGCTCGGCGTAACCGAGCCGGTTTCCAGCCCGACGTATACGATCATGCAGGAATACCCCCTGCCGCGCGGCGGCTATTTGTACCACCTCGATTTGTACCGTATCGAGGACGAGCGCGCCGCGCTGGCTTTCGGGGTGGATGAATACCTGGAGGATCCGGATTCCTACGCGCTTCTGGAGTGGCCGGAACGTATTTCCGGCATTCTTCCCGCGCGCGGATGGAGCATCCGCATCCTCCACCGTTCCGAGGAAGAACGGGAACTTACGTTGATTAAGCCGGAGTCAGCACCGTAAGCTCCATGCCGTTGCGAAGGTCTTTGACTTGTTCCGAATAGACCTTCATGTGCGGCGCGGCCAGGTGGCGTTTCAGGTGGTCGAGGCTCTCCCATTGCTCGAGGATGGTGACCATGTCCTCCTTCGCGCCGCCTTGCGGGGGGAGGCCGGTTTCGAAATCGACGCACGGGGCGTAACCGTGGCAGCCGTCTTCGGCGAGAACCGCCGGAACGTTGGCCTTGAGAATGCGCATAAATTCGTTCATTTTTCCCGGTTTGACTTGAATGCGGGCGATTACGTGGATCATGCTTTCATCCCTTCTTTAAGGCGTTTTGCGAGGAACGCCGCGTGGTGCGCGTTTCCTTCGGGGAGATAGTGGACGCCGTCGGCGGCCAGGAAATCAAGGTGGTTCATCATTTCGGAAAACAAGTCGAGCACGGAGACGCCAAGCTCGGCGGCGATCACCGCCGCGTCCAGGTTCCGGCGGCGGATGCGCGGATCGAACTTCGGGTGCGGCGTTCCCGATTCGCCCGGAACGCGTTGCGGGGTGCCGTTCCGCCAGAAGAGTTTCGGTGTTTTCTTCTTCAGGAACAGGAACTCCTCGCGCAGGAAATGGGCGTAAACACTGTCGTCCACGTCAAAAGCGTGCAGGGTGTTGTTGAATACAATCGCCGCATAGTCCTGGCGGCTTAGAATGAATTCGAGGTGGGCGCGGTACTCCACGTCGCTCACGCCGAGCGAGGTGGCGAAATAATCGACCGCGTACGCCGGATAAAGCGCTTCGTGGAGCATCTGCCCGTGGCCGACGACGATGGAATCGCCGATTAGGAGGATGCGCGGCGTATTTTTGTCCGGCGCATCGAACCAACGGAAGTTGGTCCATTCGATTTTTTCTGGAACGGTGGTTCTTTTCATGGTTCCTTTCAGGGGAGTCTGAGTCCCGCGGTTGTTTCGTAGAGAAAGCCTAAAAACAAAAACGCCAGTGCCGCCAGGGCCGCGGTTGCCGCGAACTCGCGATATTCGATGTGGCGCGGCTGTTCGAATGAAGTGGTTTCCATGCGGTTGATTTCCCCCATGACGCGCCGCATGCCCTCGGCGTCGGCGGCGTGGAAATAGTGTCCCCGCCCGGCTTCGGCGATGGCGCGGAGCATCGGCTCGTCGAAGCTATCCTCCAAGATGGAGTTGCGGAAAAGGGCGCGGGTTCCGCCGATCCCCACGGCGTGGATGGTTACGTTGAATTTTGCCGCCAACGCGGCGGCTTGCTCCGGTGTGGCGCGGTCTTGCACATTGTTTTTTCCATCGGTAAAAAGCAGCATGACCCGGCGCGGCGCGGAGGACGTGCGGAGACGTTCGATGCCGGAGGCCAAAGGCGCGGCGATTCCCGTTGCGTCGCCGAGAATTCCGGGAGCAAGCGTGTCGAGTTGCGCCGCGAGGAATCCGTGATCCAGTGTCGGCGGTGCGAGAAGGAAGGGATAATCGGCGAATCCGATCAGTCCGATCCGGTCGTTGGGGCGGGCGTGAATGAATTTTTTCAACTCGTCGCGGGCCGTGTCGAGCCGGGAACGCAATGTTTTTTCCTGCCGGGCGCGGAGAAGATCTTCGCGGGTTGTTATTTCCGGCGGGAGGTCGGCGGCCTCCATGCTGCCGGAAAGATCCAGGACGAGCATGATATCGATTCCTTCGGCGCGGAGGATGATTTTTTCATCGCCGATTCGCGGCCCAGCCAGGGCGACAAGGAGCAGCGCGAGTGCCGCAAGGTAGGCGTACTCGGCGGGCGGGAGTCGTCTGCGCCGCGCCCCCGCGCGGGAAAAGGCGCGGCTGTCCGGGAAGAACAGCCGCGCACGGGGCTTCCAATACTGCAGATAAAGGAAAAAAAGAGGGACGAACAACAACAATATCAATAGCCAGGGGCGGGCGAAGTCGATCATTTCTTCACCTTCGTTGTTTCAACGATTTCACTTGCGCGAATCAAGGCTTCCGCCTGATCCATTGCGTCGAAAACAAGGGAAGGATCGGGGCGTGAGCGGGCGAATTTGACCAATTCGGACGTGGCGAGAAATTCTTTCAAATAAAGGCGGTCCTGCGGCGGCAGCGGGGACGTGGCGTCTGCCAGGGTTTGCTGAAATTCGTCCTGCGTTTGGGTGCGGCTCGGGAGTTCAAAGCGAATCTCCAGGTAATGGCGGACAAGGTCATTCAGCATCGTCCAGACCGCTTCCGGCGTGGCGTCGCGCCGGCGGAGGGTTGCGCGCAGTTTTTCCAGTGCGGCCAGCGCCGTTTCCCAGGGGGGAATTTGAAGATCGACCGCTCTTTTTTTTCGCAGGACCATGTATGCTCCCAACCCGGCGAGGAAACAAAGGAATGTGCCGAAAACCCAGTACCAACGGGACAGGCGATTGTGCCGCATATACAACGATCCCGCGAGACGCGCCTCGTCGTTTTCATTGACGGTGAGTGGTGTCGTTTCGAAGGCGGGGACGGGGAAATTGACCGTTCTCGTCCCTTCGGAGGTCCGGATTGTCATTTCCAGGCGGCCTTCTTCCATTTTGCCTGGTTCAAGGGGGCGGATGGACGCCTCGATTCTCCAGCGCCAGCGATCCCAGAGCCACATCGAACGGCGTATTTCCGCAGGCGGCAGCCCCGCCGCAGCAGGGAGCACGAGGCGCGCATCCGTGATATACGCGGTGAGCGGAAGATCCACGTGGAGCCGGACGCGCCGCGTGTGGTCCAGCGGACGTGTGTCGGCGGGAAGGAGACGTGGAATTGCCCCGTGGAGGCGCTCCTCGTCCCAGGTGCGGAAGATACTGAAAATATACCCGGAAGATACCGCGAGAATCAGCACGGTCAGGAGAATAGCCGCGGCAAGAAGAATGCGTTTCATCGCGCCCCCCCCTTCCGCAAACGGCGGCGGCGTTGGTCGAAAAATTCAACCAGCGGGCGCAGTGTGTCTTCTCCGGTACGCAGTTCGATCCAATCGACATGCGCCTGTTCGACTTTGCGACGGATCTCTTCGGCGCCGGCGCGCGCGGCCGCCTGGAAACGGCGGCGTTGCCCGGCGGTCGCGGAAAAGCTCCATGTTTCGCCGGTTTCCGCGTCGGCCAGGTCGAGTGCCGGGCAGGCGGGAAGGAGGTGTTCGGCATTGTCGGTTATGCAAACGGCGACGACGTCGTGCCGGGCGTTGGCGATTTTCAGCGGAATTCCCCAATCGCCGCCGCGCACGAAATCGCTGATGAGGAATACGATGCTCCGTTTGGGGAGGAGGTTCTGTATTTCCTCCAGCGCCAGGGCGATGTCGGTCCCCTGTCCGGCGGGGGAACGCGCCAGGAGTTCGCGGATGAGGCGTAATGTATGTTTCCGTCCCGCGCGGGGGGGCAGATAAAGTTCCAGCATATCGCTGAAGAGGAGGAGGCCGACTTTGTCGCCGTTGTTGCCCGCGCTGAAGGCCAGGAGCGCGGCGAGCTCCGCCGCCGTTTCGTGCTTGGATGTTTTGCCTGAGCCGAATGCCTGCGAGGCGGAAATGTCGACGGCCAAAAGCATGCTCAACTCCCGGTCTTCGATGTATTTTTTAATGTGCGGGACGCCGGTGCGCGCGGTTACGTTCCAGTCGATGTCGCGCACATCGTCCTCCAGCGTGTATTCGCGCACTTCGTCGAATTCAATGCCCCGGCCTTTGAAGATGCTGCGGTATGCGCCGCCGGTGAGCTCTTCCGCGACACTGCGTGTGCGGATTTCCAGACGCCGGATCTTTTTCATCAATTCAATGGGGAGCATGGCGGCCTCAGGGGATGCGCAATTCGTTCAGAAGACGAACGATGATGGCATCGGTGGTGATGTTCTCCGCCTCCGCCTCGTACGAGAGGAGGATGCGGTGGCGCAGCACGTCGGCGGCCACCTCTTTCACATCCTGCGGAACCACATAAGCGCGCCCTGCGAGGAAGGCTATGCCGCGCGCCGCCATCGCCAGCGCAATGGACGCGCGCGGCGAAGCGCCGAAGGCGATCCATTGCCGGAGCTCGCCGAGATCGGCCCCCTGCTGGTGTTCGGACAGTTCCGCGTGGCATTCCGGGCGCGTTCCGATGACAAGGTCGAGGATGTAGCCGAGGATTTTCTCGTCGATGTAAATTCTGTCTGTGAGAGCGCGGGCCTTGGCGATATCCTCGAGTCCCGCCACCGCAAGCGCCTCTTGCGGCAAGCCGGAGTGCGCCATGCGGCGCATAATTTGCAATTCTTCAGTGCGCAGGGGATAAGAAACATGGAGCTTGAACATGAATCGGTCGAGCTGGGCTTCCGGAAGAGGATAGGTCCCTTCCTGCTCGATGGGGTTTTGGGTGGCGAGCACCAGGAACGGCGCGGGGAGGGGAAAGGTTTCGCCCGCGATGGTGATCTGCCGTTCCTGCATGGCCTCCAGAAGGGCGCTTTGCACTTTGGCGGGGGCGCGGTTGATTTCGTCCGCGAGGACGATGTTGGCGAACACCGGGCCGATGCGAATGCTGAATTCCTGTGTCGCGCCGTTGAATATGCGTGTGCCGATTAAATCCGACGGCAGAAGGTCCGGAGTGAATTGCAGCCGCGAGAAGCTCGCAAGGAATGTTTGCGCCAGCGTTTTGACCGCCATGGTTTTCGCGAGTCCCGGAAGTCCTTCAAGGAGGACGTGTCCGTCGGCGATCAACGCCAGGAGAAGACGGTCGATCAACCGTTCCTGCCCAGCAATCGTGCGGGACATTTCCGCCTTGACGCGCTGGAAGACGCCGATATGGCTCCGGATTTCATCCTGAAGTTGTTGGATGTCCTGTTGTTCCATGTGAATTCTCCTGGTTATTGCGGTAAAAAAGTTCGGATTTGCCCGGCACGGACCCAGCCGGT
Organism: Victivallaceae bacterium; assembly: GCA_031549345.1. Taxonomy (GTDB): domain Bacteria; phylum Verrucomicrobiota; class Lentisphaeria; order Victivallales; family Victivallaceae; genus CASFRF01. Next base: position 22,563 of record JAVBPY010000004.1, read on the forward strand.
CAAAATACCGGTTTGAATATGCATCCAGCCGTCGCGTTGCTCAAGGATGAAAATGGCTGTGCCGGGGGGCAGTTCCGTGATAAGCCTTCCGGCCGTTTCGGCCGGAAGGCTCAGTACCCGGAGGGGGACTTGCGCCATTCCGCGTTCCGGCGCATAGAGCGCATATTGAACGATTGTTGCGCCAAGCATGGCAAGAAGCGCCGCCGCCGCCAGCGTGATGCGTATTTTCCTCCAGCGTGTCCACCCCAGAGAAAGACAGAGGGCGAACCAGAGCGCCGCCGCAAGGAGCACCCACTGGTCGGGACGGAAAAAACTGACGGCGGGAATACGGTGATACGGAGTATCCTCTTTCGGAAGTTTCAGTGCGCTGCGGGCAAGGAGGAGGTTGTCGGCGGCGGCGCGGTCGCGGGGGCGGAGAAGGAGCGCTTCGGAAAAGTCGCCCAGCGCGCCGGCGAAATCGTTTTTCTGGTAACGGGCGCATCCGCGGTTGTAGAGGATGGCCGGATCGGGCGCGGCGGGATTCAGGAGGCGGGAATATTGTTCGTTGGCCTCGTCGAACGCGCCGCGTTCGAAGGCGGCGTTTGCCGCCGCAAACCCATCGGCGGGCGGGTGTGCCGCCGCCGCAAGGAGAAGGCAAACGAAGAGGATTCCGAGATGTTTCAGGATTTTCATAAGCTTCCGGCGCTTGTCTTCTGTAAAGTCTTCCGTGCCGGGGGCGTAAGCGGAAAGAGCGATTTCTTTCAAAAAGGCGGCGAGTTCAGGATCGTCGAGATGCGGCAGAATCTCCTCCGCGTGGCTTCCGCGTGGAAGGTTATGGCGTTCGGTGAGGAAACCTGTCAGCTCCGCGTGGATTGTTTCCAGTGTACAATCGGGGGTGTCCAGATGCTTCAGGAGCTGTTTTCTTCGGAGTTCCGCCGTCTTATGACGTTTCCGAAGTGCGTCGCCGCCGCGGCGTTTGCGGAGGAAATGCAAAAGAAGCGCCACGCCCGGTCCCGCCCCAAAAAGGAGGAAAGCGATTTGAAAATTCCTTTTCCCCAGGGGCAGGGGAACGGAGCCTGCGAGGCGGGGTTTCAGGTAATGGGCTTCGGGCGTAAAGCGATTGCCGGTGCTTGCGGCCGTGTCCGGAAAAATATGTGTTTGCGTTGCGTTTTCGGCGAGGGCGGTTCCGGGGAGGACGTCGAGGGATCGATGCATTTCCGCGATGCGGTATTCGCCCCGGGAGGTGTCGAAGGTGGCGAGACGGAGGCTCACTTCCGCTTTTCCCGCTTGCAGGGGAATGAGGATGTAACGTATTGTCCATGTTCCGGGCGCGTCTTTCGGCGGAGCCTCCGTTTCCGGAGGGAGGGTTCGGAAAGAAGGGAGCTGAAGTTGGGGGAAGTTGGGACGTCCGGTTTCCGTTGCGCTCCGGGCAAGGATGTGCAGCGTGAGGATTTCGCCGACACGCGGGGCGGTCGCGTCGAGTTTCGCTGCAATTTCCCAATCTCCGACCAGGGGCAGGAGAAGCGCGTCCTTGGGCGCGGACGGAAGAGGAAAGGCGACCGGAGGGGAAGAAGGATTCGGAAATTCAATTGTAATCGGCGTGAACTGGCGGCGGTTGCGGGAAAAAAATTCCCGGAAAAAGTCGTCGCCGAACGGATCTTGTGTGGAGGATTCCTTTCGTTGTTCGTTGCGGACGACGGCAAGGCGGGTACGCGCCGCCGGAAGAAGCAAGCCCTGTTCGATCAAACGGAAACGCGTCGGAAAAACGATGGCCCGGTAAAGTTTTCCATCCAGCTCGCGCCGTTCTTCGCGCGGCGGGGCGAAATGGCGGTTCTCTCCTTTGGCGCCGGAAAGATCGGCGAATACCGCGTTGGAAAATTCCACTTGCGGGTATTCGAGCTGTGCAATTTCCAGGCCGATGGCGCTGTAGAGGACCAGATCCGCCGGAATTTCCTCGCCGACGAAGTATTTTCTATCTTTCTTCTGAAACTCGAAGCGCCCGAACACCGCTTTTTCAAGCGGCATGCTCCCTTCCGCAACCGCCAACTCCCGTGTCGCGGCAGGGAGGACACGGAGGGTGCGCGGCGGAATTTTTTCCGTTTCTTTTCCCACGCGGACGGTCAACTCCGGAATCTGTAATTCGCCTTCTTTGTTCAGGCGAATTTTGTACGTGCGGATGTGGCGTATCCGGGCGGCGGAGTATTCCGCCCGCGTTTCTTCCTGCCGTATCCACGTCGCGTTCGGGAGCACGGGCAGTGCGGCGAGTCGGGGCATCGCGCGGTCGTCCGAAAGGGTCAGTTCCAGTATTTCCCCGGCGGCCGCCGGTTCCGGAAGCAGATGAACCTCCAGCGCGCACACCGGAAAAAGAACCGCAAGAAAAAGAAAAAGTGTTGTACGCATCCCTACCAATCCTTTTCCACTTCGCGGTGTTGCGTTCCGCCGGTGCGGCGGATGCGTTCCCGGAGTTCTTTTTCTTTGCCGTTCAGAATATCAAGGAGCTGCTCCGCGCCGTTTTGTCCCGGCGGCGGCTCCTTGGCGGCGCGGTCGGTCCCTTCGCCGCCGGCAACAGGGGGCGCGCCGGAGGATTCGGCGGCTGTTGCTTTTTCCCTGCCCGATCCTTTGGCGTTTGTGGAGGCATCCCGTTCCAGTTGCCGCGAGGTTTGCTCCAGGAGGCGCCGTCCCTCCGATTCATGACCCTGCTGGAGTTTTTGAGCGGCTTGTTCCAGTTGCTCTTTGGCCTTTTGGGCTTCCTGTTCCAGTTTGCTCTGGCGCATGGCTCCGGCCTGGCGGCGGAGTTTTTCCGCCGAATCGCCCGCGCGGGACGCGTTTTCCGGGGTAGGGGTTTCGTGGGCCTTTTTCGTATCGTTCCTGAGCTTCTTCTCTTGCTCGTTGAGTTGTTCTATTTTTGCTTTGAGCTCTTCCATCGCTTGCTGGTGGTTTGCGTGGAGTTGAAGATTTTCCGCGTGAATCCCCGTTGCGGCGTGGGAAAAGGCCGTCGCGTACAATTCGTGCGCCGCCGCAAGTTCGCGAAGCGCTTTTTCCAGCGTTTGCAGCGCCGGTTCGCGTTGTTCGTTTTTCAACTCCTCCAAGGCTTTGCGGTAATGCTCGCGCGCCGTACGGTGCCGCGCGGCGGCCAAATTGAAATAGGATCGTCCGCGAAGTTCCTGATCGTGGACGCCGTGCCGGATAGCGTTTTCGTAGGCGCCGGTCGCTTTGTCGATGTTTCCGTCGCTGTGGAGTTTTAAGGCGCGGTTGTAGCTTGTCTGCGCGTCTTCCGTTGCGCCGGCGGAAAACGTACAGGCAAATAAAAGAACCGTCAGGCATGTTCTGCGTGTTTCAGGCAGGAGAAGATAGAGGAAAAGCAATACGCCCGCCGCGCAAAGAAACAGGTGAATCCGCTCATGGGGAAGGTCGCGCACACCCGCATCGGCGTCCTGGGTTCCCAGGCGGTTGATGCGCGGTGCGATGGTGTGCATGCCGGAATCGACGGCGGTGCTCCGCACGTACATACCGCCGGATTCGGCGGCGAGTTTCCGCAAAAGATCTTCATTCAGGCGGCTGGTTATAATTTTTCCCGCGCGGTCGCGCCGGAAGCCTCCTGCACCGTCGGGGAGGGGTTCGTGAATTGCCGGATTGCCGAGCCCGAAAATAAAGAGCGGAATTTTATGTTCGCGCAACGCGTCGAGGGTGCCGGCGACGTTTCCCTCCAGCTCGTCCCCGTCGGTCAGAAGAACAATCGCCTGGTGCCCGGCGGAGGTGTCCAGCACGCGCATGGCGTTTTGCAGCGCCGCTTCCAGGTTGGTCCCTCCCACCGGCACGGTGTCCACATTCAGCGAATCGGCGATGCGTGTAAAGCCCGCAAGGTCGGCGGTGAGCGGGCATGCTGTGAATGCGCGCCCGGCAAAAGGAATCAGCGCCAGGCGGTTGGATGTGGAGTTTTGGACCAATTTCCGCATCAGATGTTGCGCGTGCGTCAGGCGCGTGGGGGGCAAATCCGTGGCAAGCATGCTTTTGGATACGTCGCAGACGACCACGACATCGCGCCCGTGCGTTCTGCTTTGTACATGAATGCGTCCGCGCCAGGGACGCGCCGCCGCCAGGATCAGGAAAAGGATGCAACCGATAAGAAGGATCGTCCGCCACGCGCGGGCGGCGGGAGAGTGATTGTGCTGCTCGTTGTTCCGCGCTCCAAGCAAACGTTCTCTGTGGCATCTGCGCCGCCGCGCCGCCGCAAGAGCCAGCAGCGGGAGGAGGAAGAGGGCCGCCGGGATCAGGTAAAGCCAGTTCTGGGAGAGGAACGATATCGGCATTTGGGAGGAAACCTGTAGAAACGGATTCTTTCTTATAGTGTATCGCCGGTGCGCGGCGCGGATTCGGCGAAATCGCGCCATTCGCCGGCGGCGCCGTCGTCGCGGTTCAGGATTTCGATCCGTTTTTCGAAGCCTTCAAGCTGGGCACGGCAATAGTGGATCAGGCGATTGCCCTCTTCATAATCTTTCAGGAGATTTTCAAGGGGGAGATTTCCCTCGTCCAATTTGCGCAAAAGGGCATCGAGCCGGCGCATGGCCGTTTCAAAATCCCGCGGAATTTCCGTTTTTTCGTCTGTATTCGTCATAATAAGGGTGAATATACGTTTCTGGGGAGTAAAAGTCAAGTTCACTTCTTAAAAAACAGCGGTTGCAATTTATACGGAAGGGAGCTATGTTAAGTCCTTATGGCACGGACATGGGCGAAAAGTCCGCAACGCAGGGAGAATAGGCATGAGAATTTCGGTACGGGAACAAGGCGACGTGATTATTATGACGCTCTCGGGGCGTTTGGACAGCGCGCACGCGGAGCAGTTCAAAACCGAATTCAGGCGGCAGCTCGGGCGCGGGAAGTGGTTCATCTTCGATCTTGCGCGCATGGAGTATCTGGACAGCAGCGGCCTCGGCGCGCTGGTTTTCTGCCTCAAAAACTGCAACGCCCTCTCCGGCGCGCTTAAGCTCGTGCAGATCAACGAGAAGTCAAAGCTCATCTTCAACATCACCCGCGCCCGCGGACTCTTCCAAATGTACGATTCCATCGAGGCGGCGCTGGATTCGTTTCAGGAATAATCGAAAAAAAAGAGGGCAAAGGGGGATTTTGCGCTTGCTTTTATGATATATCGGATTTATTTTTTCCGGTAGAGTATTTTTTCTTCCTTGTATTTTCCAAAAAACGAAGGAGTTGTATGAGAAAGTGGGTGTCGGCGATTGGAATGCTGTGCCTCGGCGCATGGCTCTCGGGGGCGGATTTTTCCGCCGCGGAACAAATCGTTCTTTCCAGCCGGCTCTCGCCGGAGGTGAAGGCCGCCGTTCGGTTGGAGGGTGATGTCTACCGTATTCGCGTGGAGGCGGAAAATCCGTACGCCGCCATTGCCGGCCGTCTTGGCCTTTCCGGTGCAAAGTCGGTGATTCTCCCCATCGCGAAATTTCCCGGTGAATTTTCCGTCAAGAAAGACGACCTTGGCGCGGGCACGCTGCGCATGGCGTTGGAAGTAAGTTGGTTCAACGCCGATAAATCGTTGCGCCAGCGCGAAGTTTTCCGGGCGCAGGCCCCGGGGAACCTCCTCCCCGCGGATACCCGCCTCTGGGAAGCGTTCGACTACAATGAATACCGCAACCAGGTCGTGGACCGCGAGCGCCAGATCCGCATCCCCGTAACGCAGCCCGTGGACGGGAAACTGACGGTGGTTGTGGAGGATAAGGATGGAAAGCGGATTAAGAACCTTGTTTCCGGCATCGACTACGCCGCCGGAAAACACAGCATCGTATGGGATGGCCGCGATGAGCTCGGCAACCTGATCGCCCCGGGCGACTACCGTTTCCGCACGCTTTCGCACCCCGGCGTTATGCCGCGTTTCCAGATGATGTTCGCCAACGGCGACGAAAAGACCTTCATTCCGTGGGGCCCGAACCACGGCACGCTGACGGCATTCGCCGTCAACAGCAAATACGTTTTCACCGGCGCTCCTTTGACCGAAGGCGGCTGGGCATTGATCGCCCTGAACCAGGCCGGCAAGGTTGCGCAGAGCTACCACGAGGTGGGCGGTTCCGGGATCGAGGAAGTGTTCCTTGCCGCCGATGAAAAGTTTCTGTACGTCCTGAACGACGGCGGCGCGTGGGGGCGCACCCAGAAGCAGCCGACCATTACACTCACTGTGTTTGAAATCGAAAGCGGCAAGGTCGTTTCCCCTAAGGGGAGCCGCGCCCAGTACACGTCGCTTTTCACCGGGGAGCAGAAGAACGATAAGACTTTGGCGCGTACGCCGTTTATGCAGCGTCATTTCGCCTTGCGCGGGGCGGTCCTTTGTGCCGGCGCGCTGTATGTGGGCAACGCCGACGAAGCCAATTTGATGAAGGTGGACACCGAAACCCACCAGGTGGTGGACCGCATTCCCGTTCCCGTCCCCAAAGTGTTGGCTACCGACGGAAAGAAACTTTTCGTCGTTTCCGAGAAGAAAGTGCTGGAAGTCGATCCGGCGACGAAAGGTGTCAAGGAACTTTTCACGCTCCCCTTCGAAGCGCGCGGCGTTTTCTTCAAGAACGATCTCCTCTACCTCACCGGTTCTCCCGACGACACCGTGAAGGTGTACTCCCTCAAGGGCAAACTCCAGAAAACCTACGGCGAACCGGGCGGGGCCTACGCCGGAAAATGGCGCCCGGAACGCCTCGTTACCCCGATCGGCATCGCCGTCGCCACCGACGACGGCATGTGGGTTGCGGAATACCGCACCAACCCCAAGCGCATCTCCAAGTGGGATCTCAAGAGCGGCAAAGTGGTGTACGATAAAGTCGGTTCCCCCGCGTACGGCAGTCCCGCCGCGGGGTTCAACCCCCGGAAGCCGTGCCAATGGTTTGGTTTCCGTGTTTCCTGGGACATCGATGTGGACAAAAAGACCGCGAAGATCGCCTCCGTACTCCAGAAGGCGGGCGCGCATTTAAACGGCAAGTACGGTGAAAGCTTCAACTACAAGTTTGTCGAGCGCGATGGACGCACATTCGTCCTCGGGCTGGGCAAGGCGACGTTGGTTTGCGAGCTGATGCCCGACGGGTCTTTGCGCGACCTTGCTCTGATCTCCGACGGACACAACTTCCTGTACGGCCTGCAGTGGAACCGTATCGCCGCCTTCTCCGACACCTTTGAAAAGGCGTTCCCCAAGGCGGTGCTCAAACAGCGTTATGCCGACCCCTCCTGCCGCAGCGTGTATGTGCTGTGGGTGGATAAAAACGGCAACGGAGATCTGGATGCGGACGAATTCGAATTCGCGCCCGCCGGAAGTCGCGGTATTTCCTTCGGCTGGGGTTTGCGCCTGAACAGCCTGGACATCCTTCTGGGCTACCGGACGCCGGAAGGCGTGGAGAAGATGATTACACTCTCTCCGGATGGGTACAACAAATTCGGCGCGCCGAACTATTCGCTGGCGAAGGCCATCGAGGGCGGAAAGAATGTCGCCGAGTTGCCGCGCGGAAGCCGTTCGATGCTGGAAACATCCCTCAACGACACCCGGGGAAACCTGGTGGTCAACGCCTCCCCGTATATGCTCAGCCTCGATAAGAACGGTAAACTCAACTGGATTTATCCCAACCGTTGGACAAACGTACACGGATCGCACGACGCGCCGTTGCCGCGCCCCGGCGAGTTCCAGGGACTTTTGTTCTCCCTGGGCTGTGCGCCCTTGGATAAGGAAGGCGATGTGATGGTTTGGATCGGCAATCACGGACGGTTGTTCTTGATGACCACCGACGGCATGTATGTCGATGAAATGTTCCCCGATTGCCGTGTGGCCGAAGTCGTCGGCGCGGGGCTTGTCGGCGGCGAGCCGTTCGGCGGCAACTTCGAGTACGACGCGGTGAACAAGCGCTATGTCCTGAGTGCCGGAACCAGCGGCTACCGCATCTATCACCTCACGGGCCTCGATCAGGTAAAGCGCGCCGCGGGCACGCTGAAGGTTACGCCGCAGATGGTGGAAAGCGCGGCGCGCCAGGCGGCCGCGGCGGAACAGACCACGCAGGTTAAACTCGCCCACTTTACCCGCCGTCCGGACAAGACGCGCGGGGATTGGGCCAAGGTCGCGCCGACGGCGGATTGGGCCAGCGAACGCTGGAGCATCCAGGTTAAAGCGCAGTTCGACAGTGAAAACCTCTATCTCCGTTACCAGGTAACCGACACGTCGCCGTGGGTGAACTTTGGCAAGGATTGGACGCGTTTGTTCAAAACCGGCGATACCATCGACTTCCAGATCGGGACCGACGCTTCCGCCCGCGCCGACCGCAAGGCCGCCGTCGAAGGCGATATCCGCCTTTCGATCGCTCCGTTTGAAGGCAAACCCATCGCGGTGCTGTACCGTTACCGCGTGAAGGACAAAGCCGGACTCAACACCGTCGAGTTCGCCAGCCCCTGGCGCAGCGAAACGGTGGACGACGTGCGCCGGATCGACAGCGCGAAAATCAATCTCCAGAAAAGCGAAGAGTTCTACGTGATCGATGCGACGGTTCCCCTCGCCGAATTGGGGCTGAAGCTCCCGGCGGGCAAGACATTCCGCGGCGACTTCGGTGTGGTGTACGGCGACCGCGAAGGGACGATGAACCTCTCGCGCTTCTATTGGTCGAACAAGGCCACCGGGCTGGTGAACGACGTTCCCGGCGAAACCATGCTCACCCCGCAGAATTGGGGCGAGATTAAGTTCGCGGAGTAAGAACATGCAATTGAAAACATGGATGTATCTGGCGCTGGCCCTTGCGGGGGCCGGCGTATCGGGCGCGGAACTTCGGAACGAAGGCGTGATCGGCAATTCCGGCGCTTGGGATAAACCCGTTCTGTACGGGAACAAGTCCGAGCAGGTTACCGGGCTCGGCGCCGTGTACGACGCGCGGAGCGGACTCTTGTACGACCGCGCGGGGGAGGGGAAACTCATCGGCTACCGCCTGGATGGCTCGGTGGCCGTTGAATACCGTTTGCCGGCAAATTTGCAGGACCAGCGCGACCAAATGGTGCTGTGCGGCGATTATCTGGCGATGACGCTCAAGAATAACCTTTACCGTATCAAGGTCGGCTCTCCCCCCGGAACCATGGCGGAGAAGGTGAACGTTCCCGCCGAAATCATGAACATCTCCGGCTCGGCCCGCGATGGAAAAATCGTGGTGCTGAACAAAGATAAATCCCTCCACTCTGTGGATGTCGCCGCGGGGACGGCCACGCGGATGGGCATGCTCCCCGCGGAACGCGTCAACGGGATGGATTGGGATGCTGCGGGGCGGTTGTTCATTCTTCTCGGCAAGGAAGCCAACCTTTGGGAGAAAGGAAAACTCGTCGAAAACGACGACTGGCCGAAGACGTTTATCGGACGGCGCGAAGGCGGCATCGACCGGGGGCAACGCTTCGGAAACTACTGGTACGGTTCCGGCGGGCATGGGACGATCAAACGTTTCGACTTGGACTTTTCCCCCGCTCCGGGGGTGGTGCAGGGGGGAGCCTCCGGGCACTTCATCGGGTACGTTCCGTGCAATTACGAGATTGAAAGCGGCCGCGGCATGAGCGAAATTCAGCCGGGGCTTTTCGCCATCGGCGGGTTGCGCGGCGTGATTCATCTGGCCGAATGGCGGCCGGAGCTCAAACAGCTTGTCCTCACGCGCCGCATCGGCGGGTTGCCGACTCCGGGTACGCTCGGCGTGGACTCCAAAGGCCGCGTCTTTGCGGAGCGCAACATCTGGAATTGGAACGACAATGTCCTGAACCCCGCCGACTTGAGCCTGGTGTGGCAAGCGCCGCTCCCCATCACGGCGGCCATGGCCGACGCGGACACGCTGGTGATGTTGGCTTTCCGCCATGGAAACAACTTTCTCGCCTCCGGGAAACTCGGCGAGCGTGAGATGTACGCGAACGCTTTCAAAGACATGGCGTTGCCGAAGAATCCCATCGGATTGGCCGTGATGCCCGGCGCGCGCCAGCTCTTGATCCTCGGCCGCGCCGGGGACGCCACGCTGCACGAGATTGCCGCGACCGACCGCAGCAACAACTGGCGGAAAAACCTGGGCGCCGTGAAGCTTGAAACCGCTTCCCCCGCGAAAGTCTGGGGAGGCTGCGGCATCGCGGAAGACGGTACGTTGGTTGCCGCCGCCGACAATTACATCGTCCTTTTCAAAAAGGATGGGACGAACTGGAAGGAAAGCGCCCGCTGGACCGATAACTTCGGTCCGGAACTCCGGATTGCCGTATCCAAGGGACGTGTTTTGGTTTCCGATTCGGCGAAAGACCGGATCGGATTGTACGATATTCAAGGCGGCAAGGTGGCTGAGGCGGCGGTAAAGCGCCCCGGCCATGTCGCGTTGAACGGTCCATTTGCCGTTGTTTACGAAACTTCGGCGCAACGGATTCTCAAATTCAGGATGGAGGATTGAACAGGATGAAACGACACTGGAGTTGGATGCTTGGCTCTCTTGGCGCTTCCGCGCTTCTGCTGGGCTACGGTTGCCGTTCCGCGCAGGAAGCAGGCGGCGAAGAGGGGGTAATCAAGGCCCAGAACATGATCGGACGCCAGACTCAGAACGAGGGGATGTTCGCGGTTCCGGTCAAATCGCCGGTCAAGGTGGATGGGGATCTGAGCGACTGGGATCTTTCCGGCCAGATTTTCAGCTACGCCGATACGGTTGTGAAGGACACGTTCTCCGTCAAGTCGGCGGCGATGTGGGATAAGGATAACTTGTATTTGAGCTTTCTCTGGAAAGATCCGACGCCCCTGAACAGCACCATCGATCCGGACTTCGAACCGGCGCGCGGCTGGGTGGCGGACGCGATTCAGCTTCGTGTGCGCACCCCGGACACCATCGCGTGGATCACCGGCTGGAGCCAGGGGAAGGATCGCCCGAACCTGGACATCGCCTATTGGAACGATCTGCGCGGCGACAAGGAAGCGGGCGTTACCACCATCCTGATGAAGGGCAAGCGCGGTTCGACCATTCTGGAACAAGGTGTGGAATCCGCATACAAAGTCTTGCCTTCCGGCGACGGATTCGTCCACGAACTGAAGATTCCCTGGAAGCTTCTCCTCCGCAAGACGGACGGATACAAGGCCTCCGTCGGCGACAAAATCCAGATGGGTCTCCAGTTCATGTGGGGCGATCCGACCGGGAACATCTGGCCGATTCACCGTTACGCGGACAATATGCAGCCGGGGAAGACTTCGCGTGAGTTTTTCTGGTCGGCCAAGGATGTCTGGGGCGATATCGAACTTATCGGATCTTCCGTAAAAGAGCCGCGGAAATATGTCGTCGCGGGGGCGAAGCTCCCCGGATCGATTCCGGTGTTCGCCGAAGTGCCTTCCGACGCGAAATTTTTCTCGCTTGTGATCGAAGATCTCGATGGAAAACGCATCCGCAACCTCGCGGGTGAGTTTGAGGTTGCCGATTACGCCGTTTCCGAGGCGAACGGAAAGTCCCGCATTAAAGTGATGTGGGACGGCCTGGACGACAACGGCAAGCTTGCCGCGCCCGGCGCCTACAAGGTGCGCGGCCTGACCCAGAAGGGGCTCCGCTCCAGCTACGAAATGTGCTTCTACAATCCCGGCACACCGCCGTGGGATACCGCCGACGGCAAGGGCGGCTGGGGCGCGGACCACTCGCTCCCCGAAGCGCTGGCCCGTTCCGGCAAGAACATGGTGATCGCCTGCGGCTTTGTCGAAGGCGGATTCGGCATCTGGGCGCTGGGGCCGGACGGCAAGAAAATCTGGAGTGAAAAGCGCGGTATGTCCTCGCTCGCGGCCAACGCCAAGTATGTGTACAGCATCCCGAACGGCTGGGACACCAAGGAGCAGGAACTGGTCCGTTTCGACGCAGGCAACGGCAAATACGCTCCGTTTGTCCGCGACGGCAAGGAGCTTCCGTTCGCCTACCCGTGGCGCGTTGTTTTGGGCGAAGAGAAGCCCGCAACCGTGATCGCGCTGGCCGCCGGTCCGCGCAACCTCGCCGCGGCCCGGGAAAACGAAGTGATCGTGCTCGATGGCGTGAACGCCGCCGTCCTGAAACGCTTCGGCAACCTCAAGGTGGATTTCTACACCAGTGCCCCGCACGAAGGGAAGACGAAGAAATTCGTCCCGTTCGCGTTTGACGACAAGTTCGCCTACTTCTTCTCGAACGGAAAGCTGACGAAGCTCAACGTTGCCGACGGTTCCGCGTCGGTGATTGCTCTTTCTCCCGCGCCGGAAGTTGTTTCCGGCCTCGATGTGGACGCGAAGGGGAACTTTGCCGTGGCCGATCGCGGCCGCGATATGCAAGTGAAGGTTTACGCCCAGGATGGCAAGCTCCTGAAGCGCGTCGGTATCCAGGGCGGGCGCGCCTCCGAAGGCGCGTTCAACCATCTTGGCATGCGCGACATGTCCAGCGTGGCCTTCGGCGACGACGGCCGTGTCTGGACGACCGAATACAGCTACAGCCCGCGCCGTGTTTCCGTCTGGAAGGCGGACGGTAAATTCGACCGCGACTACATCGGCAACACCGGCTACGCCGGGACCGGTACATTGCTGCACGACACCAACCCGAACTTCGCCTACGAAGGACCGAACGAAATGCTCATCGACCACAAGAATTATACGTGGAAGATGAACTCCGTGGCGGTCAATCCGCCGGAAGAAAAGCAGAACGTCTGGCGGGTCCACGCCGAACACGCGCAGGGACACGTCTTCACCAGCAAGGCTTCCGGCGTGGAACGCGATTATTACTTCCTGCCGCCGTACCGCGACTGGGCGGGATTCATCGTGCTGATGAAGGAGCCGGACCGGAAGAGCCCGAAAGATCTCTCCAAGGCCGTCTGGCGCCCCGTTTCGGCCGTTTCGACCATCGGCCGTCTTGCCGGCGAACTCCAGCGCAACGGAGCGATCCGCGTGGAGAACGCCCCCGAATGGAGCAAGTTCAATGAATTCGACTGCGTCATCTGGAACGACCTGAACAAAGACGGCGTCGTCCAGCTCGAAGAGTGCGAAATCTACCCGGCCAAAAAGAAGACCAGCCTCAAAAGCCGCGGTGAACTTCCGCTGCCGATGATTACAGGCTGGGGACAGCGCATGGACCCGGCGGATCTATCGTTCTACGCCGGCGACCGCGACCAGACGCTCTGGAAGTACAAACCCGTCGGCTTCACCAAGGAAGGCGCGCCGCTCTACAGCGGCAAGGGGCTGAACAAGCTTGCGAACATTTCCGCCAACGAAGTGGTGCCGGTGCCCGGCGAAAACACCGCGGTTTCCTTCATCAACCGGAACCGTTCGATGTTCGTCGCTGGAGTGGATAAGGAAACCGGCGCCGTTCAGTGGACGTACCCGAGCCCGTATCATCAGGTGCACGGTTCCCACCGCGCCACGATGCCCAAACCCGGCCTCCTGATCGGACCTTTGAAGGTTACCGGCGTGGTGAGCAACTGTGGCGATGCCGGGAGTGTGTTCATGCTTCGCGGCAACCTCGGGCAGGACTTCTACATGACGACCGACGGCGTGTACGTCGGCACCATGTTCCAGGACGGTCGCCTCCCGGCGCTGAGCCTCCCGGGCACCGAAGACGAGCTCCGTAAAATGCCGATGGAAATCTACAGCATGGGTGGCGAGCCGTTCAATGGCTGGCTGGGCCGCCAGGACGACGGCGTGGTGCGCATGACTTGCGGTTTGGCGCGCCAGGCTTCGATGATCCTTCAGATCAAGGGACTGGATGATATCCGGCGCTTCACGGCCCCGGGCATCTCCGTAACGAGCGACGACCTTATCGCCGCCGATAAGGCCAACACGGCGCGCGCCGTGGCCGCCACCACCGCCGACCCGTATGCCGTAATCCGCGTGGATGCGCAGCCGGATGCCCGGAAGTGGAACTCGATCAAAAACATGCGGCTGGAAACCGAAGGACAGCCCGCGGTCGGCGAATGCCGTCTGGCGTACAATGATACCGCGCTTTTCGCCCGGTTTGTTGTTCGCGATTCCACGCCGTGGCGTAACGGAGGGAAGGACTTTGCCCGCCTCTTCAAGACCGGCGACGCGGTGGATATCCAGCTCAGCCCGAGCGCCAATGCCGCGAATAAGGCGGTTGCGGGCGATTTGCGTGTGGTGATCGCGCCTTTCAACGGCAAGCCGGTTGCGGTTTTGATGCAGCGGATTGCTCCGGGTGTCGCCAATGCCGGACACCGTTACCAGTCGCCGGTCGGCGTGGTGGAATTCGAGCTGGTGAAGATTCTGACCGACGCCAAACTCAAGATCAACACCACGGGCGATGGCTACACGTTGGAAGCGGAAATTCCGTGGGCCTCTTTGGGAATCAAAGCGGCCGCGGGTATGAAGATGCGCGGCGACGCCGGGTTCATCCTTTCGGATGAAGCCGGGACGATCAACGTCGCGCGCGTTTATTACGCGAATAAGCAGACCAACCTTGTCAACGACATGCCGTTGGAAGCGGAACTGAACCCGGATCGCTGGGTTGAGTTCTCGTTCGAGAAGTAAGCGTTATTACGCTAAGGCCGCGCCGGTTTTCCGGCGCGGCCTTTTTCTTTTCACGCGGTTGCTTTTTTTGCGATGACGTGTATCGTAAGAGAAACAATAGAGGAGTATTAGGGACATGAGTTTTGCATTCACAGGCATCGAGATCAAATCGCTGACGCCGGAGAACTTGAAAAACGTCTGCGGCGCGGCACGCCGTTTCGGTCTTAAAGCCATTGGGTTGATGAACAGCGAATGGCTTAAATACCAGTATTTGGACCACTCAGACTGGGGCGTTCCCCCCGTGGATGAGGAGTCGCGGCGTTACATGGAAGACCGCTGCCGCCTGATTCGCGAAGCCTCCGAATACATCCATGAACAGGGGTTGGAATTTTATCTTTGGCGGCGCGAGTTGCGCCTTCCCGTGGGATTCATTGAAAAATACGGCATGGACTGGGTCAATTTTTCCAATCCGCAGGTATGGGAACTGGTGCGCTGGAATCTGAACCGCATGTTCGACCAATGGCCTCTCCTCGACGGTTTGATCCTGACCTGCACCGGAGAGGAAAAACCTGGCGAATGGATCACCGCCGACGGCGTGGGCGGCGAACTCCCCATGGCCGACCGCTTTGAGAAAATGTTCCGTACCGTCAAAGAAACATGCGATGCCCGCAACCGCAAGGTTATTTTCCGCAACCACGGCGTCGCCTATCCCGGCATCCGGGGCGAGGGGGGCGAATACATGCTCGCCTTCCAGGAGGCGGCCCGCCGCATCGGCCCCGACATGGTCATCATGGGGAAATGCGTGGAGGAGGATTTTCAGGCGACATACCCGTACAACATGCTTGTTTCCTCCATGGCCGCCCGGCAGCCGACGGTTATGGAACTGGCCTTGCCGATGGAATACAACGGTGTGGGCCTTGTGCCGTTCCCGGTGGTCGAACAAACCGCCTATCTCCTTCGTTGCGCCCGCGAAGCGGGGTGCCACGGCGTCCTTGCCCGTTACGATTGGTATATGACCGAACACCAGTACGAACGGACCTGGAGCATTTTTGACACCCTCAATGAAATCAGCGGTTACGCGTTCGGCCGCTGCGTCAACGAACCCGGCGCCGATCCCGACGCGATTACGCTCGACTATTGCGTGGAGCGTTATGGGAGCGCCGCCGCGCCGGTTGCCGCGAAAATTTATTCCAATTTATTCATCGCCGGATGCCTGAAACAGTACGAGCCGGGCGGGCGCAGCGCCCAGACGCCGACCGGATATCCGACGCGTCCGGAACGCCAGCTTGGCATGTTGCGCCACACGCCGCCCCACAAGTGGACTCTTTCTCCCTACGATTATTCCTTGAACCGCAAAGCGTTGGACCCGGACGAAAATTACATCGAAATGATGGCGGAGGAAAAAGACCGCGCGGAACGGATTTACCGGAAGGCGTCGAATCTTCTGCAACAGCACCGCGCCTTGTTCAGCCCCGCCGATGCCGAACAGCTTGAGTCCGGGCTTCTCCGGGCGCGGGAGGAAACGGCGATACGCAAACATTATTTGATCGCGTTTTTCGCGTGGCTCGCCTTTGAGCGGCACGGCGATGCGCGGTTTCGCCGACAGAGCCTTGACGCACTGGACGCGGCCGATCCCCTGATCGCGGCCTACCGCGCGACGTACGACGCGCGCGAGTTGGATCCGGAGCTGAAAGATGGCTGTTGTTACGGGCGCGGCTGTGCGAATTCAGCGGCGGCGCTCCGGGCTCTTCTGGCCGATACGTCCGCGTTTTACGAAAAATACGGCGCCTCCGGCGAAGGCTGTTCCTGGTCGTGCGCCCATCCGGATACGCTTGTTTTCACCTCCGGCGGCGTTTCGCTGGCATTGGATTTTGCGGGGATCCGGCTTCAGTCGGTTTCGCGCAATGGCGCGGAGCTCCTGAGAGAGCCGTGTAAGCTCATCGATATTTTCAATGGCGGGTTGCATATTCTCCCCAAGCGTTACTCGTATTTGCGCCATCGTTCCTACAGAGTGGAGCCGAAAAAACTGCGTCTGGACATTTACTTCGGATACGGCGGGCTTGTGCTCTCCGCGGTGATCGACGAGGAAAACGCCACGGCGAATCTTGCGATCGCCGCCAGTACGCTTCCTGCGACGGCAAAAGTCGTTTTGCCCGATTTTCAGTGTTTATTCGGGTCGAATGCTTGAAAAAAACAAAAAGAGCGGTATTGTAATAGAATTCAGTCGGTATGAATTGTACCGAGACCTTAATTCGCTTGGTGCGAATTGCCGTCCGCCGGGTAGCGGTCGGCTCCGGAAGGTCGCCAGAGTGCGCATGCGGGCATGTTGTTGTCCGCCTTGCGTACTCCGGGCCTCCTGTTCCGGAAATTGCGGTTTCGGATTAGGATGGAAGTCTGGATAAAATTATGGAATTTACGAATATCAGCGTTTACTCGGGATCGGCGCATCCGGCGCTCTCCGCCGCCATTGCCGCATATCTTGAGATTCCCCTCGGCAAAGTGCATCAGACCCAGTTTCCCGATGGCGAAATTTTCGTCCAGTTCGGCGAAAATGTCCGCCGGGCGGACGTTTTCCTTATCCAACCCACCTGCAAGCGACCCAACGATTATTTGATGGAGCTCCTGATCATGATCGATGCGGCACGGCGCGCTTCGGCAGCCCGCATCACCGCGGTTCTCCCCTACTTCGGTTACGCGCGGCAGGACCGCAAAGACAAACCGCGTGTTCCGATCACGGCCAAACTGGTCGCCAATATGCTGACCGCCGCCGGCGCGGACCGGATCATTACCATGGATCTTCACTCCCACCAGATCCAGGGGTTCTTCGATATCCCTGTGGATCACCTTTACGCGCGTCCCGTGCTTGCGCCGGTGATGCGCCAGATGATCGGGGATGACGCGGTCATCGTCGCTCCCGATTCCGGCAGTGCGAAAATGGCGATGTCCTATTGCGACATGCTCGGCGCGGGGTTCGCCGTCGTCGCCAAACGCCGCCTGAACGCGACGACCGTCGCTTCCAGCCACCTTGTCGGCGACGTCAAGGACAAAACCTGCGTGATTACCGACGATCTGACCTCCACCGCGGGCACCCTTTGCGCCGCGGCCAAAATCCTCAAGGCGAACGGCGCTTCGAAAGTCTTTGCCGCTGTTTCCCACTGCCTGCTGGACGAAACCGGTAAAAAGCGCCTTCTGGATACTCCGGAACTGGAGAATCTTCTTGTTACCGATGCGGTGCCCATCGAGGATACCCTCGGCGGGCGTATCAAAGTTGTCAGTGTTGCGCCGCTGTTGGGAGAAGCAATCAAGCGCATCAACGTCGGAAAATCGGTTTCCTCGCTGTTTTACCCTAAAGGTTGACATATACGAAGCAAGATACATAGACTCATCAAGAAAGGAATTCCATGAGCAGCAAAAAACACACAATCGCGGTACAGGAACGCAGCGAGTTCGGCAAGAACGCTTCGCGCCGTGCCCGCCGGGACGGCATGGTCCCGGTTAATGTCTATTCCCACGGCAAGCAGGGCACGGCCTTCCTCGTCCGCGCCGGCGACTGGGAATCGCTCTCGCACAAAGATCTTCACCTGATTTACCTGCTGAACGGCGCGGTCGAAATCCCCGTCATCCTCAAGGAAGTGCAGCACAATCACCTGAAGGGGCACGTCATCCACATCGACTTTCAGGAAGTCGGAATGAATGAAGAAGTGCATACCGAGCTGCAGATTCACGCGCACGGCGATGCCGCCGGTGTTGCGCGTGGCGGCATCCTCGAGCAGCTCCTCCACCATGTTACGGTCGCGTGCAAGCCCCAGTCCATTCCGGACGCGTTCGGCGCGGACGTGAGCGCCTTGGATGTGGGCGGCGCGATTCATGTCGGCGACCTCAAGTTCCCGGAAGGCGTTCGTCCCCTTACGGCGGCCGATGTTCTTGTCTTCCACGTGGTTCTTCCGCGTGCCGAAGCGGCGCAGGCCGCCGAGCCCGCTGCCGAGCCGGTTGCTACCAAGGAAAAGAAAGATAAGGCGAACGGTTAAGTTCCATGAAGGAAGCCACGGCCATCACGTTGATTGTAGGCCTCGGGAATCCCGGGGCCGAGTATGCGGGAACACGGCACAACGCCGGGTTCATGCTGATCGACGCGTTGCTGGAAAAGCTTCCCGGAACATTTTCCCCGTCGCATGTTTGTGAGAGCCGCTGCTCTTCCGGCCGGTTTCGCGGGCGGACGTTGCATTTGCAGAAGCCGCTTACGTTCATGAATTTGAGCGGGCTTGCCGTAGCGGGTCTTGCCCGGAAACTGATGATCCCCGCTTCCGAGATCCTCGTGATCTACGACGACATGGATTTGCCCTTGGGGCGGATTCGGATTCGGCGCGGCGGATCTTCCGGCGGGCATCGCGGGGTGGAATCGGTGATTCAGGAGCTTGGAAGCGCGGATTTTCTCCGGCTCCGGGTCGGGATCGGGCATGGAGAATCTTCGACGATTGACCATGTGCTCAGTCCGGTTTCGGGGGAAGAGGAGCCGCTGTGGAAACAAGGATTGGCCTTGGCGCTGGAGGCCGTGCCGGAGATCCTGACCGGCGGCGTCGCGCGGGCAATGAATCATTACAACCAGGCGGCGGAAAAAACGCGGCCGGAACAACAAGATTAAGAGAACCAAAGATAGAAGAAAGGGTTTGATTTTGAAAAAATACGAAGCGGTATTTATTCTGGACATCCGCAAGGTGGATGACGATGGCGATGCGTTCAGCAAAGAGCTTATCGCGCGGGTTGAGGCGTTCGGCGGCAAGATCGAGCATGCGATTCCCCTGGGGCGCAGGCAGTTCACCTACGACATCAAAAAGCGCAAGGCGGGTATTTACTGGAACTACATCCTCCAGCTCGATCCGTCCAAAGTTCTTGAACTGAAGGACAAGTATCGGCTTGATGAGCGTGTGCTCCGCAACATGTTTGTGGTTTATGAGCGTCCGGAAGGCGTGGACGCCATGCCGGTCCGGGCGCAACTCGAGAACTGAGCAACCGTAGAGAGGGGACAACCATGGCGTCTCTGAACAAAGTATTTCTGATGGGGAATTTGACGCGCGATCCGGATTTGCGTTATACGCCTTCCGGGCAGGCGGTCTGCGACCTTGGGCTGGCGGTCAACCGCCGGTTCGTAACCAACGGACAGGAACGCGACGAAACATGTTTTGTCGATATCGTTGTCTGGGGCAAGGCGGCCGAAAACACCAAGCAGTACTTGGAGAAGGGTGCGCCGGTCATGGTTGAAGGCCGTTTGCAGTACGACCAATGGGAAGACCAGTCCGGCGGTAAACGCTCGCGTTTGCGGGTTGTCGCCGATCAGGTTCAGTTTCTGGGCGGTCGCCGGAGCCAGGATGGCGGCGGCGATTATCCGCAGGGTGGCGATTATCCGTCGCAGGGCGGCGATTCGCGTCCGCAGGGGAACTACCGTTCGCAGGGCGGTGGGAATTATTCCCAGCAGGGGAATTACCAGCAGAACCGCGGCGGTTACGGTCCCGGAGGAAACTCGGCGCCGCGCGCGCCGCAGTCCGGTCCCGGCGCGCCGCCGGCGATGCCGGATCCCTCGTTCAACCCGGCGATCGATTCCGAAGACGACACCCCTTTTTAAATGAGTGCAGTCCAAACTTTAGTAAGAGTATTATAGAGAAAGGCGTAACGTAATTATGCAACCGAGAAAAACCACCCGCCGGCGTCAGCCGGCCAAGCCGAAAATCTGTCGTTTTTGCGAGGCGAAAGTCAAATTCATTGATTTCAAAGATGCCGAAACGCTGATGAAGTTCCAGACCGAGAAGGGAAAAATCACCCCGCGCCGGATCACAGGAACCTGCCCCGATCACCAGACCATGCTGTGCGAGGCGATCAAGCGCGCCCGTATCCTCAGCCTGGTTTACTAAGAGCTGGAGGAACATACACCATGGCGCAAGTAAATCTCGTTTTGTTGGCCGACGTCGAAAACCTCGGACTGGCGGGTGAATCCGTCCGCGTGGCCCCCGGCTACGCCCGTAACTACCTTTTGCCGCGCGGCTTGGCCGCGAAGGCGACCGCCGCGACGTTGCGGCAGCTCGAAGCCCGTCGCGGGAAGATCGAGGAACAGCGCAAGCAGGATCTCGTCAATGCGCAGGCGCTGGCACTCAAGCTTGCGGAAGTCGAACTTTCCCTTGCGGCGCAGGCCTCCGGGGACGATCAGCTCTTCGGTTCCGTAACGGCCCGCAACATTGCGGAAAAGCTGGCGGAGGCCGGATTCCAGATCGACCACAGCCGCATCAAGTTGGATCCGCCGATCAAGACGCTCGGCAGTTTCCAGGTGGAAGTGAAGCTCCACGCGGACGTTCTCGCCCAGGTCAAAGTCTGGGTCGTCCGGGGCTGACATCCAATGGCGGACCCGGAACGCAACGCCGCGGCACGCGGCGCGTTGAATGCCTTGATCGAGCGGCCACAGCCGCACGATCTGGACGTGGAACGCGCCGTGCTTTCGGCGATGCTCCGGGAACCGCAGCATTGTATTGATGAAACACTGGAACGCCTCGGCACGTCCGAGGTGTTTTATTCGCACGCGCACCGGATTGTGTACGATGCGATTCTTGAGCTCCACAATCATAAGGAGCTCAAAGTTGACCTTGTATCTTTGGCCAACACCCTTTTAAAGTCGAACCGTCTCGAAGTCATCGGCGGCGTGGCCGCGTTGGCTGAAATTCACAACTACGTTCCGACGGTTGTCCGTTTGGACTCCTGGTGTTCGATTGTCCGCAGTTATGCGACGCTCCGGCGGATGATCGACATTTGCACCGAGTCGGTGAACGCATGCTACAACCCCGCCGCCGAAGTCAACGAGTTGATCGAAAAAATCGAAACCGACATCTACAATGTCCGCGAGGCGGAGCTTCGCAATTCGATCATCGAAATCCGGGATAGCGTCGGCGCGGAGGTGAAGGCCCTTTTCGACATTGCCAACGGTCTTGTGGAAGTCGGCATTCCCACCGGGTACTCGGAAGTGGATAAAATGACCGGTGGCTTGAAGCGCGGCGAAATGTTCGTTCTCGCTGCCCGTCCGTCGATCGGAAAGACCTGTCTGGCGCTGAATGTGCTCCGTAACATTGCCCTTCCCACTCGGACGCGGACGCCCCGCAAGGTTGCATTTTTCAGTTTGGAAATGACCGCGGAACAAATCACGCGGCGTATGCTCTGCACCGAAGCGGAGCTTTCGGAATCGATTTTCTGGAGCAAGGGCATTACACGGACGGCGGCCGATCGGCTCGGCGTCGCGGCGGATGTCCTGACGCGCTCTTCCATTTATGTCGATCCTACCGCCGGACTTACGTTGTCCGAGTTACGGGCCAAGGCGCGCATGATGAAATACCGCAACGGGATCGACGTCTTGGCCATCGATTATCTGCAGTTGATGCGTGCCGACCGTTCCTACGACAACCGCCAGCAGGAAGTGGCGGAAATCTCCGGCGGAATCAAACAGCTCGCCAAGGATTTAAAAATTCCGGTGCTTGTTTTGGCGCAGCTTAACCGCGATGTGGAAAAAGGGGCGGCCAATGCCAAGCCGAAGCTCAGCCATTTGCGTGAATCCGGAACCATCGAGCAGGACGCGGATATCGTTTCTTTTCTGCACCGCAATCGGGACGACGCTAAAACGGTTCAGGCCGATGAAGGGGTCAAAGCCGAATGGATTATCGAAAAAAACCGTAACGGAAAAATTGGCGAAATGGAACTGCTGTTTTTTCCGCACCGCATGGAGTTCAAAGCCGCCAGCCGTTATGGCTCCGAAGATTGCCCGCCGGATAAAAGGGAGGATTAACGATGAAACGCTCGGAAGTAAACCGGATTTTACGCGAAGGCATGGAATTTTTGGCGGAAATGCGGTTTCTGCTGCCTCCTTTTGCCCATTGGACGCCGGAAGATTGGAAGACGCGCGGGGCGGAATATGACGAAATTCGCGACAATCTTCTCGGATGGGATATCACCGACTTCGGTTCCGGCAATTTCCGGAACGTGGGGTTGCTCTTGTTTACGCTCCGCAACGGAGCGCAAGGCTCCGGAACCTATGCCAAGCCGTATGCCGAGAAAATCATGATTGTGGAAGAAAACCAGGTAACGCCCTGGCATTTTCATTGGTTCAAGATGGAGGACATCATCAACCGCGGCGGCGGAAATCTTTTGGTCACGCTTTACAACGCTTCCGCCGACGAGTCGTCTTTTGCCGATACGCCCGTTGCAATTCAGCAGGACGGGCGTCGTTTTTTTGTCCCCGCCGGGACAACAGTTCGTTTGACGCCGGGAGAGAGCATTACGCTTCTTCCGCGTCAGTACCACACGTTCTGGGGGGAGGCGAGGCGTGGAAAGGTCCTTGTTGGCGAGGTTTCGCAGGTCAATGACGATCGTTCCGACAACCGCTTCCACGTTCCCGCCGGGCGTTTTCCGGCCATTGAGGAGGACGAAGCGCCGCTTCGCCTCCTCGGCGGCGAGTACCCGCATTTTTAGAAAGCGCCGTTGCTGTTGATAAGAAAGAAAGTGGATTATGGGAATTAATTTTTTGGATTTGCTGTTGCCGCGTGAAACGAAGTTTTTCGATTATCTCAATCAATTCAGCGAGCTTGTTTTCAATTCGTGCAATACGCTTCGCGATCTTGTCCTCCAGATTGAGTCGCTTTCCGACGAGGAAGTCCGCAAACGCCTGTACATTATCAAGGACTACGAGCTCAAGGGCGACCAGGTGGAAATGACGATCATCAAGGAATTGAGCCGTTGTTTCATCACGCCGCTTGACCGTGAAGACATTCATACGCTGGCCATTCATCTGGATCGGCCGCTGAACATCCTCAAGGATTTGGCATGTAAGATCGAAACGTACAAAATTCGCCGTATGCCTCTCCAAATTTGCCAATTCTCGGAAATCATCCTGAATGTCGCCAAACTCCAGCAGGACATTATCCGCGATTTGTCCGGCAAACAAAACGTCCGGAAAAAAGTCGAACAAATGCATAAATTGGAAAACCAGGCGGATGAACTTTTTCACTCCAGCGTGGCCGAACTTTTGGAGAAAGACGACGTTACCCTGACTGTGCATATGATAAAATTCAAGGAAATTTACGAACTGCTGGATGCGGTCGTCGATTCTCTGGACGAAGTCGGCCAGCTGGTGCGCGGCATCAAAATCAAGCACGGCTGAGCAAGGACAGGAGCGGAAAATGACTTTGATGGTCCTATTGATTCTGGTGATCGCTCTGGCGTTGCTGTTCGATTTTCTCAACGGCTTCCATGATGCGGCAAATTCCATTGCCACCGTAGTGGTTACGCGGACTTTGACCCCCATCCAGGCGGTAATCATGGCCGGACTTGCCAACTTCATCGGTTACTTCACGTTCGGACACGCCATCGCTAAAATGGTCAGTTCCGGCATTATCCATATGGATATGGTTGCGGAGCCGGATACCAAGCTCATGGTCCTCCTGGCCGCGTTGCTCGGCGCGGTTCTCTGGAACATCATAACGTGGATTTTCGGTCTTCCAACCTCCAGCAGTCATGCTATTATCGGCGGTCTGATTGGGGCCGGCCTCGCCGCGGTGGGGATGAAGATCATTATACTGGGGCACATCGGGATCGAAGGCGGAAAACTGGTTACATCGGGGATTCTTCCGGTGGTCGCCTTCATTGTGATCGCCCCTTTCCTGGGGCTTCTCGGCGCAATGGTGTTCACTGTTATTGTTCTCAATGTGTTTCGCAAAATTCCCTACATGCGCGCCAATCGCGTGTTCCGTTATCTTCAGTTGCTTTCCGCGGCCTGGTACAGCCTTGGGCACGGTACGAACGACGCGCAGAAAATGATGGGCGTTATTTCGTTGGCGCTCGTTTGCGGGGGTGTCAGCGATTCGCTGGAAATTCCAGGGTGGGTTGCGTTCTCGTGCTATGCGGTCATCGGCATCGGTACGATGCTCGGCGGCTGGCGGATTGTCAAAACGATGGGAACAGGGATCACGAAAATTCGGGCGACCGAAGGATTTTGTGCGGAATCCTCCGCCGCACTGGTGCTGATGGGTACGGCGCACCTGGGTATTCCTGTTTCGACCACCCACGTTATAGCCGGCTCGATCATGGGCGTCGGTACGGTGGAGGGCGCACGCGGTGTCCGTTGGGGAACAGCGCGGCGGATTGTTTTCGCGTGGTTTATGACTATTCCCCTGACCGCCATCTGCTCGGCGCTCGCGTACTACCTGGTTGCGCTTTTTCGCTGATTTTTACGGAGTCGATTCCACAATCAACGTAAAACGGACCCGCGTCGCGTCGGCTTCCGGTTTTTCCCAGGGACGATGGTACTTGCCGGTCAGAACGGCTTTCCCCGGGGTCAGCGCACGCACGAAAAACGTGCGGTAACCGGGGGAACCTACGCGGTCGGTGGCATCGGGGGTGAAGGTGCCGTCGGCCACTTCCACCACCATGCCGGGGGCTTCGGCGGCGGATTTTTCTTCGACAACGGAAAAGGTCCAGTCGTATCCGGTCGTCGGATTCCCCGCGAGACGTATGTTTACGCCGGTACCCGCGGTAAGGCGCATGGTTTTCCCATTGTCCTTTTCCGTAAGGGTTGGCGCGGGGTGTGATTCCACGCAGACGTCATTCACACGGCAACCGGCCAGGAGCATGGGAAACAGCAGCACAAGCAGGAACAGTTTCATCGGTTTTCTCCAATTTAAAATCCGGCGTCTTGCGCGGCAAGAGTCATGCGCGGGAGGTATTCCTCGCCGCCCGGTTCCTCGAAAACAATGATGCGGCGACAAAGGAAATGGATGGCGTTCCCCGCCCGGTCGCCAATTTCCCATGTCGCATTCTCTTTTCTGCGCGCTCCTAGAATCTTAACCTCAAATCCGGACACATAAAGTACATTTTTGCTGTTGCGGAAGCCGTTGAGCGAGAAATCTTCCACGCCTTCGAATTGGACGGAGAGAATAGCCCCTGCCGGCGATCTGAGCATCATTTCCACGGAAACCATCGTGCCCGGTCCCGGAAAAATGTGAATGTCCGGAATTTCCGTAGTCGGGACAAATCCTTTTTCTGCAAAATAACCAACATCGGCCGGCGATAAAATTCTGGATTTCATGGTTTTGCACTCCTCGGTTTGGGGGAGGGGAGATGGGGCTTCGCGTGCAAGAACAAAGAGAATGGACAAAAAATGCGCCGTCGGTGCGAAGATGGCTTCCCTTTTTCGGCTTGCAGGCGCGCAGACACAAAACACCTCCCAATGTTTTTCTGTTACGTCGGACAATACACCACGAAAAAGAAATTTACAAGTTGACGAAAAGAAAATGACGGTGTATCTTCGTTATTCTATGAAAATTTGTCAAGTCAGCTATTATGCCGATGCAACCGGTTCCGGCGTCGCGGCCGACCGTCTGGCCGGCGCGTTGCGTGCGCATACGGATGTGAATGTGCTCTTTGCCGCCGTTGAACCGGGCAGGGCAAAGAACGTTATTCCTCTGGCGTCTCCTTTGCGGAAGAAGATTATGCGCATGGAACAGGCGCTCCTTTGGCGGGTATTTGCTTTGCAGCACAGTCGTAATTGTACGGCGCACACGTTCAATTTTTTCAGACAGGGTGCCCCGGAAAGAATACTCGCGCTCAAGCCCGATATTGTTCACTTGCACGGTGTCGTCGGCGAAATGCTTTCGATCGGCGAAATCGCCGCTCTTTCGCGTGCAACGCGCCTTGTTTGGACGCTGCACGACTGCTGGCCTTTCACTGGAACGGAGCAGTATCCTCTTGCCGGTTCAGAGCGTTTCCGGAATGGATATGTAAAAGAGAACCCGGACGACCCTGGACTTGATGTAGATCGCTTTTTCTGGGGACGCAAACGAAGACTCTGGCGAAATATGTCCTGCCGCTTCATCGCTCCAAGCACGTGGATGGCCGGGGAAATGCAGAGGAGCAAACTTTGGGATGCCGCCTGTGTGGACGTGATCGGCAACAGTATCGATACCGATTTTTTCTCGCCGGGGAACCGGCTGGAGAGCCGGGAACAACTCGGCCTTCCTGTGCGCCCTTTTCTGCTCGGTTTTGGCGCGTCCAGCATCGATCATCCCAACAAAGGCGGAACGGAGTTGCAGATTCTTTTGCAAAAATTGAAGGATCTGCCCATCGAACTGGTTACAGTGGGGCAGGGGCGTTTGGAGACTCCTTTGCCGACGCATTCGCTCGGGGTGCTGCGCGATGCGCACAAGCTGCGCGATTTTTACCGCGCCTGCGATCTTTTTGTTTCCACGTCAAAGTACGACAATCTTCCCAATATGATCCTTGAATCCATGTCTTGTGGAACACCGGTTGCCGCCTTCGGCATCGGCGGAATTCCGGATTTGGTTACGGCGGAAACCGGACTTTCCGTTGCGGCGATCGATCCGGAAGGGCTCGCCGGAAAGATTCGCGCGTATATTTTCGCATCATCTCCGCTTGGTGCGGAGGCCCGCAAGCATATTTGCTCCATGTACAATGCAGGGCGGATTGCCCGGATGCACCTTGATCTTTACCGTAAAATGCTTTAATTTTTGCGTGGCGGCTTGGTGCTGCATCAAGGGTTTACGTTGGTTTGGTTTTGTAATTCTGTGTGCGGCATGTGGTTGCGAATGTTGTAAAAAGGTTTAAAAAAAGCGAGAAATGTATTTGCAAAGTTT